>NZ_JBIVLA010000002.1:0-1523851 GCF_044751065.1 Streptomyces sp. NPDC088746
GCAGGGGGGACCCTGTGGGAGAGTAGGACGCCGCCGAACAATTATTCCGGGAAAGCCCCGTGCCCTTGTGGCACGGGGCTTTTCTGCGTTCACGGTCAGTCGCAGAGAGTCACAGGACGTCACGGCTCGGATCGGCCCGAAAAGTTTGGCCGGCGATGTCGAGAACCCGTGCCTGGCTTCGTCCCCGTAGTGAAGGCGACCACAATGGGGTCGCACCAGCATCGAGGGAGACGCAATGGCCAAGTACCTGCTGCTCAAGCACTACCGCGGCGCCCCGGATCCGGTCAACAACGTGCCGATGGACCGGTGGACGCCGGAGGAGATCTCGGCTCACGTGCAGTACATGAACGACTTCGCGGCCCGGCTGGAGAAGACGGGGGAGTTCGTCGACGGTCAGGCGCTCGCCCCGGAGGGCGCGTGGGTCCGCTACGACGGTGAGGGGCGGCCGCCGGTCACCGACGGTCCGTTCGCGGAGACGAAGGACCTCATCGCCGGCTGGATGATCATCGACGTGGACAGTTACGACCGCGCCGTCGAGCTGGCCGGGGAGCTGTCTGCCGCGCCAGGGGCCGGCGGCAAGGCGATCCACGAGTGGCTGGAGGTGCGTCCGTTCCTGACCGCGCATCCCACCATCACGGAGTGACGTCACCGATGGACGAGGTTCTGCTCAGGAGCCTCACTCCGAGCGTGCTCACCGTCCTCGTCCGCCGCGGAGCTGATTTCGCGGCGGCCGAGGACGCCGTGCAGGACGCTCTGGTCGAGGCGCTCCGGGTCTGGGCGGTCGACAGGCCGCGCGACCCGAAGGGCTGGCTGGTCACCGTGGCCTGGCGCAAGTTCCTCGACGCGGCCCGGGCGGAGACCGCGCGACGTCGGCGTGAGGACCGCGTCGAGGAGGAGCCGGCGCCCGGGCAGGCGCGGGCGGTGGACGACACGCTCCAGCTCTACTTCCTGTGTGCCCACCCGTCATTGACCCCGGCATCGGCGGTCGCGCTCACGCTGCGCGCCGTCGGTGGGCTGACGACCCGGCAGATCGCCCAGGCCTATCTGGTGCCCGAGGCCACCATGGCGCAACGCATCAGCCGGGCCAAGCGCACCGTCTCGGGGGTGCGGTTCGACCAGCCCGGCAATGTGGCCACGGTGCTGCGCGTCCTCTACCTGGTCTTCAACGAGGGGTACTCCGGCGATGTCGACCTCGCGGCCGAGGCGATCCGGCTCACCCGGCAGCTCGCGGACGCGATCGACCACCCCGAGGTCGCGGGGCTGCTCGCCCTCATGCTGCTCCACCACGCCCGGCGTGCGGCCCGGACCGCGCCCGACGGCAGCCTGGTGCCGCTGGCCGAGCAGGACCGGGGGCTCTGGGACACGGAGTTGATCGCCTCAGGAGTGGGGATCCTGCAGGCGGCGCTCGCCCGCGACCGGCTGGGGGAGTACCAGGCGCAGGCCGCCGTCGCGGCGCTTCACGCCGACGCGCCTGCGGCCGAGGAGACCGACTGGGTGCAGATCGTCGAGTGGTACGACGAGCTCGCGGGCCTTACGGACAGCCCGGTGGTCCTGCTGAACCGTGCGGTGGCCGTCGGCGAGGCGGACGGACCGCGCGCCGGTCTGGCGGCGCTCGACGGGCTGGACACGTCGCTGCCGCGCCACACGGCGGTGTCGGCGTACCTCCACGAGCGGAACGGTGATCTGGTCACGGCGGCACGGTTGTACGCGGAGGCGGCCCGCAAGGCGTCCAACCTCGCCGAGCGGGACCATCTGACGCGCCAGGCCGCCCGGCTCAACCTGGCCGTGCGGTGAAGGCCGGGATCGGCGTGATCACCGTGGGTTCACCATGCGGGTGTCGTACGCCAGGATGACGGCCTGGACGCGGTCCCGGGACCCGCGGGTGAGGCTCGGGGCGACGATCGCGTCCCCGTTCGCGACAGCGCGGATGCCGGAGATGCCGCAGGGCGATCGTGTAGACGGGCCCAGCTGGAGGAAGGCGGCCTGGACCACGGCGCCCGGCCCGTCGGGGCCGAGGAAGCCGGTGACGGTGCCCGGGTGGAGGGTGAAGTCCAGGCCGTGGAGGACGGTCGTCCCGCCGTACCGCTCGGTGAGTTCGTCTGCCCTGCTCATGTGGCCGACGCCACGGAGCGGGCGCGTGGCGGTCGTCCGACCGCGGGTTGGATGTGAGATCGGCCGTAGTAGCGGGGTACGACGCCGGGAGCGGGTGGGCCGGGCCGCTATCCGTGGGATCGTCCTCCGCCCTCGATGACCGGTGTCAGGCCGTCGAGGAGCGCCTTGAGGCCGAGCTCGAAGAGGGTGTCGAGGCGGAGGTCGTAGCCGTCGTCGAAGGAGCGGACCACCTTCGTGAAGGTCGGGAAACGTCCGGAGTCGGCGAGCCCCTGGAGGGTGTGGGCGCGGCTGTCCATCCACTGGTCCTCGGACTGGCCGGTGGCGGCCTCGGCCTGTGCCTCTCTTTCGAGATGGACCGCCAGCCCCTGGACGTGGCTGAAGAGGAGTACGTGGATGTCGAACAGCTCGGTGGTCGCCAGACCGTGCCCGTCGAGAGCGCTGAGCGACCATTCGCCGTGGACCATCAGGTTGGGGAGGAGCAGGGGGCGGGTGAGTGACGAGAGCTGTGCGAGCCAGGGATGCCGCTGGTGCAGGGTCCACAGCGTCCGGGCACCGAGTTCCAGGCGGGCACGCCAGCCGTTCGGAATGACGGCGGGATAGAACTTCTCGCCGAACGCGGCGTCCGCCATGAGCAGGATGAGGTCGTCCTTGCCGGTCACGTACCGATAGGGCGACATGGCGCCGACGCCGAGCCGCGCGGCGACCCCGCGCATGGAGAGAGCCGAGAGTCCCTCGGTGTCCGCGATGTCGATGGCGGTGCGCACGATCCGGTCCAGGGTCAGATCCTGCTCGGGGGGCGGGGCCGAGAGCGCGCCGGAGGACGGGACGGGCGCGCGCCTGCGGGACCGGGCGACGGGTGCGGCGACGACGGTGCCCACACGTGGCTTGGTCTCGACAGTGCCTTCCAGGCGGAGGTGAGTCAGGGCCTTGGTGGCGGTTGCGAGGGCGACCCCCCAGTCCCTCGCGATCTGGCGGGTCGACGGAACGCGTTCTCCTGGGGCCAGTTCGCCCTCTCCGATGCGTCGGCGGATCTCGGCGGCGATGCGTAGATACGGCGCCTCATCCGTGCATCCTGTGGCGTTCGTCACGTGTGGCGGCCTCTCGGTTCTGTACTAGTGCAGGTGGGAGCGGTGGCAATGATCTCTGATCGACATCTGTCCTAGTGCAGCACGGAAAAATGCCTGGTGGCGGGCGGCGTGCGTACGCCGTACGTTCGGATGAACACAGCCTACGAGAGGAGCTTCTGATGCGCACTGTTCTCATCTCCGGCGGAGGCATCGGCGGACCCGCGCTCGCCCATGGGCTGCGCCGCCACGGGTTCGAGGTCACCGTCGTCGAACGGGGGCCGGGTCTTCGGCCCGGCGGGCAGGCCGTGGACGTCCGGGGCGTTGCGCTCGACGTGATCGAGCGGATGGGCCTGCTGGAACCGGCACGTCGGGTCCGTACCCGCATGCGGGGCATGTCGATCCTCGACCCCGACGGCAAGGAGATCGACCGCTCCACCGACGCCACCTTCAGCAGCGGTCGGCTGGACAGCGACGACATCGAGCTGCTGCGCGAGGACATGGTGCGGCTGGTGTACGAGTGCACGCGCGGAGACGTGGAGTACCTCTTCGGGGACACCGTCACGGCACTGGACGAGGACGAGACCGGGGTGCGGGTGGACTTCGCCGGTGCGGCGTCCCGTTCCTTCGACCTCGTCATCGGAGCCGACGGCCTGCACTCGACGGTACGGCGGCTGGCGTTCGGGCCCGAGGAGGGCTTCTCGCACCACCTCGGCAGCTACCTGTCGGTGTTCAGCGCGGACAATTTCCTGGGGCTGGAGGACTGGCAGGTATGGCTGAGCGACGGTGACGTCGGCTTCGGCATCATGCCCGTACGCCAGAACACCGAGTTGAGGGTCGCGTTCGGGTTCGGGTCCGGGCCGCTCGCCCGTGACGCGGACGCACTGCGCCGCATCATCACGGAGAGGCTCGCATCGCTGCGGTGGGAGGGGCCGCGTCTGGCTGAGGCAGCGCGGCGAGCCCCCGACTTCTACTGCGATGCCATGGCGCAGATCCGGATGGACCGCTGGTCGCACGGCCGGGTGGCCCTGCTCGGTGATGCCGGCTACTGCCCTTCGCCCCTCTCCGGGCAGGGCACCAGCCTGGCGCTCGTGGGCGCCCACGTGCTCGCCGACTCCCTGGCGCAGGCATCCGGCGATCACACGGCCGCCTTCGCCCGTTACGAGGACCGGATGCGCGATTTCGTCGCGCTGAACCAGGCGCTGGCAACGGAGAACCCCGGCGGGCCCGCGTCCGAGGCGTCCGTCGCGTACGCCAAGAACGCCGTGTCGCTGGACGGCTGACAGCCGGGTGTATCTCGTTTGCCGTGGTGGGGGTGGCGGTGCACGATCGGCGGATGGACTACGTAGTACGTGCGGTGCGGGCGGAGGAGTGGGAGCGGGCCAGGGAGATCCGGCTGGCGGCGCTGCGGGACCCGGTCGCCTCGATCGCCTTCCTGGAGACGTTCGAGCAGGCCCTGGCCAGGCCCGATGTGTTCTGGCAGGAGCGGACGGCGGGTGCTGCCGAGGGGGTGCACAACCGTCAGTTCGTCGCCGAGGCTCCGGACGGGAAGTGGGCGGGGACGGTGTCGGTGCTCGTCGAGCGGGCGGCGGGCCAGCCGGGGTTCGGGGAGGTTGCGGAGGTCGACCAGGCCCACTTGGTGGGGGTGTTCGTACGGCCGGAGCACCGGGGGAGCGGGGTGGTGGACGCGCTGTTCCGCGAGGCCGTCGACTGGGCGTGGTCGCTGGCCGGGCCGCCGCTGGAACGGGTGCGGCTCTACGTCCACGAAGCCAACGCGCGTGCCGAGGCCTCCTACCGGCGGATCGGCTTCGTCCCCACGGGGCAGACGCTGCCCATGCAGGGTGATCCGACGTCCCTGGAACTGGAGTTCGAGATCCGTCGGCCGAAGTAGGAGCGCCCGTCGGTCGTCGCGGTCAGCTCGGACCGGGCGCCGGCAGGCGTTCCCGCCAGCGGGCACGGGCCTGTTCCTCGGAGCGGAGCAGGACCAGGGCGGGCATCCCCTGGTCCTGGCCGGCGAGGAGCAGTTCCGGCAGCTGGGGGAGCGGGGCCACGGCGGCGACGTCGTCGAGGACGAGCGTCATTGGTGGGTCGAGCCGACCGTCGGTTGACCGTGCGGCCATGCGGCGGCCGTGCTCGACCACGTGCGAGGCGAGTGCGGTGAGCAGGGGCATCGCACCGGGGTGGTGGTGGGGATCCTCGATGGGTTCACCGACCACATAGAGCGTTCCCCCTTCATGTGCAAAAGAATCCAGCACGAGCGCATCGGCTCGGTTGGGTGTGCACGCTTCCCGGATGTGGACCGAGGAGAGCGCCTCGAAGGCCCGTACGGTCAGTTCCTGGGCCAGCTCCCGGCGTTCGGGATAGGCGGTGAGCGCGGACTCCAGGAGCCCGGCGAGCCCCGACGCCGCCTTGGGGTGCGCACGGAGCACCCGGACCGGTTCGTGACCGCCGGAGCCGGAGGCCCAGCGGTGGACCTGGCGGAAGGGGCGGCCGTCCACGGCGGCGGCGTGCAGCCAGCACCGGAGGAGGGTCTGGGCGGTGTCGGCGACGGCCGCGTCGACCCTGGCCAGGGGGCGGACCGGGGCGAGGAGGGCGGCCGCCCGGGAGCCGGCGGTGGCGGGGTCCTCGCAGCCCGCGACGGGGGACCAGTGGAGGCGGGCCGGGGTGTCGCAGAGGTGGCCGGGGTCGTAGACGAGGACCGGGCCGAGCTTGCTGCGGGCGTCCTTCGTCTCGGCCCAGACGGTGGGGTCCGAGGTGACGACGAGTGCGGGGCCGTCGGCGTCCCGGATGGCCTGGACGGCGGCGGGGCGGCGGGTGGCGGAGGCGCCGTAGAGGATCTGCGGGGTACGGGGCGTGGGGACCAGCGGGGAGGACTCTCGCGCGTACGCGGCGAGGGCGGGCTCCTGCGCGTGCGGGGCGGCGGAGGTGGGGGCCGCCTCCACGGGGGCTGCCTCCACGGGGGCCCGAGCGGGCGCAGGAGCGGTTTCCTCAGGGGTGTGAGCCCCGGGTGCTGTCTCGGTGGTGGTCGTCGCTTCCCGTGTGGGCCGCTGGACCGCCGGGCCCGTGCGTACGGGCTCCCGGTCGGGTTCGTACGGTGCGGGGGCCGCGCGCCTCTGTTTCCGGACCAGCCGCCAGCGGGCCACCACACCCACCGCGAACACGGTCAGGACGAGCAGCACCATCACCTCGCCGATGAACAGGCCCCAGAACAGCCCGTACCCGGAGAGCTCGCCCGGCGGGGTGTCCGGCCAGGCGCCCGGCAGGTCCGTCGGCTCGACGGCCAGGGCGCGCAGGGCCAGTGGCGTCCGCGGAAACGTGACGCCGTCCGGCCAGCCACCGTGGGCGAACAGTCCGGCGAGGCCCGTGGCCGTCCAGGCCAGGATCGTCAGCCCGAAGAGGAAGGCCAGGAGGCCGATCAGCAGCCCGTCCGGGACACCGCCCTGGCCCTCGCCGCGCCCCGAACCGGATGGTGCCTGGCGTGCCATGTCATGCCACCGTTGACTCGGACGACTCGTTCAGCCGTTGCTGGTTCTCGATCCGCGCCGCCCGCTGCTCCGCCTCCAGCTCCGCGGCCCGTACGTCCTCGGGGAGCAGGTCCATCGCGGAACCCTCGGTCATCGCGCGGTCGGTGAAGACCAGGGGGCGTTCCGCCTCGGTGATCAGGTGCTTGACGACCTGTACGTTGCCGTTGACGTCCCATACGGCGATGCCGGGCGTCAGGGTCGGGATGATCTCCACCGCCCACCTGGGCAGGCCGATGACCTTGCCCGTCGCTCTCGCCTCGTCCGCCTTCTGGGCGTAGATCGTGCGGGTGGAGGCCATCTTCAGGATGGCCGCCGCTTCCTTCGCCGCGGCTCCGTCGACGACGTCGCTGAGGTGGTGGACGACAGCGACGAAGGACAGCCCGAGGCGCCGGCCGAACTTCAGCAGGCGCTGGAAGAGCTGTGCCACGAAGGGCGAGTTGATGATGTGCCAGGCCTCCTCGACGAGGAAGATGCGCTTCTTCCGGTCGGGCCTGATCCAGGTGTGCTCCAGCCAGACACCGACGATCGCCATGAGGATCGGCATCGCGATGGAGTTCCGGTCGATGTGCGAGAGGTCGAAGACGATCAGCGGCGCGTCGAGGTCGATGCCGATCGTGGTCGGGCCGTCGAACATGCCGCGGAGGTCACCGTCGACGAGCCGGTCCAGGACGAGGGCGACGTCCAGGCCCCAGGCCCGCACGTCGTCTATGTCCACGTTCATCGCCGCGGCGGACTCGGGCTTCGGGTGGCGCAGCTGCTCCACGATGTCCATCAGGACCGGCTGGCGGTCGACGATCGTGTCGTTGACGTACGCGTGTGCGACCTTGAGCGCGAAGCCGGACCGCTCGTCGAGGCCATGGCCCATGGCCACCTCGATGATCGTACGGAGCAGGGCGAGCTGGCCCGTCGTGGTGATCGAGGGGTCGAGCGGGTTGAGCCGGATCCCGTCGTTCAGCGCGGCGGTCGGGTCGAGGCGGATGGGCGTGATGCCCAGCTCCTCGGCGATGAGGTTCCACTCGCCGACGCCGTCCTCGCCCTGGGCGTCCAGGACGACGACCTGGCGGTCGCGGAAGCGGAGCTGGCGGAGCACATAGGTCTTCTCCAGCGCCGACTTGCCGTTGCCGGACTCGCCGAGCACCAGCCAGTGCGGGGCCGGCAACTGCTGCCCGTAGAGCTGGAACGGGTCGTAGATGTAGCCCTTGCCGGAATACACCTCACGCCCGATGATCACGCCGGAGTCGCCGAGGCCGGGCGCGGCGGTCGGCAGGTAGACGGCCTGGGCCTGGCCCGTCGACGTACGCACCGGCAGCCGGGTCGTCTCCACGTTCCCGAAGAGGAAGGCGGTGAACGCATCCGACAACGCGGACAGCGGATCTCGCATGGCGTGACTGCCCTCTCGTTAGCGACGGATGCCGGTGGCGAACGGCAAGGTGTTCACGAACGCGCGATGGTGCTCCCGGTCGCACCACTCCAGCTTGAGATACGACTTGCCGGCCGAGGCGCGGATCGTGCGCTTGTCGCGGGCGAGTGCCTCGGGGGACCTGGACGACACGGTGATGTACCCCACCAGATTCACCCCGGCCGCGCCGCTCGCCAGATCTTCACCCCGCTGGTCGAGCCTGCCGTGGGCGGCGATGTCGCGCGGGTCGACCGTGCGGTTCATCTTGGCCTGGCGGCTGGCTTCGGCGTCGTCGTTGGTCTTCTCCGTCAGCATGCGCTCGATGGCGACCTCGGTGGGTTCGAGGTCCATCGTGACCGCGACCGTACGGATCACGTCGGGTGTGTGGACGAGGAGGGGAGCAAGGAAGTTGACGCCGACGGGAGTCATCGGCCATTCCTTCACCCAGGCCGTCGAGTGGCACCAGGGGGCGCGCGTCGTCGACTCGCGGGTCTTGGCCTGGAGGAAGGTCGGCTCGACCGCGTCGAGTTCGGCCGGCCAGGCGTTGCGCTTCGTCATCGCCTGGATGTGGTCGATGGGGTGGTCCGGGTCGTACATCGAGTGCACGAGGGAGGCCAGCCGGCTCTGGCCGAGCGGCTGGCGGACCCGGATGTCCGCCTCGGCTAGGCGGGCGCAGATGTCGGTCAGCTCGCGCGCCATGACGACGGCGAGCCCCGCGTCGCGGTCGATCCTGCGGCCGCCCTTGGGGCGTACGGCGCGGGCCATGGCGTTGGCCTCGGCAGCCAGGTCACGGCTGTAGTGCATGCAGGCGACGAGGTAGGCGCGGTGCTGCTCGCTGGAGGTCGACACCATCGACTGGAGCTGGTCGTAGGACTCCTGGAGCCAGCCGGGCGCCGACCGGTCGCCACGCTGGGCGACGTCCTTGGCGTGCGCGTCGGGGTCGGCGGGCAGCGTACGGGCCAGCATCTGGAGGCGTGTCACGAAGCCGTCGCCGTTGGCCACGTGCTTGAGCAGGGTGCCGAAGCGGTCGACCAGGGCCTCCTGGTCCTCGCTGTCACGCAGCCCGACCCCGGGGCCCTCGATCTCGATGGCGGCGGTGACCGTACGCCGGTCGGCGTGCAGCAGTACGGCGATCTCGTCGGGGCCGAACGGTGCGGCGAGCCAGCTGATCCGGCCGATGCCCGGGGGCGGCCCGATCTCCACCTCACGCCCGTCGGCGCTGACCCCGGCCTCCATGGCGGAGGAACGGTAGGCGGTGCCGCGGCGCAGGGTGCGCTTGAAGCTGCGGTTGATTTCGAACCACTTGTAGAAGGTGCGGCCCTTGTACGGGAAGTACACGACGGCCAGGGCCAGCATGGGGAAGCCCACGAGCGTCACGATCCGGAGGGAGAGGACCGGGACGAGGAGTCCGCTCATCATGCCGAGGAACGCTCCGGCGATGATCAGCGCGATCTCGCCCGTCTCACGGTTCTTGCCGACGATCGCGTTCGGCCGGGCGCGGCCGATGAGATACGTACGGCGGGGCGCGATCGTGTGGGACTGGGTCGTCAACGCCCTCCACCTCCTGTGCTCGTGTTACCTGTGCTGCCTGAACCGCCTCGGGGGGAGCGGCTGCTGTGAGGGGTGCCGGAGGTGGGTCCGGACCCGCTGCGGGGCGAGGGCGCGGACCCGCCTCCGCCCGGGGTGCGGGAGCTGTGGGCGGCGACTCCGCCGCTGACCGGGTTGGCGGGCCTGGCGCCCCCGCCTCCGCCGCCTCCTTCACCGCCGCCACCGCCGCGGCCGCTGTGTGTCTTGATGCCCTGGGAGACGAGAGCGGCGGGCGAGCTGATCATCGCGGCGGCCTGGGAGCCGTCGGTGGCCTGCTTGCGGTTGGTGCGGGCGCCCTGGATCTCGTCGCCGAAGCCGGGGACGAAGCGGTAGATCATGGCGGAGGCGAAGATGGCCAGCAGGATGATGGCGAGGCCTGACACGACGGCCGAGAAGGCGTTGGGCCCGTCGTCGGCGGAGAGCGCCCCCGCGAGCCCCAGCACGATGACGATGACGGGCTTCACCATGATCACGGCGATCATGATGCCCGCCCAGCGGCGCACGTGGCCCCACATGTTCTTGTCCACGAGCCCGGAGTACACGACGACACCCAGCAGGGCGCCCACGTAGAGCAGGGCTGCCCGGATCACGAGCTCCAGCCACAGGATGCCGGCGGCGAGGATCGACACGAGCGACACGACGATCAGCATGATCGGGCCGCCGCCGATGTCGGTGCCCTTCTTGAGCGCCTCGGCGAACGAACCGAAGAAGACATCGGTCTGCCCGCCTGTGGCGGCGGAGATGACCTCGGTGACGCCGTCGGTGGCCGAGACGACGACGTACAGGATGAGCGGGGTGAAGGCCGAGGCCAGGACCGTGAGCCAGAGGAATCCGATGGCCTCGGAGATGGCGGTGGTGAACGGCACGCCCCTGATGGCGCGCTTGGCCACGGCGAACAGCCAGAGGACCAGGGTGAGGATGGTGGACGCGGCGAAGACGACGGCGTACTGGGTGCGGAAGGTGGAGTTGGTGAAGTCGACGGTCGCGGTGCTCTCCACGGCCTCGCTCAGCTTGCCCACGAGGTAGGCGGCGGCGTCGGCGCAGCCGCGGGCGAGGGAGGTGAGGGGGTCGAGGGCGTCGTCGGTGATGGGGGGAGTGCTGCGGTTGCCCCCGCCACTGGATTCGCCGTCCTCGCAGTAGTCCTTGGCGAGCCCGACGATGAGGTCGCAAGGTTTGTCGCTGGTACTCGGCGACGGCGTCGGCGTGGGCGCCGCGTAGGCACGAGATGCCAGGGCGATCACCGCGGCTGGAAGGCTTCCCAGGATTCCGGCGAGAGAAAGGGCTCGGAACCGGCGGCTATCGGGCATAGGTGAAGCCTCCGTATCCGTCAACCGCACCGGCGATGTCATCCGCAGTCGACGCCCGGTTGTCGCCGTTGACGGGTGTCGGTCCCTCGGCTTGGGTCGAGGACTCGATCTTCCAGTCGTCCCCGACCCACTTGAGCTTCTCGGTAATGGTGAACCAGGTAGCGGTGACAGGCTTGGTGGAGCCCTGACCTGCCATGCCGACGAGCCCCGTGCACCAGACCTCCACGGTCGCGTCGTCCGTGCCCTGGGCCGTCACCTTCGTCCCCACCGGAATGGTTCTGGAGACGAATGTCAGTCCGCTCGGTGTGCTGCCGTCGTCATTCAGTCCGACGTTCGCGAGGAAACTGGGGGAGTACGCCTTCTCCATGTCCGCCTGGAGGGTCGCTACCACGGCGGGGTCGTGGGTGGCCTGCAGGATGCCGTCCCGCTTCGTCTTGTCGAACATCTCCGCAGACCCCAGCGCCACTGCGTAATTCGCCGCAGCGCTCTGCGCCCCCTGCTCGTCGTGCGCGAAGCCGGAGGCGATCGTGCCGTTCTTGCCCTGGACCGGCTTCGTGCCCGTCGCCGCCGTGGGGCCCGCTCCCGCCGCTTCCGACTTCTTCTCGTTGCCGCCGCCGTCCGACCCCCCGCCCCCGCCCTGGTTCGCGAACGCGATCGCCGCGACCAGCAGGACCACCACGCCCACCACCATGATCAGCGAGCGGGAGTTACGGGCGGGCCGGCGGCCGTAGCCGTCGCCCTCGTCACCGCCGGGCAGGCGCGTGCGTGTCTGGCGCGTCCCGCCGAGGGTGCTGTACGCGTCGTCCGGGTGGCCCCCCGGCTCGTTGCCGCCGTAGCCGCGCTCGTCGCCCTGGCTCATGCCGCGTACGCCCCCTCAGCCGTGTGCGGTTCCGCGTGGTACGACCGTAGCGGTGCTGGTTTCCGCGTGGGCGCGGTGTGGTGACTCGACATCAGGGGACGCAACCTCTGCCGGTGGGCACGACGGACGGGTGGTGTGGGGTGGACGGGAATGGGCGGCCTGACGGGCGGTCAGACAGCCATGCCGTACACAATGGTGAACAGTGTGCCCAGCGACCCGATGATGAAGACGCCGGTCAGCCCCGCCACGATCAGGCCCTTGCCCTGTTCCGCGCTGAAGGTGTCGCGCAGCGCCGTCGCGCCGATGCGCTGTTTCGCAGCACCCCAGATCGCGATGCCGAGACAGAGCAGGATGGCTACCGCCATCACCACCTCGATCATGATGCGCGCCTCGTTGCCCAGGGTCCCGAACGGCCCCCAGTTCGGGGCGATTCCGCCGATGATGGTGGTGATATCGCCCTTTTCAGCTGCCAGGATCATGTAAGTCACCGCCCCTGTTGGGTAGTTCGCAGCCCGTGCCGTGCGACACGGGTCGGCCTCTATCTTCGCTGATGAAACCGGCATCGCACGACGCCTTCCCGGGTCTCTTTACCCGGATCTCGCACGTTTGACCGGAGAAACCGCCCTGACCTGCGGCTCGCGTAGGGATCTGCCTGCATATGCATGGTTACTCTGTGTATCACGCGGTGTGACGGCTAGCAACGACGGTGGCCATGGTTCCGGATGCGGTCGATGCGTTCACGGGCCGGCGGACATTCGTACGCGCTGTTCGAGAGCCGTGTGTGCGCCGGTGGCTTCCGGCCGACGCGTCATCAGGTGCCGTACGGGGTAAGCCTCGCGGGCTCCCGCTCTCAGAGCACGGTGCGTACGGGCGCCGGGCCCCGGGGCGGGGTCCTCCAGTGGGACGGTGGCTTGAAGTCGCACCAGGAGCCGTCGAACGGGAACTCCCCCGATGCGGCGAGACGGGCCACGCGTTCCCCTTCGGCGCGGATCGCCGCCGCCTCCTCCGCCGACCAGTACGCGGGGTGTCCGGTCTTCTCGGCGAACGACCGCTCGTCCTTCCATCGCCAGCTGCGGTCCACCGCCACGGTGATGTCCAGCTCGTGGTCGGCCACGTCGATGTCCTCGCCGTGATGGGTCCGGTGCTCCAGGTTCACGTACCAGCCGGCGAACTTCTGCCTCCGCCCGAAGAACCACATCACCGCGTGGCCGGCCCCGGCCGGCTGGTGGATGAGCGCGCTGCCGAGGGGCCACCGGCCGGCCCTCGCCGGATAGCCCTGGGCGGGCCGGTGCTCGGGCGCGATGTCCCGGAGGTGGGCTCCACGGGGCAGGTGCGTACGCCACATGGGGGTGCCGGTCTCCAGCCACACCAACTGTCCCTCGTCCGTGTGTTCGACCATGCGTACGGGTACGGAGGAGCTCAGGTGTCCGCCGATGAAGAGGTTCCAGCGCAGGAACTGCCCGCCATCCGCCCCGCTCCCGGTGCCGCTCATGACGGTGCCGCTCATGACGCGAGGAGGCTCAGGTCTTCCGGCGTGAGCCGCAGCGCCCCGGCGGCCACGTTCTCGGCGAGGTGGTCCGGGTTGCCGGTGCCGGGGATGGCGAGCACGTGGGGCCCCTGGTGGAGCGTCCAGGCCAGGCGTACCTGCGCGGGTGTCGCCCCGTGGCGGCCGGCGACGGTCAGCTCTGCCTCGCTCCGGTCGTCGTTCGAGCCTTCCTCGCGCCCCGCGCCGGCGATGGCGAAGAACGGTACGAAGGCGATGCCCTGATCGCCGCAGGCACGGAGGAAGGCATGGTCCTCGGCGGGGGAGCCGATGCCGTACGCGTTCTGCACGCAGACCACGGGCGCGATGCCCTGAGCTTCGGCGAGCTGTTCCGGTGTGGTGTGGGAGATGCCCAGGTGGCGGATGAGTCCGGCCGTGCGGAGTTCGGCCAAGGCGCCGAAGTGATCGGCGACGGAGGCGGTGGCCTGGCTGCGCGCGAGGCGCAGGTTGACCACGTCCAGGTGGTCACGGCCGAGCTGGCGCAGATTCTCCTCGACCTGGCCGCGCAGCTGCTCCGGAGTGGCCCACACCCATGCGCCGGAGGGGTCCCGGCCGGGGCCGACCTTGGTGGTGATGACCAGGTCGTCGGCGTACGGGGCGAGCGCGCTGTTGATGAGCTCGTTGGCGGACCGCAGCGGTGAGAAGTAGAAGGCGGCGGTGTCGATGTGGTTCACGCCGAGCTCGATCGCGCGCCGCAGGACGTTCAGTGCCCGGTCCCGGTCGCTGGGGGTTCCGTCGCCGAACGCCGCGCCGTTCTGGGGGAGGCGCATCGTGCCGAAGCCGAGGCGGTTGACCGTCAGGTCGCCGAGCTTCCAGGTGCCGGAGGCCGATGCGGTGATCGTTTCCGATGATGAGGGCATCATCGGATTCTTTCACCGGTCGGGCGCCGGGCGCCCCCTTCTTGCCAGGGACTCTCGGTCAGGGTCGCCGTGAAGCTCCGGCCGTAGGCCTGGTGGGTCGTGATGTCGAGCCGGGTGCCGCCGGGGACGTGGCGTACGCGGACCCCGGCGTCGGCCGAGACACGACGCAGTGGCCGGCCGTGGAGGGTGACCGAGACGGTGCGCCGCTTCGTCGTGGGGTCCGACACCGCGATGGCGTACGTGCCGCCTCCCGTGCGGCGCAGCAGGACCGACGCCGGGCCGTCGATCGAGAGGCGCCCCGCGTGGTGCGTCCCCGGGGTGAAGGCGTTGGCGGCGGTGATGCCGAGAAGGGCGTGTACGGCGGCCTGGAGGCGGACCGTGTTGGACAGCACGGAGAGCGGGCCATGGGCGTACAACGACAACTGCTGCGCGGAGGCGTTCGGGACGAGGGCGTGCGCCGTCGCGATGGGTCGCCCTCCGGCGGCCTGCTCGTAGGACAGTGTGAAGAGCTGCTTGGTCACCGCTGTGTCCGCGTTGGTGAGCCGTACGAGTCGCCGGCTGCGCGTGACCGTGGCGAGTGCGACGACCGGGGCGGGGCCTGTCAGGAAGACGTAGCCGACCGCGGTGCCCTGCCCTTCGTCGGCGTACCGCAGCCAGGCGGGCGCTGCGGTCCCGGCGGCCTCCCAGGGCGATCCGTCGCGCAGGCCGCCCGTGACGGCGACGGGGGAGGAGGGGTCGGCGATGCGGCTGTCGACCGTCGTGGTCGCCGCGCGGCCGGCCAGGCCGGTCACGCCCGCGGAGAGGACGAGGATCTCGTCGTCGAACATGAGCCACGACCTGGTGGCACCCGCCGCCCGGTAGGCGACGAAGTCCCCGGGCAGCGTGCCCGCCTGCTGGGCGGCGTACGCGGCGTCGTCGGACTGCACGAGACCGGCCACGCCGTACGCGCCGAGACGGGCGCCTCCGGAGAACGCCTGGGTGCCACGGGGGAAGTAGACGTACGCGTTCTGGGACTCGGAGGACGAGGTGAAGCCGCGCTCCGGATTGTCGTACCAGAGGGTGCCGTAGAGCTCGGGGACGGTGCGCCGCGTCTCGACGGGGGCGGTGACGCCCGCGAGGCGGTGGGGCGGGACGGCGGTGAAGTAGTCGACGCCGGACGCCTGCCGCTGGTCCACGCCGGAGAGGTAGAGGTGGTGGGCGCCGTCGCCCTGGAACCAGGGCATCAGGTTCTCGCCGCTCATGTACTCGTACTTGCTGACGCGTTCGGAACTGCGGGCGAGGGCGAAGGCGTAACCGGGCCGGCGGTGGACGGTGCGGTCCATCGCGTTGAACGCGCGGTGGGACGCGGCGGGGCCGAGGTCCCGGGCGGGCGCGGGTGAGGCCAGGATGTCGGCGTAGCGGGCGATGCTGACGGGGGAGACGAAGGACGTGGTGTCGAGGGCCACCTTCGAGGTGTCCCGCACGTATTTGACGTACCCCTCGAGAGCTTGGGCGTCGCTGCCCGAGGTGTGTGCGGAGAGGTCGACGACCGCCTCCACGACGGCGGTGACGTCCGCGTATCCCGTGCCGGTCCGGGAGACCGCCCGTCCCTTGACGATCTCCATCATCCAGCCCTCGAAGATCAGCGGGGCGAAACCGTCGGCGACCCAGCCCTGTACGACGCCGACGAGGCTCTCGTCGGGGAGGTAACCGGTGCCGTCGAGGATCTTGACGGTCTGGACGATCCGGGTGAGCAGCCCCTTGCCGTAGGAGCCGGTGTACGCGACGGAGGAGTGCTGGACGAACGAGCCGTCGGCGTAGAAACCGTCGGTGACCCCGTGGCGCGGCTGGTACGGGTCGACCGTCGAGTAGACGGTCAGCTGGTCGGCGAGGGCCTTGGTGATGCGGGCCTCGTCACCGAGCAGGGCGCCTTGCAGGATCCGGTTCGTCGTGATGTCGGCGAGATTGGCGCCGGTGTGGAAGCGGGAGTCGAGGTCGACGTCGCCGTCCTTGCCGTTGCGGAGGTACGCGTCCATGGAGGCGATGTACGTCGCGGTGAGCTCCGGCCGGTATGCCGCGAGCTCCTCCCTGAGCAGGACCAGGGTCTTGGTCACGTAGGCCGGGATGCCGATCTCCCAGTGGAACCAGTTGCCGTAGTAGCCCTTCGACTGGTCGCCGAACCAGCCGTCGTGGAGCCGCGCCAGGCCGTCGACGACCCGGCGCCGGACGGTTGTGTCATCACGCGGGGCGGAGGCGCCGGTGCCGGGGAGGCAGGTGGCGAGGGCGATCTCGTAGAGGTACTGGTACGACGTGCTCAGGTTGGGATCGCTGGTGCCGAGCGGGACGCCCTTGAAGAGCTCGTCCGGCCCGGCCCCGTCCATCGCGGCGAGCCGGGTCTGCGCCGTCGCCCGCAGGGCGGCGAGTTTCGGGGCGACCTCAGGGCGGGCGTTCGATTCTGCGGTGCCGGCGAGGACCGCGACGGTGTTGGTGAGCAGGGCGTCCGGGACCCTGTCCGAGGAACGGGGCGACTCCTGTGAGGCGGCGGGAGCGGCCTCGGCCCGCAGGGCCTGGGACAGTGCCCAGAGCGTGGCTGCGGGGATCACGGACAGTGCGGAACGACGCGAGAACTCCACCAGTACGCTCCAAAGTCCGGCCCGGTAAGCGCTTGTTCCCCCTGCCGCCCAGCCAAGCGTCGGCCTCCGGCCGATGTCAACGGCCCGGACCGTTTGTCGGTGCGCGGTGTTAGCTTCCTCTCCGTGGCGGGACACCAGGACAGGACCAGGACGGCCTACGACGGGGTCGTCGAGCTCTACGCGTCGATGTTCGCCGACCGGATGGAGACGCAGCCGTTCGCGCGGTCCATGATCGGCACCTTCGCCGAGCTGGTGCGCGGGACGGGGAACCTCCGGACGGCCGACGTCGGCTGCGGGCCCGGGCATCTGACGGCCATGCTCAGCGACCTGGGGCTGGACGCCTTCGGGCTCGACCTCTCCCCGGGCATGATCGGCCACGCCCGGCGGGCCCATCCGGCGCTGCGGTTCGACGAGGCGCGCATGGAGGCCCTGCCGGTCGAGGACGGCGCGCTCGGCGGTGTGCTGGCGCACTACTCGATGATTCACACCCCTCCCGGTGAACTGCCCGCGCTGCTCGCCGAGCAGGTCCGCGTCCTGGCCCCCGGCGGCCTGCTCATGGCGTCGTTCTTCGGGACCGAGGGGCCCGAGCCGGTCCGCTTCGACCACAAGGTGGCACCCGCGTACAGCTGGCCGGTGGAACAGTTCGCCGAGCTGCTCACCGGGGCCGGTCTCATACCGTTCGCCCGGCTGCTCTTCGACCCTGCCTCCGAGCGGGGCTACCTCGACACCCACCTGCTGGCCCGCCGCCCGTAGAGCGCGCACTGCCGCTTCGTCCGGCCCTTAGGGGGCGCTCCAGGGTCTTGCCGGATACGGGGCGGGGCGAACGCGGACGATGCTCGATGCCTCGGACGAGGTGAGGGGCAGTCGCTGTGATGGGCAGTCATGCGTGGGGAGTGCGGCGGGGCGGGCGAGGTCGGTCGCACCTTGCCTGGGGTTCTGTGCTGGCATTAGTGGTCAGTTTCACGGGCGTGGAGATCGCGAGCGGTGCGCCAGGTCCGGGGGAGGGGCGACCGCCCTCGCCCGGGCCGGCTGGGGCGAGCTCGCACATCGGGTGGAAGCCCTGCAAGGCCGACGCGTCGGCGGAGTGCGGCGCGCTTTCGGTGCCGGTGGACTGGAGCGACCCGAACGGGGCCCACTTCGACCTTCAGCTCGCCCGGCGCAGGGCCACGGACCCGGGCGCACGGGTCGGTTCCATGGTGTTCGGGCCGGGCGGTCCCGGGGATTCGGGCGTGAGCCGGATCGTGGACGAGGGCAACATGGGCCGGTTCAGCGACCGCCTCCGCAGCCGGTTCGACATCGTCAGCTTCGATCCGCGCGGGGTGGGGCTCAGCAACCCGATCCTCTGCTCGCAGGAGCTCCTGGACAGGCGTCCTGCGCCGGTCATGAAGAGCCGGGCCGAGTTCGACGCCACGGCGAAGTACAACCGTGCACTGCGGGCCGACTGCCGGAAGAACACCGAGAACGGGCTCTTCGACCACGTCGACACCCTCAGCACGGTCAAGGACCTCGACGCGGTCCGCGCGGCCCTCGGCGAGAAGTCCCTCACGTTTCACGGCAGTTCGTACGGCACGCTGCTCGGCGAGCAGTACGCGGAGCAGTACCCGAAGCGTGTCCGAGCCATGGTCCTGGAGGCCGTGGTGGACCACAGCCTGGACACCCGGGAGTTCCTCTCCACCCAGGCCGCCACGCTCCAGGACTCCTTCGACGAGTTCGTGGCGTGGTGTGTACGGACGGAAAGCTGCGCCCTGCACGGCTCGGACGTACGGCCACTCTGGGCGGATCTGCTGGAACGCGCCGAGCGGGGGGAGCTGTCGGACGACGGCAGGACGCTGACCCCGTTCGACCTCAACGTCGTGGTGATGAAGCGGCTGTACGACCCCCAGTGGAGGAGGCTGGCCACGTTTCTGCGCGCCTTGGAGGAGAGCGAGCCGGAGGCGGTGCGGGCGGCCGGAACGACGGGAGACAGCTCCGAGCCCGCGCTCGGGGAGAACTCGTTCGAGATCTTCTGCCAGGACTGGAGCCTGCCGGTCAGCGGCTACCAGGGGTACGCGCGGGAGCTGCGCCGCATCAGCGGGATCGCCCCGGACATGAAGTACCCCCGCTCCCTGATGGCCCTCTCCGCCTGCCTCGGCGCCCCGGAGCCTGACAACCCGCAGCACCGGCTGAAGGTGAGGGGCAGCAGGACCGTCCTGCTCACCAACTCGATCCACGACCCGGCGTCCGGCTACAACTGGGCCACCAACGTGGCGGAGCAGCTCGGCGGCAACGCGGTCCTGCACACCTACGAGGGCTGGGGCCATGGCACGTACAGCAGCAGCCACTGCGCCCAGGAGGTGGTCGACGCCTACCTGATCTCACTGACGGTCCCGCCGGGCGGCGCGAGTTGTCCTGGGGTCGAACCGGTGGGGTGAGGCCAGGGGGGGGGGCCGGCCGACGACAGAATGGCCCGGCCCCGGCCCGGCCCGGACGCGATCGATGTCCCGGCCGGGGCGCCCGGCATCAGCGAGGACGCTCATTCAGCTCTTGTACTGGACGTCGCCCTGCTTGATGCCCACGGACCACGGGATCATGACCTGTGGCCGGACGTAGTCCTTGAGGAGCATGTCGACCAGTGCGTCGCCCGACATGTTCTTCATCCGAGCGACCATCGGCTCGTTACCGCCCGCCGCCTCCATGCGGGCGATCTCCAGGACACCCCGAGCGGCGAGGCCGGGCAGGATGTGTGATCCGGCCAGGATGTTGCCGTGCAGGTGCTCCTTGTACCGTTTGACGGCGCCCTGCATGTTCGCCTGCGCATTGCTCGTGTTCTCGGTACCGGCGCCGTGCATGTGGCGCATGGTGCCACCCAGCAGGTAGGGGTCCGGATCGAAGCGTCGGACCTGCCTGTTGAACTGTGCGGCCTTCTTGGACTGGGCCGTGATCTGCTCCGCGAGCGCGTCGTATCCGAGCTTGAACGCATTGTTGTTCTTGAGCTGCTTCGCGAATTCCGCGCTGGCGTCCTTGCGTAGCTGGGCGAGGTCCGTGATCGCCTTGGTCTGTTCGGACCATGCCGCATTGGTCATCATGGATTGGGCAAGTCCATGGGCGAGATCATGCGCCTTCTTGTCGAGGTCAGGGGCATTCTTCCAGTACTGCCGGATCCCGTCCCTGGCCAACTCCATCTTCGCCTCAGGGGAGTTGTGCTTGCGGTCTTCCGGGGGCACGGAGGGGTCTCTTATGTCCCGCTTGTAGGAAATGGAGTTCCCGTCCTTGTCGGCACGGACAGTTGGGTTCTCCTGGTCGATGAAGTCGTTCATCATGATCCAGCCGTCCTGGATCATGCCGGCCATCGGCAGGACGATGCGCGCGGGTTTCCCCTTCCCCGCGGCGAACCTGGTGTCGCGGAAGGGCGCGTTGTCCTTGGCGATGAAGAAGTACACGAACCCGGTGTTGGCCAGGTGATCCACGTCGATCTGCTGCGTGTTGTGGTCGTTCTTCTTCGATGGGTCCTCCTGCGTGAGTTTGTCCTTCGACTTCATCTCGCCGACCCCGTCGCTGCCGAGCATCTGGCCGATCCGGTCGCTGGTGGTGTAGTGGTGGAGAACCCTGGTATTGAGTGCCGCCAGCATCTTCTGGTAGATGGGTACCTGCCAGTCCCCGCCGGGTGAAACCGCCTCACCCCACGTGTTCGACAGGTTCTTCTGGGACTTCTCGGCGACGAAGGCCCGACCTGTCTGGGCACTCGGCTCGACCTGCCGTGAGTCCTTCCACAGCTGCCCCTTGTCGACCATGGTGCGATAGGCGCCCGATTGGTTCGCTTCGGTGGACCAGTTCGCGAGTTCCGGGGTCTGAAGCCGGATGAATTCGTTCTCGAAGTGGCTCTTCACCTGTTCCACGATCGCCTGGACCTGTTCCGGGCTCATGATGGGCGTCGGGGCGTTCTGAGGATTCTGCTGGCCCGTGGGGCCGGACTGCTGAGGCTGCTGGACCGGCGGGTTGTGGCCACCGGGCTGCGCGCTCGGCGGCGGTGTGGACCCACCGCCCGCACGCTGCACGGTGACGCCCGCCTGTGGGGCCTGCGCGCGCTGAACGGGGTCGGCGTGATCATGACTGGACCGCCCCGCCGGCTGCTGCCCGGGCCGTGTGTCCTGCTCGTGCCGCTGCTGCTCCACCATCCGCGACGCCGCCCCGTTGCCCGCCGTGGACTGCAACGCCGACATCGAGGCTGCGGATCTGCCACCCGCGGCAAGCAGCAACTGCGCCGGCGGAAGCGGCTTCCCCGACTTGGGTGGCGCCTTGCGGGGTCGCCCAGTAGCTTTCGCCGAGTCGTGATCGCGAGCCTGCATGACCGAGACGCCCCCTGTAGTTCGCTTGCCCAGGACCAGTTCTGCAGCCCACCGCCGACCTTGTTTCTAGGCGGACCGCCGGGCCCCGGCAAGGGCCGAAGAGGCAGTCTGCGGTGCATCGAGTGGAGCGCGAGGGGCCGGTTCCTGCGGCACCAGGTGGTGCGATGCCGCCTGAGTGGCGACGGAGAGGGTCAGCCCGCGTCGGTCTCGGCGAAGTGATCGAACTCGCCGGCCACGACGCCCTTGGTGAAGGCCTCCCACTTCTCCACGGTGGTGGTCACCACCGTCCCGGGGTCGCCGGTCTCACGGAGGTGCACGAGCTCTCCGGGGCCGAACGCGATCTCGATCCAGGGCCCGGGGCCCTGCGCGTCCTCGGGGGCGGCGCGGGTCCAGGTGAGGTCCTCAGGGGCGTCAGCCACGGTCGTGGGTTTCCTTGACGGTGCGGATGAGAGCGGCCCAGGCGGACGGGCTGGTCCGGAGTATCGCGCCGGTGGGGTCGCTGCTCTCGGTGAGGGCGACGGATCCCTGGTCGGCGGCGATGTGTATGCAGGCTTCGCCCTGCGCGCAGTAGGAAGACTTCTGCCAGTCGGGGGTGGTCATCTTCGTTCCCTCACAGTTCCTGAGCGATGGCGTGGATGAGTTCTCGCGACTGCTCCGCCGGCAGGGCAGCAGCGTCGAGTCGTTCGAGCAGGAGCCGGTACTGCGCCAGTTGGGCCTCGGAGTCGATGAACACCGGCCCGTGGGACTGGTCGAGCTGTGCGGTGTCGAGGGCCGGTACCGGTCCCTGCACGTAGTACACGGACTGACCGGACCCCGGGTAGTACGTCGCGGAGAACGGAATCACCCTGATGCTCACGTGGGAGTGCTCGCTCAGCGAGAGCAGATGCTGAAGTTGGGCGCGGGCGACATCGGGGCCGCCGAATCGCATGCGAAGGGCGGCTTCATGGATGAGGGCGCTGTACGGCGCGGCGTCATCGCGGTACAGGACGGCTTGTCGCTTCACGCGGTACGAGACCCGGTGTTCGATCTCGGGCGGTGAGATCTCAGGCACCGCCTGCCGGTAGATCTCACGTGCGTGGTCGACGGTCTGAAGGAGGCCCGGAACGTGCATGCTGTGCGCAGCCCTCAGGCTTGTGCCGTGGTGCTCGATCTCGGCCAGATCAAGGAGCTTCGGAGGCAGGATCTCCCTGTACTCCTCCCACCAACCGCGCTTGCGCTCGCCGGTCATGCCGACCAGGGCCTCGATGAGGGCCTGGTCGGTGCAGGAGTACGTGTGGGCCGCGACCCGCACCCGGTCTGCGCTGACGCCGAAGCGCGCCACCTCTATGTTGCTCAGCTGCCCCGCGCTCGTGCCGAGGAGATCGGCGGCCTGCGTGGTGGTCAGTCCGGCGCGCTCGCGCAGCTTGCGCAGTTCCGCGCCCAGCCGCATGCGGCGCGCAGTGGGTGCGGCCCTGCCTGCCATTCGAACTCCCCCTGGGGTCAGCTGCGTTGTGGAGCGTCACTCACACGAGTGGTAAAAACCAAGGATTCCGCGCTATCGGTGCAAGTAATCCTTGCGAAAGTCTAATCTCGGGCCCAGGCCACCCGCCCGGAAGTACCCCGCTCGACGGAGCGGCCTCGTCACCGGGCCATGCGACACGCACATCCCAACGCTCCTCCGTGAACGGAGACTTCCATGGCTCTGGCCACCGTAACGCCGCCCTGGGCGTACACCTTGCAACTTCCGCAGGATCCCCGGGGCCCCGGGATCGCCCGGGCAACTCTGCGGACCGTGCTGACGGTGCACGGGATGCGGGATCTCATCGACACCGCCGAACTGCTGGCGAGCGAACTGGTCACCAACGCCTACCGGCACTCCTCGGGCTCGTACTCGCTCCGGCTGTGCGGGGCGGGACGGAACCGGGTGCGGGTCGGGGTGTGGGACTCCAGCCCGGAGATCCCGGACCCGTTCGGCCGTGGCGGCACTCTGCCCCCGCCTGCGGTCCTCGCCGAGCGCGGGCGGGGCCTGCACCTCGTGCGGGAGTACGCGGACAGCTGGGGCGCGTACCTGATCCGGGGCGGTCTGCCGGGGCAGGGCGGCAAGGTGCTGTGGGTCGAATGCGCGTGGAAACCGGAGTGCCGCTGGGATGGCCCGACGTGACACGCGGCGCGGTCAGAGGGGCTGGAGCCGGGCGCGCAGGAGGCAGAATTCGTTGCCTTCCGGGTCCGCCAGTACGTGCCAGCTCTCCGTGCCGGTCTGGCCCACGTCCGCGCGCCTGGCGCCGAGGCCGAGCAGCCGCTCCAGCTCGGCGTCCTGGTCGCGGTCGGTCGCGTTGACGTCGATGTGCAGCGGGAGCTTCCCGGCTCGTGGGGCGCTGCTGGGGCTCAGGACGAGCGTGGGCTGCGGGCCGCCGAAACCGGCGTCGGGCGGCCCGATCTCGATGCTTCCGTCGTCCTCCCGGCCGAGCTCGACGTAGCCGAGGACCTCGCTCCAGAACGCGGCGAGCCGCTCGGGGTCGGCGGCGTCGATGACCAGCTCACTGATGCGGCATGCCATGCCGGTCAGTGTAGGCATGCGCTGGGAGGTCGAAGTGTCAGAGGGTCGCTGTAGCGTGACGGTGTGTAGTCATCGGGGATCGGCGGGGGAGGTTTGCATGTCGGAGGCTTACGGATTCGACCGGCAGTACGGTGGAAGCGCCGCAGCACGGGATACGGGCCCTCCCCCCCCGGATCCATGGCAGCGGGCACTGCATCCGCGTGGCAGGTACGGGGAAGGTGTCGCACTCCCGCCGCCCCTTGCTGTGACGGCGGCGACGGACTCGTTTCCCCTGTACGGCGAACCTCCTCGGCACGGGTGAGGGGGAGCGGTGTGGGGCGGGCAGGTGCTGTGTCGCGTGCACCGACCCGCCCCCCTGATCGGGTCAGGTCAGGTCAGCCGGCGTACCGGGCCTCGAAGGCGCGGAAGGACCGCTCCTGGCGCAACTCCAGGCCGGCCTTCGGGTTCTGCGCCGTGAAGCGGGCGCAGCGCGCCGACTCCAGGACCCGGCACTCCTCGACCGGGCGGAAGCCCTGGCGTACGGGGTCGGGACGCCACAGGCCCCGGCCCGGCAGGAAGCTGTACTCCAGGGAGGCCCGGGCCAGGTCCTTCAGCTCCGGGTAGCCGAGTGCGTACGTACGGGCCGCGCGGCGGTACTCCTGGCCGATGTCACCGCGTGAGACCCCGGGGTCGTCGGTGGACAGCACCACGGGGACCCCGTACTTCCGGTAGACGGGGAACGGGTGCTCGTCGCCCTCGACCTGGAGGATCTGCGCGTTGCTGGTGAGCGGGACCTCGACGGCGATCTGGCGGCGCGCCATGTCGCGGGCCAGGCGCTGCCAGTCGTCCTCCTGGACGAGGTCGACGCCGTGGCCGATGCGTTCGGCCTGGCCGGTGCGTACGGCGTCGTCGATGTGGAAGGTGAGGTCCTCGGGCTTCACCAGTCCGGGGACGAGCTCACCGGCGTGCAGGGTGATGTGGGCGCGGGGGTAGACGCCGTGCAGGTAGTTCAGCATGCGCATGTGCAGGCGGTAGTCGCGGAGGGAGATCTCACCGTCCTCCGGCTGGACCAGGTTGACGGCGACGAACCGCTGGTCGCGTTCGGCCAGGCGGAGCCCCAGGGCGATCTGGGTGAAGACGCGCTCCGGGGCGCTGTTGCGTGACACCTGGGAGATCCAGCGCACCGTGATCCCGCATGCCGGGCCGGGCTCGGCGGTCGCGCACTTCGCGGTCTCGCGGAACTCGGCGTCGGCGGTGTCGGCTTCCTGCTTCGCCGTCGTCACCAGCTGGTCGAGCCGGCCGCCGGCGAGCAGCTTGCGGTGCAGGGCGGCCAGGTCGGTGTCCCAGCCGACGTCCGCCGCGAGCTGCTTGGCGCCCGCCGAGGCGGGGCTGACCATGGTCTCCAGATACGTCTGGTTCTGCGCGGCAGCGGTACCCGCCACGCCGGCCAGCATCTTCCCCCGGTGTGACGTCGCGGCGCCGAACTTCCCGAACGTGGCGAAGAAGTGGTCGTGGCCCGACTCGCCCTGCGGGAAGTCCTGCATGGACCAGGCCCGGACGATCTCCTGCCGGAACCGGCTGTCGGTGAGGGCGTCGGCGGCAGACCGGGTGCCCGCACCGCACGGTGGTGCGACGGCGGTCATCGTGGAATCGATACAGAGGCCGTCGTCGGCCGCGAGCTGGATGAGGTACTCGGTCCGTACCGCGCCGGACAGATGATTGTGCAGGTCACCGCCCTTGGGCAGGTCCCGGAAGAAGCGGCCGGCCTCCTTCGGGTGGGCGTTCAGCCAGGCGGCGGTACGGGCCTCGGCGGGGGTGGCGGTCCGGGGCGGAGGTACGGGTGCGGAGGCGGCGGCCTGCGCCGGCGGTCCGGCGGGCAGCGATGCGGCCAGGGCGGCTGCGGCGAGGCCTGCGGCGGTCAACAACCGTCGGGCACGCGATGAGTTGTGGTGTACGGAGATCACGCCTTGCATGATCACGAAGAGCGGCTCGCGTCAGGGCGGACCGCGAGGGCGGTGGCCCGTAAACCATCCGTCCGGGGGACACGCGGGGACACCCGTAAACGCATGAGCCGCCCGGCACGGCCTACGCGCGGAGCTCCGGCGGGAATCCTGTCCAGCGGAGGTCTTCCGGGAGGTGCGCCATGTCGTTGACCACGACCAGGGCGGCGGGCCTGCCGGGGGTGTACCGGATGACGGTCAGCGCCGCGTTGGCGTGGTTGAGGCCCAGCCAGCGCCAGGCGGGGGCGTCGAGGGCGTCGCGTACCAGCCAGGCGGCCAGGAAAGCGTGGGTGACGACCAGTTCGTAACGGGGCTCGTCGCCGTCCGCCGGGCCGGTGAACCGTGCCGCCGCGGAGCCGGCCAGCTCCGGGCCCCGGCTGCGTTCGGCCTCCGGGAACTGTTCGACGAAGCCGAGGAGCCGGTCCGCCGACTCCTCGGGCAGCTCCTCCCGTCGCGGGACGTACGGCACGTAGTCCCCGGCCGGCTCCGAGACGCGGAGGGGGATGCCCTCCCCGAGCCGCTCGTGGACCAGCCGGGCGGTCTGCGCGGCCCGGGGGAGCGGGCCGTGGTGGACGGCGGAGAACGGTATGCCCCGGAGCCGCTCGCCGAGGAGAGCCGCCTGACGGCGGCCCCGTTCCGTCAGTTCGGTCTCGTCCGTGGACGCCTCGCCGTGCCGGGCGATGTAGAGGAAACGGGTCGCGTTCGCGGTGGCCATGGGGCCCTTTCGGCTGGTCCGGGTGATGCAGGGATGGACGGTGTCTCCCTCCGGCCGGTTCCGGGTCGCGCGTTCGGGTGATGTCGGTGAGGTCGCTTCCTTGCGGGGGCGGGGGTCCGGCTCACGCCGCCGGTACGCCCGGCGTGTCGGGTACGCCGCGTTTGGCACAGTGCCGCTCCGTGATCGAGGAACGGGGTGAGCATGATGGCCGTGGCGCAGGGGCTGGATGAGCCGGCGGGCCCGCCGGGCGGGGGTGACTGCGGCCCGAGGCTGCATCACAGCGACGGGCCGTGGCTGCGGGCGGCAGGGGGCGCGGCGGAGCTTGCGACGCAGCTGGCACCCGTACGGGGGGAGTTGGGGCTGGCGCACCAGGGGCTGATGGCGGGGGCAGGCCGGCTGACCGCCCTCGCGGAGCTGGCGGCCGTACGGGAGACCTGGGAGCGGCGGTTCCAGGCGGCACAGGGCGAGTGCGGAAGCCTGGCGGCCAAGCTGCGGGACGTCGCGCGTACGCAGGGCGCCACGAACGAGGCCGTCAGGGCGTCCTTCGCCGCGGTGACGCCGTGCACGGGTGACGAGCGGTGACGCCGACGCCGGCGCTGACGTGGGCGCAGTTACGGGACCTGAAGTGTGCCGAGCTGGAGGGCGCGGCCGACGGGTGGGGCAAGTCGAGCAACCGTGCCGACGCCGCGCGGGACCGCATCGAGCAGCAGCTGCTCACCGGCCTCCGCGACACACAGGAGGGCGAGGCGGCACAGGCGGCGGTCGCGCGGCTGCGGCAGCTGGGGCGGAACTTCCAGTACGTGTACACCGAGTGCGGGTTGCTCCGTACGACCCTGAACTCCCTTGCCCACGAGATGAAGGCCCAGCAGCGGGCACTGAACGAGGCGCTGGACGATGCGGCCGCGCTGAGGTTCACGGTGGACGCGGACGGTTCGGTGACGTACCCGGCTGCGGGGGCGGGCCTCGTCGACGGCGCGGCCGTCCGGGGCGGCACGGCGTCGTCGAACGGGCTGCCGGGGCTCGTGCCGCCCTCGGGCCTGGTCGCGCCGAACCCCAACGCGGCCAAGGCGCAGGACATCGCGGACCGGGTGACCGGGGCGGTGCGGGCGGCGGCCGAGATCGACTGGCGGTACGCGGGGATCCTGCGCCGGCTGAAGGCGGAAGAGGGGCTGAAGGTCCCGGACTCCACCTGGAAGGACGCGGCGGGCGACGCGGCGGCGGTGCGGGGGGCGGCGGGGGCGTACCTGAAGGACGCCATCCCGCACGATGCGTCTCCGGCGGAGCGGCGGGACTGGTGGGCGGGGCTGACCCAGGAACAGCGCGAGGAGTACCTCGCGGTGTACCCGGACCAGATCGGGAACCTGGACGGGATCCCGGCCCTGATCCGCGACGCGGCCAACCGGGACAACCTGCGGTTGCTGATCGGGGAGCTGGAGGGGCGGGACGACGAGAGGTCGGTGACGCAGCTGGCGGGGCTGCGGGAGATCGACCGGCAGTTGGGGGCGGGGACGCAGCCACCCATGTTTCTGCTCGGCATCGGGGACGAGGGGAACGGGCGGGCGATCGTTTCTTTCGGCAACCCTGATACGGCGAAGAATGTGGCGGCGTATGTGCCGGGGTTGAACACCTCGCTGGACAGGGATTTCGCTGAGGGGGATCTCAAGCGCGCCAGGGATACAGCCATTGCTTCCCAGGACCTCGACCATTCCAGTGCGGTGATCGCCTGGTTGGGATACGACGCTCCACAGACGCCTGACGGCCTTGCAAGTTTGGCCGTGGCGGGCGAAGAGGCGGCTAATAATGGCGGGCGCGCGTTCAACGCATTTATGGGCGGAATCGTGGAAACTAACGAAGCTGGCGACCCCCACCTGACGGCAATCGGCCATTCGTACGGATCTCGCACGGTGGGTTCGGCAACACAGCAAGGAGATGGGATCCCTGGAGTCGATGACATCGTTCTTGTGGGCAGCCCTGGAGTTGGCGTCGATCACGCGGATGACCTCAAAGTAGGCAGCGGGCACGTATTTGTGGGTGCCGCTGAGAACGATGTTGTGACAAAGCTCCCGTCCAAGCAGCAGGTAGCCGTTGGGGCAGCGACCGGGCCATTTGCCTACGTCGTCGGGGACATCATGGATCGAGGGGACGACGATTTGTGGTTCGGCAAGGATCCGGCCAGCCAGGAATTTGGTGCGAGGCGCTTCCCTGTTGAAGACGGCCCGCGCTTGGTCGGCCCCCAGGGCATCTCGACCGACGCCCATTCGCAGTACTTTGATCCCGAGAGAGACGCGGTATCGGCGGATAGTATTGCGCTAATTGCTGCCGGTCGGTCTCGTGAAGTCAAGATGGAGGAGCCGCGTTGATGCGCTCGATCCGAGGGTTGGCGCTGTTGCTGATCAGTTCGTCGCTAGTCGGGTGTGTCGGCGAGGGCGATTTGACGAATGGTGGAGGTCGACCAGACATGGATATGCAAGAGGCTGCTGATCATGCGGACGCGATTCTAGACTCTGCATTCGATGGGATTCAGCCGAAGGTGAACTGGGCTCATGGGCCGACTACTACGGGCAGTTGTGATGTCTCCCGTAGGCGAACCGTAATGACGGTTATTTCGTCTCAGCGCAGGGGCAGCTTCTTGGGCCTGGTCGATCGGCTCTGGAGGAAGAGCGGTTACCAGATCAAGGCGGTGAACAACAGTGTGGAGCTTCCCGCGGTCTACGCCCAGACCAAGGAGGGGTTCGGCGTGAGCCTTCGCTTTGGAGGCAGGGGCCAGGCTTTCTTCCAGGTGGACAGCCCCTGCGTCGAGAAGTCCCAGGTAGCCGATCCGACCACGCCGCCGAACGGCCCCTCCTACGAGGGCGTGTACCCCATCCCCCGCCCCAACATCCGCTCGCCCTTCTGGTCCGCCGGCGCCCCCTGATCCCCCTCGGCCGCCCCTGACGCCCCCTCATGCCTCCATCCACCCGTACACACCAGCGAATCGCGTCGTGAACCACGCCCGAATGGGGGATGGTTGAGGCGTGCGGAAATACTGGGTGTTCGTCGGCGGTGGGATCGGGCTGGGCCTGTGCTTCATCGCCCTGCTCGTCGTCGGTACGTACTCCGCCGCCGCCGGGATCGCCGGGGCGAGCGGAGCCGTCGGGCTGGCCAAGGGGGCCGTGCCCGCTCGGTACCAGCCGCTCGTCGAGAAGTGGGGCAACCTCTGCCCCGCCATCAACCCCGCCCTGCTGGCCGCGCAGTTGTATCAGGAAAGTGGCTGGAATCCGCGCGCCCAGAGCCACGCCGCCGCGCAGGGCATCGCGCAGTTCATCCCCGGGACCTGGGCCTCGCACGGCATCGACGGGGACAAGGACGGGGACCGGGACGTATGGGACCCCGCCGACGCCATCCCGTCCGCCGCGTCCTACGACTGCGAGCTCGCCGGGTACGTCAAGAAGGTGCCGGGCGACGCGACGGACAACATGCTCGCCGCGTACAACGCGGGCGCGTACCGGGTGATCCGGGCGGGCGGGGTGCCCGCGATCAGCGAGACGCAGAACTACGTAAAGATCATCAGGTCGCTGGAGAAGAGCTTCGCCAAGCCGGTCGGCCGGGTGCAGCCTTCGCAGCAGGCCGCCGGGGCCATCTACTTCGCGCAGAAGAAGCTGGGTACCCCCTATCTCTGGGGCGGGAACGGGACGGCCGACCAGGGGGGCCGGTTCGACTGTTCCGGGCTGACTCAGGCCGCGTACCGGACGGTGGACATCGAGCTTCCCCGGGTGGCCAACGATCAGTACAACGCCGGCCCGCACCCCTCCCGGGAGGAGCTCCTCCCCGGAGACCTGGTGTTCTTTTCGGACGATCTGAACAACTCGCGGGCCATCCGGCACGTGGGGCTCTACGTCGGTGGCGGCTACATGATCAACGCGCCGTACACCGGCGCGGTGATCCGGTTCGACAAGATCGACACCCCTGACTACTTCGGTGCGACAAGGGTCACGGAAGACGGGGCCGCGGCGCTTCCCACCGCGCTCCCGGAAAGCTGACAGGCAGTCGGCCATGGCCGGAACTCTCCGTGAAGCCCAGGCCCTGAGCTGCGACGATGAGTCACTCTTCGATAACGTCATGGTGATCATTCGGTGGAGAGCGGAACGTAGAGAGCTGACAGGCCGTTCCCTGGACTGGGACAGCATGCGTACATGACCATGCGCGGCTGTTCAGACCGGTCAGGCGTGACGGCATCATGGCGTGGCGCGGCACTGAATCCGCACCGACCACGGGGGTCAGACCAAGGCGACGCACGCCGTTGTGCGTCGCAGCAGCAGACAAGGCAAGGGGCCGCGGCAGATGGCTGGACTCGCACTCGATGGGTCGAACCCCGATGTCAGCCTGCTCTACGACATCAATGGGCTGGCGAAGGCCGCTCCGACCTGGTTCGACCGGGTCATGGAGTTCGTCGGTGAATTCGGGATCATGTTCGCCATGGTCCTGGCGGTCCTGTGGTGCTGGTGGAGCGTACGCCGACGCGGGACGACCGAGGACTCGGTGACGGCGGTTGCCGGGCTGGTGTGGGCGCCGCTCGCCGCCGGGATCGCGTTGCTCGTCAACATCCCGATCAGGGGCTTCGTGGAGCGGCCCCGTCCGTTCTTCGACCACAAGGGGCTCGAAGTCCTGGTGAAGGGCAAGACGGACTTCTCCTTCGTCAGCGACCACGCGACGATGGCGATGGCGATCGCCGTGGGGCTCTTCGTGGCCAACAGGAAGTTCGGCCTGGTGGCCATCGCGCTGGCGCTCCTCGAGGGCTTCTGCCGCGTCTACATGGGCGTGCACTACCCGACCGACGTGATCGGCGGCTTCGCTCTCGGCACCGCCGTGGCGCTGCTGCTCGCCCCGCTCGCGATGATGCTGCTGACTCCGCTGGTGGGGGCCGTGGCCCGTGCCGGGGCGGTCGGCCGGCTCGTCCGCTCGGGCAGGGCGGGCGCCACCGCCGGCGGGCGGGGCGAGGCGCAGGGGATCCCCGAGCCGAGCTCGGGCTCCGGCCGTGGCGGTGCGGCGGGCGAGAGGGACCTCGCCGCGTAGGCATGGCGACCTTGTCCGCATAGGCATGGCGACCTCGCCCGCGTGGGCGTAGCGACCTCGCCGCGTACGGGGAGCGATCTCGCCGTGCAGGCGGAGAGAACCGAAGGTCCGTGAGGGGTGTCCCGTGGAGGGGCGCCCCTCACGCATGGGCCGGGCAGCCCGAGGGGCCACTTCGGTGGTTCCGATCCCGTGCCCCGGACGGCGGGGCATCATGGCCGGAGATCCGGGGGTGGTGCATGTGGCCGGTCGGCGGCCGACGCGGCAGGAAGTGAATCGGCGGCACGAGCGGTCGGGTTTCGTGGGGCGCCGCGGTGAGCTCGCGGTGTTCCGGGAGACGTTCGCGCGCGATCCGGAGGAGGCCGACTTCCCGTTCCTGTTCCATGTGCGCGGCAACGGGGGTGTGGGCAAGTCCACCCTCGTACGGCAGTGGGAGTCCACCGCCCGCGAGCAGTCCACCGTCGTCACGGCGTTCGTGGACGACGAGGTGCACGACGCCGTCGAGGCGATGGAGGCCGTCAGTGCCCGGCTGGGCCGGCAGGGGCACCCGCTGAAGCGGTTCGACAAGCAGCTGGCGACCTACCGCCAGCGCCGGCACCAGGCCGAGAGCGCCGTCCCCGCACCGCAGCCCGACCCCGGGGGCGGTCAGGCCGCGCCGGCCGCGTCGCCGTCCAGCACGGTGGCGGCGCAGGTGGGGCTGGCCGGTCTCGGCCTGGTGCCCGGGGTCGGGGCCTTCGTCGGCGCGATGGATCCGCAGCAGGTCGCGCTGGGCGCGGACCGGGTGCGGGCGGCCCTCAACACGCGCCTGCGCAGCCATGACGACGTGCGGCTGGTGATGGATCCGGTCGCGGTTCTCGCCCCGGTCTTCCTGGAGGACCTGGCCGAGGTCGCGGAGCGGTGTGAGCGGGTGGTGCTGTTCTTCGACGTGTACGAGCGGACCGGGCCCGTGCTCGACGCCTGGCTGCACGACATCGTCTTCGGCGAGGAGTACGGGGGCCTGCCGGTCAACGTCCAGGTCGTGCTCTCCGGCCGGCCGCGCCTGGACACCCGGGTCTGGGGTGACCGGCTGGGCCAGGTCACCGAGGTGCGCCTGGAGGTGTTCACCGAGGAGGAGGCGCGCACGCTGCTCGCCACCCACGGCGTCACCGAGGAGCCCAGCGTCGATCTGGTCCTGCGCCTGTCGGGGCGGCTGCCGCTGCTGGTCGACATGCTGGCGCGCAGTGAGGCCAGCAGCGGCGACAGCTTCGGGGACCCGTCGGAGACGGCGGTCGAGCGGTTCCTGAAGTGGGAGCCGGACGCCGGGCGGCGTGAGGCGGCCCTGGCCTGTGCGCTTCCGCTGCAGATCGACGAGGACGTGTACCGGGCCGCCGTGCCGGAGGCCGCCGCCGACGACTACCCGTGGCTGCGCGGCCTCGCGTTCGTCTCCACGCAGGCGGGCCGGTGCCGCTACCACGACGTGGTGCGTGCGGCGATGCTGCGCCTGCAGCGCGGTCGGTCGCCGGCCCGCTGGCAGCAGGCGCACACCCGTCTTGCCGAGGTGTTCGAGCGGTGGCGCCTGGGTGCGGAGTCCGGCCTCGGTACCGGCGCCAGTACCTCCACGTGCTGGGAGGACGCCGTCTGGCGCGAGCACCGGCTCAACGAGACGTACCACCGGCTGTGTGCGAACCACCGGACCGCGTTGCCCGACGCCCTCCACCAGGCCGTCCACGCGATCGACCACGACCTCGCCACGCTGCGGCGCTGGGCCCAGATCCTCGGGCAGGCGGGAGACGACACGGAGACGGCGGTCCTCAGCGCCTGGGGGCGGCGTCTGGAAGCCGCCGGTGAGCAGGACCGGGCGGGCACCGCGGTGCTGGACACGCTGCTGGCCGCTCCCGAACTCGGTGCGCCGGGGCGCGCCCTGGCCTACTCCGTCCGGGCCCGGGAGCACCGGATCGCGGGCGACCACGAGGGGGCGCTGGCGGACTACGCGCGGGCCACGGACATCGATCCGGACGCCTCGCGCCCCCACGCGGGCCGTGGTGAGACGTACCGGCTGATGGGCCGTCACGAGGAGGCGGTGGCCGCCTGTACCCGTGCGCTGGAGCTCGATCCCCTCGACGCACGGGCCGTCGGCAGCCGCGGGGACGCCTACCGGAACCTGGGCCGCCACGACGAGGCGCTCGCGGACTTCGCCCGCGCCATCGATCTCGACCCGGGGTACGCGTGGGCGTACGGCAGCCGCGCCCAGGTCCACGAGGCGTCGGGCCGCCCCGAAGACGCGGTCGCCGACTACACCCGGGCCATCGAACTCAACCCGCGGTACGCGTGGGCCTTCGGGAGCCGGGCGTACGTCCACCAGCTCCAGGGCCGCCACGCCGAGGCCCTCGCCGACTACACCCGGGCCATCGGGATCAACCCGCGCTACGAGTGGGCCTTCGCCAGCCGTGCCCGGGTCCACCACATCATGGGCGAGTACGAGGAAGCTCTCGCCGACTACGCCCGGGCCGTCGAGATCGACCCGGACTACGCGTGGGCCCTCGCCAGCCGGGCGGACACCTACGAGAAGCTCGGCCGTCACGAGGAAGCGCTGGCCGGCTACACCCGGGCCATCGAGGCCCACCCCCGCTACGAATGGGCCCTCACGGGCCGCGGGGAGCTGTACCGGCGGCTCGGCCGCTACGAGGAAGCGCTGGCCGACCACTCCCTGGCCCTCGAGATCAACCCCCGCTACGACTGGGCCGTCCTCAACCGAGGGATGGTCCTCCGCCGGCTGGGCCGGTACGCGGAGGCCGCCGCCTCCTACACGCGGGCCATGGAGATCGACCCCCGGTCGGGGACGTTCGTCTCCCACCGCGCGGAGATGTACCGGCGCGCGGGCCTCCACGAGGAGGCGGACGCCGACTACCGCCTGGTCATGGCGGCCGAGGCTCCGGCCGCGTGGTCGTACGCCGGCCGTGCGCAGATGCGCCTGCGGCTCGGGCGCTACGAGGAGGCGCTCGCCGACTGCGTACGGGCCGTGGAGATCGACCCGGACGAGGGCTGGTACGTAGGCCTGTACGCCCTCTCCTCGCGTCTGACGGGGGACGAGCAGGAGGCCGGGACGCATTTCCGGCGCGCGATCCGCATGCTCCTCGCGGACGGGGCGGGGGACAGCAGCAGGCAGGCGCTGGTGCTGGGGTGCGTCCTGTTCATGGACTGCGCGCTCCAGGAATGGGAGCGTGCCACCGCGCGGTGCGACGACCTTCTCGGCCGGAGGCCGGAGGCGCACGTGATCCGGGAGGTGCTGGAGGACCTCTCACTGCTCCGGGGCGTACAGCCGTCCCTGGTGCCCGGCACCGACCCTCTCGTGCGTCGGCTGGGGGACGCGCTCGCCTGAGCGCTCAGCGGTCCGTGCCGGTGCGGTGTCCGGCCGCGTCCGTGCGGGCCCGGTCACGCGAGCGCCGGGCCGGTCCCGACCAGCCGCAGCTGCAGCGGGCGATGCAGAACGAGCCTCGTTCGACCGTGGTGATGCTGTGTGGCGGGGCGAGGGCGGTGGTGGGTGCGGAGCCCGGAGCGAGCGACGGGGCCGGGGCGTGGGCTGGGGGGTCCTCATGCACGGATCCACGGTACTGCGGCCGGCCGGCGCCGTCACCGAGTGGGCCGATCGGCTTCCGGAAGGGCTCCGGTGGCGTGACGGGGCGCCCCGGCCGTCGTTAGGCGAGACGGGCGGGAACTCGGTCAGGTGTGCGTCGTTGGGGGGTGGCAGGTGGTGATGGTGCAGCAGCGCAGGTGCGGAGGCGGGCCACTGGCCGTGTTGGCCCTGGCCGTCGCGGGCGTGGTGTCGGTGGTCGGCGGATGCTCCGGTACGGGTGGTGACGGCGGCGACGCGGCCGGTGAGCGCGTCGCCCGGGCCGGCCCGGCCGGCGCCCCTGCGGCCGTGGTGCGCGGGGCGGCCGAGGCGCTCGCCGGTGCGGGCAGCGCCGAGACGCGTACGTCGATGGAGACCGCGGCCGGCGGGACCCGGGTGACGATCAGGGGCCAGGGGGCGTACGACTTCCGCAGACAGCTGGGCCGGATCAAGGTCGTCCTGCCCAAGGACGCCGCCGGGGCCGACGAGCACCGGCCGATCACGGAGCTGCTGGCACCCGGTGCGCTGTACATGAAGAACCGCGGTGCCGGGGTGCCCGACGACAAATGGGTACGGATCGACACGACGGCCTTGGAGGACGGGAATCTGGTCACCGGAGGCGTGACCGATCCGATGGCCTCGGCCGAGCTGCTGCGCGGCGCGGGCGAGGTGACGTACGTCGGGCGGACGGAGCTGGCCGGGGTGGCGGTCCGGCACTACCGGGGGACGGCGGATCTCGGCCGGGCGGCGCGGGAGGCGTCGCCGTCCTCGCGCGGGGCGCTGGCCGCCGCGGCGAAAGGGTTCAGCACGGACACGGTGCCCTTCGACGTCTATCTGGACGACGAGGGCCTGCTGCGGAAGGTGCGCCACCACTTCACCTTCGCGACCGAGGGCCCGGCGGTCGCGGTGGTCTCGACGATGCTGCTGTACGGCTTCGGAACGCCGGTCTCCGTGGAGCTTCCGCACGCGGCGGACATCTACACGGGGCGGGTCCAGCAGGGCGGGGGCAGTGGCCCGGAAACGCCGTAGGGAGGGGGCCGAAATGGTCCGTCCGTGCCATGCGCGGCGCGTGCCGCGCTCCCTACGCTAGGGAGTCGGTGCGCCAGGAGTCGGCGACAGCAGAGAGAGGTGACGCAGGTGGTGACGCTCAGCGCTCCGAACGCTCAGGACTGTGTGGCCCTCGCCGAGATCGAACTCTGCGGCGAGCTCATGATCGCCGCGGCGGACGCGCTCGAGGACCGGCTCAGTTCCGACCGTATCGACGAGGTGCTCAACGTCAGGGCCGTTCCCTCCGAGCCGGTGCCGACCATCCCCCGGCAGAGCCGCCACCGGGGATGACCTTTCCCACTCCGGCCCGCGGTCATGTCCGCAGGAGGCGGGCGATCGCCTTGGTGGCCTCCTCGACCTTCGCGTCGATCTCCTCGCCGCCCTTGAGGGCGGCGTCCGCGACGCAGTGGCGCAAATGCTCCTCCAGCAGCTGGAGCGCGAACGACTGCAGGGCCTTGGTGGACGCCGAGACCTGGGTGAGTATGTCGATGCAGTAGACGTCCTCGTCCACCATCCGCTGGAGGCCGCGGATCTGGCCCTCGATGCGGCGCAGCCGCTTGAGGTGCTCGTCCTTCTGGTGGTGGTACCCGTGGATGCCGCGGTCGTGGTCGGTGACGACTGCTTCCGTACCGCCTGCTCCGGTGGCCTCGGTGGTGGTCATGGGGTCCTCCCGTTGTCCTCGTGGCCTGCGGTGAGCGTGCCGTTCCGTACCCTCTGTATACCCCTGCCGGGTATATCGTACCGAATCCAGCCGAAACGTGACCGGGGGGCCGTGCTGATCACTGTGCCCGATGCGCGACACTGAAGAACGCCGGTTAGCCGTGGCCGGATGATGCGCCTAGCATCAGCCTGACCGAATCCAAAGCACCCCGAGGACCCCACGTGCGCTTTCGTCTGACCCCCAGGGAGACGAGCTTCTACGACATGTTTTCCGCATCCGCGGACAACATCGTCACGGGCTCGAAGCTCCTGATGGAACTGCTCGGGGCGGATTCTGCCTCCCGAGTCGAGATCGCGGAGCGTATGCGGGCAGCGGAGCACGCGGGGGACGATGCCACCCACGCGATCTTCCACCAGCTGAACTCCTCCTTCATCACGCCGTTCGACCGCGAGGACATCTACAACCTGGCCTCGCAGCTCGACGACATCATGGACTTCATGGAGGAGGCCGTCGACCTGGTCGTCCTGTACCAGATCGAAGAGCTCCCGAAGGGTGTCGAGCAGCAGATCGAGGTCCTGGCCAGGGCGGCGGAACTCACCGCCGAGGCCATGCCGAGTCTGCGGACCATGGACAACCTCACCGAGTACTGGATCGAGGTCAACCGCCTGGAGAACCAGGCCGACCAGATCCACCGCAAGCTGCTCGCGCATCTGTTCAACGGCAAGTACGACGCCATGGACGTGCTGAAGCTCAAGCAGATCGTGGATGTGCTGGAAGAGGCGGCTGACGCGTTCGAGCACGTCGCCAACACCGTGGAGACCATCGCGGTCAAGGAGTCCTGAACCTCGTGGACACCTTTGCGCTGATCGTGACCATCGGTGTCGCGCTCGGCTTCACGTATACGAACGGCTTCCACGACTCGGCGAACGCCATCGCCACCTCGGTCTCCACCCGGGCGCTGACCCCGCGTGCGGCTCTGGCGATGGCCGCTGTGATGAACCTCGCAGGCGCCTTCCTGGGCCAGGGGGTCGCCAAGACCGTCAGCGAAGGCCTGATCGCCACGCCCGAGGGCCAGAAGGGGATGGGCATCCTCTTCGCGGCACTGGTCGGCGCGATCATCTGGAACCTCGTCACCTGGTACTACGGTCTGCCGTCGTCGTCCTCGCACGCCCTTTTCGGCGGCATGGTCGGCGCGGCGCTGGCCGGCGGGACGATGGTGCACTGGGACGGCGTGCTGTCCAAGATCGTCATCCCGATGTTCCTGTCGCCCGTCATAGGTCTGGTCGCCGGCTATCTGGTGATGGTCGTGATCATGTGGATATTCCGGAAGTCCAATCCCCACAAGGCCAAGCGCGGCTTCCGTATCGCGCAGACGGTCTCGGCGGCGGGCATGGCGCTCGGACACGGTCTGCAGGACGCCCAGAAGACGATGGGCATCGTGGTGATGGCCCTGGTCATCGCCGATGTCGAGGGCCCGAACGACGAGATCCCGGTCTGGGTGAAGATCGCCTGTGCGGCGATGCTGTCCCTCGGAACGTACGCGGGCGGCTGGCGCATCATGCGTACGCTCGGCCGCAAGATCATCGAGCTGGACCCGCCGCAGGGCTTCGCCGCGGAGACGACCGGCGCGTCGATCATGTTCGGCTCGGCGTTCCTCTTCCACGCACCGATCTCCACGACTCATGTGATCACCTCGGCGATCATGGGTGTCGGCGCCACGAAGCGGGTGAACGCCGTGCGGTGGGGGGTGGCCAAGAACATCATCCTGGGGTGGTTCATCACCATGCCGGCCGCCGCGCTGGTGGCCGCGCTCAGCTACGGGATCGTCGTGCTGCTCTTCGGGTGAGCGGTTCTGCCGGGCGGAACGTGCCCGGCTGCTCATGGGTCCGCCCCTGCTCTCCTGTGGAGAGCGGGGGCGGGCCCTTCGCCTTGTGGTGGCACCGCCATGCAGCACCCCAAGGCCGTCTGTGGTTATCCGAAGCGGCCCGAGATGTAGTCCTCGGTCGCCTGGACCGACGGGTTGGAGAAGATCCGCTCCGTCTCGTCGATCTCGATCAGCCGGCCGGGCTTGCCCACCGCCGAGAGGTTGAAGAAGGCCGTACGGTCCGAGACGCGCGCCGCCTGCTGCATGTTGTGCGTCACGATGACGATCGTGAAGCGCTCCTTCAGCTCGCCGATCAGGTCCTCGATGGCGAGGGTCGAGATCGGGTCGAGCGCGGAGCACGGCTCGTCCATCAGCAGCACGTCCGGCTCGACCGCGATCGCGCGGGCGATGCACAGGCGCTGCTGCTGTCCGCCGGAGAGGCCCGAGCCCGGCTTGTTCAGGCGGTCCTTGACCTCGTTCCAGAGGTTGGCGCCCTTGAGGGACTTCTCGACGATGTCGGACAGCTCGCTCTTGCGGTACGAGCCGTTCAGCCGCAGGCCCGCCGCGACGTTGTCGAAGATCGACATGGTCGGGAAGGGGTTCGGGCGCTGGAAGACCATGCCGACCGTGCGGCGCACGGTGACGGGGTCGACGCCGGGACCGTACAGGTTCTCGTCGTCCAGCAGCACCTTGCCCTCGACGCGGCCACCGGGGGTGACCTCGTGCATGCGGTTCAGGGTGCGCAGGAAGGTGGACTTGCCGCAGCCGGACGGGCCGATGAAGGCGGTCACGGAGCGGGGCTCCACCGTCATCGAGATGTCCTCGATGGCCTTGTGGGAGCTGTAGTAGGCGGTGAGGCCGCCGATGTCGATGCGCTTGGCCATGTGGAATCAACTGCTTTCTGCGTGGCCTCAGCGGCCGGTCTTCGGGGCCTTCCAGCGGGCGATGCCGCGGGCCACCAGATTGAGGATCATGACGAAGGCGATCAGCACCAGGGCTGCGGCCCAGGCGCGGTCGTAGGACGCGGCCTCGCCGACCTTGTACTGCTCGTAGATGTAGAAGGGCAGCGAGTTCTGGGCGCCTTCGAAGGGGTTCGTGTTGATCAGCTGGCTGCCGAAGACCAGCAGGATGATCGGTGCCGTCTCCCCCGCGATGCGGGCGACGGCGAGCATGACGCCGGTGGTGATGCCGCCGATCGCGGTGGGCAGGACCACCTTCAGGATGGTGCGCCACTTGGGGATGCCGAGGGCGAGGGATGCCTCGCGGAGCTCGTTGGGGACGAGCTTGAGCATCTCCTCGGTGGAGCGGACCACGACCGGGATCATCAGGATCGTCAGGGCCAGGGCGCCCATCAGACCGGAGGGCTCGAGGTCGGCGATCAGCATGATCGACAGGATGAAGAGACCGGCCACGATGGACGGGATGCCCGTCATGACGTCGACGAAGAAGGTCACGGCCTTGGCGAGCGCGCCCTTGCCGTACTCGACCAGGTAGACCGCGGTCAGCAGTCCCAGGGGGGCGGAGATCACGGTGGCGATCCCGACCTGCTCCAGGGTCCCGATCAGCGCGTGGTAGACACCGCCGCTGTCGTCGGAGCCGAGGACTCCGGCCATCGAGTGGCTGAGGAAGTAGCCGTCGAGGCGCTCGGAGCCGCGGCTGATCGTGGTCCAGAGCAGCGAGGCGAGCGGGACGACGGCGATGAGGAAGCAGACCCAGACGATGCTGGTGGCGAGGCGGTCCTTGGCCTGGCGCTGGTTCTCGACGAGGGTCGTCGCGACGTACGAGATGGCCAGGAAGAGCAGGGCGGAGATCAGGCCCCACTGGACGCGGCTGTGCCAGCCGGCCGCCAGGGAGATCCCCACACCGAGCGCGATGGCCAGGACGGCGAAGCCGACCGGGGACCAGCGGGGAAGGCTGCGGCTGCTGAGGCCGCCCTTGCCGGGTTCCGGCGAGATCCGGGGACGGTCGTCCTGGATGTCGGTGGTGGTGGCGTGGGTCATGCGTTGGCCCCCGAGTACTCCTTGCGGCGGGCGATGATGAGCCGGGCCGCGCCGTTGACCAGCAGGGTGAGGACGAAGAGGACGAGGCCCGAGGCGATCAGGGCGTCACGCCCGAATTCGTCGGCCTCGCCGAACTTGGCCGCGATGTTCTGGGCGAAGGTCCCGCCGCCCGGATTGAGCACGTGCAGCGAGATGAGGAAGTTCGGCGACAGCACGGTGGCGACGGCCATCGTCTCGCCGAGCGCGCGGCCCAGACCCAGCATCGAAGCCGAGATGATCCCGGAGCGGCCGAAGGGCAGCACCGAGAGGCGGATGACCTCCCAGCGGGTGGCGCCGAGGGCGAGCGCCGCTTCCTCGTTCATCTTCGGGACCTGGAGGAAGACCTCGCGGCTGACGCTGGTCACGATCGGCAGGATCATGATCGCGAGCAGGATGCCGACGGTGAAGAGCGAGCGGGCGACGCCGATCTCGGTCTTCTCGAAGAGGTAGGTCCAGCCGAAGAACTGGTCGAGCCAGAGGTTCAGGCCCTCCAGATACGGGACGAGGACCAGCGCGCCCCAGATGCCGTAGACGATGCTGGGCACCGCGGCGAGGAGGTCGATCACGTAGGCGACGGGGGCCGCCAGCTTGCGCGGCGCGTAGTGCGAGATGAAGAGGGCGATGCCGACAGCGATCGGAACCGCGATGACCATCGCGATGATCGAGCTGACGACGGTGCCGAAGAGGAGGACCGCGATGCCGAAGACCGGCGGGTCACCGGCAGGGTTCCAGTCGAAGGTGGTGAGGAAGTTCCCCTCGTCCTTCGAGATGGCTATGGCGGCGCGGTAGCTGAGGAACACGGCGATCGACGCCATGATCACGAGCAGCAGAATGCCCGAGCCGCGTGAGAGGCCCAGGAAGATCTTGTCGCCGGCGCGTCCGCTGGACTTGGGACGCGATCGTGTTTCCGGCGGAGCCGGTGGGATGTCGAGCGGTGTGGTGGAAGCCATGGTCTTTCCGGTCTGTGTGGGGGAGCGGCTGCTCCCCTGGCGGCGGTGCACCGGATGTTCGGGCGGTGGGGGCCGGTCCGGAGGGGTGCGCCGGACCGGCCCGCCTGTGCGTGCGTGTCGTGCGGGGTCGGGCTACTTGAGGCCGGCGACCGTCTCGCGGACCTTGGCGTTGATCGCCTCGGGGATCGGGGCGTAGCCGGCGTCGGTGAGGACCTTCTGGCCGTCCGCGGAGGCGGTGTAGGTCAGGAAGGACTTGACGGTGCCGAGGGTGTCGGCCTTGTTGCCGGTGTCGCAGACGACCTCGTAGGTCACCAGGACGATCGGGTACGCGCCCTCGGCCTTGGTGGTGTAGTCGAGGTCGAGCGCCAGGTCCTTGCCGGTGCCCTTGACCTTGGCGGCGGCGATGGCCTTGGAGGCGTTCTCCGAGGTGGCCTCGACCGGGGCGGCACCGCCGGTGTTGATGTCGACGGTGGTGATGTCCTGCGACTTGGCGTACGACAGCTCGAAGTAGCCGATGGAGCCGTTGACGGCCTTCACCTGGCTGGCGACGCCGGACGAGCCGGAGGCTGCCTGGCCGCCGGGGGCGGGCCACTTCTTCTCGGCCTCGTACTTCCAGTCGCTCGGCGCCGCGGCGTTCAGGTACTTGCCGAGGTTCTGCGTGGTGCCGGAGTCCTCGGAGCGGTGGAAGGCCTGGATGTCCGTGGCCGGCAGCTTGACGCCGTCGTTGAGCTCGGCGATCGCCGGGTCGTTCCACTTCTTGATCTTGTTGTCGAAGATCTTGGCGAGTGTGGAGGCGTCCAGCGTGAGGCTGTCGACACCCTCCACGTTGAAGCCGATCGCGATCGGGCCGCCGACCATCGGGAGGTTGATCCCCTGGCCGCTCTTGCAGATCTTCTTCGACTCGGCGACCTCTTCGGGCTTCAGGGCGGAGTCCGAGCCGGCGAAGCCGACGGTGCCCTGGTTGAACGCGACGATGCCCTCGCCGGACGAGGAGGAGCTGTAGTTGATCTCCACGCCGGAGCAGGCGGCCATGTAGTTCTTGACCCAGAGGTCCATCGCGTTCTTCTGGGCACTGGACCCGGAAGCGCGCAGCTGGCCCTCGGCACCGTCGCACTTGATGTCCGACGCCGCGGCGCTCGTCTTGCCGCCGCCGTCCGCGTCGGCCCCGGTGTTGTCGTCCGAACCGCACGCCGTGAGGACCAGGGCGCCGGAGACGGCGAGGGCACCGAGCGCGGTGGCACGAAGCCGGTTCTTGCGCTGAAGCTTCACTTTCGGGGTGTTCCTTCCAGGAGCCGCCGCGGCTGGTGGGGGTCGAGGCGGCGTGCGATGTGGAGTGGTGCGGCGGCTTGGCGCCGCGCACCTTGTACGTCCGAAATTAGGCAGAACAGGTGAAGCGGTCTGCGGGGGAGAGTGAACGGCAGGTGAACCGTGTCGGGCGGGCTGGTTCCGTCGCGCGGCGGGAGGGGCCGGCGGGCCCGGAGGGGACGTACGCGAGCCTTGGGCGGCCCCGGCGAGGGGACAGGGGGGGCCGACCGGCGAGGCCCTCAGACCTGCGGGCCGCTCTCCAGGAAGGCGTCCAGCTGGACGCGGTCGCCGGGGCGGCTCAGGCGGGCACGGGCCGTGCCGGGCGAGAGCCACGCCAGTCGGTCGACCTCGTCGTTGGGCTCGAAATCGCCGTCCGTCGCCTCGGCCGCCCAGTAGCTGACCTCTTTGGGGCGCCCGTTCGCCATGTAGTGGGCGGTGGGCAGGGCGGCGCCCGGCGCGCAGTGGTGGCCCGTCTCCTCCAGGACCTCGCGCAGGGCGGCCTCCAGCGTCGTCTCGCCGCGCTTCAGCTTGCCCTTGGGGAACGACCAGTCGTCGTAGCGGGGCCGGTGGACCAGGCAGATCTCCAGGCCGCCGTCCGGGGTGCGGCGCCACAGCACGCACCCCGCGGCCAGGACCGGTGTGCCGCTCATGGCGCGGTCACGGCCGCCGCGTACGGCCAGGTCTCCCGGAACACGGCGCGCGCCGCCTCCACCTCGTGCCGCTGGTCGGCGTGGAGCACCCCCAGGGCGTACGCCGTCGCGGGGGCGATGCGCGGGGTGCGCGCGGCCGCCGCGGCGGCCGCCGCGGCCTCTGCCGCGTCCCGGTGCAGGTCCAGCGCGTGACCCGGCCCGGCCAGGGCCGGATCGGGTGCGCCCCGCAGCATCTCGTGCGCGTACCGGTGGAGCCGCAGCAGCAGGCGGGCCTGGTGCCAGAGGGCGTCGTGGGCCTCGTTGTACGGCTCCACCGCCTCGTCGGGCGGGAGCGCGGCCACCGCGTCCAGCATCAGCTGTTCGGCCAGCCCGGCCGGTGCGTGCAGCACCTCCTCCGCCGGTTCCGCAGCCGAGGCCGACAGGGGGACCTCCGAGGCGAGCAGCGCGACGGCGTCGGCGACGGCGTGGAAGCGGGAGGAGCCCAGGGCCTGGAGCGCGGCCGAGTGGGCGCGGGTCCGGGCGAGGGTCAGCCGGCGCTCCAGGAGCGCCCCGGCCCGGGCCGCGCCGACACCGAGCGCGGCCCGCTCCTTGTCGCTGCCGTCCGTACCCTCCCCCGGAGCGGGCCTGGCCGCCGGGAGCGCGGCGCCGGAGAGCTGGTGCAGCGCCTCCAGGAGCCGGCCGAGCCGGGTGGCGTACGCGTGCTCGCGGGCCAGGGTTCCGGAGAGCCAGGCCAGTTCGGCGCGGAGCTGGTCGGCCCAGGCCGGGTCGAGCGCACCCCGGAAGGTGTGCAGCGTGCCGCTGATCCGGCGCGCCGCGTGGCGCAGCGCGCGGGCGGCGTCGTCGGCGCTCTGCGTGCCGGCGTCCGCGGGGGCGCTGTGCTCGCGGTGCAGCCGCAGGCCCCGCAGGAAGCAGGCGGCCTGTTCGCGCAGGTAGGGCGCGAGGACCGCTTCCGCGGAGAGGGTCGTCGTCTGGTGGTCAGGGCGTCGCACGCCGGCGCCTCCGGGCGTCAATGAGCATCTCTTGTACGTGCCGCAGCGGCTGCCCGTCCGCGTCCGTGGAGTGCCGGGTCCAGTTTCCGTCGGGGCCCAGGTGCCAGGAGGCGGTGGTGTCGGACATCCCTGTCTCCAGGAGCCTGCTGAGGGCGGCGCGATGCGCGGGATCGGTGACGCGGACCAGTGCTTCGATCCGGCGGTCGAGGTTACGGTGCATCATGTCGGCGCTGCCGAACCACACTTCGGGTTCGCCGCCGTTGCCGAAGGCGAAGACCCGGGAGTGTTCGAGGAAGCGGCCGAGTATCGAGCGGACCCGGACGTTCTCGGAGAGTCCGTTGACGCCGGGGCGGATCGCGCAGATGCCGCGCACCCAGATGTCGACGGGCACGCCGGCCTGTCCCGCCCCGTAGCAGGCGTCGATGACCGCTTCGTCGACCATCGAGTTGACCTTGATCCGGACATAGGCGGAGCGTCCGGCGCGCTGGTGGGTGATCTCCTTGTTGATCCGGGCGATCAGGCCGTCGCGCAGGGACTTCGGGGCGACCAGCAGCCGGCGGTAGGTCTCGCGGCGGGAGTAGCCGGAGAGCCGGTTGAAGAGGTCGGAGAGGTCCGCCCCGACCTGGGGGTCCGCGGTGAGCAGGCCGAGGTCCTCGTAGAGCCGGGCCGTCTTGGGGTGGTAGTTGCCGGTGCCGACGTGGGAGTAGCGGCGCAGGGTGTCGCCCTCCTGGCGGACGACCAGCGACAGCTTGCAGTGGGTCTTGAGGCCGACGAGGCCGTAGACGACGTGGCAGCCGGACTCCTCCAGCTTGCGGGCCCACTTGATGTTGGCCTGCTCGTCGAAGCGTGCCTTGATCTCGACGAGGACGAGGACCTGCTTGCCGGACTCGGCCGCGTCGATCAGGGCGTCGACTATCGGCGAGTCCCCGGAGGTCCGGTACAGCGTCTGCTTGATCGCGAGGACGTCCGGGTCGCCCGCCGCCTGCTCCAGGAAGGCCTGGACGGAGGTGGAGAAGGAGTCGTACGGGTGGTGCAGCAGGACATCGCGCTCGCGCAGGGCGGCGAAGATGTCGGGCGCGGACGCGGACTCGACCTCGGCGAGGTCGCGGTGGGTGCCGGCGATGAACTTGGGGTACTTCAGCTCGGGCCGGTCCAGCGAGGCGATGCCGAACAGTCCGGTGAGGTCGAGCGGGCCCGGCAGCGGGTAGAGCTCGGTCTCGGAGATCTTCAGCTCGCGCACGAGCAGGTCCAGGACGTACGGATCGATGGACTCCTCGACCTCCAGGCGGACCGGCGGGCCGAAGCGGCGCCGCATGAGCTCCTTCTCCAGGGCCTGGAGCAGGTTCTCGGCGTCGTCCTCCTCGACCTCCAGGTCCTCGTTCCTGGTGACCCGGAACATGTGGTGGGCGAGGACCTCCATGCCCGGGAAGAGCTCTTCGAGGTGGGCCGCGATGATGTCCTCGATCGGGACGTAACGCTGCGGGGACGCCTCCAGGAAGCGGGTGAGCAGCGGCGGCACCTTGACGCGGGCGAAGTGCCGGTGGCCGCTGACGGGGTTGCGCACGACGACGGCGAGGTTCAGCGAGAGCCCGGAGATGTACGGGAACGGGTGCGCGGGGTCCACGGCCAGCGGGGTCAGCACCGGGAAGACCCGCTGCCGGAAGAAGGTGAACAGGCGGGCCTGTTCCTTCTCGGTCAGCTCGGGCCAGCGGACCAGCTGGATGCCCTCGTCGGACAGGGCCGGCGCGATGTCCTGCTGGTAGCAGGCGGCGTGGCGGGCCATGAGCTCGCGGGAGCGGGTCCAGATCAGGTCCAGGACCTCGCGGGGCTGCAGCCCGGACGCGGAGCGGGTGGCGACCCCGGTCGCGATACGGCGCTTGAGACCGGCGACCCGGACCATGAAGAACTCGTCCAGGTTCGAGGCGAAGATCGCGAGGAAGTTAGCCCGTTCGAGTAGGGGTGTGGCCGGGTCCTCGGCGAGTTCCAGAACGCGTTCGTTGAACGCGAGCCAACTGCGCTCCCGGTCGAGGAACCGTCCCTGCGGCAGCTCGTCGCCGTCGCCCTCGGGCTCGTACGCGTCCGGGTCGTTGTCCAGATCGGGGTCGAGGTCGGCGGCTGTGGACAGGCCTGCGGGCACCGCGCCCGCGACGGCGTGGGGCCGGTGGGCGGCGAGGGAGCCCACCGACGGCTGGGCGGGCTGGACCGGGACCTCGGAGCTGGGCTGCTGGCTCATGGACCTATTCTTCCGCGCGTTCGGCTCCTCAGGCGCGTCGGAGCCCGGAAAGATCGCGGAAGGAGCGGAAGTGGCCCCTGGACCGGGGCCGCTCCCGTTGCGGGGGGCGGGCACAGCTGGCTGCATCCCGTGAGGGTCGCAAGCCCGTCTGAATGGCCGGTAACGGTGACATGACGTACAGGAAGCGGTGTGGCTGCGGGTGCCGTCCCCTCCTCACCGTAGGTGAACCTTCCGCCCGGGCTCCCCCCGGGGCCCGGACGGAGGGCGGCTCTCAGGCGGCGCGGCGGCGCAGGACGCGGAACGCGACGGCGACGGCCAGGGTGGCGAGGGCGAGCACGATGCCCGTCTCGACGAGCTGGAGGGGCCAGAAGTGCGAGGCGGGGTGGTAGTCGGCGAACCGGCCGGTGATGCCGCGTTCAGCGACGCATCGGGCCTCGTCGACGTTCTGCCCCCAGCACACGTCCACCGGAAGCCGCTCGCCACGGCTGGTGAGCTGTCCGGTCTCGAGGATCCAGGGGTCCGAGACCGAGTCGAGCGCCCCGGTCGCGGTCTGTGACGGCCACAGGCTCTTCCGGACGCTCCCGACGATGACGACGACCGCGCCGACGGCGAGGGCCGCCGCTGCCATCGAGGGCACGGTGCGGCGGATCAGGAGCCCCATGAGCGCTCCGGCCGTGAGCCCGAGCAGCGCGTAGCCGAGGGGGGCGATGCCCATCGTGACGAAGACCGGGCCGTCGAACCATTCGGCGGGGTACTCGGCGCCCGTCCTCTCCCGCGCCCAGGTGAAGGCGACGGACAGAGCCGAGACGCCGACGAGCAACGGCACGGCCGGGACCGCGAGCTTCGCGGCGAGCCACCGTGCGGGGGTCACGGACTGCGACCAGGCCAGCTTGTAGGTGCCGGTCTCCAGTTCGCGGGCGATCAGCGGGCCGGCGGCGAAGGCACCGACGAGCACGGGCAGTATCAGCATGATCAGCCCGGCGTAGACCTGCACGGCGTGCATCAGGTACTGGTCGTCGAGATAGCTCCGGACGGTGTCACCGCACCCGAGCACCGTGTGCTCCACCGAACAGCCTGTGCCGGAGAACCGCTCGGCGAACCAGGCCGTGAGTAGACGGGTGGCCGCAATGAGGGCCACTCCCACGGCCATGAGGGCCGCGACGGTCCATAGCGTCACACGGTGCTGCCGCACGATGACGCGGGCGGAGCCCCGCAGGGCGAGGGTGCTCATATCGCGGCCACTTTCTCTTCCTCGCGGGCGTGCGCGCTCGGCGTGAGCAGCGGCGGTGCCTCCGGGGACCGCAGATGGGCGAGCAGCAGCTCCTCCAGGGAGGGTTGCGTGACGTCCCAGGCGGCGGGGTCCACCGGACCCTCCTTGCGTACGAGTGCGGTGAGCTGACGTCCCGTCGTGCGGGATTCGACGACGGTGTGCGGGGTGAGGTCGCGGGCCTGGCCGGTGACCAGGGCGTGCGCGGCGACGATGTCCTCGCTCTCGCCGCCGAGCCGGACCCGGCCGCCGTCGACGAACAGGAGGTAGTCGCAGGAGCCTTCGAGCTCGGTGAGGATGTGCGAGGACATCACGATGGTGGTGGCGTTCTCCGCCGCCTCGGCCATCAGGACGCCCATCAGCTGGTGCCGTGCCAGCGGGTCGAGATCGGCCATCGGCTCGTCCAGCAGCATCAGTTCGGGTCGCTTGCCCAGCGCCAGCGCGAGGGCGAGCCGGGTCCGCTGCCCGCCGGAGAGCGCCCGGACCTTCGCGTCCTGCGGGAGCGGTGCGGCGACCCGGTCGGCGGCCGCGCGGTCCCAGGTGACGGGGTTGAGCTCCTGGCCCGCCCACAGGGTGTCGGCCACGGTGAGCTGCCCGTACAGCGGCTTGTCCTGGGATACGTACGCGATGCGGGGCCGCGCCTCTCCGGGACCGGTGCCGAGCACGCGCACCGAGCCCTCGGTGGGCCGGAGCAGGCCGGCGGTGAGGGCGAGCAGTGTGGACTTCCCGGCCCCGTTGGGCCCGACGAGGGCGCAGACCCGCCCCGTGGGCAGCCGGAACGAGCAGTCGCGCAGGGCCCACCCCCGCTTGCGTCCGTACGTCATACCGAGGCCGTACGCCTCGATCGCGGCGCCTGTCATCAGTCCTGGTCCCCCTTGAATGTGCTGTCCAGTACGTCGGTGAAGAGCGCGCTCACGTCGTCCTTGTCCAGACCCGCGGCGCGGGCCCTGCGGGTCCAGTCGGTGAGTTCGGCGCGCAGGGGTGCGTCGGTGGTGACCGCCGCGCTGCCGAGGGTGCGGCGGACGAAGGTGCCGAGGCCGCGGCGGGCCTCGACGAGGCCTTCGCGTTCCAGCTCGCGGTAGGCCTTGAGAACGGTGTTCGGATTGATCGCCGTGGCCTCGACGACCTCACGGGCCGTCGGCAGCCGGTCGCCCGGCTCCAGCACACCGAGGCGGAGCGCCTGCTTCGTCTGCTGCACGATCTGCAGGTAGGTGGCGACGCCGCTGCGCCGGTCGATGCGGAACTCGACCGCTGCGGATCCTGCCATCTGCACCACCCTTTCACTAATTGAGTAGTGAAAGGGTGGCGTAAAGGAGGGGCGGAGTCAAATGACGCCGCCCCTGCGGTGGTTGTGCCTGGTCAGGACTCCGTGCGGTACATCAGGTCCACCTCGTGCGTGGCGAAGCCCATCCGCTCGTACACCGACAGGGCGGCCGGGTTGTCCGCGTCCACGTAGAGCATCGCCGTCGGCAGCCCCCGGGAGGCCAGGTGCCGCAGGCCGATGGCGGTGAGCGCCTTGCCGAGCCCGCCGCCCTGGGCGTCGGGGAGGACGCCGACGACGTAGACCTCGCCGAGCTCGTCCTCGGCGTGCACCTTCGTCCAGTGGAAGCCGATGATCTCGCCGTCGCGCTCGGCCAGGAAGAAGCCCTCCGGGTCGAACCACGGCTCGGCCTTGCGGTCGTCCAGGTCGCGCTGGGTGAGGGAGCCCTGCTCGGGGTGGTGGGCGAAGGCGGTCCTGTTGACGGCGAGCCAGGCCGCGTCGTCCTGTCCCGGGACGAAGGTGCGGACGGTGACGCCCGGCGGAAGCACCGGCTCGGCGATGTCCAGGTCGGTCAAGGAGCGCCGCAACTGCCGCAGTTCGCGGAAGAGGGAGAGGCCCAGCACCTGTGCGAGGTGCCGGGCGGCCGACTTGCCACCGTGCGCCCAGACCCGCAGCCGCTTCCCGGTCGCTGCGAGGAGCGCGGCACCCAGGGCGCGCCCGTGTCCGCGTCCGCGGTGGGAGGGGTGGACGACGAGTTCGGCGGCGGGAGCCTCGACGGGGTCCGTGTCCTCCAGCTGCGCGTATCCCGCCAGGGTGCCGTCGACGTTCAGCAGGAAATGCCGGACGCCCTCACGGTGTCCGCCCCTCAACTGCAGGCGCCCCTGCTCGGAGACGGCCTGCCGGCCGTCCGTCCCGGCGGCCTCGCCGAGGAGGGCGAGGACGGCGTCGGCCTGCTCGGGGGTGAGCGCGTCGAGGGTCTCGATCTCGCGCCCGGGGGAGGGGAGGGGTGCGTCAGTCGTCATGGGTACGAGCCTACGGCGCGGGGGCGGGAGGCCGGGGCACGTGGTAGCGCGGTCCGACCGGGCGCCGCCCGCCCCCTGTCACCCCTCGCGGTGCAGGACTTCCTGGGCGATGCGGGAGAGGTCGTCCGAGCTGGGCATCAGCTCTCGTACGCGTGAGGGGAGGGCCGCATACGTACTGACCGCGAGGGGCTCGTTCTGCGACTGGAGGGCGAATTCGACGACGGTCTCGTCCTTGCTCTCCGCGATGAGGATCCCGAGTGTCCGGTCGTCACGCTCCGGGTCGCGGAGGAGGCGGTCCACCGCGGTGACGTAGAAGCTGAGCTGACCGAGGTGTGAGGGATGAGCCTTGGTGGTCTTCAGCTCGATCACCACGAAACGGTGCAGCCTGAAGTGGTAGAAGAGCAGGTCGATGCGGAACTCCGTATCGCCCACGGTGAGGGGATACTGCCGGCCGACGAAGGCGAACCCGAAGCCGAGCTCGGTGAGGAACTGCACGATCCTCGTGACGAGCGCGTCCTCGAGGTCGCGTTCCGCGGCGGTGTCCGACAGCTGGGTGAAGTCCAGGCGGTACGGATCCTTGAACACCTGCTCGGCCGCATCGGATGCCTGGGGGAGCGTGACGTCGAAGTTGTTCGCGGCGGCGCCCTGAGCCAGGTGGAGGCCGCTGCGGATGTGTGTGCTGAGACGGTCGCGGGACCAGCCGTGGTGGACGGCGTGCTGGGCGTAGAAGTCCAGCTCGAAGCGGGTTTTGCACTTACTCATGAGGGTGACGACGTGACCCCAGGGCAATTGGCCAACAGCTTGTTGGCCAATTGGGTCGGGCCAGGTCCGAGCCATCTGCTGCATGTACTTGACGTTGCTGTGGCTGAACCCCCGCTGGTTCGGGAATTCGGTCCGCAGCTCCGTGGCGATCCGTCCGACGACCTTCGTCCCCCACCTCTCCTCGCCCTGCCGCTCCAGGATCGTCCGCCCGATCTCCCAGTACATCAGGAGCATCTCCGTGTTCACCTTGAGCTGCGCCCGCATGTGCGCGCCGCGCACGATCGACTTCAGGTCGTCGACCATCTCGTGGAAGCCGGGGGGAAGTTCGCCCCGTTGCTGGGCCGGCACCGTCGCCTCGGCCATGAGTTCGTTGTCCATGGGGCACATGCTTCCGGCATGTACGCGTACGGTGACGTTTCTGCTCGCATATGTACGCCCTACGGGTGATCGACCCCTTTCTGAGCGTGCGGCAACCAGTTCGTAACCCCGTACATCTGTCGCGCTACGCGCGTTGACTCTAGGCTGCCGCACGCAGGATCCAGAGACTCGAAGGGGACCGATGTCAGCGACACCGCATCCGCAGAAGAACCGTGCGCCCCGGCGGGTGCTCGCCGCCGCGGCCGGACTGGCCACCGTCGGCGCGCTCGTCGCCGCGATGCCGGCCGGCGCCCACGACCGAGGGCACGACCACGGCCACCCGTCCCGCACCGTCGACGTGCAACTGCTCTCCTTCAACGACCTGCACGGCAACCTGGAGCCGCCGGCCGGCTCCGCCGGGACGGTCAGCGAGACGCAAGCGGACGGCACGGTGAAGTCGGTCCCGGCCGGCGGCGTCGAGTACCTCGCCACCTCGCTGCGCAACGCGCGCAAGGGCAACCCGTACTCCGTCACGGCGGCCGGCGGCGACATGGTGGGAGCGAGCCCGCTGCTCTCGGGGCTCTTCCACGACGAGCCCACCATCGAGGCGCTCAACGGGCTCGACCTCGATGTGACGGCCGTGGGCAACCACGAGTTCGACGAGGGGGCCACGGAGCTCGCCCGTCTGCAGAACGGCGGCTGCCACCCCGTCGAGGGCTGCTACGAGAAGGGCAAGACGTTCGAGGGCGCGGACTTCCCGTACCTCGCGGCCAATGTGACGGCCGAGAAGACCGGGAAGCCGATCCTCAAGCCGTACACGGTCTGGAAGAAGAACGGCGTCAAGATCGGCTTCATCGGGGTGACCCTGGAGGGCACGCCGAACATCGTCACGGCCAACGGCGTCAAGGGCCTGAAGTTCCACGACGAGATCGAGACGGTCAACAAGTACGCCAAGGAGCTCGACCGGCAGGGCGTCAAGTCCATCGTCGCGCTGATCCACGAGGGCGGGGCCCCGGCCTCGTCCTCGTACAACTACGACTGCGACAGTCCGGGCGCCGGTGACGGCATCTCCGGCCCGATCACCGACATCGCCAAGGGCATCACGCCGAAGGTCGACGCCCTGGTCACGGGCCACACCCACCAGGCGTACGTCTGCACGGTCCCGGACCCGGCGGGCAACCCGCGCATGGTCACCTCGGCCTCGTCGTTCGGCAAGGTCTACACGGACACGACCCTCACCTACGACCGCCGCACCAAGGACATCGTGCGTACGTCGGTGGAGTCGGCCAACCACGTCGTCAGCCGTGACCAGTCCAAGGCCGCCGACATGACCGCGCTGATCACCCGCTGGAACACGCTCGCCGCCCCGATCGCCGGCCGGCCGCAGGGCTTCATCTCCGCCGACATCAACGGCCGCGGTTCCACCTCGCCCGAGAAGCCGCTGGGCAACCTGATCGCGGACGCCCAACTGGAGGGCCTCGCCCCCGCCGACAAGGGCGGCGCGGTCGTCGCGTTCATGAACCCGGGCGGTATCCGCTCGGACCTGGTGTACACGGCGTCGGGCAGTGAGGGCGACGGGGTGGTGACGTACGGGGAGGCGTTCACCGTCCAGCCGTTCACCAACATGATGAACGTCGTCGATCTGACCGGTGCGCAACTCGTCGCCGCACTCCAGCAGCAGGTCAGCGGCTCCAACGAGGCGTCGCCGAAGATCCTCCAGGTCTCGAAGGGCCTCACCTACACGCTGGACATGACGAAGGCGGGCGCCGAGCGGGTGGTCGCGGAAACGATCCGTCTGAACGGTGAGGCGATCGACCCGGCGAAGACGTACCGCGTCGCGATGAACGAATTCCTCGCGGGTGGCGGCGACGGCTTCGCGGCCCTCGGCTCCGGCACGAACAAGCTGGTCGGCCCGTCCGACCTGGACCTGTTCAACACCTACCTGGCGGCGCACTCCACGGCCGCCGCGCCGCTGGACCCGCCGGCCACGGACCGGATCACGGTCGTGCAGTAGCCCTGCACGGCCCGGTCCCGGGCCCAGGGGCACCGACGGCCCACCACGGGAAGTGGCGGGCCGTCGGCTTGTTCAGGCCGGTCCGGGGACGAAGCTTTCGTGTCCCCCCACGTGGCGCCACAGGATGTGCGTTTCCCCTGGACGGAATTCGTCTCCGTACTGCCAGGTGGCACGCCCGTCGGGAGCCCATGTCATCTCCATGACGGTCCTGTTCCGTGATTGAAGTGAACCCGTCATAATTCAGGCCCCGCTCCCCCCACGGCTGACCGGAGACGCATCCGCATGAGTCCGTACACCACTACACGCCGGACCTTCCTCGCCGGCGTCCTGGGCGCCACCGCCGGAGTCGCCGTCGGCGCGACGCCTGCCCTTGCCGCCGCCCGGAAGGCGACCGGCGTCCAGGACTGGATGAGCGCCGTTCCCGACGCCACCGCGCTGCGGCGCCTCACGATCCCGGGAACGCACAACGCCGGGGCGCGGTACGGCGGTCCGTGGACGGAGTGCCAGAACACCACGATCGCCCAGCAGCTCGACAGCGGCATCCGCTTCCTCGACATACGCTGCCGGATCAGCGGAGACGCGTACGCCATCCATCACGGGGCGTCGTACCAGAACCTGAACTTCGACGATGTGCTGGGCGCCTGCCGGGACTTCCTGGCCCGGCGGCCGTCGGAGACGGTGCTGATGCGGGTGAAGCAGGAGTACTCGGAGGAGAGCGACGCCGCGTTCCGGCGGATCTTCGACCTCTACCTCGACGGCAAGGGCTGGCGCCCGCTCCTCCACCTCGATCCCGTGCTGCCGGACCTCGGCGGCGCCCGCGGCAAGGTCGTGGTGCTCGCGGACAACGGCGGTCTGCCCGGTGTCCGGTACGCCGACCCGGCGGTCTTCGACATCCAGGACGACTACATGGCGGAGCCGTTCGGCAAGTACCCCAAGATCGAGGCGCAGTTCCGCAAGGCCGCGCAGCAGCCCGGCAAGCTGTTCATGAACTACGTGAGCACCGCCGCCCTGATGCCGCCGCGCTGGAACTCCGACCGGCTCAACCCGCAGGTGCACTCGTTCCTCGACGGATCGGAGGCGGCGGGCTGGACCGGTCTCGGCATCGTCCCCCTGGACTACCCGGCGACCCGTTCCGGCCTGGTCGAGTCGTTGATCCGGCACAACCCGACGGGCTGAGCCGCACGCCTGCGCCGTCTACGAAGGCCATGTCCCCTGCTGCCGGACATGCCGCCGCATGACCACAGCGGGGATGCCGAGCGCGAGCAGGACCGGGATCGCGAGGGCGATCCCGGCCCAGAGGGCGAGGGCGAGGTAGCCGTAGGCGGCGTTCCGCGTGTCCGCGTCCGCCCGCACGAGCAGGACGAGGCTCGCGACGAACGCGGCCGCCATGAGGAACGCGACGGCGGCGGCGAGCCGGAAGAGGATGCCGGCCCACCGCCGGTAGGCGTCGCTGACCGCGGGGGCCCGCGGTGGCGCGTACGGCATGGGCACACCGGGGGCCCTGTCCGGGTGGCGGGGCGGCTGCTGGTCTGACATGGGGCCCAGTTGTACTGCGCGCGGCCCGGAAACACCAGGCCCGCCGGGCCGCCCCTTGGCCGGTCCTCACGCCCCCGGCGGTGGCTGCGGCGCGCCGGGGAGGCGGATCGATGCCACCGTGCCGCCTCCCTCCGCGGGGCTCAGGGTGACCTGGCCGCCGGCGTGCTGGACCGTCCGGGCCACGATGGAGAGACCGAGGCCGGAGCCGGGGAGCTGGCGGGCCGAGGGGGAGCGCCAGAAGCGGTCGAAGACGTGGGGGAGATCCTCGGCCGGGATGCCGGGGCCGTGGTCCCGTACGGTCAGCTCGCCGCGGTGGAGGACCACGTCGACCGTGCCGCGCGCCGGGCTGAACTTCACCGCGTTGTCGAGGACGTTGACGACCGCCCGCTCCAGGGCGGCGGGCTCGGCGCGTACGTACCAGGGGGCGAGCTCGGCGGTGATGGTGAGCTCCGGGCCGCGCAGCCGGGCGCGCTGCAGGGCGTTACGGGTGATCTCGTGCAGCGCGACCACCTGGAGGGGGCCGGGCTGGGCGGCGTCGGGGCGGGAGAGCTCCTGGAGGTCGCCGATGAGCGCGGCGAGTTCCGTCATCTGGGCCTTGACCGAGGTCATCAGCGCCTTGCGGTCGTCGGGCGGGATGGCGCGGCCCGTCTCGTCGCTGCGGGCGAGCAGCTCGATGTTCGTGCGGAGCGAGGTGAGCGGGGTGCGCAGTTCGTGGCCCGCGTCCGCGATGAGCTGGGACTGACGGTCGCGGGAGGTGGCCAGGGAGCTGGTCATGGCGTTGAAGGAGCGGGAGAGGCGCGCGATCTCGTCCTCGCCCTCGGCTGGAATCCGGATGGTCAGGTCCTCGGTCTCGGCCACGTGCTCGACCGCGTGGGCGAGGTCGTCGACCGGGCGCAGACCGGTACGGGCGATCCACAGGCCGGCCGCCCCGGCCCCGACGACGCCGATGCCGGCGACGAGGAACAGCACCCAGGCGAGCGTGGAGAGGGGGGCGGTGACCTCGCTCATGGGACGGGCGATGGAGACCGCGAGGCTCCCGGCCTGCACCCCGGGGCCCCGGACTTCGAGCGGCGTGGTGTAGACCCGCATGTCCGTGCCGTTCTCGGCCGTCTCCGTGTGCAGGGCGTAGGAACGCTGCCGCTTGGCCACCTCCAGGTCTTCCGAGCTCACCGGGAGCTTCGACGTCGCGGCCTCGGGAGCGATGCAGACCGTGCCCTGGGAGTCGATGAGCTGCACCGTCACGCCGGTGAAGCGCGGGGGCTCCTGGGAGCTGCCGCCCTGGCAGTACGTGTACAGGTCCGCCAGGTAGGGCTGGTCGACCTTGGAACCGCGCAGTGTCTTGTCCAGCTGGTGCTCCAGCTGCTGCTGCGTCACGAACCAGCACGCCGCCGCCACCGCCGCGACGGCCACCGCGACGGCCATGGCGACCAGCAGGGCGAGCCGTGAGCGCAGCGGCAGTGCGCGGAGCCGGCGGGGGAGGCCGGTCACCCGTCACCGCCGCCGGAGCGCAGGGCGTATCCGACGCCCCGGACCGTGTGCACGAGGCGCGGTTCGCCGCCCGCTTCGGTCTTGCGGCGGAGGTACATCACGTACACGTCCAGGGAGTTGGAGCTGGGCTCGAAGTCGAAGCCCCAGACCGCCTTGAGGATCTGCTCGCGGGTCAGCACCTGCCGGGGGTGGGCCAGGAACATCTCCAGCAGGGTGAACTCGGTCCGGGTGAGCTCCACCCGGCGCGTCCCCCGGGTGACCTCGCGGGTGTTCAGGTCCATGCGGAGGTCCGCGAAGGACAGCACGTCGTCGTCGGGGAGGGGCCCGCCCGCCGCGACCGCGTAGGAGCTGCGCCGCAGCAGGGCGCGGATGCGGGCGAAGAGCTCGTCCAGTTCGAAGGGCTTGACGAGATAGTCGTCGGCGCCCGCGTCGAGTCCGGTGACACGGTCGCCGACGGTGTCGCGGGCGGTGAGCATCAGGATGGGCGTGGTCGATCCGGTGGACCGGATGCGCCGGGCGGCGGTGAGGCCGTCCATGCGGGGCATCTGGATGTCCAGGACGATCAGGTCGGGGGCGTACGACTCGGCCTTGGTGAGGGCGTCGTAGCCGTCCACGGCCACCTCGGTGCCGTAACCCTCGAAGGCGAGGCTGCGTTGCAGGGCCTCGCGCACGGCGGGTTCGTCGTCGACGATCAGGACGCGCTGGGGATCGTCTTCGGCGGGGCTCATCGCTTCTTCGTCCTCTTCCTTCGTGCCGGGTGCTGTGTGCGGGGCTCTCAGCCTCGCACGGCCGCCGCGCGTCGTCGTGCGGCACGGGGCCCACGGCCGGAGCCGCTGCGGATCTCGGCCGGGCGGGGTGCGGGCGCGGCGTGCGCCGAGGCGGCCATTTCGGCCGCCAGGGCGAGCGGCAGGGCCAGACCGGACGGGCCGGTGGCCGCGGGGGTGCTGCCGGGGTTCATGGAGACCTCCTCGTCAGGAGCCGTCGCCGGCGCGCAGGGCGTCGAGGTCGGCCTTGACCGTGTTGACCGGGATGGCGAAGCCGAGGCCCACGCTGCCCGCTGCCGAGCTGCCCGAGGCGCTGGTCGAACTGGGCGCGTACATCGCGGAGTTGATGCCGATGATCTCGCCGTTCATGTTGATCAGGGCGCCGCCGGAGTTGCCGGGGTTGAGCGAGGCGTCGGTCTGGATGGCCTTGTACGTCGTCTGGGACGAGCCGGTGTCGCCGTTGAACTGCTGGCCGCCGAACTCGAACGGCCAGTTCTGGCCGCCCTGCTGTTGCTGCTGCTGGTCCTGCCCGTCCTCCTTGGCGACCGTGACGTCGCGGTCGAGGGCCGAGACGATGCCGCTGGTGACCGTGCCGGTGAGGCCCTCCGGCGAGCCGATCGCCACGACCTCGTCGCCGACCTTCACCGAGGAGGAGTCGCCGAGCGAGGCCGTCTTCAGTCCGCTCGCGCCCTGGAGCTTGATGAGGGCCAGGTCCTTGTCGGGGTCCGTGCCGACGACGTCGGCGGTGTACGACTTGCCGGTGCTGAGGGTCACCTTGATCTCGGAGGCACCCGAGATGACGTGGTTGTTGGTGACGATCTCGCCGTCCGCCGTGATGACGACGCCGGAACCGGTGGCCTCGCCCGACGAGGACGTCGCGCCGATCTCGACGATGGCGGGGGACACGGCGGCCGCCACGCCGGAGACCGTGCCGGCGCTGCTCTGCGAGACGGTGGTGCCGCTGACGACGCCGCCGGAGCCCGAGCTGCCGGAGCCGCCGCCCGCGAGTTCGCCGATGAGGGTGGCGGTGCCGCCGCCCATCGCCGCGGCGGCGATCGCCACGGCCGCGAGCAGGGCGAGCGGCCGCTTGACCCGGCGCTCGGACTTCGGGACCTCCGCGGCCGGGACGGGCGCGGGCGCCGGGGCGGGCCAGGCGTAGGCGGCGGCGGGCACCTCGGCGGTCTGCCGCTCGGGCTCGTAGGCCGGCGGCGGCGGGTAGGCCGCCTCACCACCGCCGTGCGAGGCGGTGTCGTACGAGCCGGTGCCGTGCGAGGCGCTGTCGTACGAGCCGCTGCCGTACGTGCCGCTGCCGTACGAACCGTTGTCGTGCGAGGGGGACATCGGGTACTCGCCGCTCGGGCGGTGGCTGTCGGTCATGTCTACGAGAGTGGCCAGCGAACATGAGAGCAGCCTGAGTACGCCCTGAGAAGCCCGGCAGAACCTCGTATGCCCGATATAAGGAAGCGCCCGGCTACGGCGCGGTGACCGTCGGTTCGCCGCAGCCGCACGACCGGCGCACCACCAGCGCCGACGGGAACTGCTTCAGCCGCTCGCGCCGCGACCCCGAGACCCGCAGGGAGTCGTCGAGGACCAGGTCCACGGCCGCCCTGGCCATGGCCGGACGGTCCGAGAAGACCGTCGTGAGCGGGGGATCGGTCAGTCCCGCTTCCTTCACGTCGTCGAAGCCCGCGACCGCCAGCTCACCCGGCACGTCGATCCGCAGCTCGCGCGCGGCCCGCAGCACCCCGATGGCCTGGTCGTCCGTGGAGCAGAAGATCGCCGGGGGCCGGTCGGGTCCGGAGAGCAGCTTCAGCGCCACCTGGTAGGCGTCGTAGCGGTTGTACGGGGCGTGGAAGAGCCGGCCCTCGGTCGACCGTCCGGCCTCGTGCATCGCCCGGCGCCAGCCCTCGATGTGGTCGGCGACCGGGTCACCGACCACCGGGGTCGATTCCATGCCGCCGAGGCACGCCACGTAGGCGTTGCCGTGCTCCAGGAGGTGGCGGGTGGCGAGCTGGGCGCCGCCGACGTCGTCGGTGACGACCGCGACGTCGTCGATCGCCTCGGGGCGTTCGTGCAGCAGGACCACGCGGGCGTCCCAGGCCTCTATCTCGGCCGCCGCACGCTCACTGGGGCCCTGGCTGACCAGGATCAGCCCGGAGACCCGCATGCCGAGGAAGGCCCGCAGATAGTGGACCTCGCGCTCGTCGCGGTAGTCCGAATTGCCGACGAGCACCATCTTCCCGCGCTCCGCCGCCGCCTGTTCGACGGCGTGCGCCATCTCGGCGAAGAAGGGCTGCCGGGCGTCCGGCACGATCATCCCTATGAGGTCGGTGCGCCGCGAGGCCATGGCCTGGGCGACCCGGTCGGGCCGGTACCCCAGCTCCTTGATCGCGGCGAGCACCCGCTCGCGCGTGGCCGGGGCCACCGGCCTGGGTCCGTTGTTGATGACGTAGCTGACGACCGCTGTCGAGGTCCCCGCCAGTCTCGCCACATCGTCCCGCGTCACCTTGGCCACGCGCGGCAGTCTACGCGGAGAGACCTACCGCTTGGCAGGCCGGACCGGGGCTTCTTCCGTGATCTCGGGCTCCGCGGACTGCTCCGAACGGGTGACCACGTCGTCCACGGGCTCCGGCGCCGCCTTGGCCCTCGCCTCCTCGGCTGCCCGCTCGCTCTTCTCGGCTCCCCGGTCACCCTTCTCGGGGGTGACGAAGCGGTAGCCGACGTTGCGGACGGTGCCGATCAGCGACTCGTGCTCGGGGCCGAGTTTGGCCCGCAGCCGCCGCACATGGACGTCTACCGTGCGGGTGCCGCCGAAGTAGTCGTAGCCCCAGACCTCCTGGAGCAGCTGGGCGCGGGTGAAGACCCGGCCCGGGTGCTGCGCGAGGTACTTGAGCAGTTCGAATTCCTTGAAGGTCAGGTCGAGGACCCGGCCCTTGAGCTTGGCGCTGTACGTCGCCTCGTCGACCGACAGATCGCCGTTGCGGATCTCCATGGGGGAGTCGTCGGCGGTGATCTGCTGGCGGCCGGTGGCCAGCCGCAGCCGGGCCTCGACCTCGGCGGGACCCGCGGTGTCCAGCAGGACGTCGTCGATGCCCCAGTCGGCGGTGACGGCCGCGAGGCCGCCCTCCGTCACGACGAGGATCAGCGGACAGCCGGGCCCGGTGGACCGCAGCAGCTGACAGAGCGAGCGGACCTGCGGGAGGTCGCGCCGGCCGTCGATGAGGATGACGTCGGCACCAGGGGTGTCGACGAGAGCTGGTCCCTCGGCGGGGGCGACCCGCACGCTGTGCAGCAGAAGGCCGAGGGCGGGGAGCACCTCCGTCGACGGTTGAAGGGCATTCGTCAGAAGCAGCAGTGAACTCATCGCCGCCCACCTGCCTGGGTCGTCGGTCGATCGTGCACGTTCAGCTCGCCCATTACGTCGGTCCTCCTCGTTCCCTGCGAGAGGGGCACTCCCGGGTCGGACCCGGGGGAGTATGCGGCACTGCTTCGTACTCCCGTACGACCAATTCTCTCGACGGCCGTCATACGGTTTTTACTGTGCGGTCCCGCGCCCGGGGAACGCTGAGCTTGTGGAAACGCTGCTGTAACAACGCTCGGAAAGCACAAAAGGACCCGGGGGCTGCTTTGCCCGGATCCTCTTCGCAGCAGAATAGCCCACATGAGTTCTGTGTCCGAGGGTCGTTTCCCGAGTTCTTCTGTTCCCTCGATCACGCGGGTCCCCCGGCGCACCACGTTGCCGACCGGTGACGGGGTCCGTATCGAGGCGGTGTACACCCCGTGTACGGCGGGTTCCGGGGCCGTCGGCGGCGACGGGCCGGCAGGGACCGCCATCGTCCTCGCGCACGGTTTCACCGGCTCCGTCGACCGGCCTGCCGTCCTGCGCGCGGCGGAGGTGTTCGCCCAGCGTGCGGCCGTGATCACGTTCTCCTTCCGGGGCCACGGGAAGTCCGGCGGGCGGTCCACGGTGGGTGACCGCGAGGTGCTGGATCTGGCCGCCGCGGTCGGCTGGGCGCGGTCGCTGGGACACCGCCGCATCGTTACGGTCGGCTTCTCGATGGGCGGTTCCGTGGTGCTCCGCCACGCCGCTCTGTATACGGCGCCGGAAGCCGGTGAATCCGTGGACGAGGAATCGGGAACCGCGGGGGCCGAACGGGTGGACCGGCGCACTGGGGCGCACAAGGCGCACGGGGAGCGCGCAGAGGCGCATACGGGCGCGCACACGGATGTGGTCGTCTCGGTGAGCGCGCCCGCTCGCTGGTACTACCGGGGTACGGCCCCGATGCGCCGCCTGCACTGGGTCGTCACCCGCCCTGCGGGCCGGCTCGTCGGCCGCTACGGCTTCCGCACCCGGATCCACCGCGAGGACTGGAACCCCGTGCCGCTCTCGCCGGTGGAGGCCGTCCCGCTGATCACCGCGCCCCTGCTGATCGTGCACGGCGACCGGGACCCGTACTTCCCGGTCGACCACCCGAGGATGCTGGCAGGAGCCGCAGGCGACGGGGCGGAACTCTGGCTGGAGCACGGCATGGGCCACGCGGAGAACGCCGCGGACGAGAAACTGCTGAACCGTATCGCCGACTGGACCGACTCGGCGTGATCCATGATGGACAGCCGACGTACGACGAAAGGGGTGCCGCCATGGCAGCGGGAACGATCCGCTACTGGGCCGCGGCCAAGGCGGCCGCGGGGACCGCGGAGGAGCCGTACACGGCGGAGACGCTCGCCGAGGCGCTCGACGGTGTGCGCGAGCGGCACCCCGGTGAGCTGACGCGCGTGCTGCTCCGATGCTCGTTCCTGATCGACGGGAATCCTGTGGGGACCCGCGGTCATGAGACCGTACGGCTTGCCGAGGGCGGCACGGTCGAGGTGCTCCCGCCGTTCGCAGGAGGGTGAACCGCAGACCATGAGCAACAGCGATCAGCAGTATCCGTACGACCCGGGACACGGGCAGCAGCACCAGGGACAGCAGCCCTACGACCCGGGGTACGCGCAGCAGCCGTACGACCCGGCGTACGGGCAGCAGGACCAGCAGCAGGCGTACGGGCAGCAGCCTGTGTACGGCCAGGAGCCGGCGCAGCCCGCCTACGGGCAGGAGCCCGCGCCGCAGGCGTACGGCTCGCAGCAGCCGTACGCGCGGCAGCAGCCCTCCGCCTACCCGGAGCAGGGCGCGCCCCAGGTCCCCGCCGACCAGGGCGTGACCCAGACGTGGCAGGGGCAGACCTGGGACACCCAGTACCAGCCCACGATCCAGCCGCAGCACCAGCCGGCACCCGCCCCCGCGGCCGGCCCCGCATCGATGCAGGGCGCCCAGGGCGGCTACCCGCTGCCCCCCGAGGCCCCGGCGGCCCCGCCCGTCCCGTCGGCTCCGGAGGCTCCGGCAGCCGTGCCCGCCGACGCCGGCTACGGCGCGCCCACCACCCTGGGCAACAGCCCGGTCACCGCCGCCCAGCGGGCCCGGGCCGAGGGGCGTTCGCCGATCATCGCGCCGGGGATCCAGCCCGCCGCGATCACCGCGGGCCTCGGTCTGCTCCTCGCTCTCGGCGCCGCGATCGGTCCGTACGCCCTGCTCGTGCCCCTGGTCCTGCTCCAGGCCGTGACCGCGGCGGGGTGGTTCCGGCTCAACGGCATGTGGCCGGCCAGGCAGGGCATCGCGCTCGCGTTCGCCGGCGGTGTGGCGGCCGACGCCGTGCTGCTCGCCGCAGGCCGGAGCAACGCCCCGGCGGCCATCCTCGGCACGCTCGGTGTCTGGGTGCTGCTCACCCTCGTCCTCCAGCTGCGCAGCCGGGCCGGGGCGGACGAGCGGATGTACGGCCTGACGGCCACCGTCGCGTCGGCCGCTCTCGCCGTGCTGGCCGCCGGACACCTGGCGGCCGTCCCGGACGCGGTGACGGTGGGCGCCGTCGCGGTCGCGGTGGCGGTGCTCATCAGGGCCCTGCCGCTGCCCGGACCCGTCTCGGTCGTCGTGGCGCTGCTCGCCGCGGCGGGCGCCGGCCTGGTCGCCGGGACGTTCACGGACTTCGGCGCACAGGCCGCGTTCCTCGGGTTCGCGGCGGGCGGCTGCGCGCTGATCGGCCTGCGGGTCGCGAGCTACGACTACCCGTCCCGCTTCGTGCACATGACGGCCGGGGTGGCGCTGCCGCTCACGGCCGCGGCTCCCGCCGTCTATCTGATCGGCCGTGCGATCGCCTGACGCCCGGACGTCCCTGACGTTCCCTCACTCACACTGTCCGCGCCCGGGGAACCGGCGGGGCCGCCCGCTCGTCGATCACTCCGGGCGCGCCGCACGGCGGCAGTAGGCTCACGCCCACAGGGGTCAGGCCGGTCCGAGTGGGGGAACAACAGGCATGCGCGCACTGCGAATACTGCTGATCATCGCCGTTGTGCTCGGTGGCGTCTTCGTCGCCGTGGACCGCGCCGCCGTGTATTTCGCGGAGTCGGAGGCCGAGGGACGGGTCTCCTTCGCCGGTGCCGAGGCCGGTTCGACCGAGGTCTCGATCAAGGGCTTCCCCTTCCTGACCCAGGTGGCCGGGTCCGAGCTCGACCGCGTCGATGTCACGGTCAAGGACGTCCGTGCGGGCGCGGCGGGCCGGGAGATACGGATCGGCGAGATCCGGGCCCAGCTGAGTCAGGTGACGCTGGGCGCCGGTTACACCAGCGCCACGGCTTCCCGGGCCACCGGGACGGCCGTCATCTCGTACGCGGCTCTCACCGAGGCGGCCGACGACGGCGTCACGGTCGCCTACGGGGGCGACGGCAAGGTCAAGGTCACCGGCTCGGTGCGGATCCCCCTGCTGGGCCAGACGCTCACGCGCAGCGTGCTCTCCACGGTCACCCTGGTCGACGGGGACACCGTCAAGGTGCACGCCGACGAGGTCCCGGGTGAGGGCATCCCCGGCCTGGAGGGCCTGGTCAGGAAGAAGACCGACTTCGAGCGCAGGATCGCGGGGCTGCCCGACGGCCTGAAGATGGAGAAGATCGAGGTGGCGCCGGGCGGTCTGGAGATCTCGATGACCGGCGCCGACATCCGGCTCGCCGGATGACGGCACGGCACGGGCGCCACGGGTAACACCCGGCCGGCCGGGGTAGGGGTCCGCGAAGGCGGCCCGGACGGCCGATCCAGATAATGAGACGAGCTCGTCCGTTCCGCAGATGTCCGCCGCCCGGAGGCCGCCCGTCCCCGGGCCGTCGAGGGTGTCGACCGCTCTGGCGTCTCGCATCGCGGACGATCGTGTCTCATCATCCGACACGACGGTGACATCTCCGGCCGTACCTCCCTACGATCGGACGCATGAAGCGACAGGCGGACCTCACGAAGCGGCGGGCAGTAGACCTGTGCCGCGTCGCCGCCATGCTCTGTCGCACCTTCTGAGCGGGACCCTCTCCCGTTTCCCCCCGGCCCTTCGACCACGTCAGGGCCGAACCCGTGCCTTCCGTACGCGTTCCGCTCCAAGCACCTGCGCGTACACCTCGCACTCCGCACACCGCACCACCCCGCCGCAGACTGCCCCGGAGGAGAAACACATGAGCCGCGCAGACGTTCTGGTCGACGCCGACTGGGTCGAGGCCCACATCGACGACCCGCAGGTCGCCATCGTCGAGGTCGACGAGGACACCTCGGCGTACGAGAAGAACCACATCAAGAACGCGATCCGGATCGACTGGACCAAGGACCTCCAGGACCCGGTCCGCCGTGACTTCGTCGACCAGGCCGGCTTCGAGAAGCTCCTGTCCGAGAAGGGCATCGGCAACGACACGCTGGTCGTGCTCTACGGCGGCAACAACAACTGGTTCGCCTCGTACGCGTACTGGTACTTCAAGCTCTACGGCCACGAGAACGTCAAGCTGCTCGACGGCGGCCGCAAGAAGTGGGAGCTCGACTCCCGCGACCTGACCGACGCCGTCCCGACGCGCCCGGCCACCCAGTACAAGGCCAAGGCCCAGGACGAGTCGATCCGCGCCTACCGCGACGACGTCGTGAAGGCCATCGGCAGCCAGAACCTCGTCGACGTGCGTTCGCCCGACGAGTTCAGCGGCAAGCTGCTCGCCCCGGCGCACCTCCCGCAGGAGCAGTCGCAGCGTCCCGGCCACGTGCCGAGCGCCCGCAACATCCCGTGGTCGAAGAACGCCAACGACGACGGCACGTTCAAGTCGGACGACGAGCTCAAGGCCCTCTACGAGGACGAGCAGGTCGACCTGGCCAAGGACACCATCGCGTACTGCCGCATCGGTGAGCGCTCCGCGCTCACCTGGTTCGTCCTGCACGAGCTGCTCGGCCAGGAGAACGTCAAGAACTACGACGGTTCGTGGACCGAGTACGGCTCCCTCGTGGGCGTGCCGATCGAGCTCGGCGCCAACAAGTAATTCCGCAGGACCCGATCAGCAGGACCCCGACCAGAAGGACAGAACACCATGTGTGGAGCACAGGCCGGCGGCCCCGACGCTTCGACGATCAAGCCGGGCGAGACGACCATCCAGGGCAGCGTGACCCGCGACGGCGAGCCCGTCACCGGCTACGTCCGTCTGCTGGACTCGACCGGTGAGTTCACCGCCGAGGTCCCGACCTCGGCGACCGGACAGTTCCGCTTCTACGCGGCCGAGGGCACCTGGACGCTCCGCGCCCTGGTTCCGGGCGGCACCGCCGACCGCACGGTCGTGGCGCAGACCGGTGGCCTCGCCGAGGTCGCCATCGCCGTGTAGTTCACGCGCACATACGGCCGGAGGGCCGCACCCCAGGGGGTTGGACGCCACCTGATCAGGGGTGCGGCCCTTCGTGCCGTCCGCGTTCGCGTCCGCGCCGAGGAGCTCTACCCTGGAGACATGTACGCCCGGCGCAGGCGCGTCTATTTTCTGATGATGGGCGGATGCCTCTTCCTCTTCGTCTCCGCCTGGGCCTTCGTGCGTCTGTGGTCCGTCCCGGCCGCCGTGGCGATGTGCGTGATCGCCATGGTCATACCGCCCGTCGCCGCGATCGTCGCCAACCGCCGGGGGCCCGAGGACCGTTGGTGGGACGACCCCTCCCGCGCCTCCCGGCCCCCTGATCCCCCTACCCGTGGCGAGCGGCCCCGTTCGCCACGGGAGCGGGGCACGGGTGACCGGATCTCGGACGAGTGGTGGGACGAGCTCGACGGCAGGGACCACCGCCGCTAGCGGTCAGTAGACGAGGGCCTGGGTGCCGTCCGCCATGGCCTCCTGCACGAAGACCTGGGCGCCGGCGATCCGTACGCCCTCCAGGACGTCCTTCTCCGTGATGTCGCGCCGCGCCGCGCACTGCGTGCAGAGCGTGATCCCGCCGCCCGCCAGGATCGAGTCGATCAGATCGGGCAACGGCGCGGAGTGCGGCAGTTCGAACTCGGCGGCGCGCCCCGGCAGGGCGAACCAGGCGGACTCGCCGGTCAGCCACAGCGAAACCTCGACCCCGCTGGCGACGGCCACGGCCGCCACGGTGAAGGCCTGCGAGCAGCGCTCGGCGGCATCGGCCCCGGCGGTCACCTTGATCACGAGCTTCTTCGGCATGTACCGAACTGTAATCCTCGGCGGGGCAACCTCTCCTGTGACCTGCGGGTCAGTTGTGTGCGCAGGTAATGGAACCTGCGCCTCAGGTCTCTTGGGGGGGGACCCTTTTGGAACCGAACGACACCATTCCCGAGCCGCCCGCCGCCCCGGGACGGCAGCGTCCACGGGGCCGTACGACCCTGCTGATCGCCGCCGCCGCCCTGATCGGCATCTCCGCCGGCACGGCGGTCGGCTACGGCATCCAGGCCGAGCGGCCTCCGACACCGCTGCCCGCGCTGTCGCAGGCGGAGCTGGCCTACCCGGCGAAGGCGCTTCCCGCGGACAAGGTCCCGGCCCCGCTGCCCGCCTCGCAGGACCGGCAGGTCAGGACGGACGGCGATCTGCGCAAGCTGCTGCTCGACCGTCCTGCGGGGTGGAGCGAGAACAAGGACGCGGACTGGTTGCACGACGGCTGGATGACCGTGGGCGAACTCGCGCGCGACTTCAGGGAGGAGGACTACATGTTCGAGTACTTCCTCGAGTCCGACATACGCCGCATCGCCGGTGCCGCCTGGGTGAAGGGCGCGGACCGTGAGGCCGAGATCCGGCTCGTCCAGTTCTCCTCCGGGGTGCGCACGTCCGCCGCGGACTTCGCCGGCGGCCAGCGCTCGTACATGGGGGACCCGGAGAAGGGTGCGGGCAACGAGGGCCACCCGGTCAAGGGGAGCGGTGAGGGCCGCTACTACCTCTACGAGGTGGACCGGGAGCCCGGCTACGAGCCCTTGTACCAGGCCAGGGCGCTCATGAACCGCGGCGACATCATGATCGAGATCAATCTGTTCGACAGTCGGCCGATCAGCAAGAAGGACATCCGGACGCTGGCCGAGCAGCAGTTGGAGCGCCTGTGAACGACATGAACCGGCCCGGCCCGTCCGAGACCGTCCCGCTCCCCGATCCGGCCGGCGGCCCGGAGACGCCCGGCGCCCAGGCCCCTGCCGCAGGTCCCGGACGGGCCCGGCGGATCCTGCTCACCGCGCTGCCGTTCGTGCTGGTGCTCGGAACGGTGGGCGGCGCGGCGGCGTACACGATGATCACGGTCGACGGCGCCGACCGCAGCGTGGAGACCACCGCCTGGAAGGTGTCCGAGCGCAAGCCCGGCAAGGATCCCGCGCGGGACACGAGCCGGGGGAGGGCGGACACCGCGCTCAGCAAGCTGCTGCTGCCCGTGCCCGACGGTTACCGGCTCGGCCCGGACGACGGGGAGCACGGAAACGACGACGAGGTGGACGGCGAGCGGGCCGTCGCCGTGGCGAAGGAGTCCAACCGCGGGCTCGCGGGCAAGGAGCGCCGGGAGTACGACAAGCGGATCGACAAGCTCCGCATCCAGGGCCTTGCCGTCCGCTCGTACGTGTCCCAGGAGAACGACCTGGAGGTGCACGCCGAGATCATGCGGATGAAGGACAAGAAGGCCGTGCGGGACTTCTACACCTTCCAGACGGGGCTGTTCGACGCCCTCGGGATCTTCCGCGACGGCCCGAAGGTGAAGGGGCACACCCGGAAGGCGGCCTGCTACCTGCAGCCCAAGGACAGCGACAGCGAGATCGAGGACATGGTGTGCGCGGCGTACGACGGTGAGCTGAGCATCAGCTACTCGGCATCGGGCATCAAGCCCGTCGACAAGGCGGCCGTCGCCGAGCTTCTGAAGGACCAGCTGGACCACATCACGTCCCCTGGGGAGTACATATGACCGAGCAGACGGCCGAACCCACCGACGCGGCCGCTCCCGCACCGGCCCCCCTTCCCGCGGCCGCCCCGCCTCCGGCCCCGCAGGACCCGCCGCTGACCCCCGCGGAGGACTCCGCGCCCGCGGCGCCCCGCCCGCCGCGCCGCGTCCTGCGGGCGGCCCTTCGGTGGACGGCCGCCGTGCTGGTGCTCGGCGGGCTCGGCACGGGCACGGCCGCCGGCATCACAGCGATGGAACGCACCGACGTGCCGGGCCTCGCCACCCGGGACGACGGGCGCTGGGACTACCCGGCGCTGAGCCTTCCGGCGCTGCCCGCCGGTGCGCCCCGGCCCTTCGCCGACTTCAACGCCGCGGAGGTCCACCACGCGGACCTGCGGCGACTGCTGCTGCCCGCCCCGGCCGGGGCCACCGTGGACAAGAAGCTCGACGGCGGCTGGGTGGACATCGCTCGTTACGTCGCCGAGTACGCCAAGGATGACCGGGCCGCTCTGACCGAGCAGCTCGAGAACTCAGCTCTGCGTCACATAGCGGCCCGTGGCTGGACCATGCCGGACGGCACCTCGTCCCGGGTCTATCTGCTCCAGTTCAACTCGGTGGCCTACTCCACCGAGTTCCAGGACAACCTCTTCGACAACGGCTCCCTGCCGCTTCCCCTCGCCGGAACGGCCGAACCCGCAGTCGACGAGGGGTGGAACGCCACCGCCGGAGCGGAATTCACCATGGCGCACGTGTACTCCGAGCCCGAGCCCCACGGGGCCGAGCAGGTCCGCCACGCGTACGTGCTGGCCGGGGACACCCTCGCCCTCGTCGTCCATGCGCGCAAGGGCGGGGCCGGCACGGAGGCCGTTCCGTTCCACCAGACCGTCGTCCTCCAGAACCAGCTGCTGGGCTGAGCGGCCGCGCCCGCGAAGCCCCGGGCCGCCGCGCCGGGCCCCCACCCATTAGGCTGGGGGCCCGGCCGCCCGCTGCCGTCATGTCGTTCGTCCCGAGGAGCTCCCGTGCTTGAGGCTTTCTTCTCCGCCCTGCTGGTCCTGGTCTGCGTCGGTGTGCTCGCCTTCGCCGCCGTGACCGTGAAGAAGCTGTACCAGGGCCAGCGCTGACCCTCGCCGAACACTTTCCGTACACCCTCACAGATCGTCTGAGCCGCTCATGATCGAGATTCCGTCCGACCTCCACCCGGACCTCGTGCCGCTGGCCTTCCTCCTCGGCAACTGGGCGGGTGCGGGCGTCTCCGACTTCCCCGGTGCCGAGAAGTGCAACTTCGGCCAGGAGGTCACCTTCAGCCACGACGGCCGTGACTTCCTCGAGTACGTCTCGCACTCCTGGGTGCTGGACGCCGAGGGCAACCAGGTCAAGCCGCTCGAGTCCGAGTCCGGCTACTGGCGCATCGACAAGGACCGCAAGGTCGAGATCGTCATGGTCCGCGACCAGGGCATCGTCGAGGTCTGGTACGGCGAGCTGGCGAAGCAGAAGCCGCAGATCGACATCGTCACCGACGCGGTGGCCCGCACCGCGGCCTCCGGCCCGTACAGCGGCGGCAAGCGTCTCTACGGCTATGTGAACAGCGACCTGATGTGGGTCGGCGAGAAGTCCACCCCCGACGTGGAGCTGCGGCCGTACATGTCGGCTCACCTGAAGAAGGTCGTCACCCCGGAGGAGGTCGCCGCCATGGCGAAGAGCCTCGGGGACATGCCGGACGACGGCATCGCGTTCTTCAAGTAGGCCCTGCCGGGGCCGTGGAGCGCCGGTCCGGCGGGCCGGCGCTCGCTCCGCCCTACACTGGGCACGTGGTGAGCACCGACTGGAAGACCGATCTTCGGCAGCGTGGCTACCGGCTGACGCCGCAGCGTCAGCTCGTCCTGGAGGCCGTGGACAAGCTGGAGCACGCGACGCCCGACGACATCCTCTGCGAGGTGCGCAGGACGGCGTCGGGCGTGAACATCTCCACCGTCTACCGGACCCTGGAGCTCCTGGAGGAGCTCGGGCTGGTCAGCCATGCCCACCTCGGGCACGGCTCCCCGACGTACCACCTCGCGGACCGCCACCACCACATCCACCTGGTCTGCCGTGACTGCGCGAACGTCATCGAGGCCGATGTCGACGTGGTCGCCGACTTCACGGCGAAGCTGCGGGACACGTTCGGCTTCGAGACCGACATGAAGCACTTCGCGATCTTCGGACGCTGCGCCGACTGCGCGGCGAAGGCCGGTGAACCGGAGGAACCCGGCAGCGCCCGGTAGTCAGGACCCCGCGGGTCGTACGCTGGTCGCATGAAGAGCCCCTTGCTGTCCCTGCCCGGCGCCGTCCCCGCCGAGGGGCGCGACGAAGGCGTCGCCGCGCACTACGGCGACCTGTTCCGTGAGCAACGCGCACTCGCCGACGGCAACGGCCTCGTCGACCTCTCGCACCACGGGGTCGTCACGGTCACCGGCGACGACCGGCTGGCCTGGCTGCACCTGCTGCTCACCCAGCACGTCAGTGACCTCGCGCCCAACCAGGCGACCGAGGCGCTGATCCTCTCCGCCAACGGGCACATCGAGCACGCCCTCTATCTGGTCGACGACGGCACGACGGTGTGGATGCACGCCGAGCCGGAGACCCAGGGCGAGCTGATCGCGTACCTGGAGTCGATGAAGTTCTTCTACCGGGTCGAGGTCGCCGACCGCACCGAGGACATCGCCGTCGTGCACCTGCCGGCCGGCTCCATCGCCGAGGTCCCGGACGGTGCCGCGGTACGGGAGACGGCGCACGGCCGTGACCTCTTCCTGCCCCGCGCCGACCTGGAGGCGTACGCGGCCGAGCACGGCCCGGTGGCCGGGATCCTGGCGTACGAGGCGCTGCGCGTCGAGGCGCACCGCCCGCGCCTGAACTTCGAGACCGACCACCGCACCATCCCGCACGAGCTGGGCTGGATCGGCAGTGCCGTGCATCTGCAGAAGGGCTGCTACCGGGGCCAGGAGACGGTCGCCCGTGTCCACAACCTGGGGAAGCCGCCGCGCCGCCTCGTCTTCCTGCACCTCGACGGCAGCGAGGTGCATCTGCCGGGCCACGGGACGCCGGTCAGGCTCGCCGCCGACGGCCAGGAGGGCCGGCAGCTCGGCTTCATCACCACGTCGGCCCGCCACCACGAGCTGGGGCCGATCGCCCTGGCGCTGGTGAAGCGGAACGTCGCGGTGGACGCGGAGCTGATCGCGGGTGACACCGCGGCGGCCCAGGAGACGGTCGTCGAGCCGTAGGACGAGCCGGAGGACCCGCTACACCTCGACGAGCACGGTGAACGGGCCGTGGTTCGTGAGCGAGACGCGCATGTCCGCCCCGAACCGGCCCGTCTCCACCTGCGCCCCGAGGGCGCGCAGCTGTGCCACGACCTCGTCGACCAGCGGCTCGGCCACCTCGCCCGGCGCGGCGGCGTTCCACGTGGGCCGGCGGCCCTTCCTGGCGTCCCCGTAGAGAGTGAACTGCGAAATGACCAAAAGCGGTGCATTCGCGTCCGAGCAGGACTTCTCGCCCTCCAGGATCCGCAGGGTCCACAGCTTGCGGGCGAGCTGTGCCGCCTTCTCCGCGGTGTCGCCGTGAGTGACCCCCACCAGCACACACAGGCCCTCGCCGACGATCTCGCCGACCGTTCCGGTCCCCGAGGGATCGTCCGCGGCGCCCGCCACGGTGACGCTCGCGCCGTCCACTCTCTGTATCACTGCACGCATACAGACCAACCTATCTTGGGCTGAACGGGTACAGAGCACCTGCGTGAACACCGTGCGTAGTGGCACCATGCACGGTGTCGGTGTGCCGACGCACCGGTCGAGGGGACGGAACATCATGACGACACAGGGAACCGGGCCATCACCCGGTGCCGTACCAGGGACACGTACAGCTGCCGGTCTGCGGCCGCCGGTGCAGCGGACCGGTACCGCGCCGCCCGGCCAGCTGCCCGCCCCACCGCTCGCACAGCTGCCGGGAGCGGTGTCCGTGCCCGGGCAGGCCGGGGGCGGTGCGGTCGAAGGACTGGCCTCCGTACGCCCCCAGCCCGAATTCGGGGGGCTGCGGCTGCCGGACCTGCGCTCCCTGCGCCGTGACGCCCAGCGTGACGAGGCGGACCTCAGCTACGTACGCCGTCTGGTCCAGGGTCGGATCGACATCCTGCGCGCCGAGCTCGCCCGCCGGGTGGACCCCGAGTCGCCCGTCGTGGACCGGCTCTCGGAGATCCTCACCGACACCCCGTCCGTCCACCGCTCCTCCGCCCGGCACGTCACCCTCACCACGCCGCGCAGCGACGAGTACCGCCAACTGGCGGCGGACACGCTCGCGGAGGTCGAGCTCTCCGACCTCGACGCCCGGACGGACGAGGAGCTGTTCACCGCCATGGGACGGCTCGTCCGCTACGAGCGGCAGGTGTCCCGGCGCCGCCACCGGCTCCAGCGGACCGTCGACGATTGCAGCGCGGAGATCGCCCGCAGGTACCGTGACGGGGAAGCACAAGTAGAGGACCTGCTCGCCTGAGGTGACCCTTCGGGGGGCGGGTCACGCCCGTCCCCGGAAGGCCATCACCCCCCATGAGCTCCTCCATAGCCTCGTACGCGTCCTCGTCGCCCGTGCCCCCGGTCCTGGCCGAGGTCGTGCGGTCCGGCTTCACCGAGGGACACCACAGGGGGTCGCTGGTCGTCCTGGCCGCGGACGGGAGCGTGGAGCTCGCGCTCGGCGACCCGGCGGCCCCCGTCTTCCCGCGCTCGTCCAACAAGCCGATGCAGGCCGCCGCGATCCTCCGGGCCGGTCTCGACCTCTCCGGGGAGCGGCTGGCGCTGGCGGCCGCGAGCCACTCGGGCGAGGCCTTCCACCTCGACCTGGTGCGCACGATGCTCGCCGAGCACGGGCTGAAGCCGGACGACCTCCGGACGCCGCCCGATCTGCCCCTGGACCCGGTCGAGGCGGAGGCGTACCTCGCCGCCGGGGGTGTGCGGGAGCCGCTCACCATGAACTGCTCCGGCAAGCACGCGGCGATGCTCGCCGTCTGCGTACGCAACGGGTGGGACACCGCGACGTATCTCGACCCGGCCCACCCGTTGCAGCGGCTGGTCGGCGAGGTCGTCGCGGAGGCGGCGGGCGAGCCCGTCGCGTCGATCGGCACGGACGGCTGCGGGGCCCCGCTGATGGCGATCGGGCTGGTGGGCCTGGCCCGCGCGTTCCGGGCGTTCGTGCTGGCGGAGCCGGGCACGGCGGAGCGCCGGGTCGCGGACGCGATGCGGGCGCACCCCGAGTACGTCGCGGGCACGCGGCGGCCGGACACCTGGCTGATGCGGGAGGTGCCGGGCACGCTCTCCAAGATGGGCGCGGAGGCGGTCCAGGCGGTGGCCCTCCCGGACGGCAGGGCCCTGGCCTTCAAGATCGACGACGGTTCCACCCGCGCGCTGGGCCCGGTGCTGGCACGCGCCCTCGGACTGCTGGGCGTCGACGCCCCGGTGGTGTCCCGCATCGGGCGGGCCCCGCTGCTGGGCGGCGCCGCCGAGGTCGGCGAGATCCGCGCGGCGTTCTGAGCGGGGGCTCCCGGCAGCGGAGGGGGCGGCCGGAAAAGCGGGCGACATCGCGAACGCGTTGTGCCTAGCGTGGGCCGCATGAGCCCTGAGCCGCGTACCGTCTCCGAAGCCGAATACCCCGACTGGCTGCGCGCCGTGGGGACCGGGTTCCTCCGGGCGTCGGCCTCGGTGCCGGAGGAGGAGGTCGCGGTGCGTCTGGCCCACACCGATCTCTCCCGTGTCCAGGGGGTGTTCGACGCCGGACGCTGTGTCGCCACCTTCGCCTCGTTCGCGCAGGAGCTGACCGTCGTGGGCGGCGCGAAGGTGCGGGCCGACGCGGTCACGGGCGTCACGGTGACCCCGACGCACCGCCGGCGCGGGCTGCTCAGCCGGATGATGGCCACGGACCTGGCGGCGGCGAAGGAGCGCGGCGACGTGGTCGCCTCGCTGATCGCCGCCGAGTACCCGATCTACGGGCGGTACGGATTCGGGCCGGCCTCCTGGACCGCCGAGTGGGAGATCGACGTCCCCCGCACGGGTCTGGACCCGCGCGGCCGGGTCCCCTCCGAGGCGGACGGCGGCCGGATCGAGCTGGTGGACGGCGAGGACGTACGCAAGCTGGGCCCCGAACTCCATGGCCGTCTCGCCGCGCGGCAGCACGGCGTGGTCTCCCGGGACGAGCGCTGGTGGCAGCGCGGCACGGGCGTGGACGCACCGGTGTCCGACAAGTGGACGGAGCCGTTCTACGCGGTGTACCGGTCGGCGGACGGCGAGACGGACGGGCTGGTCGTCTACCGCGCCGACGACCACTGGGGCGACCGGAAGCAGCCGCTCAACACGGCGACGGTGGCCGGGCTGATCGCGACGACCCCGCAGGCGGAACGCGCCCTGTGGCACTTCGTCTGCTCCATCGACTGGATCACCACGGTCCGCTCGGGCTACCGCGCGCCCGACGACCTGCTCCCGCTCCTCCTGCCGGACCCGCGCGCCGCCCGCGTCGTGTCCCAGGCGGACTGGCTGTGGCTGCGCGTCCTGGACGTCCCCCGGGCCCTGGAGGCGCGTACGTACGCGACCGAGGGCTCCCTGGTCCTGGACATCCGGGACGGAGCGGGCCTGGCGGGCGGCCGTTTCCTGCTGGAGGCGTCACCGTCCGGCGCCTCGTGCGCCCCCACGACACGCGCCGCCGACCTCACGCTGGACGTGGCGGAGCTGGCCACGCTCTACCTGGGCGACGAGTCGCCGGTGCGGCTGGCGGCGCTGGGCCGGCTCGACGAGCACCGGGCGGGCGCGGCGGCGACGGCGGACGCGGTGTTCCGGACACCACGGCGGCCGTGGTGTCCGGACGTCTTCTGAGGTTCCGCCGCAGGCCTGCCGGCGTCAGCTCCTGAGGAATTCCAGGAGGTCCTCGTTGAACCTCTCCTTGTCGCCGGGAACGAGCGCGATGCCGTGGGAGCTGCCCTGGTACACCTTGAGCGTCGCGTTCTTCACGAGCTCGGCGGCCTTGCGGCCGGTCGCGTCGATCGGCACGATCTGGTCGTCGTCGCCGTGGACGACGAGGGTGGGGATGTCGAACTTCTTCAGGTCCTCGTGGAAGTCGGTCGCGGCGAAGGCGTCCACACAGTCCACGCCGCCCTCGATGGTCTGGGCCATGGCCATGTACCAGAAGGCGTCCTGGTTTCCCCGGGTGACCTTGTTGCCGTCCCGGTTGGCCCCGAAGAACCCGACGGCGGTGTCCTTCCAGAACTGCGAGCGCTCGGCCAGGATGCCGTCCTTGATGCCGTCGAAGACCGACTGCGGCACGCCCTCGGGGTTGTCCGGGCCCTGGAGCATCAGCGGGGTGATCGCGGAGAGGAGCACGGCGGACCTGACGCGGTCCGTGCCGTGCCGCCCGATGTAGCGGGCCAGCTCGCCGCCGCCCATCGAGTGGGCGACCAGGGTGACGTCGCGCAGGTCGAGCCGCGTGAGGAGGTCGTCCAGGTCGTCGGCGAAGGTGTCGAAGTCGTACCCGTCGTAGACCGGCGTCGAGCGTCCGTGGCCCCGGCGGTCGTGGGCGATACCCCGGAAGCCGGCGTCCGCGACGGCCTTGAGCTGGTCCTGCCAGGCGTCGCCGTTCAGCGGCCAGCCGTGGATGAAGACCACGGGGCGGCCCTTGCCCCAGTCCTTGTAGAAGATGTCGACACCGTCGCGGGTCGTACAGATCGGCATGATGCACCTCTCGGGTCTGCGGCAGGGCGGAGCCCTTCTCATCCCCCGTTCCATCCTCCACGCGGTGGCTCCGGGCGCACCTCGGCGGGGTTCCGGTCTCGCCGGCGTGGACCGCCGGCGAGACCGGACTCAGTCGCCCGGCGCGAACAACAGGGCCAGGACGAGTGCTCCGGCACAGGCGAAGTTCGCGTTGCCGACCTTGAGGCCGACGCTGAGCAGCGTGACGCCGACGGTGCCCATGACGCCGTACTTCCACTGAATGATCTGCTCGAGGCCCAGGGTGAACAGGGGCATGGCGGTCACTCCTTCCCAGGTGCGGGATCGGCGCGGATGCGCGCCTCTGGGTGGGGGGAGACCGGCGACTTCGCGCGACGCTGCGCAGGAACCGAACAACTGCCGTACAAGTCCCCCGTTGACTTGTCGTACTTATTCCCTGGACGAGACAGGTCGCAAACTTGTCTGGTTATTTGGTTAGTTGTGGGTTCTGTAAAGGTGGAGGGCGGCTGTCGTGCGTGGCATCTGACCTTGTCAGCCCGGAAGTTGTAGGGTTGCGGGGTGACAAGTCAAGGTTCCGCCCCGCGTGATGCCAAGTTCCAATACCTATGGGTCGCCGACGAGTTGCGCAAGGAGATCAACAGCGGGGCGCATGAGCCCGGTGAGCGTCTCGCGACGCAGGAGGAGCTGGCCACGCGCTTCGGCGTGTCCCGGACGACGGTCAATCAGGCGCTGTCCCTGCTGCGCAAGGAAGAGCTGATCTTCACCCGGCAGGGGAGCGGGTCCTTCGTGGCGCCCGAGCCCGGGGAGCCGCGGCACGTGCCCGCACCCACCAGGAGCCCGGAGGGGGACGTGTGGGCCGTCGTCTCGGAGCGCGTGCCACCTGTCCTGCTCAAGCCGTATCTGGTGGAGGCGTTCGAGGCCAACGTGGTCAAGCTGGACGTCTTCTCGATGACGACGGAGTCGCTCGCCGCCCGGGTCGTCGACCAGAAGGACCGCATCGTCGCCGGAGAGGCCGGCCGGCCCCGCAGCATCACCGCGCGACTGCTGCTCCCGAACACCGAGTCGACGGCGCTGGCGATCCCCAGGCAGGTGTCGGGGGAGGACGACCCCCGGGTGCGCCAGAGGCTCGGCGGGATCCTGCGCAGCCATGTGACGATGCTCCGCTCCGCGCTGTACGAACTCCGCCGGCTCAAGCTGGTGGACGAGGTCTCGGTGCAGGTGCGGATGGTCCCCTTCGCGCCCCAGATGAAGCTGTACATCCTGAACAACCGTGTGGTGCTCCAGGGTTTCTACATCCCGGAGGAGGGCACCGCGACCCTGGAGGACGGCGAAGAGGTGGCGACGTACGACGCCTACGGCACCGGGGCCACGCTGTATCCCTTCCGGGCCTCCGCCGACTCCACTCCCGAGCAGGCCGGGGTGGTGCGGGCGGCGCGGAAGTTCTTCGACGCCACCTGGGACAACCTGGCCACGAAGGTGACGTTCTGACCGTGCACGGCATGACACCCCCTGTGACGGCCACGGCTAGCGGGACCGACGGCGTGAGTGCCGGTCGCGACGCCGACGGCACGGACGCGGCCGCACTCCTCTCGGCGGCGCAGTGCGTCCTCTTCGACTTCGACGGCCCCCTGTGCGATCTGTTCGCCGGCCGCCCGGCCGCCGGGGTGGCGGCCCGGCTGGCCGAGGCCCTGCGCGTGTTCGGCTGCGGCCCCGAGGTGCTGGGCGCCAGGACGGACGACCCGCTGGCCCTGTTGCAGAGGACCGCCAAGCATTACGGGGACGGCCCCGTGACGGATCACGCCGAGCGCTGCCTCACGGCGGAGGAGGCCGGGGCGGCCGAGAGCGCCACACCGACGGAGCACGCGCTGGAGCTGATCGGCGCCCTGGACGCCGGCGGCTGGAGGCAGGCCGTCACGACCAACAACTCGCCCGGTGCGGTGGCCCGTTTCCTGCGCCGGCACGGCTCGGCCGTCCTGGCGGACGAGCACATCCACGGCCGTACGTCCGATCCCGCGCTGCTCAAGCCCGATCCCCACTGCCTGGTCCGCGCCCTGGAATCCACCGGCACCGCCGCTGCGGCGGCCGTGATGCTCGGGGATTCCCCCGCGGACTGCCTGGCCGCGAAGGCGGTCGGTGTACCGTTCATTGGTTATGCGGTGAATGAGCGCAAGCGCCGGGCGCTCGAGGACGTAGGGGCTCGGTGCTCGGTGCGCTCGCTGCGGGGTCTCTACGAAACGGCCCGGCAGCGCGTGCGGTTGAGGGAGCCGGGAGTGGGACCGCTGCCGGTCGGTCTCCGCGGGTAGAGGCAGGCTGCCCGGACGGAGTCACGGTCGGCGGTCACTCGCGGCCCTTCACGGTCGAGGGAGCATGCGGTGACAGTCGACACCACGACGGACGTGCGCGGATATCTGAGGGACCGCCCCGGCGCGCCGTACGACGGGACGCCGATCGAGGGCCCGTACAGAGGTCACTACCGCGAGACGTACGTCTTCGCGCTGCCGGACAGGCCGCTGCGGTGCAAGGTGCACGAGCCGCGCTCGGAGCTGTTCCGCTTCGACCGCACGTGTTTCCTCTCCGAGGACCGGCTGCTGCTGGAGCTGCGGGGCCGCGTGAGCCGGATACCCGAGATCGTCGTCCTCGACGAGCACGTCCTGCTGCAGGGGTTCATCGAGGGGCGGACCCTCGGCGGCGGCCTGCCGGGTGCCCTCTCCCCGCGCCATGCCGGACAACTGGCCGTGCTCTTCGGGGAGCTGGCGGCCCTCGACGCCGGTTCCATAGGTGCGCGGCGGCACTGCGACCCGGCCGGCCACCCGGCCGACGGGGACGCCGGGGCCTTCCTGGACGGTCTGATCACCTTCACCGAGCAGCAGGTCCACCGGCGTCACCACGACCGCTTCGGTTCGCTGTTCCGTGAACTCGGCGTGGGCGAGGGGGCGCTGGACGCCATGAGGAGCCGGGCGGGGCGCCTGACGGGCCGGCCGTTCTCCCTGCTCCACGGCGATCTGCACCGGCTGAACCTCATCGTGGACGCCGCGGACGACCTCTGGACCATCGACTGGGAACTGTCCATGATCGGTGATCCCCTGTACGACCTCGCCACCCATCTGCACCTCATGCGGTACCCGGCCGGGCAGGCCCGGCGGATCGCCCGCCTCTGGGCCGCGGCGGTGGAAGGAGTACGCCCCGAGTGCGCGAAGGGGTGGCGCGGCGATCTGGAGATCCTTCTGGCGTACAAGCGTCTCCAGTCCGTCTACACGGACGTGATCCGGGGCGCCATCGCGCTGGAGCAGCCGGGGCCCGGGCCCGCCCCGGTGCGGCTCCCCGTGACCGCGCACCGGGTCCGCGAGGTGCTGGCGCGGGCCAGGGTGCCCCTCGGCCTCGCCTCCCTGCCGTCCCCGCGCGAGGTCATGGGCGCCTACGACCGCTGGCTCCGGGGGGTCACCGCGTCCGCGTCCTGAAGAGCACCCCCGACAGGGACACGGCCACCAGCAGGATTCCCGCCGCCCACGCGAGCGCTGTCCAGGGGGCGTTGCCGACGGGCTGGTCCAGGAGGAGGCCCCGGAGGGATTCGATGGCCGGGGTGACCGGCTGGTTGTCGGCGAACCCGTGGAGCCAGCCCGGCATGCTGTCGACCGGGACGAACGCGCTGCTCGGGTACGGGAGGAACGACATGAAGAAGGTGAAGCCGCCGGCCGCCTCCGGTGTGCGCGCGAGCAGGCCGATCGCCGCCGAGATCCAGGACAGCGCCACGATGTAGGCGAGGAGCACGGCGGCGACGGCGAGCCAGCCCGCGGCGGTGGCCGCGGGGCGGAAGCCGATGAGCAGGGCCACGGCGAACACCAGCGTGGTGGAGACCAGGTTGCGTACCGTGCTCGCCACGACGTGGCCGGCCAGCACCGGCGTCCCGCCGATGTCCATGGAGCGGAAGCGGTCGATGATGCCGCCCTTCATGTCCTCGCTCACCGCCACGGCGGTGGTGGCCGAGCCGAAGCCGGCGCAGAGGAACAGGACGCCGGGGACGACGTACATGACGTACGAGTCGTAGTCCGCGCCCGTTTCGATCGCGCCGCCGAAGAAGTAGACGAAGATCAGCATCAGCATGATCGGCAGCATCATCGACGTGATGACGGCGTCGATGTTGCGGCGGCTGAGGAGCAGGCTCCGGCCGGTCATGACCGTGGCGTGGGTCAGGGCTCCGGGTGCGTCAGACATGGGCGGGTGCCTCCGTCTTCTCGGCGGTGAGGGCGAGGAACACGTCGTCGAGGGTCGCGCTGTGCACGGAGAAGCGGTCGACGTCGGTGCGGTGCGGGTCGATCTCGTCGAGCAGGGCGCGGGCGTGGGCGGCGGTGCCGTCCGTGGGGATGCCCAGCGTGAGGGTCTCGGGGGAGTGGTGGACGGCGCGGGTCGCGAGCCGGAGGTAGGCCTCACGGCTGCTGAGGACGAGGTCCAGACGGTGTCCCGCGACGCGTGACTTCAGGTCCTCCGGGGTGCCCTCGGCGACGCTGCCGCCCTGGTGGAGCACGGTGATGCGGTCGGCGAGCTGGTCCGCCTCCTCCAGGTACTGGGTGGTGAGCAGCACCGCGGCGCCCCGGCCGGCGAGGTCGCGGACCACCTGCCAGAGCTCGCGGCGGCTGCGCGGGTCGAGGCCGGTGGTGGGCTCGTCGAGGAAGAAGACGCCGGGCTCGGGCGAGCCCACCAGGCCCGCCGCCAGGTCCAGGCGGCGCCGCATCCCCCCGGAGTACGTACGGGCCTGCCGGCGGGCCGCGTCGGTGAGGTCGAAGCGCACGAGGAGTTCCTCCGCGCGGTGCCGGGCCCGGTTGCGGGGCAGGCCGGACAGCCGCGCCATCATCCGCAGGTTCTCCTCGCCGGTCAGCGTCTCGTCCACGGCGGCGAACTGCCCGGTCAGGCTGATGGCGCGGCGCACCCGGGACCGGTCGGTGACGACGTCGTGGCCGGCGACGCGCGCCGTGCCGGAGTCGGCGGTGGTGAGGGTGGCGAGGATCCGCACGGTCGTGGTCTTGCCCGCGCCGTTGGGGCCGAGCAGCGCGTGGATTCCGGCGCGGGCGACCCGGAGGCCGACGCCGTCCAGGACCCGGACCCGGGTCCCCGCCTTTCCGTAGGACTTGGTCAGGCCGTGCGCCTCGATCATGACGTCGTTCGTGGTGGCCGTGGACATGACGATCCCCCTTCTGCGTATGGCATACGCGTTACTGCGTAAGCATTACGCAAACCTAGGATGGTGGCAAGCCAGTACTGGGGAAGGCGGCCTTCGGGTGACGGAGAACAGCAGCGCGTCGGGCGGCACGGGCCTGCCGGCCAGCATCGAGGCCGCGTGGGGACTGCGGGAGCGGCCGGTCAAGGGACCGAAGCCCGGCCTCACGCTGGACCGCATCGTCGCAGCGGCCGTGGAGGTGGCGGCGGCGGAGGGGCTCTCGGCCGTCTCCATGGGCCGGGTCGCCAAGGAACTGGGCGCCTCCACGATGTCGCTCTACCGCTACGTCTCCGCCAAGGAGGAGCTCTACGTCCTCATGCAGGAGGCGGCCATGGGCGTCCCCGAGCCGCTGCCCGCGCTGGAGGAGGGGGCGGGCTGGCGGGAGGCGATCAGCCAGTGGGCGTGGGCCCAGCGCCGGATGTTCGAGCGTCACCTGTGGTCCCTGCGTATCCCGATCGGGGGCCCGCCGGCCAGCCCCCACATGGTGCTGTGGTGGGAACAAGGGCTCCAGGCGCTGGCGGGCAGCGGCCTGTCCCCGGGCGACAAGATCTCGGTCATCCTCCTCGTCTCGGGCTTCGTGCGGAACGAGGCCACGCTCATGAGCGACATCTCCGCCGCAGTCGAGGACAAGGGCGTCTCTGCCGAGGAGTTCATGGCGCGCTGGGAGCGGACGGTGCGCAGGCTCGTCGACCCGGTACGCAATCCGGAGCTGGCCGATCTGCTGGAGACGGGGGTCATGAGCGAACCCGGTGACCCCGACTACGAGTTCGTGTTCGGTCTCGAACGGATCCTCGACGGTGTCGAGGTGCTCATCGAGAAGGGCGCACCGTCATGAGCGCCGAGAAGACCAGCCTGCGCGAGCGGAAGAAGCAGCTGACCTACGAGGCCGTCTCCGAGGCCGCGATCTCGATGTTCCTCGAACGGGGCTTCGACAAGGTCTCGGTGGCCGAGGTGGCGGCGGCGGCCGACATCTCGAAGCCGACGCTCTTCCGCTACTTCCCCGCCAAGGAGGACCTGGTCCTGCACCGGTTCGCCGACCACGAGGACGAGGCCGCCCGGGTCGTCGACGGCCGGCCGGACGGCACCTCCCCGCTGGACGCGCTGCGCCACCACTTCCTCGACGGCCTGGAACGCCGCGACCCGGTGACCGGGCTCTGCGACCACCCGAACGTGCTCGCCTTCCACCGGCTGCTCTACGGGACCCCCTCGCTCGTCGCCCGCCTGTACGCCTACCAGGGCCGCTCCGAGGCCGCGCTCGCCCGCGCCCTCGACCCCGGCACCCCGGTGGCGGCGCGGCTCGCGGCGGGCCAGATCATCGCCGTACTGCGGATCCTGGCCGAGGAGAACTGGCGGCGGATCGACGCGGGGGAGAGCACCGGCCAGGTCTACGCGGACGCGGTGGAGGCCGCCGGCCTGGCCTTCGCACAGCTGGAGAAGGGGCTGCTCATGCCCCGTCCCGGAGAAGCCCCTCGGTGAACACGGCGCGGTGTGCGGCCAGCCACGCCTGGTGGCGGTCCCAGCGCTCCCAGCCGCCGCGTTCCGCGAGGGCGCGCACATAGAGGGGGTCGCCGTCGCGTACCCGCCGCTCGGAGAAGGCGCGGGCCGCCGCCGCGGCCTGTTCGACCGCCGGGAGGAGAGCGGTGCGGTCCTCGGCCGTCAGGCCGTAACCGTCGGCGAGGACGCGGAGCCGGCGAGCCGTGCCGGGATCCTCCGCGAACATCGGCACCCAGTAGCGCGCGGCCGTCGCGACGTCCCAGAGCGGACGGCCGGGAGCGGCCAGGTCGAAGTCGATGAGGGCGGCGGCGTGGCCCTCGCGGAAGACCACGTTCTCCGGACAGACGTCGTTGTGGCACAGGATCAGGGCGGTGTCCGGCAACGAGGCGGCCTCCGGGTCGGCCAGTCCGGCCGGCCACGCGACGGTGTGGTCCACCGGCAGGGAGGCGGACGCCCGGTGCAGCCGCCGCAGCAGTACGCCGACCGAGTGGAGCGCCTCGTCCGTGAGCGACCAGGGCGGGAAGGGCGGGAGCGGCACATCGCCGGGGATGTAGCCGAGCCGCTCGCGGAGGCCGTCACCGCTCGTCCCCAGAGGCGTCGGAGCGCCGTCGAAGCCCGCGGCGGCCAGCGCCCTCAGGTGCGTGTGGAGTGCGGGGGTGTGCGGCTGGGCCGGTCGCTCGACCGTGTCCCCCCGGCGGACGACGGCGCCCGGGTGGGTCATGCCGCCGTGCAGTACTTCTCCCTCGTCCTCGCTCATGCCTCTCCCGGAGTGATGCCGAACGGCCCGTGCACGTCGGCCGGTTCACGGAAATGTACGCCGGTTCATGCCGAGCGCGACGGCCGCGTCGACCTCCTCCCGGCTGTCGCCCACGAAGAGGCACCGGTCCATCGGCACCCCGGCCCGTGCGGCGGCGATCCGTTGGTGACGAGCACCAGCGGCACGCGGGCCCGTATCCGGCGCAGCAGGGCGACGACCGATCCGTCCGCCCGGAACGGCGCCTCGGCGAGCGCTCTGCCCAGCTCCCGGGTCCTGGCCTCGCCGACCCGGCGGGCGAGAGCGAGCGCGATGGCTGCGGCCCACTCCTCCAGGGTGATCCGGCCGAGGAGGAGCGGGAGGTCGACCTCGGGGGCGTACGCGAAGTCCTCCGTGGTGCCCTCCGGCAGGCCGGCCGCCCGCTCCAGTGCGGCCAGGTGCGTCACGTCGTAGAAGCGGACCACGTTGTCGAGGTCGCACAGCACGGCGTCGTAGGCCAGGCCGTGGGTCACCGCTCGGCCTTCTCCGTCACGTCCAGGGCCGCTCCGTACAGCCTCGACACCCGGAGCCTGATCACCACGCGGTGCTCGGCCACGGCCTGCTCCAGGAAGGCGCGTTCGTCCGCCGGGTCGTCGAAACCCGGTGCCAGGGAGGCGAGTTCCCGTCCGACGGCGTCTCCGGCGGCCACGGTCGGCTCCGACACCTCCGCCAGCCCCTCGGCCACGGCGAACGACCAGACGTCGCCGCCGTCGACATGCAGGGAGGCATGAGAGTTCCGCCGCAGGACGCGGGTCTTGAGGCGGCCCTCGGTGGAGGAGACGCGCAGGACGCGCTCGTCGGCGTCCCAGCGGTACAGCACGGTCGACAGGTGCGGATGACCTGTGGAACGGACCGCTGCGAGCACTCCGAACTGCTGCTCCTGGAGGATCCGGGAGAGTGCCCGGTCGGTGAGGGTGCGGGGCGCGGGCCCGCTCTTCGTCTCGTCGGTGGTGTTCACGGTGTGTACCTTTCGGAGTTCGGGGCTCGGAGGCCGGTGTTTCAGGGGCGGGTTGTCGCGGAGCCCGCGGGTCGCAGGACGAGCAATGCCACGGCGAAGGCGGCGACGAGCAGTCCGGTGCCGACGGTGAACGCGAGCTGGTAGCCCTCGGTCAGCGCCTCGGCCCGGCCGTGGCCTTCGCCGAGCAGCTGGTCGGTCCGGGACGCCGCCAGTGTGGTCAGCACCGCTACGCCCATGGCCATGCCGATCTGCTGGGTGGTGTTGAAGACCCCGGAGGCGAGCCCGGCGTCGTCCTTGCCGGCACCGGACATCCCGAGGGACGTCAGTGCGGGCAGCGCCAGGCCGAAGCCGGCCGCGAGGAGCATCACGGGGAGCACGTCGGTGACGTACCGCGCGTCCGCCGGGATCCGGATGAGGAACCCGAGGGCGCCGATCAGCAGGACGATGCCGGTCAGCAGCACGGCGCGCTCGCCGAACCGGGCGTTCAGCCGGGCCGAGACGCCGAGGGAGACGCCGCCTATGACGACGGCGGCGGGGAGCATGGCGAGACCGGTCTCGGCGGCGCCGTAACCGAGGACGTGTCGCAGGTGCAGCGCGACGATGATCTGGAACGAGAACAGCGCGGCCACCATGAGGACCTGGACCAGATTGGCCCCGGCGACACTGCGGGAACGCAGAATCCGCAGGGGCATGAGCGGGGTCCGGGCGGTGGCCTGGCGTACGACGAACGCTCCGAGCAGGGCGAGCGCGACCGCCCCGAGCCCGAGCGTGGGCGCGGAGATCCAGCCGTACTCCTCCACCTTGACCACCGTGTACGTCCCCAGCATCAGGCCCGCCGTCACGAGAGCGGCCCCGATGACGTCGGCGCCGGCGGCGAGCCCGGGGCCACGGTCGGCGGGCAGCACCCGGCGGGCGACGAGGAGGGCCGCCACACCGATCGGCAGGTTGATGAAGAAGATCCAGTGCCAGCTGAGCGCGTCGGTGAGGACCCCGCCGAGCACCTGCCCGATGGACGCGCCCGCGGCGCCGGTGAACGAGAACACGGCGATGGCCCTGGCCCGTTCGCGGGGTTCGTCGAACAGGGTGATGAGGATGCCCAGCCCGACGGCGGAGGCCATCGCGCTGCCGACCCCCTGGAGGAAGCGGGCGGCGATGAGCGTCGCCGGGGTCGTGGCCGCACCGGCCAGCAGGGAGGCGACGGTGAAGACGGCGGTGCCGGCCAGGAACACGCGGGTGCGGCCGATCAGGTCGCCGATCCGGCCCGCGAGCAGGAGCAGGCTGCCGAAGGCGATCAGGTAGGCGTTGACCACCCAGCTGAGGCCGGCGGACGTGAAGCCCAGGTCGCGCTGGATGGTCGGCATGGCCACGGTGACGATCGAACCGTCGAGGGTGAGCGTGAGCATCCCCGCGGCGATCACCGCGAGGGCGAGACCACGGCGGCGGGCGGTCGCACCGGGCACGGTGGGTCCGGCGGTGGCAGGTGTGGAAGTGGTGGCACTGGGGCGGCCTTGCGAGGCATCAACAGCCATCGGTCTTCTCCTGTCGGACGGGTCGACAAGAGAGACCGTAACAGATGGTTCCGTTGCGGACTATATTTTACGGTCCAGACTCCTGCGGTCCGGTCGAAATGATCACCCCTGTCCCTGGCGTGCCCGCCGGACCGGCCGGGGGCTCTCGGAGGGGGTGGCCAGGTGACCCGTGGCCAGCTGGTTCAGTGCGCGCAGCAGTGCCTCGCGGTCACCGTCGGGGAGGGTTCCCAGGGCCTCCCGGTGCACCCGGTCGACGATTTCCTGGCTCTGTGCGGCGACCCGGGCGCCTTCCTCGGTGACGGCGATGATCCGGGCCCGCCGGTCGCGGCTGGAAGGGCGCCGCTCGGCCAGCCCCGCGCTTTCCAGGGCGTCCACGGTCACCACCATCGTGGTCTTGTCCATGTCACCGATCTCGGCGAGCTGGATCTGCGTGCGCTCCTCCTCCAGGGCGTGGACGAGGACGCAGTGCATGCGTGCGGTCAGCCCGATTCCGTCCAGCGCGGCCGCCATCCGGGTCCGCAGGACGTGGCTGGTGTGGTCGAGGAGGAAGGAGAGGTCGGGTGACGTGCGGGCGGTGGGGGTGAGGGCGGTCATGCCGGCCAGCGTAACAATTCGTACCGTGGCAGATCGTCCGCAAGAGGACGTTGGAGCCCCGGACGCTCCTGCTGCGGCAGCCCGCGCCGAGCAGGGACTTCGCGAACGGCTCCCCGGTCCTCTCCGCGTAGGCCACGCGCTCCTTCAGCTCGCGCAGCGTGCGCGGGCGGTGGCGCCCCGCCGTTCGACCGGTTCACGCGCCCCCGGACCGGCGTCCGCGCCTGCGCCACAGGCGGCCGGCCCCCCCGCCGTGGAGGCCGCCGGCGCCGCGGGTGCCCGCCCGACGACGGACCGCCGCCGCGGCCGCTCTCCCACGGCCGGTCGGGCGAGAGCAGCGGGGCCTTGCGCTCGGCCTGCGCCCGGATCTCGTGGTGGGCGTCGTGGGCGGTCACCCGGAACGCCTCGTCGTAGGAGGCCAGCGCCGCGCTGATCGCCGCCCGGGCGGTCCCGCGCCGCCGGACGCGGGACGCCAGCCACCTGAAGAGGCCCATGACGGTGGCGAGCGCGCCCGCGAGTACGAGCAGGGGCAGGAGGTCGCTCACGAGGCCGCCGCCACGGGACCGGCGGCCCCGTCCGGTCTCCGTCCCGCGGTGTCACGCATCCCGGTCGGCTTCGCGGGCCGCGCGCTCCAGCCGGTTCCGGTGGTCCGCCCACCACGCGGCGTCGCCCGGCGGGATGCTGTCGTTGCCCTCGCTCATCCCCACGGCGCCGTCGATGAGTTCCCGGACGATGTCGGCGTGTCCGGCGTGCCGGTGCGTATCGCCGATCACGCGGACCACGGCATGGTGCAGCGTCACCTCGGCCCGGTGGCTCGGCCACCACGGGACGGTGCCGACCGTGTCCAGCGGCAGCGCGTCGAGCGTCGCGTCCGCGTGGGCCCAGGCCCGGCGGTAGAGCCCCACGATCTGCTCACGTGACTCGTCCGCGGTCGCCCACATGTCCGCGTTGGGCTCGGCCCCTTCCTCGACCCACGGCAGCGCCTCGCCGGACGGCCGCCCGAACGTGTCGCCGAGGTAGCCCAGTTCCACACTCGCCACGTGCTTGACCAGGCCCAGGATGTTGGTGCCGGTCGGCGTCAGGGGGCGTCGCGCGTCGTACTCGGAGAGCCCTTCGAGCTTCCAGAGCAGGGCGTCGCGGGCCGACTGCAGGTAGAAGTGGAGGTCGGCCTTGGCGTCAGGTGCGGTCATGCCGCCCAGCCTGCCCCGCCGAAGCCCGTCGCGGGCCGTCGTTGAGAAGTTCCGGACGGCTGGTGGTGGCTTTTGTCTGATTCGGGCGTCCGTAACTTCTCGACGACCTCCGGCTCAGCCGGGCGCCGTGGAGCGTGCGATGCGGTGTGCGGCTTGGGCGGGGGTGAGGTCCGTGGTGTCGATCACCTCGGCCTCGTCGTGCAGCCAGGTGCGCGCCGCCTCCGCGTAGGGCTCGAGGTACTGGAGACGGAACGTGGAGGGGCCGAGGGCGAGGTCCCCCTCGATGCGGCCGCGCAGGGTGTCCTGGTCGGCGTGGAGGACGAAGTGCCGCACCGGGATCCCGTGCCGGGCGAGGCCCGCGCTGATCTCGCGCCAGTACTGCTCGACCAGGACGGTCATGGGCATCACCAGGGTGCCGCCGGCGTAGTCGAGTACGTGGCGGGCGGTCTCGACCACGAGGGGCCGCCACGGCGGCCAGTCCTGGAAGTTGCCCGTCCAGGGCAGCCCCGGCGTGATGTCCATGAGCGTCTCGCCGACCTTCTCGGCGTCGAACACCCGCGAGTCCGGGATCAGCTGCTGCACGAGCGCGCCGGTCGTCGTCTTGCCCGCGCCGTGGGTGCCGTTGAGCCATACGATCATGGGCCGACGCTAGCGCCGCGGGGGCCCTGGGGGCGGGCGCGGCGGGGCTTCGGGACGGCGCTGTGACATGACGCGGAACACTTTTGCAAGCATGCGCTTGCAATAGTTAGCAAGAGTGATGCAGTATCGACCCATGGCATCACTCAACGTCGGCAATCTCGGCGAGTACCTGCGTGAGCAGCGGCGTACCGCGCAGCTCTCCCTGCGGCAGCTCGCCGACGCCGCCGGGGTGTCCAATCCGTATCTCAGCCAGATCGAGCGCGGACTGCGCAAGCCGAGCGCCGAGGTGCTGCAGCAGGTCGCCAAGGCCCTGCGGATCTCGGCCGAGACGCTGTACGTGCGGGCCGGGATCCTCGATGAGCGGGAGCGGGAGGAGCTGGAGACGCGGGCGGTCATATTGGCCGACCCGTCGATCAACGAGCGGCAGAAGAACGTGCTGCTTCAGATCTACGACTCCTTCCGCCGGGAGAACGGTTTCGATGTCGCGCCCGACACCGGCGCCGAGTTCCACGGTGCCGCCGACGCGGAGAGCAGAATCGATGCCGACGCGGAAAGCGGTGCCGACGCGGACGGTGCCGGTCCGGATGCCCGCGGCCCCCGCACGGCCGGCGGCAGTGATGCAGACCCACCAGCGAACTGACTTCTGATGATCCGGGAGGACCACAGTCATGGCCATCACCGATGACCTGCGTAAGACCCTCACCGACCCCACCCCCCTCTACTTCGCCGCCGGCACGGCCGACCTCGCCGTGGAGCAGGCGCGCAAGGTCCCCGCTCTGCTCGACCAGCTCAGGGCCGAGGCGCCCGAGCGGATCGAGGCCGTGCGCAACACCGACCCGAAGGCCGTCCAGGAGCGCGTCACCACGCAGGCCAGGGAGGCTCAGGCCACCGTGCAGGCGAAGGTGACCGAGGTCTTCGGGGCGCTGGACACCGACCTGAAGAAGTGGGGCGAGACCGCCCAGGACCTGGCGCTGCGGAGCGTGGGTGTGGCCGCCGAGTACGCGGTCCGCGCCCGGGAGACGTACGAGAAGGTCGCCGAGCGCGGCGAGCAGAGCGTGCGGACGTGGCGCGGCGAGACGGCCGACGAGATCGTCGAGATCGCCGCCGTCGTCGAGGCGGAGCCGAAGTCCGTGCCGAAGCAGAAGTCCGAGGCGGCGGCCAAGCCGGTGGCGCCCGCCAAGCCGGTGACCCCCGCGAAGCCGGTCGCCGCCAAGCCGGTGGCGCCCGCCGCGAAGAAGCCCGCGCCGAAGGCCGCCGAGTCCAAGGCCGCGCCCGCCGCGACGCCGAAGAAGACGGCGCCCGTGCGCAAGCCCGCGGCGAAGAAGACGACCCCGCCCTCCGCGAAGTAGACGGAGTCGGCGGCCCGGGGTTGCCGGAAGAACGGGCCGGGCACCTTGGGGGTGCCCGGGTCGTTGTCCCGGTACCTTGGCCGCGAGGCGCTCATCCACTGACTAGGCGGTGCTCACCGTGTTGCTCGAAGCATTCGGCTCGTTCCTCCAGCTGCTGTACCTGGCCATGCTCGTCCTGGCCGTGGTCGCGCTGGTCTTCGCCGTGACGGCGCGGGAGGACGCCTACCGGGCCGCGGACAAGCAGAAGAAGTCCTTCTGGCTGATCATCCTCGGCGTCACGGTCTTCGTGAACCTCGTCATCCCGATCCTGTTCCTGCAGATCGCGGGCGTGATCGCGTCCATCGTCTTCATGGTGGACGTCCGGCCGGCGATCAAGGCCGTGTCGGGTGGCGGCGGCAGCCGCGGAGGCTCCAGCAGCGACGGACCGTACGGCCCCTACAACGGCGGGCGCTGAGCGCTCGCCGACGAGGCGGCACCGGGGCGGGAGCGCGACGCGCTCCTGCCCCTCCGTCGTATCCGGGCCTCGTCGCGTTCCAGCAGGAGGACCGCCACGTCGTCGGTCAGCTCGCCGCCGTTCAGCTCCTGCACCTGGGTGACCGCGGCCTCCAGCAGGGCCTCGCCGCCGAGCCCCTGGTCCAGCCGGCCGTTGACCATCGCGACCATGCCGTCCTGGCCCAGCCGCTGGGTGCCCTCCTGCCCGACGCGCCCCTCGATGAGCCCGTCGGTGTACATCATCAGGCTCCAGGAGCCCCCGAGCTCGACCTGCCGGCGCGGCCACCGGGCGTGCGGCAGCAGGCCGAGGGCCGGGCCGCCGTCCTCGTACGGGAGCAGGTGCGCCGCCCGTCCCTGGCGGGCGATGAGCGGTGCGGGGTGGCCCGCGATGCAGAGGCCGGCCCGGCGGCCGTCGGGTGCGATGTCGACGGTGCAGAGCGTCGCGAAGATCTCCTCGCTCTGCCGCTCGTGCTCCAGGACCTGCTGCAGCGTGGAGAGCAGGGCGTCGCCGCAGAGCCCGGCCAGCGTGAGTGCCCGCCAGGCGATACGCAGCTCGACGCCGAGCGCCGCCTCGTCCGGGCCGTGTCCGCAGACGTCGCCGATCATCGCGTGGACCGTGCCGTCCGGTGTGCGGACCGTGTCGTAGAAGTCCCCGCCGAGCAGGGCACGGCTGCGGCCCGGCCGGTAGTGGGCGGCGAAGGCGAGATCGGAGCCGTCGAGGAGCGGGGTGGGCAGCAGTCCGCGTTCCAGCCGGGCGTTCTCCTGGGCGCGCAGCCGGGACTCGGTCAGCTGGTGCTGGGCGGTGTCCGCGCGCTTGCGCTCCACGGCGTACCGGATGGCGCGGCTGAGGAGGCGCCCGTCGAGCTCGTCGCGGAAGAGATAGTCCTGGGCCCCGACCCGTACGGCTTCTGCGGCCCGCTCGGCGTCGTCCTCCGCGGTGAGGGCGAGGACGGCGTGGCGTGGCGCGATGCGCAGGACGTGCTTGAGGGCGGCGAGCCCGTCCGGCCGGCCGGGCTCGCCGTCGCGTGCGCCGGCGGGCAGCGCGGCCGTCTCCAGGTCGAGGTCGAGCAGGATGCAGTCGACGTCGTCGGTGAGCAGCCGTCCGGCCTCGGTGAGGTTACGGGCGGTACGGACGCGGATCCGGGCCCCGGCCGTGGACGACAGCTCGGGGACGGCGAAGGTGCCCGCAGGGTCGTCCTCGATCACCAGGAGTGTGAGGCCGGCGCCATGAGTGGTCTCCGCAGCGGGAACGGCACGTTGCTGCGGTACGGGTACGGGCATCGGTTCGGGTTTCCTTCCCTCCCCCCGAGGGCGCGGCGGGACGACGATCGACGACCCGCCGACGGGGACGATAGCGGTCCGCGGCAGGGGAACGGAATGGCGTCTGCCGATCATCCTTCGTCATATGCGCGCCCATAAGCCGTTTCCTGCCACGGATCCGGCGGGATGGGCGCGCACGAAACGGACATGGGGCCATGACGAACATCACGCGCTCGACACGCGCTGCGCACAATTCGCCGGGCGGTCCCCGGAACGCCTACTTGTCGGGCCGGACCACGCCCAGGATCTGCATGGAGCCCGCGCCCGTGAGCGTGACATCCCGGCCGGGCCGGGGGGCGTGCACGATCGAGCCGTCGCCGACGTACATCCCGACGTGGCTGGCGTCGCTGTGGTAGATGATCAGGTCGCCGGGGCGCATGTCCTCGATGTCGATGTGGGGCAGCTGCCGCCACTGCTCCTGCGATGTCCGGGGGATCGGCTGCTTCGCCGCCGCCCAGGCCTGCGAGGTCAGCCCCGAGCAGTCGTACGAACCGGGGCCCTCGGCCCCCCACACGTACGGCTTGCCGATCTGGGCGGTCGCGAAGGCCACCGCCTGCTTGCCGGCGGCGCTCGCCTCGCGGTTGATGTCCTTGAGCGCGCCGGAGGAGAGCCAGGCCGCCTGCGCCGTGGAAGCGGCGTCCTTCTCCAGCTGGAGGAGCCGGGCCCGCTCCTCCTTCGCCAGCTGCGATTCGAGCTTCTCCGCCGCCGCGATCTGCGCGTCGATGCTCTTCTTGGCCTTGGCCTGCTTGGCGCGACCGGCCTCGATCTTCTCCAGGTTGAGATTGGCGTCCTTGGTGTATGTCTCCAAGTCCTCCTGGGCCTGCTCCAGTTCGGTCAGCATGCCTTTGGTGGCCTGCTGGCCCTGCCTGGCCTGGTTGATGCCGTCCATGAAGAGGTCCGGACTGCCGCTCAGCATCAGCTGCGCACCCGGGGGGAGTCCGCCGTTGCGGTACTGCTCGCGGGCCTGGGCGCCTGCCCTGTCCTTGAGTTCGGCGATCTTCGCCTGGCCGTCGGCGATCGACTTGGTCAGCCGGGCGATCTCGCCGGACTGCTTCTTCGACTGCTCCTCGGCGAGGTTGTACGCGTCCGTCGCCGCCCCGGCCTTGCGGTAGAGGGTGTCGATCTCCTCGCGGACCTCATCGAGGCTCTTCTTCGGGGAGGCGGAGGAGGTGGCCGTGGGGCCGGGCTCGGGTACCGGGGCCGCCATGGCCTGGACCGGCGCGGTCAGCAGGGCCAGTGCGCAGACCAGGGTGATCGCGGCAGCGGCACAGTGGCGTCGGTTCACAAGCTCCCCCTCCGGGCGAAAGGCAACGAAAGCCGTATCGCGTACATCTGACTTACCGTCAGTAACAATTCCGTGACGACGCGATCGTGCCATGTCGTCCCGTAAAGCAACAGAGGTCCGCGTCACCCTCCCCGTCACACAAGGGGACGAACGGTGATCCGCCGGTGTTCCCGGATCCGGTGTCGTCCTGTGCCGACGTGTTCCGGCCCGGTGCTGTTCACCCCGTGGTCGGCCGCAGTGCGGACCAGCGCACGGTGATCTCGCCCTGCCGCCACCGCCGTACGCCGTCCGTCAGGGGCCAGTCGGCCGAGACCGCGCGGACCGCCGCGATCCAGCGCTGCCGCGCGCCCAGGGACGCGTACGGGGAGGCCGCGGCCCAGGCGCGGTCGAGGTCCCGCAGGAAGGCGTGGACGGGTTCGCCCGGCACATTGCGGTGGATCAGGGCCTTCGGGAGGCGCTCGGCCAGGTCGGAGGGGCGGTCCAGCGAGCCGAGCCGGGTCGCGAAGGTGACCGTGCGCGGGCCTTCCGGGCCGAGCGCGACCCACACGTGCCGGCGGCCGATCTCGTCGCAGGTGCCCTCGACCAGCAGCCCGTCCGGGGCGAGCCGGGCGCACAGCCGCTGCCAGACCGCGGCGACCTCACCCTCGTCGTACTGGCGCAGCACGTTCGCGGCCCGGATGAGGAGCGGCCGGCCCGCGGTGGGGATCTCGAAGCCGCCGTGCACGAAGGTGAGGCCCTCGCGCTCGTACGGCTGCGCCGCCGCGACCCGGGCGGGATCGATCTCGACGCCCACGACCGCCGTGCGCGGCTCGGCCGTGCGCAGCCGCTCCAGCAGTTCGACGGCGGTCCAGGGGGCGGCGCCGTAGCCGAGATCGACCGCGACGGGCGCGTCGCCGCGGCGGAGTGCGGGGCCGTGGGTGGCGGCGATCCAGCGGTCCATGCGGCGCAGCCGGTTGGGGTTGGTGGTCCCGCGGGTCGCGGTGCCGATGGGGCGCTGGTGCATGCAAAGGAGCGTATGCGAAGCCCTCGGGGGGCAGGCGCGGGAGCAGCGGGGCGCGGGGGCGGCCGTCCGGCGCGCCGGAGAGTTCGCAACGTTTTGGCAAAGTGGAAATGAAAGGCGGGGTTCCGCTGTTCTGGCACTTCGAAGGGGTCGTGTGCCCTGAGCGAGGAGGAGCGGACCCGTGAGCCAGTACGTCTCCCGGCTCGGCAGCAGCCGTGCGGCACCCCGTATCCGCTTCCCGGGCACGTTCGCCGGACACCGTAAGCCGCGCCGTGTCGCGATGCTCTCCGTGCACACCTCTCCGCTGCACCAGCCCGGTACGGGCGACGCCGGCGGTATGAACGTCTACATCGTGGAGCTGGCCAGGCGCCTCGCCGCGATCGGCATCGAGGTCGAGATCTTCACCCGGGCCACCACCGGCGGGCTGCCCCCGACGGTCGAACTGGCTCCCGGAGTGCTGGTCCGGCACGTCGACGCGGGGCCCTACGAGGGGCTCGCCAAGGAAGAGCTGCCCGCACAGCTCTGTGCCTTCACCCACGGCGTGATGCAGGCGTGGGCAGGTCAGCGCCCCGGTTACTACGACCTGGTCCACTCCCACTACTGGCTCTCCGGCCAGGTCGGCTGGCTCGCCGCGCAGCGCTGGGGCGTCCCGCTCGTCCACGCCATGCACACCATGGCGAAGGTCAAGAACGCCGCGCTCGCCGAGGGCGACACCCCCGAGCCGCCCGCCCGCGTCATCGGCGAGACCCAGATCGTGCACGCATCCGACCGGCTCATCGCGAACACCGCGGGCGAGGCCGACGAACTCGTCCGCTTCTACGACGCGGACCCGGCGTCCGTCGCCGTCGTGCACCCCGGGGTGAACCTGGAGCGCTTCCGCCCCGGCGACGGCCGCGCCGCCGCACGCGCCCGCCTCGGGCTGCCGCAGGACGCGCTGATCCCGCTGTTCGCGGGGCGCATCCAGCCGCTGAAGGCCCCGGACGTGCTGCTGCGCGCCGTCGCCGTGCTCCTGGACCGCGACCCCTCGCTGCGCTCCCGCATCCTCGTACCCGTCGTCGGAGGGCCCAGCGGCAGCGGCCTCGCCAAGCCCGAGGGCCTCCAGAAGCTCGCCGCGCGCCTCGGCATCGCCGACGTCGTACGGTTCCACCCACCGGTCGGCCAGGACCAGCTCGCCGACTGGTTCCGGGCGGCATCCGTCCTGGTCATGCCCTCGTACAACGAGTCCTTCGGCCTGGTCGCCATAGAGGCCCAGGCGGCCGGTACGCCCGTGGTCGCGGCGGCGGTGGGCGGTCTTCCGGTCGCCGTACGGGACGGAGTCAGCGGCTTCCTGATCCCCGGCCACGACCCGGAGGCGTACGCACAGGCGCTGAGCCGCTTCGCGGACAGCGCGGAGCTGGCCGGCCGGATGGGCGAGGCCGCGGCCGTGCACGCCCAGTCGTTCGGCTGGGACACGGCGGCGTCGGCCACCGCCGACGTGTACACGGCGGCCATGCACGACCACCGGCGCCGCGCCCGCGCGCACCAGGGCTGAGCGGAGGCGTCCGGCTGAGCGCGCGGACGGGTTGTCGTACGCTCGCACCATGGCTGACGTATCCGACGAGGCAGCAGCGGCGCAGGTCATCGAGGCGACGCTGAACGACGCGGAGCTCGAATGGGAGAGCCCCGGGCCCGGGAACTACGTCGTGAAGCTGCCCGGCACGCGCAAGCTGTCCACGACCTGTTCCCTGATCGTCGGGCAGCACTCCCTCTCCCTCAACGCGTTCGTCATCCGTCACCCCGACGAGAACGACGCGGCTGTGCACCGCTGGCTCCTGGAGCACAACCTCCGCCTCTTCGGGGTGAGTTACGCCATCGATCAGCTCGGCGACGTCTATCTCGTCGGCAAGCTCCCCCTCTCGGTCGTCACGCGCGACGAGCTCGACCGGCTGCTCGGTGCGGTCCTGGAGGCGGCGGACGGCGCGTTCAACCCCCTGCTGGAGCTGGGCTTCGCGAGCGCGATCCGCAAGGAGTACGCCTGGCGGGTGGAGCGCGGCGAATCGACGCGCAACCTGGACGCCTTCACGCATCTGACGCGGCGCCCCTCCTGAAGCCGGCCGCGGTGCGCTACACGAGTTCCCTCAGCGCCGTCACGAGCCTCGGCGCCACCTCGTTCCACGTCATCTCCACCGCGTCGGGCCCGGCGCTCCGGGGCACCGTCTCGGTGAGCATGATCAGGTAGAGGTAGCTGCGGCAGAGGTCGATCCGGCGGCGTACGGACGGGGTGAACGCGAGCGGTGCGCCCGTCGCGGCGGCGTATCCCGCGAGGAAGTCCAGGTCCGTCTCCGGGTCTCCGAAGAGCGACGTGGAGACGAGATCGGCGACCGGATCGCCCCAGAACATCCGCTCGCCGTCGATGACCCCTCCGATGCGCCGGGCGCCGGGCTCCCCGGTCACCAGGAGGTTCCCCTGCCAGAGGTCGAAGTGGACCAGGGCCGGCCGGGTGACCTCGTCCAGGACGTCCGACGCCCCGGCGAGCACCTCGCGGATCAGTCCCACGGGGTACGGCAGCCTCGCCCCGTACCTCTCGGCGTCGGCGAGCACGGCGTCCGTCATCGCGGTGAACGCCTCGCGCCAGGTGGGGGAGAGCGGCCCCAGGGGCTCGGCGGGGTACCCGAAACCGCCGGGGCCCGTGACCCCGTGCAGCCGGCCCACGATGCTCCCGAACTCGGTACGCAGGGCCCGTGTCTCCTCGGCCGTCAGGTCACCGGCGACGGCGCTCCAGGGCCGCCCGGGGCGTGTGGTCATGACGACGTACGCCCCGGCCGGTGCCCCGGGGTCGAGCTCGCTGTGCACGACCTGCGGGGTCGCGGCGCCGGCCCCGGCGGCGGCGTTGTAGAAGGTGACCTCGTTGAGGAGCAGGCGCTGTTCGTAACTCAGCCCGGGGGCGTGCGCCGGAGGGACCTTCACCACCCAGTCCCCGCCGTCGCCGAAGGTCACGCGCGTGACGGTGTTGTACGTGCCCCCGGCCAGCGGCTCGACGGATGCGGGCTCGGGGGCTCCCACGGCTTCCAGTACGGCTGCTGTCACGTCGACGGACACGGGCGGGTCCCCTCTGTGGCTCACCTGCGGAATCGGCCACCCCATAGGAGCTTCACAGAGCGATCACAGCGCAGTCACGATCACATCCCGTGACCGTTCGGGGCGATCATCGGACAGGTGTCCGATCGTAGAGTGTCCTGCACTGGCACAGCCCCCTGTAACGGCCACGAATTACTGTCCGGGGAGGGGCTGTTGCTCCTTCAGACGGAGAGATGAACGAACCATGCGCGCCACCGCTGTACGCCGTACCGCCCTCGTCGCCGCCGCGGCGTCCATGACCCTGCTCGCGACCGCCTGCAGCGGCTCGGACTCCGACGCCAAGGGCGACGGCGGCACCTCGGGAGGCAAGGACGACGCCTCTTCCAAGCCCGCTGCGGTCAAGGCGCTGACGTCGGCCGAACTGGAGAAGGTGTCGCTGGAGCAGGGTGACGTCACGGGCCACAAGGTCTCGAAGACCGGCCCCGAGGACATCGCGCAGCCCGGCGACGTCACCGTCGACAAGAAGGAGTGCGAGCCGATCGGCTTCGCCTTCTACGGTGTGAAGCGGGGGACCCCGGCCGGGAACGCGGGGCGCAAGGTCGTCCAGGAGCCCAAGAAGGACGAGTCCGCCGACCCCGAGGACCTCCTCGCCGGCATGCTCGACATCACGTCGTCGCTGGTCACCCTGGCCTCGTACGAGGACGACGGCGCGGCGAAGAGCCTCGCCGAGCTCCGCGACTCCGCCGCCAAGTGCACCGGCGGGTTCACCCTCTCCATGAAGGGCTCGAAGCAGAAGGTCACCAAGTTGACCGAGGAGAAGGTGACGGGCGGCGAGGAGGCCCTCGCCTGGCGGGTGCAGATGGGAGAGGGCGACGAGGCGGCGCCCTTCAAGCTCGTGAGCCTGCGTCAGGGCGGCACGGTCGCCACCTTCTTCTCCTTCAACCTCGGCAAGACGGGCGCCGATGCCGACTTCGGTCAGCCGACCGCGGTGATCGACGCGCAGGTCAAGAAGCTCGGCTGAGCCTTCGGCCGTCTCTCCGGGTCACGGCAGCGGTACGAGCCTGACCACGGTGACCGTCAGCACGGACCCGGAGACGTAGTAGAGGACGATGGCGCCGTACACCGTCGCCTCGCGCCGGTCGCGTTCACGCTTCACGGCGGACGAGGCGTGTCCGTACGGATCCAGGGCCAGGGTGCGCGCCATCTCGTCCCGGAACGAGTCGCCGTCGCGCATCTTGGCCAGGGTGTCGTCGGCGGGCGGTGCGTAGGAGATGCGGAAACTCAAGCGACGTTCCGCCTCTCCGCCTCGTCCTGTGCCAGCCGGTCCAGGATCTGTTCGGCCTCGGGATCGGGTACGGACTCGAGCATCCAGTGCCGCATCACGGCCTGGATCTCGTGCACCCCGGCCTCGTTGATCGCGTGGTCGAACTCCTCGCGTCTCTCCTCGGGCAGCGCGGCACGGATCGCCGGAATGCTGTTGGGCACCTCTACCTCGGTGCCGCCGACGAAGGTCTTCAGAGACTCGCCCATGATCGCTCTCCCCGATCTCCTTGCTCTCCGCGCCCCGCCTGCCTCTGCCGCCGAGGGGGTGCGCCTGGGTAACGGGCAGGTGTAAAGGTCACGTTAGCGGGTGGCACTGTCCGCAGGGGGGCCCGACGGCGCGCCGAGCCGGGCGAGGTGTACGTCGAGCTGCGCGACCGGGCCGGGCAGCGGCGACCTCAGATCCCACCAACGGATCGCGAGGATCTCGTCGTTGGGCTCGAAGCCGCGCCGGGCGCGCGCGGCTCCGGCGAACAAGGCCCCGTACTCGCGGCGTTGCCGGGGGGCCAGGACGAACCCTGCGTGGCCGACGAACCTCAGGGGGCCGTCGGGTTCGTGCCCACTCTCCTCGAACAGCTCCCGGAGAGCGGCCTGTCGCGCGCTCTCACCCGGATCGATCCTGCCGCCGGGGAGCTCCCAGGCACCCCGGTGGCGGTCGTGGACCATGAGCACGCTGCCCTCGTGCCAGAGGGCCGTCAGCGCCAGGGGAGCCGGGGCGTCCCCGGGGGGCGAATCCTCACACCCCGGTTCGAAGGAGATCAGGAGATTGCCGCGGCTGTCGACTGCGAGCGGCTCGGCGGCGTGCTCAGTCATGCCGGGAGCCTTCCCCTGCTCACCGTCCCCGGAACAACTACCGGGGGGGGGGGGGGGGGATCGGAAACCGCGGGGCCCAGGCCCCCACTTTTGCCCAAAAATGCCCGGACCAAGCCCCCCCGGGGACCCCAGGGCCCCGGCCCCCCCCCCGGGGGGGCCCGGGCGCTTACGTAACCGGCTGGCCGATGCCCAGCATGTTGCCCTCACTGTCCCGGAACCAGGCCCCGCGTTCACCCCTGGCGCCCTTGCTCGGATAGTTTCCCTCGATCTCCGCGATGCCGTCCCGCGTACGGAAGCCGGGCAGGTCGACCGTCTCGAACTCCACACCGCGCCGCTTGAGCTCCGACACCACGGCCTCGATGTCGTCGACCTGCCAGCCCATCTGGGTGAAGGTGCCGGGCGAGGCGCCGGCTGAATGGAACACGGCGAACTCCGCATCACCGCACCGGTACAGCAGCCCGCCCGGCCGCTCGTCGACGGGCTCCAGGCCGAGCTTCTCGGAGTAGAAGCGCCGCGCCCGCTCCAGGTCCTGCGCGGGCAGCCTGGTCGCGGCAGTGCGCGCGCCGGCCAGAAGGTTGCTGTCGTCTGCGTCCATGCCGTCACTCTGCCGTGGGCGGGGCCCGATCCAGGGGAAGAGGCCCGGGCGATTTCCGCCGCCCGGACAGCGAAGAGCCCCCCACCACGCGGAGAACCCGCAGGTGGGGGGCCTCTTCAGCTCTGCTTACTTCTTCTTGCCCTGGGTCTTGCGGTAGATCTCGCCGACCAGGGTTTTTGCGGGTGGGGGCGCTGATCGACTCCGGGTGAGTGGTCGCCATTGGTCGTCATCGGGTGCCGTTGAGCAACCTCGGACGGCCCAGGGACGGCCCAGCCTGAGGCGCCCGAGCGATGCTTCAGAAGCTCACTCACGCTCGCTGCGCTCGCCGCGGTTCCACGTGGAGACACCGTTCCTGTCGGGTGTAGCTCCCTGGAACGCCGACGGCAACGGAGTCCCAGAAAGGTTCGGACTCGGGGAAGTGCCCACCTCCTGTGTGCCACTCGAATCCCGGGTAGGCCCGGCGTAGAGAACGGAGGGCGGCTGAGGCGGGGGCGCAGCGCTTGTAGCCCTCAGCAGCACCAGCCACATGCGACCTCTTCGGGTTCACGTCACCCTCGTCATCGCTCGGTTTCGGCCAGCGCATCAGGCGGTGGCAAAAATTCCCACCTCGTCAAGGCCGCTTGTGCCTCTGCCTCATTCCAGCTCGGCCGGCGCCCGTGCTGGTGCCCAGAGTATTCACCCGCACGGCCTTAGTGGAGGTACACGTTGGCCGTTCCATCGTTTCTAACGACATGTACCGCTGGCCGAGAGAGCCGGAACGAGCGTAACGTGTTTCGCCGATACTTTAATCGGCTTCGCGCTACCCAACTCCAAAAGTGTTACCTGTCCCGCCGAGTTTCCCAGCGAGAGATAGGCGCGACGCACGTCTAGTCTCCCACCCTCAGATGCAACCTTCTCTGGAGAGACAATCGGAAAGATGCAAATCCATTCCGGCTTTACGCCAAAATATGATGGGGCCTTCCCTCCAGTCTTCGCCGCAAGTGAAGTTTTCGACGCCGCCTGCTCAGCTGACTGCGCCGATAGAATTCCACACCCTACCATCAGTGCTGAAAGCAGAGTCACATACAACATGAAATTGAACTGGTCTCCAGCTCTAAGGAGATGGAAGTGCCGGGCAAATCCCCACATGGCAGGGACGATGAGCAAGAAGACCAGAGTGGATAGCAATTTAATCGCAGAGCCCACTTGCCACAACCCTGGCACGTCCAGATCTGCGGCCGAAATCGAGAGCTTCTCCGCATACCATGCATGGAGAACTGGTGCTGCACCAACAAAAGAAGAAAGGAGCAACGTGACAGCCAATGGAGCTGCCCAGGCAACCCACTCTCCCCACGTCCATTGCCTAGCAATAAGCCAAACTCCGTAAATAATGAATGGCAGCAAGGGGATCGCCATTTGCTGTGCCGGAGAAAATCTACTGAGGTCAGCAAAAATGGATATGAAAAGCATTCCCATAGTCCCAACCAGAAGCAGCACTGGAATAACCCTATCTACATCAGTGCTGCGTGCATCGAGGGAAGCGAAAAGCCCGAAACCCAACCCGATCACGGAGAGCATGGGGACAAGGTCATGCCGACCGGCTAGGGCTGCTGGGAGTACACCCAACGTGAATCCGAGGGCAATCAGGAATCCCCGCCCCGGAGTTGCCTCCCCCCAAATTGATGTATTATTCCACGCGCCTCCTCGCATGGGGCGGACTGAGAGGTTCGGATCAAAAGTTCCATCCGGTGCCGATCGCCTCGCCAGGCGCAATGCTTCGCGAGGACGCCCTGAAACATGAGTTCCGTTGTCTTGTCTCCCAAGTGCGATCAGTATCCGCGCACGTGCGGAACGGGGAGACCGCACCGCATGGGTAGGTACCACCCGCCAGTCAAAAATCTCCTTCGGGTTTTGATTGATCAAGTCTGACCGTCTGACTTGCATGGCTAGTCGGGCAACTCTGGCGACTTTCTCTACCTGCCAAGCCGCCCCCGTTGCAGCTCGGTGGGTCGATCCATAAATACGTACCTCAATGCGGTAGATACGACATGATGGATCTTGATCTAGAGCGCCAGCCGTAGGCCCTGCGCCACTCGGAAAATGATCAATGACTGGCCAGCCCTCAGCTTCGAATACTCGTTCAGCCTCGCGCCAGTCGCGATCACCGCCCGCAACCTCCACCAGAGCGAGCACTCTTTGGTCGTAATTAACCTTTCGCACCATCCACCCCGTATGTCCCTGGCCATGTTTCCGCCAGGAGTGGCGGAGACTGTGTCCGAGCCCTCAGGAAACGTCTGCCTACTGGCGACGGAAAGAACCTCATTGTGAAACGGTCAGTTATCGCAGCGTCAAGGTATTACCGCGTGCCCACTGAACGATAGTTATGGCCAGCTGCCGGGCGCCCACTACCGGTTGATCGGGATCTCGTAGACGATCTCGCAGTGTGCTGCGGGTACCACGATGTCCGCAGTCTCTATGGGACGGCCTTGGTTGCTGTAGTACGTCCGCCGGATGTGGGGCACGAGTGCGGCCTTCTGGATGCCGAGTAGTGACGCCTCCTCTGCGGCCGCCTGTCGCGGGTCCGGCTGTTCTACCGCATGGCTGACAGTGACTCCGATCGCGGCCATGCGGTTCACGACACCCGCCCCGGCGTGTGGCCCTCCCTCGGGGAGGACGACGAGGGTGCCGGCGGTGAGGTCGTACGGTTCCCAGCTCGTCGACAGCTGCACCGGCCTGCCGTCCGCCAGGAACTCGTACGCCGTACGCACGCACAGCTCCCCCTCGGCGATCCCGAGCCGCGTCGCGATCTCCGCCGGGGCCGGCACCTTCGCGTCGGTCCGGCTCTCCCGGTCGCTCTGTCGGCGAAGGGCCTTCATGTCCTGGCGGAACGGGGATCCACTGGGCTGCTCTCGTGCCGACGACCGGACGACTCTCACGCGCTGCCGGGGCTCGGCGACGTAGGTCCCCGATCCGGCCCGGCCTTCCAGCACGCCTTGGGAGATCAGCAACTCCTGTGCCCTGCGCACACGTTCTCGCCCACGCCGCACTCCTGGCCGATCTGTGCGCGGGATGGGAGGCAGTCGCCCGGTTCCCAGACGTGCTCCGCGATGCGCCGCCGGAGTTCGTCGGCGCTGCGGAGGCACGGCGGTTACTCAGACATATGGAAAATCTAGTCCACTAGCTCTTGGAGGAGCACACCCGGTTCACGACGGTCGAGGCAGAAGTACCGGACATGCTCTCCGCCAATTCATGGCGGGAGGTCCTGGACGCGGTGGCCGATGCCGATCGCTTCGGGCTCGTGGCCACCAGCTTGAACGGCCGCACCTTATGGGCGGTCGTACCTGGGCAAACGTATCCCGCCCGCACGGCCCCCCCGTGTTGCGTCCGTGATTGACCGCTGGTAACCGTGTGAACCGGTGTGGGGGCAGCTCGCATGGCAGACGGTCGTCCCCGAGCAAGCCAGGCTGACCCGCCGGGGGCCATCGGCGCCGAACATCGATGCAGCCCTACCGTAAGCACGCTCGCGGATGGGGCTTGAAAGCCTCCCAGCGATTAGCATGCCCTGGGGGGCGATGTGAGACTGTCGACGGCGCTAACTAACGCTAAGAATTTGCTTATTGATGGCCAGGCATATTCTGAGATTCCTGATGTGATGGCGTATGAGGACATCCATCATCAATGGGATCGCGGCTATAGAGAAATGCTTGAAAAGGCCATATTTGCGGGCGACTGCAGGCCCACGCACACAGAGATTATTGACTACCCAAAGAACGCGATAAGCGTTCGTCCTCTGACGCGCTTTTCGGCTCGTGATCGAATAATCTATGACGCGCTAGTATTCCAGATAGCTCCGAGCATTGACCGGCAGATACACGCATCAGTTCACAGCTATCGGTGGCATCACAGTCGTGGAGTGCCAGTCTTTTGGTTCGGCCCGTGGAAAAGGATGAGGAGACTAGCGCTACGGACACTTCGTTCCGATAATCAACTTCGAATGGCATCGGTCGATGTTTCATCTTTCTATGAACATATCGACGTTGATATTCTGAGTGATGACCTGCAGTGCATGACCAGAGATCCTGCACTGACGGAGAACCTACAGAATTTCCTGACGAGGTTTCAGGCGGTTAATCATTCTTGGGGGCTCCCGCAGGGGCCAGATTCATCTGGAATTCTGGCCAACTTGTACTTGGCCCCAGTTGATGGTTTTCTGGCTAGAAATAACTTCAAGTTTCTGCGTTATTCGGATGACATGATGATCTTCGATCGTGACTGGACGGTGCTTCGCGACGTTGTGGTGGAGATAAATAGTCTGCTACGTTCGCGCAGGCTATCCATAGCTTCCCATAAGACCGTAATACGCGATCCAGAAGATGCTGTGCGGCTGGTGCACGATATACGTCGTGCATCTATTCAGCATTCAGTCGAAGTGGGTCTTCCTGAGGCCGTTGCAGACGTCCGCGAGTATTTCGATGAAGTGGTCAAATCCGAAGGTGCGCATGGAGGCAACCTTAGGTTCGCGATCAACAGGTTGGCGAAATTGCGCGATGGGTACGCCGTCAACTGGTGCCTTGAAAACCTGACTTACCTCCCGCACGTAAGCAAGGAGGTCTTCGCCTATCTAAAGGCTGCGAAGTCGCATCACGTAGCAGTCCAGCGCCACCTCACCAACTTCATGGAGCGTGGAGACTCCAGGTCCTACCCGTTCATTGAGCAGCGAATTTTGCGTCACTTTCTCGTCATGAAAATACAAAGTGAGAGGATCAAAGAGGCAGCTTGGGAAATTCTTGAAGATAGAAATAGGGAAGATTTCTCGCGAGAATTTGCGAGCCGGTATATTGGGAGAAATGCTTCACTTCGGGAGGCGCAACTGCTTCGGCATCGATTCCAAGAGGAGCGTAGCGTGTCGATGCGCAGGGCTCTGCTGGTTTCACTTTATGAATCCGGTAACTTGTCTGTGCGATATCTGAACGAAGTGGAATCCTCGTTTCCTGATTTGATCTGGGTTTGTCGATTCCTGCGAACAGATCCGCTTATACCGCTACCGTGAAAGAGGCTACCGGTGTCGATTAGTGATGCTCAACTTCAGCAAGTGAAAGAGGAGCTCCAAAGGATCCAGGGTAACTGTCTCTACAACGCGCAAGCCTACTTCGAGGCGGCCAAGAGTGCGGAACTATGGGGGCGCCTCATGGTGTTTTTGCCTGCCAGCGTTACAGCTATCACGGGGGTGCTAGTTGCTGTAGGTGCAGGAAAAGAGTTTGGTGCCCTCGCGGCTGTGGCGGGTGCGGTGGCGGCTACGGCCTCCTTCCTGGGAAATACCAAGAAGGCTGCGGACTTCCTCGCCTCGGCCCGTTCGTATACCGCACTGCGGCATAAGGTGCACTCGGAGTTGAGTTTCTTGCGGCCCGAAGTGGACTTCGATTCAGCCCGGGAGCGGGCTCGGGAATTCAATCACGAGTACATAAGGATCGCCGCGACAGATATCCCTGTCCCTAATAAGAAGTTTACTAAAGCGAGTAAGAGGATCGAGCAGGGTGCAGCAACGTAGACGGCTGAAACTTTGAATACAGGTTGGCGGAGCGGGTTTGGCCGGTGTCCTGTCCGGTTTGGGGTCGAGCATGATCAGGGGGCCGTACGCTGGTCGGCAACTCGGGCAGGCTGTGATCCTGCCCGGAATTTGAACGAGTGGCCCCCTGGTCTTGCTCGACGTGGGACCCGAACCGGGGAGAGGGCTAAAGCCGTGGAGCCGACCGCCCCAGCCGCAGCGGGCGTAACCGTCGATATCCACCCGCGCGATCTCCCGATCGCGCTCATCGGCACTGCTGGCGGCGCACTCGCCCTCTGGGCTGACGCCCCCGCGGAGATCGCCGTACCCGTGGCACTGCTGATCGTCCTCGACATCCGCATCCGCCGCTGGAGCCGACGCGCCTGACGGCCCGTTGAGCATGTGACGGCCCACAGACGGCCCAGCGCACCAAAAAGCCCCCCACCACGCGGAAAATCCGCAGGTGGGGGGCTTCTTCGGCCCTGCTTACTTCTTCTTGCCCTGGTTCTTCACGGCCTCGATCGCGGCCTTCGCCGCGTCCGGGTCGAGGTAGGTGCCGCCCGGCTTCAGGGGGCGGAAGTCGGCGTCCAGCTCGTAGGCGAGCGGGATGCCGGTCGGGATGTTGAGGCCCGAGATGGCGTCGTCGGAGATGCCGTCCAGGTGCTTCACCAGGCCGCGGAGGCTGTTGCCGTGGGCGGCGACCAGGACGGTCTTGCCGTCGAGGAGGTCCGGGACGATGCCGTCGTACCAGTACGGCAGCATGCGGGTGACGACGTCCTTGAGGCACTCCGTGCGCGGGCGCAGCTCCGGCGGGATCGTCGCGTAGCGGGCGTCGTCGCTCTGCGAGAACTCGGTGCCGTCCTCCAGGGCGGGCGGCGGGGTGTCGTACGAACGGCGCCAGAGCATGAACTGCTCCTCGCCGAACTCGGCGAGCGTCTGGGCCTTGTCCTTGCCCTGGAGGGCGCCGTAGTGGCGCTCGTTCAGGCGCCAGGAGCGGTGCACGGGGATCCAGTGGCGGTCCGCGGCTTCCAGCCCGAGCTGGGCGGTGCGGATCGCGCGCTTCTGGAGGGAGGTGTGCACGACGTCGGGGAGCAGGCCGGCGTCCTTGAGCAGCTCACCGCCGCGGACCGCCTCCTTCTCGCCCTTGTCGGTGAGGTCTACGTCCACCCAACCGGTGAACAGGTTCTTCGCGTTCCATTCGCTCTCGCCGTGGCGGAGGAGGATCAGCTTGTACGGTGCGTCGGCCATGGGTCCGAGCGTAATCGAACCCGCGCGCCCTACGCGCGCGTGGCCAAAGGGCGGACCGGGACGCGGCCGGGGCCGCGACTGTTGACGGGCGGCGTCAATCGAGTGGCAGCCGGGGACTCCGCTTTCGTAATGTTCGGATAGCCGTCGGACCGCTTACACAGGCCGGCGGTTCATCCGTGCACGCACGTCCCCGGGGAGTAGCCCTATGTCTGTCGCTGGTCTCAGAAAGGCGGCACACGAGACGGTCGCCGGTCTCCCCAGGGAGTTCTGGTGGCTGTGGACCAGCACGCTGGTCAACCGCCTCGGGGCGTTCGTCGCCACGTTCATGGCGCTCTACCTGACCCTGGACCGGGGCTACTCGGCCTCGTACGCCGGTCTCGTCGCCTCCCTGCACGGGCTCGGCGGGGTCGTGTCGTCCCTGGGTGCCGGGGTGATGACGGACCGGCTGGGGCGGCGCCCGACCATGCTGATCGCGCAGCTCTCGACCGCCGTGTCCGTGGCCGTGCTCGGCTTCATGGTCCATCCGGTGGCGATCGCCGGTGTGGCCTTCGTCGTGGGTATGGCGAGCAACGCGTCCCGGCCGGCCGTGCAGGCGATGATGGCCGACATCGTCCGGCCCGAGGACCGGGTACGGGCCTTCTCGCTCAACTACTGGGCCATCAACCTGGGGTTCGCCGTCTCGTCGGCCGGGGCGGGGTTCATCGCCGAGTACAGCTATCTGGCCGGCTTCATGGGAGAGGCCGCCCTGACGCTGCTGTGTGCCGTCCTCGTCTTCCTCAAGGTGCCGGAATCCCGGCCCGAGCCGGTGCCCCGGGCCGCGGGTGCCCCCGCAGCGGACGACGTGCGGCTGGGTACGGTCCTGCGCGACGGGCGCTACATGGGTGTCGTCGGGCTGTCGTTCCTGGTCGCGCTGATCTTCCAGCAGGGGTACGTGGGCCTGCCGGTGGCCATGGGCACGGACGGGCTGTCCAGCTCCGACTTCGGCACGGCCATCGCCGTCAACGGTGTGCTGATCGTGGCCCTGCAGATCCCCGTCACCCGGTTCATCCAGCATCGCGACCCGCGACGGCTGCTGATCCTCTCGTCCCTGATCGCGGGCTACGGCTTCGGGCTGACCGCCTTCGCGGGATCGGTCGGGGTGTACGCCCTGACGGTGTGCGTCTGGACCCTGGCCGAGATCGTCAACGCGCCGACGCAGACGGGCATCGTCGTGCAGTTGTCACCGGCCCACGGCCGGGGCCGCTACCAGGGCATGTACACGATGTCCTGGTCGGTGGCGGCGCTCGTCGCCCCGCTGATGTCCGGCTTCGTGATCGACCACTACGGCGCCGCCTGGCTGTGGGGGACCTGTGCGGTCCTGGGCACCGTGGCCGCGTTCGGCTACTGGCTGCTGATGCGGAACCTGGACCTGCCGGAGCCCGTGGTCGCCGCCTCTCCGGTGCCCGAGGACCGGGCGGTCACCGAGCCCGCGGTTTGAGAAGCAGGCGCCCGCGGCCAGAGGAGCAGGCGCCCGCGGTCCGAGGAGCAGGAATTCGCGGCGCCGCTGCCCCGCGACGGACACGCGTCCGTCGCGGGGCACCGCCACCGGAATCGGCCGGACTCAGCCGCCGCACTGGCACGGCGCGCCGGACTGGCAGCCGCACCCGCAGCCCGAGCCGCAGCCGCAGGCTCCCAGCAACGGCAGCTGCACCACCTCGGTCGGGGTCTCCTGCTGCTGGGGTTCGGTCATGGGGGAATCGGCCATGGTCCCTCCTCAGGGCGTACGACTCGACGGCGTACGGCACATGTATGGGGCACACATGCCGACGGCGGGGGCCGCAGGCATGCCGCGCCGCCCCCGCACCCATTGCATGCCCAGCCCGGAGGGCGCATCAACGGCGCACGAGCGCGGGAACAGATGTGCGGCCGCCGGGAGGGTCGCGCCCCCCTACGCCCCCTCGACTACGCCCCCTCGACCGGCGTCGCCGCCTGGATCTCGTCGGCGTGCTCACCCGTGACCAGGTAGACGACCCGCTTGGCGACCGAGACGGCGTGGTCGGCGAAGCGCTCGTAGTAGCGGCCGAGCAGGGTGACGTCGACAGCGGTCTCGATGCCGTGCTTCCAGCGGTCGTCCATCAGGTGCTGGAACAGGGTGCGGTGCAGCAGGTCCATCTCGTCGTCGTCCTGCTCCAGCTGGAGCGCCAGGTCGACGTCCTTCGTGATGATCACCTCGGCGGCCTTCGCCATCAGCCGCTGGGCGAGCTGCCCCATTTCCAGGATGGTGGCGTGCAGGTCGTGCGGCACCGCCGACTCGGGGAAGCGCAGCCGCGCCAGCTTGGCGACGTGCTGGGCGAGGTCGCCCGAGCGCTCCAGGTCGGCGCTCATCCGCAGCGAGGTGACCACTATCCGCAGATCGGTGGCGACCGGCTGCTGGCGGGCCAGCAGCGCGATGGCGCGGGCCTCCAGGTCGTGCTGGAGGTCGTCGACCTTCTGGTCCGCGGCGATCACGCTCTCGGCGAGCTTGAGATCGGCGTCGAGCATGGACGTCGTGGCCCGGCCGATCGCCGAGCCGACGAGCCTGGCCATCTCGACCAGGTCCTCGCCGATCGAATCGAGTTCCTCGTGATAAGCGTCGCGCATGGAAGTCCCTCTCCAGATCCTGAGGCCGGGGTCTTGGGGCCGACCCCCACGTTGCCACGGTGCGGGGCCAACGCGTCGGGATCCGGCACCCGAAGTGAACCGGCACTATCCCCTTGGTGAACTCTGGGCGACGAGTGTTCGAGATGGCACCCGGATGGCTGGGAGAGTGTCGGCGAGCCCGCATAACCTTGAGGCATGGACGTGAACGCGGCGGTCGCCGCAGCTGCCGCGATCGCCGGGCTCTGCACCGGTGTGATCGCGATGCTGGCGTTCCGCTGGAGCGAGCGCGAGCAGAAGCGGCCCACGCGTACGTCCCTGCGGCCCGACAGCAACGCCGCGCTGCCCCCGGGGGTGGACACGGTCCTCTCCGTGCTCAGCTCGTCGGCCGTGGTGCTCGACGAGAGCGACAGCGTCGTCAAGGCCAGTTCCGCCGCTTATGCGCTGGGCCTGGTCAGGGGCGGACGCCTGGCGGTCGAGCCGATGCTCCACATGGCCAGGGACACCCGGCGCGACGGTGAGATACGACAGGTCGAGCTGGACCTGCCGCGTCGCGGCACGGGCAGGGGCGAGGCGCTCGCCGTGTCGGCCCGGGTCGCCCCGCTGGGGTCACGCCTGGTCCTCCTGCTGGTCGAGGACCTCACGGAGGCCCGTCGCATAGAAGCGGTGCGGCGTGACTTCGTCGCCAATGTCAGTCATGAGCTCAAGACGCCGGTCGGAGCGCTCTCCCTGCTCTCCGAGGCGGTCATGGACGCCTCCGACGACCCGGAGGCGGTGGAGCGGTTCGCCGGCCGCATGCAGATCGAGGCGACCCGGCTGACCAACCTGGTGCAGGAGCTGATCGACCTCTCCCGGGTGCAGAACGACGACCCGCTGGAGGACGCCGAACCCGTACGGGTGGAGGATCTGGTCGACGAGGCGATCGACCGGTGCCGCCAGCAGGCCGGTTCGAAGCAGATCACCATGGCCTCGGGCGGCACCGCGGACCTCTTCGTCTGGGGCAACCGGAGCCAGCTCGCGGCCGCCCTCGGCAATCTCGTGGAGAATGCCGTCAACTACAGCCCCGCCCGCACACGCGTCGGCATCGCCGCCCGGAAGCTGGCCGCGCCCGGCGGGGATCTGATCGAGATAGCCGTGACCGACCAGGGCATCGGCATCTCCGAGAAGGACCGTGAACGCGTCTTCGAGCGGTTCTACCGCGTCGACCCGGCCCGCTCACGGGCCACCGGTGGCACCGGTCTCGGCCTCGCCATCGTCAAGCATGTGGCCGCCTCGCACGGCGGGGAGGTCACCGTATGGAGCTCGGAGGGACAGGGCTCCACGTTCACCCTGCGACTGCCCGAGTCGGGCGTCGTACGGGGTCGTACCACCGGCGGATCGCTCGTCGTCAACGGTGCTGTTGACCACGACGGGCCGTACGAGACCGATTCTTTTGAACCATTCCCTGCCCCGGAGGCCCTTCCGTGACCCGAGTGCTTGTCGTCGAGGATGAGGAATCCTTCAGCGACGCCCTGTCCTACATGCTCCGCAAGGAAGGCTTCGAGGTGGCCATCGCGGCCACCGGCCCGGACGGCCTCGACGAGTTCGAGCGCAACGGCGCCGATCTCGTGCTGCTCGACCTGATGCTGCCGGGCCTGCCCGGCACGGAGGTCTGCCGTCAGCTGCGCGTCCGGTCCAACGTTCCGGTGATCATGGTCACCGCCAAGGACAGCGAGATCGACAAGGTCGTGGGCCTCGAAATAGGAGCCGACGACTACGTGACCAAGCCCTTCTCCTCGCGGGAGCTCGTGGCCCGCATCCGCGCGGTCCTGCGCCGCCGTGGAGAGCCGGAGGAGGTCACCCCGGCGGCCCTGGAGGCCGGCCCGGTCCGGATGGACGTGGACCGTCACGTCGTCACCGTCTCCGGCGGCAAGGTCGACCTCCCGTTGAAGGAGTTCGACCTCCTCGAGATGCTCCTGCGCAATGCCGGGCGCGTGCTCACGCGCATGCAGCTGATCGACCGGGTCTGGGGCGCGGACTACGTGGGCGACACCAAGACCCTGGACGTCCACGTCAAGCGGCTGCGCGCCAAGATCGAGCCCGACCCCGGGGCGCCGCGCTACCTGGTGACGGTGCGGGGCCTGGGTTACAAGTTCGAGCCGTAAACCGAGGGCTGCGAGCTACGTGGGGGGTGTCTCCGGCGGAGACACCCCCCACGCGCGCGATCAGTGCTCGGCGGCTGCGCCCTCGGCCGGCGGGGCCGTGTCGGTCGCCTCGCCCGAGGGGCTCCCGGACTGCTCGCCCGGCGTCTCGGACGCACCCGGGCTCTCGGACGCACCCGGCGTCCCGGACGCGGAGGCCGAGGGGGTGGGCTTCGCCGACGGCAGTGCGCTCGGGCCGAAGTCCTCGAAGAAGCTGGTCGCCGGGACGATGGCGGCACCGAGGGAGATCTCGCCGGTCTCGCTGAACGTGAAGGCGACGTTCTGCACGTTGCCGTTCGCCCCTGCCTGGCGGCCGTTCTCGATCACGGCCGAGGCGTTGTTCTTCCCGCCGATGATGAGCCGTCCGCCGGCCGGGACCACGAGCGGCCCCTTGCCCTTGGCGGGCTTCAGCGCCACCGTCGCGTTGGTGCCCGGCAGGGCGATCGTCTCCACGACCTCACGCTTCGGGCCGTCGTTGAAGAGGGTGGCGGCGATGACCGCCGGGCCCTCGGCGTCCGGCTCGGGCTGGGTGATGATGTTCAGGTTCTGGATCTTGATGGAGTCGACAGCGGTGGCTGCGTTGTCCGGCCTGACCTGAAGCGTCTGCGCGTTGTTGCCGGCACTGCACGCGGACAGCGCGGCGATCGAGAACACGAGGGCAGTGGCGGCGAAGGCGCCGTGTCGAAGGCTGCGGCTCACGGCGGCGGCAACTCCTTGAACGTTCGGACTGCGGACTTCGGACTCTGCGGACAGGAAGGCCCGAGCGGCCGTAAAGCCGCCCTAAGTGTGTGTCAGCGGCCTCAGGTTACCGAGCCGCCGTCCTGGGCCCGCACCCGACCCGCCCCTGCGGACGCCCGAGCTGCGGACCGGCGCCGCCGGCCGTGGTTCCGACATCCCCCGGCCGTCTCCCCGGGCATGACGATTCGCACGGTGTTCACAAAGCGCGGTGAGCGGCGCGTTGATGTGCCGATGATCGATTTCCGGCGGTGGCGCATTTCCCGCGCATAATCCACCCGGCCCCAGGCCGTTGATCAATTTCAATGACCACGCACGCTAAGAGCCGTACGGGTGATCGAGGGCCGAACGGAGTACAGAAAGTTCACCATCCGGAATCCGGCAAAACGGGACGTTCGGCACCTTCTTGAGGGCTTCCGGCACCTGTGACGCGCGTGTTTCGGCTCGGTCGTACGCCCGCTCCGACCTGCGAATATCGCCTTCCGGAAGGCTCCCGCAGCACGTTCGTGTCTCAGTTGTCAAGCCCCGAGATATGCCCTGACCTGCGAAAACGCCATTCAGGAGAAGCCGTTCTCGTGTTACTCTGGATAGCCACGGAAGGGGTACCTGTCACATGACGTTCAAGGTTGGCGACACCGTGGTCTATCCCCATCACGGGGCCGCGCTGATCGAGGCTATCGAAACTCGCCAGATCAAAGGCGTGGACAAGACCTACTTGGTGCTCAAGGTCGCCCAGGGCGACTTGACGGTTCGTGTACCGGCGGACAATGCGGAGTTCGTCGGTGTGCGTGACGTAGTCGGGCAGGAGGGGCTGGACCGGGTCTTCGAGGTGCTGCGCGCACCGTACGCCGAAGAGCCGACGAACTGGTCCCGACGCTACAAGGCAAATCTCGAGAAGCTCGCCTCGGGCGATGTCATCAAGGTCGCCGAAGTGGTGCGTGACCTGTGGCGTCGCGAGCGCGAGCGTGGACTCTCCGCAGGTGAGAAGCGCATGCTCGCCAAGGCCCGCCAGATTCTGGTGAGCGAGCTCGCTCTCGCGGAGAACACGAACGAGGACAAGGCCGAGGCCCTGCTCGACGAGGTCCTCGCGTCCTGAACCGGACGACACCGGTGACCAAGGTGACACTGGTGACCAAGGTGACCGGACACCGGTGACCGGACCACGCCGGTGACCGGATGACGCCGACCAGCCGGATCCGGTGTCCAGGAAATATGCAGCGGTGCCCGCTGACCAGCCGTTTTCACGGCAGTCGTCGGGCGCTGCGGCATGTTCGGGCCCGAGCGGTATGTCCCGAGCGGCATGTGCGGACCCGAGAAGAAGATCCGTCCCGGAAAGCTGCCGACGCACCCGCTGCCGTCCCCTCGGCAACCTCCACCGGGCCCTGCCGCGGCTCGTCCGACCGGGGGTCACGGAAGGGGTCCCGGTCAGGTCGAGGCGTCGCGCCCGGCTCGTCCCCCGGCCTACGGTCGGGGCACGCCCAGGCCATACCCATGTCGGCCGTGGAAACAAACCTGCCGAAGCTTCGGAGTGCAACCGATGTCACCGATGTCACCGATGCCCGCTGAACCGAGCCCTTCCCGCACCGCTGCCGTGATCCCCGCGGCGGGCCGCGGAGTCCGGCTCGGCCCCGGCGCCCCGAAGGCGCTGCGCACGCTCGGCGGCACCCCCATGCTGATCCACGCCGTACGGGCCATGGCCGCCTCCCGGGCCGTCAGCCTCGTCGTCGTGGTCGCGCCCCCGGACGGGGCCGCCGAGGTCAAGAACCTCATCGACGGGCACGCGCTGCCCGAGCGCACCGACTACGTCGTCGTCGCCGGCGGTGCGACACGCCAGGAGTCGGTGAAGCTCGGCCTCGACGCCCTGCCGGACGACGTCTCCGTCGTCCTCGTCCATGACGCGGCCCGGCCCCTCGTGCCGGTCGACACCGTGGACGCCGTCATCGAGGCCGTACGGGAAGGGGCCCCGGCCGTCGTTCCCGCGCTTCCCCTCGCCGACACCGTCAAGGAGGTCGAGCCGGGGGAGCCGGGTGTGCCGGAGCCGGTCCTCTCGACCCCCGTACGGGCGCGGCTGCGGGCCGTGCAGACGCCCCAGGGCTTCGACCGGTCCACGCTCGTCGAGGCGCACGCGAGTGTGGCCGTCGACGGCGAGGGCGCGACCGACGACGCGGGCATGGTCGAGCGGCTGGGCGCGCCGGTCGTCGTCGTACCCGGGCACGAGGAAGCGTTCAAGGTGACCCGCCCCCTGGACCTGGTCCTGGCGGAGGCCGTTCTCGCACGCCGGAGGGCGAACGATGGATTCTGAGGCAACGACGCAGCCGGCTCCCCTGATCCCGCGCGTCGGTATCGGGACCGACATCCACGCCTTCGAGGAGGGCCGCGAGCTCTGGTGCGCGGGCCTGCTGTGGGAGGGCGAGGGCCCCGGCCTCGCCGGCCACTCCGACGCCGACGTGGTGGCGCACGCCGCCTGCAACGCCCTGTTCTCGGCCGCAGGACTCGGTGACCTGGGGCAGCACTTCGGGACCGGCCGCCCGGAGTGGTCGGGCGCCTCCGGTGTCACCCTGCTCACGGAGGCCGCCCGGATCGTCCGCGCCGAGGGCTTCGCCATCGGCAACGTCGCCGTGCAGGTCGTCGGTCTCCGGCCGAAGATCGGTAAGCGGCGCGACGAGGCCCAGAAGGTGCTCTCCGACGCCGTCGGCGCCCCCGTCTCGCTCTCGGCCGCGACCTCCGACGGTCTCGGCTTCACCGGCCGAGGCGAGGGCATCGCGGGCATCGCGACCGCCCTGGTCTACCGCGCCGCCGGCTGAGGGCTGTCCCGTAGCCCCGACCCCGCCCCCCTTATTGCACATCGCTTGCACGTACGCTGGTGCGGCAAGTGATGTGCCGTTACGGCCGAGAGCGAGGGTGAGCGTCAGTGGTGAGCACGACCGCCGGGGCGACGACGAGGCCGGAAGCGCCGGCCGGAGCGGACGGATACGTCCTGCGGACCGCCACCGCCCAGGACGTCGGCGGCGCCCGCGCCGTCATGCTGGACACCGTCTACCACGACCTGCGCTCCGGCTACGTGCCCCGCTGGCACGCCGACATCATCGACCTCGAGGGCGCCTATCTGCGCCCCGAACGCTGCACCCTCCTGGTCGTCGTGCGCGGCGACGAGGTCGTGGCGACCGGGGCGGTACGGGACCGGGGACCGCAGGCGCCGCCCAATCCGCAGTGGGTCGCGGACCGCTTCCCCTCCGGGTCGACGGCGCAGCTGTGCAGGATCTACGTACGCCCCGATCACCGCAGGCACGGCCTGGCCCGCAGGCTGGTGCGGGAGCTCGGGGCCTTCGCCGCCCGGGCGGGCGGCTACACCTCGCTCTATCTGCACACCGATCCGGCCGTGCCGGGCGCCGAGCCGTTCTGGCGGTCGCTCGCCCATGAGGTCTGCGACGAGCGCGCGCTGCCGGGTGGCGGGCAGGGCATCATCCATTTCGAGCTGCCGATGCCCGAACTCCAGGGGCCCTCGGGGGCGGCCCGGATGACCACCCCGAATATCAGATGACAATCGTTTTCACATAGGGTCTCCGTCATGCCTACGTCCCGAAGCCGCCGCTTCCCGCTGCCGGTCATCGCCGCCACAGCCGCCCTGCTGCTCCCGCTCGCCGCCTGTTCCTCGTCGAGCGGCTCCGGAGCGTCCGGCGACGCACAGCGGCTCCGGGTCGTCATGGCCTTCCCGCCCGCCCAGGCCATGTCCCCGTACGGGGACGACGCGGTCACCCTCAGCCGGCTCGCCGTCATCGAGGGCCTCACCACCCTGGACGAGAACGGCGCGGCGAAGCCCGCCCTCGCCACGTCCTGGAAGCAGGACAACCCCACCACCTGGACGTTCACCCTCCGCGACGCCGTCTTCCAGGACGGTGCGAAGGTCGACGCCGACGCGGTCGCCCGGTCCCTCACCGCCGCGAGCAAGGCGTCCCCGCTGCCCCGGGTGCTCTCCGACACCACCCCGAAGGCCACCGCCGCGGGCCAGGACACCGTACGGATCGTCACCGAGGAAGCCGACCCCTTGCTTCCGCAGCGACTCGCCAACCCCTCCCTCACGATCCTGTCCGCCGGCGCCTACAAGAACGGCAAGGTGAACCCCGCCGGGCACGCCACCGGCCCGTTCACCCTGACCGACGTCAAGGGCGCGGTCGCCGCCACTCTCGAACGCAACGCCGACTACTGGGGCGACAAGGCCGAGGCCCCGGGCGTCGACGTCACCTTCGCCGCGGACGGCACCGCCCGCGCCAACGCACTGCGCACGAAGACCGTCGACGTCGCCGAGTACGTACCGATCGCGCAGGCATCCCTGCTCGGCGACGCGTACGTCCACGAGTTCCCGTCCGCCCGGACCAACGGCCTCTCGCTCAACACCGAGCGCGGCGTCTTCGCCGACCCGGCCATGCGCGCCGCCGCCCGCGAGGCCGTCGACTCCAAGGCCCTGGTCGACGGGGTGTACGAGGGCCGCGCCGACACCGCACAGGGACTCCTCGGCCCCGGCATCCCCTGGGCCGCCGGGAAGCGCACCACGCCCACCGGCCGGACCCAGGCGGCGAGCCGCGCCGAGGTGGCGAAGACGAAGGAGATCGTCCTCGCCACCTACACCAACCGGCCCGAGCTCCCCGAGGTCGCGACGCTCGTCCAGCAGCAGCTGGAGAAGCGCGGGTTCACCGTCAAGCAGGTCGTCCGCGACTACGCGCAGATGGAGGCCGACGCGCTCGCCGGGAAATACGACGCCTTCATCCAGGCCCGCAACACCCTGCTGGACACCGCCGACCCCGTCTCCTACCTGGCCTCCGACTTCACCTGCGACGGCAGCTTCAACATCTCCCAGCTCTGCGACGAGCGGGTCGACGCCGCCGTCGGCAAGGCCGCCTCGCTGACCGGTACGGACGCCCGGCACACCGCCGAGATGACCGCCGAGGCCGCCGTCCTCGGCGCCGACGCCCTCGTACCGCTCGTCCACGAGCGCTTCGTCCAGGGCTACGACGACGCCCGCGTCGAAGGCGTCGCACTCGACCCCATGGAACGCACCCTCATCACCGCCGACACCCGCGTCGGGTGACCGCGTGAAGTACCTGGCCGGACGGCTGGGCGCGCTCCTGGCCGTCCTCGCCGTCATCGGTCTGCTGCCCAGGCTGACCCGCACCGATCCGGCGCTGACCATCCTGCACGCCCGCTACGCGGACCGTCCGCCCACACCGGCCGTGCTCGACGCCATCCGTGCCGAGACCGGCCTCGACGGCGGCCCGCTGCACGTACTCGGCAACTGGGCGTCCGGACTGCTCCGCGGCGACCTGGGGGAGTCCTGGGTCTCCGGGCAGCCCGTCGGCCCCGACGTGACCTCCGCGCTCGGCGTCTCCCTCACCCTCATGGGCGCCTCGCTCGCCGTCGCCGTACTCCTGGCGCTCGCCCTCGTCGCCGGAACGCTCCGGCGGGGCGCCCGCCGCCGGCTCGTCACCACCCGGGCGGGCGTCGGCGCGGCCGTGCTCGCCGCCCTGCCGGAGTTTCTCCTCGCCGCGGTGCTGGCCACCGTCCTGGCCGTACAGCTGGGCTGGTTCCCCGCCCTCGGCTGGGGCGGGCCCGAGCAGCTCGTCCTGCCCGCCCTCGCCATGGGCGTCCCCGCCGGCGCGCTCCTCGGGCGGCTGCTCGACGACGCGCTGCCCGCCGCGTTCACCGAACCCTGGGCGCGCGCCGCCACCGCCCACGGGATGCCCGCCCGCCGGATCGCCGCCCACGCCCTGCGCCGCACCCTGCCCGCACTGCTGCCCCAGCTCGGCCTCGTCGTCGTCGGGCTCACCGGCGGGGCGGTCGCCGTCGAGACGCTCTACGCCGTCCCCGGACTCGGCGGTACGGCCCTGGCCGCCGCCCTGGCCCAGGACCTGCCCGTCCTCCAGGCCTGCGTGCTGCTCCTGCTCCTCCTGGGCGTCGCGGCCGGGCTCGCGGCCCGGCTCGGCTCCAGGGCCCTGCTCGGCCCCGCCCGGGCCGACGGCGCCCTCCCCCCGCTCGTCGCACCGCCCCTCCCCGCGCGCCGCACCGTGGCCGTCGGGGCGGCGGTCCTGGGAGCCCTCCTCGTCGCCGTCGTCCTCACGGGCCTGCTGCGCGATCCCCTGTACGCCGACACCGCCGCCCGCCTCGCGTCCCCCTCGGCCGCTCACCCGCTGGGCACCGACTCCCTGGGCCGCGACGTCCTCGCCCGCCTCGGCCACGGGGCGGCCCGGACCGTGCTCACCGCGGTCGCCGTCGGCGCCGTCACGCTCCTCCTGGGGCTGCTCGCCGGGGCGGCCCGCGCCGGAGCCCTCACCGAGACGGCCAACGCCCTGCCCGCGGTCCTGGCCGGCCTCGTCGTCGCGGGGATCGCGGGCCCCGGCCCCTGGGGCGCGGCCGCCGCCGTCGCCGCCGTCGCCTGGGCACCGCTCGCCGCCCACACCTCCGCGCTGTACGCCCAGGAACGCGCCGCCCCGCACGTCGCCGTGGCCCGCGCCCTCGGCGCCGGACCGTGGCACCGGCTGCGCCGCCACATCCTGCCGGGCGTCCTGCCACCCGTCGTACGCCACGCCGTCCTGCGCGTCCCCGCCATCGCCCTGGCGCTCGCCTCCCTCGGCTTCCTGGGCCTCGGCACCCCCGCCCCCGCGCCGGAGTGGGGCCGCATGCTCTCCGAGAACATGCCCTACGCCGAACGCGTCCCCTGGGCCGTCCTCGCCCCCGCCGCCGCCCTCGCGGCCCTCGGCGCGCTCGCGGTGCTGACCTCGGCGGCCGTACGCGGCAGGCGGCACCGATGACCGCGTTCGCGACGCACACCTGCGCCGTCTGCGGCGGGCGGCACCGATGACGACTCCGGCGACGCACACCCGCGCCGTACGCGGCGGGCGGCACCGATGACGACTCCGGCGACGCACACCCGCGCCGTACGCGGCGGGCGGCACCGATGACGACTCCCGCGACGCACACCCGGTCCGGCGCCGCCCGGGGGCTCACGCCCTACCTCCGGCTCCTGACCGCCACCCAGTTCGCCTTCAACACCGGCTTCTACGCGGTCCTGCCCTACCTCGCCGCACACCTCGGCGACGGCCTCGGCATGGCCGGGTGGCTCGTCGGCCTCGTGCTGGGCCTGCGCACCTTCAGCCAGCAGGGCCTCTTCGTCGTCGGAGGCGCCCTCACCGACCGCTACGGCCCCCGGCCCGTCGTCCTCACCGGCTGCGTGCTGCGCATCGCCGGATTCTGCTGGCTCGCCCAGGCCGGCACCACCGCCACCGTCATCGGCGCCGTCCTCCTCATCGGCTTCGCCGCCGCCCTCTTCTCACCCGCCGTCGAATCCGAGACCGCCAGGGCCGCCGTCGCCCACGAGACCGGGACAGGGACGCCGCGCGCCCAGGTGCTGGCCGTCTTCTCCGCCGCCGGCCAGGCCGGGGCCTTCCTCGGGCCCCTGCTCGGCAGCCTGCTGCTGCTCCTGGGAGGAGACTTCCGCACGGCATGTCTCGCCGGGGCCGTCGTCTTCGTCGGCGTACTCGCCGGACACGCCCGCCTCATGCCCCGACGGCCGCGCCGCGTCCGCACCGGCCCGACGGACACCGCCCCCCTCCGCCAGGTCTTCGCCAACCGCCCCTTCCTCGTGCTCTGCCTCGCCTACAGCACCTATCTCGTCTCCTACAACCAGCTCTACCTCGCCCTGCCGGCGGAGGTGGAGCGGGCCACCGGCTCCCAGAGCGCGCTCGGCGCACTCTTCGCGCTCTCCTCCCTGCTCGTCGTCGCCGCCCAGCTGCCGCTGACCCGCTGGTCCGCCCACCGCGTCGCACCCCGGACCGCCCTCGTCGCGGGGCTCGCCGTCGTCGCCGCCGGATTCGCCGCAGTGCCCCTCGCGCCGGACGGGCCCGCCGGACTGCTCCCCGGGGCGGTCCTCGTCGTCCTGCTCACGCTCGGCCAGATGCTGCTGGTCCCCGCCGCCCGGGGCCTCCTACCGGACCTGGTCGACGACCGGCGGCTCGGGCTCGCCACCGGGGCCCTGTCCTCCGTGTCGGGCCTCGCCGTCCTCGTGGGCAGCGCCGCCACCGGCACGCTCCTCGGCGCCCCCGGACCCGTCCTCTGGACGGTGCTCGCCGCCGTCCCCCTCGCCGGTGCCGCGCTCTCCCTGACCCTGCCCACCGGGCGGCGCACGCCGGAGTCCGTCGGCACCGTCACCGATTAGTTGTGACACGTTTTCCACAGGGGGCGCTGGGCACGGCTGCGGGCCCACTACCCTTGAGGGGTGACTATTCGCCTGCATGACACCAACGCCCGGCAGATCCGTGACTTCGTCCCGCTCACAGCGGGCTGTGTCTCGATCTACCTCTGTGGCGCCACGGTGCAGGCCGCCCCGCACATCGGGCACATCAGGTCCGGGCTGAACTTCGACATCATGCGCCGCTGGTTCGAATACCGCGGGTACGACGTGACGTTCATCCGGAATGTCACCGACATCGACGACAAGATCATCAGGAAGTCCGCCGAGCAGGGCCGCCCCTGGTGGGCCATCGGCTACGAGAACGAGCGCGCGTTCAACGCCGGCTACGACGCCCTGGGCTGCCTCCCGCCCACGTACGAGCCGCGGGCCACCGGCCACATCACCGAGATGGTCGAGATGATGCGCGGCCTCATCGAGCGCGGCCACGCCTACGAGGCCGATGGCAACGTCTACTTCGACGTCCGCTCGTACGAGGGATATCTCGAGCTCTCCAACCAGGACCTCGACGACCTGCGGCAGCCCTCCGGCGACAACGAGACCGGCAAGCGCGACAAGCGCGACTTCGCCATGTGGAAGGCCGCCAAGCCCGGCGAGCCCAGCTGGGAGACGCCCTGGGGCCGCGGCCGGCCCGGGTGGCACCTCGAGTGCTCCGCCATGGCGCACAAGTACCTCGGCAGCGCCTTCGACATCCACGGCGGCGGCATCGACCTGATCTTCCCGCACCACGAGAACGAGATCGCCCAGGCCAAGGCCTTCGGCGACGAGTTCGCGAAGTACTGGGTGCACAACGGCTGGGTCACCCTGGCCGGCGAGAAGATGTCGAAGTCCCTCGGCAACTCCGTGCTGGTCAGCGAGATGGTCAAGCAGTGGCGGCCTATCGTCCTGCGCTACTACCTCGGCACCCCGCACTACCGCTCCATGATCGAGTACAGCGAGGAGTCGCTGCGCGAAGCCGAGTCCGCGTTCGCGCGGATCGAGGGCTTCGTCCAGCGCGTGGTCGAGAAGGCCGGACCCGTCGAGGCCGCCGCCGAGGTGCCGCCCGCGTTCGCCGAGGCCATGGACGACGACCTCGGTGTGCCGCAGGCACTCGCGATCGTCCACACCACCGTCCGGCAGGGCAATTCCGCCCTCGCCGCCGACGACAAGGAAGCCGCCGTCGCCCGCCTCGCCGAGGTCCGCGCGATGCTCGGCGTCCTCGGACTCGACCCCCTCGACCCCCACTGGGCCGGCGAGAGCGACCGCGGCGAGGACCTCCACGGCGTCGTCGACACGCTCGTACGCCTCGTCCTCGACCAGCGCCAGTCCGCGCGGGAACGCAAGGACTGGCCCGCCGCCGACGCCATCCGCGACCAGCTCAACCAGTCCGGCCTCGTCATCGAGGACAGCCCCAGCGGACCCCGGTGGACACTCGGACCGCGCTGAGCGGACCTTCGCACCATGCGTGAGCAGCGCAAATGTGCCGCCCGGCCGTCCGGGCGGCACACTTTCACTTGACGACGTCTTTCTGAAGCAACGAAACAGGTAGGTCATGGCCGGGAACAGCCAGCGCAGGAACCGCCGCACGTCCAACAAGAAGGGCATGCAGGTCGGCAGCGGTGGGCAGCGTCGCCGTGGCCTCGAAGGCCGGGGACCGACGCCGCCCGCCGAGGAGCGTAAGAAGCACAAGAAGAACCGCATGGCCACCGCCAAGGCCAAGCAGGCCGCCAACCGCCGCCCCGCCCCCCGGCGCGGCGGCGTCAAGGGCACCTCGGAGATGGTCGTCGGCCGTAACCCGGTCTTCGAGGCTCTCCGCGACGGCGTGCCCGCCACCACCCTCTACGTCCAGCAGTACATCGACAACGACGAGCGGGTCCGCGAGGCACTCCAGCTCGCCGGTGAGCGCGGCAACATCCACCTCATGGAGGCCCCGCGCCCCGAGCTCGACCGGATGACGAACGGCCTGAACCACCAGGGCCTCGTCCTCCAGGTCCCGCCCTACGAGTACGCGGACCCGCAGGACCTCACCGCCGCCGCCTACGACAACGGTGAGGACCCCCTCATCGTCGCCCTCGACGGTGTCACCGACCCTCGCAACCTCGGCGCCATCGTCCGCTCCGTCTCCGCCTTCGGCGGCCACGGCGTCGTCGTGCCCGAACGCCGCGCCGCCGGCATGACCGCCGGAGCCTGGAAGTCCTCGGCGGGCACCGCCGCCCGCACGCCCGTCTCCCGGGTCACCAACCTGACCCGCGCACTCGAGGCGTACAAGAAGGAAGGCATCGCGATCGTCGGCCTGGCCGCCGACGGCGAGCACACCGTCGAGGACCTCGAAGCCCTCGGCGGCCCCGTCGTCGTCGTCATCGGCAGCGAGGGCAAGGGCCTCGGCCGCCTCGTCGGCGAGACCTGCGACTACCGCGTCCGCATCTCCATGCCGGGCGGCGCCGAATCCCTCAACGCCGGCGTCGCCGCCGGCATCGTGATGTACGAGGTCGCACGCCGCCGGGCGTGACCCCCACCGCACGGGACCTGGCCCCGCGGCCGACGCGGCACGCGGGGCCCCCGCCCACCGGGCGGGATACGCCCCCTGGAGGACCCACGTCCCGCCCCGAGGACGTGCGCGCGTACGCGGACCCGCGCACCGCGGAGGACTGTTGACGGGTCTCGGACACTTCGGACGCGTCAAGGCAGTGTCCTAATCACACATCACTCGGTTAGATGAGTGTGGACACCAGAACGCCTCGGTTCGACGACCAACCCGCCCTGAGCATGACGAAGGTGGACAGCGACCCCGCGCAGGTCATCGTCAGCCACGCCAGCTTCCGGGTGCAGCTCGCCCCGGGCCAGCGCACCCGTCTGCGCCCCGTGGGCCCCGCCGGACCGGCCAGGATCCCCGCCATGAGCGGCGCGGGCGGCCGCAGGCGGGCCCCCGTCGTCTGGAGCGGCAGGTCCGAACCGGGTGACCCCGGAGCGACCGGACTCCTGCAGGCCGTACGGAACTCCACCGCCGGCCATCTCGACTCCCGCACCGGCGGCGACTTCGGCCCGGGCCACGACGACGCGGGCGGCGGCACGCAGGTCATCCCGCGCCTCGACGAGACCCAGCCCAACCCCGTACTCCGGCCCCCCCACCAGCCCGGGGGCCGCACCGGCCCGCTGCTGCCTCCCATGCGGCAGGCCGTCGGAGCGTACGACGCCGCCGACACCCAGGCCCGCGACGCGTACGACCTCACCTACGACGACGACCCCGACACCGAGGGCCAGGACGGCACCTCCGCCGGGGAACGACGCCACGCCAACGACACCGTCCGGCACGCCTACTACCCCGGCCGCCGGATGAACCTCGGGGTCGTGCTCCTCCCGCTGCGCGTCATCCTCGGCTTCCTCGCCATCTACGCCGGCATGGGCAAGCTCTGCGACCCCGCCTACTTCGACGGCGGCGACCGCGGCTCCATGGTCAAGTGGCTGACCTCGCTGCACCCCTGGACCGCCGCCGAACCCCTGCGCGACTTCGCGCTCGGCCACCCCGTCGCCGCCGGCCTCTCCGTCGCCTTCCTCCAGGTCGTCGTCGGAGTCCTCACCGTCCTCGGGCTCTGGCAGCGGGTCGCAGCGGCCTTCGGCGCCCTGCTCTCCGCCGCCATCCTGGTGACGGTCAGCTGGCGCACCGCCGCCGCCTACGACACCCCCGACATCATCCTGCTGGCCGCCTGGAGCCCGCTCGTCATCGCCGGCGCCCCCGTCTACTCCCTCGACGGACGCCTCGCCGGGGAGGCCTGGCGCACCCTCGGCCCGCGCTCCGGCATCTGGGACCTCCGCCGCCGCGTACTGCGCCGCGGCAGCGCGGTCGCCACCGTCGTCGTCGGCCTGACCCTGCTGGTCGGCTCCATGCTCGGCGGCGCCGTCCGCTCCACCGAGGTCGTCACCGTGCCGGGCCCTGACAGCTACCCGACGAACCAGCTGCCCGGTTCCCCGCTCCCCGAGAAGTCCAAGGACAGGAAGGGCAAGCCCTCCAGGACCCCGGACAACCGCACCCCCGAGACATCCCCCTCCAGCGCCCCCGGCACCCCGTCGGCCGAGGAGACGACCCCGGGCTCCGGCTCCGGGCGTGGCTCCGGCCCGACGGCCGGGGCGAACACCGGTCAGCCCAGCCAGACCCAGGGCACCGGCCAGGCGCCCCCGCAGGAGCCGGCCCCGCAGGAACCCCCCACGGGCGACGCGGGCCCCAGCTCGTCGGGTTCCGACGGCTCGGGCGGCACCACCGGCGGCTCGGACGACGGGGGTTCCACCGGCGGCGGATCCGACGGCGGCTCGTCCGGCGGCGCCGGGCAGAACCCCATCGGCGGGCTGCTCGGCTGACGCACGCGTCACCCACCACGAGGACGGTCACCGGAGCCCGGTGACCGTCCTCGCCTACGTACGGGGCCGGGTCTCAGCCGCCCTACAGGTGCGGGTCAGCCGCCCGCGGGGGCGCCCAGCTCCTTCGCCGCCTCCGTGAGGTCCTTCGCGGTGTCGATCGCCCGCCAGTACGCCCCGTGCGGCAGGGGGAACCCGGCCAGCCGGCGCTCACGGGCCAGCCGGGGGAAGGTCGTCCGCTCGTGGTCACCGCGGTCCGGGAGCATCGCGGTGAACGCCGGCGCGAAGACGTACACGCCCGCGTTGATCAGATACGGCGACGGCGGCGACTCGATGAAGTCGGTGATGTGCCCGAACGCGTCGGTCTCCACGGCGCCCCAGGGGATCCGGGGACGGGCGAGCGCGAGCGTCGCGGTGGCATCCCGCTCGGCGTGGAAGGCGGCCATCTCCCGCAGCGAGAAGCGGGTCCAGATGTCGCCGTTCGTCGCATACCAGGGCTCCGACGGATCGGGCAGCCGCGTCGCGGCATGCTTGAGACCGCCGCCCCGGCCCAAGGGCTCGGTCTCGACGACGGTCGTGACACGCAACGGAAGAACGGCCGAGTCCAGCCACTCCTGAAGCACATCGGCAAGATGGCCGCACGAGATCACGGCGTCCGTGACGCCCTCGGCGGCCAGCCAGGACAGCTGATGGCCGATGATCGGGGTCCCGGTCCCCGGGATCTCGACCATCGGCTTGGGGCGGTCATCGGTGTACGGGCGCAGCCGCGAGCCCTGACCACCCGCCAGGATCACGGCCTGCGTCGGATACGTATGCATGCCAGGCACGATATGCCGTGCCCGGACGCACCCGGCTCAGCTGAACTGCGCGACGCCCGAGGCGAACGAGGTGTCGCAGACCGGACGCGAGAAGCGGTGGGCGCGGGTCGGACCGTACTGGTCCACGGCGGCCTTGCCCAGCGCCTTGGCGATCGACATGCAGTGCTTGGCCAGGGACGGCCGCCCCTCGACGGTGCGCTGGAGACTCGTCAGCGCGACACCCGGGTCCTTCTCACGGAGCTCCAGGAGGAGCTTGTCCCGCAGAACGTCCTGAGGTGCCCGGGCCTTCGCCCGCTTGGACACGGTCTCCGAGGCGGCGGTCAGCAGCTGGGTCTCGGTGTCCTGCCCCGACCACTGCACACGGGTGACCGCGAGGGTCCCGGACAGAACCATGACGACGGGCAGTACGAGAGCTAGGGTTCGGCCGATACGGCGCGCGGTGTGGGTCACGCAGGCGAGCGTAGCGGGCAGTGATGACTTGGCGACATTTCGTCACCCTTGCGAGGGATGGTTCGAGAGGTCTTTTCGAATTGCGCGTTGACGCCCTGGGATGAATTGACCGGTGTGCCAGGGTATTTGAGGCCCGTCCGGTCCGAAACCCGATCCTGCCCGCGACACGCGAACGGCCCCGCGTCCCTCGGAGGGAGCGGGGCCGTGGCGGCTGGATCGAGGATCAGTCGGTCAGACGCTCACCGGTCGAGGTGGCGAAGACGTGCAGCTCCTCCGGGCGCGGCACGACGTGCAGCTCGGTGCCCTTCTCCGGGACGGCGCGGCCGCCGACGCGGACGACCAGGTCCTTGTGCTCGCCACCGACCTGCGCGGCACCGTAGACGAAACCGTCGGCGCCGAGCTCCTCGACGACGTTGACGGAGACGGCCAGGCCGGCCGGGGCGTCGGAGGAGGCCTTGGAGAGGCCGGTCGCGGCGGCGCCGCCGTGCTCGACGATGTCGAAGTGCTCGGGGCGGATGCCGACCGTGACGGTGGTGTCACCGCGGTTCGCGGCGGCGGTGAGCGCCTCACGCGAGACCGGGACGACGCTGTTGCCGAACTTCACGCCGCCGTCGGTGATCGGGACCTCGACGAGGTTCATCGCCGGGGAGCCGATGAAGCCGGCCACGAAGAGGTTCGCCGGGCGGTCGTACATGTTGCGCGGCGAGTCGACCTGCTGGAGCAGACCGTCCTTGAGGACCGCGACGCGGTCGCCCATGGTGAGGGCCTCGACCTGGTCGTGGGTGACGTACACGGTGGTGATGCCGAGGCGGCGCTGCAGCGAGGCGATCTGCGTACGCGTCGAGACACGGAGCTTGGCGTCGAGGTTCGACAGCGGCTCGTCCATGAGGAAGACCTGCGGCTCACGCACGATGGCACGGCCCATCGCCACACGCTGACGCTGACCACCGGAGAGCGCCTTCGGCTTGCGGTCCAGGTAGTCGGTGAGGTCCAGCATCTTGGCGGCCTCTTCGACCTTCGCCCGGATGTCGGTCTTGTTGATCCCGGCGATCTTCAGCGCGAAGCCCATGTTGTCCGCGACGGACATGTGCGGGTAGAGCGCGTAGTTCTGGAACACCATGGCGATGTCCCGGTCCTTCGGCGGCAGGTGCGTGACGTCGCGGTCACCGATGCGGATCGCACCGCCGTTGACGTCCTCGAGACCCGCGAGCATGCGCAGGGAGGTCGACTTGCCGCAACCGGAAGGACCGACGAGGACGAGGAACTCGCCGTCCTCGATGTCGATCTCGAGCTGGTCCACAGCCGGCTTCGTGGAGCCGGGGTAGACGCGGGACGCCTTGTCGAACGTGACACTGGCCATGACGATGCTTCTCCTCAACCGGCAGGAACGTGCCGGACGATCCGAGTAGGGAGTGGTGTGGTCCACTGGAGTGAACCTGAGGTGACGCTACCTGGCGTTTTCGGATCTGTCAGTAGTCCGAGGTCTCGAATATCGAGCAGGTTCCGGTGCCGGCGTTGGTTACACTGCTCCCGCACGCCTCCTTAGCTCAGTCCGGCCAGAGCAACGCACTTGTAATGCGTAGGTCGTCGGTTCGAATCCGACAGGGGGCTCAGCGAAAGCCCAGGTCAGACATCCTCTGACCTGGGCTTTTCGGTTGTCCCCCCGCTCCCCGGCCCCTGCCCGCCCGGCGCCCCCGCCCTCAGCCCGTCCATGACCAGGTCCAGGAGGCGGGTGGCGCGGGACTGCCAGTCGCCGTGGGGGTCGAGTTGCCAGAGGCCGGCGATGGCGAGGACGAAGTCGTCCGCCGTGACTCCGGGGCGGATGGTGCCGGCCTCCTCGTTGGTGCGGAGCAGGAGTTCCGCCGCCGATGTCACCGGGGTGTTGCCCGGCTTCGCCGGGCCGTCCGGGGTGCTGGTGGCCTGGCGGATCGCGTCCGCCAGGCCCGCCTTGGTCATGGCGAACCGGGCGAGGTGGTCCATCCACTCGCGCAGGGCGCGGTCGGGTTCGTGGGTCCTGATCAGTTCGGTCGCGGCGTCGGCGACCTGCTGCATCTCGTGGCGGTAGATCTCCAGGACGAGGGACTCGCGCTTGGGGAAGTTGCGGTAGAAGGTGCCCTGTCCGACGCCCGCCTTCCTGGCGATCACGCTGAGCGGGACGTCCGCGCAGCGCGTCAGCTCCGTTACGGCCACTTCCAGGATGCGCTCGCGGTTCCGCTGCGCGTCCGAGCGCAGAGGCGCGTCCTTCTTCCGCTGCACTCGTCCTCCTCGCGGGTTCGTGGCCGAATCCCACCCTTGCTAAGTGGACAACTGTCCACTACGTTTTCCAGTGAACGGACAGTTGTCCACTTCACTTAGGTCCACCTTAGCGGTGGGTGGTCCGGGTGGACAGCCGATGGCCGGCACCGGTCTTCCCCTCACGCGTCTCCGGTCCGGCGTCTCCGCATGCCGCCTCGCCCCCCACTCCCGAGACCTCTCCCTACGTCCTTGTGTCTTCCGTCTCCCTGCCTGCCGGACCGCCCTCGCGTCGCGGTCCGGGAAAGCGAAAGAAGGCTGATCATGGCCCCAGAGCCCTCGTCGACGTACAGCGCCGTCACTCTGAACATCAACGGCGAGAAGCACACGCTGACCGTCGACCACCGCACCACCCTGCTCGACGCCCTGCGTGAGCGTCTCGATCTGACCGGTACGAAGAAGGGCTGCGACCAGGGGCAGTGCGGTGCGTGCACCGTCCTGATCGACAAACGCCGGGCCGTCGCCTGTCTGCAACTGGCGGTGGCGGCCGAGGGCCGGGAGATCACCACCATCGAGGGCATCGCCGAGGGTGAGGAACTGCACCCCGTGCAGCAGGCGTTCCTCGACCTCGACGGCTTCCAGTGCGGTTACTGCACGCCTGGCCAGATCTGTTCGGCCGTCGCGGTGATCGAGGAACACGCCGCGGGCTGGCCGAGCGCCGTCACCGGTGACCTGAGTCCCGAGGCGGGGCCGCCGCCGCTGACCGCCGAGGAGGTGCGGGAGCGGATGAGCGGCAACCTGTGCCGCTGCGGTGCGTACGTGTCGATCGTGCAGGCGGTCGAACGCGCGGCCGGGATCCACGCGGAGGCCGTCCGGGCCGATGAGAGTACGCAGGACGGCGAGCGCGAGGGGGCCGCGGCATGAGGGAGTTCGGATATGAACGCGCGGTCGACGTCCCCGGTGCCCTGGCGCTGCTCGACGCCGACCCGGACGCCCGGTTTCTCGGCGGCGGCACCAATCTCGTCGACCTGATGAAGACCGGTGTCGAGCGGCCCGGCAGGCTCGTCGACGTACGCGAACTCCCGCTGGACCGGGTCGAGGTGACCGAGGGTGGCGGGCTGCGCATCGGCGCGACCGTCACCAACAGCGACCTCGCGGCCCACCCCGACGTGCGCCGGAGCTATCCGGCTCTGGCGCAGGCGGTGCTGGCAGGTGCCTCCGGGCAGCTGCGCAACATGGCGACCGTCGGCGGGAACCTGTTGCAGCGGACCCGCTGCGGCTACTTCGCCGACGTGACCAAGCCGTGCAACAAGCGCGTCCCCGGCAGTGGCTGCCCCGCGATCGAGGGCGAGCACCACAACCACGCGGTCCTGGGCGCCTCCGGCCACTGCGTGGCGACCAGCCCGTCCGACCTCGGTGTGGCGCTGACGGCCTTCGACGCCGTCGTCGAGTACGAGACGGCCGACGGGCCGGGCCGGGTGCCGCTCGCCGAGTTCTACCTGCCGGTGGGGGACACCCCGCACCGGGAGACCGCCCTTCCGGCGGGCGCGCTGATCACCGGCGTGACCCTGCCGCCGGCCTCGGTGGCCGTCAACTCCCGTTACCGCAAGGTGCGCGAGCGTGCCTCGTACGCCTTCGCGATCGGGTCGATCGCCGCCGCGCTCGACGTCCGTGACGGTGTGGTGCACGAGGTGCGGCTGGCCTTCGGGGCCGTCGCCTCCCGGCCGTGGCGGGCCGTCGCGGCCGAACGGGCCCTGACCGGCGGGCCGGCCTCCGCCGCGGCCTTCGCCGCCGCGGCCGATGCCGAACTGGCGGCCGCCCGGCCGCTGCCGAACAACGCGTACAAGGTGACGCTGATGCGCAACCTCGTCGTCGCCGTGCTCAGCGAACTCACCGAGGAGGCCACCCGATGACCACCACCACGACCGGGACCAGGGCGGCCGAGGCCGTCGGCACCGCGCACACCCGCGTGGAGGGCCGGGACAAGGTCACCGGAGCGGCCCGTTACGCGGGCGAGATCCCCTTCGCCGGGCTCGCGCACGGATGGCTGGTGCTGTCGACGATCACCCGCGGCCGTATCCGCTCGGTGGAGGCGGACACGGTCCTGGGGATGCCGGGCGTCCTGACCGTCCTGCACCACGGGAACGCCCCGCGGGTCGACATCGACTACGTCGGCATGCTCGGAAAGCCGGACCCGACCGTCGCCGTCTTCCAGCACGACCGGGTGCCGCACGCGGGCTGGCCGGTCGCGCTGGTCGTCGCCGAGACGTCCGAGCAGGCCAGGGAAGCCGCCGAAGCGCTGGTGGTGAACTACGAGGAGGAGCCGCACGACGTCACCTTCCCCGGCGAACATCCGGACGCGTACACGGCGCCCGGCCCCGGCGGGCCGGGCGTGACGGAGAAGGGGGACCTGGAGGCCGAACTGGCCGCGTCCGCCGTTGTCCTGGACGCCGAATACACCACGCCGGAGGAGCACCACAACTCGATGGAGCCCCATGCGGCGACCGCCCTGTGGGACGGCGGCCGACTCGAGGTCGTGGACTCCAACCAGGGCACGGTGTGGGTCGCGAGCGAACTCGCGAGTCTCTTCTCGCTGGATCCGGACTCGGTGCGGGTGCGGTCCGAACATGTCGGCGGCGGCTTCGGGAGCAAGGGTCTCCGTGCGCACCAGGTGGCCGCGGTGATGGCGGCGACCGCCCTGTCGCGCCCGGTCCGGGTCGTGATGACGCGCCGCCAGCTGTTCTCGCTCGCCGGTTACCGGAGCCCCACGACCCAGCGGATCCGGCTCGGCGCCGACGCCGAGGGGCGGCTGCGCGCCCTGGAGCACAGCTGCCTGAGCCGAACCTCGACCGTGTTCGACTTCATCGAGTCGGGCGCCGGTGTCGCCCGGGTGATGTATGACGCCCCCGCCCACCACACCGCCAACCGGGTCGTGCAGCTCGATGTGCCGAGTCCGACCTTCATGCGCGCGCCCGGTGAGGCGCCCGGGTCGTTCGCGCTGGAGTCGGCGCTCGACGAACTCGCCGAGAGGTGCGGCATCGACCCGATCGAGCTGCGTCTGCGCAACGAGCCCGAGCTGGGTCCGGTCTCCGGGCTGCCGTTCAGCACCCGCAGGCTGCCCGCCTGCTTCCGGGAGGGCGCCCGCAGGTTCGGCTGGGCCGACCGGGACCCGCGTCCCGGCCTGCGCCGGGACGGGCGCTGGCTGCTCGGTACCGGGACGGCGGCGGCCTCCTTCGGCGCGGGGGCGGCGCCGTCCACGGCGGCCGCGACCGCGGAGGCCGACGGTACGTTCACCGTGCGGATCAGCGCCGCGGACATCGGGACCGGGGCGCGGACGGCGCTCACCCTGGTCGCGGCCGACGCCCTTCACGTGCCGACCGACCGGGTGCGTGTCCGGATCGGCGACAGCGAGTTCGGCCCGGCGATGATCGCAGGCGGCTCGATGGGTACCCGGTCGTGGGCCTGGGCGGTCACGGCCGCGGCCGAGGAGCTGCGGGAGCGGCTCGCCCTGAGCGACGTGATTCCGCCGGAAGGCATCACGGTGCGGTCGGACACGACTGAGGCGATCGGGGCGCTCGCGCAGCAGGAGCGGCACTCCTTCGGGGCGCAGTTCGCCGAGGTCGCCGTGGACGTGGCGACGGGGGAGGTGCGGGTGCGCCGGATGCTCGGCATCTTCGCCGCCGGGCGGATCGTCAACCCGCTCACGGCTCGTGGTCAGTTCGTCGGCGGGATGATCTGGGGCATCTCCATGGCTCTGCACGAGGAGGCGGTGAGGGACGGGAACACGGGTGCCCTCTACGGCGCGGATCTCGCGGGCTACCACGTCGCCACGAACGCCGATGTCCCGCTCGTCGAGGCGGACTGGGTGGACGATCCGGACCCGCACGACCCGGTCGGGATCAAGGGCATCGGCGAGATCGGGATCGTGGGGGCCGCCGCGGCGATCGCCAACGCCGTCTGGCACGCGACCGGCGTACGCCATCGCAGTCTGCCGATCCGGCCGGATCGTGTCCTCGCGGCGGGCCCGCGTGCTTGACATCGCCGGCGAGCTGGCCCGTTGGGCCGAGGAGGGCCGGCGGTTCGCCGTCGCCACCGTGGTGTCCGTCGGCGGCAGCGCGCCGCGTGGTCCGGGTGCGGCGCTCGCCGTCGACAGCGAGGGCACGGCCGTCGGTTCGGTCTCCGGCGGGTGTGTGGAGGGGGCGGTGTACGACCTGTGTGTCCAGGCGCTGGAGGACGGCGGGACCGTCGTCGAACGGTTCGGCTACAGCGACGAGGACGCCTTCGCGGTCGGGCTGACCTGTGGCGGGGTCATCGAGGTGATGGTCACGCCGTTCGACGCGCGGTCGCCTGTGCGGGAGGTGGTCCGGTCGGCGCTGTCGGCCGCCGCCTCGGGTGAGCCGACGGCCCTGGTCCGGGTCGTCCGTGGTCCGGCCGAACTCCTGGGCAGGGCGCTGTCGGTGCGCTCGGACGGGTCGTACGAGGGGTCGTACGGGAGTGGCTCCTCGGAGCTGGACCGGACGGCGGCGGCCGAGGCGCGGGCGATGCTGGACGCGGGGCGCACCGGCACGCGGGACCTGGCGGAGGACGGGACGCGGTGCCCGGGTGGTCTCACGCTCCTCGTGGAGTCGAATGTGCCGCCGCCTCGCATGATCGTGTTCGGCGCGATCGATTTCGCCGCTGCGCTGGTGCGCGCGGGGAAGTTCCTCGGGTATCACGTCACGGTGTGCGATGCCCGTCCTGTCTTCGCCACCCGGGCCCGCTTCCCCGAGGCGGACGACCTGGTCGTGGACTGGCCGCACCGGTATCTGCGGCGTACCGCGACCGACGGGCGGACGGTTCTGTGCGTGCTCACGCACGATGCCAAGTTCGACGTGCCTCTGCTGGAGCAGGCTTTGCGGATGCCGGTCGCGTTCGTCGGGGCGATGGGGTCGCGCCGGACGCACGCGGAACGTGACCGGAAGCTGCGGGAGGCCGGTCTGGAGGAGAGCGAGCTGGCGCGGCTCAGGTCGCCGATCGGCCTCGACCTCGGGGCCCGTACGCCGGAGGAGACGGCCCTGTCCATCGCGGCGGAGATCGTCGCGGCGCGGCGGGGCGGGACGGGTGTTCCTCTCACGGGTTCGGCGACGCCGATCCACCACGACGGGGGGCGGCCGGCCGGGGCGGAGGCCGCCTGAGGGGGAGCGGACCGTGTCGCGGGCCGGTCAGTGCCGGCCCGCGATGCGGTCCGCCGCCTTGGCGAGGCGGTCGGTGCCGAGGCGCGGTGAGGCGGCTTCGCGGCGGTCGGCGGCGCGGTAGGCGGCGTAGAGGCCCTGGACGCCGAGCCAGCGGAAGGGTTCGGGTTCCCAGCGGCGGACCTTGTGGTTGACCCAGGGCAGGGCCGTGAGGTCGGTGGGGCCGGCCTGGCCGGAGTCCTGCTGGATCAGGTCGCGCAGGGTGCGGGCGGCGAGGTTGGCGGTGGCGACGCCGGAGCCGACGTAGCCGCCGGCCCAGCCGAGGCCGGTGGAGCGGTCCAGGGTGACGGTGGCGCACCAGTCGCGGGGGACGCCGAGCACGCCGGACCAGGCGTGGTCGATGCGGGTGCCCGCGGTGGTGGGGAAGAAGCGGACGAGCAGGTCGCGCAGGGCCTCGATGGTGGCGGGCTGGGTGCGTCCGTCGTGGTCGGTCGACGAGCCGTAGCGGTAGGGGACGCCGCGGCCGCCGAGGGCGATGCGGTCGTCGGCGGTGCGCTGGGCGTACATGTAGGCGTGGGCCATGTCGCCGAGGGTTTCGCGGCCGTCCCAGCCGATGGTGTCCCAGAGGGCCTCGGAGAGGGGCTCGGTGACGATCATGGAGGAGTTCATGGGGAGCCAGGTGCGTTTCTGGCCCTTGAGGCCCGCGGTGAAGCCTTCGGTGCAGCGCAGTACGTAGGGTGCGCGGACCGTGCCGTAGGGGGTGACGGCGTGCTTCGGCTTGATCTCGGTGACGGGTGTCGACTCGTGGATGGTGACGCCGAGGGCTTCGACGGCGTCGGCGAGGCCCTTGACGAGCTTGGCGGGGTGCAGGCGTGCGCCGTGAGGGGTCCAGCTGGAGCCGACGGCTCCGGAGACGCGGATGCGTTCGGCGGTCTCGCGGGCTCCGCGCAGGACGCGGTCGGTCTCGCCGAAGGCGATCTCGACGGAGTGGAAGTCCTTGAGGCGGGCGAGCTGGGAGGGGGTGTGGGCGACTTCGAGGACGCCGCCGTGGTGGATGTCGGCGTCGATCTTCTCCTCGCCGGCGATGCGGATGACCTCGCCGACGGTGTCGTTCATGGCCTGCTGGAGGCGGACGGCGGCGTCGTGGCCGTGCAGTTTGGCGTAGCGGTCGCGGCCGGCGATGCCGTTGTAGAGCCAGCCGCCGTTGCGGCCGGAGGCGCCGTATCCGCAGAACTTGGCTTCCAGGACGGTGATGTTGAGGAAGGGGACGGCCTTCTTGAGGTAGTACGCCGTCCAGAGTCCGGTGTAGCCACCGCCGACGATGCAGACGTCGGCGGCGGTGTCGCCGGGCAGGGGTTCGCGTGGGGCGGGTGTGCCCTCGTTCGCGTACCAGAACGATATGCCGCCGTTGACCGTACTGACGGTGCTCATGTGTCCCCTGTTTGTCCGTGTGCAGACCGGTCGCTGGAGGGTACCTCTAGGCTCGGGGTGTGATCGACGTTCCCGATGAGCTGGCCGTGCATCTGAGTGAGCACAACGGCGCGGAGGGGCGGGCGTTCGCCGCCGCGCTGCCCGTGCTGGCCGGGAGGTTCCTGGACGAGTGGGGGCTGCGGCTCGACGGGGACTCGATGTGCGGGATGTGCGCGCTGGTGCTTCCGGTGGTGCGGGAGGCGGACGGCCGTGGGGCGGCGCTGAAGCTTCAGATGGTGGACGCGGAGACGGTGGGGGAGCCGGTCGCGCTACGGGTGTGGGGTGCGGCGGGTGCGGGGGCGGTGGGCCTGCTGGAGTACGACGCGGTGACGGGGACGATGCTGCTGGAACGGCTGGACGAGCGGCGCCCGTTGACCGGGGTGCCGGATGCGCGGTCGGCGGTGCGGGTGCTCGCGGAGTCGTTGGCCCGGCTGGTGCGTGTGCCGGCTCCGCCGGGGATGCGGCGGCTGGGGGATCTGGCGGCGCTGATGCTGGCGGAGACGCCCGGGGCGGCCGGGGTGCTGGAGGACGCGGGTGAGCGGCGGCTGCTGCTGGACTGTGCGGCCGCGGTGCGGGAGGTGGCGGGGGAGCCGGGGGACCGGCTGCTGCACTGGGACCTGCATTACGCCAACATCCTGGCGGGGCGCGAGGAGGAGGGCCGGGCGGGGGAGTGGGTGGCCCTGGACCCGAAGCCGCTGGCGGGCGATCCGGCGTTCGACCTCTTTCCGGCGCTGGACCAGAGGTGGGACGCGTCGGAGGTGCTCTGGAGGTTCGATCTGCTGTGCGGGGTGCTGGAGCTGGACCGGGAGCGGGCGAGGGCGTGGACGCTGGGGCGGGTGCTGCAGAACGCGCTGTGGGGGATCCGCCGGGGGAGGCCGCGGCTTTACGCGGACCATGCGGAGATCGCCCGGCAGTTGCTGGGGCGGGACTGAGGCGTGAGGTCCCGCCTGTCTAGGCTGCCCCCATGATTCGCGTAGCCACTCCTGAAGACGTCCCTGCCATCCACGCCATGGTCCGTGAGCTCGCCGAGTACGAGAAGGCGCTCGACGAGGCGAACGCCACCGAGGAGCAGCTCCGCGAGGCCCTGTTCGGTGAGCGGCCCGCCGCGTACGCGCATGTCGCGGTGGCGGACGACGACGGCGCGGTGGTCGGCTTCGCGCTGTGGTTCCTCAACTTCTCGACGTGGCGCGGGGTGCACGGGGTGTATCTGGAGGATCTGTACGTGCGCCCCGAGCGGCGTGGCGGCGGTTACGGGAAGGCGCTGCTGAGGGAGCTGGCGCGGATCTGCGTGGAGCGCGGTTACGGGCGCCTGGAGTGGTCGGTGCTGAACTGGAACGCCCCCTCCATCGCGTTCTACGAGTCGCTGGGTGCGCGTCCCCAGGACGAGTGGACGGTGTACCGGCTTCACGAGGGGGCGCTGGCGGAGCTGGGAGCGGCCTGAGGGCCTCTTACGGTACGAGGACGACCTTGCCCACCGTGCCGCGGGTTTCGAGTGCGCGGTGGGCGGCGGCCGCTTCGGCGAGCGGGAAGCGCTGGACGGCGGGGCGGAGGCGGCCCGCCGCGGCTTCGGCGAGGGAACGGGTCTCCAGGGTCCTCATGCCGCCCCCCTTCTCGATCATGGCGGGGCCGAGGACGCTTCGGGACGTGATGCCGCGCTCGGCGAGTTCCTTCTCGCCGAAGACCGGCGTCCGGCCGCCGGAGGCGCCGTATACGAGGTGCTCGCCGCCCGGGCCGAGCAGGTCCACGGCGGCGCGGGCGGTGATCCCGCCGACCGAGTCGAAGAGGACGGTGGCGGGACGGCCGAGGGTTTCGAGGTGCGCGCGGACGCGGCGCGGCCAGTCGGGGAGGGTGTAGTCGACGGCGAGGTCGGCTCCGTTCTCCGTGACGCGGGCGGTCTTGGCGGGGCCGCCGGCCAGTCCGACGACGGTGGCTCCGGCGTTCTTGGCGTACTGGACGAGGAGCGTGCCGATGCCGCCGGCCGCGGCGGTGACGAGGGCGACGGATTCGGGGCCGAGGTCGGCGAAGTGCAGGATCCCCAGGGTGGTGCGGCCGGTGCCGATCATGGCGACGGCCTCGGCCGCGCCGAGCCCGGCGGGGAGTGGGTGGAGCTTGTCGGCGTCGACGACGGTCAGTTCGGCGTAGCCGCCGGGGGCCGCGCCGATGTGGGCGACGACGTCGCGGCCGAGCCATGCGGGGTCGCTGCCCTCTCCGAGGGACTCGACGGTACCCGCGATCTCGCGGCCGGGGATGGTCGGCAGGTCGGCGGCGGTGATCGGGTAGGGGCCGGGTCTGCCTTCGCGCAGGTGGGTGTCCACGAGGTGCACGCCGGCCGCGGCCACGGCGACGCGGACCTGGCCGGGGGCGGGGACGGGGTCCTCGGTCCGTTCGTGGAGGAGGTTCTCCGCGGGGCCGAAGGCGTGGAGGCGGATGGCGTGCATGGTGGGCTCCCCGGGTGCGGTGTGGTGGCCGGTGGCTGGTGCTCTCCACCCTCCGACCTCAGGTGCGCTTGAGGTCAAGGAGCCTCTGCCGCGCGGGGGGTCTCCTGTGCCGTTCCGCCGATGAGTTTCAGTGCCAGGACCGCCGCTTCGATGCCGCTGTTGAACGCGACTTCGCTGAGGAGTCCCGGGGCGGCGACCTGGTCGCCCGCGAGCAGGATCCCGTCGCCGCGGTCGACGGCGGGCCGGTCGCGCCAGGTGGTGCCGGGCTTGTCGACGGCGCCGGTGCGGCCGGCCGCGAGTGCTTCGCGGCGCCAGGTGGTGCGGTCGCGCCAGCCGGGGAAGCCGAGGTCGAGCAGGTCCTCGGCGCGGCGGACGGCGTCGGCGCGCGGGGTGCCGGGGGCGAGGGGGATCTGCGCCTGGACGAGCTGTTCGCCGGCCGGGGCGAGGGTCGGGTCCTGGGCGGTGAACCGTTCGATCCAGCCGGGGGCGTCGAGGTCGGAGACGATGAACGGGTCGCCGCGGCGGGTCCGCAGAGCGAGGTCGAGCAGGGCGGTGCGGCCGCTGTCCCAGGTCAGGGAGGGGTCTTCCAACAGGGTGCGGGCGGAGTCCAGATGGGTGGCGACGATCACCGGTCCGCTCTCGCGGAGGCCGGTCAGGTCGCGGGGGCCGATGCGGTCGGCGGTCTCGATGCGCACGCCGAGCTTCCAGGCCAGAGAGGCCATCCGGTCGACGAGCCGCGCCCAGCCGCCGACGGGGTAGTGGGCCTCGGGCGGCAGCGCGGTCGCGCGGCGCAGGCGTGGCTGGACGAAGGCGGCGGAGAGCGAACCGGGGTCGTGGTGGAAGAGGGCCACGCCCATGTAGTTCGCCGCCGCGCGGGCACCGTCCTCGCCCACCTGGCCGGTGGCCCAGCTGAGGAAGTCGGTGTCGACGGGCGCCGTGCGGGCGCTGCGGCGGGCGAGGCGCAGCAGGGCGAGGGGCGGGGTCCTGCGCAGGGCGCCGCCCCGGTGGAAGAGGAAACGGGTGCCTTCGAGGGGCGGTACGGAGGCCGTCGGGCCGAGGAGTTTCCGCTGTTCGAGCCAGGTCCGGTGCGGTCCGCGGCGGTACAGGGCGTGCGGGCCCTCGTTGGTGAGGTAGGGGCCGTCGGAGGTCCTGGCCCGTCCACCGAGGGTGTGGTGGGCCTCGTGGAGGGTGACCTGGGCCCGGGACTCGGCGGCCGTGATCGCCGCGGTCAGTCCGGCGAGGCCGCCGCCGACGATGTGGATGCGCTGCATGGCTGGGTCTCCTTGCTGGGGGCGCTTCTGCAGGGAGGACGGTTCGGCCCTCGCGTTCTGTGACACCGGGCCGGGGCGATGTCAGTGGTGTGCGTCACGATGGGGGGCATGGCACGTACAGGCAACAGGAGCAGCAGGGGCGCGGGCGCGAGGGACGGGGTGGCCGAGGCGCGGCGGCCGGAGGTCCGGCTGCCGCCCCTCGTGGAGTACGACGGGGAGGGCCTGGAGCCCGACGGGGACTACGACGGGGTGCGGTTCGGGGAGACGGACCTGGCCGACGCGTCGGGCCCGGGGGCGCGCTTCATGGACTGCGAGCTGCGCGGCTGCGCCCTGGACCGTACGGAGCTGGTGCGGGCCAGGTTCATCGACTCGGTGCTGTCGGGGGTGCGGGGTGTGGGCACCGATCTCGCGGGGGCGTCGCTGCGGGACGTGGAGGTCCTGGACGCGCGGCTGGGCGGGGTGCAGCTGCACGGCGCGGTGCTGGAGCGGGTGCTCGTGCGGGGCGGGAAGATCGATTACCTGAATCTTCGCAAGGCGCGGCTGAAGGACGTCGTGTTCGAGGGGTGTGTGCTCTCGGAGCCGGATTTCGGGGAGGCGCAGCTGGTCCGGGTGGAGTTCCGGGACTGTGTGCTGAAGCGTGCCGACTTCAGTGCGGTGCGGATGGAGTCCGTCGATCTGCGGACGGTCGCCGAGCTCGACATCGCGCGGGGTGTGGAGCGGCTGGCGGGGGCGGTGATCAGCCCGTCCCAGCTGATGGAGCTGGCTCCGGCGTTCGCGGCGCAGATCGGGGTGCGGGTGGAGGCGTAGGGGCCGCCGTGCCGGCGGGCCCGCTCAGAGGCGGGGGAAGCGGGCCTGGAGGTCCCAGACGACGGGGTTGTCGGCGAGGCCTTCGTGCATGTCGGCCAGGTCGGCGATGAGGTCGTGCAGGAAGTCGCGGGCCTCGCGGCGCAGCAGGGAGTGGTTGAAGGTGAGCGGGGGCTCGTCGCCGGGCATCCAGTCGGCCTCGACGTCCACCCAGCCGAAGCGGCGCTCGAAGAGCATGCGGTCGGACGATTCGGTGAAGTCGAGTTCGGCGTACTGCCGGCGGTGCGAGCGGTTGCCCCGGGGGTCGCGGTCGATCTGCTCGACGATGTCGCAGAGCGCCCAGGCGAAGTCGAGCACGGGGACCCATCCCCAGGCTGTGGACACCTCGCGGTCGGCCTTGGTGTCGGCGAGGTAGACGTCCCCGGAGAACAGGTCGTGCCGCAGGGCGTGGACGTCCGCGCGGCGGTAGTCGGTCTGCGGGGGGTCCGGGAAGCGCCGGGAGAGGGAGTAGCCGATGTCGAGCACGGTTCGATGGTGTCATGCCGCGCGAGCGCCCCGCGCCGCTCGCCGGAGGGGGCTTACGGGAGCAGCCGCTGTTCCTTGGCGACGGCGACGGCTCCCGCCCGGGTGTCCACGCCGAGCTTCTCGTAGATCCGGCCCAGGTGGGTCTTGACGGTGGCCTCGCTGATGAAGAGGGCCCGCGCGATGTCACGGTTGCCGAGGCCCTGGGAGAGCTGGCCCAGGATGTCGAGTTCGCGTTCGGTGAGGGTGGGCCGGGGGCTGCGCATCCGGGCCATGACCCGGCTGGCGACGGGCGGGGAAAGTGTCGTGCGGCCCTGTGCGGCGGCGCGGATCGCGGCGAAGAGCTCCTCCGGGCGTTCGGCCTTCAGCAGGTAACCGGTGGCTCCGGCCTCGATGGCCCGGGTGATGTCGGCGTCGGTGTCGTACGTGGTGAGGACGAGCACGTTGGCGGTGCCGGTGCCGGTGCCGGTTCCGGCGGTGATGCGGCGGGTGGCTTCGACGCCGTCGATCCCGGGGCCCAGCTGGAGGTCCATGAGGACGACGTCGGGGCCGAGCCGGGCGGCGAGGGCGACGGCCTCCTCACCGCTGCCCGCCTCGCCCACCACCTCGATGTCGGGTTCGCCGCCGAGGAGGGCGAGCAGCCCGGCCCGTACGACGGCGTGGTCGTCGCAGAGCAGGATCCGTACGGGCCTCACGGGCGGGGTCATGCGCGTTCCTCCGGGGGTGGCGGGGCGGTCTGGGGCAGAGGCACGGCGGCGGACAGGACCGTGCCCTCGCCGGGCGCCGATTCGATGGTCAGGGTGCCGCCGAGCTGCTGGACCCGGGCCCGCATCGCGGGCAGCCCGTGGCCGCGTACACCTTCGGGCGGGCGGGGCGCCGGCCGGCCGGGACCGAAGCCCCGGCCGTTGTCGGCGACGTCGAGGGCGACCCGGTCACCGAGGTGGGTCAGGGTCAGCGCGGCGACGGTGGCGCCGGAGTGCTCGGTGATGTTCGCGAGGGCGCCCTGCGCGATCCGCAGCAGCGCCGACTGCACCCGGTCGGGCAGTGCGGCGGCCGGCACGCCCTCCACATGGCAGCGCACGGTGAGGCGGCCTCCGGCCTGGGCGGTCTCCCGGGCGGCGAGCGCGTGCAGCGCCGCCTCCAGCCCGCCGCCCTCCGCGAGGTCGGCGGGGGCGAGGTCGTGCACGAAGCGGCGGGCCTCGGCGAGGTTGCGCTCGGCGATGCCCGTCGCCGTCAGGACGTGGCGGCGGGCGGTGGCCGGGTCGGTGTCCCAGGAGCGGTCGGCGGCCTGGAGCAGCATCTGCTGGCTGGAGAGGCCCTGGGCCAGGGTGTCGTGGATCTCCATGGACAACCGCTGGCGTTCGGCGAGGGTGCCTTCCCGGCGTTCGGTGGCGGCGAGTTCCCTGCGGGTGCGCAGCAGGTCGTCGATGAGTTCGCGCTGCCGTGCGGCCAGGTCCCGCTGGCGTACGGCCTGGCGCCGCATGTGGACGAAGACGGCGGTGGCGACGGCGGCGACCGCGGGCGGGGCCAGGACGAGATTCGGGTCGAAGCCCGTGGCGAGGCGCAGCTGTGCGGCGACCACGAAGACGGTGAGCAGGGCGACGAGTGCCAGGGCGGCGCGCGGCGGCAGGATGCGCAGGCCCGTGTAGAAGAGCGGGACGGCGCACCACGCGAAGCTCGGCGCGAGGACGACCAGGACCATCCACACCACGACGAGGGCGCCGAGCCAGGTCAGCCGGCGGGGGGTGGGGCGGGAGCCGAGCACCGGCCCGACGAGGTACAGCACGGCGAGCACGGCCGACAGGGTGATGATCCAGGGGGTGCGGGTCTCGCCGGGGTGGCGCATCAGGAAGCGCGCGAGGGAGGCGCCGAGCAGCAGGAAGAACGCGGCGTGCATGAGCAGGGCCATCCACCGGGCGTCCGGGTCACCCGCCGCGTCCGGCCGGCATGTCGGGCCCGCCGCGTCCGGCGCTGCCGTCCGCTCCGTGTCCGGGCCGGTTCCGTTCCGCCGCACCTCGTACCCCGCGCTCCCTCGGCCGTGACCTGTGCCGCCTCAGCACCGCGCTGCTGACCTGCGCGGACACCCCATGGTCACCCCGTGGGGCCACCTGCGCATCAACCGATCGGCTGACGGGGCGGTCGGCCGACCCGGGTGCGGCTTCCAGCCGGTACGCCGACCGTGCGGCCCCGGATCCGGCCGGAGGATCGAAGCAGGAAGCCGAACGGTTCGAGACAGAGCCGGCCACCACCTTACGGAGACCACCATGAAGAAGATGTCGCTGCGCACCCGAGTCCTGACCGGTGCCGTCGCCGCAGCCGCCCTGGGCGCCGGAACCTTCGGCGCGATGTCCGCGAACGCGTCCACCCCGGCCGCCGCGCCCGCCGCCGCCGTGAAGGCCGACGCCTCCGACCGGAATCTCCAGCAGTCCACCCACCTGACCGTCGCCGCCGCCACCAAGGCCGCGCAGGCCGCCCTGGACGCCGCGAAGAAGGAGAACCAGCGCATCTCGGTGGCCGTCGTCGACCGTAACGGCAACACCCTCGTCACCCTGCGCGGCGACGGTGCGGGCCCGCAGTCCCCCGAGTCGGCCGTGAAGAAGGCGTACACCGCCGTCTCCTGGAACGCGCCCACCTCCGAGCTGGTCAAGCGCCTGGAGCAGGCACCGAACCTGAAGGACATCCCCGGCACCCTGTTCCTGGCGGGCGGCTCACCCGTGCAGGCCAAGGGCGCTCCGGTGGCGGGCATCGGCGTCGCGGGGGCCCCGAGCGGTGACCTGGACGAGAAGTTCGCCGCTGCGGGCGTCGCCGCCGTCTCCAAGTAGCGGGGCGAGCCCCCCGAGGCACGGCGCACCTCCCTAGGATCGGCGGCGTGGAACAGCCGACAGCAGCAGCGGCACGCCGCACCGCGCGCGGCGGCGCCCTGCTGCTGGCTGTGCTCACCCTGGTCACGGGCTGCACGGCGGGCCTCGGCGGAAGCGGGTGGACACCGGGTGCGGCCGGGGGCGGTGACCCGTACTTCCCCCGGCTCGGCAACGGCGGCTACGACGTCACGCACTACGGTCTCTCCCTCGACGTCGATTCCACGGCCGGCCGGCTGAACGGCACGGCCGTGATCACCGCCCGGGCCACCCAGGACCTCAGCGCGTTCAACCTGGATCTGACCGGGCTGAAGGTCGCCTCGGTGACCGTGGAGGGCCGCCCCGCCGCCGTGAACCGGGCGGGCTCGGAGCTGACGCTGCGTCCGGACCGCGCCGTCGCGGACCGCCTCCGTGAGGGATCCACCTTCCGTACCGTCGTGCGCTATGCCGGCGCACCCCGCACGGTGACCGATCCGGACGGCTCCGAGGAGGGCTGGCTGAGGACCGCGCACGGGGCGGTGGCGCTGGGGGAGCCGACCGGTTCCATGGCCTGGTTCCCCGGGAACCACCACCCGGGCGACAAGGCCTCGTACGACGTGAGGGTCACCGTCCCGGAAGGGCGGACCGCCGTCTCCAACGGTGAGCTGACGTCCCGTCGTACGGCAGGGGGGCGCACGACGTTCCACTGGCGCGTCCGCGAACCCATGGCGAGCTACCTCGCGACCGTCGCGGTCGGCCGCTGGACGCTGCGGGAGTCGGCCACCGGGAACGGCCTGCCGGTGGTCACCGCTGTCGACCCGGACGTGGCGGGGGCGAGCGCCCGGGTGCTCGCCCGGATTCCGGAGGTCGTCGCGTGGGGGGAGAAGCGGTTCGGGCCGTATCCCTTCTCCTCGGCCGGGGCGGTCGTGGGCCGCCGTGGGGACGCGGGGTACGCGCTGGAGACCCAGAACCGGCCGTTCTTCCCCGGCCCGCCGGACACAGGGCTGCTCGTCCACGAGCTGGCCCACCAGTGGTTCGGCAATTCGGTCACGCCCGCGAGCTGGCGGGACATGTGGCTCAACGAGGGCTTCGCGACGTACGCGGAGTGGCTCTGGAGCGAGGACCACGACGGCATTCCCGTAGCGGAGAGTTTCGGGAAGGCGTACGACGACGAGGCGAACTGGGCCTTCCCGCCCGGCCGCCCGCCGGGCGCCGCCGATCTGTCCCGGCCCCCGGTGTACGGCCGTGGTGCGATGGTCGTCCACAGGATCCGGCAGGAGATGGACGACGACGAGGCCTTCTTCGGCCTGGTCAGGGGCTGGCTGACGGCACATCGGCACGGCAACGCCTCGACGGCCGACTTCACCGCGTACGCCGGGAAGGAGTCGGGCCTGGATCTGACGGAGGTGTGGGACACCTGGCTCAACGGCGGGAGCCGGCCCGCCCGTGGCTGACCGGCTCCCGGTGGTGCTCCGGTTGTTCGCGTTGACGCCGGTTACTTGACGTTGACGCCGGCCCAGGCGGCCTGGACGGCCGTCAGCTCGGCGCTGTCGGCACCGAACAGGTCGGTGGCGGCCTTCTCGGTCGCCTCGCGGGCTCCGGCGTAGTCGGTGCTCGACGTCATGTAGACGGAGAGCGCCTTGTACCAGATCTGGTAGGCCTTCTGGCGGCCGATGCCCGTGACCGTGGAGCCGTCGGCGGTCGGGGAGTCGTAGTCGACCCCGTCGATGGTCTTGGCGCCGCTGCCTTCGGCCAGCAGGTAGAAGAAGTGGTTGGCGACACCGGAGGAGTGGTGCACGTCGAGGTCGCCGACGCCGGAGTCCCAGTAGTCCGCCGAGCCGCCGTCCTTGCTCGGCTTGTCCATGTAGCGCAGGGGTGTCCCGTCGCCGTTGATGTCGATCTTCTCGCCGATGAGGTAGTCGCCGGGGTCGGTGGCGTTGCCGGCGAAGAACTCCACGGAGGTGCCGAATATGTCGCTGGTCGCCTCGTTGAGACCACCGGACTCGCCCGCGTAGTCGAGGTTGGCGGTGGCCGAGGTCAGGCCGTGGCTCATCTCGTGGCCCGCGACGTCGATCGCGGTGAGCGCGCTCCTGTCGTCGGCGCCGTCGCCGTAGGTCATGCAGAAGCAGCTGTCGTCCCAGAAGGCGTTGACGTAGCCGGTGCCGAAGTGGACGCGGGAGTACGCGGCGCGGCCGTCGCCGGCTATGCCGTCGCGGCCGAGCTCGGACTTGTAGAAGTCCCAGGTCGTGGCGGCTCCGTAATGGGCGTCGACCGCCGCGGTCCGGCGGTCGTTCCCGGTGCCGTCGCCCCAGATGTCGTCGGCGTCGGTGACGAGGTCGCCGGTGCCAGTCTGCCCCTGGCCGAGGTCGTACGTCTTGTGCCCGCCCCGGTCGCCGTCGGTGAGCTCGAAGCCCGAACCGGCCTGGGTGGTCGACAGGGTGACCTTCCCGCTGTACTGGCTGTTCCCGGTGCCGGTCTCGACGGCCTCGTAGCTGTGCAGGCGCTTGCCGGTCGTGGCGTCGGTGATGATGTGGAGCCGGCTGGGGGTGCCGTCCTTCCGGACACCGTTCCTGACGGTCTCGAAGGCGAGGGCGGGCTTGCCGCTGCCCGCCCATACGACCGTGCGTGCGTCGGCCGCGGCCTTCAGCTCCGGCTGGGTCGAGGGTACGGCGATGCGGGCCTCGGTGGCCTTGTCGACGCCCTTGGAGGTGCCGTCGGCGGCGGTGTGGGTGACGAGGTCACCGCCGAGGACCGGCAGCCCGGCGTAGGTGCGCTCGTAACGGGTGTGGACGGTGCCGTGGGCGTCCTTGATCACATCACGGACGATCAGTTTCTCCTGGCTGCCGAGTCCGAGGGTCTCGGCGGCGGACGAGGCGTCGGCCTGGGCGGCCCGGAGGGCGGTGGCACGGTGGCCGGCCGTGTTGACGCCGAGGGCGGTGGCGCCGGCGGAAGAGGCGGTGTCATCGGCGGCTCGGGAACCGGCCGTTGCCGTTCCCGTCTGGACGCCGACGACGACCATCGCGGCGACTGCGGCCAGGGCGGCGGCGCGACGGGTGTTCATGTGGGGGGTCATGCCTTCTCCGTTGCTCGTTCCTGTGGGGGTTACGAGCGGAGAGAGTGCCACCGAATGAACAGTTTTGACGGGACGCCGACAATTACCTCACAAGTTTTTGACCAGTTCTTGTCCGGCTGGGATGCGTTCGTGTCCGCTATATGAAGCGAACGCACGGGAGCCCCCGGCCGACCTGAGTCGGGCGGGGGCTCCCGTGGGGAAGCCGTCCGCGTCAGAGGTTGACGCCGAAGTCCTGGGCGATGCCGCGCAGGCCCGAGGCGTAGCCCTGGCCCACGGCGCGGAACTTCCACTCGGCGCCGTTGCGGTAGAGCTCGCCGAAGACCATGGCGGTCTCGGTGGCGGCGTCCTCGCTCAGGTCGTAGCGGGCGATCTCGGTGCCGCCGGCCTGGTTGATGATGCGGATGAAGGCGTTCCGCACCTGGCCGAAGTTCTGGCTGCGAGCCTCGGCGTCGTAGATGGAGACCGGGAAGACGATCTTGTCGATGTCCGCCGGGAGGCCCGCGAGGTTGACGTTGATCTGCTCGTCGTCGCCCTCGCCCTGGCCCGTGACGTTGTCACCGGTGTGGACGATGGTCTGGTCCGGCGTCGCCTTGTTGTTGAAGAAGACGAAGTGGCCGTCGGAGAAGACCTTGCCGGCGGTGTTGACCGCGATCGCCGAGGCGTCGAGGTCGAAGTCGGTGCCGGTGGTGGTGCGGACGTCCCAGCCGAGGCCGACCGTGACGGCGGTCAGGCCCGGGGCCTCCTTGGTGAGCGAGACGTTGCCGCCCTTGGACAGGCTTACAGCCATGGGAAGTCCCTTTCCTCGTCATGTGCGGGCTTCGTGCCATCACGAAAGCTACCGTCACCCGTCCTAACGCAGACAAGAGACCACGAGGTTCCTGTTCCCTTTACTTTCTTTGCCGAACTTCTGGCCGAACGCTCGCAAAACAAGGTGACGAACCGGTCGTACGCCAGGGAACATGGGTGTCATGTCCGGGCCCTATGTCATCCGCGGTTCGGTCTCCCTGCCGGAGGCCGAACTCATGTGGCGTTTCTCGCGGTCCTCCGGGCCCGGTGGGCAGCACGTCAACACGAGCGACTCCCAGGTGGAGCTCCGCTTCGACCTCGCGGCGACCGAGGCCCTGCCCGAGGTGTGGAAGGCCCGGGCCCTCGAACGCCTGGCGAGCCGGCTGGTCGGCGGTGTCGTGTCCGTGCGCTCCTCGGAGCACCGCTCCCAGTGGCGCAACCGTGAGACGGCCGCCGTGCGGCTCGCGGCGCTCCTGGCGGAGGCCACGGCCCCGCCGCCCAAGCCGCGCCTCAAGAAGAAGATTCCGCGCGGCATCAACGAGCGCAGGCTGCGCGAGAAGAAGCAGCGCGGCGACACGAAGCGCGGGCGCTCCGGCCGCGACTGGTGACGGCCCCCGCGAAGGTCCGCGGGCGCGCCGGTCAGCCCAGCTGCCGGTAGCGGCCCCTGAAGTACGTCAGCGGCTCTCCGTCCGCGCTCGGCAGCGAAGCCGTCAGCACCCTGCCGATCACCAGTGTGTGATCCCCGGCCAGGACGCGCTGTTCCGTGCGGCACTCCAGGGTGGCCAGTGCCCCCTCCACCAGGAACGCCCCCGTGACCTCGCCCCGTATGCAGGGGATGTCCGCGAAGAGCAGCCGGTCGCTGATCCGCCCCTTCATGGCGAACCGCCCGGCGATGCTCCGCTGGTTCTCCGCGAGCACCGACACCGCCCACTGCGGCTGCTCGGCCAGCAGGTCGTCCATCCGTGAGTCGTTGCGCAGGCTCACCATGACCAGCGGCGGGTCCAGGGAGACCGACATGAAGGCCGTCGCCGTCATCCCGACGTCCTCGCCCCGGCCGTCCTCGTCCAGCGGCGGCTCCTGGGCGGTGACCAGCACCACCCCGGCGGCCAGTCTGGACAGGGCGGCGCGGAATTCGTCGTTGCTCACCCCTTCAGCATGGGGGACGGCTTCGGGGCGCGGGGCGGGGGGAGTCTTCTGCGGCACACGGGGCACGCTAGTGCCGCGGTACGCCCCGTCGCATCGGGCCAGGGGACCAGCCGGGTCCTAGGACCACGGACCACCGTCCCAGGTGTGCCGATTTGCGTTCGATAAATAGAAGGAGGCCCCCGGAGGCGCCTCGGACACCCTTGAGTACCTGTTGTGACTTGAGTCACAGAGAGCAATATTTGTTGACCCTGTGTACCGGGTGCACAGCTCACTGTGATTCAGTGGCCGTGACAGTGCAACAAGTACGTCGATATGAAACCTGGAGTTGCTGTCGAGGTCTCGGGGAGTGCGAGCAATGGAGGCCGAGTCGGAGCCGTACGTCCGCCTTGCGACCATGCGGCAGTTGCACCAGGCCGTCGCTGATCTCAATACGGCGCGGAGCCTGGCGGACACGCTGCAGTCCGTGGCCGACGGCATCGTCACCGGCCTCGGGTACGAGCTGGGCTGCGTGAACCTCGTCCGCCCCGACGGTGATCTCGTGGTCGCCGCCTTCGCCGGCAACAGCGCCGCGGAAGCCCTGATCACCGGCCGTGTCGGCTCCCGTGAGTCCTGGGAGCGCAGGCTGTCGATGGGCGAGGCCTGGGACGAGCTCCGGTTCATACCCCACACCGAGGGCTGGGTGCTCCTCGACGACGACGTACCGCAGTGGCACACCGAGGGGCCCGAGCCCCGCTTCGAGGACGAGTGGCACCCCCTGGACCGCCTCTACGCCCCCATGTACGCCTCCGGCGGAGGTCTGGACCTCCTGGGGGTCATCTCGGTCGACAGGCCGCGCAACGGCCGCCGCCCCGGCGCCTGGGGCCGTGAGGCCCTCCAGATGTACGCCTCCCAGGCGGCGATTGCGATCAGTAACGCTCGTCTCCGAGCAAACATGCAGCGCGCACTGGTCAGGCTCGAACGCGAACAGCAGGCGCTGCGCGCCAGCGAGGAATCCTTCCGCCAGGCGTTCGAGTACGCCCCCAGCGGCATGGCCATCGCCGAGATGGGCGGCGACCAGCACGGCAGGCTGCTGCGCACCAACGACGCGCTCTGCCGGCTCCTGGGACGCCCCGCGTCCGTCCTGCGCCGCTACTCCTTCGCCGACCTCGTCCACCCCGAGGACATCGGGACCCTGCTCCGCACGTCCGCCGAGGGAGGGCGGGCGGAGCTGCGGCTCGGGCGCAGGGACGGCACGTATCTCTGGGTCTCGCTGCGCAACTCCGTCGTCGCCGACACCACCGACGGCCCGCGTTTCCTGCTCACCCATGTCGAGGACATAGAGGAGCGCAAGCGCAACGAGCTGAATCTCGCGCACCGCGCCTCGCACGACGCGCTCACCGGTCTGCCCAACAGTGCCGAGCTGCGCTCCCGGCTCGGCGCGCGGCTGTGTGAGAGGCCTCACTCGGTCACCTCCAGCGCGATCGAGGCGCTGGACGCGGCCTACGGCGATGTCGAGAGCGCGGTGCACGGCTACCGGGCGGACGGTTACGAGGGTGAGATCGCTCCGGGTGCCGGCCCCTACGACCATCATGTGCACGTCGTGGCGCCCGACCCGGACCGCGACGACGGCACGAAGGGGCTCGCGGTGCTCTTCTGCGACCTGGACGGCTTCAAGTCCATCAACGACCGGTTCGGGCATCACGCGGGTGACGCGGTTCTCATCGAGGTCGCCCGGCGACTCACGACCTGCGTACGGGACGGTGACACGGTCGCGCGGCTCGGGGGTGACGAATTCGTCGTCCTCGCGGACGGTCTCGGGGCCGCAGATGCCGCGGATCTGGCCGTACGCTTGCGTAACGCCATCATTCCGCCCATCCGGGTGGACGGCCGGGCAGTCAGGGTCGGGGCGAGTTTCGGTATCGGCTGGGCCGAGTGCGGCATGACCGAGGAAGAGGTCCTGCACTCCGCCGACCAGCGGATGTATGTGGAAAAGCGGTCACGATCGAAGGTTCACCGCAGAGCCGGCTGACGTTCACGCCCTGGCTGTCCCCGTACACCGCCCGGTTTTCCGGGGGGCCGAGAGCAATTCGACGCGTGCTCCGTTCGGGGTAGGCTCGGCCGGTCGGCGACGGCTGGCGACATGGTGAGGAGTGACCCAGGGATGACGGCCGGAAACAACGGCGCGAGCAAGCCCGAGGACGACGATCCGTTCGGCTATCTGTACGAGGACGGGCGGGCGGCAGGCGCACAGCCGCCCGGGCAGGGTGGATACGGCTACCCCGGTCCGGCCGCGCAGCCCGGCGTGCCCAGAACGTCGTACAACCAGGTGCGGACGGTCGGTGAGCGCCAGTACGGGCAGGTACCGCCGCAGCAGGCGTACGGCCAGCAGCCCCAGTACGGCCGGCCGAACCCGCAGTACGCGGCGCCGGAGACCTACCCCGGCGGGGCGGTGACCGCGCAGCACGGGTCGGTGCCCGGCGGTAACGGCGGTTCCGGCCGTGGGGGCCCCAACACCAAGGCGCTGCTGATCGCGGCCGTCGCGGTGGTCGCGGTCGTGCTCATCGGCATCGGCGCGGCGCTGATGACGGGCGACGACAGCGACGGCAAGAAGGACGAGGCCGGGTCGTCGGCGGGTCCGGCCGACGAGGTCGAGGACTCCCCGAAGCCCGAGAAGTCCGCGAAGGCTTCCCAGGAGGCCGTCGATCTGCCGAAGCAGGACGCGGCGACGCTGACGCTCGGGGGCACGGCGTCCCTGGACAGCACGGTCAAGGGCGCCAAGAGCGCGAACGGCCAGTACATCAGCCTCAACGAGGTCGGCCGGTCGGCCACCTGGACCGTCGATGTGCCGGAGAGCGGCCCGTACACGCTGTACGTGACGTACGGGGTGCCGGGCAAGGACGCCAAGACGTCCCTCACGGTCAACGACGAGGACCCGCGCTCGATCAACATGAAGAACTTCGCGAACGCCGCGGAGGGCGACCTGGAGAAGGGCTGGACGAACACGTACGCGTACGTGCAGCTCGACAAGGGGTCGAACACCCTCATGCTGTCGTGCAACGAGGGCGACTCGTGTGACGCCAACCTCGACCAGCTGTCGCTGAAGTCGGGTCACGTCAAGGACTGATCAGCCGCCCGATACGCTCGGAGAACCAGCACCACCGTCGTCCCGGTCATCGCCCAGCGCGAGCCGGGACGCGGTCGTCCCGGGGGCCGGTCAGGCCGCCGGTGCGTGCTGTTCGACGGTGACCCGGGTCAGCAGGTCCTCGTAGGCGGCGCGGTCGAACTCGCCGGCCGCCGGGGCCAGCACGGTCGCCGTGGACAGGGCCACCGCGCGGATCAGCCGGTCCTGCCAGCCGAGCCCTTCGGCGAGGGCGGAGAGCAGTCCGGCCACGGCGGAGTCGCCCGCGCCGGTGGGGTTGCCCCGTACGGCGGTCGGCGGTGCGGCCCGCCAGACGCCGTCGGGGGTGGCGGCGAGGAGCCCGTCCGCGCCCAGCGACGCGACGACGCTGTGCGCGCCCCGGCGGCGGGCGTCGCGGGTGGCGCGCAGGGGTTCGCGGGCGCCGGTGAGCCGGGCGAGTTCGTCGGCGTTCGGCTTGACGAGGTCGGGGCGGGCGGCGATGCCGCGGCGCAGGGGCTCGCCGTCGGTGTCCAGGAGCACGGGTACGCCGGCCGCGCGGGCGAGCCGTACGAGTTCCGCGTACGCGCCGACGTGGATGCCGGGGGGCAGGCTGCCGCAGAGGGCGACGGCCGCGGCCCCGGGGAGGAGCTCTCCGAACGTGCCGAGGAAGGCCGCCCATTCGCCGGCGCCGATCAGCGGGCCCGGCTCGTTGAGCTGGGTGGTGTCACCGCTGGAGCGGTCGACGACGGCGAGGGTGCGGCGGGTGTTCCCCGCGACGGTGACGAACGCGTCGGTGGGACGGTGGGGGAGTGCGCCGAGGAGTTCGCGCAGGACCGCTCCGGTGGCGCCGCCGGCGAAGCCGGTCACCACGGTCTCGTGGCCGAGCGCGGAGAGCACCCGGGCCACGTTGACGCCCTTGCCGCCGGGGCGCTCGGTCACGTCGTCGACGCGGTGGCTGGTGTGCGGGACGAGTGCGGGGACGGCGTAGGTCAGGTCGAGTGCCGTGTTCAGCGTGACGGTCAGTATCACCTGTACCGGCCCCCTTGATCGTCCGTGCCCACGCGCCGTCTCCCCGCGGCGCCGTCCCTGGTGATCATGCCAAAGAGGCGGCGGCCGTCCCAGGTTTCGGGGACAACCGCCGTCTCTTCGTTACGTGTTCAACCGCCGGTCGTCACGTGTTCAGCCGCCCGTCAGCCGACCGGGGGCTCCACGATCCACTCGCCCCGGCGCATGACGCCCTTGAGCGCGAAGTCCGCGTCCAGGACCACCAGGTCGGCGTCCTTGCCCGGGTCCAGTGAGCCGATCCGGTCGTACAGGCCGAGGAGCCGGGCCGGGTTGGCGGAGATGGACCGGACGACGTCGTCCACGGGGATCCGGTCGACGGTCACGGCCCTGCGGAAGGCGGTGTCCAGGGTGAGGGTGGAGCCCGCGATCGAGCCGCCCTCCACCAGGCGGGCGACGCCGTCCTTGACCTCGACGGCGAGCGGCCCGAGCTCGTAGAAGCCGTCGCCCCCGCCGGCCGCGTCCATGGCGTCGGTGATCAGCGCGACCCGGCCGGCGCCGGCGTGGTGGTAGGCGAGCTCCAGGGCGGCGGGGTGCAGGTGCGTGCCGTCGTTGATCAGCTCGACGGTGACCCGCTCGTCCTCCAGGAGCGCCGCGACCGGGCCGGGCGCGCGGTGGCCTATGGCGGGCATCGCGTTGAAGAGGTGCGTGGCGACGGTGGCGCCCGCGTCGATCGCCTCGACGGTCTGCTCGTACGTCGCGTCCGTGTGGCCGACGGCGGCGATCACCCCGTGCTCCGCGAGCAGCCGTACGGACTCGATGCCGCCCGGGAGTTCGGTGGCGAGGGTGACCATCCTGGCGCTCCCGCGCGCCGCGTCGAGGAGCTTGCGGACCTCCGCGGGGTCGGGGTCGCGGAGGAGGCCCTCGCTGTGGGCGCCCTTGCGGCACGGGGAGATGAAGGGGCCCTCGAAGTGGATTCCGGCGAGCTCGCCCTGCTCGACCAGTTCGGAGAGCATGCCGGCCTGTCGGGCCAGGAAGTCCATCTCGCCGGTGACGGTCGAGGCGACGACGGTCGTCGTGCCGTGGGCGCGGTGCGCCCGCACCGCGGTCAGGGCGTCCTCGGCGGTACCGGTGGCGAAGGACGCGCCACCGCCGCCGTGGTTGTGGATGTCCACGAATCCGGGGACCACCCAGTGGCCCGAGAGGTCGACGGTCCGGGCGTCCTCCCGCGTGCTGCCGGCGATCCGGGTGCCCTCGACGATCACCCGGCCGTTCTCGACGGTGCCGGTGGGAAGCACCACCCGGGCACCTGCGAGAACCGTGCTGTCTGCGCGTCCGGCCATCAGGCGGAAACCTCCGTGGAGAGTAGATCCCAGGCGAGCAGCCCTGCGCCCAGGCATCCGGCGGTGTCCCCGAGGGCCGCCGGGACGATGTGAGGCAGCTTCTGGAACGTGACCCGTTCCTCGACAGCCGCACGCAGTGGTGTGAACAAGGTTTCCCCTGCCTCGGCAAGACCGCCACCGATGATGAGCGTGCGGGGGTCCAGCAGGGTGAGCGCGGTGACCAGTCCGGCGGCCAGCGCGTCGACGGCGTCCCGCCACACGCGCAGGGCCGCCGGGTCGCCCGAGGCGACGGCCTTCGCGCAGTCCGCGGCGTCCGCGTCGGGGTCTCCGGACGCGGCGGCCCAGGCCCTGGACACGGCGGCGGCCGAGGCGAGGGTCTCCAGGCAGCCGCGCTGGCCGCAGCCGCAGTCCGGGCCGTCCGGCCGGACCACGATGTGGCCGATCTCGCCCGCGTAACCGTGGGCGCCCGCCTCGATGGTGCCCGCGATGCCGATGGCGCCGGCGATCCCGGTGCCCAGCGGCACGAACAGGAAGCGGTCCGCTCCCTGGCCGGCACCGATCCGTCCTTCGGCGAGGCCTCCGGTCCGGACGTCGTGGCCGAGCGCGACGGGTATGCCGCCGAGCCGTTCGCCGAGCAGCTTGCGCAGGGGCACGTCGCGCCAGCCCAGGTTCGCGGCGTAGACGGCGATCCCGCGTTCCGCGTCGACGATGCCGGGCACGGCGACCCCGGCGGCGGCGGCACTCTCGCCGAGGTGCTCCTCGCCGTACGCGCGGAGGTCCTCGGCGAAGCGGAGGATCGTCTCCACGACGGCCTCGGCGCCGCGGTCCCTGCCGGTGGCCCGGCGCGCCTCGTGGAGCAGGGTGCCGTCGGCCCCGACCAGAGCGGCCTTCATTCCTGTGCCGCCCACATCGAGGGCGATGACGTGTCTCACGGAAGACAGTTTCGCCCGCCGACCCCTAAAAGGTCTAGTCCACTATCGTGGTTTGTTGAGCACCCATACAAAACGGTCCTGCTAGATTGCCGAATCGATACGCAGGTGGTGTAGACCTCCGTGCGGTCGTTGAGGCAGTATCGCGGGTTCGCCGTCGGGAGCGATGGTGTCCGCGTCGACCAATGTAGGGATGGGCAAGGCTGTGCAGCGGCGCTTTGTGGGTCTGACCGCGGTGGTGGCCGCATTCGGGATGACGGCGACGTTGTCGGGGTGCGGTTCGGACACCGGGGGCGGCGACGTCACCCTGCGACTCGTCGCGGCCGACTACGGTACGGGTGCGGAGAACAGCTCCCAGAAGTACTGGGACGACGTCGCCGGGAAGTTCGAGAAGGCCAACCCCGACATCAAGGTCGAGGTCAGCGTCTACTCCTGGAAGGACGTCGACCGCAAGGTCGCCGAGATGGTGAAGGCCGGCGAGGCCCCCGACATCGCGCAGATCGGTGCGTACGCCGACTTCGCCAAGGCGGACAAGCTCTACGCCGCCGACGAGATGATCGCCATCCGCACCGGGTCGAACTTCCTGCCCTCGCTCACCGACGCGGGAGAGGTCGACAACACTCTGTACGGCCTCCCGTTCGTGGCCAGCACCCGGCTCCTCTTCTACAACAAGGGCCTCTTCGCCAAGGCGGGCCTCGGGGCACCGCAGACCTGGGACGACATCCAGAGCGACGCCACCGTGCTTAAGCAGCGCGGTGTGACCTACCCCTTCGCACTGCCGCTCGGCCCGGAGGAGTCCCAGGCCGAGACCCTGATGTGGCTGCTCAGCGGGGGTGGCGGCTACACGGACGAGGTCGGCAACTACAACATCGACTCCCAGGCCAACATAGAGACCTTCAAGTGGCTGAAGAACAGCCTCGTGGGCAAGGGCCTCACCGGTCCCGTCGCCCCGGGGAAGCTCGACCGGGCGAAGGCCTTCGACGCGTTCACCCAGGGTGACGTCGGCATGCTCAACGGCCACCCGACGCTGATGCAGGAGGCCGAGAAGAAGGGCGTCGAGGTCGGCATGGTCCCGCTGCCCGGGATCGAGGGGCCGACCAAGGGCTCGATGGGCGTGGCCGACTGGATGATGGGCTTCAAGCAGAACGGCCACCGGGCGGAGATCGGCAAGTTCCTCGACTTCGCCTACACGGACGAGAACGTGCTCGCCTTCGCCGACCAGTACGACCTGCTGCCCGTGACCGGCACCGCGTCCGCCGCGATGGAGTCGGACAGCAAGCACAAGCAGCTGCGCGAGTTCCTGTCGGCGCTGCCGAACTCGCAGCTGTACCCGTTCGGCAAGACGTCGTGGGCGCAGGCCAGCGAGAGCATCAAGGAGAAGATCGGCTCGGCGGTCGAGCCCGGCGGCAGCCCGGAGAGCGTGCTCGTGGACATCGCGTCCCAGGCCCGGCAGGCGGAGAGTGCCGAGTAGGTAGGTTGGTTCATATGACCGGCCCTCCCGCTGACGACGCGGACTCCGCTGCCCCGCTCTCCGACCAGGAACGCGCGGTGCTGGCCGTGGAGCGGCGCTCCTGGCCGGGCCCCGGTGCGAAGGAGCGGGCGATCCGGGAAGACCTGGGCATCTCGCCGGTCCGCTACTACCAGCTGCTCAACGCGCTCCTGGACGACCGGCGGGCGCTGGAGGCGGACCCGGTGACGGTGAACCGGCTGCGGCGGGTCCGGGACGCGAGGCGCGGGCGGCGCTGAGCCCCGGCCCTCCCGGGGCTCCGCCCCGGGCCCCGCGCCTCAAACGCCGGCGGGGCTGGGTTTGCCCCGGTGAGCCGCAGGGGTGACGGCGGGCTGGGGCCCTGCCCCGGTGGGCGTCGGGGCCGACGGCTGGGTTCTGCTCCGGTCAGTGCCGGGGCTCCGCCCCGGGCCCCGCGCCTCAAACGCCGGCGGGGCTGGGTTTGCCCCGGTGAGCCGCAGGGGTGACGGCGGGTTGGTTTGCCCCGGTGAGCCGAAGGGATGGCGACTGGGCTGGGTTTAGTTCTGCTCGACGCTACGCTCGGGCCATGGGCAATTCGGCACACCCCATCCCGACCCCGTCCACCCAGGCCGGCCGCGAAGGCCTCGCCGCGCTCCTGGCCCGTCCCTCCCGTGCGGTCGTCGCGCTGGACTTCGACGGCACGCTCGCCGACATCGTCCCGGACCCGGAGCGGTCCCGGGCGCACCCCGATGTCGTCCCGGCCCTCTCCGCGCTCGCCCCCCAGGTCGCCGCCGTCGCCGTGATCACCGGCCGCCCGGCCGACACCGCCGTACGGTACGGAGGCTTCGCGGGGGCGCCGGGACTGGACCACCTCGTCGTCCTGGGGCACTACGGCGCCGAACGCTGGGACGCCGCCACCGCCACCGTCCACGCCCCGCCGCCGGACCCCGGCGTCGAGGCCGTCCGGGCCGCGCTTCCCGCAGTGCTGGAAGGCGCGGACAGCGGTGTCTGGGTCGAGGAGAAGGGCGGCCGCGCGGTCGCCGTGCACACCCGCCGTGCCGCCGACCCGCAGGTCGCCTTCGAGGCACTGCGCACTCCGCTGGGCGACCTGGCCGCGCGTCACGGCCTGATCGTGGAACCGGGCCGTCTCGTCCTGGAGCTGCGCCCGCCGGGCATGGACAAGGGGGTGGCGCTGGAGGAGTACGTGAAGGAGACCGGCGCCGAGACGGTGCTCTACGCCGGTGACGACCTCGGCGACCTCGCCGCCTACGCCGCCGTGGAGAAGCTCCGCACCCAGGGCACCGCAGGTCTGCTGGTGTGCAGCGGCACGGAGGTCCCCGAACTGGCCGACCGCGCCGACCTGTTGCTGTCGGGCCCGGCGGCGGTCGCGGAACTGCTCCGTTCCATCGCCGGGCGCGTCACACAGTCCTAGGCCCGCAGCGCGTCCAGCTGGTCCAGGAACCACTGCTGCGGTGGCAGCGCGGTCGCGGCGGCGGCCAGGCGCTTCGAGCGGGCGCCGCGCTCGTCGGGGTCCATCGTGAGCCCCTCGTGCAGCGCCGCCGCCGTGGCCGACACGTCGTACGGGTTGACCACGATCGCGTCCTCGCCCAGCTCCTCGTACGCCCCCGCCTCGCGGGAGAGCACCAGCGCGCAGCCGTGGTCCGAGACGACCGGGACCTCCTTGGCGACGAGGTTCATGCCGTCGCGGATCGGGTTGACCAGGGCCACGTCCGCCAGCCGGTACGCCGCCAGGGAGCGGGCGAAGTCGTCGTCGACGTGGAGCAGGACCGGGGTCCAGCCCTCGGTGCCGTACTCCGCGTTGATCGCGTCGGCGACCCGCTGCACCTCCGCCGTGTAGTCGCGGTAGACCGAGAGGTCCTGCCGGGAGGGGTAGGCGAAGGCGATGTGCACCACGCGCTCACGCCATTCGGGGCGCTCCTCCAGCAGCGCACGGTAGGCGTGCAGGCCGCGCACGATGTTCTTGGAGAGCTCCGTGCGGTCCACCCGCACGATCGTGCGGCGGTCCGCGCCGACCTGTTCCCGCAGGATCTCCATGCGGTCGTCCACGTCCGCCTCGTGGGAGCGGCGGCGCAGGAAGTCCCCGTCGGCGCCCAGCCCGTGCACCCCGATCCGGGTGCGGCCGGTGCCGCCGAGGATCTCCGTGCAGCTGCTGATGAAGGCGTCCGCCCAGCGGCGGGTGAGGAACGCGGCGCGGTCGGCGCCCAGGATGCCGTTGAGCAACTGCTCGCCGATGTCGTCGGGCAGCAGCCGGAAGTAGTCGACGGGCGCCCACGGGGTGTGCGAGAAGTGCCCGATCCGCAGGTCGGGCCGGAGCTCGCGCAGGAGGCCGGGGACCAGCGAGAGGTGGTAGTCCTGCACCAGGACCGCCGCGCCCTCGCCCGCCTCCTCGGCGAGCGCCTCGGCGAAGGCCTGGTTGTACGCCTCGAAGGAGGCCCACTGCCGGCGGAACTCCGCGTCGAAGACGGGCTCCACCGGCGTCTCGTAGATCATGTGGTGCACGAACCAGAGCACGGAGTTCGCGATGCCGTTGTACGCGTCCGCGTGGACCCCGGCGTCGATGTCGAGCATCCGGACGCCGGGCTCGGAGACACCGCGCCGGACCGCCTCGCGGTCGCCGTCGCCGAGGGCGGCGCACACCCACAGCTTGTCGTCGACGGCGCTCAGGCCGGAGACGAGCCCGCCCCCGCCCCGCTTCGAGTCGAGCGTGCCGTCCTCCCGCCGTGTGTACGACACCGGGCCGCGGTTGGACGCGACGAGTACCTGGGCAGCGTGCTCGGAGACCATGTACCCGAACCTAGCCCGTTCGGGAAGCCGCCAAACGTGAAGTGGGGGCGGAGCCGGACGGGAAGAACCGTTACGCCGCGTTTCGGGAGGCGTACTCCGCGATCTCGCGCATCGGGGGGCGTTCCTCGGTGTCCACCGCATGGGTGTGCGGGACGAACCCGTCGGGCCCCCGCTCGAACTGGGTGATCTCGGGCCGCACGAGGGTCCCCCGGGAGAGCCGCAGCTGCGCCGTCCGGTAGATCGTGGCCGCCATCCGGCCGAGGGCCTGGCCGTCCTGGTGGCGGTGTTTGCGTACGCCGACGTCGACCTGGGCCAGCGCGTCCAGGCCGACCGTGTGCAGGGCGTCGACGAGCAGGCCCAGCTCCACTCCGTAACCGACGGGGAAGGGGAGCTGCTCCAGCAGGGAGCGTCGTACCGCGTACTCGCCGCCCAGCGGCTGGACGAAGCCGGCCAGGCTCGGCCAGTGCAGATTGAGCAGCGGGCGGGCCACCAATTCGGTCACCCGGCCGCCCTGGCCCGCGGCGTCGCCCAGCGGCCGGTCGTACATGGCCTTCACGAACTGCACCGAGGGGTCGGTCAGCAGCGGGCCGACGATCCCGGAGACGAAGCCGGCGGAGAAGTCCTTGAGGTCCGCGTCGACGAAGCAGACGATCTCCCCGCTGGTCACCAGCAGTGATCGCCACAGGACCTCGCCCTTGCCGGGAAGGGCGGGAATCCGGGGGAGTATCGCGTCCCGGTGCACGACCCGGGCGCCGGCCAGCCGCGCCTCCTCGGCGGTGGCGTCGGTGGATCCGGAGTCGATCACCACCAGTTCGTCGACGAGCTGGACCTTCTCCATCAGCTCGCGCCGGATCTCCGCGACGATCGCGCCGACCGTCGCCTCCTCGTTCAGCGCGGGCAGGACGACGCTCACGCGCGAGCGGTGCGGATCCTTCGCCCGCGCGGCCGTGAGCCGGTCCAGCGGGCGGTCGGCAGCAGACCAGGAACGCCTGGTCAGCCAGCGTTCCACCTCTTCCAGCACGGTCGGTACTCCCTGTATGTGATCCATCTCGCGGTTCGGACGACTATCTCGATCGTCCGGTGCTTCGGTTACAGTCTTGAACAACGCGGATGACCCTCGCATGTCGGGGTCGGTCCGCGAATAAACGCCCGGATCCATGGTCCGGTGCCATAGCGCTCATCCAGAGGGACTGAGGGAACGGCCCGTTGAAGTCCCGGCAACCCTCCTGCCGACCGCGAGGTCACGGTGGGGAAGGTGCCAATTCCGTCTTGTGGCGAAATACGTCGCAAGGAAGATGAGGAGAAAGGGCCTCCGCCATCATGGCCGTGCAGACAGTCGCAGCCGACACCCATACCTCCGCAGTGGACCTCGGTCCCGCCGCGGCGCTTTCCTGCCGCGAATGCGGCGAGCGTTTCGAGCTCGGCCCCATTTTCGCCTGTGCGTCCTGTTTCGGGCCGCTCGAAGTGGCGTACGACCTGCCGAGCGGCTCCCCCGAAGAGCTGAAGAAGCGCATCGCCGAGGGCCCGAACAACATCTGGCGCTACGCGCCGCTGCTGCCGGTCCCCGCCGACGTCGCGGACAAGCCCAACATCAACCCCGGTTTCACCAAGCTGGTCAAGGCCGACAACCTGGCCCGTGAGCTGGGCGTCACCGGTGGTCTGTACGTCAAGGACGACTCCGGCAACCCGACGCACTCCTTCAAGGACCGTGTCGTCGCCATCGCCGTCGAGGCCGCCCGCGCCTTCGGGTTCACCACCCTCTCCTGCTCCTCCACCGGCAACCTCGCCGGCGCGGTGGGCGCCGCCGCCGCCCGCGCCGGCTTCCGCTCCTGCGTGTTCATCCCGCACGACCTGGAGCAGGGCAAGGTCGTCATGGCCGCGGTGTACGGCGGCGAGCTGGTCGGCATCGAGGGCAATTACGACGACGTCAACCGCTTCTGCTCGGAGCTCATCGGCGACCCGCTCGGCGAGGGCTGGGGCTTCGTTAACGTCAACCTCCGGCCGTACTACGGCGAGGGCTCCAAGACCCTGGCGTACGAGATCTGTGAGCAGCTCGGCTGGCAGCTGCCCGACCAGCTCGTCATCCCGATCGCGTCCGGCTCGCAGCTCACGAAGATCGACAAGGGGCTCCAGGAGCTGATCAAGCTCGGCCTCGTCGAGGACAAGCCGTACAAGATCTTCGGCGCCCAGGCCGAGGGCTGCTCCCCGGTCTCCACGGCCTTCAAGGCCGGCCACGACGTGGTGCGTCCGCAGAAGCCGAACACCATCGCCAAGTCCCTGGCGATCGGCAACCCGGCCGACGGCCCCTACGTCCTGGACATCGCCCGGCGCACCGGCGGCGCCGTGGAGGACGTGAACGACGAGCAGGTCGTCGACGCGATCAAGCTGCTGGCCCGCACCGAGGGCATCTTCGCGGAGACCGCGGGCGGGGTGACGGTCGGCGTGACGAAGAAGCTGATCGACGCCGGCCTGCTCGACCCGTCCCTCACCACCGTCGTCCTGAACACCGGCGACGGACTGAAGACGCTCGACGCGGTCGCCCCCACGACCGGCCTGTCGGCGACGATCCGGCCCAGCCTGGACGCGTTCCGCGACGCGGGCCTCGCCGCCGCCAACTGACACCCGAGACCGAAGGAAGGCACCCACATGAGCGTCAAGGTCCGTATCCCCACCATCCTCCGCACCTACACGGGCGGTCAGGCCGAGGTCCCGGCCGAGGGTGCCACCCTCTCCGAGGTCATCGCGTCCCTGGAGCAGAACCACCCGGGCATCGGTGCCCGTGTCCTGGACGACCAGGGCAAGCTGCGCCGCTTCGTCAACGTGTACGTCAACGACGACGACGTGCGCTTCGAGGGCGGCCTGGACGCGGTCACCCCGGACGGCGCGGGCGTCTCGATCATCCCGGCCGTCGCCGGAGGCTGATCCCCCGGGGGCCTTACGGCGCCCGACCGCATGACGTGAGCACAGTGGCCCCCTCCGCGGGAAAGCGGAGGGGGCCATTCTGCATGGTTGAGCACGGTACAGTTGGGGAAGTCCCCGCAGCTGCCCGTGCCGCCCGCATATGAGAATGCGCCCGGCCGCGACAAGAAGCAGCCAAAGTAAGTGAACTCCTTGTGGCATAAGTGGCCTTTGTCAGGCCCGACTTGCCCTGGAATCCTATGAATTCCCCCCTTGCGTGCGGTCACCTGTGCCCAGAATTCTCGTCCGATTGACCTGTTGCAGAGGGCAGTTGGGCAGATACATTCGGCCGCGGTCGACGCGTTCCGGCGCACGCCACCCTCTCCTGTCGGAGGGTGAGTTCTGACCCGGGCCCGCGAAGTGCGGTGCTCGTGCAAGGGCCAGTAATAGGGGAGTTAGGCATGGCTCAGGGCACCGTCAAGTGGTTCAACGCGGAGAAGGGGTACGGCTTCATCGCGGTCGACGGTGGTGCGGATGTTTTCGTCCACTACAGCGCGATCCAGATGGACGGGTACCGCACCCTCGAAGAGGGTCAGCGAGTTGAATTCGAGATCTCGCAGGGCCAGAAGGGGCCGCAGGCGGACATGGTCAAGCTCGCCGTCGGCTGAGCTCGGCGCGGTCGGCCAACGACACTACTCACGCACGTGAGGCCCGTACCCCGGCCAGGGGTACGGGCCTCACGTGCGTCCGTACGCCCCCAGGATGTCCACATCCGAAGGATGACGCTTGCACTCGCAGGGGTCGAGTGCTAATCATTGGCGTTAGCACTCTCCAGGTGAGAGTGACAGAAAACTTGGACCGGGCCGGTGAGGCCCGCAGGCCCGGTGGGGCAAGGAACCACCGAGCACGCTGGCCGTCCGTCGCGGGCGCCACTCGGTCCGGAGAAATCCACCCCTGTCCGGGAGGACCACTTCACATGGCCAAGATCATCGCGTTCGACGAGGAGGCACGGCGCGGTCTCGAGCGCGGGATGAACCAGCTCGCCGACGCCGTCAAGGTCACCCTCGGCCCCAAGGGCCGTAACGTCGTCCTCGAGAAGAAGTGGGGCGCGCCCACGATCACCAACGATGGTGTTTCCATCGCCAAGGAGATCGAGCTCGAGGACCCGTACGAGAAGATCGGTGCGGAGCTGGTCAAGGAGGTCGCCAAGAAGACGGACGACGTCGCCGGCGACGGTACGACCACCGCCACCGTTCTCGCCCAGGCGCTCGTCCGCGAGGGCCTGCGCAACGTCGCCGCCGGTGCCAACCCGATGGCTCTGAAGCGTGGCATCGAGAAGGCCGTCGAGGCCGTCTCCGCCGCTCTGCTGGAGCAGGCGAAGGACGTGGAGACCAAGGAGCAGATCGCTTCGACGGCCTCCATCTCCGCCGCCGACACCGAGATCGGCGCCAAGATCGCCGAGGCGATGGACAAGGTCGGCAAGGAAGGCGTCATCACCGTCGAGGAGTCCCAGACCTTCGGTCTGGAGCTCGAGCTCACCGAGGGTATGCGCTTCGACAAGGGCTACATCTCGGCGTACTTCGCCACCGACATGGAGCGCATGGAGTCGTCCTTCGACGACCCGTACATCCTGATCGTCAACTCCAAGATCAGCAACGTGAAGGACCTCCTTCCGCTGCTCGAGAAGGTCATGCAGTCGGGCAAGCCCCTGCTGATCATCGCGGAGGACGTCGAGGGCGAGGCGCTGTCGACCCTGGTCGTCAACAAGATCCGTGGCACCTTCAAGTCCGTCGCCGTCAAGGCTCCGGGCTTCGGTGACCGCCGCAAGGCCATGCTCGGTGACATCGCCATCCTCACCGGTGGCACCGTCATCTCCGAGGAGGTCGGTCTCAAGCTGGAGAACGCCGGTCTCGACCTGCTCGGCACCGCCCGCAAGGTCGTTATCACCAAGGACGAGACGACCATCGTCGACGGTGGCGGCGAGAGCGACCAGGTCCAGGGTCGCGTCAAGCAGATCCGTGCCGAGATCGAGAACTCCGACTCGGACTACGACCGCGAGAAGCTCCAGGAGCGCCTCGCGAAGCTGGCCGGCGGCGTGGCCGTCATCAAGGCCGGCGCCGCCACCGAGGTGGAGCTCAAGGAGCGCAAGCACCGCATCGAGGACGCGGTGCGCAACGCCAAGGCCGCCGTCGAGGAGGGCATCGTCGCCGGTGGTGGCGTGGCTCTGCTCCAGGCCTCGGCCGTCTTCGAGAAGCTCGACCTGACCGGTGACGAGGCCACGGGCGCCAACGCCGTGAAGCTCGCGCTGGAGGCCCCGCTCAAGCAGATCGCCGTCAACGGTGGTCTCGAGGGTGGAGTCATCGTCGAGAAGGTGCGCAACCTGCCGATCGGTCACGGCCTCAACGCCGCGACCGGTGAGTACGTCGACATGATCGCCGAGGGCATCATCGACCCGGCGAAGGTCACGCGCTCCGCTCTGCAGAACGCCGCGTCCATCGCAGCGCTCTTCCTCACCACCGAGGCCGTCATCGCCGACAAGCCGGAGAAGGCCTCTGCGGCCGCTCCGGGCGGCATGCCGGGCGGTGACATGGACTTCTGATCCTCGGATCAGCAGCTCCAGGCGGTACCGCGGTATCCGTACGACGCCGGCCCCCGGGATTCGTTCCCGGGGGCCGGCGTCGTCGTTCGTCGCCGTGGTGCGGTGTTCTGATGCGGCGGGTCAGGACCCGTCGGTGTTCGACGGGCCGAAGAACTCGATCTCGGCGATGGCCACCTGCTTGTCCGAGGACGCGGCGTGGGCCGACTCGACGGTGAAGCGCACCTTGACGGCATCGCCGACGCGGAAGGCCCGTCGCTGGCCTCCGGTGCCCTGATCCAGGGTCAGATGGCGGGTCGACCGCTTTCCGTCCTTGGTCGTGATCGTCGCCTTGATGCGCTGCGGCAGCGCGGACTTGTTCAGGTCGTCGGCCTTGATGGACACACCCGGGGTGATGATCACGTCCAGCAGCCGGGTCGGCTGGTCGAAGCGGGCCTCGATCCACTCGCCCGCACCGGACTGATCGACCCCCGGGCCCCACCACGTGTTGTTCACCTTGTCGAAGGCGAGCTGCGGCTTGTGGCCGGTCCACGAGCGGGACGCCGCGAGGCCGTTGGGGGCGACCATCGCGCGCTTGGCGAAGTGGTCCTTGGTGGCCTGGATGCCGTCGGGGAGATACATCACGCCGAGTACGGCCAGGGTGACGACGACGGCGAGGGTGATCCATGTGCCGATGCGGTCGAAGGCGCGGCGGATGCGGGGCCTGTCGCCGGCCCAGGGGTTCTCGTGCCGGCGGGAGCCCGCGAGGCGGCGCCACCACGGGCGGGGGGCGGGCGCGCGTTCGTCGTTGTCGGCCAGCGGCATCGCGCAGCGGGCGCAGTAGTGGCGGTCGGGGCGGTTGGGGGTGGCGCACCAGGAGCAGGGCGGGCCGTTCCCGGTGTCCTGCTGGGGGCCGGGGACGCGTACCTGCGGCCGGTCGGTGTCGGGGCGGCCGGGCAGGACCGGAGCGGCGGCGGGGGCCGGCGAGGAGTGGGACGGCTCGGGCTCGGCGACGGGCACGAGGAGGGAGCGGGCGCGGTCGGCCGCGCTCTCGCCCGAGGTGGGCAGCGGGACGGTGGGGTCGGTCTCGCCCGGGTGCCGGCCGTCGGAGGCGCCGGGCGAGGCGGTGGCCCAGCCGTCGTTCGCGCCGCCCGCCGCGTTCGCCCGGCCGGGCTCCTGGACGTCGCGGTGGTGGCGCGGCAGGCGGGAGGCGTCGGGTGTCGCGGCCGAAGGGCCGGCCTCACCGGGCGCCGTCGCGGCGGCGCCGGTGTGGACGCCCACGCCGGCGGGGGGCGTCGCTTCCGGGCCGTTGCCGGGCGACGCGGAGCCGGCGGGCGGGGTGGAACCGGCGGTCCGTGCCGCGTTACCGGTGCGGGGACCCGGGCTCCAGCTGAGCACGGCGCCGCAGGCGTCGCAGAACGACTGACCCGGTTCCGCGCGGGTGCCGCACTCGGCGCAGTTCTGCGTGGTCATCTCTCCGGGGTCCTTTCGGCGGCCGTCACGGTGACGGTGTAGGGCATGTGCGCGGGGCGGGCGGCCGCCACGAGGGCGTCCAGGCGGTGCGTGTCCGCGGGGGTGGGATCGGGGAGCGCGATGGTGACGTGGAGGTGGGGGCGGGGCTTGCCGGGGATGGGGCCGATGGGGCGGGCGTTCCAGGTGGCGCCGCCGCTCTCGGAGATCTCCGGTTCGATACCGAAGGCGAGCTGTACGGCCTCGGAGAGGCCGCGCCGGGTGCCCCGCACGCGGTGCAGCCGTGCGGCGGCGGCCACGGCGGCGCGCAACCGTGGCTCCGGTTCGGTGCCGTCGGTCTCGGCGCCGACCCAGGTGCTGAGCCACTGGGCGAAGTCCACCGGGGTGAGGGCGGGGTCGAAGTAGGCGTCCACGCAGTCGAGTACGTTCAGGATGGGCGCCAGGACGTCGTCGAGTCCGCCGACGAAGCGCTGGGCGAGATCGTCCTCCGCGAAGACGGCGGGGAGCATCGTGCTGATGGGTGTGGACGAGCCGAGGCCGTCGACCGAGCCTCTCATCGGTGGCCTCCTGAGCTGATGACGGCCGTCACGCCCCGTCTCCGATCACGCGTACGCGGTGGTCGAAGGAGAAGACCAGGGACGGCGGTTCGAGGTCGATGCGGTTGGTCGGGTCGCCGCGCTTGCCGGTCAGCGGGTCGGCGGGGTGCAGGATGACCTCGTCGACCAGTTCGACACCGGGGACGCGCTGGAGGACGGCGAAGACCTCGCCCGCCTGGACCGGGCGGCCGAAGGGCCAGCCGCGGCCGTCGGCGCCCCCGGTGAGCGGGTCGAGGTGGTGGTACAGGGCGTCGTGGACCTGGCGGCGTACGCGGTCGGTGTCCACCCCGCGGAAGGCGTGGACGGTGGCCACCACGGTGACCCCCTGGTAGTAGGGCGGGCCCACGGCGACCCGGGTGCCGATGAGGCGGCGTTCGTCGAGGTGGCGGGTGATGCGGCCGAGCAGCGCGTCACCCGGGACGAGTTGTTCGAAGCGGAGCCGGCCGCCGGGGTCGGGGACGGCCTGGGGCACGACGAGGACCCGGATCGCGTAGGCGCCGTACTCGCTCTCCTCGCCCTCCAGGCAGGTGATGCGGGCCGTCTCGGGGGCGGCCCGGCGGGCGAGTTCCTCGTAGTCGCGCAGGGTCACGGCGCGTTCCTGGGCCCGGAGGGTGATCGGTGCCCGGAGCTTGGCCTCCTCGACCGTCTCGCCGTCGACGCCGCCGCGGGCGGCCTCGCGGTTGACGACCTCGGCGACGTACGGGATGGAGGTGCGCAGGACCTGGACGGTGCCGCGGGCCACGTTGCCCTCCCGGCCGCCGCCGGTGCGGTAGCGGCGGGCGCGGATGACGGAGCCCTTGGGGGCGACGGCGCCGTACTGGCGGAGGGTGCCGTCGGGTTCGCGGACGGCGGGGCCGAAGGCGATCTCGCCGGTCGCGGCGTCCAGGGTGATGTGCCGGTCGTCGGGCCGGGACGCGGCGAAGTGCGGGACCACCTGCCAGTCCTCCCAGCCGTCGTGCTCTGCGGTCTGGAGCCAGAGGGGCGGGTCGTCGCCGACCACGGGGGCGTGGGTGAGCCGCAGCCGCTGGCCGGGCAGCCCGATGGACTCGCCGAGCGCCTCGTCGTACACGGCCTCGGCGTGCACGACGCCGGTGGTGCCGCCGATGGTGTAGGCCTCGGCGGACCTGATGGTCGGCGACGTGGCGTAGAAGGGCTGGCCGGGCTGGGGTTCGGTGACGCGGCAGCGCAGCCAGCCCGCCTCCTGCCCGCCGTTGCGGGAGAGGACGTGGCCGCCGGGGATGTGCAGGACGATGTCGCCGGGCCGGTTGAGACCGCCGGTGCCGTCGCGGTCGACCTCGCAGGGCCGCCAGCCGTCCTCGGTCCAGGCCTCCCACACGAGCGGGGGCTGCCGGGGGTCGACGCCGACACCGTCGACGCGGCTGTCGAGTTCGAGGGCGAGGGCGCAGTACGGGACGGCGGCCGTGAGGCCGATCAGCATGCAGTCGCCCGGGGTGGGCGACTCGGCGAAGCAGAGCAGGTCCTTGCCCTCGGCGAGGTCGTCGGTCCGGTCGGCGACGGGCTCGCCCTGGTGCTGCACCACGAGGTGGCGGAGCGCGCTGGGCACGACGGTCAGTTCACGTTCGGTGGCGAAGACGACGGCGCTCTCCCGCTCCGTGCGTACGGTCGCCACCTCGGTGCCGACCGGTACGGCTATCGCCTCCTCCTGCGGGGCGGACAGCCAGAACGTGACGTCGGTGCGGGCGGCGGCCGGCGGGAAGAGGGTGATGCCGACGAGGTCGAGGAAGGCCAGATGGTTCTTCTCCGGCACCCGGTTGAGGCGGTAGACGATCTGGTCGGCCATGTGCGCGACCGTCTCGACGAGGGTGACACCGGGGTCGGAGACGTTGTGGTCGGTCCACTCCGGGGCGCGCTGCTGGATGTAGCGCTTGGCGTCGTCGACGAACTGCTGGAAGCGGCGGTCGTCGAGGTTGGGGGAGGGCAGAGACATCAGCCGTCGCTTTCGGAAGGGGCACCGGAGCCGCCGGAGGGACCCGGCTCCCCGGGTTCGTCGTGGGAGGGGATGACGTAGAACGGGAAGACCAGGCTGCGCGGGTTGTTGGTGCCGCGGATGGAGTAACGGACGTCGATGAAGAGGACGTTCTGTTCCGCGCCGGCGGTGACCTCGACCTCGTGGACCTCGATGCGCGGCTCCCAGCGGTCCAGGCTGGCGTGGACCTCGTGCTGGATGCGGCCGGCGGTCTGCTCGTTGACCGGTGCGAAGACGAGGTCGTGGATGGCGCAGCCGAACTCGGGGCGCATCGGCCGCTCGCCCGGGGCGGTGGCCAGGACGAGCCTGATGGCCTCCTCGACCTCCCGCTCCCCGCTGACGAGGGCGATGCCGCCCGTGGGGCCGATGCGCAGCGGGAAGGCCCAGCCGGAACCGACGAACTGTTCGGCCATCAGGGAGCCACCTGCCTTCTTCTCGGTACGGACCCGGTATTCCGGTACGGGCCTTCGGTCATCCGAACGGGTACTTGATGGTGTTGACGAAGAAGCCGCCCATGAGGTCGAGCTTCACGGACTTGATGTTCACGTTGGCCACGGACTGGACCGAGATGATCCCCGTGGCGGAGAGCGACGCGGCACCGGTCGCCGACAGGTTCAGGGCACCCATCGCGTTCACGCTGACCACGCCGCCCGTGGACCGGAGGTTGACCATGCCCTGCCCCTGGAGGGTGAGCGGACCGCCGCTCTTGATCGTCACCGCGCGGCGCCCGCTCAGTGAGAGGTTCGTGCCCGCCTCCACCGACACCGAGCGGCTGCCCGTGATGCTGACCGCGCCCTTGCTGTCGACGGTGATCTCCGTCTTGGTGCGGTCGAGGTTGATGGTCAGCCTGTCGTCGCCGCTGGCGATCCGGACGCCCTGATTCCGTGCGCCGGTCCGCTGGCTGAGCAGGTCGACGCGGTTGCCCTGGCGGTCGGACACGGTGTGCCGGGTGGCCTTCTTCTTGAGGCCGTCGTGCAGGGGCACGTCGTTCTTGGTGGGCACGTCCCGGCCGTTGTAGAGCCCGCCGATCACGAACGGGTGGTCCAGTGCCCCCCGGTCGAAGGCGACCAGCACCTCGTCGCCGACGTCCATGGGGAAGACGCCGCCACCGCCGACGCCGCCGAGCTGCACGCTGCGCGCCCAGTCGCTGACGTAGGTGTTGTCGAGCCACGGGAACTGGAGCTTGACCCTGCCCTGCTTGAGCGGGTCCTGCACGTCGGTGACGATGGCGTTGGCGACGCTGGGCAGCCGCCCGCCGTCCGGGGTGCCGCCGCCCGACGCCAGCCCGTACAGCGAGCGCCACTGGCGGCCGCTGACGGTGACCCAGGACTCGTAGTGCTTCCCGTCGCCGAAGACATGGCGTACGGAGGTGACGGTGTACTTCCCCTCGAAGGGCTTGCCGACGTCGGCGAGGGCCACGGGGACCCCGGGCCGCAGGTCCGGATTGCCGCGGACCACGACCTCCAGCTCGGCGAAGGACGAGGTCACATCGGCGGCGAGCGCCTGCGAGGCGTGTCTCACCTCGTCCTGCTTGTCGTAGGGGTTGTTGGTCTCGACGAGCTTGGCGGCCTTGAACTTGCCGGCGGCCTCGCCGGGGGTGAGCCCTATGGTGATGCCCGGGTCGGTCTTGGCGGGTGAGACCTCGGTGATCTTCTTCTTGGTGGTGACGTTCCAGCCACGCGACTCGACCTCACCGACCTGGTCGGCGGCGGTGACGGCGGCCCGCAGCCGCAGGATGTCGTGGCCGGCCTGGAGGACGAAGGGGCTCTTGTCGCCGTCCGTGCTGGGCGAGGGCGCGCCGGACGACGGGGTCGGCTTGACGAAGCGGAACTTCCCCTTGGGGTCCAGGGACATCACCATGCCGTTCTCGTCGGCGAGCCGGGCGAGGAAGTCCCAGTCGGTGACGTTGGACTGGCTGATGAACCCGTACGCGCCCTTCGTCGACTGGATGCGGCCGATGGGCACGCCGTCCATGCCGACGAGTTTGCGGGCGATGTCGGAGGCCGACTGGTTGCGGTACGCGGCGACCCGGCGCTGGCGCATCAGGCGGTGCCCGAAGTCGTAGCCGCGGATGACGGTGAAGCTGCCGGTGCCGTCGTAGTCGGCCTCCATGCCGGTGACCTCGCCGGTCAGCAGCGGCTTGCCGATGCCCTGGCCGTCCGCCACCGGCGTGAGGACCACCCTGGTGCCGAACTTCACGCTCAGCTCGCCGAGCACCAGGTGGTACGGGTCGCGGAAGGTGAGCCGGAACGCCGCGGGGACACCGGCGCCCTGGTCGACCCAGCCCTCGACGAGCATCGGGGCGATGGCGGCGGGCAGCTTCGCGCCGCCGATGGTGACCTGCATGATGCTGGAGAACGCGGTCTGCACCATCAGTGACGCACCTCCTCCGCGGCGGGCAGCACGAGTTCCGTGCCGGAGGGCAGTCGGGACGGGTCGTCGATGCCGTTGGCCTCGGCGATCGCGCGCCACGCGGTGGCGTTGCCGTACTCACGCCATGCCAGCGACTGGAGCGAGTCGCCCGCGACGACCTGGTGCACGCGCTGGGCGGTGAGCGCCCCGGAGGTCGGGTTCTGGCCCTTGGTCTTGCCGGGGATCTCGTGCAGCTGCACCTGGCAGGTGGCGCGGATGGGGACGCCCGTCGTGCCGAACAGGGTGTACGACGCCTCGATGGAGCTGACGTACGCCGTGAAGCGGGCCGTGGAGAACGACCCCCACTGGAAGACCACCCACGGCGGCGAGGGCTGGTTGGCGGCGATGCTCTTGGCGGTCACCTCGCAGCAGCCCAGCAGCGACTCCACCTTCTTCAGCACGGTGTTGCCGGTCGGCTTCGTGGACGAGTCCAGGAAGATCTCCAGGGTCATCTCCCGGGGCTCGGCTCCCATGAACTCCGGCTTCGAGCCGTCCCGTACGGCCGCGGTCGGCGTCGCCTTCCACTGGGCGCGCTGGCTGAGGGACAGCTGCGCCGGGTTGAACTCGAAGCTGAACGTCCGCATGAGCGCGCCGGGTGTGGTGCTCGTGCCCACCGGTGGCTCGTGGATGGCGAGGCCGGCTCGTACGAGGCTCTTGCCGGCGCCCTTGCTCTGGGCCATGGTCTTCCTCTCTGCTCTTCGGCGCCGTCAGTCCGTGAAGCCGTGGTGGGCGATCTCCAGGACCTCGTTGGCCACGGCCGGGTTGCCGGGGTCGAGGCTGGGGCCCTGCCAGCTGACGGGCAGTACGTCGATCAGTCCCCAGCGGGCGACCAGCGACCCGTCCGCGCGCAGGGCGGAGATCTGGGCGGTCGGCCGCTTGATCCCCGTCTGGACGGAGGAGATCCACTTGGCGACCTTGGCGGTGTCCGGGGTGAGGGGACGGGTCAGCCGGATGTTGGAGAAGGAGACACGGGTGGGCAGTTGCCACACGAACCCGTTGTTGCCGCCCTCCTGGCGCTGCTCGATCTCCACCTGGGACGACAGGCCTTCGCACCCGTTGAAGTAACCGAGGCTCTCGCCGTCGATGGTGAGGGTGAACCAGATGGTTGAGCCCGGGTCCTGGCGGGGCATCGCGGGTGGGCCTTTCGTCGGATACGTCTATGGCGGAGGTGGTCTGTCGGACGGCGGGGTGCCCGGTCAGTGACGGGGGTCGCGGAGCCTGCCGATCCGTTCGCGGTCCATCCGCAACTCGGTACGGATGAGGCGGGTGATGCGGCCGATGATCCGGTGCACGAGCTCGTCGAGCTGGAAGTCGGTGAGCTCGCGGGGGTCGAACCCGCCGTTCGGGACGGCCGCGTACTCGGGCGGCGGCTCCTGCTGCGAGGTCGTGGAGCCCGGGGGCGGGACGGAGCCGCCGGCGGGCGGCGAGTACGGGGGCGGCGAAGCCGGGGGCGGGCTGCCGGAGGGCCGCTCGTAGGCCGGGGGCGGGGCGGTGCGCTCACTCCGGTGCGGCCGGATACGGCTCAGGCTGTTGGCCACCGTGTCGGCGGCCGCAGAGGCGAGTGCGCCGATGGACGAACCGCCGCCGAGACGCTGGACGCTGGGCTCCGAAGCCCTGCCGGCGCTGGACTGTACGGGGCGGGAGGGCGTCGGCGGTGTCGCCGGCGGCGGGGTGAGGGGCGCGACGGGGAGCGGGGACGCGGCGGCGGCCCCGGGCGGCGTGAGGCCGCGCAGCGGTACGGCGGCGAGGGGCATGGCACGGCGCTGGACGCGGGTGGGCGACGAGGGCGGGACGGCGGCCGGAGGCCGGGGGGCAGCCTGAGGAGGCGCCGGAAGCGGAAGCGGGGGCGGAGGGGGCAGCGGGGCCTGGGTGCTCGGTGCGGGGACGGCCGGAGCGGTGGTGGCGGCCCGCGGGCCGACGGATGACGCAGGTGACGCCGGTGCGGTGACGCGGGGGCCGACGGCCGGCGGGGTGGGAGGGGCGATGAGCGGGGCCGCGTCCGTGGGCGCCGAGGACATCGGGGCGCCGAGCGGGGTACGACGCCGGATCGCGGCGGCGGGCGGCGCGGCCGTGGTGCGCTGGACCTGCTGCCCCACGGAGGCGGGAGCCACCGCGCGTCGGACCTGCTGCACGGGGGGCGTGGGCGCGGGGGAGCCTTGGGCCGGCGCGGCCGGGGACGGCGCGGCGGGCAGTGGATCGTGGGCGGGGGGCGGTGATTGCGGGGCCGTCCGCACCGGTGGCTGTGAGGCGGGTGCGGGCGGCGTGAGAGGCGCGGATGCCGGAGCGGCCGGCATCGGGGCGCCGAGCCCCGGGCGGGCCGACTTCGGTGTGTTGCCGCGCGTGCCCGGCGGCGAAGTGCGTGGGAGGGCCGAGACCGGGAGGGCGGCGTGGGCGGCGGCCGTGGGCGGTGTGGGGGATGCCGGACCACGGGTGTCCGACGCCGCGCGCTGGACGGGCGCGGGGGAGGACGAAGGACCGGCGGCCGGGCTACGGGTGTCCGATGTGGCGCGCTGGGCGGGCGCCGTGGAGGGCGAAGAGCCGGTGGGGGCGGCGGCGCCGGCGGCCGGGCCACGGGTGTCCGATGTCGCGCGCTGGACGGGCGCCGGGGAGCCCGAGGCCGGAGAAGTGGTGCGCCCGGGCCCGCCGTTGCCGGAGCCCGCTGTCGCGGACGGCCGGGCGGCAGGCGTGTCCGGGCCGGTGGCGGAGGCCCTCGGCTCGGTGCGCCGCACCGGGGGGTGCCCGTCAGCACGTACGGTGCCGCCGCGCGGGGCGGGGGCAGCCGGACCGGTCGACCCGGCAGGTGCGGCAGGGGCCACCGGGCGGGCGCGGTCGCCGGTGGGCGGCGGTGTGCCGGGGCTGCCGGTCTCGGCGGTGCGCCGCTGCACAGCGGCCTTCGCGTCGCGCGGACCGGCGGAGGTTATGGGGGCACTCGGGGCAGCCGGATCACGGTGCGCGCTCGGGGGCGTATCCGCCTGCGCGGGCGCGGTCCGGGGCGCGTTCGTCGGGCGGCCGAGGCCGCGCGGGGCGCTCTGCTCGGCCGGTGGCGTTCCGCCGGGGCCGGCGGGCCGTACGGGTGGGGAGGCTGCCCTGTCGCGGGGGCCACGGGGTGCCGCGCCTTCGGCCACGGCCCGCTGGACCGGGGCAGCTGCCGGAGCGGGCCCGGCGGGGGCGGTGCCAGGAGCGCTGCGTGCGCCTTCCGTCCTGGAAGCGCCCGCCTCTGCTCCACCGCGCGAACCGGCACCGGGCGAACCGGCACCGGGCGAACCGGCACCGAGCGAACCGGCACCGCGCGACCCGGTGCCGGGCGAGGCGGCACCGCGTGAACCGGCATCGGGCGAGCCAGCACCGCGTGAACCAGCACCGCGCGAGGCGGCACCACGTGACGCGCCGCCCGTCGAGCCCGCACCGGACGAGGCGGCGCGGGGCGTTCCGGCGCCGCGCGTCCCCGTGGTCACGCCGTCGCCGGGGCGGCCCGGTGAGGGGTCACGCGGGGCCACCGCGCGCTGAACGGCCGCGCCACCGGCCGGCGTACGCCCGGCGGCGCCCTGCGGCGAGGGCGAGGGCGAAGGAGAGGGGGCGGGTGAAGGAGAAGGCGCGGGTGAAGGAGAAGGCGCGGGTGAAGGAGAGGGCGCGGGCGAGGGCGTGGCGCGGGGGGAGCCGGTCGCGCCGACTCCCCCTCGGTCACCTTCGGTTGATGTCGCGGCTCCGGGCGCACGCTGCGTGCTCCCCGGGGCCGAGGGCTCTCGCCGCGTGGCCGGCAGGACCCGCCGCTGCACGGCCGGGGCCTTTGTCAGGGGCCGGGTCCGCGACGGGGCGGGCGGTACCGGCGCCACGCGGACACCGGGCGCCGGGGCGGGGGCGCTCCTGGGCCCCGGGCTCCGGACCGCCCGTACGGGTGCGGGGGAGGCGCCGGAAGGCGCCGATGCCTCGGCAGCGGCTGCCCGCCCGCCCGGCGCGGGGGCCGCGTCCGCACGGGCCGTGCTCCCCGCTGCGGCCGGTGCGGCGACAGCCGCGCCCCGGTCGCCGGCAGGCGGAGGCGCCGCCGCCGCCGGAGACACCGGCGGGGGAGCGGGAGTTGACGCGGAAGGGCTGCCCAGGGACCGCGTCTGCACGGCCGGAACGGCAGCCGTCGGCGCGGGTGCCGAGGAGGCCGGCGGAGCAGCAGGCTGCGCAGCCGCAGGACGCCCGGCCGCGCGCGCGGAACCCCCGGGCCTCCGGGACGCGGGCGCCGGTGCGGGCGCCGGCCCGGAGGCAGGTGCCGGCCGCGCCGAAGGCAGCGCCCGTAGCGGTACCGCCGGCGCACGCTGCACCACCGGCTCGGCCGCGCCTGTCGCCAACGGCAGTACGCCCGAGCGCCCTTCGAGCCCCGCCACCGGGTGGGCCGAGCGGGCCGGCGCGCCCGAGAGGAGGCTGTCCGGCGCCGTGTTCACGACGCCGAGCGACGGCGCCCCGGTGAACGACGGGTTCTGCCACGTCGGCAGCCGCCTGCCGAACCCGGCGTCCGCGACCACCGACCGCCCGGAGCCCATGGCCCGCTGGATCGGCGGCAGGCCGGACCAGGACGCGACGGCCGTCGGCACCGACCCGGACCCGGAGCCGGGCGCCGGCGCCGGGTCGGCAGGCCCGGCGGGTGCGGCAGGCCCGGCCCCGGCGGGTGCGGTGTGTTGTGCGTCTGCGCGGGCCTCACGGCCCCGCATCCGGTCCAGGAACCCCACGTCTCAGCCCTCCGCCCCGGCGCGCGTCACGAAGGACGCGATCTGGTCCGCGTACAGCCTGCGGTCGTGGTGTTCCAGGTCCAGGATCGCGTCGAGGCTCCAGTGGAAGTGATAGGCGACGTACGCGATCTCCTCATGCAGCCGGTCGGTCGCGTACGTCACGATTCCCCCAGGCGGCTCCCGCCGAGTTCCACCTCGAAGGGCTCGGAACAGTGCGGGCACTCCACCGCCGCCCGGGTGTGGCCCTCGGCGTTGATCTGCCGGTAGAAGTCCTGGAGGAACGCGAGGTCGGAGGCGAACATGTTCTCCACCGTCCCGTCGTGCACCATCGACAGCGTGCCGAGCCGGGTGATGACCCGGCCGAGCAGCACCACCGACAGGTACGCGGGGTTCTCCTGGACACGGACGTCCCGCAGCGGGATCAGCTCGTCCCGGGCGGTGGACAGGCGCATCACGCCGTCCTTGTGCACGGTGCCCGCGTCGTCGACGAAGCCGCGCGGCAGTTCGAAGGGGAACTCCGTCTGGAGGCGCTGCGGCACGGGAGCCGGAGCCGGAGCCGGTGCGGGGGCCGGGGCCGGAGCAGCTGTCTGCTCCGGCCCCGCCACGGCCTCGGGCGCCGGTACGTCCGTGATCGGGCCCGCGCCGGCCCTGGCCGTAGAACGCCGCATTACTCGATGACCAGTTCTTCGAAGACGATGGTCACGGTCTCCGTCAGCGCCGAGGCCTCACCGGCCTTCAGGGCGCTGGCGTCGATCTTGCTGCACCAGGCGTTGCGCATGTTGTAACGCTTCGTCGGGTTGTTCTGGTAGTCCATCACGATGATGGAGGCGTTCTTGCGCGCCGTGGACATCTGACCGGCGATCGAGTCGTTGATCCACGTCGTGAACGATGCCGACGGGGTCATACCCCGGACCACCGTGCACTGCCCGTCCTTCTGCGTGCCCGGCATGAGGCTGACCTCAGGCTTGCCCTGCGCGGAGTTGGAAAGGTGCTTGATGACGTCCTGCTCGATGGTGAGGCCGTTGACCTCCGCGAGGTACTCGACCATCACGCCGTCGATCTGGAGGCCGAAGTTATGTGAGGTGAACGCGTCACCCGGGCCGATGCTCATCTGTTTCCCGTCCTGCCAAGAATTCTTGTCGATCGCTTACGAGGGCTGGGGTGCGGGCCGGTGACCTACTCCTCCAGCTCGCCGTTGCCGCTGGAGAACTGGGCCAGCCGGAAGATCACGAACTCGGCGGGCTTGACCGGGGAGATGCCGATCTCGCAGATCACGCGACCGACGTCGACCGACTCCGGGGGGTTGGTCTCCTCGTCGCACTTGACGTAGAAGGCCTCCTCGGGACGCGAGCCGAAGAGGGCGCCGCTGCGCCACTCGTTGACCAGGAACGCGGACACGTTGCGCCGGATGCGGGCCCACAGGTTCGTGTCGTTCGGCTCGAACACCACCCACTGGGTGCCGATCAGGATCGACTCCTCCAGGTAGTTGAAGTACCTGCGCACGTTCAGGTAGCGCCAGGCCGGGTCCGAGGACATGGTGCGGGCGCCCCAGACGCGGACACCGCGGCCGGGGAAGGCGCGGATGCAGTTGACGCCGATGGGGTTGAGCAGGTCCTGCTCACCGCGGGTGATCTGGATCTCCAGGTCGACCGCGCCGCGTACGACCTCGTTGGCGGGCGCCTTGTGCACGCCGCGCTCGAAGTCGTTGCGGGCCCAGATGCCGGAGACGTGACCGCTCGGCGGGACCAGGCGCGACTGGCCGGACGCCGGGTCGAAGACCTTGATCCAGGGGTAGTACAGGGCCGCGAACTTGGAGTCGTAGCCGGCGGTCTCCTGGCGCCAGACCCTGATCTCGCGGGCGTTCAGGCCCGGCGGCGGGTCGATGACCGCGACGCGGTCGCCCATCAGCTCGCAGTGCGCGATCAGACCGAGCTGGACCGCCTTGACGGCCTCCAGGTCGATCGCTCCGCGCTGGTAGGCGGACATCAGGTCGGGGACGGCGACCATGGAGATCTCGTCCACGGCTTCCAGACCGCCGAAGCCGGTGCGGTCGGCGGAGTCACCGAGGTACTGGGCCGGCCCCGGGTGGGCGGAGGTGTCCGCCGCGGGGACGGCCGGGGCGGCGGCGGCAGCCGGTGCCGCGAGCGCCACGGTCTGGTTCTCGGGCCGTGCCAGCTGCGCGGCGGGCGCGGCCTCCTGCACGGTGATGAGCTTGGAGCGCTCCTTGACCTGCGTGACGACGTAGTTGCGGCCGCTCTTCTTGGCGGTCACGTCGAAGGTCTCGGCGGTCTTCTCGCCGTCCTTGACGACCAGCTTGAAGCGCTCGGCCGGGCCCTCGCCCTCGGGGTCGGCGACCTCGACGGTCAGCGGGCCGCTCTGCCCGGGGGCGAGCGCCGTGACCGTGAAGGTGCCGAGCTGCTGCGGCTCACCCGTCGGCAGCGCGGCCGGGGTCCTGGAGCCGGTCACGGCGGCGGGGGCGGCGTCGGACGCGCCCTCGGCGGAACCGCCGACCCGCACGACGTAGGCGGCGCTGCCGCCGTTGTTGAAGAAGCCGTAGACGGAGTGCGCCAGGTAGTACCCGTCGGTGAAGTCACCGAACGCTGCGACGTACTGCGTCCAGTTGGTCACCAGGGTGGGTTGGTTCAGGGGCCCGGTCGACGCGAGGCCGACAAAGGCCGCAACCGACGTGCCCACACCCTCGATCGGGCGCGAGCCGCTGGCCACCTCCTCGACGTATACGCCGGGCGACAGGTAGGACGGCATGCTCTGCTCTCCTCGGGGTACGAGACAAGACGGCTTTCACCTTCACGCGCGAAGCGCGTCTCCCGAAACGTCCTGCGGGGCCCGATCGGGGGCACCTCTCTTGCCCACAAGGGCACTTCTGTGCGATGCGACACCCTGTGGGTGACGACGTTGCCCGCAAGGCTGCCCTCGGGGACCTGGCCGTGGCGGGGGCGGGCGGGTAGAGCTGGGGGGTCAGCTGTCCGGTTCCGAAGGGAGCGTCGTGCGCGCACACGAAACACCGGCCCCGCAGCCCGGGGACCGGAGCAGACCTCGCCGTGCCGCCGCGCCGAGCACGCAGGCCGGCCGGATGCTGGCCCTCCAGCGCACGGCGGGCAACGCGGCCGTGTCGCGCGCCCTGGAGGAGGAACGGCACGCGCACGGGCCCGGGTGCGGCCACGGTGAGGCGGCGCCGTCCGGAGAGCAGTCGGCCGTCCAGCGGAGGGTGTCGGTGCAGGAGGCGATCTCCTCGCCGGGCAGCCGGCCGGAGCCCCGCATCCTCGACAAGGCGCAGCAGGCGTACGGGATGAGCTTCGACCACGTCCGGCTGCACACCGGTCCGGTCGCGCAGCGTTCGGCGATGGAGTTCAACGCCCTCGCCTACACCACGGGTTCGGACATCGTCAGCCAGAAGCCGCACCTGGACGACGAGACGATCTTCCACGAGCTGGACCACGTCCGCCAGCAGACGATGGGCCCGGTGGCGGGGACGGACAACGGTGCGGGGGCCAAGGTCTCGCACCAGGACGACCCCTTCGAGAAGCAGTCCGCCGCCAACGGCCGGAGGCTGGCCCAGGGGGGCGCCCCGGACCTCTCCCTGCCGGGATCGTCCGCGCCGGTGCAGCGCAGCCCGGAGGGCGTGGACGCCCAGCGGAGCGCGGAGCCGGAGACGGCGGCCGGTCACTCGGTGCAGCGGGTCGACGCGATGGACCACGCCCCCATGTACTCGGACGCCGAATCGGTCGACCACGACTCCGGATCCGACTGGGGGGAGTGGTCGCAGGCCGACTACGACGCCGAACGGAGCCGCTTTCCCCGGCAGACCACGTCCGACGCGCAGCCCGCGGCCGGATTCGGCAAGAGCACCCACGGGATCAACCCCAACAGGGTGAAGACGATCCGGCAGGACAAGGCGGGCCGCGACGCCCCGCCGCTGAGGTACCGCACCGACGACGCCGAGCTGTACCGGTTCGACTCCCGGCCGCCCGAGACGATCCTGGCCCAGGGTTTCCAGCCGTGGAACGACAAGGTGCCGAAGAGCCTGAGGGCTTACCAGAAGACCCTCCAGAAGACGGGCTTCGTGAGCGCGACCCGCTCGCCCGGCGACTACGTGCCCGACTGGGCGCGGCAGCCCGACGGGACGGCGTACCGCTACGTGCTCAACCCTCCCGGCGGCATGGACATCGTGGACTCCCTGGGGACCGTGTCCTTCGCCCAGCAGCAGGAGGTGATCTTCTGGAAGGGCATCCGCCCGAACTACATCACCCGTGTCGAGAAGGTCGACCGGAACGGCCGGGTCGTGGAGTCCACCGGGCGCAGCGACTGGCTCCGTCGCGCCTCGGCGGGGCAGGGCGGCGGGGCGGGACAGGGCCGCAGGTCCCCGTCCCCCATGGACACCACCTGAGTCCGCACCGAGGGGGCACGGCCACCGGGGCTCCCGGGGCAGCGGCCGTGCCCCTCAGCTTCCTGACGCGACGTCATGGGCCCCCATAGCCTCGCGAGGTGAGCCTGTGGACTTCTCTCGAACCCCTCTCCACCACCGTCGACCCCGGCAGCAGCACCACCGTGCGGCTCCGGGTCCGCAACACCGGCGACGTGGTGGACGAATACCGCTTCGAACCGATCGGCGGCCTCGCCCCCTGGACCACCGTGGAGCCGCAGACGCTCCGCCTGTACCCCGGCACCACCGGCTCCGTGGAGTTGACGTTCGCTCCGCCGCGTACGCCGGACGCCACCGCCGGGCCGAATCCGTACGCCGTACGGATCACGCCGACCGAGCATCCCGAGGCGGTGACCGTCCCGGAGGGCAACCTCACCATCACTCCCTTCACGGAGGTGCGGGCCGAGCTGGTGCCGCCGGTCGTCAAGGGCCGCTTCCGCGGCCGGCCCCGGCTCGCGGTCGACAACCTGGGCAACACCAAGGTCACCGGCTCGCTCAGCGGCAGTGACTCCGGTGACCGGCTGTCGTACGACATCCAGCCGAGCAACGTGCAGATCGAGCCGGGCCGGGCCGCGTTCGTCAGGACGACGCTGAAGCCGCGGCAGATCATCTGGTTCGGGTCGAAGGAGGAGCAGCCCTACGCGCTGGCCCTGCGGCGCTCCGGTGCCAAGAGCGTGGACGTGGACGGTACGTACGTCCAGCGGGGGTTCCTGCCGGGCTGGCTGGCCACCGTGCTCGGTCTGCTCCTGACGCTGACCATCGCGTTCGTGGTGATCTGGCTGGCGTACAAGCCCCAGGTGCGGAGCATGGCGACGGAGAAGAGCTCGGAGACCGTCAGCGCCATCCCGCCGCCCAAGGAGAGCGCCGCGCCCACGTCCGCGCCGCCCACGCCGGAGCCGGAGAAGACCCCCGAGACCGAGACCAAGAGCCCCGAAGGCGACGGCGACGGCGGGGGCGGCGGCGGTTCGGAGACGAAGAAGCCCCCGGAGCGGACCGCGGCCGTCGCGGTGCACGAGATCGCCGCGCTCAGCGGGGGCCGTCACATCTGCTACCGCGCCTACGTCGCCGACCACGGCTGGCAGGAGCCGGTGTGCGACGGCGCCGACGCCGGGATGGTCGGCAAGGGGCTGCCCATCAAGGCCCTCAACATCGCGGTGTCCAAGACCGGTGGTGTCCGGGGCGCGTCCGCCTACGTGGTCGAGGGCTGGCGGAAGGGCGACAAGTGGCAGCAGCAGAGCACCGGCAAGGACATGTACCTCGGCAGCACCAAGGAGTCGTACTCCGCCCTGCAGGGGTTCACCATCGGGGTACTCGAAGGCACCGTCTGCCAGAGGACCAGTGTGGGCGGCAAGGGGTGGGGCGGCCGCTTCTGCACCAAGCCCGCGGACTGGATCTACGGCGGGAGCGACATGAAGCTGAAGCTCCAGCTCGAAGCCGTCAGGTTCACCGTGTGACGCGGACGGCCCGGGCCGGCCGGAGCGGCCGGGGCGGACTCACCAGTTCGCCTCGCCCGGCACCAGCCGGCCCGCCTTGCGGTACTCGCGGCGGGCGCCCTCCAGCAGGTCGTCCGCACCGACCGGCTCGTCCCGCCCGGCGGCGAGGTAGGCGGCGGTGACCACCGCGCTGCGGATCGACCCGCCGGCCAGCTCGAAGTCCCGGGCCAGGGGCGCGGCGTCGATGCCCTCGGCCGACGGGACGTGCGCCAGGCCGTGGTGCCACAGCGCCAGCCGCTGGCCGGGGTCGGGGAACGGGAAGTCGACCACCAGGTCCAGCCGGCGGGTGAACGCCTCGTCGATGTTGGACCGCAGGTTGGTGGTGAGCAGGGCGATGCCGTCGAAGGACTCCAGCCGCTGGAGGAGGTAGGAGCTCTCCATGTTGGCGTACCGGTCGTGGGAGTCCTTGACCTCCGAGCGCTTCCCGAAGACGGCGTCGGCCTCGTCGAAGAGGAGGACGGCGTCCGTGCTGTCGGCCTCGGTGAAGATCCGTTCGAGGTTCTTCTCGGTCTCGCCGATGTACTTGTCCACGATCGAGGACAGCTGGACCACGTAGAGGTCGAGGCCCAGATCGGCCGAGACCACCTCCGCCGCCAGGGTCTTCCCGGTGCCGGACTCGCCCGCGAACATGCCGACGACACCACGGCCGCGCCCCCCGCCCGCGCTGAGCCGCCAGTCGCCGAGGACCCGGTCGCGGTGACGGGCGCGCAGGGCGAGTTCGCGCAGCTGCGTGAGGGGTTCGGCCGGGAGGACGAGGTCCTCCCAGCCCACGGCGGGCCGGATCCGGCGGGCGTGCTGTTCGAGGCCCGAAGCCGACTGCTGCCGCGCGGCGAGCCGGATGTGGCCCGAGGTGAGCGGTGTCCCGTCGAAGGCGGCCAGGGCCAGGGCGGCACGGGCCGCACGCCCGATGCGCTCACCGCCGAGGTGGTACGGCGCCACGGTGGTGGTCAGGTCGAGATGGCCGGCGTCGGGGCCCAGGGCGGCCTGCCAGACGGCGGCACCGCCGGCCGGGCGCCGGGGCGCCTCCAGCACGAGCGGGTCGTCCGGGGACCAGTGCGGGTCGTACGGGCGTGGGTCGGCCAGCAGCACGGTCACGTCCGTGGCCCGGGTCAGCGCTTCGACCAGCGGGCCCGGCCGGCCGGGCAGGCCGGACACCACGATCGCCCGGCCGCTGAGGCGCGCCTCGCGCAGCAGCGCGTGCACGCCGTCGTCCACGCCGGCAGAGGCGCCGCCGGGGGTGACACCGGCGGCACCCGAAGGATCGGCGGGGCCTGAAGGGTCCGAGGGGCCCGAGTAGCGGAGCGCGTCGACGCCCGCCGCGCGCAGGGCGGACGCGAGGGCGGCCAAGCCGTCACCCTCCCGGTGTTCCCGCAGGTAGACGGCGAGCGGACCGTCGTGCAGCCGGGCCGCCAGCTGCCGGCCGAAGGACTCGTCCTGCTCGGCGGCGGGCAGCGGGTCCGGCATGGGCTGGAGCCGGCCGAGCAGCGCGGCGTCCGGGGTGTCGTCACCCAGCAGGTGTGCGGCCACCCGGTCCGGCACACGCAACGAGCGGGAGAGGAAGGGGCGTTCGGGCTCCTCGACCTCCAGCAGCCCGAGGGCGAGCAGCGGCGCCGTCGGATGGAAGCGCGCGCGGCCGTCCGGCAGGTGGGCGGGCAGCCCGCACAGTTCGAGGGCGAGGCCCACCGTGGCGCGGCGACGGCTCACGTCGTCGTTGAGGTAGCCGTAGAGCGGCTCGAAGGTGCGGTCGAGGTCCGGGGCCAGCGCGATGAGCAGGACGGCCGCGTCCCACTCGGTCAGGCGCAGCCGGGCGGCCGTCAGGGCCAGCCGGTCGTCGGTGTCGCCCGGCAGACCGGTCCGCGTCTCCGGCGGGAGGGAGCCGTCCGGGTCCGTGACCGGCCAGGTGTTCAGCAGGTGGAGCACGGCCTCGTCGGAGAGGTACAGGCCGCGCAGTGGGTCGCCCGCCGTCGGGTCGGTGGCGGAACGCTGCTCGACCAGCGTGGTCACCGCCTGCCGGAGTCCGGCCAGCCGGGCGAGCAGCGGGTGGGAGGGATCGCGGGGCGGGGTGTCCGGGGTGTCGCCGTACAGCGCCTCGGCGGGCGGGAGCGGGGCGTTCATCGCTTCTTCGCGCGGCGGGCCGCCGCCTCCTCCTCGTGGGCGGCGCGGGCCGCCGCCACCTGATGGGGCCGGTGGGAGCGCCCCGGGGTCCCGGAGGCGTCGCCCTCTAGGTCGCGTACGCGGATCGTCGCGCCCTCGGTGACCGGGGGCCCGGCGTCGTATTCGGGGAAGGCCGGGAAGGGCGCGGTGACCACCAGGTCCAGGGAGGGCTTGAGCTCACCGCCCAGCGCGGACCAGATCTCGGCGAAGGAGCGCGACTCCGCCTGGAGGCCGGCCACCGTCAGCGGAACCGTCAGGCCGAGCCGCCCCAGCGAGCCGGGGAGCTCCTCGGGGGCCAGCAGCTCCCGGGGCAGCAGCGTCGCCAGCACGGCGGAGAGCAGCCGGTGTTCGTCCTGGGGGGTCTTCGTCCACGCCGTCACCAGGTACGACAGCCGGAACCAGCGCGGCGGCTGGCTGCGGCGCACCACGATGTTCCGTTCGTCGCGCACCGAGGTGTGGCCGCGCTGCCGCCGGGTCACGTCCTCGCGGATGTCGTACAAGTAGGTGTTGACCACGGGGGCATTGCGCCGGGCCGCCCAGTCACGGGTGGGCGCCTCGAAGGACACCTCGATGCCGGAACCCGCCAACGCGCCGCCGCTGAGCAGGCGTTTGAGGACCTCGTCCACCTCGTGGATCACTCTTGCCGCTCCTGCCCTGCCGTGGTGCCTGCCGTACGTCCGGCGCCGCTCGGCGCCGTATGCCACCGATCGTGCCCTGTGTGCCGCCGGGGCCCCAGGCACGCCGGGGACGGCCGACGGACAGCGGTCCTGCCCGGCGGCCCGCCCGGGGTTGCCCCAACGGTCAGATGTAGCCCTCCCGGAGGGCATGGGCGACGGCGTGCGCGCGGTTACGCAGATGGAGGCGGGTGGTGAGCCCGTGCATCACGTTCTTGACGGTGCGTTCGGAATAGGACAACTTTCCGGCGATCTCACCGGTGTCGAGGCCCTCGGCGACGAGCCGCAGCACATCCACCTCACGGGGGGTCAGGCCCAGGGACGGGCTGCCCTGGCGTCCGGAGCCGCCCCGGTGCAGGGTCCCCACCTGGTTGATGAGCCGGCCGAGCAGGTCCGCGGGCAGGTCGCCCTCGCCGCGGGCTGCGGCCAGCACCGCCTGCACCAGCCGGTGGGCGGTGGCCTCGCGCCGCCACACGATGGCCCCGACGCCGCACTCGATGACGTCCAGGAGTTCGTTCTCGCGGATCGTGTCCACGACGAGCACGGCACGCGCACCCTCGCTGCGCACGACCCGGCGCAGCCGGGTGAGGGCCGTCTCGTCGAGGGCGTCCTCGATCAGCAGGGCCACCGTGCCGGGGCGGGACTCCTCGCGCAGTTCGACCTCCGGGTGCCGGCGCAGCTGGCTGACGGCACCTTCGCGGCTGATCGGGTCGGGGGCGGTCACGGACACGGGCACCCGGCTTCCCAGGGCGGTGTCCGAGGTGGTCCGGGGTGAGCTGAGCAACCGATTTCCTCTGTTCACGGATCCGCCGGCGTGCGCCGTCGGCGGAAGGACCTGAGCCACACTTCTGCGCATCTCGCGGAACGGGCAATCGTGGACCACCACGACGCGGACCACGAGAGAAGCGCGCCGGACACCCTCAGACCCCGTCAGGAATCCGTATCGCCGCAGGTCAACGCGGGTGCGTACGCGGCGTGGTGGTCCTGCGGGGCCGATGCACATCCAGGCCGTGAGCCTCGACACACCAGGGGCAGAGAAGAGGGCAGAAAATTTGCCCTGTGGGTCATATCACGCCACCCGGGCTCGCGCCGGTCACTCTCACACAGCGACGGCGCGCACCATCTTCTCAGGAGGCCTGGATGATCCATGCGCTGCGCGAACGCGACGACGCGCACACACTGTTGGCGGCCGGGACCGAGCGCGCCCTCCGTGGCGTGGGCGGTCTCGTCCTGCTGCGGGGCGCGACCGGCACCGGCCGCACCGCCGTCCTGGAGGCCGCCGCCGCACATGCCGCGGAGCACGGCCTGTGCGTGCTGCGTGCGCGCTGTTCCCCCGAGGACGACGGCATGCCCCTGTCGACCGTGGGGCGCCTTCTCGGCCACGTTCCGGAGTACGCGGGCATGCCGTCCTCCGATTACCACCGCAGAGCCGCCCGGTTGTGGGAGCTGCTGCGCTCCCTGGCGGACCGGTCCCCCTTGCTGCTGGCCGTGGACGACGTCCATCTGGCCGACCGTTCCTCGCGCCGCTGGCTCGCCGAGGCCGCCGGCCACCTGGACCGGATGCCGGTCCTGATGGTGGCGACCGAGCGCAGTCAGTACGACATCGACCCGCAGCCCGCCGGTCTCACCCACGCGCTCTCCGCCTCCTTCGTCCGCACGCACACCCTTGCCCCGCTCACCGGCGAGGCGTCGGCGGAGATGATCGGAGCCCTCCTCCCCGGGGCGGACCCGGAGTGGACGGCGGAGTGCGTACGGGCATCGGCGGGCCATCCCCTGCTGCTGCTCGCCCTGTTGGACGATCTGCGCTCCACCCCGCCGCTCCCGCTGCCGGACTCCTGTGCGGCCCTGTACCCGGGGGCGTATCCGGCGGCCGTCGCCTGGTGGCTGGACAGCGCCGGGACGGCGACCGCCGACGTGGCCCGCGCCCTCGCCGCGCTGGAGGAGGTGGGGACGCCGGACCCCGCCGACGATCCGCCCGCCCTGCTCGCCGAGGCGACCGGGGCCGACCCCGCCCGGGTCGCCGGCTGGCTCACCGCCATGACCCGGCTCGGACTGCTGCGCCTCGGCCCCGACGGGCAGCCCCGCTACGCCCATCCGCTGCTGCGGGACGCGGTGCTCACCGGCTGGCCGACACCACGGCGACAGGAGGTGCACCGGGCGGCCGCGGAAGCGCTGCTGTCCCGGGGCGGACGGGTCGAGGCGGTCGCCCGGCACCTGCTCCGCGCCCCGGTCGTCGGCAAGCCGTGGGCGCTGCGCGTCCTGCGGGACGCGGTGACGGTGGCCGTCGACGGCGCGCGGGCCGACGACGCCGTCGCCTATCTGCGCCGGGCGCTCGACGAACCGCTGTCCGACGCCCGCAGGCAGCGCCTGCTGACCGAACTGGGCTCCCTGGAATACCACTCGGCGGACGCCGGGGCCGCGATCTCGCGGCTGGCGGAGGCCCTGCACCTGGAGGGCGAGCCCCGCGACCGGGTGCACACGGCGATCGCCCTCGGCACCGCGCTCGCCGGCCAGGGCGAGGTCCGTACGGCGATGGGGATGCTGCGCCGGACCGAGGCCGGACTGTCGGGGCACCCCGGGCTGGCCCGCACCGTGCAGACCGCCACGGCGATCCTGTCCGACCAGGACCAGGTCCAGCGGCAGGAGGCGTACGGATGGCTGGGCGAGACGGCCGCGCGCTCCCCGGAGCTGGTCGGCACCGCGGGACAGGCCCTGCTCGTGCGGTACGCGGCGACGGCCGGGCTCGTCTCGGCACAGGACGCGATGAAACAGGTGCACGCGCTGCTGGCCGAGCCCGCCGACCCGTCCGCGGAGCCGTTCCTGCTGGGCACGGCGGCCGCCGTCGCCCAGTGGGCGGACGAACTCGACGAGGCGGAACGGCTTGTGGAGCGCGGCCTCGCCCTTCAGAGCTGCTCCCTGCTGCACCCGATGCACCGCGCCCTGGTCAACACCCGGGCCGACATCGCCGCCGCCCGGGGCGACCAGGCCGCGCTGCTCGCCGCCGCCGCGGACCCGCGCCGGATACCGGCCGACGCGGGGCCGGGCAACATCGACGCCCATGTGCTGATGGCGCTCGTGCACGCCGACCGCACCGATGAGGCACAACGGCTCGCCGCGGGGTTCGACCTGCGCCGGGCGCCGGACTCCTGGGAGCTGAACCGTTTCCTGTACGCCCGGGGCGTGCTGCGGGCCGCCGTGGGCGACTCGGCGGGAGCGCTCCACGACTGGCTGGAGTGCGGCAGGCGCCAGCTGGCGCGCGAGGTGGTCAGCCCGGTCGTCACGCCGTGGCGGACGGCGGTCGCCGAGTGCGGCCCGGGGCCGGGGGCGGGGGAGGCGGTGGAGCTGGCGGAGGAGGAGCTGCGGCTCGCCGAGGTGTGGAACACCCCGCGCCCCGTCGGCCGCGCCCTGCGGGTGCTGGGCACTGTGACCGGTGGCCGGCGCGGCCTGGAACTGGCCGGGGAAGCCGTGCGGATCTTACGCGGCGCGACGGCCGACACCGACATGGAGCTGATCCCGGCGCTGCTCGCGCAGGGCCGCCAGCTCATGGGCGCGGGGGAGCGCTCCCGTGCCCGCGACTGCCTGCGCGAGGCCGCGGAACGGGCGGAACGCAAGGGTGCGGTACGGCTCCACGCCCTGGCCGCCCGGGCGCTGCACGAGGGAGGCGTCCGCCATCACTCCTCGTCCCGGACCGGCTTCGCCGCCCTGACGGCGAGTGAACGCCGCGTCGCCGAACTGGCCGCCGACGGACGCACCAACGCGGAGATCGCAGGGCTGCTGCACCTGGCCCGGCGCACGGTGGAGACCCACCTCACCCACGCCTACCGCAAGCTGCGGATACGGCGCAGATCCGAGCTCACGGGCGCGCTGGGGACGCGCGGCGAGGGGGCCTGAGCGTCGCGCGTTCAGCGACGGCCGCGCGCCCAGGACGTCCTGTCCGAGCGGGGGACGAGACCCGCCCGTACCGTGGCCATCCGCTCCTGGACCCCGCCGGTGGACACGGCGCCGGGAGGACCCGTCGGCACGTGTGCCGCCTCGCCCCGGCACGGCGCGCAGAGTCCGCCCGCCAGCGCCTCGGGGCTCCCCGGCGCGCGGCACTCGCCGCATTCCAGGGTGAGCAGCGCGGTCCGCCGCTCCGGGTCCGGGCGATACGGGGGCAGCTTGTCGGTGAGCCGCCTGCGGAGCAGCGAGGCCGCGTGATGGACCGGCACGGGAAGCCCGTCGGTCAGGGCGTGCAGCAGCTCCGCCTCCGTGGCACCCCGCTCGAACCATTCGCTGACCTGCGGCTCCAGGCTCGCGCACTCCGCCGCCGACAGGCTCAGCGCGGGAACCGTACGCCCCAGGGCGGCCAGCAGGACGAACGCCCGTGTGCGGGTGGGCTGTTGCCTCTCCTGCGGTACGTCGCCCCGGATGAACGCCGCCCACCAGTCGTCGTCGCGCGAGGTCCGGGAGAAGAACGTCCGGGTCACCCAGAGCATGACCTCGTCGGTGGCGACGCACTCCCGGCCCCGGCGCAGATGCCCGGCGGCCTGGAGCCTGTTGAGCGCGGTCCGCAGGGCGCACTGTCCGTACGGAAGCACCTTGGCCAGGGTCTTCACGGAGATGTCGGAGCCGTCAGGAAGCCGGTCGACGTAGGCGGCGACGGCGGCCTCACGGGGCGCCAGATGCGAGAAGTCGCGCTCGTCGCGCGGGCGCTGGTCCGGGGCGGAACGCTTTCCGTAACCGGGGTTCGCCATGGGGTGCGGGGTCACGTACGGGGCGCGGGGGGCGGCACTAAGCTGGTCGACAGCCATCAGATCGGGTTCCAATTCAGTCGATCTCGTTGGTCAGACCCCTGTCCGGTGTTGGCGCACCGACGGGGGTCGTTTGCTGTTCGGCACGCTAGAGCGCCGCAACGGTCCGTGGCAAGTCGGTCACAAACGGTCAACTTCGCAGGCGGGGAGGGTGGGTGGGTGGGAAAAGTCCCGCCCACCCATTCCTCGTAAAGAGCGCTCGGAGTTCAGGACTTGAGCTTCGGGCCCGGCTCACCGCGTCCGGAAGGGACGCGGCGAACCCGTGCTCACGGCCCGCAGCTTGTCGGGGTTGGCGACGTTGTGGATGGTCGAGATGCGCCCGTCCTCGGCGAAGTCGAAGGTGACCGTGGCGATCACGCGGCCCGCCCCGCTGAAGACCACGCCCGGACCGCCGTTGATCTCGACGAGTTCGGCCTTCATGTCGGCGGGCTCGACGCCCTGGTAGGTGACCGTCCCGATGGCTGCGAACCATGCGGCCACCGTGGACGCGCCCACGACCGGGCGCAGGGCCTGGCGGACCTTGCCGCCGCCGTCCGTCCACAGCGTGACGTCCGGGGACAGCAGCTCCATCAGCGAGTTCATGTCCCCGCCGGTCGCGGCGGTGAAGAACCGTTCGGTGGCGTCGCGCTGCTGCGACCGGTCCGCCGTGAAGCGCGGGCGCCGGGCCCGGACGTGTTCGCGGGCGCGGTGCGCGGCCTGCCGCACCGAGGCTTCGGACCGCTCCACCGCCACCGCGATCTCGGCGTGGCTGAAGTCGAAGACCTCCTTCAGCACGAACACCGCACGCTCCAGCGGGCTCAGCGTCTCCAGCACCACCAGCATCGCCATCGACACCGACTCGGCGTCCATGACGGTGTCGGCGGTGTCCGCGCTGGTCAGGATGGGCTCCGGGAGCCACGGCCCCACATAGACCTCGCGCTTGTGCCGGGTGGAACGCAGCCGGTCCATCGCCAAATTCGACACGATCCGCGCCAGGTATGCCTTGGGGTCGGCCACCTGGGAACGGTCGGCGGCCGACCACTTGATCCAGGCGTCCTGCACCGTGTCCTCGGCGTCGGCCGCCGTGCCGAGGATGCGGTAAGCCACCGAGAACAGCAGATTGCGGTACCGGTCGAAGGCCTCCTGGGCCGGGCTGGGCGCCGTACCCGTCACTTGGCACCCCGGATCCGGGTGAAGCGGCCGCCGCGGGGCCAGAACGCGCCCGACGCGGGCATCTTCTTCATGCGGACGTAGGTCGCCCAGGGGGATGCGGTCACGGTCTCCTTATACCTGGCGGCCGAACGGCCTGTCAGGTACATCCTCCTCGGGCTGTCGTCGGGCCGGGTGAACTGCACCACGGCGTCGTGCCGGCCGAGGCTCACCGGCGTGTGGTAGTAGCCGAAGCGGAAGGGCTTGGGCCGCTTTCCGCGCAGGGTGCGGAGGACCGACACCGCCGCGTGCACGCCGGTCGGCATCCCGCTCTGGCAGGTGCCGTGCATGACGCCGTACGCCTGGCGGACGGCGGCCGCGTCGCCCACGGCGTAGACGTCCGGGTGGGACGTGGACCGCAGTGTGGTGTCGGTGACGATGCGGCCGCGTTCGTCGACCTCCAGGCCGGCGGCGGCGGCCAGCGGTGACACCCGCGTGCCGCTGGTCCACAGGACGAGATCGGCCGGGATGCTCTCCCCGCCCGCCAGTTCGACCGAGTCCGGCAGCACCTTCACCACCTCGGCCCCGCCGCGCACCTGGACGGTCAGACGGTCCAGCGCGGACCGCACGTACGCCCCGGCCTTCGGGTTCATCAGCGCGCCGGGTTCGTCGCGTCCCAGCAGCACGACGTCCAGTCCGGGGTGCTGCTCGGCGATCTCCGCGGCCGACTCGACGCCCGTCAGCCCGCTGCCGCCGACGACCACCGTGCCGCTGCCGAGCCGGGCCAGCCGGTGGGCCACCGCCTCGGCGTCCTGCGGGCCGTTCAGGGTGTACGCGTGCTCCTCGACGCCCGGCACCGCCGTGGTGTCGGCCACGCTGCCCAGCCCGTACACGAGCGTGTCGTAGTGCAGGACCCGGTCGTCGTCGATCCGTACGGTCCTCGCGTCCGCGTCCACCGCCGTCACCCAGCCGCGTACGAACTGCGCGCCCGTGCCGTCGAGCAGCTCCGGGATGCTCAGCTCGTCGAGCTGCTGCCCGGTCGCGGTCATGTGCAGCCGCAGCCGCTCGGTGAAGTGGTCCTGCGCGTTCACCAGGGTGACGCGTACGTCCTTCTGCCGCTTGACCCGGGCCGCCAGCTGGATCGCCGCTGCCATGCCCGCGTACCCGGCGCCCAGGATCAGGACGTGGTGGGGGGCCGGCCGGTCCGTCTCGTGCTGTGTGTTCATCGCTTCCGCCTTCTTCCGCCGCTTGCTGATGACCTCGGGACGGAAGGTGAGGGCCTGCCTGTGACGCGACACGAGTGTGACCTGCGCCACATGAGGCGCGAACCGGTCCCGGACGTCCGCTACCACCGGAACGGCTGGGACGCCCGCCGACTACTGGGCGATGTCGCGCAGTCCCAGGGACGCGGGCGGCGGCAGGGGCGTCGCCCCGTCGGCCCGGAAGGCATGGAGCAGATAGGCGGCCAGACGCCTGGACGCCGCGGCCGCCTCCTCGCCCGAGCCGACCGCGACCCCGCAGTTGGCGAGCAGCAGCAGGGTGATGTCGCTCGGGTCGAAGTCCCGGCGCAGCCCGCCCGCGTCCTTGGCCCGCTGTACCAGCAGGGCCAGCCGCTCCTCGGCGCGGGTGCGTTCGAACGCGAAGCCGGCCTGGCCGGGGAACTCCGTGAGGAACGCCTGGGTGAACCCCCGGTCCACCGCCTGCATCAGACAGACCTGCTCGATCACGGTGCAGAACCCGCGCCAGGGATCCGGGTCCGCCAGCCCCTCGTCGAGCACGGACACACAGTGGGTGAGCTCCTCCGCGAACGCCTCCGTCACGAGCGCGTCGCGGGTGGGGAACCGCCGGTACAGCGTGGCGACCCCGACCCCGGCCCGCCGGGCGACCGCCGCCACGGGCACGTCGATGCCCTGTGCGGCGAACGCCTCGCGCGCCGCCCGGAGGATCCGCTCCCGGTTCTCCCGGGCGTCGGCGCGCAGGCTTTCACCGGACGGCTTGTGAGAGGTCTGATCAGGCATGTTTCTCACTTTAGGCCAAATGGAGGGGGCCATCCACTTACGCGCATAGCCTGGAGTCATGAACGACATGCGCGCGGCGCTCTACGACAGTTACGGCCCTCCCGACGTGCTCTACGTCGGCAAGGTCCCGGTACCGGCACTCCAGCAGGGCGAGGTGCTGATCCGCGTCCACGCGGCGAGCGTCAACGGCGGTGAGCTGTACGGCCGGGCCGGACGGCTCCGCCTGCTGACCGGCCGCACCTTCCCGAAGCGCACGGGGATCGACTTCGCCGGCGAGGTCGCCGAGGTGGACCCGGCCGTCACCGGCCTGCGCACCGGCGCCCGGGTCTGGGGTGTCCTGCCCCGCACCTTCGGCAGCGCGGCCGAATACGTCGCCGTACGCCCCCGGAACCTCGCCTACGCCCCCGAGAACCTCGGCCTCGTCGAGGCCGCCGCCCTTCCCGTCGGCACGACGGCCATCACCGCCCTCCGGACCAAGGCGGGGCTGAAGGCGGGCGAGCGCCTGCTCGTGCGGGGCGCCGCCGGGGGAGTCGGCAGCATCGCCGTCCAGCTCGGCAAGGCCCTCGGCGCCCACGTCACGGGCCTCGCGGGCACGAAGAACCTCGACCTCGTCCGAGAGCTCGGCGCGGACGAGGCCCACAGCTACGCGACCACCGGACCGTCCGACCTGGGCCGGTTCGACGTCATCATGGACACCGTCGGCACCGAACTCCGGTCCTTTCGGGGCCTGCTGGCGCCCGGCGGCCGCATGGTCTCCATCTCCTTCGACGTCGACCACATCGCCGCGAGCCTCGGCTACCTGCTGGCCTCGACGGCCCACGGCCGGGGACGCGTCCGCTTCTTCAGCGGCAACCCCACCCACGACCTGCTCGCCGAACTCACCCGGTACGTGGAGAGCGGCGCCATCCGCCCGGTCGTGGACACCGTCCACCCGCTCTCCGGAATCGCCGCAGCCCACCGGGCCCTGGAGGCCGGCGGCGTACGGGGCAAGCACGTGATCCAGGTGGTCTGAGATCTGAGACGCGCCCCGCACTCACACACCGAGCCCGGCGTCCCGCGCCAGCAGCGCGGCCTGCACCCTGTTCTCGCACTCCAGCTTGGCGAGGATGCGGCTCACGTACGCCTTCACCGTCGCCTCGCTCATATGGATCCGCTGACCCGCGTCCGCGTTGGAGAGGCCCTCGCCGAGCAGCGCCAGGACGTCACGTTCGCGGCCCGTCAGCTTCTCCAGCCTGCGACGGGCATCCTCCGCGCGCTGCGTGGTGCCCCCGGAAGCCAGCGAGTCCACGACATGCCGGGTGGCTCCCGGCGACAGATACGCCTCCCCGGCCGCCGCCGCCCGCACCGCCCGCATGAGCTCCGCGGGCGCCGAGTCCTTCAGCAGAAAGCCCGCGCTCCCCCCGGTCAGGGCACGCAGCACGTTCTGCCGCTCCCCGAACGTCGTCAGGATCAGCACCCTCACCTGGGGGACCGCCCGGCGCAGTTCGGTCAGGGCCGTCAGCCCGTCCATCACCGGCATCTGGATGTCCAGCAGCGCGACGTCCACCCGCTGGGACCGGGCGAGTTCGACCGCCTCACGGCCGTCCGCCGCCTCGGCGACGACGTCGATGTCGTCGGCCGAGGAGAGGATCATCCGGATACCCGCCCGGATCAGCGGCTCGTCATCCGCCACAAGAACCCTGATCACGACTCTCCTGAGCGGTTCTGATCGGTCAACTCTGCGGGCATCGGGCCATCATCCCCGATGACCCGGCCCGCCGGGAGCCCGTGCTCCCTCAGCCCGCCTCGAAGGACTTCTTCTCGATCAGCTTGCCGTCCTTGAAGCAGAACCGGAAGACCGGATCGGCGTCCAGGCTGGAGCCGATCTCCGTGGAGAGCAGGGTGAGGCACGTCGCGCCGTCCGGCTCCGGCGGTGCGCCGTCGCCCGGACCGGTGTTCATGAACGAGTCGCCGCTGGGCAGTTCACCGCGTACGGACCGCTCCGACTGGCCGATCGTCACCGCGTCGTACTGCTCGGGCTCGATCATCGCCTTGTCCGCCTCCCGTACGAGGAAGACTCCCGCCACGACCACCCCGATCACGAGCACGACGACGACCAGAGCCGCCACCCCGCACCCGATGGCTATGCCGTTGCCCCTCTTGGTCCTGTTCACTGCCTTGGCCAACTCCTTCGGGAGACCGTTCCAGTCGATGACCGGATCACTCTCACCCGCAGGGCCCGCCGGATTCTGCGCCCGAAAGTCGTCCGGCGGAGCGACGAACGTCTTCCTCGCGTCACCGGGCGAGGTGTACGGCAGCACGCCGGCCAGCCGGAAACCACCATCGGCCGTGGGGCCCGCGTGCACCATGCCGCCGACGAGCCGGGCCCGCTCCTCGAGACCGGTCAGCCCCTGGCCCCCGCTCGCCACACCGCCGCGCACCGGCTCCGCGACCGGGCCGTTGGCGACCTCCACGACCAGCGAATCCGGCTCGTACCGCAGACCGATGGTGATCGGCGCACCCGGAGCGTGCTTATGGGCGTTGGTCAGACCCTCCTGGACCACGCGGTAGGCCGCGTGGTCGGCGGTCGTCGCGAGCGGACGCGCCTCGCCCGAACGCCGGATCTCCACGGCCGCGCCCGCCCTCCGGGACGTTTCGGCCAGCCCGTCGATGCCCCCCACACCGCGTGACGGCGCCCCGGGGTCCTCGCCGTCTCCGGCGGGGGGCGCGTCCGCGCCGTCGCGCAGCACGCCCACCACGTCACGCAGTTCGTGCATCGCCGCCACCGACGCCTCGCGCAGCACACCGACGGCCTCGCGCTGCTGCCCGGTCAGCTCGCGGTCCACCTCCAGCGCACCGGTGTGCACCGCGATCAGCGCGAGCTGGTGGCCGAGGCTGTCGTGCATGTCCTGCGCGATCCGCTGACGCTCCACCATCCTGGCCTGCCCGACGAGCATCGCCCGCTCGCGCAGGAGTTGGGCGTTGTACTCGTGGAGGGTGTCGGTCAGCGTCCTGCGCTGCGACCAGTAGCGTCCCGCGAGGCCCGGGACGATCATCGCGACCAGGATGAACATCCCGGCGACGGCCAGCAGGGCCCACGACGCGTGCGACTCCCACGCGGCGGTCAGGCCGAGGCTGAGACCGTACGCGAGAGCGAAGACGGCACATGCCCTGCCGAGGCCGTCGATCCGTCGCCCGGCCGACCAGGCGACGACGAGGAGCAGGGGCGCGAAGCCGAAGAACGGTGCGGAACCGGCCGCGGCGGCCAGCAGCACAGCTGCGGGAAGCCCTCGGCGCAGGAGCGACAACAGCCCGGCCAGCACGCCGACTCCGACGGCCTGCACCGTGCTCTCGTCGTCCAGCAGCCCGGCGCCCACCCCCAGCACCGCGAGCGTCAGGCTCAGGAAGACCTCACCCACGACGCGCTGGGCAGGCCACATCCCGGGCGCGAGGAGGGCCCGCCCCGGCACGGCCGACCAGGACGCCGCCCGCGTCCTCACCGCCGATGCCAGGGGGGAGGGGTCTGCGGGGGTCATGGAATCAACACGAGTCACGCGCCCACGGTAGAGAGCCCCCGCCCGGCACCGCTGTAGCCATTGGTCGCGACGGCGGACGACGAAAGTCGTTCCGGCTCTTCCCCCGGCGGAGCGCGCCTGCCGGGCGGGGAGCCGGACGTGGTTATCCGCGCTTCAGGTCGTCGACGAAGGCGGACCACGCCTCGGTCCGGAACACGAGCGCCGGGCTGTCGGTGACCTTGGAGTCCCGGACGGGGACGATGTGGGGGAGACCGTCGGCGACCTCCAGGCAGTCCCCGCCACTGCCGCCGCTGTACGTGGACTTGCGCCAGGTGGCGACCTCCAGGCAGTTGCCGCCGCTGGCATCGCTGTACGAGGACTTGTGCCAGGTCGCTGTGGAGAGGTCGTAGTCAGAACTGCTGCTCTTCATGGGCGTAATCCTCCGCCACCGACTCGATCAAGGCCAGGGACGCATCAGGTGACAGTGCGCTGGCCACCAGCAAATCGTAGGTCAGTTCGTACGACCGCACTGATGCCGGATCATCGAGTAGTTGCCCTGAACCCAGCCCGTCAAGGTAGGCGAGGGACGGTGCGTCCGGGAATGCCATGAGCTTGAGAGGCCCGCCCATGGCTGCGTGGCCACCGGCACCGAAAGGCAAGACCTGGATGATGACTCGCCGTTGTTGGATGAGCTTCGCCAGGTGACGAAGCGCGTCTGCCATGACGAGGGGGCCGCCGACCCTTCGTCTCAGTACCGCCTCGTCCAGAACCATCCATACCGTGGGGGTTGTTGGATGGCCCAGAAGGCCGGCGCGCTCGATCCTGGCGACAACAAGCTCGTCGATTGCCTCTTCCGGGGTGGTGGGCCTTCCCGCGCGGAACACAGCTCGTGCGTACGGCTCAGCCTGCAGGAGCCCGGGGATGAGAAGCGGCGAGTACTCCCTGATGGTCTCCGCCACCGCTTCCGCCTCCGCCGCCTCCGCGAAGTGGTCCGGGTACTTGGACTTCTGCAGGGCCGCGCAGTTCCGTACGAAGAACCCGTCCGCGCCCAGTACCTCGTCCAGTTTCTGGGCCTGGTCCACCTGCATGCGCCTCGTGCCCGCCTCCAGTTGGCCGATGAAGGAGCCGCTGACGAACAGCGGCGCCCCCAGCTCGTCCTGCGAGAGGCCCGCCGCCTCCCTGCGGTGGCGGAGTTCGGCGCCGAGGAGCGCGCGGGGCGAGGACGAGGGATCGAGCTTCTTGGGTCCGGGCAAGGCGACTCCCTGTGACACATCTGCGGGTGTTGGAACTGCGCCTCTTCCACGGTAGCGGCGAATTGGACACGCTGTGTAGGCATAGCCACTACTCAGCGTGGAAATGGGGAAGATCATGATGACGGCTACGGAACGGCGCAAAGAAGCAGCGGGCAGAGTGCGGGCGGCGGAGGACGCGGTGGCGCGGCTGCGGGCCGGCCTCGCGGGGGTCGGCGTGAAGCTTCCCTCGCTGCGGATCGACCCGGTCTCGTGTGCGGGGAACGAGCCGACCCCGCTCGTCGACCTCGGCCGGTGCTCGCTGGAGACGGCCATGCGGCTGAGCGCGCAGTTGGAAGCGGCGGCGGCTCATGACAGTTGAAGGACTGGAGCCGTGTACGCCGGAGCCCGGGACGTTCGCGGTGGACGGCAGGGACGGCCGCGTGGGCCGGGTGATGGGCCGCGTCGGACCGTACGTACAACTGCGTCCGCCGGGCGGCGGCGCGGAGTGGGACTGCCCGCCGGACGCCGTCCGGCCGGCCCCGCCGGGGCTCGTGCTCCGGGCCCGGGTGAGGGAGATCAACCGGGAGGGGCGGCTGCCGTGAGGACGCCCCGGGGCGTCATGCCCGGGCCGCCGCCTGGCGCTCCCGGGACCGGGCGAGCCGCTGCTGGAGCACCGCGAGGGTGGCGTGCGCCGGCGGAAGGGCCAGGGCGCCGGTGAGCAGGAGGGCGACGGCGATCGGGACGAGGAGCCCGACGACGTACGCGGCGTAGGTGTTGTCCGGGCCCCACTCCAGGAAGACGTGGACCGTGCCGGAGCGCAGGGGCCGTGCGGCGAGGTGGAGCAGGACGTACATGCCGACGGTGAGCGCGCCCAGGGGGAGCGCGAACGCCACGGTCCGGAACGAGGCGGAGGCCCGGCCGCACACGAGCGACCAGGAGCGGCGCATCGCGGTCCAGGGCCCGAGGCCCTCCGTCGCGGCGGTGGCCGGGGCCAGGGTCCAGCCGAGCCGGAGCACCAGGGCGATCGCCATGCCCAGCAGGGGCGGACCGTAGCGCAGCACCTCGAACAGGTTGGGGTACTCCCACTTCGGGACGAGCGCGGTGTGCTCCCTGAACGTGGTGGTGGTGAAGGTCTCCTCCACCAGGATCCCGAGCACCACCGGGGCCCACACGAGCACTCCGCGCAGCACGTACGCACCCAGGACCGCACGGAAGCGGCCGCGTCCCGCGCCGGCCGCACGGGCCGCAGCGGTCTGGATGGCGGCGCACCCGAGGTGCAGCAGGAGTATCAGGAACGGGAGGCAGGCCAGGAGGGTGAGCCACATGTCGTTCACCCGGGTGCCGTCGGGGGCGTAGGAGTCCTCGTTGATGCGGGCCCGGATCGCGCCCAGGCGTATCTCGGTGAACGTGGGCCACATGACGAGGAACGCCACGACCGTCACCGCCAGGCCCCCCAGCGCGGCCAGCCCGGTCACGCGCGCCGTCACTCCGAACAGCGGGCGCCCGTCGCGGCGCAGGACGCCGAAGGCCGTGCGGACGATGCCATGGCGTGGTCCGTGCCCGCCCTCCTCCGCCCGGGGTTCCTCGGGCGTGGTGGGACCCTTCGTCATGCTTTCCGCCTTTCGCCGTCCAGATGCGCGCTGCTCGGTGATCAGCGTCTGCACACTGAGATGCGGGTGAACGGCCTCCCGGTTCTCCGGCCGGGACGGAACCGGCAGCTCGTGGGGAAGGGCATCGCCGCGACGCGAGGACACCTGCGGTGAGGTCGGTGCGGGCCTCACACGATCGTGGGACGCTGGAGGAAGCGGCGGGCTGCCGCAGGAACGTCGATCTACGCTTCCAGATCAGGCCACAGGAGAAGGGACCCGCGATGACCGCTGCGATGGTCGAAAGCGATCAGGGCTCCGAAGGTCGCCCGTGGGAGTACCTGCTGCGGACATGGCAGGAACTGGACGTGCCCGAGGGGTGGCGCGCCGAGATCGACGAAGGGCAGATCGTCTTGGTACCGCCGCCTCATGCGCACCACAACGGCATCGCCGCGAAGGTCCAGCGCAGGCTCTATGCGAATCTCCCCGAGGAACTGGAGATCTACCAGACGCTCGGTGTGCACGTCGCGCCGCTCGACAAGCTGTACGTCCCGGACCTCGTCGTGATGCCGAGCGAGCTGATCGAGGCCGCCGATCCGGAGACCAGCGACCCGATGGATGCGTCGGAGGCGTTGTTGATCGTCGAGATCACGTCCAAGGGGAACGCCCGGGAGGACAGGACGAAGAAGTACCGCGCCTATGCGCGGGCAGGCGTCCCGATGTACCTGCTGATCGACCGCTTCGACACGCGAGGTGCGATGGCCACGCTGTTCACGGAGCCGAACGAGGACGGAACGTACAAGCGTTCCGACGCCGTGCCCTTCGGGAAGCCGCTCCCGCTGCCCGATCCCTTCGGCGTCACCCTGCTCACGGGGGACTTCCCGGGCTGAACGACAGCGGGGCCGGCTCCGTGAGGGGAGCCGGCCCAGCCTCTGATCATGGTGCGCTGTGCGTCGGGGTCACATGATGCGGTAGCTGTCGTAGTAGCCGCCGACCTGTGCGTGGTAACCCGGGTCGTTCTCGTGGTTGTGCTTGTCGAACACCGGGGAGTCCTTTATCTGGTCCCTGGTCAGGTCGACGAAGACCGTCTTGTGCTCCGTGTCGATCCCCTTGACCGTGCCTGCCGGAAGCAGGACGGTCCTGCCGAAGATCCAGACGCCGGTGTCGACGACCAGGTAGGCCGAGCCCACCTCGTCGGAGTGCTTGTCGACCTTGCCGATGCTTCCGTCCGTCGCCTCGACCGAGAATCCGGTCAGGTCGGCGCCCGCGGTGTGACCGCTCGTGGGCTGGTAGCCCCACAGGTTGTCGCTCATTCTTACGGCTCCTTCCTCGACGGTTTCATTCGGTACGGCGAATCCCATCGTGATGAGGACGAGTGCCGCTCACTATTTCGGCTGCCCCTACTTTTCCGGCCCACACCCCGTGAATTGGATGAGCGCGGAAAAACGCGGGTGGCGCGGGACCCGAAGGTCTCGCGCCACCCGCGTCATTGCTGGTCGGGACGGTCTACCAGCGGTACCACCGGCCCCGCTTGCCACCACCGGCCGCCGGGCGGACGAAGAATCCGATCAGCCAGACCACAAGTACGATCACCGCGATCCACCACAGTGCCTTGAGTGCGAAACCGGCACCGAAAAGGATCAGGGCGAGCAGAAGAACGAGAAGCAGGGGAACCATTGATATCAACCTCCGCCCCCCTAGTGCCCGAAAGAATTTCCCTTACACACCGGCCCATCACACTTGGCGGGTCGTTGGGAGATCGAGGACGGGCGGGAGGCGGATATGTGCCGGTTCGGTGGTCCGTAGCTTCCCAGCGACGGCTCAGACGCCCGCCGGTTCCTTTGCCGGGGAGCCACCGGAGGCGGCGGCCGGGCCGGTGGCCGCGACCGTCGAGGGGGCCGGTTCCTGGGAGACGTCGAACTCCTCCAGCAGCGCCTTGCTGAAGCCGAAGAAGTACGTCGCCACGAAGCCCGCGACGTAGCCGACGAGCAGGCCGCCCGCGTAGATCGCGATCGTGGAGCCGAGGCCGTGGTTGCCGTCGAGGAGCGGGAACAGGGCCCAGCCGGACGGGCCGATGGCCGTCGAGCCGACCGAGTCGCCGAGCTGGTTGAACAGGCCCACGAAGCCGCCGCCGAACGCGCCGCCCACACAGGCCGTGATGAAGGGGCGGCCCAGCGGGAGCGAGACGCCGTAGATCAGGGGCTCGCCGACGCCCAGCAGACCTGCGGGCATGGCCGACTTGATCGTCTTGCGGATCGACTCGTTGCGGGGGAGGCGGAGGTAGACCGCGGCCGCCGCGCCGACCTGGCCGGCTCCGGCCATCGCGAGGATCGGGAGCAGGACCGTGAAGCCCTGCTGCTCGATCAGCGTCGTGTGGATCGGGATCAGGGCCTGGTGCAGGCCCAGCATCACCAGGGGCAGGAAGAAGCCGCCGAGCAGGAAGCCCGCGCCCGCGCCGCCCGTGGAGAGCAGCCAGTCGGCGAACGTGCCGATGGCGGAGGAGACCTCACCGGCGACGTACATCAGGCCGAAGATCGTGACGAGGCCCGAGACCAGGACCGTCAGGGTCGGGGTGACCAGGACGTCAAGGGCTTCCGGCACCCAGCGGCGGCACCACTTCTCGACGTACACCGCGAGGACCGCCGCGCCGAGGGCGCCGAGGACGCCGCCCTGGCCGGGGGAGAGGGTCTGGCCGAAGGCGTCGATGTTCGCGACGCCGGGGAAGACGATGATCGCCGCGACCGCACCGCCGAGGATCGGCGTACCGCCGAACTCCTTCGCCGTGTTGTAGCCGACGAAGACCGCGATCAGGGCCATGAAGCCGGAGGCCATCGCCGCCAGGGCGGGGGTGACCGAGGGCAGCCAGCCGAGGTTCACCAGGAGGCCGTTGAGGCCGGCGATGATGCCGCAGCCGATCAGGGCGGGGATCAGCGGGACGAAGATGTTCGCGATCTTGCGCAGGAACAGCTTGAACGGGGTGGCGTTCTTCGCCTTCCGCTGCGCCTTGATGGACGCGCCCTTGTCGGCGAGCTCCTCGGCCGTGCGGGCGGGGGCGGGTGCGGGGGAGCCGGACGCCCGGCCCTCCTCGACCAGCTGCTCGAACTCGGGGGTGACCCGGGCGACGGTGCCCGGGCCGAGGACGATCTGGTAGGTGTCGTCCTCGACCACGCCCATCACGGCGGGGACCGCCTTGAGGGCCTCGTCGTCCACGAGGGAACGGTCGTGCAGGCCCAGCCGGAGCCGGGTCATGCAGTGGGCGATCGAGCTGACGTTCGCGGCGCCACCGACAAGCGGCAGGATCGCGGCGGCAGTGGCGCGGTTCTTGTCTTCAGTAGCCATGGTGCGTGGTGCCTTGCTGTGCGGGGAGTGGTGCGTCAGGTGGTTCGGACGGCCGCGAGGGCGGCGCGGAGGTGACCGTCGGAGTCGGCCAGGAGTGTGGCGGCGGTGGGGCCGTCGACCCCGCCGAGGATGGTGAGGATGGCGTTCTTCACCTCGCCGTCGGTGGCGGCGAGCGCCGCCTCGATCTCCTGGTCGGAGGCGCCGGTGGCGAGGGAGACGATCCGCCGGGAGCGGGCGCGCAGCTTCTCGTTGGAAGCGCGCACGTCGACCATGAGATTCCCGTACGTCTTGCCGAGCCGGATCATGGTGATCGTCGAGAGCATGTTCAGGACGAGCTTCTGTGCCGTGCCCGCCTTGAGACGGGTGGAGCCGGTGAGGAGCTCGGGGCCGACGACGATCTCCAGGCCGTGCTCGGCGGCGGCGGCGAGCGCGGAGTCCGCGTTGCAGGAGAGGCCGAGGGTGAGCGCGCCCTTGGCGCGGGCGTGCTCGACGGCCCCGATGGCGTACGGCGTGCGGCCGGAGGCGGAGATTCCGACCACGGTGTCGTCGGCGCCGAGGTTCAGCCCGTCGAGGTCGGCGGCGGCCAGCTCCTTGCTGTCCTCGGCACCCTCGACGGCCGTGACCATGGCGGAGGGGCCGCCCGCGATCAGGCCGATGACCTCGGACGGGTCGGTGTTGAAGGTGGGCGGGCACTCGCTGGCGTCGAGCACACCGAGACGGCCGGCGGTGCCGGCGCCCGCGTAGATGAGCCGGCCGCCGCGCGCCATGCGCTCGGCGGTGGCGTCGATCGCGGCGGCGATCTGCGGCAGCTTCTCGGCCACGGCGGCGGGGACGGTGGTGTCCTCACCGTTCATGATCCGCGCTATGTCCTGCGTGGGGAGCTGGTCGATCTCGGCGAGCTCGGGGCGGAACGCCTCGGTGGTGAGGGTGGCGAGCTGGGCGCGCAGTTCGCCGTAGCCGCCGTCGGCGTCGGCGTCGGTGCTGGGGTCGGTGGTGGAGGTCATGGACAGCGGCTCTGCTTTCTCGGGCTCGTACGGTTCGCGGGTGCGGGTGCGGGTGCGGGTGCGGGTGCGGGGTGCTGCCGGGGTCAGCGGCTGCGGGGGGTGTGGCGGTGGGCGAGCGCCTCGTACGAGGCGGACAGTGCGGGCGCGGCCGTCTCGTACGTCTGCTGGGCGACCCCTATGAAGAGGCAGTCCACGACGAGGAGCTGGCTCGTGCGGCTCGACATGGCGGCGGGCCGCAGCTCGCTCTCCCGGGCGGTGGACGTGGTGAGCACGTGGTCGGCGTACTGCGAGACCGGCCCGTCGGGGCGGCCGGTGATCGCGATCGTCGTCGCGCCGCGGTCGAAGGCGACCCGGAGCGGCTCGATGACGTCGCCCGTGGAGCCGGAGTGGGTGATCGCGATGGCCACGTCGCCGGAGCGGAGCTGCACCGCGTTGGTCACGGCGAGGTGCGGGTCCATGTGGGCGTGGGCTATCAGGCCGATCCGGAGCAGCTTCTGCGCCAGGTCCTGGCCGACCAGGGAGGACGCGCCGGCGCCGTAGATGTCGATGCGGCGGGCGGTCGCGGCGGCGGCCACGGCGGCCCCGAGCTGCACGGTGTCGAGACCGGCCGCCGTGTCGGCGAGGGTCTGCTGCTCGTCGTAGGCGAGCTTCGTGACGACGTCGGCGATCGGGTCGTCGACCGCGATGTCGGCGGTGACGGCGGGCGCCCGGCCGGACAGCTGATGGGCGGCGAGGCCGGCGAGCGCGAGACGCAGGTCCCGGTAGCCCGGGTAGCCGAGGAGGCGGGCGGTGCGGACGACGGTCGCCTCGCTCGTGCCGGTGAGCTCGGCGAGACCGGTGACGGTGAGGGCGGCACACCCGGCCGGGTCCCCCGCGACCGCTTCGGCGACCCGCTGCATGGAACGGGTCATGGTCGGGGCGAGGGTGCGCACCTTGGCGGCGAGAGCCGCGGGGGCGGGCGGGGAGTCCGGGTTGAAACTTTCCTTCACGTCATTGGTCACACCTGAAAGATATTTTCAGTCGTGAATCCCGTCAACCCCCCTTTGGTCCCTACCTCTGGAGGATCAGGACCGGGCCGTTGCGCGCCCGGGGGACAATGGGGCCATGGAGTTGAACAGCCTGGAACAGGAGCTGCACACCGCGCGTGCGCTGGTGATGGCCGACCTCGTCGCGGGGGACGTGGCCGAGGCCGGAATCGTCTCGATGGTCGAGGACGCGGTGGCCCACCGGCGGTGGTGGGCCGAACAGTGGCCCGAGGGCCTGGCCTTCGTCACGGGGCTCGTGGCGCAGGACGTCCAGGACGCTCTTCTCGAGAAGCACGGGCGCTGGCCGCTGTGCCCGGTCTGCACGGAGGAAGGACCGCACGCCCTGGACGTCGAGCCGGAGCTCGGCCCCGATCCGCACTGGGTCTGCACGAAGGCGACGGTCGCCGTCGCACGGGTGGGATCGCTCGCCGAGGTGCTCGGGCGGTGACCGTCTACATCGATCCGCCGACCTGGCCGGGGCATGGCCGCCTGTGGTCGCACCTGGTCAGCGACGTGTCGTTCGACGAGCTGCACGCCTTCGCCGCCACGATCGGCTGCCCGCCCCGCGCCTTCGAGCGCGACCACTACGACGTGCCCGAGGCGCGCTACGCGGACGCGGTGCGCGCCGGGGCGCTGGAGGTCGGCTCGAAGGAGATCGTGCGCCGGCTCACCGACGCGGGGTTGCGGAGGCCGAAGGGGCGTCCTGCGCCGGGATGACGTGCGCCGGTGTGCCCGTGGCGATGCGCCGGGACGGCTTGCCGTCGCCGCCCAGCCGCAGGGAGACCGTCACGGCCACCAGGCCGAGCAGCAGCATCGCGGCCCCCGCCCAGGCCGTGGCCCGGAAGCCGAAGTCCGCGTCGATCACCGCACCGCCCAGCCAGGGCCCGCTCGTGTTGCCCAGGTTGAACGCGGCCGTGGTCGTCGCACCCGCCAGCGTGGGGGCCACCCCCGCGACGTTGAACATCCGGGCGTTGAGCGCCGGGGCCGTGTAGAACGCCGACAGCCCCAGCAGGAACGCCAGGACGACGACGGCGACCTGGTTCGACGCGAAGAGGGCCAGGGCGACCAGGAAGACCGTCGAGGCGCTGATGCCGCTGAGCAGCACACCGAAGAGATGCGCGTCCGCGACACGGCCGCCGATCGTCGTACCGATCAGCGCACCCGCGCCGAAGAGCGCGAGGACCCACGGCACCCAGCCCGAGCTCAGTCCCGCCACGTCGGTGAGCAGCGGCGCGAGGTAGCTGAACGCGCAGAACACGCCGCCGGCGGCGAGGGCCGTGATCACGATGGACAGCCACACCTGGCGGTCCTTGTAGATCGCGACTTCCTTCTTGAGCTGTGCCTTCTCGTCCGGCAGCGGAATGCGCGGGATGCGTGTGACGACCCCGACCAGCGCCACGGCGGACGCGGCGCCCACCGCCCAGAACGCCGAACGCCAGCCGAAGCTCTCCCCGAGGAAGGCGCCCAGCGGCACCCCGAGCACGTTGGCGATCGAGAGCCCGCCGATCATCACGGCCATCGCCCTGGCGCGCGCGTTCACCGGAACCATCGCGATGGCGACGGCGGCGCCGACCGCCCAGAAGCCGGCGCACGCCAGCGCACTCACCACCCGGGAGACGAACAGCACGTCGTACGTCGGCGCCAGCGCACCGGCGACCTGACCGAGCCCGAAGACCGAGATGAGCGCGATGAGGGTCGTACGGCGTGGCAGCCGCAGCGTGGCGACGGCCAGCAGCGGGGCTCCGACGACCATGCCGATCGCGAAGGCGGATATGAGGAGTCCGGCCTTCGGGATGGACACGTCCATGTCCTCGGCGATCGGCGGCAGCAGCCCGGACAGCATGAACTCGCTGGTACCGAGGGCGAAGACCGACAGGCCGAGGATGTAGACGGCCATCGGCATACGGGAGCGGCTGGAAACAGAGTCGGGCATGACAGTGGCCAACAGTGCTTTCGTCCCTGTCATTCCCATGTCTCAGCGGCTGAGAAGCTCCAGTTCGGTGGTCAGGTTCTGCCGGGCCCTCGGTTCCCACTCCTGCGCCCCGTGGGGCGTGCGGAACAGGCAGGGCAGCTCCAGCAGCTGCCGCAGGACGGCGGCCCGGCCCTCGCGGAACGCGTCGTCCGGGACGAAGCCGTACTCCTCCCGTACCTGCGCCGCGTACGCCGCGTACTCCTTGGGGGACGACGCCAGGATCGCGAGGTCCGCGTCGCACAGCACCTCGCCGTTGGTGTCGCCGTCCGCCGGGTCGTGCGTGACGGTGAGCCGGACCAGCCGGGCGACCTCGGCCGTCGCCGCGTCGGGGAGACCGGCCTCGGGCAGGGCCCGCTCGGCGAGCGCGGCACTGCGCTCCTCGTTCTCGGAGCGGTCGGGGCGGTACACCGCGTCGTGGAACCAGACGGCGAGGCGCACCAGGTCCGGGTCGGCGGCGTGGCCCGCCAGGGTGTCGACGCGGTCCAGGACCTGGGTGAGGTGAGCCGTGGTGTGGTAGCGCCGCTGGGGTTCGGCCCAGCGCGCGAGGAGGGCGTCGGCGTACGGCTCGGGATCGGGCGCGAGGCCCGTCCCGCCGCGTGCGGCGAGCAGGGCCTCGCGCCACCGGCCACGGAGCGCGGAGGTGCCGGACGTGTCGGGGACGCTGTCGCTCATACGCCGAGGGTAGGACCTTCGCCCCGCGCGCACGGCCCGCCCCCGCGGGTCAGTGACCGGGCGCCGTGTCCAGGGCCAGTGCGGCGTACGTCGCCACCCAGTGGTCCGAAGAGAAGTCCCCGGAGGACACCGTCGGCAGGCCGAGCGTGAGATGGGCCTCCGCCGAGGCCAGGAGCGCGGTGCGGGCCGGGCCGTCCGGGAGCGCGCCGGCGATCGAACGGAGGGCGGCCGCCCGGCTCAGGGTGAGACCGAGGAGGTGGCCGATCTGGGGGTCGGCGTGGTCGGAGACCACCGGCGGGTCGAGCAGCGTGGAGTCGGGCGCGGCGGAGACCAGGGCCGGCAGGAACCCGGCGATCCAGGTGCGGAACTCCGTCACCGGCAGCACCCGCCGCATCGCGTCCGCCTCGGCCAGGGCGGGGGAGAGGAAGTCCTGGCCGGAGGGTTCCCAGTGGGCCGGGGCGTCGTGGTCGTCGGTGAACCAGGCCCGCAGCCGGTCCGCCGCCGCGTCGAGGACCGGTGCCGGCAGCCCGGCGGCCCCGCCCGCGTCCAGGATCAGGCCCAGACCGAACGCGCTGTTGTTGTGGACGCCGTGCCGGACCGGGTAGGTCGCCTTGGGCAGCCAGGCGCCGAGCAGGTCACCGACCGCCGCCACGCCGGGGGCCAGGGCCTCGGCCCAGCGGTCGCCGTCGGGCGTGGCGAGCGCCCGGCACTCCCCGGCGAGCGCGATCAGCCAGGCCCAGCCGTAGGGGCGCTCGAAGTGCGGCCGGCCGCGCAGGTAGGCCGCCTCGACGGCGATGTTCCCGGGGGTCAGGTGGGTGTCGAGCACCTCGCGGATACGGGTGGTGAGGGTGGCCGGAAGATCGCCGGTGGCGGAGAAGCGGCGCACGATGCGGACGAGCAGCCAGTGCATGTGGACCGTGGAGTGCCAGTCGTAGCTCCCGTAGAACGCGGGGTGCAGCGCGCGGGGCGCGACGAGTTCCTCGGGTCCGGCGTAGAGGTGGGCGGGCGCGTTGGGGTATTCGCGTACGACGTTGGCGAGGGCCAGTTCCGCGAAGGGGACGGCGTACGCGGCGGGGAGCGCGGGGGACATCGGGGTCACTCCAGGGGTGGTGGGGCGAGCGGCTCGGGTCAGGGGGCGGCTCGGGTCGGGGCGTGTTCAGGGCCGAGGCGGCTCGGGGTCAGAAGGCGAAGAGGGCCATGATCGCGACGTTGCAGACCAGCAGGGCCGCCGCGGTGGGGAGCTGGGCCTTGATCGGGCCGTACTGGTCCTTGAGTTCGAGCAGCGCCGCCGGGACGAGGTTGAAGTTGGCGGCCATCGGCGTGACGAGCGTGCCGCAGAAGCCGCACAGCATGCCGATCGCGAGGACGGCGGGCGCGTTGCCGTCCATCTGCTGGATGAGGACGGGCCAGCCGATCGCGGCGGTCATCACCGGGAACGCGGCGAAGGCGTTGCCCATGACGATGGTGAACAGCGCCATGCCGCAGCAGTAGACGGCCACGGCCACCAGCTTCTGGCCGTCGGGCAGCACCGCCTCGGTGATCCTTCCGACCTGCTCCCCGACACCGGCGGTCTGGAAGATCGAGCCGAGGACGGAGAGCAGCTGGGGGAGGAGCAGGGCCCAGCCCATCGACTCGAGCATGTTGCGGCCGGAGTGCAGCAGCACGGAGACCTTCCGCTCGCGCAGGAGCACCATGCCCACGGCCAGCGCGGCGATCGCGCCGACACCGAGGCCGAGGATGGTCTCGGACCCAGGCTCCAGGACCGGTTCGCCACCGATCTTCCAGTTCTTCACGAGCGTCGCGCAGATCATCGCGACGACGGGGATGGTGAGAGCCGGGAGGAACAACTTGTTGCCGAAGCGGGCGGCCGAGGCCGCGCGCTTCTCGCGGGTCGGGGTGTGCGCCTGGCCCTTGCCGGTGAGGCCGAAGCCGCCCAGGACGATCAGGATCAGGACGACGACGCCCAGCGGTTCGGCGGGGAGGGACTTGTCGACGACTCCGGTGGAGTAGAAGAACGCGGCGCCGAGCAGACCCCAGAAGCCGGCGGAGCCGAAGCGCTTGGGGTTGGTGCGGTCCATGGCCATCTGCGCGGCCATGACGAGGAACACCGCGCCGACCAGCCAGAAGAAGTACTCGGACTTGATCACTTGGCGTCCTCCGTCCGGAGCCCGGCGTGTGCCGTCAGGTCGTTCTCGGCGGCGGCGACGGCGAGTTCGCGCTCCAGCTGCCGGTCCAGGTTGAGCAGGCGGGCCCCGTGGATCAGGAAGGCGCAGATCGCGGAGGGGATCGCCCACATCGCCAGGTGCAGGGGCTCCAGGTGCTGGTCGTACGTGGAGTTCACGAAGCCGGTGATCAGCAGGATCGATCCGATGGCGAGGAAGCAGTCCTCACCGAAGAACACTCCGATGGTGTCGGCGCCGGACGCGTGCGAGCGGACCTTCTCCCGCAGCTTCTGCGGCAGCGGACCACCCGCCTTGGTCTCGGCGGCGGCCTCGGCCATCGGGGCGATCAGCGGCCGCACGCTCTGCGCGGGGCCACCGATGCTGGTGAGGCCGACGGCGGCGGTGAGCTGCCGGATCAGCAGATAGAGCGTCAGGAAACGGCCGGTGGTCAGCTTGCCGAGCCTGCCGATGAGCGTGCGGGCCTGCTCCTGGAGTCCGTAACGCTCCAGGAGCCCGATGACCGGCAGCGTGATGACGAAGACCGTCACGGAACGCGCGGAGGCGAAGCTCTCCCCGAAGGAGGCCAGCACCTCCTGCGGGGACATCTTGCCGAGCAGCCCCGTGACGATGCCTGCGACACCCACGACGAGGAGGGGATTGCGGCGGGTGGCGAATCCGAGGATCACCACGAGCACGCCGAGGAGAACGATCACGCGTCGGCCTTCTTCCGCGCAGAGACGTGACGGTGCACGGTCCTGCTCAGACGGGGGTTATTACGCGAGACCTTAGGGTCTTGTTCAACAATCCCACAAGAGTGTGGGCTACATGGATCGGAATCGGGTGGGGCGGGAGGGGGAAGCCGATTCCGGAGTGGCGGGCGGGGTGGGGGCCGGAGTGCGGGCCGGGGCTATCGCTCGGTGAGCCGCTGCGCGTAGGCCTCGGCCAGCTGGCGCCGGGAGTCCTCCAGGTAGAAGGCGAGCATCCGCTCGGCCCCGGCCGCGTCCCCCTTGGCCAGTCTGTCCGCGATCTCACGGTTTCGGGTGAGATAGGGCTCGTGGAAGCGGCGGGGGTCGGCCATCACATGGAAGGCGAGCCGCAGTTCGGCGAGGACGTTGCGCATGAGTTCGTCGGTGCGCGGGCTGTTCGCCAGGCCGGCCAGCGCCTGGTGGAAGCGGATGTTGGCGGTGGAGCAGGCGGGCCAGTCGTCACGGAGGGCGGCCTGCTCGCCCGTCGACACCGCGGCTTCGACCGCCGCCAGGTCGAACGGCGGCTCGCCCAGGGTCCGCAGCGCCGCGCACTCGACGAGGAGCCGCACCCGGTAGATGTCGACCAGGTCGTCCACGGCCAGGATGCGGACGAAGACGCCCCGGTTGAGGCGGTGCTCCAGGAGGCGTTCGTGCGACAGCAGACGGAACGCCTCGCGCAGCGTGTTGCGGGACACGGCCAGGGCGCCGCTGATGCTCTCCTCGGACAGGCGGCCGCCCGGTGGGAAGTAGCCTTCGGTGATCCGGTCCCGCAGGATCGCGGCGACCCGCTCGGCCGTGCCGGACCGCTCCAGGGAGGCGCTGTGCGCCGCGAGTTCCGAGAGGTCCGGGGTGGAGCCGGTCCGTCCGCCGTTCGTCGTCCCCGCCATGCCCCGCCCCTTGCCTGGTGTGCTGTCAGCTGTGTTCAGTGCTCAGTGAACCGTACGGGCGTCCCGGGCGGTGGGCGGGCTCTTGTCAGATCGTTGAACGATCGCTAGCGTGCGCCCGTGACGGATCTGACGAGTGTGACGCGCCCGGCGCGGTCGATGGACCTCAACGCGGACCTGGGTGAGGGGTTCGGACGCTGGACCCTCACCGAGGACGAGGCGCTGCTGACCTGTGTCACCAGCGCCAACGTGGCCTGCGGCTTCCACGCCGGCGACGCCTCCGTGATGCGGCGGGTCTGCGACACGGCGGCCGAGCGGGGTGTGCGCATCGGCGCGCAGGTCTCCTACCGCGACCTGGCCGGATTCGGGCGGCGCGCCATGGACGTACCGGCGGACGAGCTGACCGCCGAGATCGCCTACCAGATCGGTGCCCTGCGGGTCTTCGCGGAGGCGGCCGGGTCCACGGTGTCGTACGTGAAACCGCACGGCGCCCTCTACAACCGTGTCGTCCGGGACGAGGAGCAGGCCGCCGCCGTCGTCGCGGGCGTCCTGCTCGCCGGCGGCAGCCCGGCCGTCCTCGGCTTGCCCGGTTCGCGGCTGCTCGCCCACGCGGAGGCGGCGGGGCTGGCCCCCGTCGAGGAGGCCTTCGCCGATCGCGCGTACACCCCGCAGGGCTCGCTGGTGCCACGGGGCCAGGACGGCGCCGTGGTGCACGACGCGGACGAGGTCGTACGCCGCAGTGTCGGCATGGCCGTCCACGGTGCCGTGACCGGGGTGGACGGCAGCCGGATAGCCGTCGCGGCCCGGTCGCTGTGCGTCCACGGGGACACCCCCGGGGCCGCCGCGCTCGCCCTGCGGGTGCGGAGGGCGCTGGAAGAGGCGGGCGTCCGCGTACAGGCGTTCGTGTGAGTGGCGTCCGGGTCATCGAGGCCGGGCCCCGCGCCCTGCTCGTGGAGCTCGCGTCCGGCGAGGACGCGGAGGCCTTCCACGCGGAGCTGCTCCGCCGCCGGGCCGCCGGGGAGCTCCCCGCCGTACGCGAGATCGTCCCCGGTGCCAGAACCGTGCTGCTCGACGGGGTGGAGGACCGGACGCTCGCGGGGCGGCTGCGGTCGTGGACCGTGCCGCCGCTGAGCCGGGGCGCGGGGGAGGCCGTCGAGATACCCGTCGTCTACGACGGCCCGGACCTCGCCGATGTGGCCGACGCGTGGGGCGTCGCCGTGGAGGACGTGGGGAGCATCCACGCGCGTACGGAATTCCGGGTGGCCTTCTGCGGGTTCGCGCCCGGCTTCGGTTATCTGACGGGCCTGCCCGGTCACTTGAGCGTGCCGCGCCGGGCCACGCCCCGGACCCGGGTGCCGGCCGGGGCGCTCGCCCTCGCGGGGCCGTACACCGGGGTCTATCCTCGCGAGTCGCCCGGCGGCTGGCAGCTCATCGGCCGGATGCCCGGGCCGGACGCACTCTGGGACCCGGGCCGCGAACCCGCGGCGCTGCTCGGCCCCGGGGTCCGGGTGCGCTTCGTGCCGACGGGGGTGTCCGGATGAGCCCGGGGCTCGAAGTGGTCCGGGCGGGCGCCCTGACCACGGTGCAGGACGAGGGCCGGACCGGCTGGGCCCATCTCGGTGTACCCAGGGCCGGGGCGCTGGACGCGCCGGCCCGGCGGCTGGCCAACCGGCTCGTCGGCAACGCGCCGGACGCGGCCGTACTGGAGACCACGCTCACGGGGTGCGCGGTCCGGGTGACCGGCACCCGGCCGGTGTACGCCGTCGTCGGCGGGGCGGGATGCCGGGTCACGGTGGACGGCCGCCCCGCCGCATGGGGCGAACCCGTCCGGGTGCCCGGCGGCGCGGTGCTGGAGGCCGGTCCCGCGGTGCACGGGCTGCGCGGCTACCTGGCGTTCGCGGGCGGCCTGGTGCCCGAACCGGTGCTCGGCAGCCGGTCCGCCGATCTGCTCTCCGGGCTCGGCCCGCCGGTCCTGCGCGACGGCGACGTCCTGCCGCTGGGCCGGCCGGGCGGCGTGCCGTACGCCGGTCCCGTGCCCTGGCCGGGCGCCCCGGCCGAGCTGGTGCTGCCCCTGCACCGGGGCCCGCGCGACAGCTGGTTCACCGAGGAGGCCCTGCGCACGCTCACGAGCGCCGCCTACCGGGTCTCGGAGCGCAGCAACCGCATCGGGCTGCGCACGGAGGGCCCGGCCCTGCGGCGCGCCCGGGACGGCGAACTGCCCAGCGAGGGCATGGTGCTGGGGGCCGTGCAGGTCCCGCCGGACGGCCTGCCCGTGGTGTTCCTCAACGACCATCCGACGACAGGGGGCTACCCGGTCGTGGGCGTGGTCGCCGAAGCCGCCCTGGCGGGCGCGGCCCAGGCGGCCCCGGGCACGCCGGTGCGCTTCGTACGCGCGTGAGGAACGGGGCAGACCCGGCCCCACGGCTCGGAAGCTGACGTTACCGAAGCGTAACTTACCGACGAGTTACCTCGGGTAACGCCGCGGTGCTAGCTTGCGCAGACCTTCATCGGAGCAGAGCGAGGAGTGAGCCGTGAGTCCGCGCAAGACGACCCGTTCGAGCTCGACCGTGAACACCCCCCACCTCCTTGGTCCCAGTCGGCCGGGGCGCCTGCTGGCCGCTTCGGTGGCCGCCGCGGCCTGTGTCGGCGCGGTCGCCGTACCCGCTTCCGCCGCCACCCCCGCCGGGTCGGAGCCGGTGGTCTCCCGGGGAGTGACCATCCCCGCCTTCTACAACCCGCCGGCGCGGCTGCCCTCCGCCGACGGGTCCCTCGTCCGTACGGAGCCGCTGCCGCTCGGGCTCAGCCTCCCCGGGCTGGACGGGCGGCGGATACCCGGCACCGCGACGCGGCTGATGTACAAGTCCACCGACGCGGGCGGCGGGCCCGTCGCCGTCACCGGCGCGTACATCGAGCCGTCCGCCGCGTGGAAGGGCGACGGCCCCCGCCCCCTGGTGGCGCTGGCCTCGGGGACGATGGGCCAGGGCGACCAGTGCGCCCCCTCGCTCTCGCTCCAGCACCCGCTGACCATCGGCGAGGGCACGGTCTCCATCGGCTACGACAACATCGCGGTCTACCGCTTCCTCGCAGCCGGTGCCGCCGTCGTCGTCACCGACTACGCCGGCCTCGGCGCGACCGACCGGCTGCACACCTACGTGAACCGCGTCGACGAGGGGCACGCCCTCCTGGACGCGGCCCGCGCGGCGCGCTCCGTCTCCGGCGCCTCGATCACCTCCGCCTCGCGGGTCGGCCTCTACGGCTACAGCCAGGGCGGCGGCGCCAGTGCTTCGGCCGCCGAGCTGCAGCCGTCGTACGCACCCGACGTCAACCTGGCGGGCACCTACGCCGGGGCCCCGCCCGCCGACCTCACCGAGGTCATGAAGGGCATCGACGGCAGCGCCCTGGCCGGCGCGCTGGGCTGGTCGATCAACGGCTTCACCCAGTCCGACCCGTCCCTGAAGGCGGTCGTCGACGCGAACACGAACGACGTCGGCAAGGCCGCGCTGAAGGACACCTCGACCATGTGCGTCGGCGACGCGATCCTCGGCCACGGCTTCACCAACAGCAAGAAGTGGACCGCGAACGGCAAGCCGCTCGCCGACATCATCGCGGCCGAGCCGAAGCTGCAGGCCGTCCTCGCCCAGCAGCGCATCGGCAATCTGAAGCCGGCGACCCCGGTGCGGGTGGCGACCGGTGTGCAGGACGACATCGTCGGTCACAAGCAGGCCAGGCAGCTCGCGGTGGACTGGTGCGGCAAGGGTGCGAACGTGACGTACGAGGCCGTGCGGCTGCCCGATCTCGGGGACAAGATCCTCACCAACCACCTGGCCCCCTACCTCACGGACCAGGGCAGTGCCATCTCCTGGATGACCGACCGTCTCTCCGGCGAAAGGGCCGCCTCCAACTGCTGGTCGATGCCGCTCCAGCCCTGACCGTCCTCCTCGTGGCCCTGAGGCCGCGGCGCGTCCGTTCCCCGGATGCCGCCGCGGCCTCGCGTTTCTTCACGCACGCGTCGCCGTGGGGAGCTGCGCGCCGGGTGGCGGACCCGTAGTCTGGTTTATTGGACTAGACCTGTAGTCCGTAGCCGCTCCGAAGGATGGGAACACCATGAGCAACCGTGCACTCCTGGAGGTGATCGCTCTCGACGCGGAGGACGCGGTCGCGGCGCAGGCGGGCGGTGCGGACCGCCTCGAACTGGTCACCGACATGGCGGCCGACGGCCTGACGCCCCCGCTCGCCGCCTTCGAGGAGATCCGGGCCGCCGTAGGGATCCCCCTGCGCGTCATGCTCAGGGTCGCGGACGGGTTCGCTGCCGGTGACATCGGCGTCCTCGTGGAGAAGGCCCGCACGATGCGCGCCGCCGGGGCCGACGAATTCGTCCTGGGCTTCCTCGACCAGGACGGCCACGTCGACCTGGTCGCGGTCGAGCGGCTCGTCGCCGCGCTGAACGGCTGCTCGTGGACCTTCCACCGCGCCATCGACCGTGCGGCCGACCGCGATGTCCTGCGCAAGCACCTCGCCGACCTTCCGGGCCTGGACACCTACCTCACGGCGGGCTCGCCGGACGGCGTGGACGCGGGCATGGAGACCCTGGTGGCCGAAGCGGAACACTCCGACCTGCCCGGCTACGAACCGCAGATCATGGTGGGCGGCGGCCTGCGCCTGGACCACCTGCCGCGCCTGCGCGCCGCGGGCATCGGGGCCTTCCACATCGGAGGGGCGGCCCGGCCCGGCGGCTGGACCGGCCCGGTGGACGAGGCGGCGGTACGGGAGTGGCGCGATGCCCTGGACGGGTGAGGCGGGGGGCGTGCGCCGTGGCCCCGGCCCGGTCGTCACCGGGCCGGGGCCACGAACTGTCCCGCGCCGTCAGCCCTGTTCGGCTCGCCGGCGGCGTCGGCTCTGAGCCACCGCCCCGGCGGCGAACATCAGGGCGGCGCCGGTCAGTGACACCGCCGTCGCGACGGGCAGGTACCCGGCGGAGGAGTCGGCGTCGGCGGACACCAGGTCCGCCTCACCGGCCTCGGCCGCGTGCCCGGCGTGCTCCGCATGGACCTGTGCGGGCTTGATTCCGGCCTTCTTCTCGGCTGCCGCCAGCTCGGCCGCCGACATCCCGCCGCCCTTCATGCCGGTGACCTCGCCGTTGCCGCCGTCGAAGGCGACGTCGGAGCAGGAGTAGAAGTTCTCCTGGCTGTCCGAGCGGATCCACTGGATGAAGATCATGTGCTTGCCGGACTTGCCCTGCGGGAGCTGGAGATTCCAGTAGTAGTTACCGCCGTCCGAACCCGCGCCACCCGCCTGCGGCGGGTTGGTCACGGTCTGGGTGAGCGTCAGGTCGTCCCAGGCCAGGGGCTGGGTCGGCGACCAGCCGTCCTTGGTGATGTAGACGTTGAACTTGCCGGGGTGGGCGGCCCAGTTGCTGTACTTCACCTGGGCGGTGGTGCCCGCGGTGAGGTGGGTCGTCGGCCAGTCGCTGCGGGCCGCGTTGTACGACGAGAAGTTGTACGGGCCGTTGTGGCCGCCGCTGCAGAGCTCGCCGTCCGGGATGTAACCCTTGGTCTTGCCGCCGCCGTTGGAGTCCAGGACGCCGAACCAGTTGTACAGCGGAGTGGTGCCGGTGGCCGCGACCGCGGCGGCACAGGCGGGGTTGGACGGCATCTGGTTCCCGCTCGCGATCATGTCCTTGTAGCACAGGTAGCTGCGCGAGCCCGGGTCCATGGCGACACCGTGGGCGGAGGCGGGGGAGGGCAGACCGGCCAGGGTGAGGGCCAGGAGGCCGGCCCCCAGGAAGCTCAGCGTGCGGGGCGCGCGCATCGGAGACGTTCTCCGGAAGAGGGTTCGCTTGGCCATGAGGTTGATCTCCTCTGGGGGGATGAAGGAGAGTGCGGGGGTGTGGGAGCGCTCCCAAAAACGTAGCGCGCACCGGGTGGTCTGTAAACGCCTCGGGCAACGACTGCCGCAACTTCCCATGAATGCACGGCAGTTACAGACATCCGGGTGGCCGGGAACTGATTGCCTCTGTTGTTCGTCACTAAGAGTAAGCAAATGGACGGGGAGTGGAATCATGTCGGTCACGCTGGGCGAAGAGATCATGCTGCTGTCTCTGGACGACGAGTCCGGAGCGGCCAAGGACCGGCAGGCCGCCGGATGGGCCGTCGCGGGCGGCACCCTGCTCGAGCTCGTCCTGGCGGGTCGGCTCTCGGTGGACGGCGGCCGGTTGTCGGTGACCGACCGCACGCCCACCGGTGTCGCCCTGCTCGACGAGAGGCTCGGTCTGATCGACGCCTGGGCCGCGAAGAAGAGCAAGCCGCCCAAGGTGACGGACTGGCTGACGAGGGATCACGGCAAGGCGGTCGAGGCCACGACGGAGAGCCTGCGGACACGCGGCCTCGTGAGCGAGGAACAGCGCAGGGTCCTCGGCCTCTTCCCGGTGCGCCGCTATCCCGAGGCGGACGGGGCGACCGAGGCGGAGCTGCGCGAGCGCCTGGCCTCGGTGGTGCTGCACGGCACGGATCCGGACGACCGCACGGCCGGCCTCGTCGCCCTGATCCACGCCGCCAAGCTGCACCGGCTCGCGTTCCCCGAGGTGCCGGCGCGGGAGGTGAAGCCGCGCATGGAGAAGATAGCGGAGGGCCAGTGGGCGGGCGATGACGTCCGTACGGCGATCCGCACCATGCAGGCGGCGATGGTGGCGGTCACCGTCGCCACCACGGTGGTGGTGACCGCTTGATCTGAGTCGACCTGTCCGTGCGTGCGGGTCCGGCGTGTGCCGGCCCCCCCCGTGGGGCCGGTCCGGTGTGTGCCGGTCCCGCGTGGGCCGGTTCGGGGTGAGCCGGTTCGGGGTGGGCCGGTTCGGGGTGGGCCGGTCCGGTGTGGGCCGGTCCCGCGTGGGCTGGTTGGGTGTGGGCCGGTCCCGCGTGGGCCGGTTCGGGGTGGACCGGCTTAGCCGAGCTGCTCCGGCAGCGCGGCCGCGTGCAGCACGATCAGGCCCGAGACCGCGCGGGTCAGGGCCACGTACAGGCGGCGCAGACCCGTGCGTTCGTCGGGTTCGCCGTCGACCACGGCCGCCGGTTCGTCCAGCACCACGTAGTCGTACTCCAGCCCCTTGGCCAGCGAGGCCGGGACCAGGGTCAGCCGGGACGCGGCGGTCGTCTCCTCGCCCGGGGAGAGATACGCGTGGCCCGCCGCGGCGAGCGCCGCCGCCAGGGCCGGGATCCGGGCGTCGGCGGCGATCAGCCCGATCGAGCCCTCGTGCCGCAGCGACTCCTCGCACGCCGCGACCACCGCGGAGTCGAGCTCGTCGGCCGCCGCCACCGCACGCACGGCGAGGGAGCCGGGCGTCTCACGCACCGACTCCACCGGCGCCAGGCCCGGCGAGATCGCGGGGAGCAGCCGGGAGGCGTACGCGATGACCTCGCGCGGCACACGGAAACCGGCCGTGAGCTCCTCCACCACCGCGTCCGCCTTGCCCAGATGGAAGAGCGCCTGCTCCCAGCTCCCCGTCGACCAGGGCGTCGTCCCCTGCGCCAGGTCGCCGAGCACCGTCGCCGAACCGGTCGAGCAGCGTCGGCCCACCGCGCGGTACTGCATCGGGGACAGGTCCTGGGCCTCGTCGATCACGACATGGCCCAGCGAGTGCGTCCGCGCCACCAGGTCGGCCGCCTCGTCGATCAGGACCGCGTCCGCCGCGGTCCACTTCGCCGACTTCACGCTGCGGGCGGGCTTCGCCATGAGGATGTGCTTCTGCTCGTCGTCGGTGAGGACCCCCTCCGCGTGCGCGCCCAGGAACTCCGCGTCCGTCAGGAGCCGCAGCACCAGCTTCGCCGGGTCCACCGCCGGCCAGACCGCCTTCACGGCCGCCTTCACCGCGGGATCGCGCGCCACCGCGTTCTGCACCCGGTCGTCCGGGGCCTCGCCCGCCTCCTCCATCCGTACGAGGACGGCGTGGGCGATGCGCTGCGGGAGAGCCTCGTGGGCGGCCCCGTACCGCATGTCGCGGGCCAGCAGCTCGGTGGTCATCTCCTCGACCTCGTACGCCGGGACCCGCCAGCGGCGGGAGCCGCGCACCACCACGACCGGCTCCGTCGGAGGCGTCACGTGCGAACGGATCGCCCGCCGCAGGACCTCCGCCATCCGGGCGTCGCCCTTGATCACCGCGGCGACGGACCCGTCCGTGCCGCGCACCTCGACGCGGGCGGCCACCAGGTCCTCGACGGTGGCCTGCTGCACCTCCAGCTCGCCCAGCGCGGGCAGGACCTGCTCGATGTAGTGGAGGAACGACCGGTTCGGGCCGACGACGAGGGTGCCGGTGCGGGCGAGGCGCTCGCGGTGGGCGTACAGGAGGTAGGCGACGCGGTGCAGGCCGACGGCCGTCTTCCCGGTCCCGGGGCCTCCCTGGACACAGACCGTGCCGCCGAGATCACTCCGGACGATCTCGTCCTGCTCCGGCTGGATCGTCGCCACGATGTCGCGCATCGGACCGACACGGGGCCGCTCGATCTCCGCCTGGAGGAGCTTGCTGGTCTGCTCGGTCTCCGCCGGGTCGGTGAGGTACTCGTCCTCGTACGCGGTCAGCTCCCCGCCGGTGTAGCCGAAGCGGCGGCGGTGGTCGACGTCCAGCGGGTTGTTCCTGGAGGCCTGGTAGAACGGCTGGGAGACCGGGGCGCGCCAGTCGATGACCATGGGGTCCCCATGGGCGTCGTGGACATGACGCCGCCCGATGTAGAACCTCTCCCCCTCGGCTCCCTCCGCCTTCTCGGCCCCGACCACGTGCAGATAGTCCAGGCGCCCGAAGAACAGCGGGGTGTGGGTGAGGTCGGCGAGCGCCTTGATGCGGTCGTCGATCTGCGACTGGAGGACCGCGGCGTTGACCCAGTTCGCGGTGACGTCGCGGATGTCGAGCGCCTGCACGTCCTCGCGCATGGCGCGCAGCGCGGCACGGGACGCGGCGAGGTGCGCACGCTCCCTGACCAGTGGATTGCTTGACTCTTCGTGCGCGGGCACGGTGTTGCCTCCGGCTTTTCGACGCAGGACGGCGGACAGGGCTCACCGCCCGGTCCGCTCGGGGACGTTCACACACAGATGCGCACGCGGGGTGGGCGCGTGCGGCTGTTGTCGGCCGGTTTCCGTCCGGTCGGCGGCGCTCCCCCGGCTGCCGGCCGCTCGAAGGGCTGGCCGGTACCACGGTGCGGGAGGCGGGCAGACCGGCGATTGTATCGACCGCCGCCCCCGGGGGCGAACGAATAGATCACAGGGTCCCGGGCGTCCCCGCCGGGCGTCGGGGCGCCCGGTGTCGCCCTACCGGCCGTCGGACCCGTCCCGCTCCGACTCCTGGAAGTCGACGACGGCCTCGCCGTGCAGGGTCGCCCACTCGGTCAGAGCGGCGATGGGCACCACGAGCGTCCGGCCGAGTGCGGTGAGGCTGTACTCGACGCGCGGCGGCGCCTCGGCGTAGGCGCGGCGTTCGACGAGCCCGTAGCCCTGGAGCCTGCGCAGCGTCTGGGTGAGGACCTTGCGCGAGATGCCGCCGATGAGGTCGACGAGTTCGCCGTGCCGGCACGGCCGGCGGCTGAGCGCGAAGATCACGACGACGGCCCATTTGTCGGTGATGATCTCGATCGCCAGCCGGGCCGGGCAGTCGGCGAGGAAGACGTCTCCGGCCGAGTGGCTCATGGCAGGGAAGGTACCAGGAGGTACCTGTCGGATCAGTAATTTCGTCTGTGCGCGACGGCATCGGACGCGGGCAACACCCGTATCCGTCCGGCCCGTTGATCGCCCTGCCGTCGCATCGCACAGCCCTCCGAGAGAAAGACGGTCACCCCATGCCACGCGTCGTCGTGTTCGACAGGACCGGAGCCCCGGACGTCCTGCACATCGTCGATCAGCCGGTCACCGAGCCCGCCGCCGGCGAGGTGCGGATCAGGATCGAGGCCATCGGCGTCAACCGGCTCGACCAGATGATGCGCGCCGGCTCCTACCCCGGGCCTGTACGTCTGCCGCACGCCCGGCTGGGCTGTGAGGGAACCGGCGTCGTGGACGCGGTGGGCCCCGGCGTCGAGGGGCCCGGAGTCGGAGACGCGGTCGTCATCACCGCCGTCCCCGAGATGGACCTCAACGGCACCTACGCCGAATACACCACCGTGCCGGCCGCTTCCGTCGTCCCGCGGCCCGCCGGGCTGGACGCGACCGGCGCGGCGGCCCTGTGGGTGGCGTACTCCACGGCGTACGGCGCGCTCGTGGAGAAGGCCGGGATGCGGCCCGGTGACCATGTCCTGATCACCGCCGCCTCCAGCTCCGTCGGCCTCGCCGCCCTCCAGATCGCCCACCAGATCGGCGCCGTCCCCCTGGCGGTCACCCGGCACACCGCGAAGAAGGAAGGACTGCTGGCCGCAGGCGCCGCCGCCGTCATCGTCACCGACCACGAGGACGTGGCCGAAGCCGCCCGCCGGCACACCGGCGGGGCCGGAGCCGACATCATCCTCGACTCCGTCATGGGCCCCGGCCTGGCTGACCTGGCGAAGGCGGCCAGGGCCGGCGGGACCCTGGTCACCGTCGGCTGGCTGGACCCCCGGCCCGCGTCGTTCCCGATGTCCTGGCCCCTCACGGTCCTCGGTTACGCAAGCTTCGAGCACACGCTCGACCCCACGGTGGTCCGTCGGATCGCGGCGTTCCTGAACGCCGGCCTGCGCACCGGGGCGCTACGGCCCACCGTCGACCGGGAGTTCGGCCTCGATGACATCGTCGAGGCGCACCGGTACCTGGAGCAGGGACACCAGGCCGGCAAGATCGTCGTCACCGTCCGACCGCGAGGGGTGCGGCGAGCCTCCGCCCCGTAGGGGACGGGTCCGTCTTTCGGCCGACCCGGATCCGCGCGTTCTTCGGCCGGTCGGCCGATGCAGGGGGGCGGGCCGGCGGAGCACCATGGAACACATGAGCACCGTTTACCTGAACCCACGCAGGACCGGCCCCGCGCACGGCGCCACGGCGGCCACCGGTCACCCACGCGGCCACCGCATAGGAAACGCGGTGCGTGCCGTCTCCGTCTTCACACGCACCGCGTTCGGTGTGGCCGTCCTCGGGGAGTACGCGGAGGAGGCGGGCGTCGTCCGCCGCCACCGCTAGGGCCCCTGCCCCTGTCAGCTCTCCGTCAGCAACTCGTCCGCGTCGACGATCCTGTACGCGTAACCCTGCTCGGCCAGGAACCGCTGGCGGTGCGCCGCGAAGTCCTGGTCGATCGTGTCGCGCGCGACCACCGAGTAGAACCGGGCCTCGTGCCCGTCCGCCTTCGGCCGCAGCACCCGGCCGAGCCGCTGTGCCTCCTCCTGGCGCGAGCCGAACGTCCCGGACACCTGGATGGCGACCGTCGCCTCCGGAAGGTCGATCGAGAAGTTCGCGACCTTCGACACGACCAGCACGCTGATCTCGCCCTGACGGAACGCCTCGAACAGCTTCTCGCGCTGCGCGTTGCTCGTCTCGCCCTTGATCACCGGGGCGTCCAGATGCTCACCGAGCTCGTCGAGCTGGTCGATGTACTGCCCGATGACCAGGGTCTGCTCTCCCCGGTGCTTGCGCACGAGCGCCTCGGTGACCTTCCGCTTCGTCGCGGTCGTCGCGCAGAACCGGTACTTCTCCTCGGCCTCCGCCGTCGCGTAGGCGAGGCGCTCCGAGTCCGTGAGGTTCACGCGGACCTCGACGCAGTCGGCGGGCGCGATGTACCCCTGCGCCTCGATCTCCTTCCACGGGGCGTCGAACCGCTTGGGCCCGATGAGCGAGAAGACGTCCGACTCGCGCCCGTCCTCACGCACCAGCGTCGCGGTGAGCCCGAGACGGCGGCGGGCCTGGAGGTCGGCGGTGAACTTGAAGACGGGCGCGGGCAGCAGGTGCACCTCGTCGTAGATCACGAGCCCCCAGTCACGGGAGTCGAACAGCTCCAGGTGCGGGTAGATCCCCTTACGGCGGGTCGTGAGCACCTGGTACGTGGCGATGGTGACCGGCCGGATCTCCTTGCGCGTACCGCTGTACTCGCCGATCTCCTCCTCGGTCAGCGAGGTCCGCTTCACCAGCTCGTGCTTCCACTGCCGGGCGGAGACCGTGTTGGTGACCAGGATCAGGGTGGTCGCCTTGGCCTCCGCCATGGCGCCGGCTCCGACCAGGGTCTTGCCCGCGCCGCAGGGGAGGACGACGACGCCCGAGCCGCCGTGCCAGAAGCCCTCGACGGCCTGCTTCTGGTACGGGCGCAGCGCCCAGCCGTCCTGGTCGAGCTCGATCGGGTGCGCCTCGCCGTCGACGTAACCGGCGAGGTCCTCGGCGGGCCAGCCCAGCTTCAGCAGCGTCTGCTTGATCTGGCCGCGCTCCGAGGGATGCACGGCCACGGTGTCCGGGTCGAGGCGCGCCCCGACCAGCGGCTGGACCTTCTTCGAGCGGAGGATCTCCTCCAGCACCGGCCGGTCGTTGGACGTCAGGACCAGCCCGTGGACCGGGTGCTTGGACAGGGTGAGGCGGCCGTACCGCGCCATCGTCTCGGCGATGTCGACGAGGAGCGCGTGCGGCACGGGATAGCGCGAGTACTCCACGAGCGCGTCGACGACCTGCTCGGCGTCGTGCCCCGCGGCGCGGGCGTTCCACAGGCCGAGCGGGGTCACCCGGTAGGTGTGGATGTGCTCGGGGGCACGCTCCAGCTCGGCGAAGGGTGCGATGACACGGCGGCAGGCCTCGGCCTGGTCGTGGTCGACTTCGAGGAGCAGCGTCTTGTCGCTCTGGACGATGAGGGGTCCGGTCACGCGCGTCGGCCCTTTCCGGCGTGGGGTGGCCGCCGGGTGCGAACGGCCAAACGTCCAGTGTGCCTCATCGGCCGCTGACGGGCGGGGCTCCTGCGGACGGAGCCCCTGGAACGGCGCACCGCGCCTACGTACCCTGGGACCGCCTGTGACGCACGTCATGGCACGGACGACGTCGAGGCCCCGGGCCCGTAGCGTGGAGGGATGGACGGAGCGGAAGCCGCAGGACGGGCGCCGGGCGCCGACGACCGGGGCTTCCAGGCCCGCCACGCGCCGGGCGCTGACGACCAGGGCTTTCCGGCCCGCCACGCGCCGGGGTGCGGCGAGCTGGGTGAACTGGACGCCCTCGTCACGCGGTGCCGCGCCTGTCCCCGGCTGGTCGCCTGGCGGGAGGAGACCGCCGGGACCAAGCGCGCGGCCTTCCAGGACTGGGACTACTGGGCGCGGCCCGTCCCCGGTTTCGGGCCGCCCGACGCCACGGTGGCGGTGGTCGGGCTCGCCCCCGCCGCCCACGGCGGCAACAGGACCGGCCGGATGTTCACGGGCGACGCGGCCGGCGACTTCCTCTTCGCCGCGCTGCACACCGTGGGCCTGGCCTCGCAGCCGTCCTCCGTCCACGCGGAGGACGGGCTCACCCTGCGCGGCGTACGGCTCACCTCTCCCGTGCACTGCGCGCCCCCGGCGAACAAGCCCACGCCGGAGGAGCGCGACAACTGCCGTCCCTGGCTGGCCGCCGAGCTGGACCTGCTGAGCCCGGGGCTGCGCGCGGTGGTCGTCCTCGGCGGGTTCGGCTGGCAGGCGGTGCTCCCGGTGCTCGCCGAGGCGGGATGGCGGCTGCCGCGCCCGCGTCCCGCCTTCGGCCACGGTGCGCATGTCGTGCTGCCCGCCACGGAGCGCAGGCAGGAACTGCACCTGCTGGGGAGTTACCACCCCAGTCAGCGCAACACGTTCACGGGCCGGCTCACCATGCCCATGCTGGTCGACGTGCTCCGCGAGGCCGCGGCCGTAGGACGGCCCGGTCGTGGGGAAGTTGCGGACGGCGATATCGGGTAAATGGGGCCGATGTGTGTCCGTAACTTCCCAATGACTTCTTAGGGCGTCTGCTCGTCGGCTAGTTCCGCTACGCCCGTGATTCGGTGCAGGGGGTACGTCCTGACCTCGTCGGCCGTGTGGTCGTACGCCGTCACGAAGCCGCCCTCCACCTTGACCGGGGCGATCACCCGCTGGCTGGCCGCGCCGTCGGCGTTGACGTAGCCGATCCAGACGGCCGAGCCGGTCATCGCGGCCGCCTGCACCGTGGCCAGGGTCTCGGCGGGGGCCGTGCGGGGGAGCGAGCCCGCCGTGGCCGTGTCCGGGCCCTCCTTGTGGACGGCTCTGGCCGCCGTGTCGCCCGCACGGACGGCCCGGACCGCGGCGGCCAGCAGGGTGGCGTCCGGGACCGGCGGGCCCTCGGGGACGGGGGCGGGGGGCGTACGCGGCGGAGTGCGGCGGGCGCCGGCGCGGGTGATGAGGACGTCACCCTCGGCGGACTCGGCGGCGGGGGCGTACCCCATCTCGCGGAGCCCTTCGAGGAGCGACCCCGGGTCGGCCTGCGAGGCCAGGACGGTCGGTGCCAGCCGCCGCAGCCGCAGGGTGGCCGAGCGCTTGTCGGCCAGGATCTCGTTGAGCACGGCCTCGTCGTCGCAGCGCACGTACGCGGAGGCGGCGCCGATCCGCAGGTGGCCGTGGCGGCGGGCCACGTCGTCGATGAGGTAGCTCAGCGGCTGTGGCACCGGCGTACGGCTGTGGGTGGCCAGGAAGGCGTGCAGGTCCGTCGCGGCCTGTCCGGCGTCGAGCGCGCGGCGTACGGAGCCGGGGGTGAAGCGGTAGACCGTCGCACCGCCCTTGGACTCGACGTCGGCGAGCACCGAGAGCATGTCGGCGAGCGGGCGTTCCAGCGGGCCGGGGGCGACCGCCGTCAGGTCGGCCTGGAGCAGCACGTGGTCCAGGGGTTCGGGGATCAGCGGGGCGAGGCGGGCGGCGGCCGCGTCGGGGCCCTCGTCGAGCAGCGCGCGGGCCTGGGAGGAGAGGGCGCCGCGGCCGGTGATCCCCAGCAGCTCCGCGTCGTTGACCGTCCACAGGGCGATCCGGGAGCGCAGGTCGGAGGCGTCGCCCGGCGCCGGCGGTCCGCCCGGGGCCTGGGAGCGCAGCGGCCGTTCCCAGCGGAGCCGGGCGAGCAGCGTCTGCGGGTCGGGTGCGGTGCCCGGCGGGAGCGAGGCGAACAGGGCCAGCACCCGGCGGCGTACCTCGGGGGCGGCCGAGCGGTCGAGGTCGGGGCCGAGTGCGGACAGCGCCCTGCCCTTGGCGTCCTGGCCTCCGATCAGGCCCGCGGTGCGGGTGGCGGCGAGCCAGGCGGTGGCGAGGTGGGTCCAGCGGTCCTGGGCGGGGAGGTCCAGCCATTCGTCGGACGCGGGCGTCGGGGCGTAGCGCTCGTCGGTCTCGCCGTCGGAGGCCAGCAGGCCCGCCGCGTAGGCGAGTTCGATCCAGAAGGCGGCGACGGTCTCCGAGACGTCGAGCGCGCTCGCAGCACGCTTCAGCTCGCGCACGCTCAGGCCGCCCGCGCGGAGGATGGCCGGACCGCCGTCGTTCCAGAGCTTGAGGAGCTCCTCGACGGTGGACAGCGCCATGAAGCCCTGGCCCGCCGCCGCTCTGTCCACAGCCTGGGGATCCCGCTCGGCCGCCGCCACGATCGCCGGGGGCACGGGCTCGGGCACCCGGTGGGCGCGGCCCGCCCGCAGATGCAGGGCCGCCTCGCGCGGCAGGACGACGGTGCGCGTCGAGACGGGCAGCAACAGCCCGCGGTCGCGCAGCCATTGCACGGGCGGCGCGGGCTTCGGGGTGATCTCCCCGTACGGCGGCCCCCAGACGAGCCGGTCGAGCACGGACAGCGCCTCGACGGGGGCGGTGTCCAGCAGTTCCGCCATCCTCGTCCGGTCCGTGAAGAGCCCGGCCAGCGCGGAGACGGCGGAGACCGGGTCGTGGGTGGCGGGCAGCCCGGCGGCGGCCAGGATCTCCTGCAGCCTGCCGGGCGACATCCCGGCCGTGGCCTCGGCGACGGTCGGCCCGAGGCCGGTGGGGGAGGGGTGCTGCGGTGACGGGGCGAGCAGCTCGCGCGCCGTGCGCACGAGGTGCAGCCCGGTGTCCTCGCCCCAGACCAGGGCCTGTTCGCGCAGGGTCGTGAGGGCGGCGGGCAGCGCGGCGGTGATCGCGGCGCCCGCGTCGTCGCGCCCGTCGCCGTCGTCCTGGCCGTCACCGGTGAGGAGCGCGAGCAGCGTGTCGTACGGTGCCGGGTCCGGCGCCACGGCCAGCGCCTCCGCGGTCTGCAGGGCGAAGCGGTCGAGGTGCTCCAGCGCACGGACGACGGAGGCGCGCGTGCCGGCGCGCGTCGCCAGCTGGGTGATGTCGTTCGGCACGGGACTGAGCAGGTCGGGGCGGGCACGCAGCAGCCCTGCCAGCGATTCGTCGCCCCGGGCGCGCAGAGCTTCGGCGAGCGTGCGCGGTGGTGTGGTCGTCCCCATCCGTCCCACGGTAGCCCCTGGAACGCTACCGTCGGGGCAGGGCGGTGGAGGGAGAACGATCGCGTGGGGATCGAGAGCGACCAGCTTGTCTACGACTATCTCAGCCGGGTCGGTGACCTGGCGCAGCAGCAACAGCTGTCCTCGGGCGCCCGGATGAGGCTCGTCGCGACGCTCCGGGGCGAGATCGACCGGCAGCGCTCCACGGACGGCTCGGACTCTCCCGCGGTGGTCCGGCGCATTCTCGGACGGCTCGGCGCCCCGGGTGAACTCGTGGCCGCGGCGGCCGAGTCGGGCGACGGGGCGGTGCCCCTGCCGTCTCCCCGGGCGGACGCGGCCGCAGGCCCGGCCAGGGACGCGGCGGAACCGCGCGGGGTGCCGCGTGCGCGGCGGAGTGTGCTCAGGAAAGCAGCGACGCGGAAGGGCGCGTCGCCGGTCCGCGAGGAGCCCCGGACCGCCGCCGCGAGCCCGGAGACAGGGCTCGGGGAGCCGGACACCGCGGGGCGGGCGTCCGGCGAGCCGGACCCGGGCTGGCCGTCGGCGTCCGCGCCGCACATGGCCGGCCTGGACCAGGCGCCCGCCGCGGCGGAGCCCGAGTGGTGGCGGATCGAGCCGGGGCCCTTCGGTGAGGGCGGCCAGGACGGACCCGGCGGGCAGGGGGTGCCGGGGGCCATGGGGCCGGGCACCGCCGTGCCCGGGTTCGTGGGCGGGCTGGAGAGCCCGGAGCTGTTCGGGCTGCCGAGCGCTCCGAGGGCCCCGGGGCCGCGCGCGCCGGCCGAGGCGGAGGAGCCGGAGCCGGCGGAGGCCGGGAAGGAGGCCGAGCCACCGGCGCCCCGGCGCCGGAAGCTGCGGCTGCGCCGCGTCCGGCGGGCCGCCGTGGACGGCGGCCCCGCCGTGCGGCCCCGCCTCTCGAACCCGTTGCTGCTGCTGGCGGCCGCACTGCTGGTGGCCGGTGCCGTCACCGGGTCGTGGCTGGCGCTCGCGGGCGGCTGGCTGCTGGCGTACAGCTCGCGCAAGTTCTCGCGCGCCGAGGCGAAATGGGTGGCGCTGGGCCTGCCGGGCGTGGTCGTGGCCGGGGCCTTCGTCTGGTTGTGGGGCCGCACGGACGGCCGTTGGGGCGAACCCCTCGCGGCGGACGCGATGGGGGACGCGATGACGGACGTCTGGCCCGTGGTGGTGCGGGTGGCGGCGGTGTCGTCGGCGTTGTACCTGGTGTGGCGGTCGCGCAGGCTGGCGGGGTGACAGCCGGCCCGCCCGGAGAGTGTACGAGCGTACACTCCGGGGTGTACGCTCGTCCGCATGCCGACGGACTACTTCGCCAACGATCCGCGTACCAACCTCGAGCGCATGCTCGCCGGTGACCTCTACGTCGCCGACGACCCGGAGATCGGCCGGCGGCAGCAGCGGGCCATGCGCCTCGCGGCCCGCTTCCAGGCCGCTTACACCGAGGACGCCGACGCGGCCAGGACGATCCTGGCCGAGCTGCTGGATTCCGTGGGCGAGGGCGTCGACCTGCGCCCGCCGCTCTACGTCGACTACGGCAGCAACATCACGATCGGCGCCCGGACCTTCGTCAACTACCACCTCACGGCGCTGGACGTCGCGCGCATCACCATCGGCGAGGACTGCCAGATCGGCCCCAACGTCCAGCTCCTGACCCCCACCCACCCCGTGGAGCCCGGGCCCCGCAGGGACAAGCTGGAGGCGGCGCTCCCCATCACCATCGGTGACAACGTCTGGCTCGGCGGCGGGGTCATCGTCTGCCCCGGGGTGACCATCGGCTCCAACTCCGTGATCGGGGCAGGAGCCGTGGTCACGAAGGACATCCCCGCCGACGTCGTCGCCGTGGGCAACCCCGCCCGCGTCGTCCGCGCCGTCTGACCCGCCCGCCATGGCCACCGGACGCACGGATCCGCAGCGGCGCGAGCGCATCCTCGCCGCCACGCTCGACCACATCGCCGAGGAGGGCGTCGTCGGCGTCTCCCACCGCAAGATCGCCGGCCGCGCCGAGGTCCCGCTGGGCTCGATGACGTATCACTTCGACGGCATCGACGACCTGCTGCGCGAGGCCTTCACCCGCTTCGCCGACCACATCGTGGCCGTCTTCGAGCTGCACCTGGGCCGGGTCGACACCCCCGAGCAGGCCCGCGAGGCCGTCACCGACCTCATCCACGTGCTCTCCGAGGGCCCCCGGCGCGACCTCGTCCTCACCCAGGAGCTCTACACGCTGGCCGCCCGGCGCGACGAGTACCGCGAGCTCACCCACGCGTGGATGAACCGCAGCCGCCGCCTGCTGGAGCAGCACTTCGACCCGGACACCGCCCGTCAGCTGGACGCGCTGATCGAGGGGCTGGCCCTGCACCGGTCCCTCGACACCGAGCCGCAGGACCGCGAGCTGACGCGGCTGGCCGTGCTGCGCATGACCTCCTAGGGTCCACCGAACCGCCTGTGGGGCGTGGACCTGACACCGCGCCCCACAGGCTTCTCCGCCGATGAGACCATCTCCCTCACGCTCTACGAGGGGAGTTGGGCTCCATGGCACGCCGGTCCGGGGCAAGGGCCAGAGAGACGCGGCGCACGCGCGAGGCGAAGCGGGCCGAGGAGACGAGGCTCGCGGCGAAGCGGACCGCGTCCGGGGACGGCAGCGGGGAACGCCGGGCGAAGCTGTGGCCGGCAGCCGGGGCGCTGGTCCTGGCAGCGGTCCTCTGCGGGGCCGTGCTGCTGTTCCTCTCCCCCCTGCCGGAGGACGTGTGGCGCGACGTCGCCCCGCGGTGGCCCGGCGGCGGGTACGGCCTCGCCGCCACGGCCGGGTTCGTGCTCTTCCCGTGCGTGGGCGGTGTCGTCGTGGGCCTGGGCGGCCTCTCCGGGAGCATCTCGGCGTGGCGCCGGAGCCGTGAGCCGCGCCGGCTCGCCGGGGCGGCCGGGCACGGCCTGCTCGCGGCGGGCTGCGGCCTGCTGGGCGCCGCCGGCGTCGTCGTGGTGACGACGACGCTCGGCGGCAAGGGAGGCGCCCGCTCGGACAGCCTCTCCGTCTTCCTCCGCGGCGAGTACCCCTCGGTCGGCTACGCGGCGCTGGGCGGCATCGTGGCCCCGCTCCTCGTGGCCCCGGCGGCCGTCAGGCTCCGGGAAGCGCTGGGACGCCGGGACCGGGAGGGGTGACCGTGCGGCGGGCCTACTTCGTCAGGTCCGCCTGGAGCTCGTCCAGGATCTTGTCCGCCGCCGTGTAGCCGATGCCCTGGATCCACAGCTCGTCCTCGACCGCGAACGCCTTGCCGGCCTTCACCGCGCCCATGTTCTTCCACAGCCCGCTGCCCAAGGTCTGCTTCTGCTTGGACTTCTCCGCGTCCCCGTACGTCGAGTGGAAGACGACGTCCGTGTCCGCCTGGTCGATCTTCTCCGGGCTGACGTCGTACGAGAAGCCGTCCTTGGCCTTGTCGACGATCGCGGGCCGGCCGAGGCCGACGTCGGCGAGGATCGTCGCGATGTAGCTCTGGCGGCCGTAGATGCGGATGTCCGCGCCCTCGACGAACCGCACCATGTTGACCTCGGTGGCCGCCGCCTTCTCCTTGCCGCCGAGCGCCTCGGTGACCTCGCCGACGTGCGCGTCGTAGCCGGCGATGACCTTCTCGGCCGCCGGGACCTTGCCGAGCGCGTTGGCGTGGACCTGGAAGTTCTCCTTCCAGGGATAGCCCGTGTTCTCCGTCATGACCGTCGGGGCGATCTTCGAGAGCTCGTCGTACGAGTCGCCGTGGCGGATCTTGCTGGTGAGGATCAGGTCCGGCTTCAGCCCCGCGATCGCCTCCAGGTTCGGCGTCATCATCTCGCCGACGTCCTCGATGCCCGCGACCTTCTCCTTCGGCAGGTAGCTCAGGTAACCCGACTCCGTGCCCGTGTGCGTGGCGCCGACCGGCTTCACACCGAGGGTGAGCGCGGAGTCCAGCTCGGCGGTGTCCAGGACGACGACCCGCTTCGGGGCGACGGGGACCTTGACGTTGCCCATGGCCGTGGCGACCGTGTGGGTCTTGGCGTCGGAGGAGGACGCCGAGCCGCCGGAGCCGGAGCCGGAGTCGGACGAGCCGCAGGAGGTGAGGGCCAGCGCGGCGGTCACGGCCAGCGAACCGGTGACGAGCGGACGGGACGGGATGGGCATGTCAGAGAGCCTTTCCTGAAGGGGACGGGGTGGGAGTCCAGGGCGCGCCGGGCACGACGAGCGGCGAACCCGTGACCGGGTCCGGGACGATGACGGCTTCCAGGCCGAAGACCTCGCGCACGAGCTCGGCGGTGACGACGTCCCCGGGCCGCCCCTCGGCGACGATGCGGCCCGCCTTCATGGCGACGAGGTGGTCGGCGTACCGGGCGGCCTGGTTGAGGTCGTGCAGGACGGTGACGACTGTCCGCCCCCGGCTGCCGTCCGCCGCCGGAGCGGCGAGCCGGCGCACCAGGTCCAGGACCTCGACCTGGTGCGCGATGTCGAGATACGTCGTCGGCTCGTCGAGCAGCAGCAGATCCGTGTCCTGCGCGAGCGCCATCGCGATCCACACCCGCTGGCGCTGCCCCCCGGACAGCTCGTCCACCGGCCGGTCGCCGAGCGCGGTGATGTCCGTGCGCTCCATGGCGTCCGTCACCGCCCGCTCGTCCGCCTCGGACCACTGCTGCCACCAGCGCTGGTGGGGCTGGCGGCCACGGGCGACCAGGTCGGAGACGGTGATCGCCTCGGGCGCCACGGGTGTCTGCGGGAGCAGCCCCACCGACTGGGCGATGGTGCGCGTGGGGATGCGTGACAGCTCCGTACCGTCCAGGAGCACGGATCCTCCGGCCGGCTTCAGCAGCCGGCCCAGCGCGCGCAGGGTCGTCGACTTGCCGCAGGCGTTCGGGCCGACGATGACCGTCACGCACCCGTCGGGCACCGCCAGGTCCAGCTCGTGCACGACGGTGCGGTCGTCGTAGGCGAGGGTCAGGGCGCGGGCCGTGAGCCGGGACGGGGCGGTGTCCTGCGTACGGGTCGTCGTCATGCGTTGCCTCCACTGCGGCCGCCGTGGCCACGGATGATCAGCCAGATCAGATACGGGGCGCCGACCGCCGCCGTCAGCACGCCCACCGGAAGCTCGGTGGGGGAGAAGAGCCTGCGGGCCAGCAGATCCGCGAGGACGACGATCACGGCGCCGAGCAGTGCGGAACACAGCAGCGGGATCTGCGCCGTACGCGTCATCCGGCGGGCGATCTGCGGGGCGAGGAGCGCCACGAAGTCGACCGGCCCGGCCGTTCCCGTCGCCACCGACGCCAGGACCACCCCGAGGGCGACGAGCCCCAGCCGTACGCGCCCGAGGCGGACGCCCAGCGCCGTCGCGGTGTCGTCGTCCATCGAGACGGTGCGCTGCGCGCGCGCCGCCCACAGGACGGCCGGGAGCAGGACCAGGAGCGCCCAGCCGATGGGGGCGGCCTCGTTCCAGCCGCGGCCGTTGAGCGAGCCCGTCATCCAGATCTGCGCCTGCTGGGCGACCAGGTAGTCGCCCTTCGTCAGGAACAGGGTGGTCACCGACCGCAGGGCGATCGCGAAGCCGATCCCGATGAGGACGAAGCGGGTCGCGTGGAGCCCGCCGCGCCACGCGAAGAGGTACACGAGCGCGGCGGCGGCGATCCCTCCGGCCACGGAGAGATAGGGCAGGACGGTGTACGAGGTGAGGCCGAAGGTCATCGCGCCGACCGTGAGCGCGCTCGCGCCCTGGCTGATGCCGATGATGTCGGGGCTGGCGAGCGGGTTGCGGGCGACGGTCTGGATCAGCGCACCGGCGATCCCGAAGGCCGCGCCGACGAGCAGCCCGACGACCATGCGGGGCAACCGCAGGGTGCCCACGACCAGTTCGTCGGGCGACGGCTGCCCGAGGACGACCTTCACGACCTCCGCGGGCGCCACGAAGCTCTCACCGGTGCAGAGGTAGGCGACACAGACCGCCGCCAGCAGGACGACGAGGGCCACGGCGACGAGCCCGGCGCGCCGGTGGAGCAGGAACCGGGCCCGCTTCCCGACCCGTACGACCCGGTAGCCGGCGGGGCGGACCGGGGTCCGTACGGGCACTGCCGTGTCCGCGCTCATGCGGGCACCGCCTTCCGGCGTACGAGGGTGACCAGGAACGGCACGCCGATCAGCGCCGTCATCACGCCTGCCGGGACCTCGCCGGGCGGGAACAGGACCCGGCCGACGACATCGGAGACGAGGAGCATCACGGGCCCGACGAGGGCCGCCATCGGCAGCACCCAGCGGTGGTCGCCGCCCACGATCGCGCGGGCGATGTGCGGCACCGCGAGGCCGACGAAGGCGATGGGCCCGGCCGCCGCGACGCCCGCGCCGGTGAGCACGGTGGCCCCGATGCCGCCGACGATGCGGACGGCCGCGACGTTCTGCCCCAGGCCCTTCGCGACGTCCTCACCCAGGGCCAGAGCGTCGAGCCCGCGCGCCACGGACACCACGAGGGCGGCGCCGATCAGCAGGAACGGCCAGATCTGCTGGGCGACCTGGGCCTCGCGGCCGGCGATCGAGCCCACCTGCCAGAAGCGGAACTCGTCGAGCGCCGACGCCTTCGTGGTGAGCACCGCCATGGTCACCGACACGAGCAGCGCGTTGATCGCGGCGCCGCCCAGCGCGAGCTTCACCGGCGTCGCACCGCCCCGGCCCCGGGAGGCGATGGCGTACACGGCGACGGACGCGACGGCGGCCCCGCCGAAGGCGAACCACACATAGCCGGTGAGGGTGTGGATCCCGGCGTAGGCGATGGCCAGCACCACGGCCACCGAGGCGCCCTGGCTGATCCCGAGGATCCCCGGGTCGGCGATGGGGTTGCGCGTGATGCCCTGGAGCACCGTGCCCGCGAGGGCGAGCGCCGCGCCGACCATCAGCCCGATCACGGTGCGCGGCACCCGCATCTGCCGGATCACCTCGGCGGCGTCGGACTGCCCGCCGTGCAGCAGGGCGTCCAGGACGGCGGACGGCGCGATGGTCCTCGCCCCCACGGCGAGGCTGAGCAGGACGGAGAGCAGCAGGGCGACGACGGCGGCAGCGGTCGCGAGCGCGCGTCTGGACAGGCGTGGAGCGGCGGCTGCCATCGGAACCAATCGGGTGAGCGAGAGCCGGGAAACTGCGGGGATCGGGGCATTGCGAGGTAAGGCTTGGCTAAGTCTATGTGCGGCCCATGAACCCCGGCAGGGCGCCCATGGGCTCCGTCACCGGGCCCTCGCCCTGCGCAGCGCGACCTCCTCGGCGGTGACGGGGGCCTGGATCTTGTAGACGTCCCCCACCCGCAGGCCGTCCGGCGTGCTGTACTCGCCGCGTACGGCGATGAAGGAGACGGCCGTCCGCGAGGCGGGCTGCCAGAACGTCCGGAAGTACGGCGCGTTCCCCGGGTACTCCGGGATCTCCACCAGCGGGACGCCCCGCCGCCGCAGGAGACGCTCCAGCTTCTCGAACCGGAGCCGCGGGGCGAACCGTCCGTAGCGGGCCCGGAGCACCTCGCCCGGGAGGGTGCGGTCGCGGCGGGCGAGCCGGTGCACGTGGAGGCTGAAGTGGTGCCCCGACCAGGGGTCGCGGGCCCCGGCGCGGTGGTAGTGGAACTCCGCCAGGCCGTAGTCACGGCACATGGCCCGGCCGAAGTCGTTCTCGGCGAAATCCGTCCCCAGGACCGAGGCGACCTCGTCGGGGGACCCCTCGGGGCGGAGGCCGAGCACGGTGCCGGTGGTGACGGCATGGACGTAGAACGCCAGGGAGTACGGGGTCAACGGCCGTTCCTCGGTAGGGGGGGGCGGGTGCGGTGGGCCCGCACTTCGGACGGCCGGTCGCCCGGTCCGGGGCACCGGCACAATGGACCTCATGCCTTCACCCACCCTGACGGTCGGCTTCGACCTCGACATGACGCTCATCGACTCCCGGCCCGGCATCAAGGTCGCCTACGAGAGACTGGCCGCCGAGACGGGTGTGTACATCGACACCGACCTGGTCGTCAGCCGGCTCGGCCCGCCGCTCCAGGACGAGATGCGGAACTGGTTCCCGGCCGACGCGGTCGAGGCGGCCTGCGACCGGTACCGCGCCCTCTACCCGGACACGGCGATCACCCCCACGACCGCGCTGCCCGGCGCCCGGGAGGCCGTCCAGGCCGTCCAGGCGCTCGGCGGGCGGGCGATGGTCGTCACCGCCAAGTACGAGCCGAACGCCAAGCTCCACCTCGCGCACCTCGGCATAGACGCGGACGTGCTGATCGGCGGGCTCTGGGCGGAGGGCAAGGCGCAGGCGCTCCTGGAACACGGCGCGCGGGTCTACGTCGGCGACCACACCGGGGACGTACGGGGCGCGCACGCGGCGGACGCCCTGTCGGTCGCCGTCACCACCGGCCCGTGCGACGAGGAGGAGCTCCGGGCCGCCGGAGCCGACGTGATCCTGCCGGACCTCACGGTGTTCCCCGCCTGGCTGCGGACCTTCGCCGCGGCGTGAGCGCCGCTACTGGGCCGCGGCCCGCTTCGGGGAGTTCTTCCACACTGACCGCACCACCCCCGCGGCCGCGATGAGGAAGCCCAGACCCATCAGCATGCACACCGCGTAGGCGATGGACGGGAACGGGTCGGTGCCCAGGAAGAGTGGGGCCACGGTGACCAGTGTGGCCAGTGCGCCGATGAAGAAGACGATCGCGCCGACCTGTACGAGCCGGTCGCCTGCGCCGGAAGGAGTAGTACTCACCCGGTCAGGGTAGTTCCCAGCTCGGCGGAACCATTCGGCGACGTCTTGTGTCCGGCCCCTGGACCATTAGCCTTGGGGCATGGCGGGTCGGAAGACCCGCTGTACTGCTATCCGGAGCCGTTTCACGGCTCCTCCGCGCACCGACGAGTACGAGGACGAGGACAGACGTGCCCACGGGTAAGGTCAAATGGTTCAATTCGGAAAAGGGCTTCGGCTTTCTTTCGCGCGACGACGGCGCCGACGTCTTCGTCCACTCCTCCGTACTCCCGGCCGGCGTCGAAGCGCTCAAGCCCGGCCAGCGCGTCGAGTTCGGCGTGGTCGCCGGCCAGCGCGGTGACCAGGCACTCTCCGTGGTGATCCTCGACCCCACGCCGTCCGTCGCCGCCGCGCAGCGGCGCAGGCCGGACGAGCTGGCCTCGATCGTGCAGGACCTGACGACGGTGCTGGAGAACATCACGCCGCTGCTGGAGCGCGGCCGGTACCCCGACAAGGCCGCGGGCGCGAAGATCGCCGGCCTGCTGCGGGCCGTCGCCGACCAGCTCGACGTCTGACGTACGCGGGGACGCCCGGGCAGGGCCCGGGCGTCCCTGATCAGCGCCCGGTGACGGAGAACGCGTCCGGCGCCAGCGCCGGCACGAGGCCCTCGGCCGCCGCCCGGGTCAGCAGGCCGCGGATCGCCGCGTAGCCGCTCTCGCCCAGATCGGCGGTGAACTCGTTCACGTACAGCCCGATGTGCTGGTCGGCCACGGCCGGGTCCATCTCCTGGGCGTGCTCCAGGACGTACGGACGCGAACGCTCCGGGTCGTCCCAGGCCATCCGCACCGACGTACGGATCGCGTCCGACAGCCTGTTCAGCGTCTCCTCGCCCAGCGAGCGCTTCGCGATGATCGCGCCCAGCGGGATCGGCAGGCCGGTGGTCGACTCCCAGTGCTCGCCCATGTCGGCGAGGCTGTGCAGGCCGTAGTTCCGGTACGTGAAACGGGCCTCGTGGATCACGAGCCCGGCGTCCACCCGGCCGTCGCGCACCGCCGGCATGATCTCGTCGAACGGCATGACGACGATCTCGCCGACGCCGTCCGGGACGACCTCGGCCGCCCACAGCCGGAACAGCAGATAGGCGGTGGAGCGCTCGCTCGGCACGGCGACGGTCTTCCCCGTCAGGTCCGCGCCCGCCTCCTTCGTGAGGACCAGCGGCCCGCAGCCGCGCCCCAGGGCGCCGCCGCACGGCAGCAGCGCGTACTCGTCGAGGACCCACGGGAGGACGGCGTACGACACCTTCAGCACGTCGAGCTCGCCGCGCTCGGCCATGCCGTTGGTGAGGTCGATGTCGGCGAAGGTGACGTCGAGGGCGGGCGCGCCGGGGACCCGTCCGTGCGCCCAGGCGTCGAAGACGAAGGTGTCGTTGGGACACGGCGAGAAGGCGATCCGCAGCGCGGGGAGCGAGGCGCCGGCGGTGTCGGTCGCGGTGTCAGTCACGGTGTCGGTCGAGTCGGTCATGCCAGGTCCAACTTTCCACTACAGGTGCGGTCTTCCCGAACGCCTCGGTGAGCGCCGCCAGGGCGTCGCCGATTCGCCAGGCCCCGCGGTCGCGCGGCCCCACGGTGTTCGAGACGGCCCGGAGCTCCAGCGCCGGCACGCCGAGCCTGCCGGCGGCCTCCGCGACGCCGAAGCCCTCCATGGCCTCGGCGACGGCTCCGGGGTGCGCGGCCAGCAGCTCGGCGGTGCGGGCCGCGCTGCCGGTCACGGTGGAGACGGTGAGGACGGGGCCCGGCACGGCGCCGGTGGCCTCCGCCACGGCCCGTACGAGGGCCTCGGGCGGCAGGAAGGTGTCCCTGCCGAAGCCGAGACCGGTGACGGGCACGAAGCCGTCCGGGGTCTCGGCGCCCAGGTCCGCGGCGACGATGCCGGTCGCCACGACGAGGGAGCCGACGGGCGCGGCGGGTGCGAAGCCGCCGCCGATGCCGGCCGAGACGACGGCCGCGTACGGCTGCGAGGCGGGCGCGGCGGCGAGGGCGAAGGCGGTGGCGGCCGCCGAGGCGGCCGGACCCGCGCCCCCCGCCAGGACGTCGAACGGGCCCGCCCGGTGCAGCTCGGCACCGGGAACCTCCCGTACCTCCGGATCACCCCCGAACGCGCGCGTGACCGCGTCCCGTTCGGCCGGGACGGCGGTCACGACAAGCACCCGCACGGCGGTGGTCCTCGGGGTCGAAGGGTCGGTCAGGAAGTCTTCGTGAGCTGGAAGTGCCAGACGCCCGTGAGCTTCTGACCCTTGGTCTCGACGATGCTGACCTGCGTCTTGTCCGCCGTGGTCTCACCGGTCTGGCTCGCGAAGAAGGCGCTGCCGGGGATCGACCGGTAGGTCTTCTTGTACGGCTCCTGCTCGGCCTGCTGGCCGTTGATGAAGAGGGTCCAGCCGTGGTCCGCGACCTCGGGGTCGACGCCGAAGCGGACCTTGTCGTCCATCGCGACCTTGACGGACTTCTCCGCCTTCTTGTTCAGGCAGCCCTGGACCTCGGACTCCTTGAGGGCGTTGCCGTCGTTGTAGCAGGACGCCTCGGTGCTCACCGAGTTGTCGCCGACCGTCACGGTGGCGAGCGGCGTCGGCTTGTCGCAGGCGGACAGGACAAGGAGTCCCGCGGACACGGCACCAAGAGCGACGCCGATTCGACGGCCCTTACCGGAGAAGAACGCAACGGTCATGCGCCGAAGGTTATCGGTCGGTGCCGCTCACGCCACGCGGGGGTGCGGTGAGCCGCGCCGTGCGGCCCCCAGGAGACCCCGTACGGAGGCGGCCGCGCCCAGCGCCAGGAGCCCCGCGGCGACGGACATGCCGAGTACTCCGTTGAGCGGTAGCGCGATGCCGATCGCGCCGCCGACCACCCAGGACATCTGGAGCAGCGTCTCCGACCGGGCGAAGGCCGACGTACGCACCTCCTCCGGCACGTCGCGCTGGATCATCGCGTCCAGCGACAGCTTCGACAGGGCCTGCGTGAACCCCGCGACCGCGGCGAGGGCGGCGACCATCACCGTGCTGAAGAACACCGAGGCGAGCACGGCGGCCCCCAGGGCGAGCCCCAGCACCGTTGCGACGATCACCTCGGGGCCGCGCGCCCTGAGCCAGGAGCCGACCGCCGTGCCACAGGCGTTCCCGGCGCCGGCCGCGACCCCGACGATGCCGAGGGAGACGGCGGCGCTCTGCCCCGCCAGGGGGTGCTCGCGCAGCAGGAACGCCAGGAAGAAGATCAGGAAGCCGGAGAGCGCGCGGTGCGCGGCGTTGGCCTGGAGGCCGTGCAGGACGGAGGGCCCGACGGACCGCAGCCCCGGCGGCTTCTCCCGCCCGTTCCGCCTCCCGATCCTCGTGCTGCCGCTCTCGTTCGTCCTGCCGGTCCTCACGACGGGGGCGGCCGGGCGGGTCGCGTCCTCGTGCGGGACGGCGAGGCGGGCCTTGCGCTCGCCCTTCGCGGAGTCGACCTTGTGGGGCAGCGTGAAGGCGAGGACCGTACCGCCGAGGAAGATCACACAGGCGCCGTAGAGCGGCCAGGGGGACCCGATGCTCTGCAATCCCGCCCCGATCGGCGCCGCGACACCCGTGGCCAGCAGACCGGCGAGGGTGACCCGCGAATTGGCCTTCACCAGGGAGAAACGGGGCGGCAGGAGACGGGGCACGACGGCGCTGCGCACGACCCCGTACGCCTTCGAGCAGACCAGGACGCCCAGGGCCGCCGGATAGAGCTCCAGGCCGCCCGTGGCCACCGCGCCGGACATCGTGATCGCGAGCACCGCCCGGGCGAACATCGCACCGGCCATCGCGGCGCGGCGGCCGTGCGGCAGGCGGTCCAGGAGGGGGCCGACCACCGGGGCGAGCAGGGTGAAGGGGGCCATGGTGACGGCGAGGTACAGGGCGACGCGCCCTCGTGCCTCGTCCGTCGGTACGGAGAAGAACACCGTGGAGGCGAGCGCCACGGTGATCATGACGTCACCGGCGCCGTTGACCGCGTGCAGCTCGATCAGCTTGCCGAGACCGGACTCACCGGCCCCGTGGGCGTGGGTCGCCTTCCTGATCCCCCGCGCGGTGCCCGTGAACGGGGCGCGCAGGGCACGGGCGATCGCCCGCCCCGCCCTGCGGAGCGGGCCGGATCCGTCGGACGACCTGGCGGCGGCCACGTCGTCATAGTGCCCCACCCCCCGCCGTCACGAACCCATGATCGGGCCGGGGTGTGGCGGCGGACGCTCCGTCGGGTGAGTCGTCCCCGGCCGGGAAACGGCTTGTACGCGCCGCCGGTCCCGGGCGATTCCGCCCTCCGCCCGGTAACGGATCCGAACCGGTACGGAAGGGTTCCGGTGCTGTTTGGGACGGGCAGGTGGGCGCGGGGCGGCGGAGAGGGTAGCGTGCACTCACGCGCCACCGGCGGTTGTTCTTGGCCGCGCGCCTCTCCGCGATCCCGCAGAATGGGTGGCAGAAGGCGCGCCCGAGGCAGGCACAACGGGTGTGGACGTCGACGCGGCCCCCAGGTCCGCTCCGCTCACAACTGTCATGGCCGAAATCGGACATCGATGGAGCTGCTGGCGCGCTCGTAGACGGCGTATGGAGAGAAGCGAGACCTGTGAGTGCTGCGACGACGCGAAGCCGTACGGCCCGTACCCCCGCCCCTGACCGTCTGTGCGCCGAGGCGGTAGACCTCGCACGCGCCGCGGCGGAGGAGGCGGCCGCCCCAGGAGTGGTGGGTGAGCACGTGGCCCTGGTCTCCGAAGGTGACCGGGTGGTCACGCACTACTTCGAGTCCAAGGAGCCCGGCTACCGGGGCTGGCGCTGGGCGGTGACGGTCGCCAGGGCCTCCCGCGCCAAGAACGTCACCCTTGACGAAACGGTGCTGCTGCCCGGTTCCGACGCGCTGCTCGCCCCCGAGTGGGTGCCCTGGAGCGAGCGCCTGCGGCCCGGCGACATGGGCCCCGGCGACCTGCTGCCCACCGAGGCGGAGGACCCGCGCCTGGAGCCCGGCTGGACGGGCGAGGACGAGCCCCTGCCGAACTCCGCGGTCTCCGAGGTGTCGCAGGAGCTGGCCGCCCTCGCCGACGTCGAGGACGCGGAGCTGACGACGCTGCCCGGCACGCGCCGGGGCTCGATCGCCGCGGTCGCCGACGAGCTCGGGACGCGGCGTGCGCGGGTGCTGTCCCGGTACGGGCTGCGGCTGGCGGCGGACCGCTGGGACGAGGAGTTCGGCGCGAAGACGCCCATGGCGCAGGCGGCGCCCGCGTCCTGCGTCACCTGCGCGTTCCTGGTGCCGATGGCCGGCTCGCTGAAGCAGGCCTTCGGGGTCTGCGCGAACGAGTTCGCCCCGGCGGACGGCCGGGTCGTCTCCCTGGCGTACGGCTGCGGTGGCCACTCCGAGGCGGCGGTCATGCCGAAGACGCCGAAGCCGTCGCACGCGCTCGACACGATGCGGGTGGACGACTACTCCCTGCGTCCGGCGGACGACTCCGGATCGGTCCCGGACCTGCCGGACGGCGCGACGGAGGACCTGGGCCACTCCTGACGCTCCTGTCCGCTGTGGGGTCCGGGCTCGCGGTGCCCGGGGGCGCTCCTGGTACAGGCGTTGTCCTCAATCGCCGGACGGGCTTGATTCCGGGCCTGTGTGTCGGGGCGTCGGGCGAGGCCTGGTCCGCGGGAGGGCTTTGGCCTGAATAGCCGGACGGGCTGGAGTTCCGCCGGGGTGCGGTCCGGCCCTGCGTGTTGCCGGTCCCGGGGCCGGCTGACGTTGACGGCTGCCCCGTCGCGGTACCTTCGGGCGCACACTGGGCGTCACGGGTCACCGGAAGAGCGGAGTACGAGCGTGAGCATGAATGCGACCGAGGGGGCCGATCCGTTCGGGACGGCGCGACTGCGGCGCGGCGTGCTCGACGCCTGGGGCGCGGGCCCGGCCCGCTTCCGGGAGGACGCCAACGCCGAGGAGGACCTCGCGCTGGGCGGCTACCGCGACCGCCTGGTCGTCGAGCTCGCCCAGAACGCCGCAGACGCCGCCGCCCGCGCCGGTGTCCCCGGCCGGCTCCGCCTCACCCTGCACGAGGCGGACGGCAGCAGCCCCGCCGTCCTGGCCGCCGCCAACAACGGCGCGCCCCTCGACGCGACCGGCGTCGAGTCGCTGAGCACCCTGCGTGCCTCCGCCAAGCGCGAGGGTCACGAGTCGTCCGTGGGCCGCTTCGGTGTCGGCTTCGCCGCCGTGCTGGCCGTCAGCGACGAGCCCGCCGTGATCGGACGCCACGGAGGCGTCCGCTGGTCCCTCGCGGAGGCCCGCGACCTCGCGCGGCAGGCGGCCGTCGGCAGCCCCGGCCTCGGCGACGAGCTGCGCCGCCGCGACGGACACGTACCGCTGCTCCGGCTCCCGCTGCCCGCCGAGGGCACCGCGCCCGACGGTTACGACACGGTGGTCGTCCTGCCGCTCCGCGACGGTGTCGCCGAGGACCTCGTGAGCAGGCTGCTCGAAGGCGTCGACGACGCGCTCCTCCTGACGCTGTCCGGCCTCGACGAGGTCGTCATCGAAACCCCCGACGGCGTACGGACGTTGCGGCGCTCGCAGCACGGCCCGTACACGCACGTCGACGACTCCGTGCACGGCCTCCACCGCTGGCGCACCGTCGCCGCCCAGGGCCCCCTGGAGCCCGCTCTGCTGGCCGACCGGCCCGTCGAGGAGCGGCTGCGTCCGCACTGGTCCGTGACGTGGGCCGTGCCGGTGGGCGAGGACGGGGCGCCCCAGCAGCCCCGTACGGCCCCCGTGGTGCACGCGCCGACCCCCACCGACGAGCCCCTCGGCGTGCCCGCGCTGCTGATCGCCTCTCTGCCGCTGGACACCACCCGCCGGCACCCCGCGCCGGGCCCGCTGACCGACTTCCTGGTGGAGCGCGCGGCCGACGCCTACGCCGAGCTGCTCGCCGGGTGGGAGCCCGTGTCCGTCGCCACGATCGCGTTGGTGCCGGGCGTGCTCGGCAAGGGGCAGCTCGACGGCGCCCTGCGGGCCGCGATCCTGGAGCGGCTGCCCCGGGTGGCGTTCCTGGAGCCCGCCGCGCCCCGTGACCCCGCCGAGGCCGCGGCCCAGTGGGACGACTGGGACGGCGCCGGGGCACCGAGCCCGGGGACGACCGCGCTGCGGCCCGTCGAGGCCGAGGTGGTCGAGGGCGTGGGCGACCGGACCGTACGGGTCCTCGCCGAGGTCCTGCCCTGTCTGCTGCCCGCCGGTCTCGAACGCCGCGTCGAGCTGCGCACGCTCGGCGTCGCCCGGGTCCCGCTGACCGAGGCCATCGACCGGCTGGCCGGTCTGGAGCGCGACCCGGACTGGTGGCGGCGGCTGTACGACAGCCTGGCCGGCGTCGACCCCGACCGGCTCTCCGGGCTGCCCGTGCCCCTCGCCGGCCCGGTGGACGCGCCGCCCCGCACCACGATCGGCCCCCGCCAGGTCCTCCTGCCGCTGCCGGACGCGCTCACCTCGCCCGTCCTCGCCCGGCTCGCACGGCTCGGGCTGAAGGTCGCCCACCCGGACGCCGCGCACCCCCTGCTGGAGAAGCTCGGCGCCCTGCCGGCCACACCCCGCGCCGTCCTGCGGACCCCGCAGGTCCGGGCGGCCGTCGCCGGTTCGCTGGACGCGGGCGAGATCTGGGACGAGGACGCCCTGGACGGGGACGAGCTCGCCGAGACCGTCCTCACGCTCGTCCGCGACGCGGACCTCGCGCCCGGCGACGAGCCCTGGCTGGGCGCGCTCGCCCTGCCCGACGAGGACGGCGAGCCCGCACCCGCCGGCGAACTCGTGCTGCCGGGCAGCCCGTTCGCCCAGGTGATGCGTGAGGGCGAACTCGCCCTGTGCGACGCGGAGCTGGCCGGCCGCTGGGGCGAACAGCCCCTGACCGCCTGCGGGGTGCTGGCCACCTTCGCCCTCGTACGGGCCACCGACGTGGTCCTCGACCCGGACGAACTGGAGCCCCGCGACGGCGACTTCGCCGAGCCCGACGACGCGGGCCTGCTCGACGCCGTCGACGTGTGGTGCGAGGACGTCCTGGACCAGCTCCCGGACACCCCCGTGCCGCCGGTCGCCACCGAGCTCGTCGCCGTACGCGACCTGGACCTCGTCGACGACGACGCCTGGCCGCAGGCGCTGGCGATGCTCGCCCTCCCGCCGCTGCGCGACGCGCTGACCCAGCCGGTGCGGGTGCTGCTCCCGGACGGTACGACGCAGTCGGTGCGGCCCTACACCGCGTGGTGGCTGCGCGACCACCCCGTGCTCGACGGCCGGCGTCCGGCCGGCCTGCGCGCGGCGGGCGGTGACCCGCGCCTGGCGGGCCTGTACGACTCCGCCGACGCGACGGGCTTCGACGACGCGCAGGTGCTGCGCGCCCTCGGTGTACGGACCTCGGTGGCGGCGCTCCTGGACGAGCCGGGCGGGGCGGCCGAGCTGCTGGGCCGGCTCGCCGACGAGGACCGCCCCGTCGGCCCCGTACAGCTGCACTCGCTCTACACGGCGCTCGCCGAGCTGGACCCCGAACAGGTCACGCTGCCCGACGAGTTGCGGGCCGTCGTGGACGACGAGGTGCGGGTCGCCGACGCGGCCGACGTCGTGATCGCCGACGCCCCCGACCTGCTGCCGCTGACCGGCGGGCTCCCGCTGCTCCCGGTGGCCCCGGCCCGGGCGGCCGAGCTGGCGGACCTGCTCCAGGTGCGGCGGCTCGGCGAGAGCGTCGAGGCCGTGGTGACGACGGAGGGCGAGGAGCACCAGGTGCCGGAGTCCGTACGCATCCTGCTCGGCGCGGGGACCCCCGCCACGTACGTCGAGCACAGCGAACTGCGCGCGGGCGGCGTCGAGCTGGACTGGCGCCGCACCCCGGACGGTGTGGTCCACGCGTCGACGCTGGAGGGCGTGGCGGCCGGCCTCGCCTGGGCGGCCGGCCAGTGGCCGCGCCGCTTCGAGGTGGCCGCGCTCCTGGAGGACCCGTCCCGCACGGAGGAGCTGGCCCGGGACCGCTGGTTCGACTGACGACCGGGAACCGGGAGGCTGTCGGAGACCCGCGACGGGGCGGGTCTCACAGCTCCTGGACGTACCGCTTCGCGACGACCAGCGAGGCGAGCGGGTGGTCGCCCCGGACCGCCTTGACCGCCGCGACGTCCCCACGGGCGTCGCGTACGGCGCGGATCCTGTCCTCGTCCACCTGGCGCCGGAACCCCTCGTAGGTTCCGTAGCGGTCCCAGAACGCGCGCTTCCGTCTGCGGGCGGCACGTTCGCCGGCGACGCCCAGCGCTCCTGAGACCGCGAGCGCGATGACACCGGTGAGCAGGTCGGCCATCCGTGTCCCCCTTCTGCTCCGGAAGGCGTCCGGGTGCACGGGTGTTGATACCGGCCCGATCTCGCGGACCGGTGTGATCTTCACAAGAAATGCGTTCTCCGGGCACAACCATTCACATCCGTGCGCTGTCTGATCCTGCGAGTCATCAGACTCATCGACCAGTTGGGGCCCGCCGGGTGGACACCACCTCGCGGGTCCCCTGCTCCACAGGGGACCACATGCGTATTCGTGCCACCGTCGCCGCTGTTTCCGGCGCCCTGGCTCTGTCCGCTCTCGCCGTACCGGCCGCGCAGGCGGGGAACCAGGACGTCCCGAGCCTGGACAAGCCCTCCGCGGCCGACGTGTTCGGCACCGGGGCGAAGGCTCCTCGCGCGGCCGCGCGTGCCGCCGTGGCGAACCCGGTCATCTCGAAGGTCGTCGTCAACGGCGGCAAGGACGTCGTCGTCGGCACCACCGCCGCGAAGACGTTCACCGTCTCCGTCACCGCCTCGCACCCGTCCGGCATAGCCGACGGCTACATCGACCTGTGGCACGGGACGAACGTGGACGAGGGGCTCGACGGGGTGCTGCTTCCGAACGAGGAGGCGGCGACCTGCAAGAACTCCAGCGCCACGACCGCCACCTGCTCGATGACGATCACGGCGTACCCCGGCTACGACCTCTACAAGAACCTGCTGGCCGGCACCTGGAAGGTCACCGCGGGCGCGCTCGCCGGCGACCAGACCTCGATCGCGTGGAACGACTACCAGTCCACCGCCCGCGTGCAGCGTCTCTCCAAGCTGACCGTCAACGCCGCCCCGGAGCCCGTCAAGAAGGGCGCGACCATCACGGCCACCGGCAAGCTCTCGCGTGCCAACTGGGAGAACGGCACGTACATGGGCTACACCGTGCAGCCCGTCAAGCTGCAGTTCCGCAAGAAGACCAGCAGCACCTACACCACCGTCAAGACCATCAAGACGAACAACACCGGTGCGCTGAAGACCACGGTCAAGGCCTCGGTGGACGGCTACTGGCGCTACAGCTTCGCCGGCACCTCGACCACCCCGGCCGTCACGACCGCGGGTGACTTCGTCGACGTGAAGTAGTCACGAGCGGAAGCGGCGGCCGACCACACGCCAGGCCAGTTCCAGGACGGCCGCCGCGACCACCGCGATCCCCACCGCCGCCCACGGCATCGTCGTCCCCACCAGCTTCAGCGCGAAGAAGTCCTGCAACCAGGGCACCGCGAGCACAATGAGGAAGCACAGGCCCATCGTCGCCACCAGGGCGATCCGCCACCACGTGTAGGGGCGGGCGATGATCGCCAGGACCCACATGGAGACCAGGAACAGCGTGAGGGTCGCCGCGCTCGTCTCCGCGTCCAGCGCCCCCGTGCCGGCGTAGTGGTGGCGGGCGACCAGGTACGTGGTGAAGGTGGCCGCCGCCGCGATCACCCCGGAGGGGATCGCGTACCGCATGACGCGGCGTACGAAGTGCGGCTGGGCCCGCTCCTTGTTGGGGGCGAGCGCCAGGAAGAACGCCGGGACGCCGATCGTCAGCGTGGACAGCAGCGTGAGGTGGCGCGGCAGGAACGGGTACTCCACCTGGAAGCAGACCACCAGGATCGCCAGCAGCACCGAGTAGACCGTCTTCGTCAGGAACAGGGTGGCGACCCGGGTGATGTTGCCGATGACCCGCCGGCCCTCGGCCACGACGGACGGCAGCGTCGCGAAGCTGTTGTCCATCAGCACGATCTGGGCCACCGCGCGGGTCGCCTCCGAGCCCGAGCCCATCGAGACCCCGATGTCGGCGTCCTTCAGCGCCAGCACGTCGTTGACGCCGTCGCCGGTCATCGCGACCGTGTGCCCGCGTGACTGGAGCGCCCCGACCATGTCCCGCTTCTGCTGCGGGGTGACGCGGCCGAAGACCGCGTTCCGCTCGATCTCCGTCGCCATGTCGTCGCTGTCCTGGGGCAGCCGGCGGGCGTCCAGGGGGTGCTCCGCGCCCGGCATCCCCAGCTTCTGGGCCACCGCGCCGACCGAGACGGCGTTGTCGCCGGAGATGACCTTCGCCGCGACGTTCTGGTCGTCGAAGTAGGCCAGCGTGTCCCCGGCGTCGGGCCGCAGCCGCTGCTCCAGGACGACGAGTGCGGTGGGCACGGCCTCGGAGGCCGCCTCGGGGGCGTCCAGCTCGCCCCGCACCCGGGCGAGGAGCAGGACGCGGAGCCCCTGCTCGTTGAGGTGGCCGGTCTCGGCGAGGGCGGGGTCGTCGGCGTCCAGCAGCACGTCGGGGGCGCCCAGCAGCCAGGCGGACGCGTCGCCGTCGCCCTCGGTGAAGGCGGCCCCGCTGTACTTGCGGGCCGAGGAGAACGGCATGGACTGCGTGACGCCCCAGCCCTCCCCGTCCGGGTAGGCGTCGATGATGGCCTGGAGGCTGGCGTTGGGCCGGGGGTCGGAGGCGCCGAGGGCGCCCAGGACGCGGCGTACGTACTCCTCGTCGGAGCCGTTCAGCGGGCGGACCTCGGTGACGTCCATGCCGCCCTCGGTGAGGGTGCCGGTCTTGTCCAGGCAGACGACGTCGACCCGGGCCAGGCCCTCGATGGCGGGCAGCTCCTGCACGAGGCACTGCTTGCGGCCGAGCCGGATGACCCCGATCGCGAAGGCGACAGAGGTGAGCAGCACCAGGCCCTCGGGGATCATCGGGACGATGCCGCCGACCGTGCGGGCGACCGAGTCCTTGAAGTTGTTGTCCTTGACGACCAGCTGGCTGATGATGAGCCCGATCGCCGTCGGCACCATCATCCAGGTCACGTACTTGAGGATCGTGCTGATGCCGCTGCGGAGCTCGGACTGCACGAGGGTGAAGCGGGACGCCTCCTCGGCGAGCTGGGCGGCGTAGGCCTCGCGGCCGACCTTGGTGGCGGTGAACGCCCCGCCTCCGGCGACGACGAAGCTGCCGGACATCACCGGGTCGCCGGGCCGCTTGACCACGGGGTCGGCCTCGCCCGTCAGCAGCGACTCGTCGATCTCCAGGCTGTCGGCCTCGGCGACGGTGCCGTCCACGACGGCCTTGTCCCCGGGGCCCAGCTCGACCAGATCGCCGAGCACGATCTCGGAGACGGAGACCTCCGCGGCCTTTCCGTCGCGCCGTACGGTCGGTTTCGCCTCGCCGATCACCGCGAGGCTGTCCAGGGTCTTCTTGGCGCGCCACTCCTGGACGATGCCGATCCCGGTGTTCGCGACGATCACGAAGCCGAAGAGGCTGTCCTGGATCGGCGCGACGGCCAGCATGATCACCCAGAGCACGCCGATGAGCAGGTTGAACCGGGTGAGGACGTTCGCGCGGACGATCTCGGTGACGGAGCGGGACGAGCGGACCGGTACGTCGTTGACCTCGCCCCGGGCGACCCGCTCGGCGACCTCGGCGGTGGTCAGCCCGCCCGGTGGCGCGGGCGCCGGCGAGGTCTGTACGGGGTCCGGCTGCTCACCGAAGGAATCGAGTGCCCGCTGCGTCATGATTCCGACCGTACGGGCGGAAGGGGCGGTTCACCCGCCGGGCGCCGGAAGATCCGACCGGGGGAGGACCGGAATGGTCCCACGGTCGTACGCCAGTGGCCGGGGCCGGGGATTCAGGGCCGCACGGGCCCCGGTGTCAGTGGTGCGCGCCGTCGGGCGCGTCGGCGGCGGCCTGCGCGGCGGCGGCCCGCTTGAGCGCCGCGTCCCGCCCCCGGACGTACCAGATGCCGATCAGGCCCAGTCCGGCACCGGCCAGGCAGACCCAGATCCACCAGGCGTGGCCCCGGTCGTCGAACCAGCCGTAGAAGGGGACCTGCACGACGAAGAGGACGAACCAGAGGATCGTGCCCCCCGTGACGGTGGCGACGACAGGGCCCTCCAGGGGCTCGGGCGCCTCGTGCTTCGGTGTCCACTTCTGCATGCGGCCAGTCTACGGGCTGTGCTGCGGGCCAGTCGGCCCAAGGATCTACGCGCGGAGATAGCGATCTTTCCCTTATGTATTCATACTGAATCTGCTTGTGGATGACTCGATTCATTCGTGTGAACATCCAAATCTGACTGCTTTCATCCCCTCGATGCACGACTGAAGGTCATACATGTCCTCCTCGGCCACCGCTCCGGTCGATCAGCCGCCGGCGCCGCAGCAGCCGCACGGTGTCCTCGATCGTTACTTCAAGATCTCCGAGCGGGGGTCGACGGTCGCGCGTGAGGTCCGTGGTGGCTTCGCCACGTTCTTCGCGATGGCGTACATCATCGTGCTCAACCCGATCATCCTCGGCAGCGCGAAGGACATGTACGGGCACCAGCTCGACGGTGGCCAGCTCGTCACCGCCACCGTGCTGGCGGCCGCGTTCTCCACGCTCCTGATGGGCGTCATCGGCAATGTGCCGATCGCGCTCGCCGCCGGCCTCGGCGTCAACACCGTCGTCGCCCTCCAGCTCGCCCCCCGGATGAGCTGGCCCGACGCGATGGGCATGGTCGTCCTCGCGGGCATCGTCGTGATGCTGCTCGTCGCCACCGGGCTGCGCGAGCGCGTGATGAACGCCGTGCCGCGCTCGCTCCGCAAGGGCATCGCGATGGGCATCGGCCTCTTCGTGCTCCTGGTCGGCCTGGTCGACTCCGGCTTCGTCTCCCGCATCCCGGACGCCGCGCACACCACGGTGCCGCTGCAGCTCGGCAACGACGGTCACCTCAACGGCTGGCCGGTCCTGGTCTTCGTCCTCGGCGTGCTGCTGACCCTCGCGCTGATCGTCCGCAAGGTGCCGGGCGCGATCCTGCTCTCCATCGTCGTCATGACGGTCGTCGCGCTGGTCATCGACGCGGTCGCCGACCTGCCGGCCGGCGCCTGGGGGCTGACGGTCCCGGAGTGGCCGGGCAATCCCGTCTCCTCCCCGGACTTCGGCCTGATCGGTGAGGTCAGCCTGTTCGGCGGCTTCGAGAAGGTCGGTCTGCTGACCGGCGTCCTCTTCGTCTTCACCGTGCTGCTGTCCTGCTTCTTCGACGCGATGGGCACCATCCTCGGTGTCGGCGACGAGGCGAAGCTGATGGACAAGGACGGCCACTTCCCGGGGATCAACAAGGTCCTGCTCGTCGACGGTGTCGCCGTCGCCGCGGGCGGTGTGAGCTCCTCCTCCGCCTCGACCTGCTTCGTGGAGTCCACGGCGGGCGTCGGCGAGGGTGCCCGTACCGGGCTCGCGAGCGTGGTGAGCGGACTGCTCTTCTCGGTGGCGCTGCTCCTGACGCCCCTGGCGACGATGGTCCCCTCGCAGGCGGCCACTCCGGCGCTGATCGCGGTCGGGTTCATGATCCTCGCGGGCAATGTGCGCGACGTGGACTGGAGCGACTACACGCTCGCCATCCCCGCCTTCCTGGCCATGCTGATGATGCCGCTCACGTACTCGATCACCAACGGCATCGGGATCGGCTGCATCGCCTTCAGCGCGATGCGCCTGGCGGCGGGCCGCGGCCGGGAGGTCCCGGCGGCCATGTACGTGGTGTCCGCGGTCTTCGTCTTCTACTACGCGATGCCGGCGCTCGGCCTCACGTAAGCGCGCGCCTGGACGCGCGAAGTCTTCACCCCTGCGGGGCGGAGCCCGTCATGTGACCCGGTCGGCCGGGTCGGCGTGACGGGTCTCCGCCCCGTAGAACTTCTCCGTCTCGTCGACGGCGGCGTGGAAACGTTCGTCGAAATCGTCGCGTACGAGCGTCTGGACCACGTAGTCCTGGACGCTCATTCCGCGTCTCGCGGCGTGCCGGCGGAGCCGGTCGAGCAGCTCACCGTCTATGCGCAGGCTGAGCACTGTCGATCCCATGCCAAGCAGGGTCGCGGCACGTACGGCCTTTTCGCGCCTCTTTCCGCCTCATACTCACTCGTTCGGGTGATCAGTTTCTCGCGCGTGTACCACCGGCTGGTATTTAGCATAGCTAATGAGTTACGCTAAGGAACATGCCTGACCTGATCCACGACGGTGACAGTGCCGCCGCCGTGAGCTCCCTCCGCTCCGCCGTGATGCTGCTGGGCCGGCGCCTGAAGCACCAGCGCGTCGACGAGTCGCTGAGCCCGACCGAGATGTCGGTGCTCGGCACCCTCGCCCGCTGCGGTTCAGCCACCCCCGGTGAGCTGGCCCGCAAGGAGCACGTACAGCCGCCGTCGATGACCCGCATCGTCGCGCTGCTGGAAGCGAAGGGCCTGGTCAGACTGGAACCGCACCCCGATGACCGTCGGCAGAAGATGGTCAGCCGGACCGAGCAGGCGGAAGCCATGCTCGCCGAGAGCCGCGACAAGCGGAACGCCTGGCTGACCGGACTCGCCGAGGGCCTGGACGAGGACGAGTGGGAGAAGCTGCGGGCCGCCGCGCCCGTGCTGGAGAAGCTCGCCCACCTGTGACCCCTTCGGGCGCCGTCGGACCCCGGTCCGCAGCGCCCGCAGTCACGTCCCCGTCAGTACGAACGCCGTATACGTCCGAGGAGGCGAACTCTTTTGAGTACGGGATCCGGAGCAGACTCCGCCCCCGCACCGACTTCCACCCACGAGAGCAAGACCGGCGGGACCTTCTCGTCGCTGAAGATCCGTAACTACCGCCTGTTCGCCACGGGCGCCGTGATCTCCAACACCGGTACCTGGATGTCCCGCATCACGCAGGACTGGCTCGTCCTGAGCCTCACCGGGTCCGCCGCCGCCGTCGGTATCACCACGGCCCTCCAGTTCCTCCCGATGCTGCTCTTCGGCCTGTACGGCGGGGTCATCGCCGACCGGCTCCCGAAGCGGCGTCTGCTGCTCATCAGCCAGGCCGCGCTCGGTCTCTGCGGCATCGCGCTCGCCGTCCTGACCCTCTCCGGCGTCGTCGAGGTCTGGCACGTCTACCTGATCGCCTTCCTGCTCGGCATGGTGACCGTCGTCGACAACCCGGCGCGCCAGTCGTTCGTCTCCGAGATGGTCGGCCCCGCGCAGCTGCGCAACGCCGTCAGCCTGAACTCGGCGAACTTCCAGTCCGCCCGGCTCATCGGCCCCGCCGTCGCGGGTGTCCTGATCACGACGGTCGGCAGCGGCTGGGCGTTCATGTTCAACGGGCTGTCCTTCATCGCTCCGCTCGTCGGCCTGATGATGATGCGGACGAGCGAGCTCCACGCGTCCGTGACCGTCAAGCGGGCCAAGGGCCAGCTCCGCGACGGCCTGCGCTACGTCTCCGGCAGGCCCGAGCTGATCTGGCCGATCGTCCTGGTCGGCTTCGTCGGCACGTTCGGGTTCAACTTCCCGATCTTCCTGACGGCCTTCGCGGACGAGATCTTCCACGGCGGCGCCGGGATGTACTCGTTCTTCAACATCCTCATGGCGGCCGGTTCCCTCGCCGGGGCCCTGCTCGCCGCCCGCCGCCGCTCCTCGCGGCTGCGGATGCTGGTGGCGGCCGGCACCCTGTTCGGTCTGCTGGAGGTCGCCGCGGCCCTGTCGCCGTCCGTCTGGCTGTTCTCGCTGCTGCTGCTCCCGATCGGCATGATCGGCCTGACGACCAACATCAGCGCCAACACGAGCGTCCAGATGGCCGCGGACCCCGAGATGCGGGGCCGCGTGATGAGCCTCTACATGATGGTCTTCGCCGGAGGCACGCCGGTGGGCGCCCCGATCGTCGGCTGGATCAGCGACACCTACGGCGCCCGGACCGGCATGGCGGCCGGAGGCGCGATCTCGATGCTGGCCGCGATCGGCGTCGGATTCATGCTGACCCGGGTCGGCGGCCTGCGCCTGAAGGTCGACCTGCGGCCGGGTCGCCCGCGCGTACGAATAGTCCCGCGCGAGCAGCTGGCCACGGCGGCCTGAGAGCCGGTGAACACACGACTGCCCTCCTCCCCGGCCCGGGGACGAGGGCAGTCGCCTGTTCAGTCGCGGGGGAAGTCGGAGGTCTCCAGGGTGAGGCCGACGACGGTCGCGGTGAGGTCGACGGGAGTGCCGAAGTCCAGGCTCAGCACGCTGCGGTACTCGTCGTCCTTGGGGATCGTGTGCAGGTGCCACGTGCCGGTGTACGGGTCGACGATGAGGTACACCGGGACGCTCGCGGTGGCGTAGGTGGCCTTCTTCGAGCCGTAGTCGTTGGCGGCGGTGTCCTTGGAGATCACTTCGACGACGAACTCGATGTCCTGGTAGCGCCAGTGGTTCTTGGCGTCCGGGGCGGCCTCGGCGGACAGGGCCACGACATCGGAGGCGAAGCCGTTGAGGCGGCCGGGGAAGTCGATGCGGACGTCGGACATCAGCCGCTTCCGGGAGTACCCGGAGCGCAATTGCTCGATGATGTCGAGAATGATCTGCCAGTGAGTGCCCCGTTGCGGCGACAGGTAGACGTTCCCCTCGACGATCTCGACCTTGAATCCCTCGGGGGTGGGTTCAAGCCACTCGAACATCATGTCCAGGGTGCGCTCGTCGCTGGTGTCGGCCATCTCGATCTTGTCGTCGACGACGGTCATCGTGCCGCTCCTGCCCGCTGCCGCACGGCGCGGGCAGCCGCGTAGTACAACGATAGGCCCGGCCCCCCGGACACGCCGGGACGCTGGGACACTCGCCGCATGAGCAGCCAGAGACTCTTCGCCGCCGTCCTGCCGCCGGAGCCCGCCGCCGACGAGCTGGCCAGGGCCGTCAGCCCGCTGCACGCGATCCCCGGAGCCGTGAACCTCCGCTGGACCGCCCGTGCGGGCTGGCACTACACGCTGGCCTTCCTCGGGAACGTCGACGAGGAGCTGCTGCCGGAGCTGTACACCCGGCTGGAGCGTGCCGCGCACCGGACCGAGCCTTTCCCGCTGCGGATCCACGGGGGCGGCAGGTTCGACGGGCGGGCGCTCTGGGCGGGGGCGGAGGGCGGCATCGACACGCTGCGGCTGCTGGCGCAGCGGGCGCATGCCGCCGCGCGCAAGGCCGGGGTCCCGATGGAGGAGCACCGCCGCTACACCCCGCACCTCACCCTCGCCCGCAGCCGCGACCAGGCCGACCTGACCCCGTACACGGCGGCGCTGGAAGGCTTCGAGGGCATGGAGTGGGAGGCCGGCGAGCTCGCTCTCGTACGCAGCAACCTGCCCGTGGACGGGGTGCAGGGGGAGCAGCCGCGGTACGAGGTGGTGCGGGCCTGGCCGCTGGGTCGGTGAGCGGGGCGGTTACGCTCGTCGGGTGGACCCGAAGACCAGAAACCGCATCATGGCCTCCGTGCTCGTACTGATGTTCATCGTCGTCGCGGCTGCGTCCGCCCTCGGGGGCTGAGCCCGCCGGGGACGGACGCACGCGCCTACGCCGGCTACCAGGCGAAGTTCTCCGGCGACGGCCCCGGGCCGGGGAAGATCTCGTCGAGGGCCGACAGCACCTCGTCCGACAGCTCCAGCTCCACCGCGCGCACCGCGGAGTCGAGCTGCTCGCGTGTGCGCGGGCCGGAGATCGGCCCCGTGACGCCGGGCCGTGTGAGCAGCCAGGCCAGACCGGCCTCGCCGGGCTCCAGGCCGTGCTTCTCCAGCAGGTCCTCGTACGCCTGGACCTGCGCCCGCACCTTCGGGTCGGCGAGCGCCTCGCCGGAGCGGCCGGAGGTGGACCGGGCGCCGCCGCCGTCGCGCTCCTTGCGGATCGCGCCGCCGAGCAGTCCGCCGTGCAGCGGCGACCACGGGATGACGCCCAGGCCGTACTCCTGGGCGGCCGGGATGACCTCCATCTCGGCCCCACGCTGCATCAGGTTGTAGATGCACTGCTCGCTGACCAGGCCGTAGCTGCCCCGCTGCCGGGCCCGCTCGTTGGCCTGGGCGATCTTGTAGCCCGAGAAGTTGGAGGAGCCCGCGTAAAGGATCTTGCCCTGCTGGATCAGTACGTCGATGGCCTGCCAGATCTCGTCGATCGGGGTGTCCCGGTCGACGTGGTGGAACTGGTACAGGTCGATGTGGTCCGTCTGCAGCCGCTTGAGGCTGGCGTCGACGGCGCGGCGGATGTTGAAGGCGGAGAGCTTGTCGTGGTTGGGCCACGCCTCGCCGTCCGCGCCCATGTTGCCGTAGACCTTGGTGGCGAGGACGACCTTGTCACGGCGGTCGCCGCCCTGCGCGAACCAGGTGCCGAGGATCTCCTCGGTGCGGCCCTTGTTCTCGCCCCAGCCGTAGACATTCGCGGTGTCGAAGAAATTGACGCCCGCCTCCAGGGCGGCGTCCATGAGCGCGTGGCTGTCGCTCTCGTTGGTCTGGGGGCCGAAGTTCATCGTCCCCAGCACGAGGCGGCTGACCTTGAGTCCTGTGCGTCCGAGCTGCGTGTACTTCATGGAGCCCAAGCCAACTCCTTCGAGCGCGCTCGAAGCAAGAGGGACCTGCTCAGGCGCGCCGTGCGAAGCGGTCCAGCGCGGCCAGCACCGCGCGGGTGGTCGCGGGGCCGCCCGTGTGCCCCGCGTCGTCGATCACCGTCAGCTCGGCGTCCGGCCAGGCCCTGGCCAGCTCCCAGGCGGTGATCAGCGGACCGCCCAGGTCGAAGCGGCCGTGCACCAGGACACCGGGGATGCCCGCGAGGCGGCCCGCGTCGCGGATCAGCTGCCCCTCCTCCAGCCAGGCGGCGTGCGAGAAGTAGTGCGCGCAGATCCGGACGAACGCCAGCTGGTCGCGGTCCGGCCGCCCGCTGTACGGAGGCGGGCCGCTGTGTTTCTCCATGGACAGCACCGCGTCCTCCCAGGCGCACCAGTCGGCCGTCGCCTTCGCCCGGACCTCCGGGTCGGGGCTCTCCGTCCGCCGGGCGTACGCGGCGACGAGGCCCCCGGGGCCCTCGGCCTCCGGGACGCCCGCCCGGAACCGGTCCCAGGCCTCGGGGAAGATCTGCCCGGCGCCCCGGTACAGCCAGTCGATCTCGCTGCGCCGGGTCGTCGTCACCGCCGGGATCACGATCTCGGAGACGCGCTCCGGGTGCTGTTCGGCGTACGCGAGGATCAGCGTCGAGCCCCAGGACCACCCGTACAGCAGCCACCTCGTGATGCCGAGGTGCTCGCGCAGGCGCTCCATGTCGGCGATCAGGTGCGCCGTCGTGTTGTGCCGCATGTCGGCGGCGGGGTCGCTCGCGTGCGGCGTGGAGCGGCCGCAGTTGCGCTGGTCGAAGAGCACGACGCGGTAGAGGTCCGGGTCGAAGTGCCGCCGGGCCCCGGGCCTGCACCCCGAGCCGGGCCCGCCGTGCACGACGAGTGCGGGCTTGCCGGCCGGGTTGCCGCAGACCTCCCAGTACACGAGGTTGCCGTCGCCGACGTCCAGCATCCCGTGGTCGTACGGCTCGATCGGCGGGTACTTTCCGTCGGGCTCACGGGGCATGGTGACGGTCCCTCCCGGGGTCACTCGGTGACGGTGAACGGGGTGTCGGCCTGATTGTCCGTGTCCACGTCGTCCAGGCTCCACACACGGAACGTGGGAGTCTCCGACCCGCTGCCCTCCTCGCCGGGCACGTGGACCTCCGCCGCGAAGCTCCCGTCCGGGCCGGCGGTGACATCACGCAGATCCTTCTCGACGGACCCGCTGTCCCGGAAGGTGATGCGGATCTGCTCGTCCGGGGCGAAGCCGGTGGCCTTGAGCGTCACCACCGTTCCCGCCGGGGCCCGGTCGGGGACGGCGGTCAGGCGGGGCCTGCTGTGCGGGGTCGCGGTCGCCGGATCGGCCGGCAGGGTCTGGAGCGGCGGATCCGACGGAGTCGAGGAGGGTTCTGCGGAGACGGAGGAGGAGTCCGACGCGGAGGCCGCCGTCGACGTCCCTGCCGGACCGGCCGCCGACGCCGTGGGCGGGGACGAGTCCCCGCCGGACACCGCCACGGCGGCGATGACCGCGGCGATGATCGTCGCCGCCGCCGTGATCACAGCGGCGGTCACATGCCGGCCGCCCTCACCCCGCGGGGCCGGAGGGTGAGGGGGCGGCGGGGGGATCGGCGGCCCCGGGGGCATCGGCGGGTTGGGGCTGGACACGCGAGTCCCCCTGCTGGCTCGTGAAGATCGGTGGAGCCCGTCAGGATAACGGCCGAGGCGCGACGCGTGCCGCCCAATTCCCCTCGCCTCAGGCGGAATTGCGACAGACCTGCGGGCCTACGGAGCGAGGGGGAGCCGGCGCTTGTGGTCGGTGAGGCGGTAGCGGCCGACGATCGTGTCGAAGGCCTGCTCGTCCACCGGCTTGCCCTCCAGGAAGTCGTCGATGGTGTCGTAGGTGACGCCGAGAGCGTGTTCGTCCGCCTTGCCCGGGTCGAGCGTCTCCAGGTCGGCCGTCGGCACCTTCCCGACCAGCTCGGCCGGTGCGCCGAGCGCCTCCGCGACGGCGCGCACCCGGCGCTTGGTCAGTCCGGTCAGCGGGACCAGGTCGGCCGCGCCGTCCCCGAACTTGGTGAAGAAGCCGGAGACCGCCTCGGCGGCGTGGTCCGTGCCGACGACGAGGCCGCTGTGCGCTCCGGCCACCGCGTACTGGGCGATCATGCGCTGCCGGGCCTTGACGTTGCCGAGCACGAAGTCCTGGTGGTGGGGGTCGCGGAAGGCCACGTCGCCACCGAGCAGGGACTCCTGCATGGCGTCGGTCGCGGGCTTGATGTCCACCGTCAGCACCTGGTCGGCCTGGATGAAGGAGAGCGCGAGCTGTGCGTCGTGCTCGTCGGCCTGGACGCCGTAGGGCAGCCGCATCGCGTAGAACCGGGCCTCGTGGCCCGCGGCCCTGGCACGCTCGACGGCGAGCTGGCACAGCCGGCCGGCGGTGGTGGAGTCGACGCCTCCGCTGATGCCGAGCACCAGGGAGCCCAGACCCGTGGAGGTGAGCCGCTCGACGAGGAAGGCCACGCGGCGCTCGATCTCCTGGTGGGCGTCGAAGGTCTCCGCGACCTCCAGCTCCCTGGCGATTTCCTGCTGCAGGGCGATGTCCGCCGGCTCGCTCACGTCTGCTCCTCGGTCCGGTTCACGGTGCGCTGTCGCGCCCACCCTACCCAGGGCCCCTTCCCGCAGGCCCGGAGCGCCGGTGGCGCCATGGCGCGGGGCCGCACGTCAGCCCCTGACGGCCAGGTGGTACGCCGACGCCCACAGCGTCACCGCGGAGCCCAGACCCACCACGGCGCGCACGCTCCCGTCCGACAGGCCGGCCGCGATCAGCACGAAGCCGAGGACCGCGACTCCGGTCAGCAGCGCGGCCGTCCCCTTGTACTGCCACTGGTCGTAGAGCCGCGCGAGCGGGACGAAGTGCAGGCCGACCACGAGGGCGATCGCCGGCGGGACGAAGGCGGGGTGGCCGGTGGCGTTGGACGCGGCGATCACGGCGAAGATCGCCGCGAGTTCGACGACGTTGACGATGCCCACCGAACGCGCCCAGTTCGCGGGCAGGGAGACCAGGCGGGGCGAGGGTGCGGCGCCCTTGCGGTAGACGAGGAGGAGCGCCGCCGCGGTGACCGGTACGGCCATGATCTCGACGGCCAGGGCCGCACCCGACGACGCCAGTCCGGACGCCCCGGCGAAGGCCCACACCACGGCGAAGACCGACAGGACCACGGTGCCCCGGCGGCGCAGGGTCCGGGTGAGCGCGACACATTCGGCGCCCGTGGCCGAGGAGTTCGAGGGCGTCGGCTGGATCATCGGCCGAGAGTACAGCGGCCACCGGGCCCGTTCGGCGGTTTCGGAGCGGAGGGAGAAGGCCTGCACTTACGGAGGCACTCCCTCCGGCCCTCACCCCTGACCTGCCCGTTCCAGGGCACGAGGAGGAGCCGCCCGGCTGCCCGCCCCCGCCCCCGCGAGTCCGGGAGGAGTTACGCTCGACCAGGTCCACGAGGCCCGCGAACGCTACGACGAGGAGGCGGCGGCGTGAACGCCACCCCGCAGGTGCTGGCCGTCCTGGACGGACTCCTCGCCGCCGCGGCACCCGGTGAGCGCGGCGCCCTCTGGCGTCTCGCCGAAGAGGGACGGGAGCTGGACGCCAACATCGTCCGTCTGCCGCCGGACGCCGGGGTGGAGGAGCACCAGGAGGACGTCCTGGACGTGCTGCTCGTCGTCCTCGCGGGCGGCGGCAGCCTGCGTACGGGCAGCGACACCCTGGACCTCGCCCCGACGGCCGTCACCTGGCTGCCCCGGACCTCACGGCGGGCGCTGGAGGCGGGGCCGGACGGGCTGACCTACCTCACGGTGCACCGCCGGCGCCCGGGCCTCACGATCAAGCCGGCCGTGCGCACTCCCGCGTACGAGGGCGGTGAGGCTCCCTGCATGCTGGATCTGGTCTGCCCGGAGTGCGGGCGGCTGTCGGCCGACCGGACGCCGAAGTACTGCAGCGCGTGCGGGGAGCCGTTCCCGGAGCGCTGACGGGGAGCGTGCGCTCACGCCAGCGAGAGGAACAGCTTCTCCAGGCGGGCGCGCATCCGGTCCTTGTCGGCGGGCGACTGCCCCTCGTCGGCCAGGCACTGTTCGAGCCCCGCCGCGATGATGGAGAAACCCGCCCGGTCCAGCGCCCGTGAGGCGGCGGCCAGTTGCGTGACCACGTCCTCGCAGTCCCTGCCCTCCTCGATCATCCTGATGACCCCGGCGATCTGGCCCTGGGCCCGCCGGAGCCGGTTGAGGACGGACCTCAGCTCTTCGGCCGCCATGTCGAGTTGCATGGTTCCTCCCGCGCGTACCTGTCACCGGGGCCCAGATACCCCCAGGGGTACCGTACCCGGGGCGCTTCCCCCCGGGCCGGGTGTACTCAGCGCCACCCCGTACTCGGGGGCGTACGCCAATGTGCCCGCCCGCTCCTCTCCGTAGCGTCGTCGTCGTGGCGCAGAGCGCGTCCGACGAGCAGAGGGTGATGGCCATGTCCGATCGCAGACGACAGCCCACGAGCCGGACCGCCGAGGCTCTGCGGCTGGTTTCGGTGAGCAAGGTGTACGGAACCGGGGACAGCGCCGTGACCGCCCTGGACGGTGTGTCCCTGAGCCTGCCGCGGGGGAGTTTCACCGCGGTCATGGGCCCCTCGGGCTCCGGCAAGTCCACGCTGCTCCAGTGCGCCGCCGGCCTCGACCGCCCCGACCGGGGGCAGATCGTCGTGGACGGCGAGGAGATGAGCGGCGGCGGCGAGGCGGCGCTCACGAGGTTCCGGCGGGACCGGATCGGCTTCATCTTCCAGCAGTACAACCTGCTCCCCACCCTGACCGTCGAGGAGAACACCGCGCTGCCCCTCCGGCTCGCCGGCCGCAAGGCCGACCGGGAGGGCATCCGCGCGGTCCTCACGCAGGTCGGCCTGGGCGACCGCCTCGGCCGTCTCCCCGACGAGCTCTCCGGCGGGCAGCGCCAGCGTGTCGCCATCGCGCGCGCCCTCGTGACCCGGCCCGCGGTGGTCTTCGCCGACGAGCCGACCGGCGCCCTGGACACGCGCAGCGCGCGCGATGTGCTGAGCCTGCTGAAGGAGACCGTCCGGCTGCACGGAAGCACCGTCGTGCTCGTCACCCACGACCCGGTCGCCGCCTCCTACGCCGACTCGGTCCTCTTCCTCGCGGACGGGCGGCTGGCGGGCCACCTCCCCGCCCCCACCGCCGAGGCCGTCGCCGAACGCATGACCCACCTCGGGGACCGTGCGGCCGAACGGCGCGCGGACAGCGGCCCGTTGATGGAGGTGTGAGCCATGCTGTTCCTTGCCACACGCTCGGTCCGCAAGCGCCCGGGGCGCTTCCTCGCGACCCTGCTCTCGGCGTTCCTCGGCGCCGTGATCATCATGACGTTCAGCTCCCTGCACGACACGGCGGCGGCCCCCGGGGTCGACGACGTCAGCGCGGAGTCCATGACCATCTCCGCGAGCGTCGTCGGCGGATACGGCTCCCTCCTCGTCTTCTTCGCCATCGCTTCCACCCTCACCGTCAGCGTCCGCCAGCGCGCCGAGGAGATCCACCTGCTGCGCTGCACCGGGGCAACTCCCGCCCAGGTCACGCGCATGGTCGTCGGGGAGTCCGCCGTCGTCGCACTCGTCGGCGCCGCGCTCGCCGTCGGGCCCGCCGTGCTCGGCGGCCGGCTCCTGGTCGGCCTGTTCAAGGACAGCGGCCAGGTCGCCGCGGACGTCGACCCGGCCTTCGGCGCGATGGCCCTCGGCTCGGGCTTCGGCATCGCGGTCCTCGCCTCCGTCGGCGCCGCGTTCCTCGCCGTACGCCGCGCCACCAAGGCCGCCGCCGGAGCGCGCGGCCCGTCCGGCCGCCGGGGCCGCACCCTGGCCGGCTGCGCCGCACTGGTGGCCGGGACCGGGGGGATCCTGACCACGTACGCCGTCGACAGCACCGAGGAGATGCTGATGGCGTTCCCCGCCTACGGCGCCATCCTGCTCTCCGTCGGCTTCGCCGTCCTCGCCCCGTCCCTGCTGGGCAGGCTCCTGGATCTGCTGCGAGGCCCCCTCGCGGCGGTGGGCGGCGCGGGCGGCTACCTGAGCGCCCGCAACCTGCGCCGACGCGGTGCGGAACTGGCCGGAGTGCTCATGCCGATGATCATCTTCACCGGCATGGCCACCGCCACCCTCTACATCCAGGGCGTCGAGAGCGACTGGGTCGCGGCGTCCGGCCTGGACAAGACGGTCGACGACAAGAACGTGGAGACCCTCAACCTCGTCGTCGTCGGCATCATCGTCGTCTTCTCCTGCATCATGCTCGTCAACAGCCTGTACGCCGCCACCTCGTACCGCAGCCGCGAGTTCGGCCAGCAGCGCCTCGCCGGAGCCACACCCGGTCAGGTCCTGGGCGTGGTCGGCTGGGAGGCGGTGCTCCTCACCCTGACCGGGCTCGTCCTGGGCACGGCCGCGGGAATCGCGGGGATCATCCCCTTCACGATGGTCCGCACCGACCAGGTCCTGCCGGACCAGGGCCCGGGCACCTGGCTGGTCATCATGGCCATCGCCACCGTGGTCACCCTCGGCACGAGCCTCGGAACCGCGCGCAGGACCCTGCGTGCCCCGGCCATCGAGGCCGTCACCGTGGCCGCGTGATCCGGATGCGCACGCCCCGGGGCCTCGGCTACGGCTGAGGCCCCGTCACCCTTTCCGCCACCAGACGGGTCGCCCGCGCATACCGCTCCGGCTCGCCCGGCCCGGCGGGCCCCGACGGCCTCACGAGCTCGCTGTACGCGACGAGCCGGAAGATCAGCGCCCGGATCAGCAGCTGGTTCCAGTCGGCGTGGTCGTTCCCCGGCGAGAGCAGTGCGCTCGGAAGGTCCCACCACAGCAGACCATCGACGATCACGACGGCTTCGGCGAACAACGGAGGCCGCCAGTACGGCGAGAAGTCGATCACGGCGGGCAGTTCGTGCGGGGCGAAGAGGACGTTGCCGGTCAGATCACCGTGGACGAGCTGCGCCGCGTCCTGGCTCACAGGACGCCTCAGCCCCAGCAGGGCCGAGAACGGCGCCGCGAGGTCCTCGCTCACCTCGACGTCCTGCTCGCCCCACGCGACCCGGTCGGCCACCGCCCAGGGATGGGCCCGCCGTTCGAGGAAGCCGGGCCTGGGGTGCGGCCGCAACGCGGCGTGGAAGGCGCGGCCGGCGCGCAGGACATCGTCCCAACGCCCCTGCGGACCGGGCTCACCGGTCAGGAACGCGCCGGCCGTCCAGCCGTCCACGACGCTCCGGCCGTCGGGGGCCCGGAGCGGCCGGGGGACGCGGAAGCCGCTGCCCGTCGCCAGCTCGTCGAACAGCGAAGCGCCCCACTCGGCCTCCGCCTCGGCGCCCTCGGCCGGCTTGAACACGTATCCGCCGACGAGAACACTCCGCCCTTGCCCACCGGCCAGCGGGACAGGAGTCCCCCGCACCCCGAAGGCGTCGAGGACGGGACGGGGCGGAACGGCGTCGCTCATCAGCTCGGTCACGCCGCCATCCTGCGACGCGGCCCTGCCGGACGCACCTCCTTTTGCCTTCGCCCCGGCCGGGTCCGGTCCACGCGCCTGACACGGCATCCGACGGACGACGGGGTACTGCCCGTACGAACATCGGTCCATGGCCTCGCGGGTGAAACATTTCCCGGCGGCCACCGCATCTAAAGGGTGTAGCTGAGAGGGGGTGGCGGATGAGGCAGTCCGAGGAGGGCGCCTTCCGTGAGTTCGCGGAAGCCCGTATGGGCCATCTGTTCCGTTCGGCATGCCTGCTGACCAGCGGGGACACGCATCTTGCCGAGGATCTCGTGCAGGAGACGCTCGGCCGGATGTACGCGGTGTGGGGGCGCACGTCGCGGGTCGGGAACCCGGCGGCGTACGCGCAGACCGTGCTCGTGCGGTGCTATCTCGGGCACCAGCGGCGCCGGTCCGCCGGCGAACGCCCGAGCGGCGAACTGCCGGAGCGCGCGGGGGAGTCGGCGGAGGACGCGTCCTTGAGGATGACGCTCCTCGACGCGCTGCGCGGCCTGCCGCCCAAGGACCGGGCGGTGATCGTGCTGCGCTACTGGGAGGACCGGTCGGTCAGTGAGACCGCGGACGCGCTGCACGTCAGCTCGGCGGCGGTGCGCACCCGCAGCACCCGTGCGCTCGCCCGGCTGCGCGAGCACCTGGGCGGCAGCATCGGCGAGCTGGCCGCGCACTGAACTCTCTTCGTACTTCTTTCCTTTTTCTCTTTCCACAGGTGTGGGGACGGTGGTGGACGGCATGCGCGAAAACGGTGCTCAGGACGACCGGGACGCCTTCGAGGGCGGGCTCGGCATGGCGATGAAGCAGGCGGGGGAGGGGTTCTCCGTCGCGGGGCGGCCGCTCGTCGACGGCGGCGTGGCGCGCGGCCGGCGCCGGGCGGTGCTGCGCCGCAGCGCCGTGGTGACCGGGAGTGTGGCGGCTCTGGCGGTGATCGGGCTCGGCGGTTCGTACGTCACCGGGGACATCGGCACCTCGCGGGACGGCGGCGACGGGGCCGCGGTGGGCGCCCAGGTGAGGGGGAAGAGCGGCGGGGCCGAGAAGCCGTCGGGCTCCTACACAGCCCCGCAGGTGATCAAGACCCTCGAAGGGCTGCTGCCGCCCGGGAAGGTCAGCGGCCAGGCGGGCCGCGGCACCACCGGTGAGGGCGACCAGAAGGACTTGCACGCGCCGTACGCCTCCGTCGTGTACGACGACGGCGACGGGAAGGCCGCCGTATCGGTGAGCCTGAGCCGGCAGCACCCCGACCAGAAGCTGTCCGAAGGCGAGCTCTCCTGCCCGGACAAGAACCTCAACGTGTTCGAGGCCTGCTCCGCCACGACGCTGAAGGACGGCTCGCGCCTCGTACTGTTCAAGGGCTGGGAGTACCCGGACCGGCGCGTGGAGACCAAGCGCTGGTCCGCGGACCTGCTGACGCCCGAGGGCTACCGGATCTCCGCGACCGAATGGAACGCGGCCGCCGAGAAGGGCGCCCCCATCAGCCGTCCCGCCCCGCCGCTGTCGCTGGACCGGCTGAAGGCGCTCGCCCGGGCCGAGGAGTGGCGCCCGATCATCGAGTCCCTCCCCGCGCCCGAACAGCCGCCGCTGGAACAGCCGGCCCCGCAGGGTCAGAACGGCGACGTGATCCTGGGCAGACTGATCAAGCAGCTTCCCGACGGCCTGAAGGTGAAGGCGTCCGGCGGGCAGGAGGCGGAGTACGCGTACGTCGTGGTCGACGACGGCCGGGGCAAGAGCTTCGTGCAGATCAACGTCCAGCCGGACATGTCCGACGTCGAGGGCGACCTCTTCGGCCCCGACGCGAAGGTGCTGGCGGACGGTACGAAGGTCACCACACGTCAGGGGCCGGGCGAGAAGGGCGGTGACGACGTGAAGATGTGGACGGTCGACACGATCCGCCCCGACGGCTTCCGCGTGGTGATCTCCGCCTTCAACGCGGCGAACCAGAACGAGGCCGCCACCCGCGAGGACCCCGCGCTGACCCTCGCCGAGATGGAGGAGATCGCCACGAGCAAGCTGTGGCGGAGCTGAGCCGTTCCGCTGCGTGGCAGGTCGTTGGGAGGAACGAGACAACAGGGTGCCCCTTATGTGCTGTTCCGGGCGTCCCTATTCTCCCAACGACCGGGCTGGGGGGCCGTACTGGTTTCCCGGCTCACCTCGCCCCGTAGCGGAGCCCGTCCACGAGAAGGGCGATCATCCGCCGCGTGTGGTCGTTGTCGTCCTCGGTGGCGGGCAGGGTCAGGTTGCGTGTGGCGATCAGCAGGTCCTCGGGGTCCACGTCGGAGCGGATCTCGCCGGCCTTCGCCGCCGCGTCGATGAGCGTGGCGAGTACGGGCATGAAGCGCTGCTCGAAGTAGGACGGCAGGCTGTCGTACGCCGAGTCCCCCGAGTGCAGGGCGGCGCTGAGCCCGCGCTTCGTGGCGAAGAACAGCGCGAAGCGCTGGAGCCACCTGGTGAGCGCCTCCGCCGGTCCGTACTCCGCCGCGAGGGCGGGCGCGGCGTCGGCGCAGGCGTCGACCTCGTGGCGGAAGACCGCGGCGATGAGGTCGGAGCGCTGCGGGAAGTGCCGGTAGAGCGTGCCGGCTCCCACGCCCGCCTTCGCGGTGATCTGGCGTACGGGCGCGTCCACTCCCGAGGTGAGGAACACCTCCGCCGCCGCTGTGAGCAGGGCGTCGGTGTTGCGCCGCACGTCTGCGCGCACCCGCTTCGCCGGGGGCTGCCCGGCGTCGGCTTCGGCTTCCCGGGTCGTGTCCTCGCGCACGGTGCTCCCCTTGCTATACGGAACACTGTTCCGTATTGTCGATGCTGAACGTTGTTCCGTTTACGCAGCCTAATGCCCGCGGCCCGTGTGGGCCAAGGGACGAGGAGCTCCTCATGCACTACCGCACGCTGGGCCGGACCGGGATCAAGGTCAGTCCGTACTGCCTGGGCACGATGATGTTCGGCGCCGTCGGGAATCCCGATCACGGCGAGTCCGTCAGGATCATCCACAAGGCCCTGGACGCCGGCGTCAATTTCGTCGACACCGCCGACTTCTACTCGCACGGCGAGTCCGAGGAGATCGTCGGCAAGGCGCTCAAGGGGCGCCGGGACGACGTCGTGCTGGCGACCAAGGCCCATCTGCCGATGGGGGACGACCCCAACCGGCGGGGCAATTCGCGGCGTTGGCTGGTCCGCGCGCTGGAGGACTCGCTGCGCCGCCTGGGCACCGACCACGTCGATCTGTTCCAGGTCCACAGGCCCGACCCGGACACCGACGTGGAGGAGACGCTCTCCGCGCTCACCGATCTCGTGCGCGCCGGGAAGGTCCGGAACATCGGCGGCTCCACCTTCCCCGCCTCGGACATCGTCGAGGCGCAGTGGGTGTCCGAACGACGGGGCCTGGAGCGGTTCCGCACCGAGCAGCCGCCGTACTCGATCCTGAACCGGGGCATCGAGCGCGAGGTGCTGCCCGCCTGTGAGCGTTACGGGATGGGCGCCCTGGTCTGGAGTCCTCTCGCGGGCGGCATGCTCACCGGCCGCTACCGCAAGGGCGAGACGGCCGACACCCACCGGGCCGGCTTCGGCTTCGGGCACCTCGTCGACGAGCGCCGGCTCGACGCGGTCGAGCGGCTGATCCCCGTCGCCCAGGACGCCGGGATGTCGCTGACGCACATGGCGACCGCCTTCGCGATCGCCCACCCCGCCGTCACCTCCGCGATCATCGGCCCGCGCACCATGGACCACCTCGACGACCTGCTCGCGGGTGCGGAGACCGTGCTGGACGACGAGACCCTCGACCGGATCGACGCCATCGTGCCTCCCGGCACCGACATCGGGAGGCTCGACATGGCGTACGACCCTCCGGCCGTCCAGCAGGCCCGCCTGCGCCGCAGGCTGCCCGGCGAGCGCTCCGCCGCCTGACGCGGGGGCACCTCAGCGGGCGGAGGCCGCCGCTTCCGTGCGGCCGCGACCGTACTCCGCCAGCGCGTGGAAGGCCGCCTTCGGCTCCCACGGGAGGCCGGGGAACGCGGTGCCCGTACGGCCGTCGGCGAGGACCCTGACCACACCGAAGGACGCCTTGTCGAAGTCGCGGTCCTCGGTCCCCGCCCCGGTCGTCCCCGCCCCGGTCGTCCCCGCGTCGGGCAGGTCGTAGCGGGCGAAGGTGTAGACGAAGGCGGCTTCGATGCCGGAGTCCTCGAAGAGGCCGAGGAGTTCGCGTACGTAACCGGCCTGTTCCTGCTCGTCGCGGACCACCGGTCGGGTGAAGCGCGCGGGGCGTGCCCAGTCGTCCCACTCGACGACCTCGTCGGCCCGGCTCGCGAGGGCGGCACCGCCGCGGAAGGGGGCGCAGCCGAACTCCGTGACCGCCGCAGGCTTGCCGTGCGAGGTCAGCGCCCGTAGTCCGTCGGCCAGTTGGTCCGCGTTTCCCGCGTCGCGGTAGCCGGCGTCGGTGGCGACCAGGTCGAAGGGTGTCCAGTCGACGCCCTCGAAGGGGAGTGAGGCGTACCCGACGCGTCCGCCGAACTCCGCCCGCACGGCGGTGACCGCAGTGCCGAGGAAGGCGTTGATCCGAGCGGACAGGTCCGGGAGGGCGGCCCGCAGCCGTTGTGGGTCGGAGAGGACCGCCACCCGGTCGGCCGTGGTGTTGCCGGGGAGGAAGCCCTCGGTGAAGAGGGAGATCTCCGACCCGGTGAGGAAGACCACCACGGCGCCGTCCCGCCGCAGCTTCTCCGCACGGGCGGCGCTGTCGGTGAGGAGGCCGAGGAGCTCGTCCTGGGTGAGGCCGTTGGTGAACGGGCAGTACCAGACGGCGAGTCCGGCCTCGGCCGCCAGCCGGGCGGCCGTCTCCAGACGGTCGCGGTCGCCGCCGGTGACGCGGACGGCGCCGCAGCGCAGCTCGTCGCGGATGATCTCCATCTCGCGGCGGACGACGGCCGGGTCGAAGGGCTCGCGGGTGGTGGTTCCGGCGCTGGTGAAGCCGGTGTCGAAGTTGATTCCGAAGGTGCGCACGGCGGGGCCCTCTCTGCGCGGCGAATTTAGGGTACGGAGAGTACCCTATGGTCGGGCTCCCGGCCGCCCGGATTTGGTGGGGGCGCGCTCCGTGCCGTAGATATCGGCGTACGGGACGAGAGGGGGCGACCAGTGCCGGAAGCCGGTGACGGGCCGAAGCGGGCCGGGGCGCCGCGGCGGCGCGGAGCCGTGCTGGAGGAAGCGATCCTCCGGGCGGCGGCCGAGGTGCTGGAGGAGTCCGGTGTCGCCGGGCTGACGATGGACGAGGTGGCCCGGCGGGCGGGCACGAACAAGAACGCGATCTACCGCCGCTGGCCCCACCGCGTCGCGCTCGGCGTCGCCGCGTACCGCCGGCTGACCGCGGCGGAGACCACGGTGCCGGACACCGGATCGCTGCGGGACGACGCCCTGGAGCTGCTGCGGCGCGCCAACAGCACCTGGTCGTCGCCGTACGGGGAGATCCTGCGCGGCCTGATCGCGGCGGCCGGCGGGACGCCGGGACTGCTCGCCGAGCTGCGCGATCCCGAGGCCGGCGGCGATGCCTACGAGGCCGCGTGGACGGCGGTGCTCGGCCAGGCGGTGTCCCGCGGCGAGGCCGCCTCCCGGGCGTTGCACCCCCGGGTCGCGTCCACGCCGGTGGCGCTGCTGCGCAACGAGTACATGACGCGGGGTGTCCCGGCCGTACCGGACGACGTCCTCGTCGAGATCGTCGATGAGGTCTTCCTGCCGCTGGTCCACGGCCGGAGTGCCGGCCGTGACACCGTCTGACGGCGTAGCCGCGTCCGGGTGGGGAGTTGTGCCGGTCTCGTACGCGGGTGCGCCTGGCAGAATCCGGCGTATGGCCGACATCATCTCGCGCGACGGCACGTGGAGTTTCGACGGGGACACGGTGCGCATCGTCCCGGGCGGCAAGGTGCACCCGGTGCGGCAGGAACTCGGCGAGCTCGCCGTCCCGTTGCAGGCGGTCGCGGGGGTCTCCTTCGAGCCGGACCGCAAGGGCGGCCGCCTGCGGCTGCGGCTGCGCACCGGCGCCTGCCCCGTCCTGCGGGCCGCGGACGGCCGGCTGAAGGACGCCGCCGATCCGTATCAGCTCGTCGTGGAGAAGGACCGCACGGGCGTGGCGGAGTACCTCGTCGACGAGATACGCAACGCCCTGATCGTCGAGCAGGTGCCCGACGGGCCGGTGGACCGCTTCCTGCTGCCGGGGCCGTCGGTGCCGGTGTCGGGCGGCGGCGGGGACGGCACGGCGTCCTTCGACGGGGAGACGGTCCGCCTCACCTGGAACTGGAAGGCCGAGGAGTCGAAGACCGCCGGCGGCGCGGTCACCCTTCCGCTGCCGGAGGTGACCGGGGTGCGCTGGATGCCCGCCATCGGGCTGGAGAACGGCTCCCTGCGCTTCGACCGGGGAGGTTCCGTCTCGGCCTCGCCCGCCAAGTTCGACCCGTACTCCCTCGATCTGTGGGGGCTGTCGAAGCGGGAGTACACCGCGGTCCTGGTCGCGGCCGCCGTGCTCGTACGGATGCCGGCACCCGTCGGCCCCGCCCTCCCGCTCGGAGCCGCCCCGGCAACCGGGCCCGCCCCGTCCGCCGACGACCACGACGTCCTGCTGCGGCGGCTCCGCGAGCTCGGCGAGCTGCGCGAGGCCGGCATCCTCACCGACGACGAGTTCGCCGCCGCGAAACAGGCCGTGCTGAAGCGGCTCTGACGCCACGGCCGGCGGGAGGCGAAGGCCTCGCGACGGCGGGTTCAGCCGAGGATTTCGGCCTGCTTGGTCATGGGACCGCCCGCGTCGCCGGTGTTGACCGTCCCCGCCGGTTCGAGCAGCAGAATGGCGGTCTCCTCCTCGGCCACCGGGCAGTGCTCCACGCCGCGGGGGACGACGAAGAGCTCGCCGGGGCCGAGCGTGACGTCCCCGTCCCGGAGCTGGATGGTCAACCGGCCGGTGACGACCAGGAACAGTTCGTCGGTGTCCTCATGGGTGTGCCAGACGAACTCGCCCTTCACCTTGGCGAGTTTCACCTCGTAGTCGTTGACGTCCGCCACGATCTTCTGTGACCACAGCTCGCTGATCTGCGCGAGCTTGTCGGCGAGGACGACGGGGACGGGGAGCGTGGGCATGGTGAGTCCTTCGGCGAGGCTGTCGGCCCTGGGCGGTTGCCACGGGCGTCGCGGCCAGCTTGCCGTGCCCGAACTCGCGCTGTCTTGTACGTTCCTGGCCGGGCATCCCGTCCCTACGTCGCCGGGGCGGCGGGGTGTGCAGGTGGAGGTGGACCGCGACCGAGGGAGAGGTCCTGTGCTGAGGAGGCGCGTCACCGCGGTGGTGGCGCCTGCTGTGAATCACCCTGCACATGTCGCTAGGTTGCGGTCGTCCCGCCCGGCTGCCCCAGGAGTGATCGGCATGGCTCAGCGACGTATGACCTTCCACGCCCTGGAGGTCGGTGACGGGAGCGACGGGCGGTGGGCCGCCCATGCTCGGGCGGTGTGGGCGCCGGCCGCGGAGAACTGGCTGAGCGCGGAGAGCCTGACGCCGGAGGGCGTCGCGCGGGCGCGGGAGCTGTTCGAGTCGCACCTGCCGAAGCTGGTCCCGGTGCTCGACCGGCTCGCCGCGCAGCTGGACTTCCCCGGCAGCGGGACCTACCTCACGCACGCGGGGATGCGACCGTTCTTCTCGTCCTGCACCCAGTACGGCGCCCCGGGCACCCTGCTGCGGAACTACGACTTCAGCCCGGACATGTGCGAAGGCACCCTGGTGTCCTCGCACTTCCTGCGCCCCGTGATCGGGACGCAGGAAGCCGGGTGGGGGTTGCTGGACGGGATGAACGACGCAGGGCTCGCCGTGTCCCTCACCTTCGGCGGGCGGTTCGTCCACCGGCCGGGCCTGACCATCCTCATCGTGCTGCGCTACCTGCTGGAGACCTGCTCGACCGTCGACGAGGCCCTCGACACCCTGCGGCCGATACCCGTCGCGATCCCGCAGAACGTCACCTTGGCCGACCCGGACCGGGCGGTGACCGTCTACGTGGGCCCCGACATCCCGATGACCGTGGCGCCGGACGCCTGCGCCGCCAACCACCAGCATCTGGAGGTGCCCGACGGCCAGGAGCAGGTGACCCGGACCCAGGAGCGGCTGGCCGCTGTCCGCGCGACGGGGCCGGACGTCGCGGCCATGCTGGAGCCGCCGCTGTACCAGTACGCCTACGACGAGGGCCTCGGCACGCTGTACACGGCGGACTACCGTCCGGCCGAGGGCCGCGTGACGTACCACTGGCCGGGGGAGAGCTGGGAACAGTCCTTCGGCGGCTTCACGTCCGGGACACGCACCGTGGACATCGGCCGGCGCGTGTGAGGGCCGGTTCGGCGGCGTACCCCTTGGTGCACATCCGTGCGAGCGCTCACCGGTCCTGGCGGACTGTCGGCGTGGCGGCGCGCCGCGGGAGGCGTAGGGCCGGACGTACCAGGACAATGGCGCACGCGCCATCCCGTGGCGCCCGCGCCCTCTCCGGCCCGCGCGACCGCTCGACGGCGGTCGTGGGCACCGGATGTGCGGCAGACCAAGGAGGACCCGTGGTGGATGTCCCGGTGGAGCAACTGACCGGCACGGTCGACGGTATGCGTACGCGGGCCCGTGGGCAGCTCCTCGACGCCGGCCTGGAGCTGTTCGGGGTGTACGGCTACGCGCAGACGTCGGACTACGCCCTGTGCGCGACGGCCGGGGTGTCGGAGGAGGTGCTCCGGGAGGAGTTCGGCTCCCGGGAGGGCCTGTTGATGGCCCTGCACAACCAGATCACGACAGCCGGACTGCGGGCGTCCGAAGTGGCCCTGCTCTCCGAGGGGATGGACGACTGCCCGCTGGAGCAGCGCTTCCGGCGGCTCTTCGACGCCTATGTGTCGGCGGTGACCCGGGACCTGCGTGAGGCGCGGGTGACGTTCGTCGAGGTGCTCGGCGTGAGCCCGGCCGTGGACGCGCACTGCAAGCGGTGGCGCGACCTGTGGACCGACTTCCTGACCGGTGAGGCCGAACGTGCCGCTGTGCGCGGCGAGGTGGAGGAGCGGGACCACCGGGTCGTGGTGATGGTGATGGTGGGCACGGTCCACGAGCTCATGGCGCACCACGCCCGCCGCCCGCGCAGGGCCCGGCCCGACGAGGTGTCGGAGGAACTGACCAAGCTGGGGCTCGCGATGCTCGGGATCGAGATGGCGGGCTGAACCCCGGGCCGTCCCGGTGCACCGCTCAGAACCTGATGTCCGCCGCTATGGGCAGGTGGTCGCTGCCGGTGGCGGGCAGCGGCCGGACGCGGGCGACCGTCGCGGACCGGGTGAGGACCTGGTCGATCCGGGCCACCGGGAGTTTCGCGGGCCAGCTGAACGCGAAGCCGGGGCCCGGAGCGTCCATCAGCGAGGTGACCGGCTCCAGGCCTCGGTCGTCCAGCGTGCCGTTGAGGTCTCCGAGGAGGATCACCCGGTCCAGGGGCTCGGCGGCGATGGCCTCGCCCAGGAGAGCGGCGCTCTCGTCCCGCCGCCCGGAGGTGAGCCCGGTCGCCCCGATCCGGACCGAGGGCAGGTGCGCGACGTACACGGCGACCTCGCCCCGCGGTGTACGGGCGGTCGCCCGCAGGCCCCGGTCCCAGCCCGCGCCGACGTCCTTCGGCCTGATGTCCACCAGGCGTACGCCGTTGAGGGGGTGCTTCGACCAGAGGCCGACCGTGCCCTTCGTCGCGTGGTGGGGGTAGTCCGCGGCCAGGGCCTCCTCGAACGCGGGCAGGGCCGGTGCCGTCAGCTCCTCCAGGGCGACGATGTCGGCGCCCGTCCCCGCCAACGCCCGCGCGGTGGCGGCCGGGTCGGGGTTCACGTCGCTGACGTTGTGCTGGACCACGGTGAACGTGCCGTCCGGTGCCCGGTCCCCGGGGAACAGCAGGCCCCCGAAGAGCACCGCCCAGGCGGCCACGGGCAGCAGCAGCGCCGCCGACGCCAGGAGCGAGCGGCGCAGGAGAGCCGGGACCAGCAGGACCGGGACGGCCAGTCCGAGCCAGGGGAGGAAGGTCTCCATCAGGCTCCCGACGCGGCCCGGGGTGTTGGGGACCAGGCCGGGGAAGACCGGAAGGACGGCCGCCAGGAGGCAGAGCAGGGCGGTCACGCGGCCCCGCTCCCAGCTCCAGCCGGGCGCCCGCCCGTCCCGCTTCTTCTTCGTCACGCGTTCATGCTCCAGCCCGCGGGTGTGAGGGTCAGGGGGGATCAGGCCGCCGCCAGCGCCCCCGCGTACGGGCCGCCCACGCCCCAGGCCTGGTGCATCGCGTCGGCGAAGGCTCCGGCCAGCTTGTGCTCGCCGGTGGGGCCGGGGTGGGTGCCGTCGTAGGTGTCCGTGTGGATGTCGTAGCCCGCGGGGTGCGAGGCCAGCAGGACCGGGGACGACGGGGTGTCCAGGTCGGCGACCGCCTTCGCGAGGAGCGTGTTGAAGCGCTCGCACTCGGCGGCGAACGGTGCGTCGGACTCCGCCCGGATGTTCGGGATGACGGGGAGCAGAACCAGCCTGATCCGCGGGTTGGCGGTGCGGGCCGCGGCGATGAACTCCCGGGCGTTCGCGGCCGTCTGCGTGCTGTCCGTGTAGAAGCCGAGGTCTATCAGGCCGAGCGAGACCAGCAGGACGTCGGCGCGGGCCGCCGTGACCGTGTCCGCGATGGCCGGGGCCATGTGGAGCCAGCCCTCGCCCCAGCCGGCCAGGTGGCGGCGGGCGGGCGTGGGGAAGGCCGGGTCGGCGTAGGCGTGGGAGAGCGGGGCGTTCGCCTCGGTGTCGTACAGCTCCGTACGCGGGCCGGTGATCGCGTACCCGCCGTGGCCGAGGGTCGCCTCGAGGTGCTGCCACATGCGGTAGCGCCAGGTGAAGTCGCCGGAACGCCCGATGGTCATGGAGTCGCCGACGAAGAGAAAACGCATGGCGACATCATGGCCGATCACCGCTCCGGCCTGCGACGTGACAGTGGACACTTGTGCCATGAGATCGCTGCTGACCGCCTCCGCCGCCGCCACCCTCCTGTTCCTGACGGGGACGGTGCCCGCCGTCGCGGACGACGGGGACGGGGCGGACCGGACCTTCACGATCGAGGACTCCCGCATCACCGAGTCCAGCGGTCTCGCCGCCAGCCGGATCCACCCGGGGATCTACTGGACGCACAACGACAGCGACGACGGGCCGTACGTCTACGCCGTCGACTCCCGGACCGGGAAGACCGTGGCGACGATCACCATGAAGGGCGTGGGGGAGCCACGCGACGTGGAGGCGATCTCCGTCGGGCCCGACGGGAATCTGTACGTCGGGGACATCGGTGACAACCTCGACGGCTCCTGGGACCACGTCTGGATCTACCGCTTCCCCGAGCCGAAGCGGCTCGCGGACGCCACGGTGCGGGCGACGCAGTTCGACGTGACGTACGCGGACGGGGCACGCAACGCCGAGGCGATGATGGTCCACCCCAGGACCGGGCGGGTCTACATCGCCTCGAAGAGGGAGGGCGGCGGCGGGCTCTACGAGGGCCCCGAGAAGCTGACCGCCGGCGGGGCCAACGTCTTCCGGCGCGTGGGCGAGGTGCCGTGGGTGACGGACGGGGCGTTCTCGCCGGACGGCAAGGAGCTGGTGCTGCGCTCCTACTTCAGCGCCCGCCGCTACGCCTTCGAGGACGGCCGGCTCGGCGCCGACCACGCGGTGAGCGTGCCGCTCCAGGGGCAGTCCGAGTCGGTGACGTACACGGCGGACGGCTCGGCGATGATGTTCGGCTCCGAGGGGGAGGGGAGCGAAGTGGTGCGCGTCGAGGTGGAGGGCGGGGGCGGGGGCGGCGGCGAGTCCTCGCCGAACGGCGGGGGCGGCGGGACGTCCTCCGAGGACGGCGGGGAGGACGGCGTCTCGAAGAAGGGCACCGCCACGGGCGGCGCCGTGGCCGTCGTCGTCATCGTGCTGGCCCTGATCGCGGCCAAGCGCCGCCGGGGGTAGGGCGCGAGTCGTCCGGGTCACCCGGCGGGCCCTCGAAGAAGTGGTCCCGCAGTGGCAGAGTGGAAGACCGCCCCCTGCCACTCCGGAGACAGATCTGTTTATGCGGCTGCTGCTCATTCGCCACGGTCAGACCCCTTCCAACGTCAAGCGTCTGCTGGACACCGCGGAGCCAGGCCCCGCCCTGACCCCGCTGGGCCAGGAGCAGGCGGCGGCGCTCCCGGACGCGCTGGCGGCGGAGAGGATCGACGCCCTCTACGCCTCCACCCTGCTCCGCACCCAGCTCACCGCGGCACCCCTGGCGGCGCGGACGGGGCTGGAGGTCCGGGTGCGGGACGGGCTCCGGGAGCTGTCCGCCGGGGACCTCGAGATGCGCGGGGACGACCAGGCCGTCGAGACCTACATGACCACGGCCTTCGCCTGGTCGGCGGGGGACACCGGGCTCCGTATGCCGGGCGGCGAGAACGGCGTGGAGGCGCTGCGGCGTTACGACGCCGTCATCGACGAGGCCGCGGCCACCGGAGCGGAGACCGTGGCCATGGTCAGCCATGGCGCCGCCATCCGCATGTGGGCGGCGGCCCGGGCCGGGAACATCGACGTCGACTTCGCGTCCGCCCGCGCGCTGCGGAACACCGGGGTCGTCATCCTCTCCGGAGCTCCCGGCGAGGGCTGGCGGGTGCTGCACTGGGAAGACCGGGCACTCGGCGCGGAGGACAGCGGCGACGAGGCGGCCGGCCCCGCGGGGGAGGCCGTCGACGGTACGGAGGACTAGGGCCCCTCGTGTGACCGGCACAGCTCCCGCTCCACGAGGGCGGTCATGGCCTCCTCGGTCTGCGGGCCGCCGTCACCGGTGACGTACACCACCGCCGTCCGGGTCCCGTCCCGGGTGACGCCGGCCCAGGTGAGGTAGCCGAGCAGTTCGCCCCTGTGCCCGAAGTAGCTGCCGCCGCAGGACAGCGGGATCTCGGCCAGGCCGAGTCCGTAGTTCACGCCCAGCTCGGGCGCGAGCTCCGTGGACGTCATCTCGTGGAGCTGTGCCGGAGCCAGCAGACGGCCGTCGAGCAGTGCGGCGTAGAACCGGGTCAGGTCGTGCGTGGTGCTGATGACCGAGCCGCTGCCGACGGCCATGCTCGGGTTGAGCACCGTGACGTCGGTGCCGAACGCGTAGGCATGTGCGTGCGGGCCCAGGATGAACGGGAAGGTGCCGGGCGTGCTGGTGTCCCGCAGGCCCAGCGGGCGGATGATCCGGTCCGTCACCTCCCGTTCCCAGCTCCGGCCGGTGACCTTGTGGATGATCATCGCGGCGAGAACGTAGTTGGTGTTGGAGTACGACCAGCCGTCGTCGCCCGGGGGGAATTCGGGGGAGTTCCGCATCGCCTGCCTCACCAGGCCCTCGGCGGTGAAGGTGCGGAACCTGTCGGCCCGATAGCCGTCCGCGCTGTTCAAGGCGGGTATCTTCGGCCCGACATCATGAATCCCGCTGGTGTGCTGCAGGAGGCGCCGCACGGTGATCAGGCCGCCGTCGTTGCCGTTGCCCTGGACGACTCCCGGGAGCCACTGCTCGACGGTGTCCTCCAGTGACATCCGCCCCTCGCCGACGAGTTGCAGCACGACCGTGGCGGTGAAGGTCTTGGTGGCGCTGCCGATCCGGAACCTGCCGTTCTGCGGCATCGGCCGCGTGGTGCCCCGCTGGGCCGTCCCCGCCCGCGCCCTATCACGTGTGTGCGGTGACGTCACTTCGGCAAGCACGCCGACGGCTCCGGTGTCATGGATCGCGTCCACCTGCTGCTGGAGCGGATCGGCCTGCCGCGGCATCGCCGTCGCCGGCCCGGTCGATGCGGTGAGGAGGGCCACGGCCAGGCTGGTCAGGGCCAGCAGGCCTCGCCGGCGCCTGTTCGGCACATGCATGGTGATCCCTTTTCTGTTCGGGCTGCCCGCGCGTTCAGGGACCGCTCGGGCCGTGGCCGGAGCCGTTTCGTCCCCGGAGCCGGTGGTCGGCGACCATCCCACCAGTGGAGAGGGGATCGGCCCATCCGGCTTTCCCCCTGATGCACCGACGCGCTGTCCTCAGGGCGTGCCGGGGGAAGGCCCCACGGCGGACTCCTGAACGGCGGGGACAGCGGAGGGCCAGGCGTCGCGGGCCGGGCGGGACCTCGCGGGCACGGCCTACGGCTTCTCGCCGCCGAGGGACACGCCGGAAGGCGCTCCCGTCCCGGCGGCCAGCTCCTTCGCCCCGGCCAGATAGGCGCGTACCAGGGGGCGTTCGTCGTCGCGGCGGGCCGCCACCGCCAGTTCCGACGGGGTGATGCCCCGGACCGGCAGGCAGATGACGTGGTCGCGGGCGATCAGCGGGGCGTTTCCGGACGCCAGCAGCGCCACGCCCTGCCCGTTGGCCACGGCCTCATGGGTCTCCTCGGCGCTGGCGATCACGCCCCCGATCACCGGCTCCCGGCCGCCACGGGCGTCCAGGGCCAGCCAGTGGTCCCGCATCGGTCCGGCGTCCGGAGGCAGGGCGAGGAAGGGCTCGTCCAGGAAGTCCGTGAAGTCGGCCATGCCCTCGGGGTCCTCGTACGCCCGCGCCGCGAGTGGGTGGTCGTCCGGCATGGCGATCAGCCTCGGCTCACGGGCCACGACCACGCAGCGGTACCGCCCGGCATCCGGCAGCGGCAGCCAGACGAACGACACATCGCACGAACCGTCCGCCAACCCCGCGCTCGCATCCGCCCAGTTGACCTGGCGCAGGACCGGGCGGACCGTGGGGAAGCGGGCGGTGAGGCGGGCCCGCAGGGCGGGCAGCAGGCCGCGGCCCGGGCTCGTGGACATACCGATGGTCAGTGTGGTCCGCTCGGCGGCCTTCGCCTCCTCCAGCGCCTGCTCCGCCGCCGTCCAGGCCGCCAGCACCGCGCGGGCGTGCGGCAGCAGGGCCTCGCCGGCCGCCGTGAGCCGGACCGTACGCCGGTCCCGGACGAAGAGGTCGGTGCCGGTCTGCTTCTCCAGCATCCGTATCTGCTTGCTCAGCGCGGGCTGCGACACGAAGAGCCTCTCGGCGGCCCGGGTGAAGCTCAACTCCTCGGCCACAGCGGTGAAGTAGCGGAGATCGCGCCCGTGGACGTCCATAACTCATGGCTATCACAGGAAGTCTTGGACGCGCCCCGGGGCCCGGGTGAAGGGTGGGACCTGTCGACGGGAACGGTCCCGGACGGCGGGCGACGAGGGAGACCATCATGAGCGCGAACGACGGCAAGGTGTGGCTGGTCACCGGGGCGAACAGCGGCTTCGGGCGCGCCGTCGCGGAGGCCGCGGTCGCCGCCGGCGACACCGTGATCGCCGCGGTCCGGCGGACCTCGGCGATGGACGACCTGGTCGCCGCCCACCCCGACCAGGTCGAGGCGATCGGCCTCGACATCACCGACGGCGAGCGGGTGGACGAGGTCGCCGCCGATGTCCTGGCCCGCTACGGCAGGGTGGACGTCCTGGTCAACAACGCCGGGCGCACCCAGGTCGGAGCGTTCGAGGAGACCACGGAGCGGGAGCTGCGGGACCTCTTCGACCTGCATGTCTTCGGTCCCGCCCGGCTGACCCGGGCTGTCCTGCCGAGCATGCGGGAGCGGCGCAGCGGGGCGGTGGTCATGATGAGCAGTATGGGAGGCCAGCTGTCCTTCCCCGGCTTCTCGGCCTACAGCGCCACCAAGGCCGCGCTGGAACAGCTCTCCGAGGGACTGGTCGACGAGGTGCGGCCCTTCGGCATCAAGGTGCTGATCGTGGAGCCGGGCGCCTTCAGGACCAACCTCTTCGGCAAAGGCGCGGCGTACTTCAGTGAGGAGATCCCGGCCTACACCGGTACGGCCGGTGTGACCCGGCGGATGGTGCAGGCCGGTGGAGGAGACGCGCCGGGCGACCCGGTGAAGGCCGCGGCGGCGATCCGGCTGGCGCTGGAGGCCGGGCAGACCCCTCTGCGGCTGCCGCTCGGCGGGGACGCGGTGGACGCCCTCGCCGGTCACCTGGACTCGGTGCGGGCGGAGCTGACCGAGTGGGAGAAGGTCTCCCGGGGCACGGACTTCGACGGCGCCTGACCCCCGGCCCGCCGCATCGCCCGCCGCCGTGCCGTGCCGGCAGCGGTGCTCGGCGGCCCCTGCCCGGTCCGCTCAGACGTCGTCGGTGAAGGGCCGCAGCTCGTAGTGGAGCGTGCGGTCGCGCTTCAGCCGGTGGGTGAGCGGGACGGCGACGCCCTGGAGCGCCGGGTACTTCCGGGAGAGCGTCCGGGCGGCGTGGGTGTTCTCCTTCGAGTCCTGAGGCAGGAGCCGCGCCCATGCCTTCACCGGCGGCCCTGTCGGCGCGCCCCGCACGGTGCACGGGGCAATCTCCACGACCGGGTGGTTACGCATCCGGTCGACCTTCCAGGCCGAGGAGAACGTACGGATGTAGGCGTGGTCCCCCTCGACGGCGATGCTGACGGGGGTCCTGGCAGCTGATCCGTCCGGCCTGCGGCTGCTGAGCAGGACGGTGTACTGCTTCACGAAGGGCTCTAGCTCACGGATCGTCTCCATACATCCCATGGTGCATGAAAACGGAGTGGTCCGGGCTTTTCGGTCACTGTTCCTCGCGCTGCCGGACCAGGTTCTCGAGGCCCTCGATGATGCGGCCCAGGCCGAAGGCGAAGTGGTCGAAGCCGGAGGCGAACGCATCCTCCGGCAGGGCACCTGGGTCGAGGAACACGCCCTGCTGATGGCACCGGTGTGGCCCTTGGTGATCACGCTGGTGTTCCTGCCGCTCGCCGTACGCGGATTTCAGCGGCTCAGCCGCTGATCTCCGGCGGGGCTCCGCGTAGGCTCCGCCCCATGCAGGTCAACGCGGCCCCCGAGCCGTTCTCCACCTCCCGTCTCGACGCGCTCCCGCTCGACGTCGCGCACGCGGAGGAGATGGCCGTGGTCCTCTTCGACCCCGCCCTGCACACCTACACGGGAGGCACCCCGGAGGACGCCGGCACCCTGCGCGCCCGCTACGAGCGCCAGACCGCCGGCTCGCCCGACCCCGCCGAACGCTGGTGGAACTGGGTGCTCCGGGTGCGTGCCGACGGGTACCTGGCCGGTTACGTCCAGGCCACCGTGCGCGGGGCGCGCGCGGAGGTCGCCTGGGTGGTCGGGACCCGGTGGCAGGGCAGGGGATACGCCAAGGAGGCGGCGGCCGGCCTGGTCCGGTACCTGCTGGACCAGGGCTCCGTCCGCACCGTCGTCGCCCACATCCACCCCGGCCACGCGGCGTCCGCCGCCGTGGCCTCGGCCGCCGGGCTGCTGCCGACGGGCGAAAGGGAGGACGGCGAGGTGCGGTGGCGGCGGGACGCGTCCAGGGACGCCGCGCCGGGCCGGGTGGCGGACGCCGGGCAAGGTCCCTGATCACGACATGGCGGGAATTGTCTTATACCTTCGTAGAGCGCGGTGCGTGGACACCGCCACGGCTGCCGAGCGATCGACGGAGGCCCCGGGATGGGCGAGCTGGGGAGGCTGGAGGCGCTGCGGCTCGCCGGGCTCACGGCGGCGGCCGACCCCGGCATGGACCGGTTCGCGCGACTGGTCGCCCGGTTCCTCCGCGTCCCCGTCTCCCTGGTCTCGCTGCTGGAGACCGACCGGCAGGTCTTCCCCGGCATGGTCGGACTCGCCGAACCCTGGGCGGAACGGCGCGAGACGCCCCTGAGCCATTCCTTCTGCCAGCACGTCGTCATGGACGGCCGGCCGCTGGTCCTGGAGGACACACGGGCACACCCGCGCACCTGCGCCAGTCTCGCCATCCCCGACCTCCAGGTGATCGCGTACGCCGGGATGCCGCTCACGGACGCCGACGGACAGGTCCTGGGATCGCTCTGCGCCATCGGCCACGAGCCCCGGAAGTGGACCGAGGGCGAACTGCAGGACCTCGAGGACCTCACGGCCGCCTGCTCGGTGGAACTGCGCCTGCGGATCGCCTCCGAGCAGATCCGGCAGGATCGCGACCACGCCGACCTGCTGCTGCGCGCCTCCGTCGAGCTGGGCCACTCCCATGACCTCACGGACCTCACCCGGCGCCTGCGCCACGTGTTCGACGGCCCTCACGAGCCGTCCTTCGTGGGTCTGCTGCTCGCCGACCGCCAAGGGCTGTGGCGCGTGATCGACCCGGACGACGTGAAGCCCGTGGAGAGGGTCATCGACCGTCTGGACATGGACGCCGGTTTCCCCAGCACGCGGGCCATGCGCGAACAGCGCACCGTCTTCGTCCCGGACCACGACGCGCTCGTGGCCGGCTTCAGCCCCGAGGCCGTCGCCGGGTACGACACGCTGGGCATCCGCTCCGTGCTGTGCGTACCGCTGCCGGGCGGCCGTGGGGTGCTGATGTGGTGCTGGCCCCAGCCGCACGTCCTGGCGGTGACGGAAGAGGCGGCCCTCACCGCGGTGGCCGGGTACGCGGGCCAGGCGGTGGACCGCACCCTGTTCGTCGAGACCCGGCTCAGCACCGCCGAACAGCTCCAGGCCGCGATGCTGACCGACCTCCCGGACGTGCCGGGCCTGGACATGTCCGCCCTGTACCTGCCGGCCACCGACCAGGACATGGTGGGCGGCGACTGGTACGACGCCTACCTCCTGCCGCCGCTCCCGGACGCCCCGCGGCGCGCCCTGATGCTGTCCATCGGCGACATCATCGGTCACGACGTCCAGGCCGCCGCCGTGATGGGGCAGATCCGCAGCATGCTGCGCATGGCCACCTTCGGACACCCCGCGCACTCACCCGCCGCCGCGCTGGACGCCGTCGACCGGGCCTTCGACGCGCTGCCGCTGGGCCCCGGCGCCACCGCGGTGCACGCCCGCCTCGACCCGGACGGCGGCCGGTGGCGTCTGACCTGGTCCAACGCCGGCCACCCACCGCCACTGCTCCGGACACCCGACGGCCGAGTCTCGGCCCTGGACGAGCACGACCTGCTCCTCCTCGGCACCCCGGCCGGCCCCGCACGCCACGACCACACGCGTGAACTCCCCCGGGGCAGCATGCTCCTGCTGTACACCGACGGGCTGGTGGAGCGCCGCGACAACGACATCGACGCGAGCATCGGCCAGGCGGCGTCCACCCTGGCGGCACACGGCGACGAGCCGCTCCCGCAGCTCCTGGAGGCGCTCTCCCACGGACTGGCGGACGCCCCTCAGCGGGACGACGTGGCCGTACTCGTCGTCCGCGTCACGGAGGGCGGGAGGTGACCGCTCAGGCGCGGGGGCGTCCGGCCTGCACCAACTCCGCCACGTCCAGCGCCACTTCGGCACCGATGGAGTCGGGGAGCGCGGCGGTCTGACCGGGGGCGTACACCTCGTGGTTGTCGTAGGTGCCGCCGGTGGGTTCGGTGAGGACGTGGAGGCGGCTGTGCTTGCGGTCGACGATCACATAGACCGGGATCTTGGCCTCGGCGTACGCGGTGACCTTGTTGCGCAGGTCGCTCTTGTAGTTCCCGGAGGTCACCTCCAGCACGAGGCGGAAGACGGCCGGGTCGTAGCAGTTGTTCTCGACCAGGTGCTCGTCGAAGTCGGCGTCGACGATGGCGAGGTCCGGGATGGCGTAGTCCTCGGGCCCGCCGGGCAGCCACAGGCCGATGGCCTGGAGGACCCTGGTCTCGTCGCCGTGGAGCCCTGCGGCAAGGAACGGGATCATGAGTGTGGTCAGCGCGTTGGCGTGCGGTCCGTCCGGGGGTGGGGCCACGGTGATGACGCCTCCGATGATCTCGACGCGATAACCCGGAAGCTGCTCCATGAGGTGGTTGGCCGTCACGAGCATCGGTTCCGGTTCATCGTCACAGGGGTGCTCGACTGCTGCTGCAGACATTGAGGGCCCTCCTGGAATGGCTGGTGTCGAGGACATCATCGTAGGGCGGGACGCCCCACTTCGTCCCGCAGGCGGTTCATCACCCGGCTGAGTGAAGCAGAAACGGCCCTGCACACCGAGGTGTGCGGGGCCGTCCCGGACGGGTGACCGTCAGAGCTTGTCGATCACGTAGTCGATGCAGGCGGTGAGCGCCTGGACGTCCGCCGGGTCGATCGCCGGGAACATCGCCACGCGCAGCTGGTTGCGGCCCAGCTTGCGGTACGGCTCCGTGTCGACGATGCCGTTGGCGCGGAGCACCTTGGCGACGGCCGCCGCGTCGATGCCGTCCTCGAAGTCGATCGTGCCGATGACCTGCGAGCGCTTCGCCGGGTCGGTGACGAACGGGGTGGCGTACTTGGACTCCTCGGCCCAGCCGTACAGGTGCTGCGAGGACGCGGCCGTGCGGCCGGTCGTGAAGTCCAGGCCGCCCTGGGTGTTCATCCACTTCAGCTGCTCGTTCAGCAGGAAGAGGGTGGCCAGCGCCGGGGTGTTGTACGTCTGGTTCTTGAGGGAGTTGTCGATCGCCGTGGGCAGCGAGAAGAACTCCGGGACGTGCCGGCCCGAGGCGTGGACGCGCGCGGCGCGGTCCAGGGCGGCGGGGGAGAACACGCCGATCCACAGGCCGCCGTCGGAGGCGAAGGACTTCTGCGGGGCGAAGTAGTAGACGTCCGTCTCGGTGATGTCGACCGGCAGGCCGCCCGCGCCGGAGGTGGCGTCCACCAGGACGAGGGAGCCCTCGTCGGCGCCGGCGACCCGCTTGACGGGGGCAGCGACACCGGTGGAGGTCTCGTTGTGGGTGAAGGCGTAGACGTCGACGCCCGCCTCGGCCTCCGGGTCCGGGTGGGTGCCCGGGTCCGAGGCGATGACGGTCGGGTCGGACAGCCACGGGGCGAGCTTGGCGGCCTTCGCGAACTTCGAGGAGAACTCGCCGAAGTTCAGGTGCTGGGACTTCGACTCGATCAGACCGTGCGTCGCGACGTCCCAGAAGGCGGTGGAGCCGCCGTTGCCCAGGATCACCTCGTATCCCTCGGGGAGGGAGAAGAGGCTGCGCACGCCGTCACGCACCTCGCCGACCAGGTTCTTGACCGGGGCCTGGCGGTGAGACGTACCGAGAAGAGAGGTGCCGGTCGCGGCCAGCGCGTCGACCGCCTCCGTCCGCACCTTGGAGGGCCCGGCGCCGAAACGTCCGTCGGCGGGCTTGAGGTCTGCGGGAATCTGGATGTCAGCCACGATCCGGAGCGTAGTCCCTCCCGGAAGCGGTCGAGGACCGTGTCCGTCCGATGAGACACACGCTCCGGATCGTGGGCGCCCGGTGCGGCGGGGAACCGGGGCCGCTGATCAGCCGAGATCGACCGGCAGCTCGTACAGGTCGTTCTGGGTCACGATCGGCTTGTTCCGCAGCTCCGAGGCCGGTACCGCGAGGTCCAGGTCGGGGAAGCGCTCGTACAGGGCGGGCAGCGCGACCCCCGCCTCCAGCCGGGACAGCGCGGCGCCGGGGCAGACGTGCGGGCCGTGGCCGAAGGCGATGTGGCGGTTGGGGGAGCGGGTGATGTCGAACTCACCGGCGGTCGGCCCGTACTGCTTCTCGTCGCGGCCCAGCGCGCCGAACGAGACGATGAGGGCCTCGCCCTTCGGCAGGACCTTGTCGCCGACCTCGATGTCCTCGGTCGCGAAGCGGATCAGGACGTGCGAGGTGGGGGTGTTCCAGCGCAGCGTCTCCTCGATGACGTTCTCCCAGGGCACCTCGCCGCTCAGCACGCGCTTGCGCTGCTCGGGGTGGGTCTGGAGCGCCTCGACGACGTTGACGACCAGGCTGATCGTGGTCTCGTGACCGGCCGCGATGATCAGTTGCAGCGTGTTGACGATCTCCTCGTCGGTGAGGTGGTCGCCCTCCTCGGAGGCCGCGATCAGGGCGCTGGTCAGGTCGTCGCCCGGGTTCGCCCGCTTGTCGTCGACGATCTTCGTGAAGAGGGTGCCGAGGTCCGCCATCATCTGCGGGACCTCCTCCGGCGGGGTCTGCGTCGAGAAGAACTTCTCGAACAGCTCCTTCAGCCGGGGGTGGTCGGCCGCGTCCACGCCCATCAGGTCGCTGATGACGTTCATCGGCAGCGGGTAGGCGAACTCCGCCTTCAGATCGACGGTCTCGCCCTCGGGCAGCGCCGCCAGCCGGTCCAGGGAGGCGTTCGTCAGCGCCTCGATGCCGGACCGCAGCCGCTCCACCCGCTTCACCGTGAGCGCCTGCGCCACGAGGCTGCGCAGCCTGCGGTGCTCGGCCCCGTCGACCGTCAGCATGGAGCGGCCCGGGTTGGCGAGGCCGATCAGCGGCCAGTCCATCGGGATCTCGCCGCGCTGCCAGGCGTTCCAGACGTTGATGTCCTTGACCACGCGGCTGTCGGTGAGCAGCTGGCGCGCCTCGGCGTGGTGCGTCACCGCGTAGCAGTGCACCCCGCCGGGGAGCTCCACCTCGGCCAGCGGACCGGCGGCGCGCAGGGCGGCGCTCTCGGTGTCGAGGTCGGCGACGAGGGGATCGAGGGCGATCCGGGTCATTTCTGGCCTCCAAGTGCTGGGGTGGGCGTGAAGAGCACCGGCAGGTCCGTCAGCCCCCGCAGCCACGGGGACGGGCGCCGGGTCAGCTGTTCCTCGGGGACGGCGAGGTCCACGTCCGGGAGCCGGTCCAGGAGCACCTCGATCCCCGTACGGGCGATGACCTCCGCGGTCTCCTGGGCGGGGAACGGGCAGCGGTGCTCGCCGTGGCCGAAGGAGAGGAACGCGTTGTTGCCGCCGGTCAGGGCGGAGCCGTCGGTGCGTACCTGCGGGTCGCCGTTGGCGGCGGCGATCCCGAGGAGCAGCAGGTCACCGGCGCGGATGTGGCGCCCGCCGAGATGGGTGTCGCGGGACGCCCAGCGGCCGGCGACGTTTTGGGTGGGGGTGTCCTCCCAGAGCACCTCGTTCATGGCCTCGGCGACGCTGTGCCGGCCGCCGGACAGCGACGCGGCGAAGCGGTCGTCGGTGAGCATCAGCCGCAGCGAGTTGCCCATCCAGTCGGCGGTCGGCTGGTGGCCCGCCGCCATCATCACCATGAGGTCCTGGGCGACCTCCTCGTCCGTGAAGCCGCCCGGGTCCTGGAGCATCCGGCTCGCGACGTCGTCGCCGGGTTCGGCGTTCTTGTCGACGAGGAGCTGGTGCATGGCCGCGCCGAGGTGCTGCTGGCCGGCCAGGGCCCTCTCGCGGCCGTCGATCATGTCGTTGAGCGCGCCGACGAGGGGCTTCCCGACATCGTCGCTGAAGCCGTAGATCCTCGCGAGGACGCGGGCCGGGAGCAGCATCGCGTACTCGGCGATGATGTCGGTGCGGCCGGTGGAGCAGAAGCCGTCGATGAGGTCGTCGGCGAACTCCTCCGCGTACCGCTTGAGCGCGAACGGGTCGACGCCCTCCAGCGCGTTGCTGATCATCGACGCCCGGACGGTGTGCCGCTCACCGACCGTGTAGAGGATCGACGGCTGCTTGCGGCCGATCATCGGCAGCAGCGGCCAGCCGTCCGGGATGTTCTCCCACTGGTTCCACAGGTCGGAGTCCCGGCTGAAGAGCACCGGGTCGTTGGTGACCTGGTGCAGCTCGCGGTAGCCGAGGATCAGCCAGGCGGGTATGTCGCCGTCGAGCGCGACGGGGGCCACGGCGCCGTGGTCGCGGCGCATGTCCCGGTACAGCCGCACGGGGTCGGTCTGGAAGCGCGGCCCGGACAGGGGCACGGAGCCGTGGGACACGGGGCACTTGGTCACGGGGTCCGCTCCGGAGTCATCGCCGCGGCGCCCTGACCGCCCGCGAGCGCCGCTTCGGCACCCTTCGCGCGGGCGAGGGAGAGCGCGTGGAGGTGCTCGACCAGCGTGATCAGGACGTACTTGCTGGAGGAGCGGTCCCGGGCGTCGCACTCGACGAGCGGGACGTCGGGGGAGAGGTCGAGGGCCTCGCGGATCTGCTGCTCGGTGTGGAGCGGGCCGCCGAAGTCGTTGCACGCGACGATGAACGGCGTGCCGTGGTGCTCCAGCCGGTCGATCGCGTACCAGGAGTCGGCGAGCCGCCGGGTGTCGACGAGGACGACGGCGCCCAGGGTGCCGGAGAAGAGGCGGTCCCACAGGAACCAGAAGCGTTCCTGTCCGGGCGCGCCGAAGAGATAGAGGACCGACCGCGCGTCGAGCGTGATCCGGCCGAAGTCGAAGGCGACCGTGGTGGACGACTTGGAGTGCACGCCGTCGAGGTCGTCGACGGCCTCGCCCGCGCGGGTCATGGTCTCCTCCGTGTTGAGCGGACGGATCTCGCTCACGGATCGGACCATGGTGGTCTTGCCGACCCCGAAGCCGCCGACGACGACGATCTTCAGTCCGTTGTCGGCCGTCGCCTGCAGGGCGGCACGGTCAGAGGTTGCGGAGTCCAACGAGCACCTGTTCCAGGGTGTCGGTGTCGGGGAGCCGGTCCTCGACACGTGCAGTACGGGGGTGGCGGGCGCTGATCCGGCCGGTGTCGAGCAGGTCGCACAGCATGATGCGGACGATGCTGACGGGCAGATTCAGGGTGGCCGAGATCTCGACGACCGCGGTGGGGCTGTGGCACATCCGCAGGATCGCGACGTGCTCCGACTGCATCCCGGGGGACGGTTCGCACTCGGCGACGACGAGCGTCACCAGGTCGAACGCGGCCGAGTCGGACCGGCTGCGGCCACCCGTCAGGGTGTACAGCCGGTCCGGGTCGTCATCGCGTCCGGGGCGGGGGCGCGGGACCGGTGTCATACGTCCGCTTTTTCCGTGGCCGGGGCCGCCGCGTCACCGGCGACGGGGTCACGCGGAGGGGCGACGAGGTATTCGCCGAGCTGCTCGACGAGTTCGCTCATGTTGTGGCCGACGAGACCGACGTCGGAGTCCTCGGCCGCCACCACCGCCAGGTGGGCGCCCGCGCCCGCTTCGACGATGAACAGCACGCCGCCGTAGAACTCGGTCATCGCGGACCGAACGCCGCCGGTGCCGTCGCCGAACTCCATGGACGCGCCGTGCGACAGGCTCTGGATGCCGGCGGAGATCGCGGCCAGCTGGTCGGCCTGGTCGACGGAGAGTTCGGGGGTGCGGCACAGCTTCAGGCCGTCCCGGGACAGGACGAGGGCGTGCCGGGCGCCGGGCGTGCGGTCGAGCAGCCCCTCCAGCAGCCAGTTCAGCTTCTCGTCGGTGGTCGCGCTCATCGGGTGTTGCCTTCCGGGTGCGGGGAGTTGGCTCGTACGGCCTTGCTGAAGGTGCTGAAGCGGGCAGCCTGCACCTTCGGGTCGGTGGTACGGGGCCTGGGGGTTTCGGCTCCGCCGGGGGCGGCATCGCCGGTACGGGCTTCGGCGGCGGCCAGGGTGCGGCCGCGGCGGCGCTTGGGCAGGCCGCTCTCTCCGAACTGGGGGACGGAACCGGTGGACTCGGACGCCGACTCGGGCGCCGTGCGGGACGCGGGCCCGGGGGAGTCCGCCGTGGCCCGGCCCTGGTTCTCCGCGTCCGGCGTCGCGTGGTCGGGCTCCGGCTCGGGGTGCCGGGCGGGCTCGGGGGCCGGGGCGGGCGTACGGGAGATGAGCTCCTGCGGCAGCATCATCAGCGCGCCCGTGCCGCCGCGCGCCGACGGCCGGAAGGAGACGGTGAGGCCGTGCTTCCTGGCCAGCCGGCCGACGACGGCGAGGCCGAGCCGGGTGCCGGAGAGCCCCGTGAGGTCCTGGTAGTCGGCGGCGACGGCCCGTTCGGCGCGGCGCAGCTGCACATCGCTCATCACCAGGCCGCTGTCCTCGACGGTGACGACGATGCCCGCCGGGACCTCCTCGACGTACACGTGCACCTCGGCGGTGGGCGGCGAGAAGTTGGCGGCGTTGTCGAGGAGCTCCGCCAGGGCGTGCATGACGCCCTCGGCGGCGTGGCCGGCGATCGCCACATCGCTGGTCGAGTGGAGGCGGATGCGCTGGTAGCCGCCGATACGGCCCATCGCGCCGCGCAGGATCGACTCCATCACGATCGGCTTGGCCCAGCGGCGCCCGGAACGCGCCCCGGTCAGCACGGCGATGGAGTCGGCGAGACGGCCCGCCTGGGCCGTGCGGTGGTCCAGGTGCAGCAGGTCGCCGAGCACGTCCTCGGCGGTGTGCCGGTGCTCCATCTCACGCAGGTCGGCCAGCATGCTCGTGGCCAGGGCCTGCATCCGGCCGGCGGCGTTGGCGCACGCGGCGACCGCGGCGGAGCGCTCGGTCTCGCTGCGCCGGGCGCGGGCGGTGAGGCGCGCGGTCTCGGCGGTGAGCCGCTCGTGCTGCTCGGCCGCGTCGGCGGTGACCCGTGCGACCCGCTCGTCCGCCTCGGCGGTGACCCGGGCCGCCTCGGCCGAGGCCGCCGCTCTGATCCGGGCGGTCTCCGCGGTGAAGCGCTGCGCCTCGGCGGCGGAGGTCGAGACCAGGCGCGAGGTCTCGGCGGTGAAGCGCTCGGAGTCGGCGGCCCGCAGGGCTCGCAGGTTGCGGGCGGTGGCGAGTGTGTGGACCGTCACGGCCACAGCGACGCACAGCAGCACGGCGGCGGCACCCGCGCCCCAGGCGAGCGGTGTCCGTACCGAGGCGGGCGCGGCGGAGACCGCCCACAGGCACAGAGCACCGGTAACGGCTGCCGAGATCAGCAGGGCGAGTGCGGTCGGCCGGAGTGAAGGGCGCAATCGGAGTCCTCGGGGCGGACGGTGCGGCGGGAGGGACAGGTGCGGCTGGTGCGGGGAAGGGACAATCGGGACACATCGGTGTGGTGATGGTGAAAGAACCACAACTGGAGCTGATTGTTCCTGATCAAGTCACGGCAACTATAGGAGAATTGGCGACTTGTTTGGGGATTCCTTGTGGCCACTTCTGTATGAAATCTGGCTTGAACCGACGTGATTCGTGCCCGTCGCCGAGTGTTTCCGGTGGTGTGCGGGAGGCCGAGTGGGTGACTTGCGGTGAATGTGGAGGTATGTCCCCTGTGTGGGGCTTGATTTGTCACGATCGTCGCTCCACGGCCGGTGGCCAGCTAGTGTGAGCGCTCCGGTGCGTCCGACCTCCCAGGTCGGCACTGCCGTAAGACACACCGCGCGCCTTGAAGGGGGAGGCGCCGCGTGGCCCCGACGGAGGACGCAGGCAACCGTGGACGCGCAAGGCCGTGGGCGGGACGAAGGTATCGACCCCGCAGACCAGTGGGTACTCAACCCGGACACCGGTGATTACGAACTGCGACTGACCCCCTCCCCAGGGCGACCGCCCGCCTCCCCAGGGCGACCGTCCGCGTCGACCGGTACGTCGGACGCCAGGACGCCCGGACCGCGCCGCAGCCCGAAGCCGGAGACGACACCGCCCGGCGACCGGGCCTCCGTGCCCGGCCAGCGCGGCGGCCGCAGGGGTGCGGGCGGCGCCGGCGGGCGCGGGCAGCGGGACGAGCCGCGGAGGCCGGGGAGCCGGGCGGCAGCGCCTGCCACGGGGCGCCGCAAGGCGAAGCCCAGGAAGTCCCGCAAGAAGAAGGCGCTGGTGTGGACCGGCGGTGTGCTCGCCTTCCTGCTGGTGGGCACCGGCACCGCGGGCTACCTCGTGTACCAGCACTTCAACGGCAACATCACCGCCGTCTCCACCGACGGCGCCGGCACCGGCGGCTTCAGCAAGGACCGGGCGATCAACGTCCTGGTGATCGGGACCGACAAGCGGACCGGCGAGGGCAACGAGGGCTACGGGGACGCGGGCAGCGTCGGCCACGCCGACACCAACATCCTCTTCCACGTCTCCAAGGACCGTACGAACGCGACCGCGCTGAGCATCCCCCGGGACCTGATAACCGATATCCCCGACTGCCCGACGAAGTTGGAGAACGGTGAGGAGAAGGACATCCCCGGGACCGCCGGCGGCCGGTTCAACACCAGCCTCGGACAGTCCGAACGTACCCCCAGTTGCACCATGCGGACCGTCACCGAGCTCACCGGCATCGAGGTCGACCACTTCATGGTGGCCGACTTCAACGCGGTCAAGTCGCTGACGACCGCCGTCGACGGTGTGGACGTCTGCCTCGCCAAGGACATCGACGACAAGGACTCGCACCTCAAGCTGTCCAAGGGCGAGCACACCCTCCAGGGTGAGCAGGCCCTGGCCTTCCTGCGCACCCGGCACTCCGTCGGCTTCGGCAGCGACCTGAGCCGCATCGAGATCCAGCAGCAGTTCCTGGGCTCGCTGATGCGCAAGCTGAAGTCCAACGACACCCTGACCAGCCCCACCAAGATGTGGTCGCTCGCGGAGGCCGCCACCAAGGCGCTCACCGTCGACGACACGATCGCCGACATAAACCAGCTCCGGAAGCTGGGCATGGAGCTGGCGTCGGTCGACCCCAAGAACATCACCTTCACCACGGTGCCGGTCCTGGACAACCCGGACGACAAGGCCACCGTCATCCTGGACAAGTCCAAGGCGCCGCAGGTCTTCTCGATGATGCGCGAGGACGTCTCCTTCACCGCGGTGGAGAAGCAGGAGAAGGCCGCGGCGAAGGCCAAGGCGGACGCCAAGCTGAAGGGCGCCAAGGCCGACGCGGCGGACGTGCGGGTCGACGTCTACAACGGCGGCGCGCCTCCCGGCTCCGCGCAGAACGCCCTGGACTGGCTGCAGAACGAAGAGGGCGTGCTGAAGTCCACCAACAAGGCGAACGCGCCCGAGAACGTCAAGAAGACCCAGCTCGTCTACGCCCCCAACCAGGCGGACCAGGCCCGGCGGCTGGCCGACATGATGGGCCTGTCGGCCTCGGCCCTCAAGCCGACGACGACGGACGCGGGCGAGATGGACCCGATGGTCCTGACCCTGGGCCCGGACTTCACGGAGGCGGGCAGCCCGCTCTCGGCCCCTGGAACGACACCGGAGGGCGTCCAGCGCGTGGAGGCCGACAAGGCGGTCTGCGCCAAGTGACCCGGGCCGGCCCCGCGAACCGCCGCGGGGCCGGCCACGGAGCTGCCGGCCCTTCTCAGACCTTCGCGACGGCCTCGCTCACCGCCGCGGACAGCCGCTCGTTCTCCGCTGCGGCGCCGCCGGGAAGGGCGAAGCGGCGCCGGGTGTAGCCGTAGGCCACACCGTTGACGGGATCGGCGTACGCCTGCGACCCCGCGGCTCCCGAGTGCCCGAAGGCGCCCTCGCCGAGGGCCGGGTAGTGCCCCTGCTGCGCCTCGAAGCCCAGGGCGAAGGGGTCGGTCCGCGCGGTCACCACGTCGGTTCCCTTCCACCGCACCCGGCCGGCCTCGGCCACCGTCTCGGGCGTGAGCAGCGGCGGCAGCCCGTCCAGCCCGGAGACCGCCGCCGCGTACATCCCCGCCAGCCCCCGAGCCGAGCCCACCCCGCCGACCGAGGCCGGGCCGAGCGCGCGCACCGCGCGGGTGTTGGCGAGGGCGACCAGGTCGAGCGGCGGGTCCTCGGCGAAGCCGAACGCGAGCGCCGTGAGGCTGTCCAGGTCGAGCGGGTTCGCCGCGGCCTCCGCACGCTGCTCGGGGGTGGCCACGGCGGGGCGGATGGCCACGTAACGGGGTTCGAGGGCCTCGGGCAGGCCCAGGTGGAAGTCGAGTCCGTACGGGGCGCGCACCCGCTCCTCGTAGATCTCCTGGACCGACCGCCCGGTGACCCGGCGGACCACCTCGCCGGTGAGGGCGCCGATCATCAGCGCGTGGTAGCCGGCCTCCGTGCCGGGCGTCCAGTAGGGCCGCTGTCCCGCCAGCCGCCCGGCGACGAGGCGGTCGTCGGCCAGCTCCTCGATGCCGAATCCTCCGTCGGCCCAGATCAGCCCGGCCCGGTGCGCCAGCAGCTCGCGCACGGTCAGTTCGCCCTTGCCCTCGGCGGCGAACTCCGGCCAGTAGGACGCGACCGTACGGTCCGGATCTATGACCCCGTCCTGGATGAGCAGGGCGACGACGAGGTGCGCGGCGCCCTTCGTCGAGGAGTACACGGCGGGCAGCGAGTCACCGTCGATGCCCTCCCCGGCCCACAGGTCCACCACGAGCCGGCCGTGGTGGTACACGGCGAGCTGGCTGCCCGGCTCCGTGTGGTCCGCGGCGAGTGCGGCGGCGAACTCCTCCCGTACGCCCTCGAAACCCGCCGCGACCGTGCCGTGCACGGTGATGGTGCTGTCGCCTGTGTCCGTCATGAGACGCCCCCTGGAGTGGTCGACCTGGTCGGTACAGGTCCCCAACTCCCTTACGTCACAGCTTCATTCCCGGCCGGCCGGCGGAATTTTGGGGCGGCGTGCCCTGTTCGCGCGCCACGATCTCCCGGGCGAGCGCCGCCAGTCGGGGCAGCGCGGGATGGCCGGGGCCGTCCCGGCGGGCCAGCAGGACGGGCAGCGGCGGGGCGTCGTCCAGCGGCACGTAGGCGACACCCGCGTACGCGTGTATCCGGGCGGTGGAGGTCCCCGAGACCCCGATGCCCCGCCCGGCCGCGATGGCGGTGAACCAGTCGTCGGTGTTGGCGACGGTGACGGTGGCGGCGGGCCGGGCGTCCGGGGGCCACAGGCCGAGCGTGGTGGTCCCCGAGACGGTGTTGAGGACGACCGGGTCCCCGGTCAGATCCGCCAGCGACACGGAGGTGCGGGCGGCGAGCGGGCCGTCGGCGGCCACGGCCGCCACCCGGGCCTCGGTGAACAGCACCTCGGTGACGAGCCCCGGGGTCTCCACGGGCCCGCGCAGCAGTGCCGCGTCCACCTCTCCGCGGGCGAGACCGGCCGTACGGTCGTCGATCCGCAGCAGTTCGAGCGGGGTCCCCGGGTGGCGCTGCTGCCAGGCCCGCAGCAGCGGCGTGGTGTACGGGCCGAGCGCGGACCAGGCGTGCCCGATCCGCAGCGGCCGGTCGTGCGGCCGTCCCGGGCCGACGGCCTCGTCGAAGGCGCCGACCGCGGCGGCCGCTCTGTCGCGGAAGGAGACGCCTTCGGGAGTGAGGGCGAGGTGGTGGGTGGAGCGGTCGACCAGCCGGACGCCCAGGTGGCGCTCCAGGGCGGCGAGCGTGCGCGAGACGACGGGCTGGGTGACGCCGAGCAGGGCGGCGGCGCGGGTGACGCTGCCCTCGTCGGCGACGGCGAGGAAGGCGCGGAGGTGCCGGACCTCGATGGAGCGGCCGCCGTTCCCCGTGCCCTGTCCAGTGCTCATGCCTGCGGAGCATAACGGGAGCACAACCGGCATTTCACGGGAGGCGCGCGGGTCCCTACGGTGAGGGCGTGAGCGACCCCTGACCGGTGCCGTATCGTAGACCTCTTGGTGCACTTCATTAGACTGAACGAAAGGTTTCCGGTGAACGACCCGCGCGCTGCCGCAGAGCCCGCCGCCGCCGTCGCCGTACCCGAGGCGGTGTCCGCGCTCGACGCGCCGGGACACGGCCGGCCGGGGCGACCCGGCGCCCGGAGAGCCGCACTCGGACCGGTCGCGCTGGTGGTGGCGGGCGGGCTCTCCGTCCAGTTCGGCGCGGCGGTCGCCGTCCTGCTGATGCCGAAGGCTGGCGCGCTTGGCGTCGTCACCCTGCGCCTCGCCGCCGCGGCCGTGGTCCTGCTGGTCATCTGCAGGCCGAAGCTGCGGGGGCATTCGCGCGCCGACTGGGGCACCGTGGTCGCCTTCGGCGTCGCGATGGGCGGCATGAACATGCTCTTCTACCAGGCCGTCGACCGCATCCCGCTGGGTGCGGCCGTCACCCTGGAGGTGCTGGGGCCCCTGGTCCTGTCCGTCGTCGCCTCCCGCCGGCTCAGCAGCCTCGTCTGGGCCGCTCTCGCCCTCGGTGGTGTCGTTCTGCTCAGTGGCGGCGGCTTCGACCGCCTGGACCCGGTCGGGGCGGCGTTCGCCCTGGGCGCGGGTGTGATGTGGGCGCTGTACATCCTCTTCAGCGCCCGCACCGGCCGCCGCTTCCCGCAGGCGGACGGGCTGGCCCTCGCCATGGCGGTGGCGGCGGTCCTCTCACTGCCGCTCGGCATCATGGAATCGGGCTCGAAGCTCGTCGTCCCGACCACGCTGGCCCTGGGTGTCGCCGTGGCGCTGCTGAGCTCGGTCCTCCCGTACACGCTCGAACTCATGGCCCTGCGCCGGCTGCCCGCGCCCACCTTCGCGGTCCTGATGAGCCTGGAACCCGCCATCGCGGCCACGGCGGGCTTCCTCCTCCTCGACCAGGCCCTCTCGTCCACCGACGCCCTCGCCATCGCCCTGGTCATCGGGGCGAGCATGGGCGCGGTGCGCAGCCAGACGCGGGGCGCGCGGAAGCGGTGAGGCCGCCGCGCCGGGGGACCGGCCTGCCCGTTCCGCCTGCGCGGGCGGGCGTCCGATCCTAGGGTGGTCGCGATGGCCGACCTGGAGGAACACATGCCCGAACGCGACGATCTCTTGGCGCTCGTGACCGATCAGCGCACCAACTTTCTCTACACCGTCGCGGAGCTCGACGACGCCGGGGCCCGCGCCCGGACGACGGTCAGCGAGCTGACCCTCGGCGGACTCCTGAAGCACCTCGGAGGCGTGCAGCGCAGCTGGCTCGACGTCGTCGAAGGCACGGCCCCCGCCAAGATCGACTGGGCGGACCTCGACCCCGACGGCAACCGGATGACCGACGCCGAGACGGTGCCCGGGCTGCTGGAGGCCTTCCACGCGGCGGCGGCCGCCTTCGACCGTACGGTGCGCGAGGAGGCCGACCTCGACCGCGAGGTCACGCTGCCCGCATACCCCTGGTCGCCCCCGGAGCCGGTCGTCTGGACCGTCCGCCACGTCCTGTGGCACATCTTCCGGGAGATCACCCACCACAGCGGCCACGCCGACATCATCCGCGAGGCGCTGGACGGCGCCAGCACGACGATGAAGATGAAGGAGGCGTCGGAAGGCCGGTAGCGGGCGCGCGAGGCACGATGGAAGGGAGCGGAGGAAGGAGGCCCGCGCATGGGATCCACCAAGGGAACCGACGAGTACGACGGGCTGTACTCGCACACCCCCTCGCAGGCCGAGGGCGAACGCGAGGAGCCGGCCGTGCGCGGCAGGGCCCCCGAGACCCACCCCGACGTCCCCCGGACCGAACCCTCGCAGGCCGAGGGCGACCGCACGGAGTGAGCCGGCCGGTCGCTCAGCCCTCGACGGGCAGGATGCGGAACGCGGTGAGGCCGGGCGTCATCCGGGCTTGTTACGTTCCTGGTCATGGACGGTGACGGCGTATACGTAGGCCATGCGGAGAAGGACGCGGCGCTGGACCGGGGATGGCTCCTCGGTCACTTCAAGGACCCCTCCGATCCCCGCCACAGCGAGGCCCTGGAGATCAAGTGGGGCGTCCATCCGGAGGGTGACGAGCGGCCGGAGTGGGTGCGGGGCGAGGAGCGCACCGCCCTGCTCGTGCTCGTCAGCGGCCGCTTCCGGATGCGCTTCCCCGGGCGTGACGTCCTGCTGGAACGCCAGGGCGACTACGTCGTGTGGGGCCGGGGCGTCGATCACTCCTGGTGCGCGGAGGACGAGTCCGTGGTGCTGACCGTGCGCTGGCCCTCCGTGCCGGGATACCGGGCCGGCTGAGCGCCCTCCACCGGATCAGGGCCGCCGAATAAATCATGCAAGCATGCTTGCTTGTTTTATGGGGCGCTGGCATGCTCCGGGGCACACCGCCACGCCCCGAGGGGAGCGCACCGTGCCCGACGCATCGGCCGTGACCGCCGCCGTGCTCGACGACATGCGGGAGGAGAGCGACGAACTCGACCTGCTGGTAGCGGGTTTGAGCGCACTCGAATGGGCCGCGCCGACCCCCGCCGAAGGGTGGACCGTCGCCCATCAGATCGCCCACCTGAACTGGACCGACGAGGTGGCCCTGACCGCCGCCACCGAGCCCGAAGCCTTCGCCGCCGAGGTCGAGAAGGCGCTGGCCGCCCCCGAGACCTTCGTCGGCGACGCGGCCGAGGAAGCCGTCACCGCCCTGACCCGCGAGGCGCTGCTCGTGGAGTGGCGGGAGGGCCGGGCCCGGCTCCAGAAGGCACTCCGCGCGGCGCCCGCCGGGACGAGACTGCCCTGGTACGGCCCGCCGATGAGCATCGCCTCGATGGCGACCGCCCGGCTCATGGAGACCTGGGCCCACGGCCAGGACATCGCCGACGCGCTCGGCGTGACCAGGAAGCCGACCGCCCGGCTTCGGCACGTCGCCAGGATCGGCGTACGCGCTCGGGACTACGCCTACTTCGTACGCGGCCTGCAACCGCCCACCGAGCAGTTCCGCATCGAACTGCGGGCCGAGGACGGCGGGTTGACCGTGTACGGGCCCGAAGACGCCGCCCAGCGGGTCACCGGGCCGCTCCTCGACTTCTGCCTGCTCGTCACCCAGCGCGCCCACCGGGACGACCTCGCCGTCGAGGCGGTGGGCGCGGACGCCGGGCAGTGGCTGGACATCGCGCAGGCCTTCGCCGGACCCGCCGGCCCCGGGCGCCCCCGGAAGACGGACCGATGACCCGGCCGCTGCGCGTCGGCAACGCGTCCGGCTTCTACGGCGACCGCTTCGACGCCCTGCGCGAGATGCTCACCGGTGGCCCGCTGGACGTCCTCACCGGGGACTACCTCGCCGAACTCACCATGCTGATCCTCGGCCGCAGCCGCCTCAAGGACCCGAAGCGCGGCTACGCCTCCACCTTCCTGCGGCAGCTGGAGGAAGGGCTCGGGCTCGCCCACGAGCGAGGCGTGAAGATCGTGACCAACGCCGGCGGGCTGAACCCGGCCGGACTCGCCGACGCCGTACGGGAGCTGGCGGAGCGGACCGGTGTGCCCGTGCGCGTCGCACACGTCGAGGGCGACAGCCGGCCCGTGCCCGACGGTTACCTCACCGCCAACGCCTACCTCGGCGGCGCAGGCATCGCCGCCTGCCTGCGCGCCGGGGCCGACGTCGTCGTCACCGGCCGGGTCACCGACGCGGCCCTCGTCACCGGACCCGCCGCCGCCCACTTCGGCTGGGCGCCCGAGGACCATGACGCCCTCGCCGGAGCCGTGGTCGCCGGGCACGTCCTGGAGTGCGGAACCCAGGCCACCGGAGGCAACTACGCCTTCTTCGGCGACCACGACGTCCGCCGCCCCGGATTCCCGCTCGCCGAGATCCACGAGGACGGCAGCAGCGTCATCACCAAGCACGACGGCACGGGCGGTGTCGTCGACCTCGGCACCGTCACCGCCCAGCTGCTGTACGAGACCGGCGGCGCCCGCTACGCCGGCCCCGACGTCACCGCCCGGCTCGACACCGTCACGCTGACGCGGGACGGGCCCGACCGGGTGCGGATCAGCGGCGTACGCGGCGAGGCCCCGCCCCCCACGCTCAAGGTCGGGCTCAACCGGCTCGGGGGGTGGCGCAACGAGGTCGTCTTCGTGCTGACGGGGCTCGACATCGAGGCCAAGGCCCGGCTGGTGCGCGGCCAGTTCGCCGACGCCCTCGACCGCGCGGGCCCGAAACCCGCCGAGGTGCGGTGGGAGCTCGCCCGGACCGACCGGGCCGACGCCGCGACGGAGGAGACCGCGAGCGCCCTGCTCCGCCTCGTCGTGCGTGACCCGGACGCGGAGGCCGTAGGCCGCGCCGTGTCCGGGGCGGCCGTCGAGCTGGCGCTCGGCAGCTACCCGGGCTTCCATGTGACGGCCCCGCCCGGGAAGGGCGCGCCGTACGGGGTGTTCGAGGCCGCGTACGTACCGGCCGGCGAGGTCGAGCACGTCGCCGTGGGGCCCGACGGGTCCCGGGAGGCCGTCCCGGCGGCCGGTCCGTACCGCCCGCTGGAAGACGTCCCGGAGCCGGAGCTCCCGGAACCGCTGCCCGCCGGGCCCACCCGCACCACCCCCCTCGGACGGATCGCGGGCGCCCGCAGCGGCGACAAGGGCGGGGACGCCAACGTCGGCGTGTGGGTCCGCACCGACGACGCCTGGCGGTGGCTCGCCCACGAGCTGACCGTCGCGCGGTTCAGGGAACTGCTGCCGGAGACCGCCGGGCTCACCGTCGTACGCCATGTCCTGCCCCGGCTGCGGGCGCTCAACTTCGTCGTCCACGGCCTCCTCGGCGAGGGCGTCGCCGCGCAGGCGCGCTTCGATCCGCAGGCCAAGGCGGTGGGGGAGTGGCTGCGGTCCCGGCACGTCACCGTGCCCGTACGGCTGCTGGACCGACCGGAGGTGAACGCATGACCGTCCTGCCCACCGCGCTCGACACCACGGGGCCCGAATACGCCGCCCACCGCGAGGCCATGCTCGCGAAGCTCGCCGAGCTGGACACCGAGCACGCCAAGGCCCTGGCCGGCGGCGGCGAGAAATACGTGGCCCGCCACCGGGGGCGCGGCAAGCTCCTCGCCCGTGAGCGCATCGAGCTGCTGGTCGACCCGGACACCCCCTTCCTGGAGCTGTCCCCGCTGGCCGCCTGGGGCAGCGACTACGCGGTCGGCGCCTCGCTGGTCACCGGGATCGGGATCGTCGAGGGCGTCGAATGCCTGATCACCGCCAACGACCCGACCGTGCGCGGCGGCGCCTCCAACCCCTGGACCCTGAAGAAGGCGCTGCGCGCCAACGAGATCGCCTTCGCCAACCGGCTCCCCTGCGTCTCGCTGGTGGAGTCCGGGGGCGCCGACCTGCCCTCGCAGAAGGAGATCTTCATCCCCGGCGGGGCGCTCTTCCGCGACCTCACCCGGCTGTCCGCCGCCGGAATCCCCACCGTCGCGGTGGTGTTCGGGAACTCCACGGCCGGCGGGGCGTACGTCCCCGGCATGTCCGACCACACCGTGATGATCAAGGAGCGGTCCAAGGTCTTCCTCGGCGGCCCGCCCCTGGTGAAGATGGCGACCGGCGAGGAGAGCGACGACGAATCGCTCGGCGGCGCCGAGATGCACGCCCGCACCTCCGGCCTCGCCGACCACTACGCCGCCGACGAGCACGACGCGCTGCGCCAGGCCCGCCGGATCGTCGCCCGGCTCAACTGGCGCAAGGCGCACCCGGATCCGGGGCCCGCCGAACCGCCGAAGTACGACGAGGACGAGCTGCTCGGCATCGTGCCCGGCGACCTCAAGATCCCCTTCGATCCGCGCGAGGTCGTCGCCCGCCTCGTCGACGGCTCGGACTTCGACGCCTTCAAGCCGCTCTACGGAACGAGCCTGGTCACCGGCTGGGCCCGCCTGCACGGCTATCCCGTCGGCATCCTCGCCAACGCACAGGGCGTGCTGTTCAGCGAGGAGTCGCAGAAGGCCGCCCAGTTCATCCAGCTCGCCAACCAGCGCGACATCCCGCTGCTCTTCCTGCACAACACCACCGGCTACATGGTCGGCAAGGAGTACGAACAGGGCGGCATCATCAAGCACGGCGCGATGATGATCAACGCGGTGTCGAACTCCCGGGTCCCCCACCTCTCCGTGCTGATGGGCGCCTCCTACGGCGCCGGTCACTACGGCATGTGCGGCAGGGCCTACGACCCCCGCTTCCTCTTCGCCTGGCCCAGCAGCAAGTCCGCCGTCATGGGCCCCCAGCAGCTCGCGGGCGTCCTCTCGATCGTCGCCCGCGCCTCCTCCGCCGCGAAGGGGCTGCCCTACGACGACGAGGCCGACGCCGGTCTGCGCGCCATGGTGGAGCAGCAGATCGAATCCGAGTCGCTGCCGATGTTCCTCTCGGGGCGGCTGTACGACGACGGGGTCATCGACCCGCGCGACACCAGGACCGTCCTCGGGATGTGCCTGTCCGCGATCCATACGGCACCGGTCGAAGGCGCGCGCGGCTTCGGCGTCTTCCGGATGTGAGGAATCGGATGATCACCGCACTGCTTGTCGCCAACCGGGGCGAGATCGCCTGCCGGATCTTCCGTACCTGCCGTGAGCTGGGCATCTCCACCGTCGCCGTGTACTCCGACGCGGACGCCGGCGCCCTGCACGTACGGGAGGCCGACACCGCCGTACGCCTGCCGGGGGCCGCACCCGCCGATACGTATCTGCGGGGTGACCTCGTCGTCGCCGCCGCGCTCGCCGCGGGAGCCGACGCCGTGCACCCCGGGTACGGCTTCCTGTCGGAGAACGCCGGGTTCGCCCAGGCCGTGCTGGACGCCGGCCTCGTCTGGGTGGGGCCGCCGGTCAAGGCCATCGAGCTGATGGCGTCCAAGACCCGCGCCAAGGAGCTGATGGCCGCCGCCGACGTCCCCCTGCTCGCCCCCGTGGACCCGGGGAGCGCCACCACCGCCGATCTCCCGCTCCTGCTCAAGGCGGCGGCGGGAGGGGGCGGACGCGGGATGCGGATCGTACGGGAACTCTCCTCCCTGCCCGCCGAGTTGACGGCCGCTTCAGCCGAGGCGGCCTCCGCCTTCGGGGACGGCGAGGTCTTCGCCGAGCCGTACGTCGAACGGGGCCGGCACGTCGAGGTCCAGGTCATGGCGGACGGGCAGGGCACGGTCTGGGCGCTCGGCACCCGCGACTGCTCGCTCCAGCGCCGCCACCAGAAGGTCATCGAGGAGGCCCCCGCGCCCGGCCTCGACGACGGGCTGCGCCGGACGCTGCACGACGCTGCCGTCGCCGCCGCGCAGGCGGTGGGCTACCGGGGCGCGGGGACCGTCGAGTTCCTCGTATCGGCCGAAGGGCGCCCGTACTTCCTGGAGATGAACACCCGGCTCCAGGTCGAACACCCCGTCACAGAAGCCGTGTTCGGCCTCGACCTCGTCGCCCTGCAACTGCGCGTCGCGGAGGGCGGGGCGCTGCCTGCCGCCACACCACCGGGGCCGACCGGACACGCCGTCGAGGCCCGGCTCTACGCCGAGGACCCGGCGCGTGACTGGCAGCCACAGACCGGAGCACTGCTCACACTCGACGTGCCCGACGAACCCGGCATCCGTCTCGACACCGGTTACACCGGCGGCGACACCGTCGGGGTGCACTACGACCCGATGCTCGCCAAGGTCATCGCCCACGCCCCCACCCGCACCGAAGCCGTCCGCCTCCTCGCCCGCGCCCTGGAACGCGCCCGCGTCCACGGCCCGGTCACCAACCGCCGGCTCCTCGTACGCTCCCTGCGCCACCCGGACTTCGTCGCGGGGCGCCTCGACACCGGCTTCTACGACCGGCACCTGGCCGCCCTGACCACGTCCGCCCCCGGTGACGAGGAGGCCCGCCGCCTCGCCGCCACCGCCGCGGCGCTCGCCTCCGCCGTGGGGGCGGGCAGCGGTCCGGGCCCCGCCCGCCTCGGCGCCTGGCGCAACCTCGCCTCGCAGCCGCAGAGCAGGAGCTTCCGGCGCGAGCCCGACGGCACCACGTACGAGATCGCCTACCGCACCGGCCGGAGTGGCATCCCCGCCCCCGTGACCGGCGAGCGGGTCCTCGCCGCCCGCCCCGGCGCGGTGACCCTCGAAACCGGCGGTGTGACCCGGCACTTCACCCTCACCACCCAAGGCGACCGGGTGTACGTGGACACGGCCGCCGGCGCGCACACCTTCACCGCCCTGCCCCGCTTCACCGACCCCGCCGACCGCACCGAACCCGGCTCCCTGCTCGCCCCCATGCCCGGCACCGTCGTACGCCTCGCCGACGGGCTCGTGCCCGGCGCGGCCGTCGAGGCCGGGCAGCCGCTGATCTGGCTGGAGGCGATGAAGATGGAGCACCGCATCCTCGCCCCCGCCTCCGGCACCCTCACCGCGCTCCACGCCGCCCCCGGACTCCAGGTCGAGGTCGGCGCACTGCTCGCCGTCGTACAGGACGCCACGGAAGCCCCCGCGCACCAGGAGGAGACGACCCCATGAGCACCGTCCTCGAAACCGAAGAGCACAAGGCCCTCCGCGCCGCCGTCGCCGCACTCGGCAAACGCTTCGGCCGCGACTACAGCACCGGCCTGGCCCGCAGGGGCGAGCACCCCCGCGAACTCTGGGAAGAGGCGGGCAAGCTCGGCTACCTCGGGGTCAACCTCCCCGAGGAGTACGGCGGCGGGGGCGGCGGCATGGCCGAACTCTCCATCGTCCTGGAGGAGCTCGGCGCGGCCGGCAGCCCGCTGCTCATGATGGTCGTCTCCCCGGCGATCTGCGGCACGGTCATCGCCCGCTTCGGCACCGAGGAGCAGAAGCGGACCTGGCTCCCGGGCCTCTCCGACGGCTCCCTGACCATGTCCTTCGGCATCACCGAGCCCGACGCAGGCTCGAACTCCCACCGCATCACCACCACCGCCCGGCGGGACGGCGAGCAGTGGATCCTCAGCGGACGCAAGGTCTTCATCTCCGGCGTCGACATCTCCGACGCCACCCTGATCGTCGGCCGCACCGAGGACGCGAGGTCCGGCAGCCTCAAGCCCTGCCTCTTCATCGTCCCCCGCGACGCCCCGGGCTTCTCCCGCACCCGGATCGACATGGAGCTCCAGGCGGCGGAGAAGCAGTTCGAGCTGGTCCTCGACGACGTACGGCTCCCCGCCGACGCCCTGGTGGGCGAGGAGGACGCGGGCATCCTCCAGCTCTTCGCCGGACTGAACCCGGAACGCATCATGGGCGCCGCCTTCTCCATCGGCATGGGCCGCTACGCCGTCGAGCGGGCCGTGGACTACGCGAAGACCCGCACCGTCTGGAAGGGCGCCCCCATCGGAGCGCACCAGGCCATCGCGCACCCGCTCGCCCAGGCGCACATCGAGCTGGAGCTCGCCCGGCTGATGATGCAGAAGGCCGCGAAGCTCTGCGACGACGGCGACGACACCGGCGCGGGAGAGGCCGCCAACATGGCGAAGTACGCCGCCGCCGAGGCCTGCGTCAGGGCCGTCGACCAGGCCGTCCACACCCTCGGCGGAAACGGCCTGACCCGCGAGTACGGTCTCGCCTCCCTCATCACGGCGGCGCGTGTCTCCCGTATCGCGCCGGTCAGCCGGGAAATGATCCTGAACTACGTCTCCCACCAGACCCTGGGCCTGCCGAAGTCGTACTGAGTCTTCCGGTCGCTCCCGGGTCTCCCCATCCGCCCCCGCAGGGGCGATTCTGGCTCTCCACCCGCGTCGAAGGGGACCGCCATGGTGTTCCACAGCGAGTACGCAGACGTCACGCCCCTCGAAAAACCCATCCACGAAGCCGTCCTCGGCAACGCCCCGGACTTCGGTGACATCCCCGCCCTGATCGACGGGACCAACGGGATGACCGTCACCTACGGCCAGCTCGACACCTTCCACCGGCGCATCGCCGCCCACCTCGCCGCGGCGGGCCTGCGCAAGGGCGACGTCCTCGCCCTGCACAGCCCCAACACGATCGCCTACCCGCCCGTCTTCTACGGGGCGACCCGGGCCGGCGCCACCGTCACCACCATCCACCCGCTGGCCACGGCCGAGGAGTTCGCCAAGCAGCTCGAGGACGCTGGCGCCCGCTGGATCGTCACCGTGTCCCTGCTCCTCGACGTCGCCCGCCGGGCCGCCGAACTCGCGGGCGGCATCGAGGAGATCTACGTCTGCGACCAGGCCGAGGGCCACACGTCCGTACTCGACATGCTGGGCTCCACCGCCCCCGACCCCGAGATCGCTTTCGACCCGGCCGAGGACATCGCCGTACTCCCGTACTCCTCCGGGACCACCGGCACCCCCAAGGGCGTCATGCTCACCCACCGCTCCATCGCCACCAACCTGGAGCAGCTGCGGCCCCTCGTCCCCCTCGGCGAACGCGAACGCATCCTGGCGGTGCTGCCCTTCTTCCACATCTACGGGCTGACCGCCCTCATGAACGGACCGCTGCGCTACGGCGCCACGGTCGTCGTCCTGCCCCGCTTCGACCTCGCCCAGTTCCTGGAGACGATCCAGACCCACCGCATCACAGGCCTGTACGTCGCCCCGCCCATCGTCCTGGCCCTCGCCAAGCACCCGCTCGTCGGCGACTACGACCTCTCCTCGCTGGAGTACATCGTCAGCGCCGCCGCCCCGCTGGACGCCCGCCTCGCCGCCGCCTGCTCCACCCGGCTCGGCGTGCCCGCCGTACGGCAGGCCTACGGGATGACGGAACTCTCGCCCGGCACCCACGTCGTCCCCCTCGACGCGGAGAACCCGCCGCCGGGCACGGTCGGCAAGCTGCTGCCCGGCACCGAGATGAGGATCGTCTCGCTCACCGACCCCGGCGCGGACGTCCGCGACGGAACCGACGGCGAGATCCTCATCCGCGGCCCCCAGGTGATGAAGGGCTACCTCGGCCGCCCCGACGCCACCGCCGCCATGATCGACGAGGAGGGCTGGCTGCACACCGGGGACGTCGGCCGCGTCGACGCGGACGGCTGGCTGTACGTCGTCGACCGGGTCAAGGAACTCATCAAGTACAAGGGCTACCAGGTCGCCCCCGCCGACCTGGAGGCCCTCCTCCTGACCCACCCCTCGATCGCCGACGCCGCCGTCATCGGCGTCCACGACACCGACGGCAACGAGATCCCCAAGGCCTACCTGGTGCGCCGGCCGGACGCGGGGGACCTCACGGAGGACGACGTCATCGCGTACGTCGCCGAGCGCGTCTCCCCGTACAAGAAGGTCAGACAGGCCGAGTTCATCGAGGCGGTGCCCCGCGCGGTGTCCGGCAAGATCCTGCGGCGCGAGCTGCGCGACCGGGAGAAGCCGCGATGACCCTGGCACCCTCCACCCACGACCGCGGAATCACCACTCTCACCCTCGACTCCCCGGCCAACCGCAACGCGCTCTCCTCCCGTCTCGTCGGCGAGCTGGCCGAGGCCCTGGCCGGCTGCGCGGCCGACGACACCGTCCGCGCCGTCGTCCTCACCCACACCGGCACCACGTTCTGCGCGGGCGCCGACCTGACCGCACCGCCCGAACCGGCGGCGTTCGTCGCCCTGATGCGGGCGGTCGTCGCCCTCCCCAAGCCCGTCGTCGCCCGGGTCACCGGCCACGTCCGGGCCGGGGGCCTCGGGCTCCTCGGGGCGTGCGACATCTCCGTGGCGGGACCCGAGTCGTCCTTCGCCCTCACCGAATCGCGCCTGGGCCTCGCCCCCGCCGTGATCTCCCTGCCGCTGCTGCCCCGCCTCGACCCGCGCGCCGCCACCCGCTACTACCTCACCGGTGAACGCTTCGACGCGGTGGAAGCGGCCCGTGCCGGGGTGGTCACCCTGGCCGCCGAGGACGTGGACAAGGCGCTCGTACCGGTACTCGACGGACTGCGCAGGGCGTCACCCCAGGGGCTGAAGGCATCGAAGGAGCTGGTCACGGCTACTGTGCTGAAGAGTTTCGACAGTCACGCCGAAGACCTCATCGCCCGCTCGGCAGCGCTCTTCGCCTCCGACGAAGCACGGGAGGGGATGACGGCCTTCCTGGAACGACGGGATCCCGCATGGGTGCTGTGACGCCCCCGAAGCAGGACAGGAGCCGCGCCACCCGGCAGCGGCTCCTGGCATCGGCGGTCGCCTGCCTCGCCGAACGCGGCTGGGCAGGCTCCACCGTCTCCGTGGTCGCCGAACACGCCGGGGTCTCGCGAGGCGCCGCCCAGCACCACTTCCCCACCCGGGAGGACCTGTTCACCGGCGCCGTCGAGTACGTCGCCGAGGAACGTTCCGCCGCCCTGCGCGCCCTGCCCGTCCAGGGCCGCGCCGAGGTCGTCGCCGCGCTCGTCGACCTGTACACCGGGCCGCTCTTCCGCGCCGCGCTCCAGCTCTGGGTCGCCGCGTCGAACGAGGCCCCGCTCCGGCCCCGGGTCACCGAACTCGAAGCACGGGTGGGCCGCGAGACCCACCGCATCGCCGTGGGGCTGCTGGGCGCCGACGAGACCCGGCCCGGGGTGCGCGAGACGGTGCAGGGCCTCCTGGACATGGCCCGCGGCTTGGGCCTGGCCAACGTCCTGACCGATGACACGGCCCGCCGGGAGCGGGTCGTCGCGCAGTGGGCGAGGCTGCTCGACGACGCGCTGGGCTGACCTGTGGTGCGGGCCGCCGGCCGGGCGCCCACCCGTTCGTTCGACGACTTGACCGGCAGCCCAGCCCGGGCGTGGAACGCGCCACCCGGCGGCTTCTGTAACTTGAGCCAGAGCGTGGCGAGTTGTTCAAAAGATGTGACTAAGGGTGAGCGATGCCAGTGCTAGAGTCGGGCCGCCGCGCATCCTGCGCGGCGGCCCGCCTTGTATTTTCTTGAGGCTCCATGCGCTTCCGCACCGCACTACGCACCCACGCCGCCGTGCTGGCTCTGCCGGTGACCGGTTTCTTCTTCGCCTATGTCTTTTTCGCGACCCGGGGGAGGATGGGGCACTTTGCCTTGCTTCCCTGGCCGACCGAGGCCGTGGCCTTCGCCCTACACGCACCGGTTCCCCTGGCCGCCGCCGCTGCGGCGGGGCTGGCCGCAGTGGAGGCGACACGGCTACGGGCCCTCGGCGCCTGGGAGATGGGCCCCGCGCGTAGCGATTTCCGCGTCGCCGTTCAGCCGGTCCTCATCGTGGTGCTCACGCTGGCGGCCCTACTGGCCGGCATCACGGCGGGTGCACTGCTGATCGCCGGAGTCGCTCCCGATCTGTACGTGCTGAACCTGTTCGGGATCGCCGTGGTCCTGCTCACCGCGCACGCAGCCATCGGATTCCTCCTCGGGAAGCGTCTCCACGCGTTGTACTCCGCACCGCTCGTGTCCATAGCCGTGTTCATCGGAATCAGTTACCCCTTGGGCACGAGCACGTGGTGGGCGCACCACGTGACCGGGGCTGTCGGCCAGATCAATTTCGGTGAGGCGTACACCCTCCCCATGACGATCGCTGCCATTCTGCCGACGGTCTGCCTGGCTCTCGCCCTCGCCGTGGCCATCGGTCCTCGGCGTATCCGTGTCGGTGCTGTCGTGCTGTCCCTCGTCGTCGCCGGCAGCGGTCTTCTGGGCGCCTACGGCATCACCCGCGAGTGGACCTCTTTCGCTCCCGCTGCCAAGGGGCTGGCCCCGGTCGTCTGCGAGGGCCGCGCACCCGAGGTGTGCATGCCTGCCGCAGGTTCCGAAGGCCTCGGAGACATCCAGGCCGCACTCTCCGGCATGACGGCGAAACTGAAGGTCAAAGCGATCATTGCGGAAATCCCCACGCGTATCACCGACATCACGGTATCCAGTCCTCAGCTGCCGGACACCGGGGGAGAGACGTGGACACTCGACCTTGCGGCCGGGAGGCCGGACGGTATCTCCTGGGCTGACGTGGCCATCGACGTCGTAGGAATGCCCTGCGAGAACCCGGACTGGAACACCTTGCACTACGGCACTCTCTGGACCGCCCGGACCACAGGGACAGCGAATGACTACCTTGCCTGGCTCTCCCGTGAATCGCAGTCTGTCCGGACCGGAGACAGCAAGGAGCAGCTCCTCGATGAGATGGACAGGGTCGACGGCCTTCCGCTGAACAAGCAGCAGGCCTGGTATGTCGAGCAGCTCCGGCTCTCCTGCCAGGGCGGCCGGGCAGGATGATCTGGTGGTCGCGTCAACGCGGCGTCCTCGGCCTGCTGCCCGGCGCGCTGTTCGCCTTCGTCCTGAGCATCGCTCTCACGTCGGATCTCGTCCTCGTTCTCCCTGCGTTTCTGGGCAGTCGACCCATCCCGACCGCATTGAGCAACTTCTTCTGCCTCGTTCCTTCTGTCGCCCTCGTCGCATGCCTCGAAAGACGCCTGCCCGGCATGGAGCGCTCCGCTGTGCGCCGACTCGACTTGATGGACATCGCTCTGGTGACGGGCTTCGCCCTCCTGGCCAGCGCGGTGGCGGCGGGCATGTCTCCATTGGACTCGGATGCGATGTGGACGGCCGCCCGCAACAACCTGCTCTTCTGCGGTCTCACCCTGGGAAGCTGGCCTCTCCTCAAACACCGAGCAGCCCTCGTACCCGTGTTCTGGATGATCCTCGCCATGTTCACCGGGGGCAGACAGCTCGACGACCCTTATCCCTGGGTGATCGTCACCGAGAAGGCCGCTGTCGCCCACGCCGCGACGGGCGCCGCCCTTGTCTTCCTGACGGGGTTCGTCCTCCTCACCTGCCTCGTGCCAAGGACCGACCGATGACTCTCCTGCTCGACCGCGTCACCTTCACCTACCGCCGCGGGCTGCGCCCCGTCCTCTCCCAGCTCACCTACGAGGTGCCCGACCAGGGGCTGACGATCCTGCTCGGCCCCAACGGAGCGGGGAAGTCCACGACGCTGGCCCTTCTCGCGGGGACGGTCGAGCCGACGGCAGGCAGAGTCCTGTTCAGCGACACGAACGTCACCTCCGCCACCCGTGAATTCCGCCGCCACGTGGCCTGGCTCCCCCAACGGGTACCCACGTCACCGCAGCTGACCTCTCGCGAGTACGTGGCGTACATCGCCTGGCTCAAGGGCGAGAACCGCGCCCAGGCGTGGACGCGGGCCGGGGCCGCCCTCGAACAGGTTGGCCTCGCCGAACAGTCCGGGCAGAAGACGGCCAGTCTCTCCGGGGGGCAACTCAGGCGTGTCGGCATCGCCTGTGCCCTGGCCCACGACGCCCGTGTGATCCTGTTGGACGAACCGACAGCGGGTCTCGACCCTCATCAGCGTTCTGTGTTCCGTGAAGTCCTGGGAGACGTCGCGGCGAGCACCCCGGTGCTGATGTCCACCCATGACGTGATCGACCTGGCCGATGAGGCCGACACCGTCACCCTCATGGAGTCGGGGAAGGTGCGCCACCACGGAGGGACCCAGAGTTTCCTCGACCACGCCCGCCCCGAGGCCGCACCTGGGCGCAAGGCGGAGTCGGCATACTCCGCCCTCATGCGCCTCGACGGTTGACGGTGGGCGGCCCGCCGGGAGGGTCGGGGTGCCCCTGTCAGTTCCCCAGGTCCGCCAGTTGGTCGTAGCCCGGGATCGAGCGGGGGTCGCGGGTGCCTGGGCCGACGTACGTCGCCGAGCGGCGCGGCGGTCTCAATTGGTCGGAGCATCAAGCGTCGGTGTAGATCGAACCCGCCCGGCGCGAGCTGCGGGCGGCGGTGAAGCTCTACCGCGAGGGGGTGCATACCGAAGAGGTCGGCCGTGAACTGCTGCGAATTATCGGCGAGTTGGCGCAGATCGCCGGGTGGGTGGCGTCCGACGCCGGAGAGCATGTCAAGGCGGAGCGTATCTACCGGCTCGGCATGAGCGCCGCACGAGCCGCGGGGGACGGCGTGCTGTCCGGGAACGTCGCGGGTTCGCTGGCCTACCGGTGGAGCAACACCGGGCACCCTGCCGACGCGGTCGCGCTGGTCCGTGCCGCGCTGGAGGATGCCGGTACGGAGGCCCCACCGAAGGCTCGTGCGCTGTATCTGGACCGGGTGGCCTGGGCGCATACCCGGGCCGGGCAGGGCCGCCCGGCGATGGCCGCACTGGGAGAAGCGGCCGAGGCCCTGGCCGAGGACTCGGGCGGCACCGGATCGCCGTCCTACCTGTACTGGATGGACGCCGGGGAATTGCAGGTCATGGAGGCGCGCGTCTACACCGAGCTGAGGCGCCCGCTGCGTGCCGTGCCGCTGCTGACGAACGTGCTCGAACGCTACGACGCCAGCCACTCCCGGGAGCTGGCCTTGTATCTTTCGTGGCTGGCCGTGGCCTACGCCGACGCCGACGAGCCCGAGGCCGCCGCCGCGACGACGAGCCGCATGCTCGCTCCAGGGCAGAGCGGCAGCGAACGCACGGCAGAGCGCACACGGATCGTGCTGGATCGCCTGCGGGCCTTTCGAGACGTGCCCGAAGTCGCCGAGCTGCTGGTGTCCTGACCACCCTTGGTGCACCACGGCGCGGAACGCGAAGCCCTTCACGCGCCAGGAAACCGAGGAAGCTGTCGGCCTCGAACTGAACTCGCCCATCCACGTGATCCCAGAAATCAACCTGGTCCGCACGGTGAGCTTCGAATGATGCCGGATCGCGTCCGAGGGCCAGAATTCCGGATTGGTGCGTCGCCCGGTGGGCGCGGCTGCTGGACGAGGCGCTGGGCCGGTGAGACGCAACTGGTCGGTTGCTCCTGGTCGAATGATGTGCAACTCTGAGGTTGCACTCAATTCATCGACGGAGCGAAGGAGTCATCTCGTGAGCGAGGACCGGATCGAACGCGAAACGCTGATCGCGGCAAGCCCCGCACGGGTCTGGTCGCTGGTGACCCAGCCCGGATTCTGGGTCTCCGAGGCCGAGGACGCCGCCCTGTCCGGCGCGGTGGCCAAGGAGGGCGAGACGACGGTGGCGAAGAACGCCGAGTACGGCGACTTCCCGGTGCACGTGGAGAAGGTCGAGCCCCTGTCGTACGTGGCCTACCGCTGGGCCAGCGCCTTCCCCGGCGAAGGGCTGCGCGAGGGCAACAGCACCCTCGTGGAGTTCACCCTCACGCCGGAGGGCGACTCGACCAGGCTCCGCGTGGTGGAGAGCGGATTCGCGGCCCTGGCCGGCTCCGAGGAGCTCCGCGCCAAGGCGCACGAGGACAACACCGGTGGCTGGCCGCAGGTGCTGGACGCGCTGAGGGCGCGCGCCGAACGGCGGGCGGAGTGACCGCAGGACCCGGCGGAGCGGCCGAGGACGTCGAAGGCGTCCTCGGCGCGCTGGCGGATCCCATGCGGCGCCGCATACTCGACCTGCTCGCCGCGCAGGGGGAGGCCACGGCCACGACCCTCGCCGAAGCGCTGCCCGTCTCACGCCAGGCGGTGGTCAAGCACCTCACCGTCCTGGACGCCGCCGGGCTGGCCGCGGGCCGTCGGGAGGGGCGCGAGGTCCGCTACACCGTGCGGCCCACCGCACTGGACGCGACGGCCCGCTGGATGGCCGCCCTGGCCGGCGAATGGGACAGACGGCTCGACCGCGTCAAGCGGCTCGCCGAGCAGGCGGAGCGGGACGCGACCTGAGGTGCGTCCCGCGGTCCGCCCCTCGTCAGTTCCCCAGGTCCGCCAGCTGGTCGTACCCCTGGATCGAGCGGGGGTCGCGGGTGCCCGGGCCGACGTACGTCGCCGAGGGGCGGACGAGGCGGCCGGTCCGCTTCTGCTCCAGGATGTGCGCCGACCAGCCCGCCGTACGGGCGCAGCTGAACATCGACGTGAACATGTGCGCCGGGACCTCCGCGAAGTCCAGCACGATCGCCGCCCAGAACTCGACGTTCGTCGCCAGGACGCGGTCCGGGCGGCGGGCGTGGAGCTCCTCCAGGGCCGCCTTCTCCAGGGCCTCCGCCACCTCGAAGCGCGGGGCGGCCAGCTCACGGGCCGTGCGGCGCAGCACGCGGGCCCGGGGGTCCTCGGCGCGGTAGACGCGGTGGCCGAAGCCCATCAGGCGCTCGCCCTTGTCCAGCGCCTGCTTCACGTACGCCCTGGCGTCGCCCGTCCGCTCGATCTCCTCGATCATCCCGAGGACCCGGGACGGTGCCCCGCCGTGCAGGGGGCCCGACATCGCGCCCACCGCCCCGGACAGTGCCGCCGAGACGTCCGCGCCGGTCGACGCGATGACGCGGGCGGTGAACGTGGAGGCGTTCATCCCGTGCTCGGCGGCCGACGTCCAGTAGGCGTCGACGGCCTTGACGTGCTTCGGGTCCGGCTCACCGCGCCAGCGGATCATGAACCGCTCCACCACGGACTCCGCCTTGTCGATCTCGCTCTGCGGGACCATCGGCAGCCCCTGGCCACGGGCCGACTGGGCGACGTACGACAGGGCCATCACGGCGGCCCGCGCCAGGTCGTCACGCGCGGTCCGCTCGTCGATGTCGAGCAGCGGTTTCAGGCCCCACACCGGCGCCAGCATGGCCAGCGCGGACTGCACGTCGACGCGGATGTCGCCGGAGTGCACGGGGATCGGGAACGGCTCGGCGGGCGGCAGACCGGGATTGAACGCCCCGTCCACCAGCAGACCCCAGACGTTGCCGAACGACACATGGCCGACGAGGTCCTCGATGTCGACGCCGCGGTAACGGAGCGATCCGCCTTCCTTGTCGGGCTCGGCGATCTCCGTCTCGAACGCGACGACTCCTTCAAGTCCGGGTACGAAGTCGGACATCGGGCGGCTCCCTCGACTCGGCGGCTGTATGACGGCCACGAAGGCCGGTCCACGCATACTGGCGGGTTACCACGACGCGGGGAAGGGTGACGTCCGGCACAGCCACCGGCTCGCGGACCGGCGATCGCGCCCCTCCCCGCGGGGATTCCGGCCCGCTGCGGCAGGATGGCCCCGTGACCGCAGCAGATGCCACTCCGTCTTCCGCTTCCGCCTCCTCTCGCGTCCCGTCATCCGATTGCACCACCGATCCGGCCACGATGCGCGAGCAGTACCGCTCGGAGGACTTCGTCGAGAAGGACCTCGCCGCCGACCCCATGGACCAGTTCGCCCACTGGTTCCGCCAGGTGGCGGGGGGCGGCGCGCTCCACGAGCCGAACGCGATGGTGGTCTCCACGGCCGATCCCCGGGGCCGGCCGTCCTCCCGGACCGTGCTGCTGAAGCACTACGACGACCGCGGCTTCGTCTTCTTCACCAACTACGGATCCCGCAAGGGCCGCGAGCTGACGGCGAACCCGTACGTCTCGCTGCTCTTCCCCTGGCACCCGCTCGCCCGCCAGGTCATCGTCACGGGCACCGCGGCCCGCGTCGGGCGCGAGGAGACGGTCGCGTACTTCCGCACCCGCCCGCACGGCTCCCAGCTGGGCGCCTGGGCCAGCGAGCAGTCGGCGGTGGTCGGCTCCCGGCAGGAGCTGGTCGACCGCTACGAGGAGCTCGCCGCCCGCTACCCGGAGGGCGAGAAGGTCCCCGCGCCGCCGCAGTGGGGCGGATTCCGCGTCGTACCGGACGCGATCGAATTCTGGCAGGGCCGCGAGAACCGGCTGCACGACCGGCTGCGCTACGTCCGCGAGAGCCCGGCCGCGGACTGGCGCGTGGAGCGCCTCTGCCCGTGAGCCGTACCGGCCGGCCGGGACGGCCCCGGACACGCAGAAACCCGCAGGCTCTGGTCCCTCCTTGCGGAGGAGCCGGCCGGACTTACCGGCGAGCCTGCGGGTCGGTGACTGCTTGGGATTGGCCGACAACCGGCCTGCACTGCAAAGAGCGCGACAACGGGCGTCAGCCCGCAGTCACCTCACGAGTCCGAGAAGAAATCACTTCCGGAACACCTCCTTTCTTCGCTGACAGCAGCCTACAAATGCCCGGAGGCTGTCTCAACCCATTTATTCGGTGGGTTCGCGTCTGGTGCTGTACATGTATCCGTCGGCCCGTTGCAGCAGCCGCAGGTTCGTGTAGGAGACGTTGAAGCGACCCTGTCGCGTCGTGAGGCTGTGCTGCCCCGAGGCTCGGACGGGATGCGTCCGGTCCATTTGCCTGCCCATCTGCCCTTGGGCTGGAAGGCGTGTACGAGGTCACCGGTGGCGAACCCGTGGTGGCGCTTCCGGCGCGTGCGGGTGAGCCGGGGAAATCCGTACCGGTCGGGGGTAGTGCGCGCATAGGTGCCGCGCCCTGTCGCTGTAACGATCTGCACCTGATCGGGCACACGGACGGTGATGGCTCCGGCCTGGTGGTCGAGCTCTCCGACGCAGAGGGCATCGAGCGTGTGGGTCTTCGGCAGGCCCATCGCCGTGCGGTTCCACTTCGTACGCCCGCCCGACCATGTGTGCACAGGCAGTCCGAGAGCTGAGAGGCACTCCGAGACGAGACGCCGGGTGGCGTTCATGACAGCGGCGTCACGAAGCGGTGCCTTGAGCTGCGCGCGGATGGCCGCGAGTCGGCCCGGCCGATGCGCCAGGAAGGCTTCGACGGGGGTGGCTAACTGCGTTGCTCGGGCGGATTTCGTGGAAGTGGCTGTGTGGTGGCTCACGTTCGAGTTCAATGGGTCTGACGTGCGGCAATGCGGAATCCGCAGCGGAATATGCCATGCAGGGGGTACGGAGTGAGTGCTTCCAGGAGCACCGGGACCACCGACGAGATCGGCCCGGACGAGGACCCCGGGCGGGAGCCCTCGGCAGTGGCGATTCCGGGGTCCCGGCTTCTCGCCGCGCTGCTCGACGGCATGGACGCCGCGCTCTGCGCGTTCGACGCCCACGGCACCATCACCCACTGGAACCGTGAGGCCGAGCGGATCCTCGGCTGGAGCGCCGCCGAGGCCGTGGGGCGGCGCGGCTTCGCGGGGTGGGCCGTGCGGAGCGCGGACGCGGGGGACGTTCAGGGGCGGCTGCTGGCGGTCATGGACGCCCCGGGGCGGCAGGTCCACGAATTCGCGCTGCTGCGCAAGGACGGCGGCCGCGTCCTCGTGCGGACCCAGTCGTCGGGGGTGCGAGGCGAGGACGGGAAGCCCGCCGGGGTGTACTGCGCGTTCAGCGAGGTGCACGCGCAGATCGATCTGGAGCGGTCCATCGCGCTCAGCGAGGCCCTGTTCGAGGACGCGTCCTGGGGTGTCGTCGCCGTGGACGTGGACCTGCGTCCGACCGTGGTCAACGCGTACGCCGCCCGGGCGCTGGGCGGCGGGCGTACGACGCTGCTGGGGCGTCCGCTGGGTGAGCTGATCGTGCAGGGTGTCGAGGACCTGGAGGGGGCGCTGCACCACGTCCTCGCCGAGGGCGCGCCGTCCGCGCCGGCCGAGCTCTGGGTGACGCTGCGGACCGCCGAGGGGGAGCGGCGGCGCTGCTGGCGCAGCGGGTTCCTGAGGCTGGCCTCGCCGCTGGCGGAAGAACCCGTCCCGCTGGGGGTCGGCTGGCTGTTCCGCGACGTCACGGCGGCGAAGCTCGCGGAGCAGGACGCGGACCGGGTGCGTTTCCGCGCCAACCAGCTGCACCGGGCGGCGCGCCAGGCGGCGGAGTGCGAGGACCCCATGGAGGCGGCGACCACGTCGCTGGACTACGCCCTGGCGGGATTCGCCGACCATGTGGTGGTCGACCTGATGACGGATCTGGCGGCGGGGGAGAAGCTCGTACGGGCGGCGTCCACGCCTCCCGACGCGCCGGGTCCGTGTCTGCCGGTCTCCGGGGGTCCGCTCCCGGTGCGTTACGGGCAGGGGCACCCCGCCCTCCAGGCCGTGGAGCGTACGGGTTCCGTGCGCGCCGTGGCGCCGGCGGGTGCGGGCGGGACATGGGCGGTGGAGCACCAGTGGCCGGGGGACTCGGTGCACGCCCTGTGCGCGGTGCTGCGGAGCCGGGGGCGGACGCTGGGCGTGGTGACGTTCCTGCGGGCGGCGAACCGGGGCGCGTTCGAGCGGCCCGACGTGATGTACGCGGAGAGTGTGGCGGTCCGGGTCGCCTCGGCGGTCGATCTGGCCCGGCTGACGGCGGGACAGGAACCGGTCTGAGCGGGGGCGCCCGCCCGTGCCGTCTCCCGGCATCGTGGCGGTGCCTCAGTGCCGGTAGAAGATGCGGTCGCCGTACTCCCGCATCACGCGGCCGTTCCACTCGTGGCCGCCGTCGACGTTGCCCGAGCGCAGCAGCGGCGGTTCGATGCCGCGGGCGACGAGCTCCTCCGCGGCGGTGGCCATCATGGCCTGCATCAGCGCGCTGGTGACGACGGTCGACGCGGGTGCGAACGGCGCCTCGACGCCCTCCGCGCTCAGTTCGGCGTCGCCGATCGCGATCTTGCTGTCGAGCACGATGTCGCAGTGGTCGCGGAGGAATCCGCCCGAGACGTGCCGGGACCTGGTGCCCGTCGTGTACGCGACCGAGGTGACCCCGACGACCGTCAGCCCGAGGGCGCGCGCGTTCTGCGCCATCTCCACGGGCAGCGCGTTGCGCCCGGACAGGGAGATGATCACGAGGAGGTCGCCGGCCCGGGCCGGGCTGGAGTCGAGCACGGCGCTCGCGAGGCCGTCCACCCGCTCCAGCGCGGAGCCGAGGGTGGCGGGCATGACGTCGACGCCGACGGTGCCGGGTACGGCGAGCAGGTTCATCAGGGCCAGTCCGCCCGCGCGGTAGACGACGTCCTGCGCGGCGAGTGAGGAGTGCCCCGCGCCGAAGGCGAAGAGCCGCCCGCCCGCGGCGACGGTGTCGGCGATGGCGGCGCCCGCGGCGGCGATCGCTCCGGACTCCTCGTCGCGCACCCGCTCCAGCAGGCCGATCGCTGCGTCGAAGAACTGACCGGCGAGCTTGCTGTCGCTCATCGAGGAGGCCTTTCCTGCGGGGGTGCGGGTCCGTGCGGTGCCCGTGTCGCGGATCACGTTGCGGTCTGGACCAGTGGGCTGTCAATAGCGCTCCGGACCGTCCATGGGCACGGACTCCCGACGGCGGGGCACGGTTGTCGGTGCTATGCGTCAGAATTGGTGGAGGGCCATCGCACGACGACTTCATGTCACAGCATCGAGGGGCACGTATGTCCGGACTGATCGACACGACGGAGATGTATCTCCGCACCATCCTCGAGCTCGAAGAGGAAGGCGTGGTCCCCATGCGCGCCCGGATTGCCGAACGGCTGGACCAGAGCGGTCCGACGGTCAGCCAGACGGTGGCGCGCATGGAGCGGGACGGCCTGGTCCAGGTCGCGGGAGACCGCCATCTGGAGCTGACCGAAGAGGGGCGCCGCCTGGCGACACGGGTGATGCGCAAGCACCGGCTTGCCGAGTGCCTGCTCGTCGACGTCATCGGCCTGGAGTGGGAGCAGGTCCACGCCGAGGCGTGCCGCTGGGAGCACGTGATGAGCGAGGCCGTGGAGCGCCGGGTCCTGGAGCTGCTGCGGCACCCGACGGAGTCTCCGTACGGGAACCCGATCCCGGGCCTGGAGGAGCTGGGCGAGAAGGCGGAGGCCGATCCGTTCCTGGACGAGGGCATGGTCAGCCTGGCCGAGCTCGACCCGGGCCCGGAGGGCAAGACCGTGGTGGTGCGCCGGATCGGTGAGCCGATCCAGACCGACGCCCAGCTGATGTATTCGCTGCGGCGGGCGGGCGTGCAGCCCGGTTCGGTCGTCAGCGTGACCGAGTCGGCCGGCGGGGTGCTGGTCGGATCCAGCGGTGAGGCGGCCGAGCTGGACGCCGAGGTCGCCTCGCACGTGTTCGTCGCGAAGCGCTGAGCAGGGCCTTTTCATGCACCGGTGCCCTGCCCGCAAGTGCAGGCGCCGGTGCGGATGCACGTGCAGATGTGAACCGGTAAGCCCGGTTTCTGTTTTCCGCCCGGAATCGCAGCGCCCGGGCGAAACGCGTGCCAGGCTGTGGCCAGGCCTATGACCTGAGGGTGCCGGCAGAACCTGCCGGGCGGTCGGGGAGGGAGCAGGGAATGCGCCCGTCGCACTGGCACGTGCACCGTGAGGTGACTGCCGGACTCTCCCGCGCCCGTACGCCGGGCGCCCTCACGCGTCCCGGGATCTTCGCGCCCGACGTCCCTCATCCCGACGCCACGCATCCCGGTGCCATGCGTTCCGGTGTCACGTATCCGGGTGCCGTGCGTTCCGGTGTCACGCCTTCCGGCGTCATGCTCCCCGGTGCGTCCGCGGCCGTGCGGGGCGTTCGAATCGCCCCGGTGGGGCTGCGCACCGCTCCGGCGGCCGGCCGGGTGATCCAAGCGGTCCGCCATGAGCGCGGATCCGTGCGTTCCGGAACAAGGGAAGGCCCAGGCGCCCGAAGGCGCCGGGGCCTGTCCTCCCCTGCGCTGACCTGGAGCCCCGAGCTCTCGAGGTCAGTCCCCACGGACCCCTGTCCCCGAGTGGTCCGCTTCCCGCAGAAGGTCTCCCCTGGGGAGCCGTCGTCAATCCTGAACCGCTGTCACTCAAACGTGGGATGTTGCGAGCCAGAAGCAAGTTTTCGAATAAGAGTTCGATAGTCTGGCACGCACGAACACGGTGATCGAGGACCAGAAGGGGGTGCCAGAACCTATGGTGCGGCGCATCGATGTGACCGGATCGGACGGCGTACGCCTCGCGGCCTGGGAGTTCGCCGATCCGCCCAAAGGGCGCGCGGAGGCCGGGCACGCCCCCGGGATCTTAATGCTCCACGGGCTGATGGGCCGGGCCACGCACTGGGCCTCCACAGCCCGCTGGCTCTCCGAGCGCCACCGGCCGGTCGGCCTCGACCAGCGCGGTCACGGACGCAGCGAGAAGCCGGCCGACGGCCCGTACACCCGCGACGCCTACGTCGCGGACGCCGAGGCCGCGATCGAACAGCTCGACCTCGGCCCGGTCACCCTGATCGGGCACTCGATGGGCGCGCTCACCGCCTGGCAGCTCGCCGCGAAGCGCCCCGATCTCGTCAAGGCGCTGATCATCTGCGACATGCGGGCCTCCGCGCTCGGGGCGGCCTCGCAGCGCGAGTGGGCGGACTGGTTCAACACCTGGCCGCTCCCCTTCGCGACGCTCGCCGACGTACGGAAGTGGTTCGGCGAGGACGACCCCTGGGTGGAGCGGCCCAACCCCTCCCGCGGTGAGTTCTTCGCCGAGGTGATGGCGGAGACCGCCGACGGCTGGCGGCCCGTCTTCTCCCGGGAGCAGATGCTGACGTCCCGGGCCACCTGGGTCTACGACGCCCACTGGGAGGAGCTGGCGCAGGTGCGCTGCCCCACCCTGGTCCTGCGTGGGATCGACGGGGAGCTGGGCAGGGCCGAGGCCCAGGAGATGGTCCGCGTCCTGCCGCTCGGGCAGTACGCCGAGGTGGAGGACGCCGGCCACCTCGTCCACTACGACCGGCCGGAGGGCTGGCGCCGGGCCGTGGAGCCCTTCCTGGAGCGGCTCTCCGACGGTTTCCGGGACGACCGGGAGGCCGTCAGCCCCTGACCCCGGACGCCCCGCCCCGTGAGCCGGCCCCTCAGCCCTTGCTGACCGCGGCCAGGATCTCCGGGAGCCGGTCCGCCGTGCGCGGCGCCGCGAGCCGCACGCCCAGCCATCCGATGAGCGCGCCGTAGACCGCTCCCACCGGCAGCAGCAGCCACAGCTGGTCCTGACGGTCCGCCACGTGCAGCCAGATCGTCAGCCCGATCACCGGCCCGCTGAGCACCGCGGCCGCCACCATGCCGCCGAAGATGGAGATCCAGGCGAGCCCGGCCTGCCCCGGCACGACGTTCTTGAACGCCCCGTCCTGAGGGATCGAGTACGGGAACAGCGCCGAGGCCAGGGCTCCCGTCGCGAGCATCGCGCCCAGCAGGGCGAACGACAGCCCCATGACCCCCGGCAGCGCCGTCCAGTCCCCGAGCACCGCCGCGGTCACCACCGTCACCAGCACGGTGTACGGCAGGGTGATCAGCAGCAGGGCCAGCGCACGCGCCCGGAGTTCGAGATAGGCGTCCCGGGTCGAGGAGACGGACAGCGCCACCATCCAGAAGGCGGAGGTGTCCTGCCCGAACTGGTTGTACATCTGCATGCCGAGCATCCCGGCCGCGAAGCACGCGAAGTAGACCGACCCGGACCCCTGCACCGCGTTGAGCACGGGCACGATCAGGCCGATCGCCAGGGCCGTCACCCAGGACGCCTTGGTCTTCGGGTCGCGTACGACATACCTCAGGCTGCGCTCCATCACCGTGCCCGTGCGTCCCTCGGGCAGCAGCGGGAAGAGCCCGGAGCGCTCCCTGCCCGACCGGCGGGCCGACGGCTCGGCGGCGGCGAGCGTGGAGCCGTCCGGGGACGTCATCAGCTTCACCAGGCTCCGCTGCCACAGCCACATCAGGCCACCCAGCGCGAGCACCGAGACCAGCAGCTGGCCGAGCGCCGCCCCGTACGACCCCTCCGAGGCGGACCCGACGGCGCCGAGGGCCGAGGCCGGCGGCAGCCAGCGCACCACGTCCGCGACCGGTTCCAGCGAGGACAGCCCGCCCGCCCGGCCGAGGCGCTGTGCGCCGAAGTTGACGAACTGGATGCCCACCGCGATCACCAGCCCGCTGAGCACCGCGAGGTCGCGGCCCTTGCGCGAGGTCAGCAGCCGGATGTTGGCCGTGGCGACGGACCGCGCCAGCGCCACACAGACCAGCAGCGTCAGAGGCACGGCGACCACCCCGAACGCCACCGCGGCGGCGCCGTGCGCCACCGCGATCACCGAGCCGAAGGCCAGGGCGAGCGTGAAGAGCGGTCCGATGCCGATCAGCGAGGCCACCAGCAGCGCCCCGATCAGGGGGCGGGGCCGCAGCGGCAGCATCACCAGCCGGCTCGGGTCCAGGGTCTCGTCGCCGCTCGGGAAGAACAGCGGCATCACCGCCCAGCCCACCGCCACCACGGCGGTCAGCAGCACCACCAGGGTGCCCGCCTGGGCGTGGCCGCGGAGCGCGACCAGACCGATCACCTGGGCGGCCGCGAACAGCAGGGTGACGACGAGCGAGGCGACGTAGGCGGCCCGGCGCCCGGACGACTGGCGCAGTCCGTTGCGCAGCAGCGCCAGCTTGAGCCGTACGAAGACGGGGACGATGCCCTGCCCGGGTACGGCGGGGACGGCGGAACCGGCCGGGATGTCCAGCACCGTCATCGGGCACCGCCCAGCCAGTCCAGGGAGTCCCCGGTGTCCCGCGCGCCGGCGCCGACCAGTTCCAGGAAGGCGTCCTGGAGGGAGGCCGCCCCACCGCGCACCTCGGTCAGCGTGCCCTGGGCCCGGATCCGCCCCGCCGCCATGACGGCCACCCAGTCGCAGAGGGACTCGACGAGCTCCATCACATGGCTGGAGAAGACCACGGTGGCGCCGGATCGGGTGTAGCGCTCCAGCACCCCGCGGATGGTCTGCGCCGACACCGGGTCGACACCCTCGAACGGCTCGTCGAGGAACAGCACTTCGGGATTGTGCAGCAGGGCGGACGCCAGCCCGATCTTCTTGCGCATCCCTGTGGAGTAGTCGACGACCAGCTTGTGCTGGGCCCCCGCGAGGTCCAGCACGTCGAGCAGCTGGGTGGCCCGCTTGTCGACCTCGGCGCCCGGAAGCCCGCGCAGACGCCCGGTGTAGCCGAGGAGTTCACGCCCGGAGAGACGCTCGAAGAGCCGCAGACCCTCCGGCAGCACCCCGATCCGGGCCTTCACCTCGACCGGGTCGCGCCACACGTCGTGGCCGCCGACCTCGATCCGGCCCATGTCGGGCCTGAGGAGCCCGGTCACCATCGAGAGGGTGGTCGTCTTCCCCGCGCCGTTCGGGCCGACCAGGCCGATGAACTTGCCCGCCGGCAGCTCGAGATCGATCCCGCCGACCGCGACCTGCTCCCCGAACCGCTTCCAGAGCCCCTCGACCCGCACGGCGGGCGGTGGCGTCGCAGCCACCCCCGCCGTGTCCGTCCTGCCCGCGCTGTCCGACTGGTCCGGCATGGCACTGCCTTTCGATGTCCCCACGTGTGGGGACCACCCTACGAAAGACGTGTCCGGGCGTCGGCGGTCTCTCGCGCGCACGCGTACGCGAGCGGGCTGATCAGCTCTTCCGCGTCGGGCAGCCAGAGATCGGCGCGGGAGGGCCGGCGGGCCCACTGCACGCACCCGCGTCCGGCCACCCGGGTCGGCGGCGCGGCCACGTACTGACCCTCGCCGGCTCCCGTCAGGCCGATCGTCCCGGCGTCCCAGCCGAGTTGCCGTACGAGCGCGGGTGCCTTGGCCGCCGCGCCCGGCAGGACGAAGAACAGCATCCGGCGGTCCGGGGTCCGGGTCACCGGGCCGAGCGTGAGGCCCATGCGCTCCGTCCTGGCGAGGGCCAGGAAGCCGGCGGACTCCGGTACGTCCAGGGCGTCGAAGGTCCGGCCCGCCGGCAGGAGGACCGACGACCCGGGCTGCCTGGACCACATCCGGCGGGCCGCGGCGGCGCTGCCGGTGGCCAGGCCCGCCCAGTCCGGCCGGGTGGGATGGGCTCCGGGGGCGGCGCAGCCGGCGTCACCGCACGAGCAGCGCTCCGTCCCTCCGGCGGCCACGAGCCAGGTGCCCGGGAACACGTCCCAGTGCCGCTCCTGGGCGTACCAGGCCGCGGCCTCGAGCAGCTGTTCACTCCGCTGCTGGGGGATCCGGGCGGCTTCCGTCACTCCGATGGGCTCTTCCACGCCCCGCTCAACTCCCGTTGTCACCAGGGGTTACGGGCGCGCGTGCGCCCTTCGAGAGGGATCGATCCTGCATGCGGGGCGCACGGAGGCACGGTCGGGGGCGCGTGGGAGGAAACGCACCGATGTGCGGGTAACCAGGTGCAGGACTGCGCCAACTCGCCACGACTCGTACCCGATACAGATGAATATGCGCATTTCTTGTGCCGTGCCGGGCAGTGATTCCTCCACCGAATCACTGCGGTCTCAGGGGGAAATATGGCAGCCAGGCCTCTCGTCGCCCGTCAGCCGAACGAACGGCTCCAGACGCTGATCCAGGAGGCGGCGTGTTCCAACGCCGGCCTCGCCCGCCGGGTGAACATGGTCGGCGCGGAGCGGGGGCTCGACCTCCGCTACGACAAGACCTCCGTGGCCCGCTGGCTGCGCGGACAGCAACCGCGCGGCAGGGCGCCGGGGATCATCGCCGAGGCGATCGGCCGCAAGCTCGGCCGCACGGTCACGATCGACGAGATCGGCATGGCCAACGGCAAGAGCCTGGCGTCCGGCGTCGGCCTGCAGTTCGCGCCCACCGTGCTCGGCGCCGTCGAGCAGGTCTGCGAGCTCTGGCGCAGCGACGTGGGCCGCCGTGACCTGCTGTCCGGCTCGGCGGTGGCCGCCTCCGCCCTGGTCGAGCCCAGCCGCGACTGGCTGATCACGGGCGCCGACCCGCAGGTGGCGCGGACCTCCGGGAACCGGGTCGGCACGCCGGACGTGGAGGCGGTGCGGGCGATGACCGCCGCGCTCGTCGACCTCGACCACCGTTTCGGCAGCGGGCATGTGCGTCCCGTCCTGGTGCACTACCTCAACAGCGTGGTGTCCGGGCTCCTTTCGGGTTCGTACCGCGAATCGGTCGGCCGGCAGCTGTTCGGCGCGGTCGCCAGACTCACGGAGCTCGCCGGGTACATGGCCGTGGACACCGGCCAGCCGGGACTGGCCCAGCGGTACTACATCCAGGCGCTGCGACTGGCCCAGGCGGCGGGCGACCGGGCGTACGGGGGCTATGTGCTGGCCGCGTCGATGAGCCATCTCGCGGCCCAGCTCGGCAATCCGCGCGAGATCGCCCAGCTGGCGCGGGCCGCGCAGGAGGGCGCGCGGGGGCGCGTGACCCCTCGGGCGGAGGCGATGTTCCACGCGGCGGAGGCCCGGGGCCACGCGCTGATGGGCGATGCCCGCACCTGCCAGGCCGCGGCGGGCCGGGCGCTGGCCGCCCTGGAGCAGGCCGATCCGGAGAAGGGCGACGACCCGGCCTGGATCACGCACTTCGACGCGGGCTACCTCGCCGACGAACTGGCGCACTGCCACCGGGACCTGGGGCAGGCCGAGCCGGCCGCGCGGCGGGCGAAGGAGGCCCTGGCGGCCCTCCCGGAGACCCGGACCCGGCGCCGGGGCATCGGCCTGGTGCTGCTGGCCTCGGCGCAGGTGCAGCAGCGTGAGGTGGAGCAGGCGTGCCACACGGGGCTGCGGGCGGTGGAGCTGCTGGGGACGGTGCGCTCCAGCCGGGGTGCCGAATATCTCGACGACCTCCAGCAGCGGTTCGAGCCGTACGCGGACGAGCCGGCGGTCCGTGAGTTCGGCGCAAGGCTGGAGCTCCAGGCCGCCTGACCGGTGTCTTCGGCGAGTTGACCATGAACAGCGCCGTGGGTGCCCCAGGCGTTACCCCCTGTGTGAAGGGGTCGTGAGGCTCTTGGGCGCTTGGCGCGTGGCTCCGGGCACCCGGTAGCGTGAGCCGACGATTCCATAGGTTCACACGTAGGAGTCCCGGTGACGCAGAGCGGACAGGGTGACGAGCCGCAGCTTCCCGCTGTACGGCACGCCCACGAAGGTGTCGTGCTGCCCGCGGAGGGCGGTGCCCCCTGGAACGCGGGGGGGCCGGCGGGCGGGCAGCCGGGCCAGGCCGTCCCCGCGGGCGGGCAGCCGTGGGGCCAGCCCTGGGGGCCGCAGGCCGCGCACCAGGACGGCCCGCCACCGGGGCAGCTGCCGCCGGAGCAGCCGTACCAGCAGCAGGGCGGGTACCAGCAGCCGCAGCACGGGCAGTACCAGCAGCCTCAGCAGTACGCGCCCCAGCAGGGCGGGTACCAGCAGGACTCCTACCAGCAGCACCAGCAGCACCAGCAGCAGCCGTACGCCCAGCCCCTGCCGCCCGAGGCCGCCGCGCCGGGGCAGGGCATGGGGCAGGGCGGGGACGCGGACGCCACGCAGTACATCGCGCCCGTGCCCGGCGGCCCCCTCCCCGGGGGGCTGCCGCCCGAGCGCCCGGCGGATGCGACCGGGTATCCGGGCCGGTCCGCCGCCCCCGCGCAGCCGTCCGACGCCGACGCGACCCAGTACATACCCCCGGTCCCCGGCGGCGCCCCGTACGGGATCCGGCCGGGAACCCCGGGCGACCGGCAGCCGCCCGCGGAGTTCGACAGCCTCTTCCGCAGTGACGAGCCCGCGGGTGCCACGCAGCAGATGCCCCGCTTCGACGGGCCGCCCCAGCAGCAGCGCCCCCAGCAGCCGTACCAGCCCCACCCGGGCGCGCAGCAGCCGCCGCAGGGCGCCCAGCCCCACCAGCCGGGCCCGCAGGGCCTTCACGGCGGCCACGGGGGGAACGGCCCGCAGGAGCCGGCGCAGGGCGGTGACGCGCCGCGCAGACGGTCCCCGCACATCCCGCTGATCGCCGCCGTCGTCGTCGGCTGTGCCGTCATCGGACTCGGCGCGGGCGCGCTGATGAGCGGCGGCGACGAGAGTCCCTCGGACGACAAGCAGCCGGTGGCCTCGCAGAGTTCGCCCGCGGCCGAGGCGTCCGAGAAGGCGGCTGACGACCCCGCGCAGCCCCAGGCCGTGGAGCTCGACAAGCTGCTCGCGGACAGCAACAACAGCCGCTCGGCGGTGATCGGCGCGGTGGAGAAGATCAAGGCCTGCAAGGCGCTCGACCAGGCGGTCACCGATCTGAAGGGCGCCGCCGCGCAGCGCCGGGATCTCGTGACCCGGCTCGACGCGCTGAGCGTCGACCGGCTCCCCTCCCACGAACAGCTGAAGACCTCCCTGACCAAGGCCTGGCAGGCGTCGGCGGAGGCCGACGACCACTACGCCACGTGGGCGAGCCAGGCCAAGAACAGCAAGAAGGTCTGCAAGGGCGGCAAGGCCGGATCGACCGACGCGACCGCCAAGGCCGCCGCGTCGAGCAGCGACGCCACGATCCAGAAGCGCACGGCCTCGGGGCTGTGGAACAAGATCGCCCAGAAGTACGGGCTGACCGAGCGCGCTCCCACGCAGCTCTGACACGGCGGCCTCCGGCCCCGGTGCTCACCGGGGCCGGAGGCCGGGGCGGAGACCCGGGACGAGGCCGGGGCGCGCGTCAGCCGCCGGACCGGGCGTTCACCAGGGTCTCCGTCACATCCACGAAGCCTTTCTTCGCGGCGGTCAGACGCCCGTCGCGGACCACCTGGAACGTCACCCGTCCGTTGACGATGCGTCCGTAGGCCGCAGTCCCGACCATGTCCTGGAAGCGCCAGCGCAGGACCGGGGTGAGGCCGCCGGTGTCCACCTCGGTGCCGCGGTTGAGGCTGACGGAGATCCCGCCCGCCGTGATGTCCGGCCGGTCCATCGCCTCGACGACCGCCTTGAGCGCGGTGTACGCGATCCAGGTCGTCTGCACGCCGGTGTCCTCGGGATCGATCCGGTTGTCCCCGAAGGCGTACTTGCTGATCACCTCACGCATCTCGTTCCAGCGGGCGTCGCCGGACGCCGGGTACCAGCCGGTGACGAGAGCCCCCTCGAAGGGGCTGTCCGCGCCGCCCGACCGGTTGATGAGGCCCTGGCCCACGCTGCCGAGCACGGACGAGATCCGCACGCCGCTGCCCTCGGGTTCGAGCCTGCGGAAGGAGTCGAAGAACGTCTCCGTGCCCTTGCCGAGCACCGCGGTCACACAGCCGTCGCCCGCCTGGGCGAGGGCCTTGGCCGCCTCGGGGTCGTACGACGTGGCCTCCTCGGCCGCGCTGATGTCGTAGGAGGCGGGGCGGTCGCTCCGGCTGAGGCTCGTGTCGAGGAGCCCGGGCATGGTGTCGCCGACCAGGGTGTCGGGCCGCACGAGCGACACCCGCTCGCAACTGGCCGCCAGCTGCTCGCCGTTGCCCGCGACGAGCGCCGGCTGACCGCCGTTGACGGGGTAGGAGAGATAGCTGGTGAACTCGTCGGCGGAGGCCCCGTACCCGCCGATGTACGGGATCCCGGCCGCCTCCAGCGGCGCCAGGAACGCCCGCCCGTACCTGCTGTACGAGCCGACGACCGCCGCCACGTCCTCGTCGGCCGCCCGGCGGGCGCACTTCGACGCGCCGGTCGCGGTGTCCTGCTCGTTGCAGGTCAGGACCCGCAGCTCGTGGCCGTCGATGCCGCCCTTCTCGTTGATCCAGCGGGCGTAGGTCCTGGCCATGGCCGGCATGCCCGCCATGTTCACGGTGTCGGCTCCGGTGGTGTCGGGGGCCCACGTCATCACGGTGACGGGCTCCCTGGAGTCCCCCGGGGCCCCAGGGAGTACACCGCAGCCGGATATCAGCAGTGCCCCGGCCGCCACCGATGTGAGGAGCCTGTAGGGGCGGGGGGAGGTGAGGCGTCGCCATCCGGTCATGGGCATGAACTTTTGCGGTTCACGGGTAACGCCACAGCGTGCTCCGGTCAACGCAGGGTGACCTGGAGGTGAATTGCGGGGGGCCGCGCACGGCCCCGGCGGGAGAACGTACGATCGGCAACCGTGCAGCAAGGTTCGGAGAACACTTCCCGTCGCGGCCGTCGCTCCTCCACCATGGGCGGCATGCCGCTCAACGACATGCCGTGGTGGCGCTGGCGCAGCAACGTGCGCTCGGCGCTGCACATGCTCTCCGACCCCGTCTTCCACCACGAGTGCTGGCTGGCCGGCCGGGAAGGGTACGGCGACGTCACCGACGCCGTGTACCGCCTGGTCGAGGACACCTGGCTGGACAACTGGTCCGCCGAGAAATACGTGGGGACGATCTTCCGCGACTCCGCCGAGGCCGCCCTCGTGGACGTCGCCGCCCTGCGGGTGCTGCGCATCATGCACCAGATAGGCGCCGACGCCCCCGTCTCCGCCTACCTGGAGCACCCGGGCTGGCAGGAGGCGGTCGTGGCCGCCCGCGAGGCCCATGTGATGCTCGCCACCAACGACGGCGAGGACCCCGACACCCCGCCGCGGTCCCTGGACGTGCTCCGCATCATGACCAGATCGGCGTGACCTGCGGAGGGTGTGGCACCCTACGGGAATGACCGCGCCGCAGCCCGCCGAATCCGTACCCGCTGCCTCGGACACCGTCGCCGAGCAGTACGTCCTCACGCTCTCCTGCCCCGACAAGCAGGGCATCGTGCACGCCGTGTCGAGCTACCTCTTCATGACCGGCTGCAACATCGAGGACAGTCAGCAGTTCGGCGACCACGACACCGGTCTCTTCTTCATGCGCGTCCACTTCTCGGCGGACGCCACGGTCACCGTGGACAAGCTGCGCGCCAGCTTCGCCGCGATCGGGGACTCCTTCCGGATGGAGTGGCAGATCCACCGGGCGAGCGACCGGATGCGGATCGTGCTGATGGTCAGCAAGTTCGGGCACTGCCTCAACGACCTGCTGTTCCGCTCCCGCACCGGCGCGCTGCCGGTCGAGATCGTGGCGGTCGTCTCCAACCACACGGACTTCGCCGAGCTCGTCGCCTCGTACGGCGTCCCCTTCCGGCACATCCCCGTGAACAGGGAGAACAAGCCGGAGGCCGAGGCGCAGCTGCTGGAGCTGGTCCGGGGGGAGAACGTCGAACTCGTCGTCCTGGCGCGCTACATGCAGGTGCTCTCGGACGATCTCTGCAAGCAGCTGAGCGGCCGGATCATCAACATCCACCACTCCTTCCTGCCGAGCTTCAAGGGCGCCAAGCCGTATCACCAGGCCCATGCGCGCGGTGTGAAGCTGATCGGCGCGACGGCGCACTACGTGACCGCCGACCTCGACGAGGGGCCGATCATCGAGCAGGAGGTCGAGCGCGTGGGGCACGGCGTCACGCCGGACCAGCTCGTCGCGGTCGGGCGCGACGTGGAGTGCCAGGCGCTGGCCCGCGCCGTCCAGTGGCACGCCGAGCGGCGCATCCTGCTCAACGGCCGCCGTACGGTCGTCTTCCCGTAGGGATTCAGAGCCGGCTGAGGGAGGCCGCGGCGAACAGGACGTCGCGGATCGCCTCGCGGTCGCCCTCCTGGCCCGCGGCGGCCTCCACCGGCAGCACATGACCGGCGACCAGCCGGCAGAACTCCACCCCGTCGAGCGCGACCTGCGCGACCGCGTGGGCGGGGGAGCCGAGGGCGGCCGGTGAGTCCAGCGCGATGTACCAGTCGCCGCCACCGCGGCCCTCGACCTCCAGGTGGAGGGAGCGGCCGGGTGCGCCCGCGGTGACCAGGTGGCGGGCCGGTGCGGCCAGCCCCGCGCGGCGGCGCTCCGCCAGGGTGGCGGGCAGCAGCCGGGCGGCCAGGTCGATCATCCCGTGCAGATGGGCGGCGGCGGGCGGCTCGTAGGGGTAGTCCACCGCGTCCGCGATGTCACCGCCGTGCACCCAGCACTCGAAGGCCCGCTCCAGGAGCGAGTCCTGCAGCGGGAGGGCGAAGCCGCCGTACGGCACGGAGAGCTCCGAGACGCCTCGGCCGGCGAACGACACCGTACGGACGAGGGAGTGACTCTGGTCACGCCAGGGCTCCCGCACGGTCCGGGTGGGCGGCCGGTGCGCGGCCGACCAGTACGCCTCGGTGCGCGCGGTCGGCGGCAGGGGCTGGTCGCCCTTCCCGAGCGGGTCGTCCAGGCCGAGGGCCTTGGAGACCAGACCGTCGACCGCCATGAGGTGGCTGATCACCCCGGCGACCGTCGTCTTGCGGTTCACCTGCCGGTCGTCCTCGAACCACTTCAGCCGCACCGGCGCGTGCCACTCCGAGTCGCCGATGTCCCGCAGCAGCGCGTCGAGCCGTGCGGTCTCCGCGTCGTACGGCGCGGCCCACGACGGCACGGGGATCCGCGCGGGGCGGCGGCCCAGACAGCCCTCCAGCACCCGGGACCGGAGCATCGGGTCCAGGTCCAGGGTGCCGTCGCTGTGCAGCAGGCCCACCGCGTCGCGCAGCCGCAGCGCCTCGTCGGCGCAGGGCGCGCACGAGGTGAGGTGCTCCTCGACGGCCGCCGTCTCCTCGGCGGAGCAGGCGGCAAGGGCCCAGGCGCCGAGGAGGGACTTGAGCACCTTGTGGGGCAGCGGCGGCGCGGGCGGTTGCGGAGGAACCTGAGGGCCGGGCGGCCCCGGAGGGCCGGGAGGCTCCGGTGGTCCGGGCGGTTCGGCGCCGGTGGGCCGGACCGGGGGCAGCCTCTCCCGGTCGTCCGCGGCGGCCCTCGGCCCCGGTATGCGCCGCTCGACCGGCTGCTCCCCGTCGCGGCCGCTGCCGCCGTGGCCGCCGTTCACGGCGTCGGCCCGTATCCGGGAGGCGCCGAGCCGGCCGACGGCCGGGTGTTCGCGGTGGCGAGCAGCTGGAGGCCGAGCCGCAGCCGGCGCCTGGCCTCGTCCCCGGTGACGCCGAGGTCGGCGGCGGCCTGCCGGTAGTCCCGGCGCTGGACGTAGGCGAGCTCCAGGGCGGCGCGCAGCGGCGCGGGCATGGAGGCGACGATGTAGTCGGCCCGGGCCGCCGCCGTGGCCTTGAGCACCCGGTGCTCCAGCTCCTCGGCCCGCGCCTCCGCGTCGGGCCCGTCGGTCTCGCCGTGCGTGCCGCGGATCCGCTGGACGGACCGGCGGTGTGTGAGCCGTGCCACCCAGGAGCGCATGGAGCCGTGCTTGGGGTCGTACGCGTCGGGGTTCTCCCAGACGTAGCCGAAGACCTCGCGCGTCACCTGGTCCGCGGCGTCCTCGTCCTCCAGCATGCGGTGGGCCTGGCTGTGCACGAGGGCGGCGAACCGGTCGTAGAGCTCACCGAGGGCGGCCGCCTCGCCACGCGCCAGCCGCTGCTGCATCCGGCGGTCCCAGCGCGGTGGTGCGTCCTTCGCCATCCAGCCCCCAGCCCTGTGCCTCTCGTCATGTCGAATGTAGTCGGCGGCCTCGTCCGGGCACGTACCTTTGCGGCAAGTACGTCCCTCAAGTGGCGCCGAATGATAGGGAATGCTTCGCGCCTTGCCCTTTCCTGACCGCGTAAACGATCCTGAAGCGATCATTTCTGGATGAATCCTGTGCCAGGCCGGTGGGCCGTAGGGTGTTTCACGGGGCCGGTACGCGGGCAGCCGCGAGGAGGAACGGAAACTTCCGGATCCTCCGGAGCCCCGGAACGAGAGGCCGAGTCGCGTGACGCTGAAGGTGTACGAGACGGAGCAGGACGCGTGGACGGTGCTGCGGATCCACGGCGAACTCGACCTCGTGAGCTCACCCGTCGTGCGTCAGTCCGTCCACGGGGCGGTGGCCGAGGGCCGGCACGACGTGGTCCTCGACCTCTCCGGCGTCCTCTTCTGCGACTCCAGCGGTGTCGGCGTCCTGATCGCCTCCCGCCGCCTCATGAAGTCCTGCGGCGGCCGGCTGCGGCTGATCCTCCCGGCCCGCGGCGCGGTCGACGGCTCACACGTCAACAAGGTGCTCGGCGCCCTCGGGGTACGCCGGCTCTTCGACGTCTACCCCGACTCGGACGCGGCCACCGACGACGAGTCCCGGCCCCTCAGCGCCTGAAACACCGGACCGGCGCGAAATTGTCACACCCCTGCCGACCATCGGTGACACGTGACGCCGCTCGGCGTCGTACGCTCCCCGCATGGACAGCGCAGAGTACGAGCGTAAGATCGCGCACCGCTTCGCCGCCTTCGACCAGGACGGCAACGGCTACATCGATCGCGCCGATTTCAACGCCGCGGCGGCCCGTCTGCTCACCGAGTTCGGTACGACGGCCCGCTGCGACCGGGGCCAGTCCCTCTACACGGGCGCCGAGGCCTTCTGGCAGGGCATGGCGGGCATCGCCGACGTGGACGGGGACCAGCGGGTCACCCGGGAGGAGTTCGCCGGCGGGGCCGTGAAGCGGCTGCGTGACAACCCCGAACGCTTCGCGGAGATCGCCCGCCCCTTCCTTCGGGCGGCGATCATCGTCGCCGCCGGCACGGACCCCGAGGGCGCCGGGCCCGCCTCGGCGCCGGTCGCCGCCGTGGAGCGCGCCCTGCGGGTGCTGGGCGCCGCGGACGACATCGCGAGCGTCGCGGCCCGGAGCCTGGACACCGACCAGGACGGCCGGATCGCCGAGACGGAGGCGGTCGCCGCCTTCTCCGCGTACTTCACCGTGATCGAGCCCGACGCGTAGCCCCACGCGGGCGAAAGCGGCGCGCAGCCACCGTGATCGCCCGCGTCCCCGCGTCAACACGCCCAACGCCATGAGCAGTTCGTGCCCTTCCACGGCCCGGCTCGGGGTGCGCCCCGGCCGGGCCGCGGTGCGTCGTCCGGGGTGGTCGTGGCTGACCGGGGGGCGTACGGACCGTGCGGGGCGGGTGACGCAACGCATCCGGAGCACGGATGCGCCCCCGGTGCGGACTGTCACCGGGCGGAGTCGCGGGCCCGCGCTCGGGTACGCTCCGTGGGATGCGAGTGGTACTGGAACCGGAGGATCCGGGTACGGCCCCTGTGGCCGCCCCGGGCGGTGCGCGGTGCCCTGCTCGTGACCCACGGAGCTGCGACGGGCCTGCCGGGGACTCGGTCCCCGGGGTGCCGGTGCGCCTCTGTTCGACTCTCCGCAGCACGCGTCGCACAGTATGGACCACGCGTACTCCTTCGCGCTGGAATATGCCCGAAGCGCTTGTTGCGGTGACTGTACGTCAACCATGCTGTCTCGCAGGGGAGTCACGTTCCGTGACCCTGAGGAGGCGCTAGGCGATGTGTCCGCCGGTTCGGATGGTGTGAGCGGTGCAGGTGCTTCAGGTTCAGCTGGAGGTCGGGCCGGATCCCGCGGAGGTGGGGCGGGCCCGCAGATGGGCGCGGTCGCGGCTGATCGGGTCCGGGATGGAGGACGACGAGCCGCTCGCGGAGACTCTGATCCTGCTGATCTCGGAGCTCGTCACCAACGCGGTGGTCCACACGGGCTGTCCGGCCGTGCTGCGGATGCTGTTCGGCTCGGCGAGTCCGGCCGGTTCGGCGGGGACGGTGCGGGTCGAGGTGGCCGACACCAGCTGCCGTCCGCCCCAGCCGCGTCACGCGGAGGGTGAGGACACCAACGGCCGCGGCCTGGAGCTGGTGGACGGCCTGGCGGACCGCTGGGGCTGGCAGCCGGAGGGCGCGGGCAAGCGGATCTGGTGCGAGATCGACCGGGGTGGCCCGGTGATGGTCCCGGTGATCCAGGAGCAGCCCGGCGACCGGGCCAACGCCTGAGGGCACCGCCGGCGACGGGGCGAACGCCTGAGGACGCCGCCCGGCGGCCGGGCCGGCGCCGGAGGGCGGTGCGCCCTTCAGCGCCCCGGGGCGGTCGAGCGGAACGTCCGCCGGTAGGCCGTGGGCGACACCCCCAGCGCGGCCTGCACATGCTGCCGCAGCGAGGTGGCCGTACCGAAGCCGGCGTCCCGTGCCACCTGGTCGACCGACAGGCCCGTGGACTCCAGCAGCTGCCGCGCCCGCTCGACCCTCTGCTGGGCGAGCCACTGCCCGGGGCTCACGCCGACCTCCTCGCGGAAGCGCCGGGTGAAGGTGCGCACGCTCATCGACTCCTGCCGCGCCATGTCGCGCAGCAGGATCGGCTGCTCCAGCCGCCCGAGCGCCCAGGCCCGCGCGGCGGTCGTCGTGGCGAGCCCGGCCTCGGGCAGCGGCCGACGGATGAACTGCGCCTGACCGCCGTCCCGGTGCGGGGGCACGACGGTTCGGCGGGCGATGTCGTTGGCGACGGCGGTGCCGTGGTCGCGGCGCACGATGTGCAGGCAGAGATCGATCCCGGCGGCCACACCGGCCGAGGTCAGGACGTCGCCGTCGTCGATGAACAGGACGTCCGGGTCGACCCGCACCTTCGGGAAGAGCCGCTGGAAGTGGTCGGCCGATGACCAGTGGGTCGTGGCGGGCCGCCCGTCGAGGTATCCGGCGGCGGCGAGGACGTAGCCGCCGGTGCAGATGGAGACCATACGGGTCCCCGGCCTGATGTACGCGAGCGCGGCGGCCAGTTCGCCGGTGAGCCGGCCCTCCTCGTGGACGGGTCCGAGTTCGTACGAGGCCGGGACGACGACGGTGTCGGCGGTGGCGAGCGCCTCGGGGCCGTGCTCGGCCATGATGCTGAAGTCGGCGTCGGTGCGGACCGGGCCCGGCGGGCGCACGGAGCAGGTCACGACGTCGTACAGCCTCTTGCCCGCGCCGGGCGTCCCCGTGCTCAGTGTGCGGCCGAAGATGCGTTGCGGGATGCCCAGTTCGAAGGGGATCACTCCGTCCAGGGCGAGCACGACGACGCGGTGACACATGCGGACTCCTGCTCTCCCGCGGATGCTCTCCGGCGGATTGGGTGCGGCCGTCTCCGGCCTGATAAACGTACCGACCATGAAGGAGAAGCCGGCCGTCCGCGCATCCATTCCCCGCTCCGCCGTCGTCCGTGCGGCGGCCGTGGCGGCGGCGCTCGTCACCGTGGCGGCGGGTCTCGGCGTGCGCTCGGCGGCGAGCGGGGACGGGGCGAAGTACGCGGGCGACGCGCTCTACACCGTGCTGATCCACGCCCTGGTGGTCCTTCTGGTGCCCCGCGTGCGGCCGCTGACGGCGGCGGGCGCCGCGCTGGCCTTCAGCTGGGCGGTGGAACTGGCCCAGCTCACCGGCGTACCGGCCGAGCTGGCAGAACGGAGCGCGGTGGCACGGCTGGTGCTCGGCTCGACGTTCAACGCCCCTGATCTCCTCTGGTACGGGGTGGGAGCGGGCCTGGCCTGGGCCGTCCACAGCCTCCTGCGGCCCGGGCGCTCCCTGGCACGGTCGTGACCCCGGTGGCCCGATCCCTGCGAAGGGTGTCCTCCCGGCCACTCGTCCGAGTGCGGCCCCGGGCCCGATGCTGAGCGGCGTGACCGAGACAACCGAGAGCGCGACGACCGAGCGCGCCCCCCGCCGCCGCTCCCGCCTGCGGATACACCGCGCGTGGATCGTCGCCGCCGTCACCTTCGTGACGATCATCGGCGGAGCGGCCTTCAACTCCCTGCCCGGCCTCCTCATCGAGCCCCTCAACAAGGACTTCGGCTGGACGTACGGCGAGATCGGCCTCGCCGTCTCCCTCGACATGGCGCTGTACGGGCTGACCGCGCCGTTCGCGGCCGCGCTGATGGACCGGTTCGGCATCCGCCGGGTCGTGGTCGTCGCGCTCGGCGCGGTCGCGGCCGGGGCGCTGGCGAGCGTGTGGATGACGGCGTCCTGGCAGCTGATGCTCTACTGGGGCCTGCTCGTCGGGCTGGGCACCGGCTCGATGGCGATGGCGTTCTCGGCGACCGTCACCAACCGCTGGTTCGTGGCCCGGCGCGGTCTGGTGACCGGCATCCTGACCGCGGCCGGTGCCTCCGGCCAGCTGATCTTCCTTCCGCTGTGCGCCTGGATCATCGACAGGCACGGCTGGGAGCCGGCCTCGGTGACGGTCGCGCTGGCGGCTCTCGTCGTCGTCCCGTTCGTCTGGCTCCTGATGCGTGACCATCCGGCCGATGTGGGGCTCGCCCCGTACGGCGGCACATACGTGGAGAAGCCGGCACCCGCGACGGGTGCCGCGGCCCGCACCATGCGTGTCCTGTTCGACGCGGCCCGCACGGGCCCGTTCTGGCTGCTGGCGGGCTCGTTCGCGATCTGCGGTGCCTCCACGAACGGCCTGATCCGCACCCATTTCGTGCCGTCGGCCCATGACCACGGCATGCAGATCACCGCGGCGGCCTCGCTGCTCGCCGTCATCGGCGTCTTCGACATCATCGGCACGATCTTCAGCGGCTGGCTCACCGACCGCTTCGAGGCCCGCAGGCTGCTGGCCGTCTACTACGCCCTGCGCGGGATCTCGCTGCTGTTCCTGCCGATGCTGATGGCCCCGACGGTGCATCCGCCGATGGTCTTCTTCATCGTCTTCTACGGACTGGACTGGGTCGCGACGGTCCCGCCGACGCTGGCGCTGTGCAGGGAGCAGTACGGCGACGACAGCGCGATCGTCTTCGGCTGGGTCCTGGCGTCGCACCAGGTGGGGGCGGCCCTGGTGGCGTTCCTCGGCGGGGTCGTACGGGATGTGACCGGCTCGTACGACCTCGTCTGGTACGCCGCGGGGGCCCTCTGCGCGACGGCGGCCCTGATGGCCCTGGTGATCCGCCGCAAGGGGACGGCCCCGGTGCCGGCGGCCGTCCGCTGAGGGGCGGTGGTCAGCCCGTCCTCGCCACGCGGGCGGCTATCTTCCGCGCGTCCAGCGCCATCTCGCGGAGCATCCCGCTGATCGGGTTGGTGAAGCCGGTGAAGTAGAGGCCCGGCGCCCCCTCCGGGGTGCGTGCGCCGTGCACCACGGGGCGGCCCCGGGCGTCCAGCACGCCGAGGTGGCCGACCAGGTCCTCCAGGGCGCGTTCGTAGCCGGTGGCCGCGATCACGGCGTCCGGGGTGATCCGGGTGCCGTCGGCCAGTGCCACGGCGTCCCCGTCGAACGACTCGACCGCTGCCACGGGCACCACCCGGCCGCGCTTCACCGCGTCGATGAGCCCGACGTCCTGGACGGGGATCGCGCCCTCCTTGACCCGGGAGTACAGGCCGGTGTCGGGGCGGGGGAGGCCCTGTTCCGCCAGGTCGGGGACGGATACACGGCACATCACGCTCCCCGCCCGGTCGACGAGCCCGACCGGCAGCCTGCGGACCAGGACGGCCGTGGCCTGGGCGGGCCAGCCCGCCGTGGAGCGGCGCACGATGTGCGGCGTCGTGCGGACCGCGATCCGCACCCGGGACGCGCCGCCCTCGACCAGGTCCACGGCGATCTCGGCGCCCGTGTTGCCGATGCCGACGACGAGGACGTCCTTGCCGGCGTACGGGGCCGGGCCGCGGTACCGCGCCGCGTGCACCAGCTCGCCGGTGAAGTCCTCGCGGCCGGGCCACGGCGGGATCCGCGGGGTGTGGTTGAAGCCGGTGGCCACCACCACCGCCCGCCCGGTGAGCACCCGGCCGCCGGTGGCGCTCAGCTGCCAGCCCGTGCCGTCGGCGGCCCGCTCGATCCGGGAGACCTCGACGCCCGTCACGACGTCCAGCGCGTGGTGCTCGGCGTACTTCTCCAGGTACCGCACCATGTCGTCGCGCGACACCCAGCGCCCGAACCGGCGGGGCATCGCCAGCCCCGGGAGCGCCGACCAGCGGCGGGTCGTGTGGAGGTGCAGCCGGTCGTAGTGGTTGCGCCAGGACGTCCCGACGCTGCCGGACTTCTCCAGCACCACCGCCCGTACGCCCTGTTCCCGCAGGGCCGCCGCGGCGGCGAGGCCGCCCGGGCCGCCGCCGATCACATAGACCGGCCGGCCGTCGGTGCGGTCGATGGAGGCGGGCAGGGCTTCACCGGAGGCGGGGGTCGATTCGGGCATGGTTCGGAGCGTAATAGGACATGGACATGATGGGTTCCGGTCCGGACGGGAATCGGTTGCGAAATGATCACGGGACGCCGCGGAGGCCTTCACAGCCCGGGAGCGCCCCACACCGGGAACCAGCGTGAGAGGTCGTCCTCCACCCGGAGGTCGTCGCCGAGCGTGGCGCGCACCTGGAGTTCCAGCTGGTTGTCGCGCTTCTCGCCGCCGCCGGGGGCCGGCGCGAAGGGATAGAACGTCCCCCTCTTGTAGAGGTAGACCAGGGCCAGCGAACGCCCCTCCGGGTTCCGGAACCCGATCATCGAGCAGAGCAGATGGGGGCCGAAGCCGCCGTCCTGGAGGAGGGTGTTGACCGCGTGCAGGTCGTTGACCAGGGCGGCCGTGTCGTCCGGCTCCTGACGGGCGAGCAGCCAGGTGTAGCCGTAGGTGTCCCGGCTGAACTCGACCGGGACCCCGCCGCGCGCCGTGTCCGCGTCGAGCAACTCCCGGACGTCCTGCTGGACGCGGGCGAAGGTGCCGCCCTCCACCCCCGCGAAGCACACCGACCCGAGCCCGGTCGGCGTGAACCCGGTGCCGGCCTGGAGGGTGAGCGCGGCCGACGGCACGGCGAAGAGCTGGTCGAGATCGGGGCGGACCGGCTTGCTGCGGCCCAGGATGCTGTCGAGCAGGCCCACGGAAGCTCCTTACGGGCGGGACAGGCCGGCGGAGATGCGGGCCAGCTGGTCCAGACGCTGTTCGAGGGTCGGGTGGGAGGAGAGCAGCCGGCCCAGGCTCTCCCTGGCGGCGAAGGCGGGCACGAAGTAGAAGGCGTTGTACGGCTCCGCCTTCCGCAGGTCCTCCGTCGGGATCCTGGCCATCTGTCCGCTCACCTTGGTGAGGGCGGAGGCCAGCGCCGACGGCCGCCCGGTGAGCAGGGCGGCCGTACGGTCGGCGGAGAGCTCCCGGTAGCGGGAGAGCAGCCGGGTCAGCAGGAAGCTCAGGGCGTACACCACCGCGCTGATCAGCGGGATGAGCATGAGGATGACGCCCGCGGGGTCGTTGCCCCGGCTGTTGCGGGCGAAGCCGCCCCACAGGGCGACCCGGGTGACGACGCCGGCGAGGACCCCGAGGAACGACGCGATGGTCATCACGGCCACGTCGCGGTGCGCGACGTGCGACATCTCGTGGGCCAGGACGCCTTCGAGCTCCTCGGGCTCCAGTCTGCGCAGCAGCCCGGTCGTGGCACAGACCAGGGCCGTCCTCTCGCTGCGGCCCGTGGCGAAGGCGTTCGGCACGTCGCTCCGCGCGACGGCCACGCGGGGCTTCGGCATGTCCGCGAGGGCGCAGATCCGGTCGATCGCGCCGTGCAGCTCCGGCGCCTCCTGCGGGGTGACCTCCCGGGCGCCCATGCCGTACGCCGCGATGCGGTCGCTGAACCAGAACTGGGCGACGAACAGACCGCCCGTGATGACCAGGATGACGGGCCAGGAGCCGCGCAGGGCTGCGAGCAGCACGCCCACGAGGACCACGTACAGCAGGCCGATGAAGAACATCGTGCCCACCATGCGGGTGGTCAGCCCTCGGTCCGGGGCGTAACGGGAACGCGTACGTGCCATGGGTGCCTCCAGCAGCTCACCTGCCTCCCATAGTGCTCCTTTCCGGTAGGAACCGGGTGAAGGAGGCTCAGGGCCAGAGGAGCTCGCGGGTCCAGCCCGCGCCGTCCCGGCGGTAGCGCAGCCGCACGTGCCGGCGCCGGTCGTCGCCCTGGAAGAACTCCACCTCGCGAGGCTCGACGACGTACCGCGTCCAGGTCTCCGCCTCCGTCTCCGGCTCCGCCCGCGCCCGCTCCCAGGCGGCCTCGGAGGCCCGTACGAGGTCCTCGTACGCGGGCAGCACCTCGCTCTGCGAGCCGGTCAGCGCGGCGGCCAGCGCGCCGGTGGATCTGGCCCGCAGATCCGCCCGGCTCTCCTCCCGGGTCGCGGGGGCGGCCGTGCCCCGGACGCGTACCTGGCGGCCCTGGACGGGCCAGTAGAAGCCGAGCGCCGCGTACGGCCGGGCGGCGAGCTGCCGGCCCTTCGCGCTGGTGGCGTGGGTGGCGAAGTGCCAGCCGCGCTCGTCCGCGTCGTGCAGCATCAGCGTGCGCACATCGGGCAGGCCGTCCGCGTCCGCCGTCGCCAGCGTCATGGTGTGGGGCTCGGTCTGCCCGGCTGCCACCGCCTCGGCGAACCAGCAGTGGAAGAGGGGGAGCGGCGCGGCGGGCGCGGCGGACGGGTCGAAGCGGGGGAGGGGCACGTCCCAGACGCGCTGCGCGTGGAGCAGGTCGCGGAAGTCCTTCTGTGCATCGCTCATGGGTCCATTCCACAGCGTCCCGCGCCGGTGCGGAAACGCCGGCGGCGGACCACGGGGCGTGGTCCGCCGTCGGTGAGACAGGACGTGGGGAGCCGCGGGAAAGCGCGGCGCCCGGCGTGTGCGCGGGAGTCCTGGTCGGCGCCTACCTGACCGGCTTCTTGCCGGTGATGCCCAGATGGACCAACAGGGCCAGGTTCGGCCGGAGTTCGGCCTGCTTCACGCCCCAGGTGGTGAAGCTCCTCTGATGCGAGGCGACCCCCGCCATCATGACGACCAGGGAGCCCGCCACCGCGCCTGGGCTGACGTCCTTGTCCACCTTGCCCTTGGACTGGAGCTCCTTGACCGCGTCCGTCAGGGAGTTGGTGACGGAGCTCAGGACCTTCATGCGGATCTTGTAGAACCGCTTGTCGCCCTCGGCGGCGCCGAGATCGACGACGCGGAGGATCGCGTCGTGCCGCCGCCAGAAGTCGAGGAATCCCTCGACGAGTTCTTCGGAGGCCAGCCAGCCGACCTTGCCGACCCAGGAGCGGTCACCGACCAGTTCGGTCAGTCCGGCACCTTCCTTGGCCATTTCCTCGGCGAGTTCGAGAACAGCGCCCTCGACGTCGGGGAAATACTGGTAGAAAGTCGCGGGTGAAGTCCCCGCCTTCCGTGCGACGTCGATGACTTTGACGTCCCGGTACGGCGAGGAGCTGAGCATCTCGCTGAGGCAGTCGAGCAGCTTCTGCCGCGTCGCCTGACCTCGCCGACCAGCCACGCGGCCGTCGACGGTGCGTACTTGTCCTGTCATGCCGTCAGCTTACCGAGGGGTGATCCGAGCGCGATCTGACCGACTGCAAATGGGGAACGCCCCAGTGCGGACGGGGTGAACAGCGCAATTCCCGGAGCTGTGTGATCGGTTTTCCACGCGGGCGAAGCTGTTTATGAATTGCTCTTCACGGCCGCGCGCAGGGGCTCCGGTGCGATGTTGTTATCAACAGCCTGTGGATAACTTCGGTGGACAACCCTGTCCACGCAGGTCGCAAGACCTTCACGATTCGGGCAAAGGTTCTATTCGACCCCTCGGGGCGCGCCGGAAGGCCCCCGACGCTACGTTGAGTGTGACGGGCGTCACGGCGATCCATGCGACGGAAGGACCCGGGCCATGGCCGTATTCGCGCAGTCCGCGCCGTGCTGGGTGGATGTGCAGCTCTCCGACCTGGAGGCCGGCAAGCGCTTCTACGGCGGGCTCTTCGGCTGGACCTTCCGGGCGGGCGACGGCATGCCGTTCGCGGACGCGTACAGCGAAGGCGAGCTCGTCGCCGCGCTCGCGGCCAAGCGGGACGGCCGCATGCCCACGACCTGGGGCGTGTACTTCTCGACCGATGACATCCGCGCCACCGTGGCCCTGGTCAGGAAGGCGGGCGGCCAGGTGATCACCGATCCGGTGCGGGCCGGCGCGGCGGGGGTCCTCGCCCAGGCCGCCGACCCCGGCGGCGCGGTCTTCGGTCTCTGGCAGGCGGGCGAGCGCGCGGGTTTCGAGAAGCAGAACAGGCCGGCGTCCTTCTGCTGGACCGAGGTCTACACCCGGCAGCCGGAGCGGGTGGACGCCTTCTACGAGGAGGTCTTCGGCTTCCGGGGGACCGACATCGAACTGCCGGGCGACACCGGGGCGGCCGAGCCCTTCCGGATCTGGTCCCCGGCCGGGACCGAGCCCGGTGAGGACACCGGCGTCGGCGGGCGAGCGGTCATCACGGACGCGTTCCCCGCGATGCTGCCCAGCTACTTCCTCAGCTACTTCGCCGTCGTCGACTGCGACGGAACCGCCGAGGCCGCCGTACGCCTCGGTGGCCGGATCACGGCGCCTCCCCTGGACATTCCGTACGGGCGGATGGCGGTCCTCCAGGACGACCAGGGTGCGGTTTTCGCCGTGCTCCAGCCGACCGAGCTGCTGCCGTAGGGGTTTCCAGGGGTGTCCTGAAAGGGATGGAGTGCCACACAACACTCCGTTCCGCCCCCGGGTTCGCAACCGGGCCCCGAGCCAGGAAGAATCAGGGTGCGCACCGCCAAGTGGTGCCCAGTGGTGAGACGCTGCACAGGGCGGGATTTCGCGGGCTTCTGTTCCTGAGGTCCGTACGGGGAGGTGGCAGGCAAGTGGAGCAGCTGACGCAGCATGACCCGAGGCGGATCGGCCCGTTCGAGGTGCTGGGACGGCTCGGGGCCGGCGGCATGGGGCTGGTCTATCTGGCGCGGTCGGCGTCGGGCCGGCGGGTGGCGATCAAGACGGTCCGTACGGAACTGGCCGAGGACCAGCTGTTCCGGGTCCGCTTCACGCGTGAGGTGGAGGCCGCTCGCGCGGTCAGCGGTTTCTACACCGCCGCGGTGGTCGACGCCGACCCGAGGGCGGCCGTGCCCTGGCTGGCCACCGCCTACGTCCCCGCCCCCTCCCTCGAGGAGATAGTGAATGAGTGCGGGCCGATGCCGACGCAGGCCGTGCGCTGGCTGGCCGCCGGGATCGCCGAGGCCCTGCAGTCGATCCACGGGGCCGGTCTCGTCCACCGCGACCTGAAGCCGTCCAACGTCCTCGTGGTCGAGGACGGGCCGCGGGTGATCGACTTCGGTATCGCGTCCGGCGTCTCCAACACCCGGCTGACCATGACGAACGTCGCGGTGGGAACGCCCGCGTACATGTCTCCGGAGCAGGCCCGCGACTCGCGCAGCGTGACGGGTGCCAGCGATGTCTTCTCGCTCGGCTCGACCCTCGTCTTCGCGGCGACGGGGCACGCGCCCTTCCACGGGGCGAACCCGGTCGAGACCGTGTTCATGCTGCTGCGTGAGGGCCCCGACACCGAGGGGCTGCCCGACGATCTGCGCCCGCTCATCGAGTCCTGCATGCAGATGGACGCGGCCCGGCGGCCCAGCCCCGCGGACCTTCAGTCGCAGCTGGCCCCGCACCTGTTCGCCTCCGGCGGCGACGACAGCGGCACGGCGTCGGCCTGGCTGCCGACCGTTGCGACCGCGATGATCGAGCAGCGCCGCGGCGGTGGCCGTGCCGTCGCCGTCGCGCCCGCCCCCGTGGTCGTGCCTCCGCCCCCGTCCCAGCCGCCGCCCGGTGCCGACCGGGACGGGGTCTGGCGCAGCGGCGGCGATCTGCGGACCGCGCCGGCCCCCGCGCCCGTGTCGCCCGCCCCCGACGGCGGCCCCGTGCGGCTGCCCAACGCCAAGGTGCCGATCGGTCCCGGGCCGCGCCCCGTGGACGTGCGGGGCCCGGCGGCCGCGCACGCCGACCCGGCCACCGGCTGGGTGCGGGCACCCGGAGGGCACACCTCGGCGGCGCCGGCCGCCCCGGTGCCCGCCCCCGCACCGGCCCCGGACGCGGCACCCGTCGCGCCGGAGCGCTGGCGGCCGTGGCGTTTCCGTATGTCGAACGACGTGTGGGGCACGCCCGTCGTGGTGGGCGACCTGCTCTACGTGACGTCGTTCGAGGTCCATGCCCTGGACGTGGGCAACGGGCGGCGACAGTTCAAGACCCGCGACGTGGCCTGGTCGATGGCGGTCGACGGCGGCCGGATCCACGCCTCGGACGGCCCGTCCCTGTACGCCCTGGACGCGGCGACCGGCACCGAGCGGTGGCGGCTCCAGACCGACGCCTGGGTGTACTCCCTCAAGGCCGACCGGGGCACCGTCCTGACCGGGACGCGCGGCGGCGGCGTACAGGCCTGGGAGGCGTCCAGCGGCGAGAAGCTGTGGGAGACCTCCGGAGTGCAGACGGACTTCGAGACGCCGGAGGCCGGCCCCGTCATCCACGACGGCACGGTGTTCCTGTGGCAGGACGCCCGGCTGCGTGCCGTGGACGCGCGCACCGGCACGGAGCGGTGGTCGTACCCCGTCGGCGACGCGGCCTCCTGCGGCGGGGTCCCGGTCCGGATCACGCCCGCGCCCGACGGCTTCGTGTACGTCGCGGCGGGGACCCGGGTGCTGGCCGTGGACACGGTCTCCGGCCGGGTGCGCTGGCACTTCGAGTCACCGGCCGTCTTCCTCTCCCCGCCCGCCTTCGCGCCGGGGCCCGCGGTCACCGGCGGCGGGGTGTACCTCGCGGACTACCTCGGCACCGTGTACGCCCTGGACGCCTCCACCGGCAAGGACCGCTGGCGGATCGCGACGGAGGCCCGGCAGTCCATCGAGCCCGTACTGGTGACGGCGGGCAACGTGCACGTCGGCAGCGGCAGCGCGCTGTACACCCTGGACGCGGTCACCGGCACGCCGAAGTGGCGGTTCGCCGCGGGCGGCGAGGTCGTCGGCGCACCGGTGGTCGCGGACGGCCGGGTCCACTTCGGATCGGCGGACCACGTCCTCTACACCCTGGACGCGGCAGGCGGCCAGCTCCGCTGGAAGCTGGCCACGGGCGGCGAGATCACGGGCTCCCCGGTGGCGGAGGCGGGCGTCGTCTACGCGTGCAGCAAGGACCGCTGCGTGTACGCCCTGGACGCGCTGAAGGGCACGGGGACGGGGAACCGGGCCCGGGCCTGACGCCCCTCAGGGGTGGGGCGGGTGATACCGGTCCCGGTCCTGCTGATCCCCCTCGTCGGGGTGCTGGACGGGGTACTGGGCGGTGTCCTCGTCGGCGGGGGACGCCCGGTGCCGGCCCGGCCCGGTGTACGGATCCGCCTCGGGCTCCGGCCCGGGGGACGTGTACGCGGCAGGCCCGGGCTCCTGCGTCGGCGGCCAGGTGTCGGGACGGTCGTCAGGCGGCGCGGGGTAGGGCTCGGGGGCGTACCCCTCCCTGGCCGCCCGCTTCTTCCGCCCCGACATCAGCAGCGCGCCCAGCAGGAGCAGGAGACCGCCCGCGAGCGCCTGCGCGACGCCCCACCGCAGCCCCTGCCCGTCGCCGTCGACCGTGAGGCTCCCGGCCTCCTGGCCCTGCCGGACCATCCACAGCACGGTGAAGCCGATCACGATCAGGCCGGCGAGGGCCACGACCCAGCGCGAGCGGAACACGACGCCGACGAGGGTCACCAGGGCGGCGAAGAGGAACGGCAGCAGGATCGAGCCCATCACCGACGACGAGACGCCGCTGATGCCGCCGAACAGGTCCTGAATGCGGTAGTCCCGCCCGAGGCGGTCGTCGAACCAGCGGTGGAAGGGGCTCTGCACGGCCGCCGCCGCTCCCACCAGCGCTACGACGGAGCCGAGGACATTGCGGATCATCGACAGCCTCCCGGGCCAAGGCGCACGGCTGTGCGCACCGCTCCCCGCGCTCGACGCTACGCCGGGCCGATCTTCCCTGCCATCGGAGACGATGACGAGACCGTGACAGGGCCATGACGGAACCATGAGTGAGCGTCCGGGATGCTGTGCGTTACGGTGTCGCGCGGCCGTGCGACGGCCATGAAGCCGACTACAGCAAGGGGGGCTGCGTCGATGATGCGGCGACAGATGAGGTTCGCGGCGGTACTGGTCGTGGTGGTGCTCGCGCTCACCGGCTTCTCCACGTCCAGCCACGGCGGCAAGAGCGGGAAGAGCCGGAGCAGCGGCGGTTCTGGCGGAGGCGGCTGCTCCAGCTCCAAGAAGAGCAACGGCGGCTATCACGACTACGACGACGATGACTACGACAGCTCGTCGAGCTCGTCCGGCGGTTCCACGTACGAGTCGGCCACTCCCGCCGCGACCTCCTCCGAGGCACCCTCCCTGCGGGTCATCCGCTGCGCCCAGCCCAAGAAGGGCAAGCGCAGGGCGTACACCGCCTCGTCGGTCGAGATCCGCTCGACGGCGACGACCGAGCACACGTACGAGGTGGACGTGACGTTCGTCGACGCCAAGGGCCTGACCGTCGACACGGGTGAGGCCGACATCGACCTCGCGGCCGGCGAGAAGCAGATCATCTCGGTCCCCATGGACAGCCCGCGCTCGGTCTCCCGTGTGAAGCGCTGCGTGGTGACGGCGGAGCTGCGCTACTGATCCTGCTTGGTAAGATGCCAGGTATGGCAACCAAGAAGTACACGGTCACGCTGCCCGAGGAACTCGCGGAGGAGATCCGCGGCGAGGTGGGCCCCGGTGCGTTCAGCGCGTATGTCACGCATGCCATAGAACGTCAGCGTGAGCAGGACCGGCTGGGCGAGCTGGTGGCGTGGATGCAGGAGAAGCACGGGCCGCTCACCGAGGAGGAGCAGGCGGCGGCGTCGGCGGAGCTCCGCGAGATCGAGCGGTGGTTCGAGGAGCGGGCGCCCGGGGCGCACGGAGGGGCGACGGCCGCGTGACGCCTGAACTGTGCTTCGTGCTGGACTGTGAGGCTCTGTCGCGGGCCGTGTCCCGTGAGCGGGTCATGACGGGGATTCTCACCAAGGCGCACCAGGTGGGGGTCCGTGTGGTGACCAGTTCCATGACCCTCATCGAGGCGTACCACGGCAGGATCCGGCGTGCCGAGTGGAACTGGGCCATGTCCCGCATCGCTGTGGAGCCGGTGACCAAGGACGTGGCGGACGAGGCGATCGGTCTGCTGAGCGAGGCCGGGCTGCACGGTCACACGTACGCCATCGACGCGGCGCTCGCGGTCGTCGCGGGGCGGCAGCGGGGGCGGGTCGCGGTCTTCACCTCGGACGAGGACGACATGCGGAAGCTGTGCCGGCCGGAGGTCCAGGTCCGGGCGTTGTGACCGTGGAGCACGGCGGAGGGCCCGAGCCGACCGGCTCGGGCCCTCGTTCCCGCACGCGGACGTGCCGCGGCCGCGACGGCTCCCCCTCCGCGCCGCCGCGGCCGTTCCCCGTGCGGTGAGGCCTAGTTGGCCGGCTCGCTCGTGGCATGCGCGTCCTGGGTGGTGATCTCCCCGCCGGTGGCGTGCGCGTCCGTCGGCTTGAGCGGCGAACCGGTGGCGTGGGCGTCCTGGGTGGTGATCTCCTCGCCGGTGGCGTGCGCGTCCGTGGGCTTGAGGATGTCGCTCTTGTCGGCCATGAAGTTCAACTCCTGAAGAGGTGGTGACTGCGGATGGAGCGCCCACCCGGCGGTTCCCCCGTGGATCGCCGGGTGGGCCTCCCAGGGCCGATCACCCTAACGGTGAGGCCACTCGCCAATCCGTCTGCCCCCCGACGCGACGGATCGATGAGTAGAGAGTGCCGTGGGGCGATAAACGATTGATGAACGCCGGTCAGGAGGCCCTGGCGACAGTGGCCGGGGCGAGAAGGTCGCGTACGGAGGCGGCCTCGGGCGAGCCGAGGTCGTCGTAGATCGAGAGCGCCTCGTTCCAGCAGACCTGGGCGCGGTCCGTCTGGCCGATGCCCGCGAGCCCGCGGCCCAGTGCGGTGAGCACGTTGGCCCGGCGCCATTCACCGCCGATACCGCGCAGGATCGCCAGGGCCTGCTCGGCCTGCGACGCGGCGTGCGCGGGCTGACGGATGGCCAGGTGCAGTTCGGCCAGCCGGAACAGGGTCATGCCGTGCCAGAGCTGCTGCCGGCTGTCGCGGAATATCGACATGGCCTCGGTGAGCACCTCCTGGGCGGAGGCCGTCTGCCCGGTGCCGGTGAGGGCCAGTCCCAGGGCGTACTTCCCGTTGGCGAGGCGCAGGGCCAGTCCCGAGGTGTCCGCCTCGTAGATGCCGACGCCCTGCTGGGCGAGGTTCACCGCGCTCGCCGTCCTCCCCGTGGCCAGATGGACACGGGAGAGGTTGCACAGGGCCGAGGCCTCGCCGGGCTTGTTGCCGTCCGCGCGGAAGGCGGCCAGCGCTTCACGCAGGTGGTTCTCGGCGTCGGAGTGCCGGTTCTCGTACAGGGCGATGATCCCGCGCTGATTCGGGACCTGGCCGAGGGAGACAGGGTCACCGGCCAGCCGGCCGAGCTCCAACGCACGCCGGGCCTCGGTCTCGGCCTCCGCGAACCGTCCGGAGACGCTGAGGGCATGGGTCAGCATCGTCCGGGCCCGGCCCTCGGCCTGTGCGTCGCCCGCGGTCCGCGCCGCGTCGCTCACGGCCTTCGCGGCAGTCGCGAACTGGTGGGAGTTGGCACCGGATTCGCCCAGGTCCACCATCGCCATGAGCAGATCGGCGGCGCGCCGCGGCATGCCGGACCCGGCTGACTGGGCCGCGCAGGCCAGCAGTCCGCTGGACTCCGAGAAGAGCCAGTCCAGCGCGGTCTCACGCACCTGGAAGGTGAGTCCGGGGTATTCGGTCCGCGAGAAGTGGTCGAGCACCCGCTCCCCGGGCCGCTCCAGCGCGTACACCCCCGCCGCCGTGGCCAGGTAGAAGTCCAGCAGCCGCGACAGCGCCAGCTCCCGTCCCGCCGGGGGCTGTTCGTCGCGCTCGGCGCACGCACGCGCGTAGAGGCGCACCAGGTCGTGGTAGCGGTAGCGGCCCGGGGCGGCGGACTCCAGGAGGCTGGTGTCGACCAGGGTCTCCAGGAGGTCCTCCGCCGTGTGGGGGTCCAGGTCCAGGAGGGCGGCCGCCGCGGCGAGGGAGATGTCCGGGCCGTCCGCCAGACCCAGGAGACGGAAGGCGCGCGCCTGGGCCGGCTCCAGCTGGCCGTAGCCGAGCTCGAAGGTGGCCTTCACCGCGAGGTCGCCGGCCTGGAGTTCGTCGAGGCGGCGGCGTTCGTCGGCGAGCTTCGCGGCCAGCACCGAGACCGTCCAGGTGCGGCGGGCGGCCAGCCGGGAGGCGGCGATGCGGATGGCCAGCGGCAGGAAGCCGCACGCGGCCACCACGTCCAGGGCCGCTTCGCGCTCCGAGCGGACGCGTTCGTCGCCGACGATGCGGGTGAAGAGCTGCAGGGCCTCCTCGGGGGACATCACGTCCAGGTCCACGAGGTGCGCACCGGCCAGGTCGACCATGCGCACGCGGCTGGTGACCAGGGCCGCGCACCCCTCCGTGCCGGGGAGGAGGGGCCGGATCTGGGCCGCGTCGTGGGCGTTGTCGAGCAGGACCAGGATGCGGCGGCCGTCCAGCGTGGAGCGGTAGAGCGCGGCCCGCTCGTCCAGGGAGTCCGGGATGGCGGAGTCGGCGGTGCCCAGCGCGCGCAGGAACGCGCCGAGGACGGTCTCGGGTTCGGCGGCCCGCGCGCCCGCGCCCTGGAGGTCGACGTACAGCTGGCCGTCCGGGAAGTGCGGGCGGGCCCGGTGGGCGACGTGCACGGCGAGGGTCGTCTTGCCGACGCCGCCGATGCCGGCGAGCGCGGAGACCGCCATCACGGAGCCCTCCGCGGTCGCGAGCCGGGCGCCCAGTTCGCGTACGAACGCGTCGCGGCCCGTGAAGTCCGGGACGGTGGCCGGGAGCTGGGCCGGGCGGACCGCCGCGGTGGCGGGCGCCGGCTCGTCGGCGGGGCGGGCCAGCTCCTCGTCGGCCTGGAGGATCCGCTGCTGGAGCTGGGCCAGCTCGGGGCGCGGGTCCACGCCCAGTTCCTCCGCGAGGAGGCGGCGGGTGTCCGCGTACACCGCGAGGGCCTCGGCCTGCCGGCCGCTGCGGTACAGGGCGACCATCAGCAGCTCGCGGAGCCGTTCGCGCAGGGGGTGCGCCGCGGTGAGGGCGGTGAGTTCGGAGACCGCCTCCGCGTGGCAGCCGAGCTCCAGGTCCAGGTCCAGCCGGGTCTCGGTGAGCTGGAGGCGCCATTCCTCCAGGCTGGTCCGCTGGTTCTCCGCGTACGGGCCGGGGAGGGAGGCGAGTCCCTCGCCGTCCCAGAGACCGAGCAGCTTGTTGATCAGGGTGCGGGCCTGGCAGCGGTCTCCGCCGCCGCGTGCCTTCTCCGCCTCCGCCGCCAGGTCCTGGGCGAGCGTCAGGTCGAGTGCCTCGCGCGGGATCCGGACCGCGTACCCCCCGGACTCGCTGACCAGGGTCTCCTGGCCCAGGATCTTGCGCAGCCGGGAGGCGTACGTCCGCACGGTGGCCAGTGCCTGGGACGGGGGATCGTCGCCCCAGAGGGCGTCGATGAGTTCGCCTGCGGTGGCCGTGCGGCCGTCGCGCAGGAGGAGGGCGGCCAGCAGGGCGCGCTGCTGCGGGGACCCGGACGGCAGGAGTTCACTGCCGCGCCAGGCGCGGACCGGGCCGAGCACGGTGAAACGCAGGTCGGTCCCGGCCGCCTGTTCCCGTGGAGCGCGTTGCTCCGGAACGCGCACACCGGATCCGTTGTCGCGGCCCATGATGCCCCCTGTCCTGCTTGCCCCGCCGGTCCTGCTGATCCCGCTCTGCTTCATACCGTTGGTATCGCGGTCAACAGTCTGCCTTGTTATGGGCGGGCTCGTCAGTATCGGGTGGTGCTCTGCACAGGCCCTCGACATGATTGGGGGGCGAGAACCTGTGCGGAGGGTGACGTCAGGTCACCCGGCGAGGGGCAGCTGGAGTTCAGTGACCCAGTTGTCGGGATTCTCCGGGCACTCCAGAGTGACCTCACGGGCGTAACCGGCGGGACGCCGCCCGTGGTCGTCGACGTGGCGGGCCAGGATCCGCTCGGTCGCCGGCACGTGGCCCATGGAGCCCCGGTGGACGGCGTCCTCGTACCGGGCGATGCCGGGACCGGTGGCACCGACGCCCGCCGTGGCGAGCAGGGGCCGACGGCCGGGGTGCTGGCCGCGCCGCGGGACCCCTGCACCGGGTTGCTGCCGGCCTCGGTGCCCCGGGAGGGCTGGGGCCCGGCGGACGCCCTCAGGGGCCCGGGCCGCCGCCGGCTCTGAGTCGGGCCCCTTTTCCGTTTTCCGGAGAACCGGGGCGGAAAAGGCAGGAGCCCCGTTCCTCCGCCGAAGCGGGGGAGCGGGGCTCCTTGGGTACTGCTCACTCGGCCGCGATCGGCCGACCCGGGCAACTAGGCCGGGGTGACGTTCTCAGCCTGCGGACCCTTGGGTCCCTGAGTGACGTCGAAGTTCACGACCTGGTTCTCCTCGAGGGAGCGGAACCCGGACGCGTTGATCGCGGAGTAGTGGACGAAGACATCCGGGCCGCCGCCGTCCTGGGCGATGAAGCCGAAGCCCTTTTCAGCGTTGAACCACTTGACGGTTCCGGTAGCCATAAGCCCTCCTTGGGCCAAAGGGTTGCCCTGCTCCAGAACCTGCAAACAAGTCTGAAAACTACAAAAGCCTGCGGGTTACATGCTCCGCAGGCTCTGTACTGCAAGGGAAACCAAACTGCAACTTGCGGCGAGCCTAGCACGCAGTCCGCAGGGAGCGGTAGAGGGAAAGATCACTTCACCCGGATGTTTGATTGAGCCGTCCGAGAGCTGACGGACAAAGCCCCCGCGACCCACTCCGGGAGCCCCGATGGTGCCGGCCGGGAGGGGCAGGTCTAGCCTCGCGATGTGGACAATTCAACCGTCTCTCCCGCAGAAGGCGACGACCGTCGCAGCAGGCCGCGCGTCGGCCACATCCAGTTCCTGAACTGCCTCCCCCTCTACTGGGGCCTGGCGCGGACCGGAACCCTGCTCGACCTCGAGCTCTCGAAGGACACCCCGGAAAGACTCAGTGAGCAGCTGGTCAGGGGGGACCTCGACATCGGTCCCGTCACCCTGGTCGAGTTCCTGCGCAACGCCGACGACCTGGTCGCCCTCCCCGACATCGCCGTCGGCTGCGACGGCCCCGTCATGTCGTGCGTGATCGTGTCCCAGCTGCCCCTGGAGCAGCTGGACGGGGCCCGGGTGGCGCTCGGCTCGACCTCACGCACCTCGGTACGGCTGGCCCAGCTGCTGCTCGCCGAGCGGTACGGCGTCTCCCCCGACTACTACACCTGCCCCCCGGACCTCGGCCTGATGATGCAGGAGGCCGACGCGGCCGTGCTCATCGGTGACGCCGCGCTCCGCGCGAACCTGCACGACGCCCCCAGGCTCGGGCTGCAGGTCCACGACCTGGGCCAGATGTGGAAGGAGTGGACGGGGCTGCCGTTCGTCTTCGCCGTCTGGGCGGCCCGCAAGGACTACCTGGCCTCGCACCCGGACTACGTCGAGAAGGTGCACGAGGCGTTCCTGGCCTCCCGCGACGTCTCGCTGGAGGAGGTCACCAAGGTGGCCGAGCAGGCCGCGCGCTGGGAGGCCTTCGACGCCGAGGTGCTGGAGCGCTACTTCACCACCCTGGACTTCCGCTTCGGTCCGGACCAGCTGGCGGGCGTGCGCGAGTTCGCCCGGCGGACGGGTCCGACGACCGGCTTCCCGGCGGACGTCAAGGTCGAGCTGCTCGGCGGCTGACCCGAGGGCACACGGGAAAGGTGCGGGAGAAAGGTGAATCCCGTACCTTCCCGGCCCTTGCCCCGGGGGCCTTCCCTCGCGTTCCCCGTCCTTGCCCCGCGGGCCTTCCTTCCCGGGCCGCCCATTCCTCCCGGCGGACCCTGACGCACGACTGCTCCATTCCGTTCCCTTGAAAGGGTGCGAATGTCCGGAGTTCTGTCGCGGAGGGCCTCTCCAAGGACGCACGGGGAAATGGCGGACGTCTCCCGTAACGCCTTCCGGTTTCCCTCCGGTGAACCCCGGGGGTGCGGACGAACGACGTATTCACGCCTTTCCGTGTGGCGAAATCCCTGCTTCGTGCCCATAGGGGCGATATCGGCGGAAGGGGTCTCCGTGACCGTGCGACCCGGGCCGCCTAGGCTGCCGTCCGAGTCCCGGGGACCACAGGGGGAGACCGTATGCAGCCGCTGGAAGCCGGCGAACCGCACACCATCGGCGCCTACCGGCTGCTCGGCAGGCTCGGCGCCGGCGGGATGGGCCGGGTCTATCTGGGCCGCAGCGCGGGCGGACGCACCGTCGCCGTCAAGGTGGTGCACCCCCACTTCGCCCTGGACGAGCAGTTCCGCGCGCGCTTCCGCCGCGAGGTGGACGCGGCGCGGCGCCTCGGAGCGCGGTGGACCGCCCCGGTCCTCGACGCCGACCCCGACGCGGCCGTGCCGTGGGTCGCGACCGGTTACGTGGCCGGGCCGCCACTCTCCGACGCGGTCACCCGCCACGGCCCGCTGCCCGAGTACGCGGTACGGGCCCTGGGGGCCGGGCTCGGCGAGGCGCTCGACGCCGTACACGCGCACGGCCTGATCCACCGTGACGTGAAGCCGTCCAACGTCCTGCTCGCCCTCGACGGCCCCCGGCTGATCGACTTCGGCATCGCCCGGGCCCTCGGCGCCACGGTCTCCCTCACCTCCACCGGCGTCTCCGTCGGCTCGCCGGGCTACATGGCGCCGGAGCAGATCCGCGGCCTGGACATCTCCGGTGCGGCCGACGTCTTCTCGCTCGGCGCGGTCCTCGCCTACGCGGCCACCGGCACCGCGCCCTTCCCCGGCGACTCCTCCGCCGTGCTCCTCTACAAGGTGGTGCACGAGGAACCCGAACTCGGGGACCTGGAGGGCGAACTGCGGGAGCTGGTCGCCGGGTGCCTCGCCAAGGACCCCGCCGACCGGCCCGCCCCCGCCGAACTCGCCCGCAGGCTCGCGCCCGGCGGGGCCGCCGCACTGGTGGCGCCGGGCTGGCTGCCCGGCCCGCTGGTGCGGGAGGTCAGCACCTCGGCGGTGGCCCTGCTGGACCTGGAGCCGCAGGACGCCCCGGTGCGGTCCGGGCCGGTGCCGTTCAGCAACGCCTCGCTGGGGAGCGCGGCGCTCGGCACCTTCGGCCCGCCGCCACCCCCGCCGGCCGAGCCGCCGGCCGCCGCCGAGAGGCCGGGGAAGCGGGAGCCCGACGCCCGGATCGCCGTCACCGTGGACACCGGCCGGCAGCCCGGCGCGCGGCGGGGGCGGCGGGTCAGCTGCACCGTCGCGCTGGCCGTCGCCGGGGCGCTCGCCGTGGTGACCGTGGGTGCCGCGATGCTGGGGGACCTGTTCCCGGGCGGCGGTGGCAGCGACCACGGCAACGACGCCGCGGAGCCCCCGGCGTCCGGCCAGTCGCGGAAGCCGACGGACGCCGCGTCGAAGACCCCCGCGCCCTCCGCACCGGTGAGCGCGCTGCCCAAGGCGTTCGCCGGTACGTGGAAGGGCTCCGCCACCGAACGCAGCGGCGCGCCGCACGGCACGGTCACCGCCGTCTTCGTCGAGGGGAAGAGGAGCGAGGAGGTGGTCCGGCTCTCGTACAGGTTCGACGCGCTCGGAACGACCGTCGTCTGCAAGGGCATCGGCACACTCGTCTCCGGCACGGCCACCGAGCTGAAGATCCGGGAGCGTGCCGACCCGGACGCCCGCACCGGTGCGCTGTGCACCGGGGGCGAGGCCGACCTCGTCTTCACCCTCACCTCCGAGGACACCCTGCGCTACGAGTCCCACGAGGAGGCGGCGGGGAACCCGAAGGGAACCCTCAGCCGGTCCGGCGGCTGACCCCGGCAGGGGCTGGCGTACGCTGGATCGGTCCGTAGATCCGTTGAAAAACCGCCGAAAGGTGACAGCCCGGTGACCGAGAAGGCCGACCTCCAGCCCATCCTCGACCGAGCCGCCGAAGGCGGCCGGATCACTCCGGAAGAGGCCCTCGACCTGTACCGGTCGGCTCCGCTGCACGCCCTGGGTTCCGCCGCCGACGCCGTGCGCCGCCGCCGTTACGCCGGTACGGAGCACATCGCGACGTACATCATCGAGCGCAACATCAACTACACGAACGTCTGCGTCACGGCCTGCAAGTTCTGCGCCTTCTACGCGCCGCCCAAGGACACCGCCAAGGGCTGGTCCCGCGACCTCGACGACATCCTGCGCCGCTGCGCGGAGACCGTCGAGCTCGGCGGCACCCAGATCATGTTCCAGGGCGGACACCACCCGGACTACGGCGTCGAGTACTACGAGGAGCACTTCTCCGCGATCAAGAAGGCGTTCCCGCAGCTGGTCATCCACTCGCTGGGAGCCTCCGAGATCGAGCACATGGCCCGCATCTCGGGCGTCTCCGCGAAGGAGGCCATCGAGCGCATCCACGCCGCCGGCCTCGACTCCTTCGCCGGCGCGGGCGCCGAACTCCTGCCCGCCCGGCCGCGTACGGCGATCGCCCCGCTCAAGGAGTCCGGCGAGCGCTGGCTGGAGATCATGGAGATCGCGCACGGCCTCGGCGTCGAGTCCACCTCCACCATGCTGATGGGCACCGGCGAGACCAACGCCGAGCGCATCGAGCACCTGCGGATGATCCGTGACGTCCAGGACCGCACGGGCGGCTTCCGCGCCTTCATCCCGTACACCTACCAGCCGGAGAACAACAAGCTGAAAGGACAGACGCAGGCCACCCTCTTCGAGTACCTGCGGATGATCGCCATCGCCCGGCTCTTCCTCGACAACGTCGCCCACATCCAGGGCTCCTGGCTGACCACCGGCAAGGAGGTCGGCCAGCTCTCCCTGCACTACGGCGCGGACGACCTCGGCTCGATCATGCTGGAGGAGAACGTCGTCTCCTCGGCCGGCGCCAAGCACCGCTCGAACCGGCTCGAGATCATCGACCTGATCCGCAAGGCGGGCCGCGTCCCCGCCCAGCGGGCCACGACCTACGAGCACCTGGTCGTCCACGACGACCCGGCGAACGACCCGGTCGACGAGCGCGTCGTCTCGCACATCTCGTCCACGGCGATCGCGGGCGGCACGGCGCACCCGGAGCTCAAGCTCCTGAACGCCAACTGACGTCTCCGTGCTGACGATTCACGCCGCGCCGCTGGTCCTTCCGGTCGGCGCGGCGGCCGTCGAAGGCGGCGCGGTCGCGGTGGACGGCGACCGGATCGTGGCCGTCGGGCCGTACGACGCGGTGACCGCGGCGCACCCGGGGGCCCGGGTCCGGCGGTGGCCGGGCGTCCTCACCCCCGGCCTGCGCCAGTGGGACGCGGTCGAGCTGCTGACCCGCTGCTACCACCCGGACCCGCGCGAGGCGGACGAGCTCGGCGAACAGCCGCTGACCGGGGCGGACTTCGAGCGGCTGGCCGGGCGGATGGACGAGCCCCGCCGGGCCGGCAGCGTACGCCGGGGGCTGCAGCGGATGCTGAGCCACGGCACCACCCATGTCGCGGGCCCGTTCGACGACCACGCCGTACGCACCGCCCTGGCCCGCTCGGGACTCACGGCGGTGGCCGGGGCTCCCGGCGGCCTCCCCGGTGAGCCGGACCTCGACCCGTTCGCCCGCGGCCGCGACCTGCCGGGCTCCGTGCACGCCCCGCTCACGGCCGGCGGCCGCGCCGACCTCGCGGTCTTCGACGTGCCCGACGAGGCGGCGCTGGTCGCGGCGGGTGCCGGGACCTGCGTCGCCACGGTGCTCGGCGGACGGCTGGTCCACCGGCGGCGGTGAGGGCCGCCCCGCGGGGACCGGCGCACCGGGCCGGCGCGGCCTACGGCACGGACGGGCCGCCCAGGTAGCGGCCGTTCCCGTCGTACGGCCAGGCGTTGGAGGTGCAGCCCTTGAGCCCCTTGATCTGCTGCATCATCGCGGGGGCCGGCTTGCCGGCGCCGGGGCAGGTCTCGTGACCGTGCCCGAGCCAGTGGCCCACCTCGTGATTGATGATCAGGGCGCGGTACTCGGTCGCCGGACCGTCGAAGGTCGGTGAACCCAGCTGCCACCGGTCCAGGTTGACCATGACGTTCTTCCCGCCGCGGCAGTTCACCTCGCCCCCGGTGTTCAGCCCGTACTGCCCGCAGAGGCGGTCGGTGGTCTTCGCCGTCCCGATCTTGATCACCAGTCCGGCCGAATCGTCGTCGACCTGGGTGAAGGTGCGGGCCCCGCCGTTGCTCCAGCCCCGTGGGTCGGCGAGTATCTCCGCCACATCCTCGGCGGCGCTGTCCGGGTCCACGCCGATGCCGTCCTCCACCTCCACGCGGTAGCGGCTGCCGTCGCCGCCGGACGAGACACCCTCGCCGGCCACGGTGAAGGTGCCGGGACCCGACTTCGGCACGGAGTCCGGATCGACGGACTCCTCGGTGCTCGCTGAGGGCGAGGGGGACTTCGACGGCTCGGGGCTCACCAGGGCCTTCGGTGAGGCCGAAGGCCGCGGTGCGGCCGTGGACGGCGGCGGGGTGGTCCGGTCGGCCGCCACGGCGGCGCCGTCGTCCTGCCACGGCGGGTCGACGTAGAGGAACGTCGTGGCCGCGGCCACCGCGACCACCGCCCCGGCGAGGACCGCGCGCCGGCGCCGGGTCCGTTTTCGGAGGGCCGTGGAGCGCTTCCGGGACTGTGTGCGCGAGGGTCTGGACCCCGGAGCGGGTGTCCCGGCCCCCCGCCGGGAGCCGGCGGCGTTCCGTATTCGATGTGTGTCGTCACTGTGCATGTTCTGGTGAGTATCCGTGGTCTCGGTGTGGCCGTCCAGGACGGATGATCACCCGCCCCACACGCTGACCTGCTCCTCGAGCACCGGGTGCCCGTCCGCGTACCGGACGACGTCCAGCGTTCCGTTCTCCCGTGTTCCGTAAAGGAGTTGCTGGGTGTCACCGGGGCGGAAACCCCTTTCTTCTCGCCGGGAGAGACGACGATCGGGGCGATGCTGTTCCCGAATTCGAAAGGCCGTTCACCGCGTCGCTCCACGCCGCCGCCGGATATGGGGGGCGGGGCTGCTTGAATGGGAGGGTGACCCGAGCATCCCTGGACAAGCAGCCGCACGAAGTCGCCTCGATGTTCGACGACGTGGCGGCGAACTACGACCTCACCAACGACGTGCTGTCGCTCGGACAGGCGCGGCTCTGGCGCAAGGAGGTCGCCCGCGCCGTCGACGCCCGGCCGGCCCAGAAGATCCTCGACCTGGCGGCCGGCACGGCCACCTCCTCGCAGCCGTTCGCCCGGGCCGGCGCCTATGTGGTGCCCTGCGACTTCTCGATCGGGATGCTCCGGGTCGGCAAGGCGCGCCACCCGTGGATGCCCTTCACCGCGGGCGACGGCACGAAGCTCCCGTTCAAGGACGAGACCTTCGACGCCGTCACGATCTCCTTCGGGCTGCGCAACATCCAGGACACCGGCGCCGCGCTGAGCGAGCTGTACCGGGTCACGAAGCCCGGCGGACGGGTCGTGATCTGCGAGTTCTCCCAGCCGACCTGGACGCCCTTCCGGACCGTCTACACCGAGTACCTGATGCGCGCGCTGCCGCCGGTGGCGCGGGCGGTGTCGTCCAACCCGGACGCCTACGTCTACCTCGCAGAGTCGATCCGCGCCTGGCCCGACCAGGCCGGCCTCGCGACGCTGCTGCGGAAGGCCGGCTGGTCGAAGGTGGCCTGGCGCAATCTCACCGGTGGAGTGGTGGCACTCCACCGGGGCGTACGCGACTGAGGCCCCCCGGCCGGATTCAGAGCTCCAGCCGGAAGCAGTACGCCTCCTGCTTCGTCACCGGGGAGGTGTACGTCTCGGCCTGCCGCATGCCGAGGCGTACGGCCACCGCCACCGAGCGGGCGTTCCGCGTGTTGATCATCGCGACGACCTCCCGCACCCCGAGCGCCTTCATCCGCTCCAGCGTGGCGCGCGCGGCGGCGGTCGCGTAACCGTGCCCCCAGGCGGACCGGCCCAGCCGCCAGCCGATCTCGACCTCGCCCACCGGTCCGAACGACTCGTGCGGCCACGGCTGGGCGCCCGTGAACCCGAGCACCTTCCCGTCGTCGTCCAGGACCGTCCACAGACAGTGGCCGAGCTCCGCGTCGTGCCGGCGCTGGCGGGCGGTCAACTCCTCGTACACGGAGTACTCCGCCGGACGGCCGCCGTGGAACTCCATCACCTCCGGATCGTCGAACACCCGGTGCCAGGCCAGGGCGTCCTCGTCGGTGGGGACACGCAGATGGACGGACGGAGTCGAGTCAGGCACGTGCGGCATCGGGGAGCCCTTCGGAAGGTTGATCAGCAGGCACCCATAGACTGCACGCGACATGTGCCGCGCGGCACGCGAATTCGAGTCTTCGGGAGATCCGACCGTGACCGAGCCCCTCTCCGAGCACAGCGCGGACGTGATCGTCGTCGGAGCGGGCCCAGCCGGCTCCACGACCGCGTACCACCTCGCCAAGTCCGGACTCGACGTCCTCCTCCTGGAGAAGACGGCCTTCCCCCGGGAGAAGGTCTGTGGCGACGGGCTCACCCCGCGCGCCACCAAGCAGCTCGTCTCCATGGGCATCGACATCTCCGAAGAGGCCGGCTGGCTCCGCAACAAGGGCCTGCGCATCATCGGCGGCGGCGTCCGCCTCCAGCTGGACTGGCCGGACCTCGCCTCGTACCCGGACTACGGCCTGGTCCGCAAGCGCGACGACTTCGACGAGCAGCTCGCCCGCCAGGCACAGAAGGCGGGCGCCCGGCTGTACGAGCGCTGCAACGTCGGCGAACCGGTCAAGGACGAGCGCACCGGGCGCATCACCGGCGTCCACGCCAAGCTCGGCGAGGAGAAGACCCCGGTCACCTTCCACGCCCCGCTCGTCGTCGCCGCCGACGGCAACTCCACCCGGCTCTCCCTCCACATGGGCCTGCACCGCCGCGAGGACCGCCCGATGGGCGTCGCGGTCCGTACGTACTTCACCTCGCCCCGCCACGACGACGACTACCTGGAGTCCTGGCTGGAGCTCTGGGACCGCCGCGGCGCCGAGGACCGCCTGCTGCCCGGCTACGGCTGGATCTTCGGCATGGGCGACGGCACGTCCAACGTCGGCCTCGGCATCCTCAACTCGTCCTCCGCCTTCAAGGAGCTCGACTGGCGCGAGGTGCTCAAGGCATGGTGCGCCTCCATGCCGGAGGACTGGGGCTACACCCCCGAGAACATGACGATGCCGATCCGCGGCGCCGCGCTCCCCATGGCCTTCAACCGCCAGCCGCACTACACCAAGGGCCTGCTGCTCGTCGGTGACGCGGGCGGGCTCGTCAACCCGTTCAACGGCGAAGGCATCGCCTACGCCATGGAGTCGGGCCAGATCGCCGCGGACGTCATCGTCCAGGCGCACGCCCGCGCCACGCCCGCCCAGCGGGAACTGGCCCTGCACAACTACCCGAAGATCCTCAAGGACACGTACGGCGGTTACTACACGCTGGGCCGCGCCTTCGTGAAGATGATCGGGAACCCGAAGGTCATGAAGATCGCCACGCAGCGCGGTCTGACCCACCCCGTCCTGATGAAGTTCACGCTGAAGATGCTCGCCAACCTCACCGACCCGACCGGCGGCGACGCGATGGACCGCATCATCAACGGCCTCTCGAAGGTCGCCCCGAAGGCCTGATCCGACGGGCCCGGGGACGACCCGGGCCCCGGACCCCGTGGCCCTGCCTGCGATAGGTTCGGGCCATGGGGGCAACAGGGGCACGGACCACCGGCGGCTGCCGACGGCTCGGCGCGGCCGGATCGCTGGCGGTCGCGCTGGGCGGCTGGGCCGTCGGCACGCTGCCGGCGCACGACCCGTGGGGGCTGTGGGTTCCTCACGGGCCCGCTGTGACCGCTGTGGGCTACGCCCTGGCGTACGGCGGACTGACCGTGCTCGTCGTCGCCTGGTGGCTGCACGGGAGGGCGGGAGCCTCCGTACGCGACACCCTCGTCACCCTCGCGTGGTGGACCGCCCCGCTCGTTCTGGCCCCGCCGCTCCACAGCGCCGACGTCTACAGCTACATCGCGCAGGGCGCCATGGTCCTCGAAGGGCACGACGTCTACGACGTGGGCCCGTCCGTCCTCGACCCGGCGGGGCCGGGCGGCGACGCCGCGGCGAGCGTCGGCGGGCACTGGACCGACACCCCGGCGCCGTACGGCCCGTTCTTCCTCATCCTGGCGCGGGGTGTGGCCTGGGCGACCGGCGGCACGCTCGTGCCGGCCGTGCTGGGGATGCGACTGATCGCCCTGGGCTCACTGGTGCTGATCGTGTGGGCCCTGCGGAACCTCGCCCGGGAGCACGGCCGCGACGAGAGCGCCGCCCTGTGGCTCGGGGCACTGAACCCGCTGCTGCTCATCCATGTGGTCGGGGGCGTGCACAACGACGGGCTGATGACCGGCCTCATGCTGGCCGGCGTGCTGCTCGCCCTGCGCGGGCGGTGGATCGCCGGGTCGGCACTCGTCGGGCTCGCCATGATGGTCAAGTCGCCCGCGGCCGTGGCCCTGCTCTTCGTCGGCGTCATGGTGGGCCGGGCCGCGAGCGGTCCGGTCGTACGGCGGGTGGCCAAGGGGCTGCTGGCGCCAGGGCTGGTCGCCGGGGTGGTCGTGGCCGGCGTGACGTTGCTCGGCGGCACGGGCTTCGGCTGGATCGGGACCCAGAGCGTCGCGGGACGCATCCACACCGCGCTGTCCGTCAGCAGCGACCTCGGCCTGGGGCTGGGCGAACTGCTGCGGCTGCTGGTCGGGACCGACCCGGATCCGGTCAAGTCCGCCGTGCAGAACCTCGGTCTGCTGGTCGCCCTGGTGCTGATCGCCCGCCTCGCCTGGCAGGCGACGACCGGGCGTACGGAACCCGTCCCCGCCCTGGGCCTCGCGCTGCTGGCCCTGGTCGCGCTCTCGCCGATGGTGCAGCCGTGGTACCTGCTGTGGGCGACGGCGGTGCTCGCCGCCACCGTGAGCGGCGGCAGGGCCGTGGCCGCGGTGACCGTGCTGTCGGCCGCGCTCGTCTACGAGACGCAGCCCAAGGGCTCGACCCCGCCGTACGGCTTCGTGCTGGCCGCCCTCGTGTGCGTGGCGGGCCTGGTGCTCCTGCGCAGGGAGCGGGCCGACGCGGAACGCGGCCACGTGCCGGGCCAGCGCCTGCCGGCGGAAGCCGCCGTGCAGGCGGACGTGGAAGCTGACGTCACCCGGACACGATGACGGGCCGTCACTCCGGGTGGAGGAGTGACGGCCCGCGGTCGTGCTCAGGCGTGCGGAGCTTGTGAATCAGAGAACGCGGACGGCGCCCGACGGCGGGTCGTAGTCCAGGGACTTCTGCACGACACCGGTGCTGGAGTTCTGCGCACCGACGAACTCGCCGCCGCCCACGTAGATCCCGACGTGGTACGCGCTGCCGGCACCGCCCCAGTAGAGGATGTCGCCGGGCTGGAGGTTGTCGAGCGAGACCTGGGTGCCGGCCGTCGACTGGCTCTGCGAGACGCGCGGCAGGTCGATGCCCACCGAGCCGAAGGCGGCCTGGACCAGGCCCGAGCAGTCCCACGAGTTCGGGCCGGTGCCGCCGGAGACGTACGCGTCGCCGATCTGGGACTGCGCGAACGCGATGACGGACGCGGCGGACCCGGTGGCGCTCGACGACGAGTAGGAGGGGGAGGAAGAGGACGACGAGGAGTCGGAGGCCGCGCTGAGCGTGGTGCGCTCGGCGGTGCGGGAGGCGCGCTCGGCGGCCTCCGCCTTGGCCTTGGCGGCTGCTTCGGCCTTCTTCTTGGCCTCGGCCTTGCGGACGGCCTCGGCCTTGGCCTTCTTGGCCGCCTTGGCGGCGGTCTCGGCGGCGGCGTCCTCCTGGGCCTGGGTCTCCAGGTCCAGGGCGACCGCCTGGGTTGCCTGCGCGGACGCGGCGACGGAAGTGGAGAGCCCGGCCGTGATGGTGGGCATCTCGATGGTCTGGGTCACCGGCTCGGCCTGAGCCGGACCGGCGGCACCCGCGACCGCGATGGTGCTGAGGACGCCACCGGCAACTCCTGCCCGCAGCGCCGTCTTCGAGGCACTCTGGCGGGGCTTCCGGTGGCTGGGTATGTGAGCGGTGTGGGACATGAGTACTAGCGCTATCAGGGCCGTAGGGGTCCCATCAAGAAACGTGTGTTGCGACACAGTTACGTTCGGAATCTATGAATCCGCTTATTACGGCCCCTTATTGACGCCCTAACGGACAAAACGGGCGCGTCCGTGTACCGCTGTGATCACGGTGTTCTTTCAATACGCCCGAATTGCCCGTCGCTTACCATCCGTTCACACGGTTGGCCAAGCCCGCTTTTCTTGAAGCGTGCATGGAGTGATGCAGGTCACAGTATGACTCTGCTGTGAGAGGCAACCACGCGTTCGCGCGCCGCGTGCGGAGCGAGGCCGGCCGTCCCCTCGCGACGACGTGCCCCATTGGTGCGTCATGTCCGTTTCCATGGCCGCCCGTCGGCGCTCGCGCGGCCCGTTCGCGGATGGCCCGGCCGAGGGGAGCTCCCCCGTGCCGCGCATCCGGACGATGCGCTCCGGTCCGGCGCTCCCCGGTCGCCCGGAACTTCGTGAATGCGTGCGCATTGTCCACATCGGTACCGGAAGCCCCCCGTCCGAGTGTCTCCCGACTGGGGCCGATCCCTATATCACCAGTCCCGTGTCCATCGCCAATTTGCTTGTACGGTCCGCCGATTGATAGTGCCGTGCGCCTTTGACCAGGGGTGACGCCGCGAGATGTCACGTCTCGTAACCGCACGGCCGCTTCGCGTGCGAAGATCACCGCTCATCCGACTTCATGATCGTTCGTCAGGTGGTGGAGATCACAAAGACGTTGGTGTACCCCGTGTCGCAGATCACAGGACGGCAGGCATAGGATGCGGGGCAGTCGGGCTTGTGAACTGCCTCACATGTGCACGATCTTGATGAGGTGGCGAGCCGGTCGCCCGATGCGGTCCAACGGTCAAGGACGACTGGAAGGAGCGAGGAGCGTGAATGCCTACGCGCCCATCCTCGTGCTCGGCGCCCTCGGGGCAGGGTTTGCGATCTTCTCCGTGGTCATGGCCACGCTAATCGGCCCCAAGCGGTACAACCGGGCAAAGCTCGAAGCGTACGAGTGCGGTATCGAACCCACCCCCACTCCAGCCGGAGGCGGCCGCTTCCCCATCAAGTACTACCTGACGGCGATGCTGTTCATCGTCTTCGACATCGAGATCGTCTTCCTCTATCCCTGGGCGGTCACCTTCGACGCCCTGGGGATCTTCGGGCTCGTGGAGATGCTGCTCTTCGTGCTCACCGTCTTCGTCGCCTACGCGTATGTGTGGCGCCGGGGCGGCCTGGAATGGGACTGAGGGGCTGAGGGGCACACCATGGGACTCGAAGAGAAGCTGCCGAGCGGCTTTGTTCTGACCACTGTCGAGCAGGCCGCCGGCTGGGTACGGAAGTCGTCCGTCTTCCCCGCCACCTTCGGCCTCGCCTGCTGCGCCATCGAGATGATGACGACCGGCGCCGGGCGGTACGACCTGGCCCGTTTCGGGATGGAGGTCTTCCGCGGGTCGCCGCGGCAGGCGGACCTGATGATCGTCGCCGGGCGGGTGAGCCAGAAGATGGCGCCCGTCCTGCGGCAGGTCTACGACCAGATGCCGAGCCCCAAGTGGGTCATCTCCATGGGGGTTTGCGCGTCATCTGGCGGAATGTTCAATAATTACGCCATTGTTCAGGGTGTTGATCATATTGTCCCGGTCGACATCTATCTGCCGGGATGCCCGCCGCGTCCCGAGATGCTGATCGACGCCATCCTCAAGCTCCACCAGAAGATCCAGGGCTCCAAGCTCGGGGTCAACGCGGAGGAGGCCGCCCGCGAGGCGGAGGAGGCGGCCCTCAAGGCACTCCCCCTGATCGAGATGAAGGGGCTGCTGCGATGAGCGAGGAACCCAACAGCAACAGCGGCCAGGTGCCCGTCCCGCGCGACGACTCCGGTGAGGTCATCGGCGTACGCAAGGGCATGTTCGGCGCCAACAACGGCGGTGACACCTCCGGCTACGGCGGACTCGTCCGCACGGTGACCCTGCCGGGGGCCACCTCCCGCCCGTACGGCGGCTGGTTCGACGAGGTGGCGGACGAGCTGGAAGGGGCCCTGGAGGAACAGGACCTGCTCCCGGACAACGCCATCGAGAAGACCGTCGTCGACCGGGGCGAACTCACCTTCTTCATCGCCCGCGAGCACCTGCTCCAGGTCGCCCGCACCCTGCGCGACGACCCGGCCCTGCGCTTCGAGCTCTGTACGGGCGTCAACGGTGTCCACTACCTGGGGGACAAGGGGCGCGAGCTGCACGCGGTCTACCACCTGCGCTCGCTCACCCACGGGCGGCTGATCCGCCTGGAGGTGTCGGCCCCCGACAGCGACCCGCACATCCCGTCCCTCGTCGAGGTCTACCCGGCCAACGACTGGCACGAGCGCGAGACCTACGACTTCTTCGGGCTGATCTTCGACGGGCACCCCGCCCTGACCCGGATCATGATGCCGGACGACTGGCAGGGCTTCCCGCAGCGCAAGGACTACCCCCTCGGCGGCATCGCCGTCGAGTACAAGGGCGCCCAGATCCCGGCTCCGGACCAGCGGAGGTCGTACAGCTGATGACCACTCCCCACGCCCACCCGTCGCCCGGCCCCCACCCCTCATCGGGTCCCTCCGGGACGCCCCTTTCCGATGCCCGCTCCACGACCGAGGGGACTGTATATACAGTCACCGGCGGCGACTGGGACGAGGTCGTCGAGTCCGCCGCGAAGTCGGACGACGAACGCATCATCGTCAACATGGGTCCCCAGCACCCGTCCACGCACGGCGTGCTGCGGCTCATCCTGGAGATCGACGGCGAGACCGTCACCGAGGCCCGCTGCGGCATCGGCTACCTCCACACCGGCATCGAGAAGAACCTCGAATTCCGGAACTGGACGCAGGGCACCACCTTCGTCACCCGCATGGACTATCTGACCCCGTTCTTCAACGAGGCGGCGTACTGCCTCGGGGTCGAGAAGCTCCTCGGCATCGAGGACCAGATCCCGGACCGGGCCACCGTCCTGCGGGTGCTCCTGATGGAGCTCAACCGGATCTCCTCGCACCTGGTGTGCATCGCCACCGGCGGCATGGAGCTCGGCGCCACGACGATCATGATCTACGGCTTCCGCGATCGTGAACTCGTTCTCGACCTCTTCGAGCTGATCACCGGTCTGCGCATGAACCACGCGTTCATCCGCCCCGGCGGCCTCGCCCAGGACCTGCCCATGGGCGCGATCGACCGGCTCCGCGAGTTCATCAAGACCATGAAGAAGAACCTGCCGGAGTACGACAAGCTCGCGACCGGCAACCCCATCTTCAAGGCCCGTATGCAGGACGTCGGCTATCTCGACCTGACGGGCTGCGTGGCGCTCGGCGCCACCGGCCCGGTCCTCAGGTCCGCGGGGCTCCCGCACGACCTGCGCAAGACCGATCCCTACTGCGGCTACGAGACGTACGACTTCGACGTGCCCACCGCGGACACCTGCGACGCCTACGGCCGCTTCCTCATCCGGCTGGAGGAGATGCGCCAGTCGCTGAGGATCGTCGAGCAGTGCCTGGAACGGCTGGAGCCCGGACCGGTCATGGTCGCCGACAAGAAGATCGCCTGGCCCGCGCAGCTCGCGCTGGGACCCGACGGGCTCGGCAACTCGCTCGACCACATCAAGAAGATCATGGGCACCTCCATGGAGGCCCTGATCCACCACTTCAAGCTGGTGACCGAGGGCTTCCGGGTTCCGGCCGGGCAGACGTACACCGCCATAGAGTCCCCCAAGGGCGAACTGGGCGTGCACGTCGTCTCGGACGGCGGCACGCGCCCCTTCCGGGTCCACTTCCGCGACCCGTCCTTCACCAATCTGCAGGCCATGGCGGCGATGTGCGAGGGCGGCCAGGTCGCCGACGTCATCGTCGCCGTCGCGTCCATCGACCCCGTGATGGGAGGCGTCGACCGGTGACCGCGTCCAACCAAGAAGTCAGCCTGGGGATGCCGCAGCTCCCCGCCCCCGCCTACCCGGCCGAGGTGCTCACCCGGCTCGAAGCGGACGCGAAGGAGGTGATCGCCCGCTACCCCGGCAGTCGCTCCGCCCTGCTGCCGCTGCTGCACCTGGTGCAGTCCGAGGAGGGATACGTATCCCGTACGGGCATGGCCTTCTGCGCCGACCAGCTCGGACTCACCACCGCCGAGGTCACCGCGGTCGCCACCTTCTACACGATGTACCGCCGCCGGCCGAGCGGTGAGTACCAGGTCGGCGTCTGCACCAACACCCTGTGCGCGGTCATGGGCGGCGACGCCATCTTCGACCGGCTCAAGGACCATCTGGGCGTCGGCAACGACGAGACGACCGAGGACGGCAAGGTCACGCTCGAACACATCGAGTGCAACGCGGCCTGCGACTTCGCGCCCGTCGTGATGGTGAACTGGGAGTTCTTCGACAACCAGACGCCGGAGAGCGCGACGCGGCTCGTCGACGACCTGATCGCCGGCCGCACCGTCGAGCCCACCCGGGGCGCGCCCCTCTGCACGTACAAGGAGACCGCCCGGATCCTGGCCGGCTTCCCCGACGAACGCCCCGGCGCCGTCGAGGCGAGCGGCGGAGCGGGCGCGGCCTCCCTGGTCGGTCTGAAGCTGGCCAAGGGCGAGGGCGGACCGCACGCGCGCGTGGTCGGACAGCGGGGCGAGGCGCCCGGGGACGCACAGCCGCAGAAGGGCGCCGAGCACCTCAGCTCGCACGACGCGCCGCAGCAGACCTCGGCCTCCGACCCGGACAACCCGGCCGGGCCCGCAGCCGAGGAGGGGGAGTGATGACGTTGGCAGCCGAGATCGACAAGAACGGGACCAGCCCGGAGAAGCTCCTGGCCCCTGTCCTCTCCTCCTTCTGGGACGAGCCGGAGTCCTGGACGCTGGACACCTACCACCGCCATGACGGATACGAGGGCCTGCGCAAGGCCCTGGCCATGGCGCCCGACGACCTCATCGCGTACGTCAAGGACTCCGGTCTGCGCGGACGCGGGGGCGCGGGCTTCCCCACCGGGATGAAGTGGCAGTTCATCCCGCAGGGCGACGGCAAGCCGCACTACCTCGTGGTCAACGCCGACGAGTCGGAGCCCGGGACCTGCAAGGACATCCCGCTCCTCTTCGCGAACCCGCACAGCCTCATCGAGGGCATCGTGATCGCCTGTTACGCGATCCGCTCCTCGCACGCCTTCATCTATCTGCGCGGCGAGGTCGTGCCCGTACTGCGGCGGCTTCACGAGGCCGTGCGCGAGGCGTACGAGGCGGGCTACCTCGGGACGAACATCCTGGGTTCCGGGCTCGACCTGGAACTCACCGTGCACGCGGGCGCCGGGGCGTACATCTGCGGTGAGGAGACCGCACTGCTCGACTCGCTCGAAGGACGGCGCGGCCAGCCCCGGCTGCGGCCCCCCTTCCCCGCGGTCGCCGGTCTGTACGCCTGCCCCACCGTCGTGAACAACGTCGAGTCCATCGCCTCGGTTCCCGCGATCCTGAACAAGGGCAAGGACTGGTTCAAGTCGATGGGCAGCGAGAAGTCCCCGGGCTTCACGCTGTACTCGCTCAGCGGACACGTCACCAGCCCCGGACAGTACGAGGCCCCGCTCGGCATCACCCTGCGGCAGCTGCTCGACATGAGCGGCGGCATCCGGGCCGGGCACCGCCTGAAGTTCTGGACCCCCGGGGGCTCCTCGACTCCGATGTTCACCGACGAACACCTCGACGTCCCCCTGGACTACGAGGGCGTGGGCGCCGCCGGATCCATGCTCGGCACCAAGGCGCTGCAATGTTTCGACGAGACCACCTGCGTGGTGCGCGCCGTCACCCGCTGGACCGAGTTCTACGCCCATGAGTCCTGCGGCAAGTGCACACCGTGCCGCGAGGGGACGTACTGGCTGGTCCAGCTGCTCCGCGACATCGAGGCCGGCAAGGGCCAGATGTCCGACCTCGACAAGCTCAACGACATCGCCGACAACATCAACGGCAAGTCGTTCTGCGCACTCGGCGACGGCGCCGCCGCGCCGATCTTCTCCTCGCTGAAGTACTTCCGCGAGGAGTACGAGCAGCACATCACCGGCAAGGGCTGCCCCTTCGACCCGGCCAGGTCGACCCTCTGGGCCGACGACAAGGACGACAAGAACGCTCACCGGGGGGTGAACGCATGACAGTCACCACGAGTGCGCCCTCCGGGGGCGGCGAGGCGGCCGTTCCGCCCGAGGACCTCGTCACGCTCACGATCGACGGCATCGAGATCAGCGTCCCCAAGGGGACCCTGGTCATCCGCGCCGCCGAGCTCCTCGGCATCGAGATCCCGCGCTTCTGCGACCACCCGCTCCTCGACCCGGCCGGCGCCTGCCGGCAGTGCATCGTCGAGGTCGAGGGCCAGCGCAAGCCGATGGCCTCCTGCACCATCACGTGCACCGACGGCATGGTCGTGAAGTCGCAGATCACCTCGTCCGTCGCGGAGAAGGCCCAGAAGGGGGTGATGGAGCTCCTGCTCATCAACCACCCGCTGGACTGCCCGGTCTGCGACAAGGGCGGCGAGTGCCCCCTGCAGAACCAGGCGATGTCGCACGGCGGCGCCGACTCCCGCTTCGACGGGAAGAAGCGCACCTTCGAGAAGCCCGTCCCCATCTCCACCCAGGTGCTGCTGGACCGCGAGCGGTGCGTGCTCTGCGCGCGATGCACCCGGTTCTCCAACCAGGTGGCGGGCGACCCGATGATCGAGCTGATCGAGCGCGGCGCGCTCCAGCAGGTCGGCACCGGCGAGGGCGACCCCTTCGAGTCGTACTTCTCCGGGAACACCATCCAGATCTGCCCGGTCGGGGCGCTGACCTCGGCGGCGTACCGCTTCCGCTCCCGGCCCTTCGACCTGGTGTCGACGCCCTCGGTGTGCGAGCACTGCGCCGGCGGCTGCGCCACCCGGACCGACCACCGGCGCGGCAAGGTCATGCGGCGGCTCGCCGCCAACGACCCCGAGGTCAACGAGGAGTGGCTCTGCGACAAGGGCCGCTTCGGCTTCCGCTACGCCCAGCAGCGCGACCGGCTCACCACGCCGCTCGTACGCAACGCCGAGGGCGTGCTGGAGCCGGCGAGCTGGCCGGAGGCGCTGGAAGCGGCGGCGGCCGGACTCTCGGGTGCGCGCGGCAGGACCGGCGTGCTCACCGGAGGGCGGCTGACGGTCGAGGACGCCTACGCGTACAGCAAGTTCGCGCGGGTCGCCCTCGACACCAACGACATCGACTTCCGGGCCCGCGTCCACAGCGGTGAGGAAGCCGACTTCCTCGCCGCGCGGGTGGCCGGGCGCGGCCGCGACCTGGACGGCAGCGGGGTCACCTACACCGCGCTGGAGAAGGCGCCGGCCGTCCTGCTGGCCGGCTTCGAGTCCGAGGAGGAGGCGCCCGGCGTCTTCCTCCGGCTCCGCAAGGCCTTCCGCAAGCACGGGCAGCGGACGTTCGCGCTCGCCTCGCACGCCAGCCGGGGCCTGGAGAAGGCGGGTGGCACCCTGCTCCCCGCGGCTCCCGGCACCGAGACCGAATGGCTGGACGCCCTCGCGGGCGGGGTCGGCCTGGAGGCCGAAGGCGCCGCGGCGGCCGAGGCGCTGCGCGGCGAAGGCGCCGTGATCGTGGTGGGCGAGCGGCTCGCCGCGGTGCCCGGCGGACTGACCGCCGCACTGCGCACCGCCGCCGCGACCGGGGCCGCACTGGTGTGGATCCCGCGCCGGGCCGGCGAACGCGGCGCGCTGGAGGCGGGCGCGCTCCCGTCCCTGCTGCCGGGCGGCCGTCCCGCGACGGACCCCAGGGCCAGGGAGGAGGTGGCGTCCGTCTGGGGCGTCGCCGAACTCCCCGCCCGCTTCGGCCGCGACACCGGCCAGATCGTGGAGGCGGCGGCCACCGGTGAGCTGGGCGCGCTGCTGGTCGCGGGGGTCGACCCCGAGGACCTGCCCGACCCGGCCCGCGCGATCGAGGCACTGGACGAGGTCGGCTTCCTCGTATCGCTGGAGCTGCGGCCCGGCGCGGTGACCGAGCGCGCCGACGTGGTGCTCCCGGTCGCGGCCGTCGCGGAGAAGCCCGGCACCTTCCTCAACTGGGAAGGCAGGGCGCGGATGTTCGAGGCGGCGTTGAAGCCCGAGCAGCTGCCGAGGACGCTCTGCCCGACCGACGCGCGGGTGCTGCACATGCTGGCCGACGCCCTCGGCGTACGCCTCGGACTGCCCGACCTGAGGGCGGCCCGCCGCGAACTCGACCGCCTCGGCGGCCGGCAGGGCGGTTACGCCGACGACCCGCGGGCGACGTCCCGTCCGGTGCCCCGGCCCGGAGACGGCGAGGCGGTCCTCGCGGGCCACCGGATGCTGCTCGACCGGGGCCGGCTCCAGGAGGGCGACGAGGCGCTGGCCGGTACCCGGCACGCGGCCGTAGCCCGGCTCTCCCCGGTCACCGCCGCCGAGTCCGGGGTGAAGGACGGCGATCTGCTGGCCGTCACCGGACCCGCGGGCACCACCGAACTCCCGCTGGCGGTGACCGAGATGCCGGACCGGGTGGTGTGGGTGCCGCTCAACTCCGTCGGCCGGGGCGTCCCCGCCGATACCGGCGCCCAGCCGGGCGGACTCGTCCGGATCGGTCCGGCCGCCCCGGGTTCCCACGTCGTGACAACGGAGGTAGGAGAGTGACCGGCCTCGCCCAACTCACCACGGCACCGCAGGGCACCGTCCTTGCCGCCGAGGACCTCTCCATGTTCGGCACGGACCCCTGGTGGCTCGTCGTCGTCAAGGCGGTGTTCTGCTTCGCGTTCCTGATGCTGACCGTGCTGTTCGCCATCGTGTGGGAGCGCAAGGTCCTCGCCTGGATGCAGCTGCGCATCGGCCCGAACCGGCACGGCCCCTGGGGCATGCTCCAGTCGCTCGCCGACGGCGCCAAGCTGATGCTCAAGGAAGACGTCGTCGTCAAGCGTGCCGACAAGTTCGTCTACATCCTGGCCCCGATCGTGGCCGCCGTACCGGCGTTCATGGCGATCGCGGTCATCCCGTTCGGCCCGTCGGGCAACGAGGTGTCGATCTTCGGGCACCGTACGACGATGCAGCTGACCGACCTGCCGATCGCGATGCTGTACATCCTCGCGGTCGCCTCCGTCGGCATCTACGGCATCGTGCTGGCCGGCTGGTCCTCCGGATCGACGTACCCGCTGCTCGGCGGTCTGCGCTCCTGCGCCCAGATGATCAGCTACGAGATCGCGATGGGCGCCGCGTTCGCCTCGGTGTTCCTCTACTCGGGTTCGATGTCGACGTCGGAGATCGTGGCGGCTCAGGAGGACCGCTGGTTCATCCTCCTGCTGCCGGTCTCCTTCATCATCTACATCGTCACGATGGTCGGCGAGACCAACCGGGCACCGTTCGACATGCCGGAGTCCGAGGGCGACCTGGTCGGCGGCTTCAACACCGAGTACTCCTCGATCAAGTTCGCGATGTTCATGCTCGCCGAGTACGTCAACATGGTCACCGTCTCCGCGGTCTCCGCGACCCTGTTCCTGGGCGGCTGGCGGGCTCCGTACCCGGTCAGCACCTTCTGGGAGGGCGCGAACCACGGCTGGTGGCCGATGCTCTGGTTCGTCATCAAGGTGCAGCTGCTCCTCTTCTTCTTCATCTGGCTGCGCGGCACGCTGCCCCGCGTCCGCTACGACCAGCTGATGAAGCTCGGCTGGAAGGTCCTGATCCCGGTCTCCGTGGTCTGGCTGATGCTGGTCGCCACCGTGAGGGCGCTGAACAACGAGGGCTACGACTACTCGAAGATCCTGCTGTACGTCGCCGGAGCCGTGATCGCGGTCCTGCTGATCTCCTTCGTCGCCGACATGTTCCGCGACCGGAAGGCGAAGGCCGCCGAGGAGGCGGCCGGACCGGAGCCGGCGTTCGACCCGATGGCGGGCGGATATCCCGTGCCGCCGCTGCCCGGGCAGTCCCTGCCGCCGGTGCCGCGCCGCAGGCCACGACGCGAGCGGGAACTCGTTGTCAGTGGCGGGCCGGACACTCGGAGTGACGACCAGGTGGGTGCCGGAAGTTCGAGTGCCGGAAGTTCGAGTGCCGGAAGTTCGAGTGTCGGAAAGGAGGCTGACGGTGTCTGAGTCATCAGAGCCCTCAGGGGAGAAGTTCCAGAATCCTGTGGCCGGCTTCGGCGTGACCTTCAAGGCCATGTTCAAGAAGCGGCTCACGGAGCAGTACCCGGAAACGCAGAAGGTGACAGCGCCGCGCTTCCACGGCCGGCACCAGCTCAACCGCCACCCGGACGGGCTGGAGAAGTGCGTCGGCTGCGAGCTCTGCGCCTGGGCGTGTCCGGCGGACGCGATCTACGTCGAGGGCGCGGACAACACGGACGAGGAGCGCTACTCCCCGGGCGAGCGCTACGGCCGCGTCTACCAGATCAACTACGCACGCTGCATCCTGTGCGGGCTCTGCATCGAGGCGTGCCCCACGCGGGCACTGACCATGACCAACGACTTCGAGCTCGCCAACACCACCCGCGAGAGCCTCATCTACACCAAGGACGAGCTGCTCGCGGGGCTCGAGGACGGCATGGTCGACAGCCCGCACGCGATCTTCCCCGGCATGGACGAGCAGGACTACTACCGCGGTCTGGTGACCGAGGCGTCTCCCGGCACGGAGCGCCAGGTCGCCGTCTCCAAGGGAGAAGCGGACAAGGAGGTGGACGCGTGACCTCCACCCTGGCCGCAGCGGCCACCGCCACCTCGACCGGTGAGGCCGTCCAGTTCTGGATCCTCGGCACCGTCGCCGTCATCGGCGCCCTCTGCACCGTCCTGATGAAGAAGGCGGTGCACAGCGCGCTGTCGCTCGCCGGCACCATGATCGTGCTGGCGGTCTTCTACCTCGCCAACGGCGCCTACTTCCTGGGCATCGTGCAGGTCGTCGTCTACACCGGCGCGATCATGATGCTGTTCCTCTTCGTGGTCATGCTCGTCGGTGTCACGGCGGCCGACTCGCTGAAGGAGACGCTCAAGGGGCAGCGCTGGCTGGCCGCGGCCTGCGGACTCGGCTTCGGCATCCTGCTGATCGCCGGCATCGGGCAGGCGTCCCTCACGTCCTTCAACGGTCTGGGAGCGGCGAACGCCCGGCACGGCGGAAACGTCGAGGGCCTCGCCAACCTCATCTTCACGAAGTACGTCTTCGCGTTCGAGATCACCGGCGCCCTGCTGATCACGGCGACCGTCGGCGCGATGCTGCTCACGCACCGCGAGCGCACCGAGCGCGCCAAGACGCAGCGCGAGCTCTCCCAGGAGCGGGTGCGCAGCAGCCATGTGCCGCCGCTGCCGGCCCCCGGCGTCTACGCCCGGCACAACGCCGTGGACATCGCGGGCCTGCTCCCGGACGGCACCCCGTCCGAGCTCACCGTCATGCAGACGCTGCGGCAGCGCGGCCAGATCCGCGATGTCTCCAGCGAGTCGCTCGCCGACCTCAAGGCGCTGGAACAGCGCTCCGGGGAGCGGCTCGGCCGTGACCGCGGACCAGTCCGTGACCAGGCGGAAGAAGAGGAGGAGGTCGCCAAGTGAATCCCGTCAACTACCTCTACCTCGCGGCCCTTTTGTTCACGATCGGCGCCTCCGGCGTGCTGATCAGGCGGAACGCGATCGTGGTGTTCATGTGCGTCGAGCTGATGCTCAACGCCTGCAACCTCACGCTCGTCGCGTTCTCCCGGATGCACGGCAACCTCGACGGACAGATCATCGCCTTCTTCACGATGGTCGTCGCCGCCGCGGAGGTCGTCATCGGGCTCGCGATCATCGTGTCGCTGTTCCGCTCCCGCCACTCGGCCTCGGTCGACGACGCCAGCCTGATGAAGCTGTAAGGGGTCGGAATCGTGGAAAACCTGATTGCGCTGCTGGTCGCGGCGCCCCTGCTCGGAGCGGCGGTCCTGCTCTGCGGCGGCCGCCGGCTCGACCGGGCCGGACACTGGATCGGCACGGTGCTCGCCGCCGCGTCGTTCGTCATCGGTGTCGTGCTCTTCACCGACATGCTCGGCAAGGGCGCCGAAGACCGCGCCCTGCACCAGAAGCTGTTCAGCTGGATCCCCGTCGAGGGGTTCCAGGCCGACGTGGCCTTCCAGCTCGACCAGCTGTCGATGACGTTCGTCCTGCTGATCACGGGTGTGGGCACACTGATCCACATCTACTCCATCGGCTACATGGAGCACGACGAGCGCCGCCGCCGCTTCTTCGGCTATCTGAATCTCTTCCTCGCGGCGATGCTCATCCTGGTCATCGCCGACAACTACCTCCTGCTGTACGTCGGGTGGGAGGGCGTCGGCCTGGCGTCGTACCTGCTCATCGGCTTCTGGCAGCACAAGCCCAGCGCGGCCACCGCCGCCAAGAAGGCCTTCCTGGTCAACCGGGTCGGCGACATGGGCCTGTCCATCGCGATCATGCTGATGTTCACCACCTTCGGCACGTTCGCCTTCGGACCGGTGCTCGAAGCGACCGGCGACACGAGCGAGGGCAAGCTCACCGCGATCGGCCTGATGCTGCTCCTCGCCGCGTGCGGCAAGTCGGCCCAGGTGCCGCTGCAGTCCTGGCTCGGTGACGCGATGGAGGGCCCGACCCCGGTCTCGGCCCTCATCCACGCCGCCACCATGGTCACCGCGGGCGTCTACCTCATCGTCCGCTCCGGCGCGATCTTCAACGCGGCGCCCGACGCCCAGCTGGTCGTCGTGGTCGTCGGCGCCGTCACGCTCCTCTTCGGTGCGATCGTCGGTTGCGCGAAGGACGACATCAAGAAGGCCCTCGCCGGGTCGACGATGTCTCAGATCGGCTACATGATCCTGGCCGCCGGCCTCGGCCCCATCGGCTACGTCTTCGCGATCATGCACCTGGTGACGCACGGCTTCTTCAAGGCGGGGCTCTTCCTCGGCGCCGGTTCGGTCATGCACGGCATGAACGACGAGGTGGACATGCGGAAGTACGGCGGCCTGCGGACGTACATGCCGGTCACCTTCGTCACCTTCGGCCTGGGCTATCTCGCCATCATCGGCTTCCCCGGTCTGTCCGGCTTCTTCTCCAAGGACATGATCATCGAGGCGGCCTTCGCCAAGGGCGGCACCGAGGGCTGGATCCTCGGCTCCGTCACCCTGCTGGGCGCCGCGATCACCGCGTTCTACATGACGCGCGTGATGCTGCTGACGTTCTTCGGCGAGAAGCGCTGGCAGCCCGACGCCGAGGGCCATGAGCCGCACCCGCACGAGTCACCGAAGTCGATGACGATCCCGATGATCGTGCTGGCCTTCGGGTCGGTCTTCGCCGGAGGCTTCTTCTCCATCGGGGACCGCTTCATGCACTGGCTGGAGCCCGTCACCGGACACGACCACGGACACGCCCCGGTCAGCGCGACCACCGTCACCGCCGCCACCATGGTGGTGCTCGTCATCGGTGTCGCCATCGCCTGGGTCATGTACGGGCGCAGGCCCGTACCCTCCGTCGCCCCGCGCGGCTCCCTGCTCACCAGGGCGGCCCGCCGGGACCTCCTCCAGGACGACTTCAACCACGTGGTCCTGGTCCGCGGCGGCGAACACCTCACCCGCTCCCTGGTCTACGTCGACCACACCCTGGTCGACGGTGTCGTCAACGGCACGGCCGCCTCGATGGGCGGGCTGTCCGGCCGGCTGCGCAAGCTGCAGAACGGTTATGCCCGCTCCTACGCGGTCTCGATGTTCGGCGGTGCGGCGGTCCTCATCGCCGCGACCCTGCTGATGAGGGCGGTCTGATCCCATGTCCTTTCCCCTCCTGACAGCGACGGCGGCGCTCCCGGCGATCGGCGCGATCGCCACCGCCGCGGTCCCGGCCGCCCGGCGCACCGCGGCCAAGTGGCTCGCGCTGCTCGTCTCGCTGGCGACGCTCGTGCTCGCGGGCATCGTGTTCGCCCGCTTCGAACCGGGCGGCGACCGCTACCAGCTCACCGAATCACACGCCTGGATCAAGGACTTCGGCGTCCGGTACGAACTGGGCGTCGACGGCATCGGGGTGGCGCTCCTCGCGCTCACCGCGCTGCTGATCCCCTTCGTCATCCTGGCCGGCTGGCACGACGCCGATCCCCTGGAGACCAACTCCAGCCGCTGGCGGCCGACCCAGGGCTTCTTCGCCCTGATCCTGATGGTCGAAGCGATGGTGATCCTGTCCTTCGTGGCCACCGACGTCTTCCTCTTCTACATCCTCTTCGAAGCCATGCTCATCCCGATGTACTTCCTCATCGGTGGCTTCGGGGACCGGGCGCACGCGGGGAGCGACGAGAACGCGGCGGCGCAGCGCAGCTACGCGGCGGTGAAGTTCCTCCTGTACAACCTCGTCGGCGGGCTCATCATGCTGGCCGCCGTCATCGGGCTCTACGTCGTCGCGGGGAGCTTCTCGCTCTCCGAGATCGCCGAGGCCCGGGCCAACGGCTCGCTGGACATGGCGACCTCCACCGAGCGGTGGCTGTTCCTCGGGTTCTTCTTCGCCTTCGCGGTGAAGGCCCCGCTGTGGCCGCTGCACACCTGGCTGCCCAACGCCATGGGGGAGGCGACCACGCCGGTCGCCGTCCTGATCACCGCGGTCGTCGACAAGGTCGGCACGTTCGCGATGCTCCGCTTCTGCCTCCAACTGTTCCCGGAGGCCAGCAAGTGGGCGACGCCGGTGATCATCGTCCTGGCACTGGTCTCCATCGTCTACGGCGCTCTGCTCGCCGTCGGGCAGCGCGACATCAAGCGGCTCATCGCCTACGCGTCGATCTCGCACTTCGGCTTCATCGTGCTCGGCATCTTCGCGATGACCAGCCAGGGCCAGTCGGGCGCCACGCTCTACATGGTCAACCACGGGCTCTCGACGGCCGCGCTGATGCTGGTCGCCGGATTCCTGATCACCCGGCGGGGGTCGCGGCTCATCGCCGACTACGGCGGGGTGCAGAAGGTGGCGCCCGTCCTGGCGGGAACCTTCCTCATCGGCGGCCTGGCCACGCTCTCGGTGCCCGGCCTCGCCCCGTTCGTCAGTGAGTTCCTGGTCCTGGTCGGCGCGTTCAGCGCGTACCCGGTGGCCGGGATCATCGCCACCGTCGGCATCGTGCTCGCCGCGCTCTACGTCCTCGTCCTCTACCAGCGGACGATGACGGGGCCGGTCAGGGAGGGGATCGGGGGCATGCCCGACCTCAAGGTCCGTGAGCTGGCGGTGGCCCTTCCGCTGATCGCCCTGCTGATCTTCCTGGGCGTCTTCCCGAAGCCGCTCACCGAGGTCGTCAACCCGGCGGTCCAGCACACCATGCACGACGTACAGAAGAAGGACCCCCAGCCCGAGGTGGAGGCCGCCAAGTGAGCGCAACAGCTGTCCACAGCCTGTGGACGACGGCGGGCGAGGTGACATCGGCTGCCCCGGGCGACAAGTTCACCGCTCCGACCATCGAGTACGCCCAGCTGGCACCCGTCCTGATCGTGGTCGGTGCCGCAGTCGTCGGGATCCTGGTGGAGGCGTTCGTCCCGCGACGGGCCCGCTACACCACCCAGGTGCTCCTGACGGTGGTCGCGATCGCCGCCGCGTTCGCCGCGGTGGTGGGACTCGCCGCCGACGGGTACGCCACGAAGAACGCGCACATCGCCGCGATGGGCGCCGTCGCCGTCGACGGACCCGCCCTGTTCCTCCAGGGCACCATCCTGCTGGTCTCCATGGTCTCCGTCTTCACGTTCGCCGAGCGGCGCCTCGATCCGGCCTCGCACGGCAACCGCGTGGACTCCTTCGCCGCCCAGGCCGGTTCGGTGCCCGGCAGCGAGGGGGAGAAGGCCGCGGTCAAGGCCGGGTTCACCACCACCGAGGTCTTCCCGCTGGCCCTCTTCTCCGTGGCGGGCATGCTGGTCTTCCCGGCGGCCAACGACCTCCTGACGCTCTTCGTGGCGCTCGAGGTCTTCTCGCTCCCGCTCTACCTCCTCTGCGCCGTCGCCCGCCGCAAGCGGCTGATGTCGCAGGAAGCCGCCGTGAAGTACTTCCTGCTCGGCGCCTTCTCCTCGGCCTTCCTGCTCTTCGGGATCGCCCTGCTCTACGGATACGCGGGCACCGTCTCGTACGCGGGCATCGCGAACGTCGTGGACGGCAGCGTCCAGCAGATCGACCCGGCGCTCGCCTCCACCATGGGCAACGACGCGCTGCTGCTGATCGGCGGCGCGATGATCCTCATGGGCCTGCTCTTCAAGGTCGGCGCGGTCCCGTTCCACATGTGGACCCCGGACGTCTACCAGGGAGCCCCGACCCCGGTCACCGGCTTCATGGCCGCCGCCACGAAGGTCGCCGCGTTCGGCGCGCTGCTGCGCCTGCTGTACGTGGTGCTGCCCGGCCTCACCTGGGACCTGCGTCCCGTCATGTGGGGTGTCGCGATCGTCACGATGCTGGGCGGGGCGATCGTCGCGATCACCCAGACCGACATCAAGCGGCTCCTGGCCTACTCCTCGATCGCACACGCGGGCTTCATCCTCGCCGGTGTCATCGCGGCCAGCCCGGAAGGCGTCTCCTCGGTCCTCTTCTACCTCGGGGTGTACTCCTTCGTGACCGTCGGTGCCTTCGCCGTCGTCACCCTGGTGCGGGACGCGGGCGGAGAGGCGACCCATCTGTCGAAGTGGGCCGGTCTCGGCCGGCGCTCGCCGCTGACCGCGGCGGTCTTCGCGGTGTTCCTGCTGTCCTTCGCCGGCATCCCGCTCACCTCGGGCTTCTCCGGCAAGTTCGCCGTCTTCAAGGCGGCGGCGGACGGCGGCGCGGGAGGCCTCGTCGTGGTCGGTGTGATCTCCTCGGCCATCGCCGCGTTCTTCTACATCCGGGTCATCGTCCTGATGTTCTTCAGCGAGCCGAAGGCGGACGGCCCGACGGTCGCCGTCCCGTCCCCGCTGACGATGACGACGATCGCCGTCGGGGTCGCCGTGACCCTGGTCCTCGGCCTCGCCCCGCAGTACTTCCTCGACCTGGCGAGCCAGGCGGGGGTGTTCGTGCGGTAACGGCGCGCGGACGCGCTGCGACGCCGGACGGCCTTGGAAAAGTCAAGGCCGTCCGGCGTTGTCGTAGGCGGCGCCTATGGTTGCCGGTGACGGGTGAAGACGGACGGACGGGCGCGACCATGAGTGTGACGACCGAGAGCGCTGCGCAGCAGACGCTGCACCGGGTGTTCGGTTACGAGGCGTTCCGCGGCGAGCAGGGCGCGGTGATCGAGCATGTCGTCGAGGGCGGCGACGCGGTGGTGCTCATGCCCACCGGCGGCGGCAAGTCCCTCTGCTACCAGATCCCCGCGCTGGTCAGGCCCGGCACCGGTGTCGTGGTCTCCCCGCTGATCGCGCTCATGCAGGACCAGGTGGACGCCCTGCGCGCGCTGGGGGTCCGCGCGGGCTTCATGAACTCCACGCAGGACTTCGACGAGCGCCGCTCGATGGAGGCCCAGTTCGTCGCCGGTGAGCTCGACGTGCTGTATCTGGCCCCCGAGCGGCTGCGCCTCGATTCGACGCTCGCGCTGCTGGCCCGCGGCGAGATCTCCGTCTTCGCCATCGACGAGGCCCACTGCGTCGCCCAGTGGGGCCACGACTTCCGCCCCGACTACCTGGCCCTGTCCGTGCTGGGTGAGCGCTGGCCCGACGTACCCCGTATCGCGCTGACGGCCACGGCGACCGATGCCACGCACCGGGAGATCACCCAGCGCCTCGGCATGCCCGACGCCAGGCACTTCGTGGCCAGCTTCGACCGGCCGAACATCCAGTACCGCGTCGTGGGGAAGTCCGACCCGAAGAAGCAGCTGCTGACCTTCCTGAAGGAGGAGCACGCGGGGGACGCCGGGATCGTCTACTGCCTCTCGCGCAACTCCACGGAGAAGACCGCCGAGTACCTCTGCCGCAACGGCATCGAGGCCGTGCCGTACCACGCGGGTCTGGACGCCGGCACGCGCGCCGCCCACCAGTCGCGCTTCCTGCGCGAGGAGGGCCTGGTCGTCGTCGCGACCATCGCGTTCGGCATGGGCATCGACAAGCCGGACGTGCGTTTCGTCGCCCACCTCGACCTGCCGAAGTCCGTCGAGGGCTATTACCAGGAGACGGGCCGCGCGGGGCGGGACGGGGCACCGTCCACGGCCTGGATGGCGTACGGGCTCCAGGACGTCGTCCAGCAGCGCAAGCTGATCCAGGGCGGCGAGGGCGACGAGGCCTTCAGGCGGCGTGCGGCCGCGCACCTGGACTCGATGCTGGCGCTCTGCGAGACCGTCCAGTGCCGCCGGGCCCAGCTCCTGACGTACTTCGGCCAGGAGCCCGGCGCCGAGAGCTGCGGCAACTGCGACACCTGCCTGACCCCGCCGGAGACCTGGGACGGCACCGTGGTCGCCCAGAAGCTGCTGTCCACCGTGGTCCGGCTGAAGCGGGAGCGGAACCAGAAGTTCGGGGCCGGCCAGATCATCGACATCCTGCTGGGCCGCCGCACGGCCAAGGTCATCCAGTTCGACCACGACCAGCTCTCGGTCTTCGGTATCGGCGAGGAGCTGTCCGAAGCGGAGTGGCGCGGTGTCGTGCGCCAGCTGCTCGCCCAGGGGCTGCTCGCCGTCGAGGGTGAGTACGGCACGCTGGTGCTGACCGAGGAGAGCGGTTCCGTGCTCGGCCGGGAGCGCGAGGTGCTGCTGCGCAAGGAGCCGAAGAGGCCCACGACGCGGTCCGGCGGCTCGGGCGAGCGCAAGGCCAAGTCGGCGGCGGCCGTGGCCGACCTGCCCGCCGAGGCCGTCCCGGTCTTCGAGGCGCTGCGCGCCTGGCGCGGCGCCCAGGCGAAGGAGCTGGGCCTCCCGGCGTACGTGATCTTCCACGACGCGACACTGAGGGAGATCGCGGCCCTGCGCCCCACGACCCTGGCGGAGCTGGGCGGGGTCAGCGGTCTCGGCGAGAAGAAGCTCGCGACGTACGGCGATGGCGTGCTGGAGGTCCTGGCGGGGCTGGGGGACACGGCCCCCGCCGCCGCTCCGGAGCCGGACGCGGCTCCCTCACCGGTGCCACCCGCTCGGACCCCGGTCCAGGACGCGGACCCGGAGTTCGGCTGGGACGAGGAGCCGCCGGAGTTCGAGTGAGCCGGGGCGGGGCGCGCGGGCGCTATCGGGAGTCCGCTGTCAGGCGGCGCGGGAGGATGGCGGTGAGGTCGAAGTCGGCCTCGAAGGGGACGGAGACCTTCATCCGGTCGTGGAAGACCCCGGTGGAGGTGTAGGAACCGGTGGCCGGCTCCAGCTCGAACACGTAGACCACGGCACGACCGTTGTGGTTCTCCACCCGCCAGAAGTGCGGGATCTTCACCCGGGCGTATTTCACCGGCTTCGTCTCCCGGTCGCGGGACCCGGACTCCGGCGAGACGACCTCGATGGCCAGGCGGACGGACTCGGCAGGGAGACGAGTCCGGTCCAGGTTCTGCATGACCTCGTCGTCCACGACGATCACATCGGGTTCGGGCCGGTTGAAGCGGTCGATGTCGATGGTGAACCGGCCCACGACTTCCAGACCGGGCGGGGCCGAGGACCGCAGTTGCCCCGAGAAGAAGCTGACCGCTGCTGAGTGGAACAGCGTCTGCGGGCACGCGAAGACCAGGCTCGCGTCGATCAGCTCGGTGTGCGGAGGCAGATTCGGAAGCGTGTCCAGGTCATCGGCGGTCCAGCCGCCCAGGGGCGGTACCGCCCATCGCGGCTCGGGCTCGATGCTCATCGTTGCTCCATACGACGAGTCTCCCGGGCATCCAGGGGTTTCGCCGGGCGATCCGGTCAAGCCCACCCGCACGCGTGCACGAGTCACGCGCCGTTGACCACCGCCCCCCGCGCCGCGTACGCGCGCACGTCCGCGTCCGGGTCCGTGAGCACCCCGGCCAGGGCCTTTCGGGCCGCCTGGTGGGACGTGTGGTTCAGCAGCGCCAGGACAGCGGCCTTGCGCACATCGGCGTTCGGGTCGGCCAGCGCCCCGGTCAGCGGCGCGACCGCGGAAGCCGGCTCCGCCGAGGAGAGCGCCGTCGCCGCCCCCGCCCTGACCTGCCAGGCCGGATCGGAGAGGGCGCCGACCACCGTTCCCGCGTACGCGGGAGGGCACCCCGTCGCCGCGAGCGCCGCCAGGGCCGCCGCCCGCACCAGCGGGTCGGGATCGTCGAGCAGCGGTACCAACGGTTCAGGCCCGGGGGAGCGGGTGGCCGCCAACCCCTTGGCGACGGCCACCCGGACCTCCCGGGACGGGTCCGTCACGGCCCTGGCCAGCAGGTCTGCGGCGTCCACCGAGACCAGGGCGCTCACCGTGTGGACCCGTACGCCGATGTCGGGGTCGCCGAGCGTGCGCGCGTACAGCTCCGCGTCCCCCAGCCGCAGCGCCCGCAGGGTGTCCAGCGCGGTGGCGCGTACGACGGGGTCCTCCGAGCCCAGCGCCACCACCAGCGGTTCGCGCAGGGCCTCTTCGGCCGGCAGCACCTCGACCAGCTCCCGCAGGGACGCGGCGGCAGCCGCTCGCACCGACGGAGCGGGGTCCGCGAGCGTGGCCGCCAGCGCGGGCCCCGCGCCCGCCGGGGTCGACTCGGTGAGCGCCGCCACCGCCGCCCGCCGGACCGCCGGGTCCGGGTCGGTCAGATACGGGGCGAGATCCGGCAGCTCCGGCTGGTCCTCGGCCAGCGCCAGCAGCTCCAGGATCCGGGGGGAGGGCCCGGCCGAAGCGGAGTCGGCGGCCCCGGGCCGCACGGGCGCCGTCGAGCCGGAAGGGGCCGACTCCCGTGCCCCGGCCGTCGCCACCTGCTCCGCCTCGACCTCGCCGAGCTCCCGCGAGACCCCGCCCACCGGGTCGAAACCGTCCACCGGCACGAGATAGGGCGCCACCGGCCGGGCCGTGAACGTCATCGCCCCCGAAGCGGACTTACGCAGGTCCAGGTGGTGGAACCAGTCCGTGTCGTCGCGCTCCGGATGGTCCGTACGCTCGTGGTACAGCCCCCAGCGGGACTCCGTGCGGGCCAGGGAGGAGCGCGCCGCCATCTCCGCGCAGTCCCGGATGAAGCTCACCTCCGCGCACCGCATCAGCTCGTGCGGGGTGGTTGCCCCCATCTCCCCGATGTCCGTACGCATCCGCTCGAAGGACTCCAGCGCCAGCGAGAGCCGCGCCCCCGACTTGGGCGGCGCCACGTAGTCGTTCACGAACCGGCGCAGCTTGTACTCGACCTGGGTCTGCGGCGGGCCGTCCGGGTTGCGCAGCGGCCGGTAGATCAGCTCGTGGGCCTCGCGTAGCTGCTGCGCGGGGAGTTCGCCCTCGTAGGCCGTGTACTGCGAGGCGTCGGCGCCCGCCAGATCGCCGTAGACGAACGCGCCGATCATGTAGTTGTGGGGGACGCAGGCCAGGTCCCCGGCCGCGTACAGGCGCGGCACCGTCGTGCGGGCCCGGTCGTCGACGCGGACGCCGGAGGCCGAGTGGCCGCCGCACAGGCCGATCTCGGAGATGTGCATCTCGATGTCGTGGGTGCGGTAGTCATGGCCCCGGTTGGCGTGGAACGTGCCGCGCGTCGGCCGTTCCGTGGTGTGCAGGATGCCCTCCAGGGCGCTGACGGACTCCTCGGGGAGGTGGCTCAGCTTCAGATACACCGGCCCCCGGTCCGAGGCGACCTCCGCCGCGAACTCGGACATCATCTGCCCCGACCAGTAGTCGGAGTCGACGAACCGCTCGCCGTGCCGGTTCACCTGGTAGCCGCCGAACGGGTTGGCGACGTAGGCGCAGGCCGGGCCGTTGTAGTCCTTGATCAGCGGGTTGATCTGGAAGCACTCGATCCCGGTCAGCTCGGCGCCCGCGTGGTACGCCATGGCGTAGCCGTCACCCGCGTTCGTGGGGTTCTCGTACGTCCCGTAGAGGTAGCCGGAGGCGGGCAGTCCGAGCCGGCCGCACGGCCCGGTGGCCAGCACGACGGCACCGGCGCGGACCGTGACGAACGCTCCGGTACGGGTGTTGAAGGCCGCCGCCCCGATCGCCCTGCCGTCGTCACCGGTGAGGATCCGGACGGGCATCACCCGGTTCTCGATGCGGATCCGCTCCCGCATCTCCCGGCGCCGCAACTGCCGGTAGAGGACCTTCTTGACGTCCTTGCCCTCGGGCATCGGCAGGACGTACGAGCCGGAGCGGTGCACCTGCCGGACGGCGTACTCCCCGTGCTCGTCCTTCTCGAACTTCACCCCGTACGACTCCAGCCGCCGCACCATTCCGTAGCCGCGCACGGCGGTCTGCCGGACGGTGGACTGGTCGACGATGCCGTCGTTGGCCCGGGTGATCTCGGCGACGTAGTCGTCGGGTTCGGCCCGGCCCGGGATCACCGCGTTGTTCACGCCGTCCATGCCCATGGCGAGGGCGCCCGAGTGCCGGACGTGCGCCTTCTCCAGCAGCAGGACGGAGGAGCCGTGCTCGGCGGCGGTGAGCGCGGCCATCGTGCCGGCCGTGCCGCCCCCGACGACCAGTACGTCGCAGGAGAGTTCCTCGGCGTCGGCGAGGGCGGGGATCTGCACGGTCATGCCTTTCAGTGGGCGGGGGTGAGTGATTCGAGGACCTCGCGGCGCAGCGCGACGGTGGCCGGGTCGGCGTGCGCGGCGCGTTCGCGCGGACGCGGTACGTCCAGGACACGGCCGGTGGGCAGCAGAGCGACCCGGTCACCGAGAAAGAGCGCCTCGTCCACGTCGTGCGTGACGAAGACGACCGTGGCGCCCGTGCCGTGCAGGACGTCGACGAGCAGTTGCTGCATCCCGGCCCTGGTCTGGGCGTCCAGGGCGCCGAAGGGCTCGTCCATCAGGACCGCGCGCGGCTCGGCCGCCAGAGCGCGGGCCAGCTGGACGCGCTGGCGCTGACCGCCGGAGATCCGGTGCGGGAGCTTCGCGCCGTGCCCGTCCAGGCCGACCCGGGCCAGCCAGGACTCGGCGCGTGCCCGGCGTTCGGCCCGTGCGAAACCCCGGATGGCCAGGGGCAGTTCGACGTTCGCCCGCACCGTGCGCCACGGCAGCAGGGCGTCGTCCTGGAAGACGAGGGCACGCTCGGCGCGGGGCGTGGTGATCGCCTCACCGTCCTGGACGACCTCGCCGCCGAGGGCGGGCAGCAGCCCGGCCAGGGTGCGCAGCAGCGTGGACTTGCCGCAGCCGGAGGGACCGACGACGGCGAGGATCTCACCGGGTACGACATCGAGGTCGATCCCCTCCAGGACGGGGGCCCCGGCCCTGCCGAGCACGGCACCGCGCAGGGTGAGCCGGACGCCTCGGTACGTGGTGGTGGTCATGGGTGCACCCGCTCCTTCGCGAGGGGGGCCGTCGCTGCGGCCGGGGACACGGTCCGCCGCTGCCGTACGGGCGGCGACGGCGGACGGTTCTCCGTACGCGGCAGCCACCGCGTGAGCCGGCGGCCCAGCAGCTCCACCGCCGTCGAGGTGATCCACCCGAGCAGGCCGATCGTGGCCATCCCGACGAAGACCCCCGGATAGTCGACGACCGTGTAGTCCTGCCAGGTGCGGTAGCCGACCCCGTACTCGCCGGAGATCATCTCTGCGGAGATCACACAGATCCACGACACCCCGATGCCGACGGAGAGCCCGCCGAGGATGCCGGGGAGCGCGCCGGGCAGGACGACGGAGCCGAGGATCCGCCACCGGCCGCCGCCCATGGTCAGGACCGCCTCCTCCCACACCGGGGTGAGCGCCCGCACCGCGTGCCGGGTGGAGACCATGACCGGGAAGAACGCCGCCGTGCAGGTGATGAAGACGATGCCCTGCTCGTTGCTGGGGAAGAGCAGGATCGCCACGGGCACGAGGGCGATCGCCGGTACCGGGCGGATCACTTCGAGGACGGGGCCCAGCAGGTCCGAGGCGATCCGGGACCGTGCGACGGCCGTGCCGACCGTGATGCCGAGGACGGCGGCCAGGGCGAAGCCGGTGACGATCCGGGTCAGGCTGTCGGTGAGGTCCTGCCAGTACGCGTCGCTGCCGAGCCGGTCGCCGAACGCCCCGGCCACATCGGTCACCGTGGGGAACTGCTCGAAGCGCAGCCACAGACTGACGTCGTAGGTGGTCAGCAGCTGCCAGACACCCAGCGCGGCCACCAGTGACAGGGCCCGCAGCGCGGCCGACCACCGCCGCCCCCTCATGAGGCGCGGGCCAGTTCGAGCGCGGTGGCGTACGGGACGATACGCGCGCCCGGGTGCGCGGCGGCGTCCGCGCGGGCCGCGGATCCGGTGACGTACGGCCTCAGCTCCGTGCCGTCCGACACCCAGACGGCCCGGTCCGCGAACCACAGGGTGCCGGTGCCGGCGTCGGGGACGTACGCGGCGCGGACCTTGCCCTTGTGCGCGGCGGCGTACCGCAGGACCTCGGCGGGGGTGGCGAAAGCCGTTGTGGTGTCCTGGCCCTTCAGCCAGACCTCCCCGCCCCGCGCGGCGGGCGGGCCGGCGGCCCGTGCCTTCGCGTAGGCGGAGCCGTACACCCGCTTCACGTACCGCTCGTCGACGAAGTCGTCGACGTCCACGTCACCGACCAGCTTCGCCGACCGCAGCACCGGGACGTCCTTCTTGAGCGCCCCCACCAGGGCGGGCTTCACCGTCGTGTCGAACGTGGCGATGCCCTGAGCGCCGTTGTAGAGGTGGACGACCTCGGCGGGCAGTCCCGTCGCCTTCGCCACCGACTCGGAGGCCGCCACCGGGTGCTCGTGCAGATAATCCGTCGCCCGGCCCTGTGCCCGGAGGAAGTCCTCCAGCACGGCGGGCCGCTTCTCCGCGAAGTCCTCGACGACGGTGACGCCGTGGAAGGTGGGAAGATTCAGCTCCGCCCCGTCGTAGAGGGCCTCGGCCTTGCCCTGGAAGGCGAGCAGCCCGGGCCACGCCACGAACTGCGACAGGGCGTCGGCGCTGCCGGCCTGGAGTGCCGACGCCCCCACGGCGGGCTGCTGGTTGAGCTTGCGGATGTCCTTCTCCGGGTCGAGCCCGGCCTGCTGGAGCGCCCGGACGAGCGTCCCGTCGGCGGCCGAACCGACGCTCGTGGAGACCTTCCTGCCGCGCAGGTCCTCCAGGGAGCGAAGACCGGAATCAGGGCCGGTCACCACGGTGTTGAGGCCGCCGCGCAGGTTGTAGCCGGTCACCGAGACCAGCTTGGTCGGACGGTTCAGCTGCTTGCCGCGCGCCGCGTTGATCAGCAGCGGGAAGTCGCCCATCGAGCCGATGTCGATCTTTCCCGCGGTCATCTGGGCCGTGATCGGGGCGCCGGTCGCGTAGTCCTGCCACTTCACCTCGTACGTGACGCCGTCGCGCTCCCCTCGGGCGCGCAGCTCGTCCTCGAAGTAGCCGAGCGACCGCAGCAGGGTGCCCGCCGTGACGGTGTTGATGGTCCTGGACTGATAGCCGACGGTCACCGTGACCGTGTCGTCGTCACCCGCGCTCGCCTGGCCGCCGCAGCCCGCGGTGAGCAGGACGAGCAGTGCGGAGGTCAGCAGGGCCCCGGCAGTACGGCTTGCCGTTCGTCGCATGGGAGGAGAGGCCTTTCACCGGAGGAGGTAGGGCATGTTGACCGTGACCGCGTCGGTGGGACACCGGGCCGCGCACGGGCCGCAGTACCAGCACTCGTCGACGTGCATGTAGGCCTTGCCGCTGTCCGGGTGGATGGCCAGGGAGTCGAGTGGACACATGTCGACGCAGAGGGTGCAGCCGTCGATGCACTTGGACTCGTCGATGGTCACGGGCACGTCGGCCCGCTGGGGCGCCAGAGGCATGGCGGTCTCCAGGAAAGAGGGGGAAGAGGGGGAAGAGGGGGTCAGTCGGACCTGTGCAGCAGGCCGCTCATGCTGATGCGGTCACCGCGGAACCGGATGAACTCCAGGTCCACGGGCCGCCCGTCACAGAGATGGGTGAGGCGTTCCAGCATCAGGACGGCGGCGCCCTGCGGGGTCTCCAGGACGGCGGCGGAGTGCGCGTCGGCGTTGACGGCCTCCATGGTGATCTCGGCGGTGCCGAGCGGCCGGCCGGTCAGGGACTCCAGCAGCCGGAAGACATCGGTGTTCTCCAGGTCGCACCCCAGCAGCCCGGCTCCGATGTCCATCGGGATGTACGTGAGGTCGAGCGACAGCGGCAGCCCGTTCAGCAGCCGGCGCCGCTCGATGTAGAGAACGTCGGTGTGCTCAGCGATCCCGAGCCGGCGCGCGACGGGGCCCGGCGCGGGCACGGGGCCGACGGTGCGTACCTCGTTGGTGACCCGGCCGTGTTCGTGGAGCGTCTCGGCCAGGCCCTGGAGCCGGTCCAGGCGGTGCGGGTACCGCTCGCTGACGACGACGGTGCCGACCCCCGGCTGCCGTTCCACCAGGCCTTCGGCGCGGAGCAGGTCAAGGGCCTGGCGGACGGTGTTGCGGGAGACGCGGTAGTCACTGCCGATGGCGTCCTCGAAGGGCAGCACCCCGCCCGGGAAGCCGCCCGTACGCACCTGGTGGCGCAGCAGGTCGGCCAGCAGCCGGGCATGGTCCGCGCGCAGCCGGCGCCGACGGGCGGCGGCGACGGGCACGGTGTGCTCACGGGTGCGTTCGGCTGGCATGCGCTGGACCATACCGACGGGGTCCGCGCGATGGTGTTGCCACAGTGTTGCGCCACCTGCGGAGGCCGGGCGTACCGCCGTGACCAGGTGTTCTCCGCCCGGCCGGTGAAGATCTGCCACCCGGACGACCACCCCTCGGACACCAGGGGGGCGTCAGCCGTCGCCGCCCCCGCCACCGCCGTCCCCGCCCCCGGCCGCTGCGGCCTTGTCCTGGCGCACATTGCGGTGCACGGCCTGCGCCGGCCACTCCTCGCGGGCCAGGGACCGCACCGCCGCGCGCGTGCGGCGGTCGCCCCGCTTCACCACGGACGGCAGCTCCACCGCCGCCGCCAGCGCCGCGAGCAGACGGTCCCCGCGGTCGGGGAAGCCGGCCGCACGGGCCTCCTCGAAGCGCTGCCGCACCTGCTCCGCCGGGGAGGCGGGGCCCGCCGGGTGCCGGTGGAACGGGAACAGGCCGAGGAAGCGGCGGGACTCCCGGCGCAGGACGCCGCGCTCCACCAGGGCGTCCAGATACAGCCCTTCGGCCCGGCGTCCCGACTGCCGCACCCAGCGCCGGGACGGGATCCCCGAGCCGAACCTGCTCTTGCCCGGCGGCGGAAGGCTCCGCAGGAACACCGCGAGCAGCGGATCCGGCGGGTCCAGCGGATTCACGACGACCACCCGGCCGCGCTCCTCGGCGATCCGCCCCTGGAGCTCCAGCTCCGCCAGGACCGCCCCGGCGACGCCGTACTCCAGGAACCGGCCCCGGCAGTACGGCTTGCCGCGTACGGGATCCAGTGCGAGCAGCAGCAGCCTCTCGGGGAGCGTGGGCGCGGTGCCGGTCACGCTGCGGCCGTGATCCGTCCGGTGACCTCGCCGAGCCCGACCCGCGTGCCGTGCGGTCCGGGCGCCCAGGCGGTCAGGGTGACGGTGTCGCCGTCCTCCAGGAACGTCCGCTTGCCGTCGGCCAGGTCCAGCGGATCGCGGCCGTTCCAGGTGAGTTCGAGCAGGGAGCCGCGCTGGCCGGGCTCCGCGCCGCTGACGGTGCCGGAGCCGTACAGGTCGCCCGTGCGCAGCGACGCGCCGTTCACCGTCATCTGCGCCAGCTGCTGGGGAGCCGTCCAGTACATGGAGGAGAACGGGGGCTCGGAGACGGTCTGTCCGTTGATCTCCACCGAGATCCGGATGTCGAAGCCGCCCGGCTCCTCGTCGTCCGCGTCCTCCAGATAGGGGAGCAGCTCGGCGTCACGGGCCGGCGGCGCCGTCCGGGCCGCGTCCAGCGCCTCCAGCGGAGTCACCCACGCCGACACGGACGTCGCGAAGGACTTGCCGAGGAACGGGCCCAGCGGCACGTACTCCCAGGCCTGGATGTCCCGCGCCGACCAGTCGTTGAGCAGGGAGAGCCCGAAGACGTGCTCGCGGAAGTCACCGAGCGCCACGGGGGAGCCCTGCTCCGAGGGGACACCGACGACGAAGCCGACCTCGGCCTCGATGTCCAGCTTCACCGAGGGGCCGAAGACGGGGACGGGGTCGGCCGGTGCCTTGCGCTGCCCGGAGGGGCGCACCACGTCCGTGCCGGAGACGACGACCGTGCCGGCCCGCCCGTGGTAACCGATCGGCAGGTGCTTCCAGTTGGGGGTGAGGGCCGCGCCGTCGGGACGGAAGATCCGCCCCACGTTGGTGGCGTGGTGCTCACTGGCGTAGAAGTCGACGTAGTCCGCGACCTCGTACGGCAGGTGCAGGGTCACCGAGTCGAGCGGGTACAGCAGGGGTTCCAGGTCCGGGCGGTGGGACGGGACCGTCACCCAGGCCGTCAGTGCCCGCCGCACGTCCCGCCACGCGGTGCGCCCCGCCGCCAGCAGCGGCATCAGGCTGGGCTGCGCCAGCAGCCGGGCGTAGGGCGAACCCAGTGCGTGGGCCGCCGCCCCGGCGTCCAGCACGTGATTCCCCACACGGACTCCGACCCTCCGGTCCTCGGGGTGTCCAGGGATGGAGAACACGCCGTACGGAAGGTTGTGCGGACCGAAGGGATCGCCCTCGGCCAGGTCGAGCGGGCTGCTCTGCTCGGGCATCTGTCGCTGCCCCTTTCCAGTCGCTTGAGGAACACGGTACGTGGCCGCCGTCGGCGGGCGGCAGCGCCTCAAGTAGGCGTAATGCCCGGAAAGTTACGCGATAACCCTGGTCAGCCCGCCGTGCGGGGGATCCGCTTCTCCCAGGTCCGGTGGAAGACGATCTCGTCCCCGTCCCTGCACACGACCTCGTTGGACGTGATGAAGTCGTCCGCGTCCGCGCCGGTCTCCGACCGCGTCTCGATCCGCACGTCCCAGGCCATCTCGGGCCGGTGCAGCCGGATCGTCCAGTCCGAACGGGCCCGCGCCGACAGCGGGTCGTCCTCCTGGATCGTGTACGTCTCCAGGGCGTCCTCGGTGAACTCCAGCCCGTCGGGGTAGACACGCGTGCCGCCGTACCGCGGATCGACCTCCAGGCGCCACTCGCCCTTGGCGACGTCCCGGACCACCAGCCGCTCCGGGCGCTGCTCGTCGAGTGTGACCGGGTACACGACGCCGAGCGGCTCCGACTGCTCCGGCTCGCCGAAGGTGATGCCCGGGTCCTCGGTGTGCCGGCGCACCGGGAGCTCGACGAGGCTGCCGTCCGCCTCCAGCGTGAAGCCCGCCGAACCGGCCTGTGGCCAGATCCACGGCCAGTACGAGGAGGAGACGGCGAGCCTGATCCGGTGGCCGGGCGGGAAGGTGTGCCCGATGCCGTTCAGCTCGAACGTCACGTCCTCGGTCTCCCCGACGGGCCAGTCCTCCGCACGGTCGCGCCCGTGACGGGTGGCCAGGTTGAGGGCCCCTCGGGTCACCAGGGTGGAGGCACCGTCCGGGGCCACGTCGCAGAGCCGGGCGATCGCCTGGCCGCGCGGTACGTCCATGCGGACCCGGAGCGTCACCCGGGGGCGGCCGAGGATCTCGATGGGCGCGTCCTCGACGGGAAACTCGAAGCACACCGATTTGGCGTCCTCGTCGCGCTGGTCGGGCGGCAGGTCGGCGTCGTTGCCGAACGGGAAGAAGCGGCCCGCGTCCAGCCCGGTCTGCTGCGGCGAGCGGACGGTCTGCGGCCCGCCCGCCAGGGCGTACGCCACGGGGGCGACGTTCTCGGACGGCCAGCTCGCGTCGCCGACCCAGCGGCCGGGCAGCGTCTCGTACACCGTGGCGGGCGGGTGCGAGCCGCTGATCCAGGACCTCAGGAGCGGCTCGTTCATCACCCCGGTGTCCTCGTCCTTGAGGTGCTGGTCCCACCAGCGCAGCGTCTCCTGGAGGAAGCCGATCGCGGGCCCCGGGGGGAGGCCCCGGTCCGGGTACTGGTGCGACCAGGGGCCGATCAGCCCGCGCACCTGCCCGGGGCCCAGGTGCTCGACGAGCCTCAGGACGGTGTCGCGGTACGGGTCGTGCCAGCCGCCGACCGCGAGGACCTTCGCCTCGATGGCGCCGTAGTCCTCGCAGACGCTGCCGTGCTTCCAGTAGTCGTCACGGGTCTGGTGCGCCAGCCACGTGTGGATGAACGGCTCCACCTTTTCGAGCCGTCGCAGCCACATGTCCCGCCAGTCGTCGCCCACGTCCGCCGGGTCCGGGGGCCGGGAGACGAAGGCCAGCATGGTGGAGGCCCAGGCGTGCATGTCCACACCGAGGACGGAGCCGCCCATGTAGTGGACGTCGTTGTCGTAGCGGTCGTCGGCCGAGCACACGGTGACGACCGCCTTCAGGGGCTCCGGGGCGAGCGCGGCGACCTGGAGCGAGTTGAAGCCGCCCCAGGAGATGCCGAACATGCCGACCCGGCCCGAACACCACTCCTGCTGGGCCAGCCAGTGCACGACGGCGACCCCGTCCGCGAGCTCCGTCGCGTCGTACTCGTCACCCGGCATGCCCTCGCTGTTGCCGTGCCCGCGCACATCGACCCGTACGGAGGCGTAGCCGTGGCCCGCGTACCAGGGGTGGCGCTGCCAGTCGCGCGGCGCCGTCCAGTCGCTGAGCCGGTAGGGCAGGTACTCCAGCAGGGCGGGCACCGGTTCGTCGGTGACCGGCCGCCAGATCCTGGCGTACAGCTGGGTGCCGTCCGCCAGAGGGATGTAGAGGTCCTCGTGGGTGGTCTCGTACGGGAAATCGGTGCGGATCTGCATGGCGGTACCTCAGTGGACGGGGTGCATGGTGCGCTTGAGCCAGGGAGCGGCGGCGATGACGGCCACACCGGCCGCCACCGCGATAGCGCCATTGACACCGAAGTAGGCGGGGTTGGAGACCTCGCCGTAGAGCTTCACGATCTGTGCCTGGATTCCGTTGGCGAGGGCCAGCGAGAGGAACCACAGCGCCATCGTCTGGCTGGCGAACGCCTTGGGGGCGAGCTTGGTGGTGGCGGACATGCCGGAGGTCTCCAGCAGGATGTCGCCGAGGCCGAGCAGCAGATACGAGCCGACGATCCACCAGGCGGCCATCTTGTACGTGTCGTCGGCGTGGCCCGAGGTGGGGATGACCATCAGGAGGAACGACAGCCCGCCGAGGATCACCCCGATCGCGATCTTGTTCGAGGCGTGCGGCTGGCGCGGTCCCATCCGGGCCCAGACGGCTGCCACGACGGGCGCCAGCGCGACCTCGAAGGCGCCCAGCGCCGAGGCGTACCAGCTCGCCGGGAAGTGGAAGCCGAAGATCTCCGTACGGGCGTTCGTCGAGGCGAGCAGCATCATCGTCGAGTACGCCTGGAAGAGGATGAAGTTGAAGACGACGGAGGCCAGGAACAGCACGACGTACGGCCGGAGCCTGCCGCGCTCCTCCGGGGTGACCCGGGGGCTCCTGAACATCACGGCGAAGTACACGACGGGTGCGATCACCGAGACGAGGGTGAGGACGTCGACGAACCGGTCCATCGTGAGCCAGCCGGCCAGCGCCAGGGCCGTCGCCACCAGGGCGGCCACCACGACGCCCGCCGCGATCGTCAGGACGGCCCGGCGCATCGGGGCGGGCGCGAGGGCGTACTCCGCCGCGTGCTTTCGCCCGGCCAGGTGACGCCGGCCCGCGACGTACTGGATCAGGCCGAGCGTCATGCCGACCGCTGCGGCCGAGAAGCCCCAGTGCCAGCCCGCGTGCTCGCCGAGCCATCCGGTGATCAGCGGGCCGGCGAAGGCGCCGATGTTGATGCCCATGTAGTAGAGCGCGAAGCCGGCGTCGCGGCGCTGGTCCTCCGTGCGGTAGAGCTTGCCGACCATCGAGGCGACGTTGGGCTTGAGCAGGCCCGTTCCCGCGCTGATCAGGCCGAGGCCCACCCAGGTCATCGTGGCGGTCGGCACGGCCATGGCGTAATGGCCGCAGGCGATGAGGACGCCGCCGTACAGGACGGCGCGGTAGGAACCGAGGATCCGGTCGGCCAGCCAGCCGCCCGCGACGGAGACGAGGTAGACGAGGGTGCCGTAGGCGGCGGACACGGAGGCGGCGGTGCCCGGGTCCATGCCCATGCCGTCGTTCGAGACGGTGTCGGCGAAGAAGAGGACCAGGATCGCCTGCATCCCCAGGAAGGAAAAACGCTCCCAGACCTCCAGCCCGGACAGGGTCATCAGGCCCCGTGGCTGGCCGAAGAAGGCGTGATCGTCTCCGGGCGGTGGCTGGGCCGGTTCGGTACCGGTCGGGGCGTGGGACAAAGCGACAACTCCTGATCGTATGAGCTGATGCCGAACATACCGGCGGTGGCGGGAAGGCGCCCACGGTGATCCAAAGGGGACCGGATACGCTGAGTTGAGTGAGGACAACGACACATCGACATTCCGTGTGATCGTCAGCAGACAGGAGATCCCCTCGTGACCGTCGTCGGGCCGTTCGGACTGAGCGTGCGGGACCAGGCTCTTGAGGCCGATGTCCAGGCCGGTTTGGCCGCTGTCGAGGCGGGGCTGCTGGATGCCACCAAAAGCGAGGTCCCGTTCATCACGGAGGCCGCGCAGCACCTCGTCAGCGCGGGGGGCAAGCGCTTCCGGCCGCTGCTGGTGATGCTCGCTTCCCAGTTCGGTGACCCGGACGCGCCGGGCGTCGTCCCCTCCGCCGTGGTCGTCGAACTGACACACCTGGCGACGCTGTACCACGACGACGTGATGGACGAGGCGGACGTACGCCGGGGGGTGGACAGCGCCAACACCCGCTGGGGCAACTCCGTCGCCGTCCTGACGGGCGACTTCCTCTTCGCCCGCGCCTCGCACATCCTGGCCGACCTCGGGCCCGAGGCCGTCCGCATCCAGGCGGAGGCGTTCGAACGCCTGGTCACCGGTCAGATCCTGGAGACCGCGGGCCCGCGCGACGGGCGCGACCCCGTCGACCACTACATGGACGTGCTGGGCGGCAAGACCGGCTCGCTGGTCGCCGTGTCCGGCCGGTTCGGCGCCCTGATGTCGGGGGCCGACGAGTCGGTCGTCGACATCCTCACCCAGTACGGCGAACGCCTCGGCATCGCCTTCCAGCTCGCCGACGACGTCCTGGACATCGCCTCCGACTCCCACGAGTCGGGCAAGACGCCCGGCACCGACCTGCGCGAGGGCATCCCCACCCTGCCGGTCCTCCACCTGCGCGCCAGGGCGGCGGCCGAGGGCCGTCCGGAGGACAAGGAGCTCGTGGAGCTGCTGGACGGCGACCTCGCCGACGACGCCACGCTCGCGGAGGCACTGCGCAGGCTCCGTGCCCACCCCGCCCTCGAACAGGCGCGGCGGGACACCGTCCGCTACGCCGAGGAGGCGCGGGCGACCCTGGCACCCCTGCCCGAGTGCTACGCGAAGGCCGCGCTCGAAGAGCTGTGCGACGCCGTGGTGCACCGGGCGGGATGACCCCGGGGACCCCTAAGGGTGCCCGCACCGGGTCATCCCGGAGAGGTACGCACAGTTGCTCCCGGGGGCTGACGCTTGTCGCCGCCCGATTTGGTCAGATGGATAACAACCACTCCTGACCACATCGGGTGAGAATGGCGGCGGGGAGTGGACACGTGCAACGGGATGGCAGCCGCCGACCACGGAGGTAGAGCACACATGGCACCGAACGACAGCGCAGAGACCAACGGCGAGGCCACGGGCACTGTCGTGGGCCGCCGGAAGGCGGCGCGCTACATCGTCCCCTTCGCGGTGGCGGGAGTGGCGGCGGCGACGATCGGACTCGTCCCGGCACTCGCGGACTCAGGAGACCCGGAGCTCCCGAAGATCACCGCGCAGGAACTCATCGAGAAGATCGCCTCATCGGACCAGCAGCAGCTGTCCGGCACGGTGAAGGTCAGCACCGACCTCGGCATCCCGTCGCTCGGCGGGCTCGCGGGCTCCTTCGCGCCGGACGCCGCAGCCGGATCGGGTGGGTCGAGCGCGTCCCCCGACGCCAAGCTGATGGAGCTCGCCTCCGGGACCCACACGCTCCGGGTCGCGGCCGACGGCCCCGACAAGCAGCGCCTCTCGATCCTCGGCGAGGGCTCCGAGTACAGCCTCGTCCACAACGGGGACGACATCTGGGGATACGACAGCGAGAGCAACGAGGTCTACCACGCGGAGTCCGACGGGCACGGACGTACGGGCGGCAAGGCCGAGGAGCACAAGGCGCCGGAGGGAGTGCCGGCCACCCCGAAGGAGCTCGCCGAGGAGGCGCTCGCCGCCGCGGACGACACCACGTCCGTCACCGTCGACGGCACGGCACAGGTGGCGGGACGCGACGCGTACAAGCTCGTGATCAAGCCGAAGCAGTCCGGTTCGACGATCGGCTCGATCACCGTCGCGGTCGACGCCTCGACCGGCGTACCGCTGAAGTTCACGCTGGCCCCGAGCAGCGGCGGCAAGGCGGCGGTCGACGCCGGCTTCACGAAGGTCGACTTCGGGAAGCCCGACGCCTCCTCCTTCTCCTTCACCCCGCCCAAGGGCGCGAAGGTGACCGAGGCCGACGAGCTGAAGGCCGGGGCGGAGGAGAAGGGCGCGGCGGACAAGGCGCACAAGGACCTGGGCGCGCTGGAGGACTTCAAGGGCCTCGACGTCATCGGTGAGGGCTGGAACGCCGTCGCCGAGATCGAGGCCCCGGGCGGGGCGGGGCTGCCCGCCCAGGGCTCCGGCGATGTCCCCGCCGAGGCGCAGCAGTTCCTGGACGCGCTCGGCGACAAGGTCACCGGCGACTTCGGCTCGGGCACGGTCTTCAAGACGCGCCTGGTCAACGCGCTGCTGACGGACGACGGCAAGGTCTACGTCGGCGCGGTCACCAAGGACGCGCTGGTGAAGGCGGCCGACACCGCCGAGTAGGACGCACCGTACGCCCCGCCCCGTCGTACGCTCCGTACGGCGGGGCGGCCCGTGTGACGGGGCCCGGCGCTCGCGGGCCTCGGTGTGCCGGACCACGGCGGGACAGGACCGGGAGTGCGCATGACCGACACAGCGGCCGCGACGGCCGGACCGGAGACGGGGCGGGAGCCCGGCGCGGTGATCGAGACGCGCGGGCTCACCAAGCGCTACCGCGGCGGGCAGTTGGCCGTCGACGGGCTCGACCTCGCCGTTCCCGCCGGAAGCGTCTTCGGCTTCCTGGGGCCCAACGGCTCCGGCAAGACCACCACGATCCGGATGCTCATGGGGCTCATCGACCCGACATCCGGCACCGCACAGGTCCTGGGCCGCCCCATGCCGGCAGCCGCACGGGCGGTGCTCCCGCAGGTCGGCGCGCTCATCGAAGGGCCCGCGCTGTACGGGTTCCTGACGGGCCGCGACAATCTCGTGCGCTTCGACTCCGCCGACCCGGCCGCCGACCCACGCACCCGGCGCGCCCGGGTGGGCGACGCCCTGGAGCGGGTCGGGCTCGCCGCCGCGGCCGGCAAGAAGGCCAAGGCGTACTCACTCGGGATGAAGCAGCGGCTCGGGCTGGCCGCCGCTCTCCTCCAGCCGCGCAGACTGCTCGTGCTGGACGAACCGACCAACGGCCTCGACCCGCAGGGCATGCGCGAGATCCGCTCCCTGGTCCGGGAACTGGCGGCCGAGGGCACCACCGTCTTCCTCTCCTCCCACCTGCTCGACGAGATCGAACAGGTCTGCACCCATGCCGCGGTGATGGCCCGCGGCCGGCTGCTCGTCCAGGGCCCGGTCGCCACGCTCGCCGCGGGCGCCCGGGGCCGGCTCGCCGTGACCACGCCCGACCCGGGCGACGCGGCCCGCGTCCTCGCGGAACACGGGGCGACGGGCCTCGTGACCGACGGGGACCGGGTGAGCGCCGACGCGCCGCCGGGCGAGGTGGAACTCGCGGACCTCAACGCGGCCCTGGTGCGCGACGGTGTCCGCGTACGCGCCTTCGGCGTCGAACGGGCCTCGCTGGAGGACGCCTTCGTCGCGCTCACCGGAGAGGGATTCGATGTCGCAGGCTGAACTCACGGCGCCCCCGGCGCCCCCGGCGGCGCGCCGTGTGCTGTGGACCCTCGGGATCCTCCGCTCCGAACTGACCACCATGCTCCGCCGGTGGCGGACCCTGGCGCTGCTCGGGGTCCTGGCGGCCGTCCCCGTCCTCATCGGGATCGCCCTCCGCATCGAGACGGGAGACGGCTCCCAGGCCGGGCCCGGCGGCGGGGGCGGACCCGCCTTCCTCTCCCAGATCACCGGCAACGGCCTGTTCCTGGTCTTCGCGGCCCTCTCCGCGACGCTGCCCGTCTTCCTCCCGATGGCCGTCGGCGTCATCGCGGGGGACTCCGTCGCGGGCGAGGCGAGCGGCGGCACCCTGCGCTATCTGCTGGTGGCGCCGGCGGGCCGCACCCGGCTGCTGCTCGCGAAGTACGCGTCCGTGCTGGTGTTCTGCCTGGTCGCCACCCTGGTCGTGGCGGCATCGGCGCTCGCGGCCGGGGCGCTGCTCTTCCCCGTCGGGGAGGTCACGACGATCTCGGGCACCCGGATCGGCTTCGGCGAGGGACTCCTGCGGGCCGGACTGATCGCGGTCGCGGTGGCGGTGTCCCTCGTCGGCTTCGCGGCGCTGGGCCTCTTCGTCTCGACGCTCACCAACAGCGGGATCGCGGCGATGGCGGCCACCGTCGGGGTGCTGATCACCGTGCAGATCCTGGACACGATGCCGCAGTTGCACGGGATTCATCCGTATCTCTTCCCGCACTACTGGCTGTCCTTCACCGACCTGCTGCGGGACCCGGTCTACTGGGACGAGATGGCCAGGAACCTGGGCCTGCAGGCGGTGTACGCGGCGGTGTTCGGCTCCGCGGCCTGGGCGCGCTTCACCACGAGGGACGTCACGGTCTGAGGGGCCAGGCACGGGCCGTCCGTACCGTCGGCCGGTCGAGCCGTCCCCCGATCGGCTCGTCGCGGCACGAACGGCACGAACGGTGTGCTGCACGGAACGTCACGACACGGTACGTTCCGTTTCCAGCCTGGTCATTGTTCGACTTTTGGCGACGACCTGTCAATAAGCGGTGGGGGGAATCCCCCTATGCTCACCGAATGATCACATCGCCGAGTTCCCTGCGCCGCAGCGAGAGGTCACGACGGGCGACGCTGGACGCCGCCCTGGAGCTGTGTACGGAGAAGGGGTACGGCCGGGTCACCGTCGAGGCCATCGCGGCGCGCGCCGGCGTGAGCAAGAAGACGATCTACCGCTGGTGGCCGTCGAAGGGCGCGGTGATGCTGGAGGCGTTCGCCGAGGTGTTCGTCGGCTCCACGCCGTTCGTCGACACCGGCGACATCGAGGCCGATCTGCGGACGCACATCAACAGTGCGGTGAAGCTGGTCTCCACGGCGCCGTACGGCCCGGCCTACGCCGGGATCCTGTCCGAGATGCACCATGACGACGCACTCGCGCTGGCCGTACGCGAACAGCTGGTCGACCCGCGCTTCGAGGCCGCCGTGGGGCGCATGCGGCGCGCCCAGGAGCAGGGGCAGATACCGGACGGCGCCGATCTGCCGCTCGCGGTGGAGATGCTCTACGGCCCCGTCTACTACCGCCATGTGCTGCGGAAGCCGGCGCAGGACGAGGCGACGGTCGCCGCGCTGGTGGCCCATGTCCTGCGGTCCCTGACCGGCGCCGGCGCGCCCGGGGACGCTCCCGGCGGTGAGGGCGCCCCCGGGGCCGGACGCGTCAGCTGAAGAAGACCTTCGCCCGGGCCGCGGCCCCGGTGTCGGTCAGCACGTCACCGGGCCTGCTGCCGTTGCCCAGCAGCACCCCGCCCCACCGCATTTCGAGGTACCGCGCCGAATTCCGCAGGGTCCCCGCGAGCGGTTCGGCGACCGCGGGGTCGTCGTCCGCGAGCGCGGTGACCCCCCACAGCGTCTTCCCGGCCATCCGCCGCCGGAAGTCGGCGCCGGGCGCCTCCAGCCAGCCCGACCAGTGGTCGAGGTAGCGCTTCGTGGAGGTGGAGACGGAGTACCAGTACAGCGGCGAGGCGATGACCACGTCGGTGGCGGCGAGTGTCGCCTCCAGCAAGGCCGCGGAGTTGCCCGTGGGGGCGGCGGGCCGGCCGTCCGCGTGCCGCCGGTCCTCGAAGTCGGGCAGCGGGAGGTCCCGCAGGTCCAGCCAGCGCTGTCCCGTGCCGGCCGGGAGCTGCTCGGCGGCGAGCCGGGCCAGTGTCTCGGTGTTGCCGCCGGTGCGGCTGCTGCCGAGCAGGAAGAGGAAGTCGCGCGTGGTCATGCCATGCCCCCAATTGATTGCGTACGGCTTTTACCGGCGTACGCATCATATGCATGTGCATGAAGTTTCGGGGAGGTGCTTTTCGGCCGGGGCACGCGCGTTCTCAGGCGAACAGCCGCTCGAGGACCACCGCGACGCCGTCCTCCTCGTTCGAGAGCGTGATCTCGTCGGCGGCGGCCCGCAGCTCCGCGTGCGCGTCGGCCATCGCCACCCGGTGGCCGGCCAGGCGGAACATGGGCAGGTCGTTGGGCATGTCGCCGAACGCCACCGCGCCGGCGAGGTCGAGGCCCAGCAGCCCGGCGGCCAGGGTGACCCCCGTGCCCTTGTCCACGCCGAAGGGGGCCAGCTCCACCGTGCCGGGGCCCGCCATCGTGACGGACGCCAGGTCGCCCACCGCTCCCCGGGCGGCGGTGGCCAGCTCGTCGTCCGTCAGCTCCGGGTGGCGTATCAGGACCTTGATGACGGGCGCCGCCCACAGCTCCGACCGGTGCCCGGCGCGCTGAGCGGGGAGTGCGGGGTGCGGCATGCGGTAGCCCGGCTCGATCAGGGTCCGGCCGTCGGCGCCGTCCTGGTCCACCGCGGCGAACACCTGCCCCACCTCGGCCTCGATCTTGCCGAGCGCGGTGTCGGCCAGCTCCCGGTCCAGGGTCACCGAACGCAGCATGCGGGCCGACCCGGCGTCGTACAGCTGTGCGCCCTGGCCGCAGACCACGAGCCCGTCGTAGCCGAGGTCCGCGAGCAGGGCGCGTATGCCGGGCACCGGGCGGCCCGTGACGATCAGATGCCGTGCGCCGGCCGACGTGGCGCGGGCGAGGGCGGCACGCGAGCGGGCGCTCACGGTGTCGTCGGAGCGCAGCAGTGTGCCGTCCAGATCCGTGGCGACGAGGGTGTATGCGGCGGGTGGCGTGAACATGGGGTCAGCCTAGAGAGATCGCCATCCCGTCGTACGTCGCTGACCTGCGGGGACGGTCGGCTCCGTCGGGGCAGGCTGAATCCCGTGCGCTCCGGGGCCTGCTCACCGCGTCGGGCAGGCCGGGCAGACGTGTCCGGCGCACGCGGTCAGCAGGGTCCCGGCCGCCGCGCTCACCGCCGGATCGCCGTCCGTGGCGAGCCGCTCGGCCGTCGTCCGGCCGGCCAGGACCGCCAGATGCGCGTCCCTGGTCCACCCCGGATGGTGCGTGTGGCCATGAGCGAGGATCGTGCCCAGCAGGCCGAGCACCCCCACGCGGTCCTTCACGGACTCCATGGCGGCGAGCTCCCATAGGAACGGCACCGTGGCGGCCGTCGCGTCGAACACGGCCATGGCGCCGATCCACCGCCCCAGATCGCTCAGGGCGTCCTCGGCCGACTCGCTGTCGCCCCAGGCGATCCGTGACAGCAACCCGGGGACCTGGGACGCGGAGCCCTGGGCATGGCGCAGCTCATGCCACTGAACGTGCCTCATGTCCCTCAGGATCGTCCCCATCCGGGCACTCAATCAGCCTTTGCGGGTGCCGTCCACCATGCTTGCCACACTCATCGGATCCGGCTCCCGCGCCCCGTCCAGCGCGTCGAGACACCGCCGCACCGCGTCCCGGTCGCGGGCGTCCGCGATCAGCCCCACATGGTTGTCGGGTCGGATCACCACGACGGTGTCGCCGTCGACGCCGTAGGCCGCGCGGGCGAGCCCCTCCCGGTCGTGCAGCGCGTCCGCGGCGGCGGCGCCGCTCCCGGGCCCGGAGGCCCCGGCGCCGTACACCCGGATGGTCCGCACCGCGTCGCCGTAATTCCCGGCCGCCTCCCGCAACGCGCGCTCCGCGCCCGCCCCGAAGCCCAGCACCGTGATGTGCGGCCCGGCGAAGACACGGAACAGGCGGGTGGGGGCACCGGTCGCGGCCTCGGTGCAGGGGGCGTCCGGCGCGCGGTCGCCCGACCGTACGCCGTCCCCGCCCCCGGGCAGGGCGAGGGAGCTCCACCGGTAGCCGCGGTCGAGCCCCGCCGTCGACGGGGTGATCGCGGTGTCCAGGCCGCCACCCGGTTCCCGGATCGCCTCCAGCGTGGCCCGCAGCCGCTCCGAGGTGAGGTCCAGCGTCCAGGCGGCGACCGGCAGCCGCTCCTCCTCGTAGGTGTCCAGCAGCCCCGGCGCGCCCCGCCCCCGCAGTGTCCGGGCGAGCTTCCAGCCGAGGTTGTAGGCGTCCTGGATGCCGGTGTTCATGCCCAGTCCGCCCGCGATGGCGTGCACATGTGCGGCGTCCCCGGCCAGGAGGACCCGGCCCACCCGGTAGCGGTCGGCCATGCGCACGTTGACGCGGTACGTCGAGAGAAGTGTGGCCCCGGTGAGGCTGTCGGCCGGCAGCCGGGTGTGCCGGGCGAAGAGCCGCCTGAAGCCGTCGAGGGTGGGGGCGAGGGGGCGGCCGTCCGCGTCACGCTCCGGACCCGACTGGAACCACCAGCCCGTCCGGGTGCCGGGGACGGGGCAGAGCATGACGCCTCCGTCCTCGTCGAACCACTGGTGCCAGATGCCCCGGTCCAGGACGCCCGGGGTGATCTCGACGTCTCCGCAGACCATCGCCTGCTCCTCGTCCGTCTCCCCGTCGAACGGGACGCCGAGCAGTTTCCGTACGCGGCTGTGGGCACCGTCGCAGCCCACCACGTACCGCGCGCCGGCGGTGGAGCCGTCGGCGAGGGCGACGGTCACCGAGGACCCGTCGTCGGTGAGGCCCACGACCTCGGTGCCGGTCTCCACCGCCACGCCGTACCCGGCGAGGCGGTCGCGCAGGATCTCCTCCAGCCGCCACTGGGCGATCAGCCGGCCCCGGTCGTACGGGGCGTCCGGCGTCGGCGAGGAACCGGCGTACGGATCGGCGTCCGCGACCGGCACGCCGTCGCGGTACTTGCGCATCGGAAGCGGTGGTGAACCCGCCGCCAGCACCGCCTCGACGACCCCCAGGTCCTCCAGCACCTCCAGGGAGCGGGCGTTGGGGCCCTTCGACCGCGAACTGCGCGGATACTCCGGCGACCTGTCCACGATCCGGACCGTGATGCCCTGCCTGGCCAGATCGCAGGCCAGGGTCAGTCCGGTCGGGCCCGCGCCCACGATCAGTACGTCGGTCATGCCTGCTCCTCGGTCGCGTCGTCCTGCCGTACAGGAAAACGCAACCGAGTTAAAAAAGCAACCTGGTAACTATTTTATGGCCGGGGTGTCCGTGTCCGGCGTGGAAGCGGAAGCCGTGCCGACGGGGGCCGAGGCTTCCGCCGCCCGCACGGCCAGACGCAGGGCCTCGGCCCTCGTACGGCGCGCCGTGCGCAACGCGTCCCAGGTCAGCAGCATCAGGGCCACCCAGACCAGGGCGAATCCGGCCCACCGCTCCGGCGGCATCTCCTCGTGGAAGTACAGGATGCCGAGCGCGAACTGGAACACCGGCGCCAGATACTGCAGCAGGCCCAGGACCGACAGCGGCACCCGGATCGCGGCGGCGCCGAAGCAGACGAGGGGAATCGCGGTGACGAGTCCTGTCGCGGCGAGCAGGGCTCCGTGGCCCGCGCCCCCGGCCAGGAACGTCGCGTCGCCGCTCGCCCCGAGCCACAGCAGGAATCCGAGCGCGGGCACGAACAGCACGGCGGTCTCGGCGGCCAGTGACTCCAGGCCGCCCATGTCGACCTTCTTCTTCACCAGGCCGTACGTCGCGAAGGAGAACGCCAGCACCAGCGAGATCCACGGCGGCTGCCCGTAGCCGATCGCCAGCACGAGCACCGCGGCGAAGCCGGTCGCCACCGCGGTCCACTGCACCGGCCTCAGCCGCTCGCCGAGCAGCAGGACGCCCATGGCGATGGTGACCAGCGGATTGATGAAGTAGCCGAGCGACGCCTCGACGACGTGGCCGTTGTTCACGGACCAGATGTAGAGACCCCAGTTGACCGAGATCACCGTCGCGGCGATCGCGATCAGCCCCAGCCGCCGGGGTTGCCGGAGCAGCTCCCCGATCCACGCCCAGCGGCGCAGGAACAGCAGGGCGATGCCTACGACGCCCAGCGACCACACCATCCGGTGGGCGAGGATCTCCACCGCCCCCGACGGTTCCAGCAGCGGCCAGAAGAGGGGCACGAGGCCCCACATCCCGTACGCGCCGATTCCGTACAGCAGGCCTGCCCGCTGTTCGTTCTTCCCCTCCACGGGCCCTCCCGGCACTCCTGCGTCGGCGGACGGCCGACTGCACGACGGTAGCGCCGGAAGAGCCCTCTGTCATTGCCGTCTCAGGGAAACGGTCGTGACAGGCGCGGGCGTGCCCGTTCAGACCGTGGCGACCGCCGCCGCGACCGTCTCGGCCAGCGGAGTGGTCGGCCGGCCGATCAGGCGGGCCAGGTCGCCGCTCGTACCGGCGAGCAGGCCGCGCGCGATGGCCTCGTCGACGTCGACGAGGATCGCGGCGAAGGGCTCGGGCACCCCGGCCCCGACGAGGATCTCCTGGTGCACCGGGGCCGGAACGTTCTTGTAGGTGATCTCCTTGCCGGTCGCCGCGGCCACGACGTCGGCGTACTCGGCCAGCGACCAGGCCACGTCGCCGCTCAGCTCGTACGCCGCGCCCAGGTGGCCCTCGCCGGTCAGCACGGCGGCGGCCGCGTCCGCGTAGTCGGCCCGGGTGGCGGAGGCGATGCGCCCGTCACCGGCGTTGGCGACGACGGCGCCGTGCTCCAGGACGGGTCCCAGATTCGCCGTGTAGTTCTCGGTGTACCAGCCGTTGCGCAGGAAGGTGTACGGGAGACCGGAGTCGAGGATCAGCTGCTCGGTGACCTTGTGCTCCTCGGCCAGCAGGAAGTCGGCCTCGGGCCCGCCCAGCGCCCCGGTGTACGCGAGCTGCGCGACCCCGGCCGCCTTCGCGGCGTCGATCACCGCGGTGTGCTGGGGCACCCGCCGGCCGGGCTCGCTGCCCGAGACGAACAGCACCCGGTCACCGGCCCGGAACGCCCCGGCGAGGGTCTCCGGGCGGTCGTAGTCGGCGATGCGGAGCTCGACGCCCCGGGCGGCGAGCGGGGCGGCCTTCTCCTTGTCGCGGACGACCGCGACGACCTGGTGGGCCGGGACCGTGTCGAGCAGACGCTCGACGACGAGGCGGCCGAGGGCGCCGGTGGCTCCGGTGACGACGATGCTCATGAGGTTCTCTCCTGGTGGCGCTGGTCCTGCTGCGAGTGGAACGCAACTCACCATAGGAGGTGTACTAACTCTGGGAAAGTACCCACTTTGAAGTAAGGTACTGGTATGACGGTGAGCATCCTGGACGAAGTGGGCGGTTGGCGCGCGGACGTCAACCAGCAGAACTGCCCCTCCCGGCTGATCCTCGAGCACATCACCAGCCGGTGGGGCGTGCTCGTGCTGGCCGCGCTGCTGGAGCGGTCCTACCGGTTCAGCGAACTGCGCCGCACGGTCGGCGGCGTCAGCGAGAAGATGCTGGCCCAGACCCTCCAGACGCTGGAGCGCGACGGCTTCGTGCACCGGGACGCGAAGCCGGTGATCCCGCCCCGCGTCGACTACTCGCTCACCCCGCTCGGCAAGGATGCCGCCGACCAGGTCTGGGCGCTGGCCCGCTGGTCCGAGCGGCAGGTGGACGGGGTCGAGGCCGCCCGCGCGGCATACGACGAGGCCCGGAACCAGTCGGCTCCGGGCCCCGGGGGACAGGCGTGACGGCGGATCAGCCGACCACGGTCCAGGTGTCGCTGCCGGCCAGCAGGGTGCTCAGGTCACCCTTGCCGTGCTGCTCGATCGCGGTATCGAGCTGGTCGGACATGAGCGCGTCGTAGACCGGGCGCTCCACACTGCGCAGCACGCCGATCGGTGTGTGGTGCAGGGTGTCCGCGTCGGCCAGCCGGGACAGCGCGAACGCGGTCGTTGGGCTGGGGTTGTGGGCGTCGTGGACGAGGATCCGCGACCGGTTCTCCTCGGTGACGGCGACGACGCCGAGGTCACCCGTGAGCGCGTCGCGCACGACCCCCTTGGAGTTGTCCGCGCCGAAGAGGATCGGCTGGCCGTGTTCGAGGCGGATGACCGCCTCCTCGGCCCTTTCCTTGTCCTTGAGCACCTCGAAGGCACCGTCGTTGAAGATGTTGCAGTTCTGGTAGATCTCCACCAGCGCGGTGCCGGGGTGGTCGGCCGCCGCGCGCAGCACGCTCGTGAGGTGCTTCCGGTCGGAGTCGACGGTGCGGGCGACGAAGGAGGCTTCGGCGCCCAGGGCGAGGGAGACCGGGTTGAAGGGGGCGTCCAGGGACCCCATCGGCGTCGACTTGGTGATCTTGCCGACCTCGGAGGTGGGGCTGTACTGCCCCTTCGTGAGCCCGTAGATCCGGTTGTTGAACAGCAGGATCTTGAGGTTGACGTTGCGGCGCAGGGCGTGGATGAGGTGGTTCCCGCCGATGGACAACGCGTCGCCGTCGCCGGTGACGACCCAGACGGACAGGTCGCGGCGGGAGGTGGCCAGACCCGTGGCGATGGAGGGGGCGCGGCCGTGGATGGAGTGCATCCCGTACGTGTTCATGTAGTACGGGAAGCGGGACGAGCAGCCGATGCCGGAGACGAAGGTGATGTTCTCCTTGGCCAGCCCCAGCTCGGGCATGAAGCCCTGCACGGCCGCGAGGACCGCGTAGTCACCGCAGCCCGGGCACCAGCGCACCTCCTGGTCGGACTTGAAGTCCTTCATGGACTGCTTGCCCTCGGCCTTGGGGACCAGCTGGAGGAGTTCGTTGGCGTCAGGCATCAATGGCCTCCTTGAGGGCGGTGGCGAGCTGCTCGGCCTTGAAGGGCATTCCGTTGACCTGGTTGTAACTCCGGGCGTCCACGAGGTACTCGGCCCGCAGCAGCAGGGCCAGCTGCCCGAGGTTCATCTCCGGGACCACGACCTTGTCGTAACGCCTCAGCACCTCACCGAGATTCCGCGGGAACGGGTTGAGGTGGCGCAGATGGGCCTGCGCGATCGTCTCGCCCGCCGCGCGGAGCCGCCGTACGGCCGCGGTGATCGGCCCGTACGTCGAACCCCAGCCCAGGACCAGGGTCGTGGCGCCGGCCGGGTCGTCGACTTCCACGTCGGGGACCCGGATGCCGTCGATCTTCGCCTGACGGGTACGGACCATGAAGTCGTGGTTGGCCGGATCGTACGAGATGTTCCCCGTGCCGTCCTGCTTCTCGATCCCGCCGATCCGGTGCTCCAGACCCGGAGTGCCCGGCACCGCCCACGGCCGGGCCAGGGTCTCCGGGTCCCGCTTGTACGGCCAGAACACCTCGGTGCCGTCGGCCAGTTCGTGGTTCGGTCCGGTCGCGAACTGCGTCCGCAGGTCCGGGAGGCTGTCGATCTCCGGGATCCGCCACGGCTCGGAACCGTTCGCCAGATACCCGTCCGAGAGCAGGAACACCGGCGTCCGGTACGTCAGCGCGATCCGGGCGGCGTCGAGCGCCGCGTCGAAGCAGTCCGCCGGCGTCCTCGGCGCCACGATCGGCACCGGTGCCTCGCCGTTGCGCCCGTACATCGCCTGGAGCAGGTCGGCCTGCTCGGTCTTGGTCGGCAGACCGGTGGACGGCCCGCCCCGCTGGATGTCGATGATCAGCAGCGGCAGCTCCAGCGACACGGCCAGACCGATCGTCTCCGACTTCAGCGCCACGCCCGGACCCGACGTCGTCGTCACACCCAGCGACCCGCCGAACGAAGCGCCGAGCGCCGCCCCGATCCCGGCGATCTCGTCCTCCGCCTGGAACGTCCGTACGCCGAAGTTCTTGTGCTTGCTGAGCTCGTGCAGGATGTCGGACGCCGGAGTGATCGGATACGAGCCCAGATACACCGGCAGATCCGCCTGCCGGCCCGCCGCGATCAGCCCGTACGACAAGGCCAGGTTCCCCGAGATATTGCGGTACGTGCCGGTGGGGAAAGCCTGCGACGCCGGGGCGACCTCGTACGAGACCGCGAAATCCTCCGTCGTCTCACCGAAATTCCAGCCCGCGCGGAACGCCGCCACATTTGCCTCGGCGATGTCCGGCTTCCTGGCGAACTTCGACCGGAGGAATGTCTCCGTCCCCTCGGTCGGACGGTTGTACATCCAGGACAACAGCCCGAGCGCGAACATGTTCTTCGACCGCTCGGCCTCCTTGCGGGAAAGCCCGAACTCCTTCAACGCCTCGATCGTCAAGGTCGTCAACGGCACAGGATGCACGTTGTACGCCTCGAGCGAGCCGTCCTCGAGAGGGGATTCGGCGTACCCGACTTTCGCCATCGGGCGTTTCGTGAACTCGTCCGTGTTCACGATGATGTCGGCCCCGCGCGGCACATCGGCGATATTCGCCTTCAGCGCGGCGGGATTCATCGCGACCAGCACATTCGGCGCGTCGCCCGGGGTCAGGATGTCGTGGTCCGCGAAATGCAGCTGGAACGACGACACACCCGGCAGCGTCCCGGCGGGTGCCCGGATCTCGGCGGGGAAGTTGGGCAGCGTCGACAGGTCGTTCCCGAACGACGCGGTCTCCGACGTGAACCGGTCGCCCGTCAACTGCATGCCGTCACCGGAGTCACCCGCGAAACGGATGATCACCCGGTCGAGGCGGCGGATTTCCTTCTCGGTGGCACCCGTACGATCAATGCGCGGGGCTCGCTGCTCCCCGACGACAGCCTCGTCGGCCTCATCGGACTTTCCGGCTGGGCTACTGACCTGGCTGGTCACTGAACTGGACCTCCCTCGGGGCGGCGGCTCGGGACCGGCCGACCCGCCGGCGGTCCAGGCCCCACCCTACTTCTGTAAGGGTCGCCTTCCTCGGACCGGTCATATGGTGGACGCGTTTGTGAGACATGAATGCGTCACGCTTTGCCATATTTTTCCGGACCTTTCGATCACTGGACGAGGCCCCCGGTGCTCATCCTTTCGTCCTGGTCCTGAGGTCTCACTCGGCTACCGGTGGATCATCCAGATCATCGCGACTAGATCATCGCCTTGTCACGAGTTCAGATAAGTGAGAACGGCGAGAACACGCCGGTGATCCCCGTCACTGGGTGACAGGCCGAGTTTCAGGAAGATGTTGCTGACGTGCTTCTCCACCGCTCCGTCACTGACCACCAGCTGCCGGGCGACGGCTGAATTCGTGCGCCCCTCCGCCATCAGCCCCAGGACCTCCCGCTCGCGCGGCGTGAGCCCGGCCAGCACGTCCTGCTTGCGGCTGCGGCCCAGCAGCTGTGCCACCACCTCCGGGTCCAGGGCGGTCCCGCCCTGCGCCACCCGGACCACAGCGTCCACGAACTCCCTGACCTCGGCGACCCGGTCCTTCAGGAGGTAGCCCACCCCCCGGCTGCTGCCGGCCAGCAGCTCGGTGGCGTACTGCTCCTCGACGTACTGCGAGAGCACCAGCACGCCGATGTCCGGGTAGTCCTTGCGCAGCCGCACCGCCGCCCGCACGCCCTCGTCGGTGTGGGTCGGCGGCATCCGCACATCGGCGACCACCACGTCCGGCAACGCGTCCTGCCCGGCGAGGTCGCTCACCGTCTTGAGCAGCGCCTCGGCGTCCCCGACCCCCGCGACGACGTCGTGCCCCAGATCGGTCAGCAGCCGGGTGAGTCCCTCCCGGAGCAACACCGAATCCTCGGCGATGACGACCCGCACTCTTTCCTCCACGACGTTGTGTCCCCCACTGTCGGTGTTCCGTGTGTTCACGTGTTCGCCGCTGCCCGCGGCCGCTCGTGTGCCCAGCATTCCAGCTCCGGCGGCCGGATGGGCCGTACACCAGCGGTTCCGGCGACACCGGACGCGCCGCAGTGCCCCGGTCGCCGTGACGGCGGCCGGGGCACTGCGGCGCGGTGCGGAGCCGGATACTCAGCCCCGCCAGGGCAGCTCGGCCGTGACGGTCGTGGGTCCGCCGGCGGGGGAGTCGACGACGAGGATGCCGTCCACCGCGTCCAGCCGCTCCGTCAGCCCGGCGAGACCGCTGCCCGTCGACACACCGGCTCCGCCGCGCCCGTCGTCGCTGACCTGGAGCATCAGCCGGTCCGCCGCCCGCCACACGTCGACCGAGGCACGGGTGGCCCGGGCGTGCTTGCTGACGTTCTGGAGGAGCTCGGAGACCGTGAAGTAGGCGATGCCCTCGATGGCCTGCGCGGGCCGCGACTCCAGGTCCACGACGACCTTCACGGGGACGGTGCAGCGGGAGGCGATGGCGGAGAGCGCGGCGTCGAGTCCTCGGTCGGTGAGGACGGCGGGGTGGATGCCGCGGGCGAGGTCGCGGAGTTCCTGGAGGGCGACCTTGACCTCGCCGTGGGCCTCGTCGACCATGCGGGCGGCGGCTTCGGGGTCGTCGGTGAGCTTTTCCTTCGCCAGCCCCAGATCCATGGCGAGGGCGACGAGGCGGGCCTGTGCTCCGTCGTGGAGGTCGCGTTCGATGCGGCGCAGGTCCGCGGCGGCCGTGTCCACGACCACACCGCGGTCCGACTCCAGCTCCGAGACCCTGGTGGCCAGCCGGGAAGGGCCGAGCAGACCCGCGACCATGACCCGGTCCACGGTCGCCAGGCCCCGGATGATCCACGGCGTGATCAGCACGAGAGCCAGGCCGAGCGCGGCGGTGACCCCCAGCTCGAAGGACGAGTCGAGGAAGAGCTGGTGCGTCCCGTCCCCGTACAGCTGGATGCCGTCGACACCCACGTACGTGGGGAAGACCCAGTGCCAGAGCGGGTAGGTGAACGCGGCCCAGCCGTAGAACCAGAAGGTCACCGCCACGGTGAACGCGAACACCGCCCACGGCATGTGCAACACCGCGTAGAGCAGATGCCGCCAGGACACCCCGCTCTTCAGCGTCGCGCCGACCCAGGACATCAGGCCGCCCTTGCCGCGCGCCGGCGCGGGCTCCGCGACATCGAGCCTCAGCAGCCCGCGCGCCCGGCCTCGCTCCATGACACCGAACCCGCGGCACATGACGAGGCCGGCGGCGAGTATCGGAATGCCGAGGAACGTGATCAGCATGCCGAGGCCGAGCGACACCATGGTCACCGCGAAGGAGAACAGCACCACGCTGATCGGCAGGCTCAGGAGCAGATAGGCCAGCTCGCGCCACGTACGCGCCTCGAAGGGCGCGCGGAGCGCCGCGGGGAGGAAGTGCTTCGCCGGCGGGTAGCCCCCCGGCCCGGTGCCGGGCCTGTGCCGGTCCCGGGTGTCCGGTCCGTATGCCGTGGCCATCAGTGGCGTCCGTCCGTTTCTTCTGAGCGGGAACTCCCCGCGGACCGATACAACGGCTGATATCCCAAGAGTGCTGTGCCGGGGGCCGCCTCACCATGAGGGCCGTCTCCGTATCCGGCCGGGGGTTTTCCCCACCACGGGGACGCCCCGTCCCGTGCCGGGGACGGGAGCCCCCGCTGTCGCCGTGTCACGCCGCACCGGCGCGGTCGGCCCCGGCGGCGAGGCGGTCGCGCCAGGGCAGCTCCGCGGTGACCGTGGTCGGGCCGCCCTCGGGGGAGTCCAGGACGAACACCCCGTCGACCGCTCCCAGCCGCTCCGCCAGCCCCGACATGCCCGTACCGCCGTCGAGCCGGGCGCCGCCCGTCCCGTCGTCCCGGACCTGGAGCATCAGCCGGTCGCCGGACCGCCACACGTCGACCGACGCCCGGTCGGCGCGGCTGTGCTTGCTGACGTTCTGGAGGAGTTCGGAGACCGTGAAGTACGCGATGCCCTCGATGGCCTCGGCCGGGCGCGCCGACAGCTGCACCGACACGGTCACGGGGACGGTGCAGCGGGAGGCGATGGCGGAGAGCGCGGCGTCGAGTCCTCGGTCGGTGAGGACGGCGGGGTGGATGCCGCGGGCGAGGTCGCGGAGTTCCTGGAGGGCGACCTTGACCTCGCCGTGGGCCTCGTCGACCATGCGGGCGGCGGCTTCGGGGTCGTCGGTGAGCTTTTCCTTCGCCAGCCCCAGGCCCATGGCGAGGGCGACGAGGCGGGCCTGCGCTCCGTCGTGGAGGTCGCGTTCGATGCGGCGCAGGTCCGCGGCGGCCGTGTCCACGACCACGCCCCGGTCCGACTCCAGCTCGGCGATCCTGCGTTCCAGCTCGTCGGAGGGCGAGAGCAGCCCCCGCGCCATCGCCCGGTCCGCGTTCGTCAGCCCGCGCGCGAGGTACGGGAGCACCGGCCAGAGGACGAACAGGCTCACCAGCGTCACGGCGAACGTCGCCACACCCCACGGCAGCCGGATGAACGAATACAGCAACGCCCGCCAGCCGACCGGGTCCTTCAGGCCCGACCACAGCCAGCTGAAGAAGCCCTGGTCCCGGCGGCCGCGCACCATCGGGCTCGGCTCCTCGATCCGCACCCCGAGCATCCTCCGCGCCCTGCCACGCTCGGCACGGCCGAGACCGCGCGCGCCCCTCAGCCCCAGCGCGAGGAGCGGCAGCCCGATCACGGTGACGGAGAGGCCCGCGCCCACGGCGACCAGGAACACGGTGTAGACGAACCCGGCGATCGCCATCGGCAGATTGGCCAGGAGATACGCGATCTCCTTCCACGTCCACCGGTCGAAGGCGAAGCGCGCGGGCGGCGGCCGGTCGTTGTCCGGCGGGGAGGGGCTCATGGTCATACGACCAGCGTGCCGGGCCGGGAGCGCCCACGCCATGGGGTTCGTGGGTGAGGGCGAGTAGGGATAACCCCACCTCGCGTCGGCTCTCCTCCGTCACCTCCCGCCTCACCCGTCATGCGACTCCCGCCCCACCCGTTGTGCGACGGGGCTGCTTACCGTGTCTTTAACAGGGCCTAGACTCCCGTGCGTACAGACCGTCGAACAGGTTGAGGGAGCGAGGGGCGGACGTGGCGGACGTGCCGGGACCGACCGTTCTCGCGTCGGACTACTTCCAGAGCTACTCAGTGGTCGGACTGCTCGCCCTGGTGGGCGTGGTGTTCGTCGCCGTCGCCTTCGGGGCCGGCCGGCTGCTGAGGCCCGTGGTCCCGACGCCGGAGAAACTCCTCACGTACGAGTGCGGCGTGGACCCCGTGGGCGAGGGCTGGGCCCACACCCAGGTTCGCTATTACGTGTACGCCTTCCTGTACGTGATCTTCGCCGTCGACTCGATCTTCCTGTTCCCGTGGGCGACGGTCTTCGCGGCCCCCGGATACGGGGCGACGACGCTGGTGGAGATGTTCATCTTCCTCGGTTTCCTGGCCGTGGGACTGCTCTACGCATGGAAGAAGGGCGTCCTCGAATGGGCGTGACGAGCCGGCCGAACCCCGAACCCCCCGTGTCGCTGCCCGACCCGACGCCGCTGCCCGAGCCGAAGAGGCTCGGCGTGCTGTCCCGGCTCGCGCCCGAACCGATGAAGGTGGTCCTCAACTGGGGCCGCCGCTACAGCCTGTGGGTCTTCAACTTCGGACTCGCCTGCTGCGCCATCGAATTCATCGCGGCCTCCATGGCGCGGCACGACTTCATCCGGCTCGGGGTCATCCCCTTCGCGCCCGGCCCCCGGCAGGCCGACCTGATGGTCGTGTCCGGCACGGTGACGGACAAGATGGCCCCCGCCGTGAAGCGGCTCTACGAGCAGATGCCCGAGCCGAAGTACGTCATCTCCTTCGGCGCCTGTTCCAACTGCGGCGGGCCCTACTGGGATTCGTACTCCGTGACGAAGGGCGTCGACCAGATCATCCCCGTCGACGTCTACGTGCCCGGCTGCCCGCCCCGGCCCGAGGCGCTCCTGCAGGGCATCCTCAAGCTCCAGGAGAAGATCGCCCGCGAATCGCTGGCCGAGCGGTACGCCACCGAGGACACGGCCCGCCCGTCGGCCGCCGCCCTGCGCAGCGGTCTCGTCGAGGCGCCGAAGGCGCCGGGGGAGGAGGGGAAGTGACCGCCCCGGACCTCTACAGCACGCTGCCCGACGCCGTGACCGACGTCTTCGGCGCGGAAGCCACGGCCGCGCACGCGTACGACCTGCTGACCGTCGACGTCCCGGCCGCCTCCTGGACCACCGCCCTCGAAACGGCCCGCGACGAGCTGGGCTGCACCTACTTCGACTGGCTGAGCGCCGTCGACGAACCCGGCACCGGCTTCCGGGTCTGCGCCCATGTCGCGGCCCTGGGCGGGGGTACGGTCCGGCGCCTCCTGGTCCGTACGACCGTGCCGCACGACGCGGCCACCCTGCCCACCGCCGTCGGTATCTACGCGGGCGCCGCGTGGCACGAGCGTGAGACGCACGAGATGTTCGGCATCGGCTTCGAGGACCATCCCCATCTGGTCCCGCTGCTGCTGCCCGAGAGCTTCGAGGGCCACCCGCTGCGCAAGGACTTCGTCCTGGCCGCCCGGGTCGCCAAGGCATGGCCGGGGGCGAAGGAGCCGGGAGAGTCCGAGCACGGCGGACCCAAGCGGCGGACCATGCTGCCGCCGGGGGTGCCCGATCCCAACGAATGGGGCCCGCTCAAGGGACAGCTCCCGCCCGCACCGGCCCGCCCCGCCCGAGGCGCCCGCGCGGCGGGCGACCGCCCGGCGCGCCGGGCCCGCAGCGCGAGCGAGGGTTCGGCGGCCCAGCGGCCCGACGCGGCGGAGACCCCGCAGGCGGCGGCGCCGCCACGCCGTACCCGCAGCGCGTCCCAGGGGTCGGCGAGCCAGCCGCCACCGGCGACCCCGGAGTCGGGCACAGCCAAGGACGCACCGTGGCACGACGCCCGCCCGGCATTCGACGAACCGTCCGGTGACGCTCGCGACTCCGGCGAACCTGGTGAGCCCGGTGAATCCCAGCCCCTCCGGCGTTCGAGGAGCGGGGGCCCGGGGGCGGAGCCCCCGGTTCGGGAAGGGGCGGGTAGGGGAGAAGCCCCGCGCAGCGGCACCCCCGACACCCCTGCCCCTGAACCTTCGGCCGAGCAGACCCCCGAGGCGCCGGCCACTCCCGAGGCACGGGACACCCCCGAGGCGCCGGACACCTCCGAGGCACCGGACACCCCCGAGGCCCCCCGACCCCCCGACACCCCCGCCGGAGGCGATACCGCGTGAACGACGTACTCGACGTCGCCCTCCGCCTCGTCATCGTCTTCGCCGTGTTCATGGTCGTCCCGCTGATCGTGGGGCAGACCGAACACAAGGTGATGGCCCACATGCAGGGCCGCCTCGGCCCGATGTACGCGGGCGGGTTCCACGGCTGGGCGCAGCTCGTCGCGGACGGGGTGAAGTTCGCGCAGAAGGAAGACGTCGTACCGGCCGAAGCGGACCGCCGCATCTTCCAGCTGGCACCCGCCGTCGCCCTGCTCCCGTATCTCCTCGTGATCGTCGCCATCCCGATCGGCCCCGGCGAGGGTGCGGTCGGTCAGGTCGTCGACGCGGGCATCTTCTTCGTGCTGGCCGTCATGGGCGTCGGTGTGCTCGGCTCGCTGATGGCCGGGTGGGCCTCGGCCAACAAGTTCTCCCTCCTCGGTGGTCTCCGCACCGCCGCGCAGCTCCTCGCGTACGAACTGCCCATGCTGCTCGCCGCAGCCTCCGTCGCCATGGCGGCCGGCACCGTCTCGCTCCCGGGCATCCTCAATGCCTTCGAGTGGTGGTGGCTGCCCTGGCAGATCGTCGGCGCACTCGTCTTCTTCGTGGCAGGGCTCGCCGAACTCCAGCGCCCGCCCTTCGACATGCCGGTCGCCGACTCGGAGATCATCTTCGGGGCGTACACCGAGTACACGGGCCTCAGGTTCGCGTTGTTCCTGCTCGCCGAGTACGCCGGGATCGTCGTCCTGTGCGGTCTGACGACGGTCCTCTTCCTCGGCGGGTGGCACGGGCCGCTCGGCGCGGACGGGCTCGGCTGGGTCTGGACCCTGCTCAAGACAGGCGTCCTCGCGTTCGTCGTCATCTGGCTCCGGGTCACCTACCCCCGTCTGCGCGAGGACCAGTTGCAGAAGCTCGCCTGGACCATGCTCATCCCCCTCGCTCTCGCGCAGATCGCGCTCACCGGCATCGTGAAGGTGGCGATCAACTAGTGCCCCCGATCCCCGGCTCAGGCCTGGCCAAGGGTCTCGCCGTCACCCTGCGGACCATGACGAAGCGCACGGTCACCGCGCAGTACCCGGAGGTCCAGCCCGAACTGCCTCCCCGCACGCGGGGCGTCATCGGACTGTTCGAGGAGAACTGCACGGTCTGCATGCTCTGTGCCCGCGAATGCCCCGACTGGTGCATCTACATCGACTCCCACAAGGAGACGGTGCCCCCGGCCGCCCCCGGCGGCCGCGAGCGCAGCCGCAATGTCCTGGACCGCTTCGCGATCGACTTCGCCCTGTGCATGTACTGCGGTATCTGCATCGAGGTCTGTCCTTTCGACGCGCTGTTCTGGTCGCCCGAGTTCGAGTACGCGGAGACGGACATCCACGAACTCACCCACGAGCGCGACAAGCTCCGCGAGTGGATGTGGACCGTCCCGGAGCCGCCCGCGCTCGACCCGGGAGCCGAGGAACCCAAGGAGATCGCCGCCGCCCGCAAGACGGCCGACAAGCTCCAGGCCCAGGAAGCGCAGGCGGCCCAGGAAGCCCAGGCAGCGCAGGAAGCTGAGCAGTCCCGGCCGGGGCAGGCCCCGGAAGCGGAGGGCCAGGAATGACCCTCGCGGCTACGGCCGGCCACCCCGGCTTCCTCTCACCCACCGGCGTCGAGATCGCCTTCCTCCTGGTCGGGCTCGCCACCTTCGGCGCGGCTCTCATCACCGTCACGACCAAGCAACTCGTGCACGCGGCCCTCTGGCTGGTCGTCGCGCTCGGCGGCATAGCGGTGGAGTACCTCCTCCTCACCGCCGAGTTCATCGCATGGGTGCAGGTGCTGATCTACGTCGGCTCCATCGTGGTCCTCCTCCTCTTCGGGCTGATGCTCACCAGAGCCCCCATCGGCCGCTCCCCGGACGCCGACTCGGGCAACCGGTGGATCGCCCTCGGCGCTTCCGTCGCCGCCGCGGGCGCCCTCGTCTGGGTCGTCGTGGACGCCTTCCGGACGACCTGGATCGATCTGGACGGTCCCGCCCAGGGCTCCACCAAGGCCTCGGGGGAGTTCCTCTTCCGGCACTGGGTGCTCCCCTTCGAGGCGCTCTCCGTCCTGCTGCTCGCCGCACTCGTCGGCGCGATCGTCCTGTCCCGCAAGGACCGGCCGGAGCGCAAGGCCGGGCAGAGCGATCGAACGGACCGCCCAGCCGCGAACCGGGAGGACAAGAGCTGATGCACCTCGCCTATCCCGCCGTCCTCGCCGTCCTCCTCTTCTGCACCGGGCTCTACGGAGTGCTCGCCCGCCGCAACGCGATCCTCGTCCTGATGTCCGTCGAGCTCATGCTCAACGCCGTCAACCTCAACCTGGTCGCCTTCGACGTCTGGCTCCGCGACGCACTCCACGCCGGCCAGGCCCTCACGCTCTTCACGATCGCCATCGCCGCAGCCGAGATCGGCATCGGCCTGGCGATCGTCCTGGCCGTCTACCGCAACCGTGGCAGCTCGGACGTCGACCGTCTCCGCGACACCGCTGAGACCGACGAAGCCGAGACGCTTTCCGGTGACACCGACGCCGACACCGCCCGGGACGACACCACCGCAGACCAGGCCACTGCTCCGGCAGGGAAGGCAAAGAAGGCAGAGGCCACCGCGTGACCACCACGACCCTCGCCGCCCTCGTCCCCCTCCTCCCCTTCCTGGGCGCCGCCGCAGGACTGCTCCTGGGCCGGACCGCGCCCGGCTTCGTCCGTCCCCTCGCCGTCCTTCCGACCCTCCTCGCCGCCGTCCTCGCCGTCGTCGTCGCCGCCCGCCAGGGAGGCGGCCGGCCCATCGACGCCGCGACCCAGCTGACCCCCACCGGCTCGGTCCCGATCGATCTGGCCCTGCACCTGGACGGCTTCGCCGTTCTCGTCGCCGTTCTCGCCGGACTCGTCGCCACCTGCGTGCAGGTCTACTCGACGGCGTATCTCAAGGACGACGTCCGCTACCCGTCGTACGCGGCCCTCGTCTCCCTCTTCACCTCCGCGATGCTGCTCGTCGTCTACTCCGGCGACCTCATGGTGCTCCTGGTCGGCTGGGAGATCATGGGCATCTGCTCGTACTTCCTCGTCGGCCACTACTGGGAGACCCCCGAGGCCCGCGCGGCCTCCCTCAAGGCCTTCCTCGTCACCAAGCTCGGTGACGTGCCCTTCCTCATCGGCCTGTTCGCGCTCGCCGCCGACACCGGCACCTTCCGCATCACCGGAATCCTGGCCGCCGTCACCAACGGCGGACTCGACCACCCCACCCTCATCGCGCTGCTGCTCCTCGCCGGTGTCGCGGGCAAGTCCGCGCAGTTCCCCCTGCACACCTGGCTGCCCGACGCGATGGCCGGCCCCACCCCCGTCTCCGCGCTCATCCACGCCGCGACGATGGTCGCCGCCGGCATCTACTTCGTGGCCCGGCTCCTCCCCGTCTTCGCAGCCTCCGGCGCCGCCCTCGTCGTCCTCGCCGTCATGGCGGCCGTCACGATGATCGGCTCCGGACTCGCCGCCCTCGCACAGGACGACATCAAGCGCGTCCTCGCCTACTCGACGATCGGCCAGCTGGGCTACATGTCCGGCGCCCTGGCCGTGGGCGACCGCGGGGCCGCCGTCTTCCACCTCCTGTCGCACGGTGCGTTCAAAGCCGTCCTCTTCCTCGCGGCGGGCGTCGTCATCCACGCCGCGGGAACCAACTCACTCGCCGCCATGTCCCGCATGGGCGGGCTGGACAAGCGGATCCCCGACGCCTACTGGACGATGACCGTCGCCCTGCTCGCGCTCGCCGCCATCCCGCCGTTCGCCGGCTTCTTCTCCAAGGAAGCCGTCCTCGTCGCCGCCGAGCACACCGCCTTCGGGGACCGTGACGTCGCCCCCACAGCGGCCGGCTGGACGATCCTCGTCGCCGGACTCGCCGCCGCGGTCCTCACCGCCGCCTACGCCACCCGGCTGTGGCTCCTCGCCTTCCGGGGGCGCGGCACCGAGGCCCCCGACCACGGCAAGCAGCCCGCCGCGATGACCTCCGTCCTCTGGGTCCTCGCCGTCCCCACCATCGCGTTCGGTCTCACCACCGGCGTCCTCACCGACTGGTTCGACGGGCACAGCCTCACCCCGTCCCTCACGACCGCTGTCCTCTCCACCGGCGTAGGACTCGTCGGCGGACTCGTCACTTACGGGGCCTGGCGCCACACCACGGCACTCGCCGACCGCCCCCCGGTCGGCGCGGTGGCCGCCCACCCCGACGCCGAACCCGCCCTCGTGGAGGCCGAGGCCATGACCTCCCACACCGCGGCGTACGGCACCATCGCGGACGCCCAGGACCCCTCGGACCCCGGCAGGCTCCTGCTGGGCCCGCTGCACCGCCACGCGGTCACCGGCTTCCACCTCGACGCCGTGTACACGACGCTGTTCGTCCGCCCCGTGGGAGCCGCCGCACGGCTCGTCCGCTTCCTGGACCGTGAGGTCGTCGACACCTACGTACACGGCGCGGGCAGCATCGCCCGTGGACTCGGCACCCTGATCCGCCGCGCGCAGACCGGCAACGTGCAGACCTACCTCGGCGCGCTGCTCGCCGGAACCCTTGTCCTGGCGATCGCCGCCGTCGTCTTTGCCAACGTCTACGCCGGGGCGTGAGCCGTGTTCGATATCAGCGCATCCGTGATGCAGTTCCTTCTGGCGTTCATCGTCGTCGGCCCGCTCCTCGGCGCGGCCGCCGCGCTCCTGCCCGCCCCGCCCGGGCTCAAGGGCAGGAACCCCGACCAGGCCGTGCTCCGCCACGGCGTGACCGTCACCGGCGCCGTGCTCCTCGCCGCGCTCGTCCTGGCCGCGGGCTTCGACCACGACCACCCGTCGAAGATGCAGGCCACCACGGACATCAGCTGGATCCCGGCACTCGACGTCCGGATCCACCTCGGCACCGACGGCATCTCGCTCCCCCTTCTCGTACTGACCGCGCTGCTGACCTTCCTCTGCGCGCTCTACAGCTACTTCAAGCTCCCCGCAGGCCCCTCCCCGAAGGCCTTCGTCGCCCTGGTCCTCGTCCTCGAGTCCGGCACCCTCGCGACCTTCGCCGTCCTCGACCTGCTGCTGTTCTTCCTGGCCTTCGAGATGGTCCTCATCCCGATGTACTTCCTCATCGCCCGCTGGGGCGGCGACCGGAAGCAGCCCGCCGCCTGGAAATTCATCCTCTACACACTGCTCGGCTCGGTGATCATGCTGCTCGGGCTGCTCCTCATCGGGCTGAAGAGCGGCACCTTCGACATGGTGGCACTCGCCACTGACAACGGCCGGGGCCTCACCACATCCGTGCAGGTCATCGCCGTACTGGCCGTCGGGATCGGCCTGGCCGTGAAGACCCCGATGTGGCCCCTGCACAGCTGGCTCCCCGACGCCCACACCGCGGCCCCGACCGTCGGCTCCGTGCTCCTCGCCGGCGTACTGCTGAAGATGGGCACATACGGATTCGTCCGCATCCTGCTCCCCGTCACCCCCGACGGGATGCAGACCTTCGCGCCGTACCTCGCGGCGTTCGCCGTCGTCGGGATCATCTACGGTTCCCTCGCCTGCCTCGCCCTCGCGCGCCCCGGCGCCAAGGGCGACCTCAAGCGCCTGATCGCCTACTCCTCCGTGGGCCACATGGGCTTCGTGCTCCTCGGCATCGCGACCATGACCCCCACCGGCGTGAACGGCGCGCTCTTCGCCAACATCGCCCACGGCCTCATCACGGGCCTGCTGTTCTTCCTGGTCGGCGCCGTCAAGGACCGCTACGGCACGGCGGACCTCGACACCCTGTCCGGAGCCACCGGGGCCGCTCTCTACGGCCGTGCGCCCCGGCTCGGCGGCCTCCTCGCCTTCGCCGCCGTCGCCTCGCTCGGACTCCCCGGCCTCGCCGGCTTCTGGGGCGAGATGCTCACCCTTTTCGGCGCCTTCGACCCCGCCGAAGGGCTCAGCCGCCCCGCCTTCCTCACCTTCATGTCCATCGGCGCCCTCGGCACCCTGCTCACGGCCGCGTACATGCTGATCGTCGTACGCCGCGTCTGCATGGGCGAGCACCGTGAGCAGCAGCCGGTCGCCGACATCCAGCGCTACGAATTCGCCGCCTGGACCCCGCTCGCCGCCCTGACCGTCCTCGCCGGCCTCTGGCCCGCCGTCCTCCTCGGCCTCACCGACCCGGCCGTGCAGAAGCTCCTCGCAGGAGGCAAGTCGTGACCGTGGCAGCCGACAGCGCAACCGGGGCGGCGAGCCTCGTCCAGTCCGTCGACTGGCTCGCGATCGCCCCGCCCGTCATCGCGGCGTCCGTGGCCCTGCTCGTCCTCGTCGCCGACCTCTTCACCGGCGAACGCCGCAAGCCGCTCCTCGGCTACGGAGCCGTCGCCGGGCTCGTCGCCGCGCTCGCCATGCTCGTCCCGCTGCGCGCCGGGGACCGCTCCACCTTCTGCCTCACCGGCGGCACACAGGCCTGCAGCTACACCGCCGACCCCTTCGCCCTCGTCATCCAGGCCCTCGTGCTCGGCGGAGCCCTGCTCACCGCGCTGCTCTCGATCGGCGACACCCGCAAGCTCCCCGCAGGCGAGTTCTGGTTCCTGCTGCTGTCCTCCGCGGCCGGAGCCGCGCTTCTCCCCGCAGCCCGGGACCTCGCCACCCTCGTCGTCGCCCTCGAAGTCGCCTCGCTCCCCGCGTTCGCCCTCGTCGGCATCAAGCGCGGCGACCGCCGCTCCTCCGAAGCGGCCCTGAAGTTCTTCCTGTCCTCCGTCGTCGCCACCGCCGTGATGCTCCTGGGCGTCAGCTTCGTCTACGCGACCACCGGCACGATGCACCTCACGGAGATCGCCGCCCGCCTCGACGACGTACCGGGCCGGTTCTCCACCCTCGCCGAGGCGGGCGTCGTCCTCACCCTCGTCGGCTTCGCCTTCAAGACGGCCGCGGCGCCGTTCCACTTCTGGGTCCCCGACACCTACGTGGGGGCACCGCTCCCCATCGCCGCCTACCTCTCCGTCGTCGGCAAGGCCGTCGGCTTCTCCGGCCTCGTCCTCGTCACGGTGATCGGCTTCCCGTCGTACGCCGACGTCTGGGGCCCCGCCCTGGCCGTCCTCGCCGCGCTCACCATGACCGTCGGCAACGTCGCCGCACTCCGGCAGACCGCGACCCGCGCCCGCAGCGCCGTACGCCTCCTCGCCTGGTCGTCCGTCGGGCAGGCGGGCTACCTCCTCGTCCCGATCGCCGCCGCCGCGTACTCCAGCGACGCCCAGATCGGCTCCACCGTCGCCTACGCGCTCATGTACGCCGTGGTGAACCTCGGTGCCTTCTCGGTGGCCGCCCTGGTCGCCCGCAGCCGCCCCGGCAACCGCCTGAGCGACTACCGCGGCCTGTACGCCACCCGCCCCCTGGCCGCGCTCGCCATGGGCTTCTTCCTCCTCTGCCTGGCAGGCCTGCCGCCCGGCATCATCGGCCTCTTCGCCAAGGTCACCGTCTTCTCCTCGGCCGTCGACGCCGGGCTCGGCTGGCTCGCCGTCGTCATGGCCGTCAACGTGGTGATCGCGCTGTACTACTACCTCCGGTGGACCGCCGCGCTCTTCAGCACCCCGGAGCAGGCCCCGGCCTCCGAGGAGGCACCCAAGGCCCCCGCGCTCCAGGTCCCCGTCCCGCTCACCCTGGCGATCGCCCTCACCGCCGTAGCCGGAATCACACTGTCCGGCGCCCCCCAGCTCATCCTCCGTTTCGCCACCCTCAGCCTCTTCTGACCGGGTACGACCGGCTTGCCCGTGCGGCCACGCGCAGGGCATGGTCATGCGTGCACGCGTCACGTATCGGAGCGCGCAGGGCGAGCACACACTGAAGAGCACAGAGGAGCCAGAGCGGTGCTGAACGGGTTCAAGGACTTCATCCTTCGCGGGAACGTCATCTCCATGGCCATCGGCCTGGCCGTGGGAGCCGCCTTCACCGCGGTGGTCACCGGCTTCAGCAACGCGTTCATCGTGCCGCTCATCGGTCTCTTCACCCGCGGCACCGGCGACTTCAGCAAGGCCTCCTACAGCGTCGACGGCGTGACGTTCCCCTACGGCCTCTTCATCAGCGCCGCCATCGCCTTCCTGATCACCGCCGCGGTCCTCTACTTCCTGGTCGTCCTGCCCATGGCCAAGGTCCAGAACCGCTTCACGACCAAGGAGGAGGAGGAGAAGGCCGACATCAAGGCCGCCCTGCGCGACTGCCCGCACTGCTACAGCGAGATCCCCTCCATCGCCAGCCGCTGCGCCCACTGCACCAGCGAGGTCGAGCCGGACGCGGAGGCCCGCGCGCTCGCGGGGCTCCCCGCCCAGCGCTGACCTGCCGCCGCACGGCCCTCACGGGCCCGCGCGGGCACACCCACCCGTACGGCCCAGGGGCGGATCCATCCGGATCCGCCCCTTCTGCCTGTGCCCCCGGCCACCTCGCACAAGGGAACTAGCTTCCGTCGCCTCGCGTTGACCTGTACGGGAGGCTCCACTGGAGAGTGGAGCACCACCGAGCAAGGGTTCCCCTGCTGCACCACTTGGAGGGCGTACCGTGCACCGCCGGCACAACGGGCTGAAAACCGCTGTACTCCTCGGGGGCCTCTCGGCCCTCATCATCGTCATCGGCAGTTTCTTCGGCCGGACCGGTCTGATCGTGGCCCTCCTGGTCGCGCTCGCCACCAACGCCTACGCGTACTGGAACAGCGACAAGCTCGCCCTGCGCGCCATGCGGGCACGCCCGGTCAGTGAATTCGAGGCGCCGCAGCTCTACCGCACCGTCCGCGAGCTCTCGACGGCGGCCCGCCAGCCCATGCCCCGGCTCTACATCTCCCCGACCCAGGCACCCAACGCCTTCGCCACCGGGCGCAACCCGCGCAACGCCGCCGTGTGCTGCACCGAGGGGATCCTCCAGATCCTCGACGAGCGCGAGCTGCGCGGGGTCCTCGGCCACGAGCTGAGCCATGTCTACAACCGCGACATCCTCATCTCGTCGGTCGCGGGCGCCCTCGCCTCGGTGGTCATGTTCCTGGTCAACTTCGCGTGGCTCATCCCCGTCGGCCGGTCCGACGACGACGACGGCCCCGGCCTCCTGGGGATGCTCCTGATCATGATCCTCGGCCCGCTGGCCGCCTCCGTGATCCAGCTCGCCGTGAGCCGTTCCCGGGAGTACCAGGCCGACGCGTCCGGGGCCCAGCTCACGGGGGACCCGCTCGCCCTGGCGTCCGCCCTGCGCAAGCTCGACGCCGGGACCAAACAGCTTCCGCTCCCACCCGAACCACGGATCGAGACCGCGAGTCACATGATGATCGCGAACCCGTTCCGGCCCGGCCAGGGCATGTCCAAGATGTTCTCCACCCACCCGCCCATGGCCGAACGCATCGCCCGACTCGAGCAGATGGCAGGGTACCGACCATGAACGCAATCCTGAACGTCATCTGGCTGGTCCTGTGCGGACTGTGGATGTTCTTCGGCTACCTCGCCGCAGGGCTCCTTCTCTGCATCACGATCATCGGCATCCCCTTCGGCGTGGCCGCGTTCCGTATCGGCGTCTACGCCCTCTGGCCCTTCGGCCGCACCGTCGTCGACCGTCACGACGCGGGCGGCGGCTCCCTCATCGGCAACGTCCTCTGGGTGATCCTGGCCGGCTGGTGGCTCGCCCTCGGCCACATCTTCACGGGCATCGCCCTGTGCGTCACGATCATCGGCATCCCCCTGGGCATCGCGAACTTCAAGCTCATCCCGGTCTCGCTGATGCCCTTCGGCAAGGAGATCGTCCCCACGGACCAGCCGTTCGCGACCCGCTAGACAGACGGCCCGGGCAACCGCACCCGCCCCCGCAGGCGTCCTGGCTTGCAGGAACAAGTGACGGGTAGGTACGCGAACATGAGCATCATCAGCTGGATCATCCTCGGGCTGCTGGCCGGAGCAATAGCCAAGTTTCTTCTGCCGGGCCGCGACCCCGGGGGCATCATCGGCACGACCGTCATCGGCATCGTGGGCGCCTTCCTCGGGGGCTGGCTGTCGTCGCGTTTCCTCGACCGCCCCATCAGCACGGACTTCTACGACACGGCCACCTGGGTGGCGGCCATCGCCGGATCGCTCGTCCTGCTGATCGCCTACCGCCTGCTCTTCGGCAACTCCCGCGACCGCCGCTGACCCGGCGCCCGCCCAGCCCCTTCGGACACGGCTACGGGGCGGGCCGTGCCGACCGGCACGCCCCGCCCCGCCCACGCCCCGCTGCACACGGCAGCGGACCGTCTACCGGTAGTTGGCGAACTGCACCGCGAAGTCGAGGTCCTTGCCCTTGATCAGCGCCTGCACCGCCTGCAGGTCGTCCCGGCTCTTGGAGCTGACCCGCAGCTCCTCGCCCTGGACCTGCGCCTTGACGCCCTTCGGGCCCTCATCGCGAATGATCTTCGCCACCTTCTTGGCGTTCTCCTGGGAGATGCCCTCCTCGATCGTGGCGAAGATCTTGTACTCCTTGCCGGAAAGCTGCGGCTCACCCGCGTCCAGCGACTTCAACGAGATCCCGCGCTTGATCAGCTTGGACTGGAAGATGTCGAGGATCGCCTTGACCCGCTCCTCGCCGTTCGCCTCCATCAGGATCTTCTCGCCGGACCAGGAGATCGACGCGCCCGTCCCCTTGAAGTCGTAGCGCTGGGAGATCTCCTTGGCGGCCTGGTTGAGGGCGTTGTCGACCTCCTGCCGCTCGACCTTCGAGACGATGTCGAAACTGGAGTCGGCCATGACGTGTGGCTCCTTGCGTCGTATGCGTTGGGGTACGGCACAAAGCCTAGCCACCCGGGCGCGTCCGGTGCTGATCAATCAGGTGGCGTAGCACCCCTGGGCATCAGGTATCGTTTACGACGTCGCCGAGGAACCCCAACCGGGATCCGACGCGTCGTTCAAGGCGGTGTGCCCGAGTGGCCAAAGGGAGCAGACTGTAAATCTGCCGGCTCAGCCTACCCAGGTTCGAACCCTGGCGCCGCCACAGGACGAGAAACCCCGTCCGACCTGATTGAACACCAGGTCGGGCGGGGTTTCTGCATGTGTGCCCATGGGCCGGTGAACCGCCTGCGCCGGCCCCGCGTCCTCCCTGCTGACTGCCACGCGAGCCAGAGGGAGTACCGGCCTTGACCGACAAGGACGTCCAGCAGACCGACGAGCGGGCTTACGGCCCGGGGCCCTGGTGGGCGGACCTCGGAACGTGGGGCGCTGTCGGGCTGATCGCCTTCGGCGGTCTCGGCGCGGCGTGGGTCTTCTTCCGGCTGCCCGGCACCCCCGAGGAACTGGGGGCCGGCTACTACCAAGCCGCCAAGGTCGTCGCCATCGGGCTCGTGCTCGTGGGAAGCACCCTGGTGGGTCGGCGTCGTGCCCAGGGCGGGGGCGCAGCCACCGAGGGGGCGACGGACAAGGCGGAGAGCCGCTGACTCCACCGGAGGGGCGGGGCAGGAGCGGAGCTCACTGTCTCCGCCCCGCGGGCCGCCGCAGGAGGTAGAGGCCGGCGCAGGTGACCAGGACCGCCATGCACGCGATGAAGACCAGCCCCGCGTCCTGGAGCCCGATGTGGTCCGAGAGGATGCCCACGCCGATCACCGGCAGCGAGATGCCCGCGTACGCCACCACGAACAGCGTCGAGATCACCGCCGCCCGGCTGCCGGCGGGCGAGGCCGCCGCCACCTGGGACAGGGCCGCCCGGAACGCCAGCCCCTGGCCCGCGCCGCCGAGGAGCGCGCTCAGCACGATCAGGGGCAGCAGCTGCCACCAGAGCGCGGCCGCGAGCAGCGCCAGTCCGCCCAGGAGGCCGGCGCAGCCCAGCGACAGGGACCGCTGCTCCCCGATCCTGCCGACCGCCGACTGACCCGCGACCGAGGCGAAGAAGGCCAGCGCGACGATCAGACCGCTCATGGCGTGGTTGTCCACGTCCAGGAACTCGGAGAGGAACGCGGGGCTGACCGAGGTGAACACCCCGAACAGGGCGAACCCCACGAAGGAGGCGAGCGCCGCGGGCCTGAAGACCTTCCGGACCTCGGGCGGCAGCCCCGGGCGCTGCGGGCGGACGGTGCTCAGGGGGCGCCGCTCGCCCACGGTCTCCTTCAGGCCGAGCAGCAGGACCGCCGAAGTGGCCACCAGCACCAGGTGCACGACGAACGGCAGATGAAGCGGCCAGGGTGCGTACTGCGCGAGGATCCCGGCCAGCAGCGGCCCGCAGCCCAGACCGCCCATGTTGGCGGCCGTCGCCACGAACGAGGCCCTGGGGGAGCCCTTGCCGGGTGCCAGCTCCATGACGTACGCGGTGGCCGCCCCGGTGAACAGCCCGGCCGACAGGCCCGAAAGCAGCCGTCCCGCGAAGAGCCAGCCCAGGGCGGTGGCGCACAGGAAGCAGACGGCGCTCGCCGCCGCGCAGCCCAGGCCCCACAGCAGCACGGGCCGTCTGCCCACCGCGTCGGAGGCGTTTCCGGCGAGCAGCAGCACCCCGATGACACCGAAGGCGTACACGGCGTAGACGACCGTCACCGTCATCTCGGAGAACCCGAGTTCGTCCTGATAGAGGCTGTAGAGCGGGGTCGGCAGCGTCGTCCCCGCCATGCAGACGGCGAACACCGCCCCGCTGACGTAACTGGGGAGCCAGCCTCGGCTGTCCACGCCACCGTTCATGTGCCCGACGGTAGCCCGCGGACGCTTCGGCGACCCGCAACGCCTCGCGAGGCCAGGACTCCAGGTACCTCAGGACCGCACAAGGCTGACGCGGAGGCGCCGCCCTGGGATGCCCGGGTGGTTCATGAACTGCGGCGGTGCTGGGCCCGGCCGGTGGAGCGCAGCCTCCGGACGACGTACGTCGCGACGGCCACGACCACCAGGACCAGTACGGCCTTGGAGGCGAACCCGACGTAGGTCTCCACCGCCTCCCACCGGTCGCCCAGCCAGTAACCGGCCATGACCAGCAGGGAGTTCCAGATCAGGCTGCCGAGCGCGGTCAGCGTGACGAAGACGTGGAGCGGCATCCGCTCCACACCGGCGGGGACGGAGATGAGGCTGCGGAAGACCGGCACCATACGGCCGAAGAAGACCGCCTTGGTGCCGTGCTTCGCGAACCACTCCTCCGTGCGCACCAGATCGGAGGCCTTCACGAGCGGCAGCTTCCCCCAGAGGGTGTGCATCCGTTCACGGCCGAAGGCCGCGCCGATCCAGTAGAGGACGACGGCTCCCACGACCGAGCCGAGCGTGGTCCAGAACAGCGCGGAAGCCAGACTGAGGACACCCTGCCCGGCGGCGAAGCCGGTCAGCGGCAGGATCAGTTCGCTCGGCAGCGGCGGGAACAGGTTCTCCAGCGCGATGGCCAGACCTGCTCCGGGACCGCCCATCGTCTCGACGAGATCCGTGGCCCAGCCCGCGATACCGCCCGAGGGCTCCTGCGGCGAAGCCGAGTACGTGAGATGCATATGAGTCTCCAAGGCGGCGGGTCGTTACCCGGGGCGTGTACCCCCGATCACCCTCCACGTGAGAAACCGCGGCTCGACGGCCGGTATGCGCACCCGCACTCAGTTCCCGGCGACGTCCTTCACCGCGACCGCGACGGGCTTGCTCCCGCTGATCAGCTCCAGCGTCAGTCCCGCCGTCGCGGAGGTGTCCAGCAGCTCCGTCAGCACCGCCGCCACGTCGTCGCGGGGGATCGGGCCGCGGCCCGTCGAGGCGGCGAGCAGGACCTGGCCGGTGCCGGCGTCGTTCGTGAGCATGCCGGGGCGCAGGATCGTCCAGTCCAGGCCGCTCCTGGAACGTACGTACGCGTCCGCCTCGCCCTTGGCCCGCTGGTAGATGTCGAAGACCTCGTCGCCGGTGTGATCCGGGTCGGCGCCCATGGAGGACACCACCACGTAGCGCCGCACCCCCGCCTGTTCCGCCGCGTCCGCGAAGAGCACGGCCGCTCCGCGGTCCACCGTGTCCTTGCGTGCCGAACCGCTGTTCGGGCCGGCGCCGGCCGCGAAGACCGCGGCGTCCGCGCCCCGCAGGACCTCCGCCACCTCCTCGACGGACGCCGATTCGAGGTCGAGGACGACGGGCTCGGCGCCGGCTGCCCTCAGGTCGTCGCTCTGCTCCGGATTCCGGATGACGCCCACCGCTTCGTCACCGCGCGCGGCGAGCAGCCGCTCGAGCCGCAGCGCGATCTGACCATGTCCACCTGCAATGACAATGCGCATGCTTCCGACCGTACGCCGCGGGGAGCGCTCGTGCTCAAGGCCCGCCGCCGGGACCGGAATCGGTGCGTCCCTGGCGGGGGAGGTCGAGGGCCGACGCGGCGGCCCCGGAGTCGCGGTACTCACGTACGGCACTGGTCCGCGCCACCACGTGCCCCCGGTGCACGACGATCCTGCTGTACGCGAGCGAGAGCGCTCCGGCGAGCCCGTCCCCGCGCACGGCGAGCAGCTCGGCGGGAAAGCCGGCCGCGACGCGCACCCCGGGCAGGCCCAGGGCCGCTCTGGCGTCGCCGGAGACGGCGTCGTAGGCGTGTTCGGGCCCGAGCCCCTCCTGCGAGGCCAGCAGGTACGCCGCCTCCAGGGGGTCGCCACGGCCGACGGGGTTGGAGGCGTCCCGCAGGGCTCCGCTGCCCGCGGCCACCCGCACCCCGGCGTCCCGCAGCAGCCGTACGGGCGGGGTGCCGCGGAGCCGGGCCTCGGAACAGCCTCCCTGCGGGAGACAGACCACGGTCACGGCCGCGGCGGCGAGCCGGTCGGCGGCGCGGGCCGCCTCGTCGGCGGGAAGCCGCGAGAGTCCCGCGCAGGGCCCGACGCAGACGCCCGGGCGGAGCCCGCCGGCCATGGCGGTCAGCCGGGCGAGCCGGCCCGGGTCGTCACCGTCCGTGTGCAGGTCGACGGGGAGCCCGTGGGCGGCGGCGAGATCCAGGACGGCTTCGGTGTGACCTGCCGGATCGGGGTCGAGGTCGGGGCAGCCGCCGACCACGCTCGCGCCCATGTCCACGGCGTCACGGAGCACGGCGAGGCCGTCGGCTCCCGCCACCCCGGTGAGGAGCCGGGGCACGGCGACGGCGGTCAGGTCGGTGAGGCCCCGCAGGGAACGGCGGGCCGCCAGTACGCCCTCCAGCAGGCCGAGTTCCCGCACGCCGCCGACGCGCACATGGGCGCGCAGGGCGGTGGCCCCGTGGCTGAGCTGGAGCAGCGCGGCCTCGGTGGCACGGCGCCTGACGTCCTCGGGGCGGTGGGACGGCGAGCCCTCCGCTGTGGCGGTGAGCGCCGTGCCGGGGTGGGCGTGGGGCTCCGCGGGGGCGGGCAGCAGGAGGTATCCGCGCAGGTCCAGGCGGATCCCCGGAGTGGTGAGGCTGCCCGCCGTCCCTACGGCCTCGATGCGCCGCCCGCCGATCCGCACGTCGACAAGCCGCCCGTCCGTGAGCCGTGCCCCGCTGAGGAGGAGCCCGGGCGCCTCGCCGGGACTTTCGGGCATCGCACCGCTCCTGGAAGGCCTGGACGAACCGCAAGATCACGCAGAGTGCGCCGAGCCTAGGCCGGGGCCCGGTGCACTCCGAGGAGGAGCGAATTAGTCGTACGAATGTGGCCTTGTGAGGCAGGTGGTGGGAGCGGCGCCACAGGGGCCCGTGAGTCCGCCCGCGAAGGTGGCGTACGTGCTGATCAAGGGCCTGATCAGGGGGGCGGCCGCCGTTGTCGTCCAGGGGGTGGGAGGGGGTCCGGTGCGGGCCGCGGAAACGGATTTGGGCGATCGGCGACAGAGCGTGTAATGTCTTCCTCGCTCGCCCCAATAGCTCAGTCGGTAGAGCGTCTCCATGGTAAGGAGAAGGTCTGCGGTTCGATTCCGCATTGGGGCTCTGGTGACCGGGTGACCCCGCTTCGGCGGGGAAGCCCGTCATCAAAGCGGTGTAGCTCAGTCGGTAGAGCAAGCGGCTCATAATCGCTGTGTCACCGGTTCAAGTCCGGTCACCGCTACTAACGGTAGCCGATTGTGGGGTCGGTCCTTCGATCGGCTACTCTTTTATGCGTTCATCCGTCCATCCGTCCGTCCAAGGAGCACTCACGTGGCTGCCACCGACGTCCGCCCGAAGATCACGCTGGCCTGCGTGGAGTGCAAGGAGCGGAACTACATCACCAAGAAGAACCGGCGTAACAACCCGGACCGTCTTGAGATGAAGAAGCACTGCCCGCGCTGCAACTCGCACACCGCGCACCGCGAAACGCGCTGAAACAGGCTCGTACACGAGGCCGTCCCCACTGGGGGCGGCCTCGTGTCGTTTGTCTTGACGACTCGGGTGGTCAACGCCCCATCCGACTTTCACCAGGAGGTACCGGGCTCATGGCGCTCGACCAGTCCTTCGTGGGGCGGACCTATCCGCCCACCCCGGCGTACGAGGTCGGCCGGGAGAAGATCCGGGAGTTCGCGGAGGCGGTGGGTGACACCAATCCCGCGTACGTGGATCCGGAGGCCGCCAAGGCCTTGGGGTACCCGGATGTGATCGCCCCGCCGACGTTCGTCTTCTCCATCACCTTCAAGGCCGCGGGCCAGGTGGTGCGGGACCCGCAGCTCGGCCTGGACTACAGCCGTGTGGTGCACGGTGACCAGAAGTTCGCCTACGTGCGTCCCGTGCGGGCGGGGGACCGGCTCACGGTCACCTCGACGATCGAGGCCATCAAGACGATGGCGGGCAACGACATCGTGGACGTCCGCGGTGAGGTGCACGACGAGTCCGGTGAGCACGTGGTGACCGCATGGACCAAGCTGGTGGCGCGCGGCGCCGAGGAGGCGTGATGACGGCGAGCATCGCCTACGAGGCGGTCGAGGTCGGTACGGAGCTGCCGGCGCAGTCGTTCCCGGTGACCCGGGCCACGCTGGTGCAGTACGCGGGCGCCTCCGGTGACTTCAACCCGATCCACTGGAACGAGAAGTTCGCGCGCGAGGTCGGTCTGCCCGACGTGATCGCGCACGGCATGTTCACCATGGCCGAAGCGATCCGGGTCGTCACGGACTGGGCCGGTGACCCGGGCGCGGTCGTGGAGTACGGCGTGCGCTTCACCAAGCCGGTCGTCGTGCCGAACGACGACACCGGGGCGCTGATCGAGGTCAGCGGCAAGGTCGCCGCGAAGCTGGACGACAACACCGTCCGGGTCGACCTGATCGCCATGAGCGACGGCAAGAAGGTGCTGGGCATGTCCCGCGCCGTCGTCCGCCTCGCCTGAGCGGCACAGCCACCGAACGGAGGGGCGCCCACGCGGCGCCCCTCCGCTGTCGGTTTCCGCGCGGACGCCGGTCTTGACAAGTTAGTAAGTGACCAATAACTTACTGCCATGGCAAGGATGAGCGCAGAGGACAGGCGGGAGAGCGTCGTGCGGGCGGCGGTCGCCGAGTTCGCCCGCAGCGGGTACAACGGCACCTCGACGGAGGCGATCGCCAAGCGGGTCGGCGTCTCGCAGCCGTATCTGTTCCGGCTCTTCCCCGGCAAGCAGGCCATCTTCCTCGCCGCGTCCGAGCGGTGCCTCACGGACACCCGGGAGGTGTTCATGAAGGCGGCCGAGGGGCTGGAGGGTGAGGAGCTGTCGCAGGCCCTGGCCCGGGCGTATCAGCGGCTGATCGTGGACGACCCCGACAAGCTGCTGATGCAGATGCAGATGTACGCCGCGGTCGCGGCGGCCGAGACGGCGGGTGATCACGAGTTCGGTGAGCGCCTGCGGCTCGGCTGGGTGGCGATGTGGGACGAGATCCACCTCCTGCTGGGGGCGGACCAGGACGAGACCACGTCGTTCCTGGCCTACGGCATGCTCATCAACACGCTGGCCTCGATGGGCTTTCCGGCCGGTCATCGTGTCTGGTCCGGCTTCCATCTCGCGACCAGGCCCAGCTGACCGGGTGCGCCGCCCGCCGGCGTGCTCGTCGGCGGGGCGGCTCCGTCCGGGGCGCCGAGAGCCCTCGGCAGCCCGCCCGTTCTTCTGACCGCTTAAGTTAGTCATTGATAACTAACCCTTGGGGGGTAGCAGTGAAGCAGCAAGCATCCAGCCGCGGGGGAGCCGTCTGGGCCCTCGTCATCACGAGCGTCGCCGGATTCATGGCGGCACTCGACAACCTCGTCGTCACCACCGCACTGCCGTCCATCCGCGAAAGCCTCGGCGGCCGGCTGGAGGAACTCGAGTGGACGGTGAACGCCTACACCCTCACCTTCGCGGTGCTGCTGATGACGGGCGCCGCACTCGGTGACCGCTTCGGCCGGCGCCGGCTCTTCCTCGCCGGACTCACGGTCTTCACCGCCGCCTCCGCGGCCGCCGCCCTCTCGCCGGGGATCAACGAACTCATCGCCTTCCGGGCCGTCCAGGGCGTGGGGGCCGCGGTCATGATGCCGCTGACCCTCACCCTGCTCACCGCCGCGGTCCCGCCCGCCAGGCGCGGCATGGCGCTCGGATTCTTCGGCGCGGTCACCGGGCTCGCGGTCGCCAGCGGCCCCCTGATCGGCGGGAGCCTCACCGAACACGTCTCCTGGCAGTGGATCTTCTGGCTCAACGTCCCGGTCGGCCTGATCCTGCTGCCCCTGGCGCGACTGCGGCTGGCCGAGTCCTACGCCCCCGAGGCGCGGCTCGACGTGCCCGGCACCGTCCTGGTCAGCGGAGGCCTCTTCGGCATCGTCTACGCACTCGTCAGCAGCACGAGTGACGGCTGGACCGACCCGCGCGTGCTGACCGGGCTGATCGCGGGGACGCTCCTCCTGGGTGTCTTCGTCCGCCACGGGTTCCGCGCGAAGAACCCCGTCCTTCCCATGCGGCTCTTCCGCGACCGGGCGTTCTTCGGGATCAACATGGCGAGCCTGCTGATGTTCCTGGGCATGTTCGGCTCGATCTTCCTGCTCAGCCAGTTCCTCCAGAACGCGCTGGGCTACTCGCCGACCGAGGCGGGCCTGCGGATGCTTCCGTGGACCGGGATGCCGATACTCGTGGCGCCCGTCGCCGGATATCTGGCCGACCGGTTCGGCGGCCGCCCCGTGGTGGTGACCGGCCTCGCCCTCCAGGCGGTGGGTCTCGGCCTCTTCGCGGCGGTCCTGGAACCCGACGTCGCCTACTCGGCCCAGCTGCCCGGCCTGATCGTCGGCGGCATCGGCATGGCCCTGTACTTCGCGCCCGCCGCCAGCCTCGTGATGGCCAGCGTCAGGCCGGGGGAGCAGGGCATCGCCTCCGGGGCCAACAACGCCCTGCGTGAGGTCGGCGGGGCCCTCGGGGTCGCCGTACTGGCCGCGGTCTTCTCCGCCCAGGGCGGATACGGCTCCCCGCAGGCCTTCTCCGACGGGACCGTGCCGGCCGTGTGGATCGGTGCCGGTGTGGTGGCCCTCGCCGCGCTCACGGCCCTGCTCATCCCGCGCCGCGGTCGGGTGACCGGCCCGGCGCCCGAAGCCTCCGAGGAGCGTGTGTCCGTCGCCGCCTGACCTCCCGTTCCCGTCCGTACGGTCCACGGCCCGCTCCAGGGACGTGGACCGTACTCTTGTCCCCGTGCAGGAACTCCACGACGCCCCCCTCGCCCCCCTGACCACCTTCCGGCTCGGCGGCCCGGCCAACCGCCTCCTGACGGCCACCACCGACGCGGAGGTGATCGCCGCCGTACGCGAGGCCGACGACAGCGGCACCCCGCTCCTGGTCGTCGGCGGCGGTTCCAACCTGGTCATCGGCGACAAGGGCTTCGACGGAACGGCCCTGCGCATCGCGACCAAGGGCTTCCAGCTCTCCGGTACGGCGCTCGAACTGGCCGCCGGCGAGGTCTGGACCGACGCCGTGGCCCGTGCGGTCGAGGCGGGGCTGGCCGGGATCGAATGCCTCGCCGGGATTCCCGGGTCCGCCGGGGCGACGCCGATCCAGAACGTCGGCGCCTACGGGCAGGAGGTGTCCTCGGTCATCACCGAGGTCGTCGCCTACGACCGGCACACCCGGGAGACGGTCACCCTCCCCAACGAGGCGTGCGCGTTCTCGTACCGCCACAGCCGCTTCAAGGCCGAGCCCGACCGTTTCGTCGTGCTGCGGGTCCGGTTCGGCCTCGAGGACGCGGGCGGACAGTCGGCGCCCCTCCTCTACCCCGAGACGGCCAGAGCCATGGGCGTCGAACAGGGTGACCGCGTTCCCGCCGCGTCCGCCCGCGAAACCGTCCTCCGGCTGAGGGCGGGCAAGGGGATGGTGCTCGACCCGGAGGACCACGACACCTGGTCGGCCGGGTCCTTCTTCACCAACCCGATCCTCGACGAGGCCGGACACGCGCTCTTCCTCGCCCGCGCCGCCGAACGCCTGGGCACGGACGTCACGCCCCCCGCCTTCCCCACGGGCGACGGGCGGGTGAAGACCTCGGCCGCCTGGCTCATCGACAAGGCCGGCTTCACCAAGGGCTACGGCACCGGCCCCGCACGCATCTCCACCAAGCACACGCTCGCCCTCACCAACCGGGGCGGCGCGACCACCGAGGACCTGCTGGCCCTGGCCCGCGAGGTCGTCGCCGGGGTGCACGAGGCCTTCGGGGTCACGCTCGTCAACGAGCCGGTGACGGTGGGCGTCAGCCTGTAGCCCGGCTCGGGGCCCCGAGCCGGGCTACAGGCTGACGCCCGGACCGGGGCCCCAGGCTCAGTAGGCGACCCCCACGCCCTGCTTCAGGGCGGCCGGCTCGTCGATCAGCGCCAGCATCGCGTGGGCCACATCGGCCCGCGCGATGGACCGGCCGCTGCGCGGGGTGCCGCCCACGACCGTCCGGTACGTCCCCGTCAGCGGGCCGTTCGTCAGCTTCGGCGGCCGCACCGACGTCCAGTCCGTCGCGCTCGCGGCCAGCGCGGCCTCCATGCGCGTCAGATCCGCGTACAGCTCCTTGAGGACCACGCCGAGCACCCCGCGGACCGCCCGGTCCAGCAGCGGGTCGTCCGCCGGCTCCGGGCCGACCGGGGCCGCGCTCACGACCAGCAGCCGCCGCACCCCCTCGGCCTCCATCGCCTCCAGCACCTGCCCGGTGAGCCGCTCCGCGACGTCACCGGCCTTCCGGCCCCGGGCCCCGAGCCCGGAGAGCACGGCATCCCGCCCCGCGACCGCCCCGCGCACCGCCGCCCCGTCGCCCAGCGGCACGACCGCGTGCAGGGCGGCGGCCCCGAGCCCGACCGGGAGCCGGGCGGGCTCGGGGCCGACCGGGAGCCGGGCGGGATCACGGACCACCGCCGTCACCTCGTGCCCCGCCGCCAGCGCCTGCCGCACGACCTCCTGGCCGACCGCCCCCGTCGCCCCGAACACTGTGAGCCTCATCGCGCCGCCCTCCTGAGTGGGTGAGTATTCACTTACCCATAGGGTGAGTGGACGCTCACCCTTTCGTCAAGCCTTGCTGGAGCATTCATGGAGCAGAAGCCGGCCCGCGTCCGCATCGTCGACGCGGCTCATGAACTCATGCTCGCCATCGGTCTCGCGCGGACGACGACGAAGGAGATCGCCAAGGCGGCCGGCTGCTCCGAGGCGGCGCTGTACAAGTACTTCGCGAGCAAGGAAGAGCTCTTCGTGACCGTGCTCGGCGAGCGCATGCCGAGGCTCGGCCCGCTCCTGGGAGGCCTGGAGGCGGGCGAAGGGGACCTGGAACAGAACCTCACCGAGGTCGCCCGGCGGGCCGCGCTCTTCTACGAGCAGACCTTCCCGGTCCTCGCGTCGCTGTACGCCGAGCCCCGGCTCAAGCAGCGTCACGAAGCGGCGATGCGCGAGATGGGCACCGGCCCGCACAGGCCGATCCAGGGCCTCGACGCCTATCTCCGCGCCGAACAGCGGGCGGGCCGCGTCGCTCCCGGGGCGGACACCTACGCGGCGGCCTCGCTCCTGCTCGGCGCCTGCGCCCAGCGAGCCTTCGCCTACGAGACGCTCGCGGCCCCGCAGTCGCTGGACGACTTCGCCGCGTCCCTCGCGCGCACCCTGCTGCGCGGCATCAGCTGACCAGCCACGCGTCGATCCCGTCCAGCAGCTTCTCCCGCACCTCGACGGGCGCCACCGATCCCCGCACGGACTGCCGCGCCAGCTCGGCCAGCTCCTCGTCGGTGAACGCGTGATGACGGCGTACGAGGTCGTACTGCGCGGCCAGCCGGGAACCGAAGAGCAGCGGGTCGTCCGCGCCGAGCGCCATCGGCACCCCGGCCTCGAACAGAGTGCGCAGGGGTACGTCGGCGGGCTTCTCGTAGACGCCGAGCGCCACATTGGACGCGGGGCAGACCTCGCAGGTCACCCCCCGCTCCGCGAGCTTGCGCAGCAGCCTCGGATCCTCGGCCGCCCGCACGCCGTGCCCGACCCGGGCCGCGTCGAGGTCGTCCAGGCAGTCCCGGACGCTGGACGGGCCCGACAGCTCGCCGCCGTGCGGGGCCGCGATCAGTCCGCCCTCGCGGGCGATGGCGAAGGCGCGGTCGAAGTCGCGGGCCATCCCGCGGCGTTCGTCGTTGGAGAGCCCGAAGCCGATGACACCCCGGTCCGCGTAGCGCACGGCGAGCCGGGCCAGCGTCCGGGCGTCCAGCGGATGCTTCATCCGGTTCGCCGCGATCACCACCCGGATCCCGAGCCCGGTCTCGCGGGCCGCACGGTCCACGGCGTCCAGGATGATCTCGATCGCCGGGATGAGCCCTCCGAGCAGCGGAGCGTACGAGGTCGGGTCGACCTGGATCTCCAGCCAACCGGAGCCGTCCGCGACGTCCTCCATGGCGGTCTCGCGCACGAGCCGCTGGATGTCCTCCGGCGAGCGGAGGCAGGACCGGGCGATGTCGTACAGGCGCTGGAAACGGAACCAGCCGCGCTCGTCGGTGGCCCGCAGCTTGGGCGGCTCACCGCCGGTCAGGGCATCGGGCAGATGCACGCCGTACTTGTCCGCGAGTTCGAGCAGGGTCGTGGGCCGCATCGACCCGGTGAAGTGCAGGTGCAGGTGGGCCTTGGGCAACAGCCGTACGTCACGCTCCATCGATCGATCTTGCCGCACCCGAGGGGCGCGGCGGTAGCGGGATGCCCATGTGAGTTACCCGTCGAACAAAAAAGTGGCCCCCGGCCGGAGCCGGGGGCCACACCACTCAGGCGGGTTTCCGCGTCAGTCGCGGGCCTCGCCCAGCAGCTTCTGGAGCCGGGAGATGCCCTCGACGAGGTCGTCGTCGCCCAGCGCGTAGGAGAGCCGCAGGTAACCCGGCGTGCCGAACGCCTCACCGGGCACCACGGCGACCTCGGCCTCGTCCAGGATGAGGGCCGCGAGCTCGACGGAGTCCGCGGGGCGCTTGCCGCGGATCTCCTTGCCGAGCAGCGCCTTCACCGACGGGTACGCGTAGAACGCGCCCTCGGGCTCGGGGCAGAGCACGCCGTCGATCTCGTTGAGCATGCGCACGATCGTCTTGCGCCGGCGGTCGAAGGCGGTCCGCATCTCGGCGACCGCGTCCAGGCTCCCCGTGAGAGCGGCCAGCGCGGCGGCCTGCGCGACGTTGTTGACGTTGGAGGTGGCGTGCGACTGCAGGTTGGTCGCGGCCTTCACGATGTCCTTCGGGCCGATGATCCAGCCCACCCGCCAGCCGGTCATGGCGTACGTCTTGGCGACACCGTTGACCACGATGCACTTGTCACGCAGCTCGGGCACGACCGCGGGGAGCGAGGCGGCGGCCGCGCTCCCGTAGACCAGGTGCTCGTAGATCTCGTCCGTCATCACCCAGAGGCCGTGCTCGACGGCCCAGCGGCCGATCGCCTCGGTCTCGGCCCCGCTGTAGACCGCGCCCGTCGGGTTGGACGGGGAGACGAACAGGACGACCTTCGTGCGCTCGGTGCGCGCTGCTTCGAGCTGCTCGACCGAGACCCGGTAGCCGGTGGTCTCGTCGGCCACGACGTCGACCGGGACACCGCCGGCGAGACGGATGGACTCGGGGTAGGTCGTCCAGTACGGCGCGGGGACGATGACCTCGTCGCCCGGGTCGAGGACCGCGGCGAAGGCCTCGTAGATGGCCTGCTTGCCGCCGTTGGTCACCAGGACCTGGGAGGCGTCGACCTCGTAGCCGGAGTCGCGCAGCGTCTTCGCCACGATGGCGGCCTTGAGCTCGGGGAGCCCGCCCGCCGGGGTGTAGCGGTGGTACTTCGGGTTTCGGCACGCCTCGATCGCGGCGTCCACGATGTAACCGGGGGTCGGGAAGTCGGGCTCGCCGGCGCCGAAGCCGATCACCGGACGCCCGGCGGCCTTGAGGGCCTTGGCCTTGGCGTCGACGGCGAGGGTGGCGGACTCGGAGATCGCACCGATGCGGGCCGAGACCCGGCGCTCGGACGGAGAAGTTGCAGCGCTCATGCCCCCCATGCTCGCAGACCGGAAAACCCCTCGGCACAGGGGTTTCAGGGACCGGACAGGACTCGGACAGCATCCGGACAGGACCGGTCGGTTGTTGTCTGTTCGACGCGGCGCCCCTGAGCACGTACACTCACCTGTCGTTGGCCTTCATCAGCCACACCGTTTTCCCCACCGGCCCACCGGGGAGGATGCGGTAGGTTGGTGGAAACCACAAAGGGTCGTAGCTCAATTGGTAGAGCACTGGTCTCCAAAACCAGCGGTTGGGGGTTCAAGTCCCTCCGGCCCTGCTACACACTCCTTCGCCAGGATGTGTGCGCATGTACGTACTTCAATGCACCGCCGTGCGGCTCCACCGGGCGCGGCACGGCCACGACCCGGAATCAGGTGAGTAGCGTGACGGACGCCGTGGGCTCCATCGACATGCCTGATGCCGAGGACGAAGCCCCCGAGTCGAAGAAGAAGACCCGGAAGGGCGGCAAGCGCGGCAAGAAGGGCCCTCTGGGCCGTCTCGCGCTGTTCTACCGCCAGATCGTCGCCGAGCTCCGCAAGGTCGTATGGCCGACGCGCAGCCAGCTGTCGACGTACACGGCCGTGGTGATCGTGTTCGTGGTCGTCATGATCGGTCTCGTCACCGTGATTGACTTCGGATTTGCGCGGGTCATCAAGTACGTCTTCGGCTGATCCCCGCGGAGGGCGCCTCATCGGCGCCCCTTTCGCATGTTCCACCCATTTGTATCCAGGAAGAAGCAGCCATCGTGTCTGACCCGAACCTGAACGACGACGCCGAGCCCACGGCGAGCGCCGTCGAGTCCGCCGAGGACGAGCTCGACATCGTCGAGGCGGCGGATGCCGTGGCCCCGGACCAGGTCGACGCTGCTGACGCCGCCGCGGGCGAGCCCGCCGAGCAGGATGCCGTGCGTGTCGAGGACGAAGAGGCCGCGGAGTCCGTCGAGGACGACGAGGCCGCGGAGTCCGTCGAGGACGACGAGGCCGCGGACGAGTCCGACGCCGACGAGGAGGCCGTCGAGGAAGCCGAGCCGGCCGCCCCCGTCGACGCCGTCGCCGCCCTGCGCGAAGAGCTCCGCGGACTTCCCGGCGAGTGGTACGTCATCCACACGTACGCCGGTTACGAGAAGCGCGTGAAGGCCAACCTGGAGCAGCGCGCCGTCTCGCTCAACGTCGAGGACTTCATCTACCAGGCCGAGGTGCCCGAGGAAGAGATCGTCCAGATCAAGAACGGTGAGCGGAAGAACGTCCGTCAGAACAAGCTCCCGGGATACGTCCTGGTGCGCATGGACCTGACGAACGAGTCCTGGGGTGTTGTCCGCAACACGCCCGGCGTCACCGGCTTCGTGGGCAACGCCTACGACCCGTACCCGCTGACCCTGGACGAGATCGTCAAGATGCTCGCCCCCGAGGCCGAGGAGAAGGCGGCCCGCGAGGCGGCCGAGGCCGAGGGCAAGCCGGCTCCGGCCCGCAAGGTCGAGGTCCAGGTCCTGGACTTCGAGGTGGGCGACTCGGTCACCGTCACCGACGGCCCGTTCGCGACCCTTCAGGCGACGATCAACGAGATCAACGCCGACTCGAAGAAGGTCAAGGGCCTCGTCGAGATCTTCGGTCGCGAGACCCCGGTCGAGCTCAGCTTCGACCAGATCCAGAAGAACTGACGGCCTTTCGGCCCGTCTCTGGACACATGCCTACCGAGCAGGTCAGACAGGCTTCGCAGCCGGTCTGACCTGCTCGGTTTTTGGTCGCGCAGCTATACCCGTTATCGTTGTGCGGTATGCCTCCATCCGGATGACCGGAATGGCGGCGAAACACTCTCACTAGGACCCGGAGAGAGCAATGCCTCCCAAGAAGAAGAAGGTCACGGGGCTTATCAAGCTCCAGATCAACGCCGGTGCGGCCAACCCGGCGCCGCCGGTCGGTCCCGCACTGGGCCAGCACGGCGTCAACATCATGGAGTTCTGCAAGGCCTACAACGCCGCGACCGAGTCGCAGCGTGGCATGGTCGTGCCGGTGGAGATCACGGTCTACGAGGACCGCTCCTTCACCTTCATCACGAAGACTCCGCCGGCCGCCAAGCTGATCCTCAAGGCCGCGGGTGTGGACAAGGGCTCCGGCGAGCCGCACAAGACCAAGGTCGCCAAGCTCACGGCCGCCCAGGTCCGCGAGATCGCCACGACCAAGCTTCCCGACCTGAACGCCAACGACCTCGACGCCGCGTCGAAGATCATCGCTGGCACCGCCCGTTCCATGGGCATCACGGTCGAAGGCTGAGTCAGCCCCGTAGCCCCACAGTGGTAGGACCAAGCGCTGGTCCGCACCACGACTCCACACTCTGAAAACCACAGGAGTAGATGTGAAGCGCAGCAAGAACCTCCGCGCTGCGGACGCGAAGATCGACCGGGAGCGTACGTACGCCCCGCTCGAGGCCGTCCGTCTCGCCAAGGACACCGCCGCCACCAAGTTCGACGGCACCGTCGAGGTCGCGTTCTGCCTGGGTGTTGACCCTCGCAAGGCCGACCAGATGGTCCGTGGCACCGTGAACCTCCCGCACGGCACCGGCAAGACCGCCCGGGTCCTGGTCTTCGCGACCGGTGACCGTGCTGCGGCCGCGGAAGCCGCGGGCGCCGACATCGTCGGCGCCGACGAGCTCATCGACGAGGTGGCGAAGGGCCGTCTGGACTTCGACGCCGTCGTCGCCACGCCGGACCTCATGGGCAAGGTCGGCCGCCTGGGCCGCGTGCTCGGTCCGCGTGGTCTGATGCCGAACCCGAAGACCGGCACCGTCACCCCGGATGTCGTCAAGGCTGTCAACGACATCAAGGGCGGAAAGATCGAGTTCCGCGTCGACAAGCACTCGAACCTGCACTTCATCATCGGAAAGACCTCTTTCGATGACACGAAGCTGGTCGAGAACTACGGCGCGGCGCTGGAGGAGATCCTCCGTCTGAAGCCGTCCGCCGCGAAGGGTCGCTTCATCAAGAAGGCGACCATGAGCACGACGATGGGTCCCGGCATCCCGCTGGACGCCAACCGCGTGCGCAACCTCCTCGTCGAGGAGGACCCGGCCGCCGTCTGAGCCCCCGTGCTCACCCGGTAGCCGCGTCACGGCATGGGACGGGCCCCGCAGCCTCCTCGGAGACCGCGGGGCCCGTCCTCGTACGTACGGGTGCTCCGTGGGCCGTCCGAGAGGCGTTCAAACCTCTCGCACCGGTCGAACCGGGACGGATTTGCTCCGGACGGCCCCGGTCGCGTACGCTCACCAGGAAGCCAAAGACCGCTGGTCGTCGCCGCGTCCTCGTAAGGGGAAACGGTGACCGAAGGATCCGTCAAGAACGGGCGACCTGCGCAGGTGACTGTGGAAAGCTCCCGGATCCGTCCGGTCGAGCTACGCCCTGGCGCCTGCGCCGGGGCGTTTCGTCTTTCCCGGCCCCTTCTGAGCGGTCCTCATCACCCGGAAGGAGGCCGACGCTCATGGCAAGGCCCGACAAGGCTGCCGCGGTAGCCGAGCTGACGGACCAGTTCCGCAGCTCGAACGCCGCCGTGCTGACCGAGTACCGGGGTCTCACCGTGGCACAGCTCAAGGAGCTGCGCCGTTCGCTCGGTGAGAACGCCCAGTACGCCGTGGTGAAGAACACGCTGACCAAGATTGCGGCCAACGAGGCCGGGATCGACACGCTGGACGACCTGTTCTCGGGTCCGACGGCGGTTGCCTTCGTCACCGGTGACCCGGTGGTGTCGGCGAAGGGTCTTCGTGACTTCGCCAAGGACAACCCCAACCTCATCATCAAGGGCGGTGTCCTTGACGGTAAGGCGCTGTCCGCCGATGAGATCAAGAAGCTCGCGGACCTCGAGTCCCGCGAGGTTCTGCTCGCCAAGCTGGCCGGCGCCATGAAGGGCAAGCAGACTCAGGCTGCGCAGCTCTTCCAGGCTCTGCCGTCGAAGTTCGTCCGCACCGCGGAAGCGCTTCGCGCCAAGAAGGCCGAGCAGGGCGGTGCCGGTACGCCGGCTCCCGCCGATGCCGAGGTGGCGGAGTAACACTCCGCGCCCACGGCTCGCAGCGGGCCCGTACGCCCGCCGACATATACATCCGGCACCTGCCGAATTAGTGGAAGGACGCCATCATGGCGAAGCTCAGCCAGGAAGACCTGCTCGCTCAGTTCGAGGAGCTCACCCTCATCGAGCTCTCCGAGTTCGTTAAGGCGTTCGAGGAGAAGTTCGACGTCACCGCCGCCGCCGCGGTCGCCGTCGCCGGTCCCGCGGGCCCGGGCGCCCCGGCCGAGGCCGAGGCCGAGCAGGACGAGTTCGACGTCATCCTCACGGCTGCCGGCGACAAGAAGATCCAGGTCATCAAGGTCGTGCGTGAGCTGACCTCGCTGGGTCTCAAGGAGGCCAAGGACCTCGTCGACGGCGCCCCGAAGCCCGTCCTCGAGAAGGTCGCCAAGGAGGCCGCCGAGAAGGCTGCCGAGTCCCTCAAGGGCGCCGGCGCCTCCGTCGAGGTCAAGTGACCTTGCGAGTCCTCTGACTCCGTGAGGCAGTCCCTGCCGTAGGCGGGGATGTCACATCGCAAAGGGCGATCACCCATCCGGGTGGTCGCCCTTTGGCGTGCCCCCGGAGGCTGCCTTGATCTTCCGTGCGCGACGAGTAGGGTGATCTTCGCCGTGCGTTCCTCCGGGGGCGCCGTGAGGCGTCAACCGGCGTCCTTCCGGCGCAGGTGAAGATCGCCGGGCGTCCGCCGAACCCCTCGGGGCCTTGACGAACCGCACGCGGCGCGCAATTCTCAGGACGCGTCGTCATCTCGATCCGCATCCGAGGCATGGATCGAGAGCGAAGAGGGCAGTAAAGAAGAGCGCACACCGCGCGAGGGCTATTCATAGGTGTTGAGAACAGCTGTTGAGAGCAACGTGGGTCTCTGAGAACCCCGACTGGACATCAGTGTGCCGCTTGGCTACACTGACCCTTTGCGCTGCCTGTTAGCTGCCTCCTGCCCGTCACCAGGGGCATGCCCACGCCTAGCACCGATGACCGGACATTCCCTGACCTTGGGATTCCTGTCTCTGTGTGCGGCTTGGGGCCGGTACGCGCGTAGTGAGTCCGAGCCCTCGGAAGGACCCCCTCTTGGCCGCCTCGCGCAACGCCTCGACCTCGAATACGAACAACGGTGCCAGCACCGCCCCGCTGCGCATCTCTTTTGCAAAGATCAAGGAGCCCCTCGAGGTTCCGAACCTCCTCGCGCTGCAGACCGAGAGCTTTGACTGGCTCCTCGGCAACGCCGCCTGGAAGGCTCGCGTCGAGGCTGCTCTGGACAGCGGACAAGACGTCCCCACCAAGTCCGGCCTGGAGGAAATCTTCGAGGAGATCTCCCCGATCGAGGACTTCTCCGGGTCGATGTCGCTCACCTTCCGCGACCACCGCTTCGAGCCCCCGAAGAACTCGATCGACGAGTGCAAGGAGCGCGACTTCACGTTCGCCGCGCCGCTCTTCGTCACGGCCGAGTTCACCAACAACGAGACCGGCGAGATCAAGTCCCAGACGGTCTTCATGGGCGACTTCCCGCTCATGACCAACAAGGGCACCTTCGTCATCAACGGCACCGAGCGTGTCGTCGTGTCGCAGCTCGTGCGCTCGCCGGGTGTCTACTTCGACTCCTCCATCGACAAGACGTCCGACAAGGACATCTTCTCCGCCAAGATCATCCCGTCCCGGGGTGCCTGGCTGGAGATGGAGATCGACAAGCGCGACATGGTCGGTGTCCGCATCGACCGCAAGCGCAAGCAGTCCGTCACCGTCCTCCTGAAGGCTCTCGGCTGGACCACCGAGCAGATCCTCGAGGAGTTCGGCGAGTACGAGTCGATGCGCGCCACCCTGGAGAAGGACCACACCCAGGGCCAGGACGACGCGCTGCTCGACATCTACCGCAAGCTGCGTCCGGGCGAGCCGCCCACGCGCGAGGCCGCTCAGACGCTGCTCGAGAACCTCTACTTCAACCCGAAGCGCTACGACCTCGCGAAGGTCGGCCGCTACAAGGTGAACAAGAAGCTCGGCGCCGACGAGCCGCTCGACGCCGGTGTCCTCACCAGCGACGACATCATCGCCACCATCAAGTACCTGGTGAAGCTGCACGCCGGTGAGACCGAGACCGTCGGTGAGTCCGGCCGTTCGATCATGGTCGAGACCGACGACATCGACCACTTCGGCAACCGCCGTATCCGTAACGTCGGTGAGCTGATCCAGAACCAGGTCCGTACGGGTCTCGCCCGTATGGAGCGCGTCGTGCGTGAGCGCATGACCACTCAGGACGTCGAGGCGATCACGCCGCAGACCCTGATCAACATCCGGCCGGTCGTCGCCTCCATCAAGGAGTTCTTCGGCACCAGCCAGCTGTCCCAGTTCATGGACCAGAACAACCCGCTGTCGGGCCTGACGCACAAGCGTCGTCTCAACGCCCTCGGCCCGGGTGGTCTCTCCCGTGAGCGGGCCGGCTTCGAGGTCCGTGACGTCCACCCGTCGCACTACGGCCGCATGTGCCCGATCGAGACGCCCGAAGGCCCGAACATCGGTCTGATCGGCTCGCTGGCCTCCTACGGGCGCATCAACCCGTTCGGCTTCATCGAGACGCCGTACCGCAAGGTCGTCGAGGGCGTCGTCACCGACGACGTCGACTACCTGACGGCCGACGAAGAGGACCGCTTCGTGATCGCCCAGGCGAACGCGACGCTCTCCGAGGACATGCGCTTCACCGAGGCCCGTGTCCTGGTCCGCCGTCGTGGCGGCGAGATCGACTACATCCCCGGTGACGACGTCGACTACATGGACGTCTCGCCGCGCCAGATGGTGTCGGTCGCCACCGCGATGATCCCGTTCCTCGAGCACGACGACGCCAACCGTGCCCTCATGGGCGCGAACATGATGCGTCAGGCCGTCCCGCTCATCAAGAGCGAGGCGCCGCTGGTCGGCACCGGCATGGAGTACCGCTGTGCCACCGACGCCGGTGACGTGCTCAAGGCCGAGAAGGCGGGTGTGGTCCAGGAGGTCTCCGCGGACTACATCACCGTGACGAACGACGACGGCACGTACACCACGTACCGCATCTCGAAGTTCTCGCGCTCCAACCAGGGCACCTCGGTCAACCAGAAGGTCGTCGTCTCCGAGGGCGACCGCGTGATCGAGAGCCAGGTCCTCGCCGACGGGCCGGCCACCGAGAACGGTGAGATGGCGCTCGGCAAGAACCTGCTCGTGGCGTTCATGCCGTGGGAGGGTCACAACTACGAGGACGCGATCATCCTGTCGCAGCGCCTCGTGCAGGACGACGTCCTCTCCTCGATCCACATCGAGGAGCACGAGGTCGACGCCCGTGACACCAAGCTCGGCCCGGAGGAGATCACCCGGGACATCCCGAACGTCTCCGAAGAGGTCCTCGCCGACCTCGACGAGCGCGGCATCATCCGTATCGGTGCCGAGGTCGTCGCCGGCGACATCCTCGTCGGCAAGGTCACGCCCAAGGGTGAGACCGAGCTGACCCCGGAGGAGCGCCTGCTCCGCGCGATCTTCGGTGAGAAGGCGCGCGAGGTGCGCGACACCTCGCTGAAGGTGCCGCACGGTGAGATCGGCAAGGTCATCGGCGTCCGCGTCTTCGACCGCGAAGAGGGCGACGAGCTGCCGCCGGGCGTGAACCAGCTGGTCCGCGTCTACGTCGCGCAGAAGCGCAAGATCACCGATGGTGACAAGCTCGCCGGCCGTCACGGCAACAAGGGCGTCATCTCGAAGATCCTCCCGATCGAGGACATGCCGTTCCTGGAGGACGGCACCCCGGTCGACATCATCCTCAACCCGCTGGGTGTCCCGTCCCGAATGAACCCGGGACAGGTCCTGGAGATCCACCTCGGCTGGCTCGCCAGCCGCGGCTGGGACGTCTCCGGCCTCGGTGACGAGTGGGCCCAGCGCCTGCAGGCCATCGGCGCCGACCAGGTCGCCCCCGGCACCAACGTCGCGACCCCGGTCTTCGACGGTGCCCGCGAGGACGAGATCACCGGCCTCTTCAAGGCCACGATCCCGAACCGCGACGGCGACCGGCTGGTCCAGCCCTCCGGCAAGGCCCAGCTGTTCGACGGCCGCTCCGGCGAGCCGTTCCCGGACCCGGTCTCGGTCGGGTTCATGTACATCCTCAAGCTGCACCACCTGGTCGACGACAAGCTCCACGCGCGTTCGACCGGCCCGTACTCCATGATCACGCAGCAGCCGCTGGGTGGTAAGGCGCAGTTCGGTGGGCAGCGATTCGGTGAGATGGAGGTGTGGGCTCTTGAGGCTTACGGCGCCGCATACGCCCTCCAGGAACTGCTGACGATCAAGTCCGACGACGTGACCGGCCGCGTGAAGGTCTACGAGGCGATCGTCAAGGGCGAGAACATCCCCGAGCCCGGTATCCCCGAGTCCTTCAAGGTGCTCATCAAGGAGATGCAGTCGCTCTGCCTCAACGTGGAGGTGCTGTCCTCGGACGGCATGTCCATCGAGATGCGCGACACGGACGAGGACGTCTTCCGCGCGGCGGAGGAGCTCGGTATCGACCTGTCCCGGCGTGAGCCGAGCAGCGTCGAAGAGGTCTGACGGGTTGTCCGGCCGGATCCTCGTGATCCGGCCGGCTCTCCCCGGACCCGTTCAGACCATTGCTGAAGTGCCCCGATTTCTCGCGTGAAGCGAGGGGGCTCGAACCCCCGAAAGAGGGATTGACGACAAGTGCTCGACGTCAACTTCTTCGACGAGCTGCGGATCGGCCTTGCCACCGCGGACGACATCCGGACCTGGTCCCACGGCGAAGTGAAGAAGCCGGAGACCATCAACTACCGCACGCTCAAGCCCGAGAAGGACGGACTCTTCTGCGAGAAGATCTTCGGTCCGACCCGGGACTGGGAGTGCTACTGCGGCAAGTACAAGCGTGTCCGCTTCAAGGGCATCATCTGTGAGCGCTGTGGCGTAGAGGTCACGCGCGCCAAGGTGCGCCGTGAGCGCATGGGTCACATCGAGCTTGCCGCTCCCGTCACCCACATCTGGTACTTCAAGGGTGTCCCGTCGCGTCTGGGCTACCTGCTGGACCTCGCGCCGAAGGACCTCGAGAAGGTCATCTACTTCGCCGCGTACATGATCACGTTCGTCGACGAGGAGCGCCGCACGCGTGACCTCCCGTCGCTGGAGGCGCACGTCTCCGTCGAGCGTCAGCAGGTCGAGAACCGTCGTGACTCGGACCTCGAGAACCGCGCCAAGAAGCTCGAGACCGACCTGGCCGAGCTCGAGGCCGAGGGCGCCAAGGCCGACGTACGCCGCAAGGTGCGCGAAGGTGCCGAGCGTGAGATGAAGCAGCTGCGTGACCGTGCGCAGCGCGAGATCGACCGTCTCGACGAGGTGTGGAGCCGCTTCAAGAACCTCAAGGTCCAGGACCTCGAGGGCGACGAGCTGCTCTACCGCGAGCTGCGTGACCGCTTCGGCACGTACTTCGACGGCTGCATGGGCGCCGCCGCCCTGCAGAAGCGCCTGGAGTCCTTCGACCTCGACGAGGAGGCCGAGCGCCTCCGCGAGATCATCCGTACCGGCAAGGGCCAGAAGAAGACCCGTGCGCTCAAGCGCCTCAAGGTCGTCTCCGCGTTCCTGCAGACCAGCAACAAGCCCAAGGGCATGGTGCTCGACTGCGTGCCGGTCATCCCGCCGGACCTGCGTCCGATGGTGCAGCTGGACGGTGGCCGCTTCGCGACCTCCGACCTGAACGACCTGTACCGCCGTGTGATCAACCGCAACAACCGCCTCAAGCGTCTCCTCGACCTCGGTGCCCCCGAGATCATCGTGAACAACGAGAAGCGGATGCTGCAGGAGGCCGTCGACGCGCTGTTCGACAACGGCCGCCGCGGTCGCCCGGTCACGGGTCCCGGTAACCGTCCCCTGAAGTCCCTCAGCGACATGCTGAAGGGCAAGCAGGGCCGTTTCCGTCAGAACCTCCTCGGCAAGCGCGTGGACTACTCCGCGCGTTCCGTGATCGTCGTCGGTCCGCAGCTCAAGCTGCACCAGTGCGGTCTGCCGAAGGCGATGGCGCTGGAGCTCTTCAAGCCGTTCGTGATGAAGCGCCTGGTGGACCTGAACCACGCGCAGAACATCAAGTCGGCCAAGCGCATGGTCGAGCGTGGCCGCACCGTCGTGTACGACGTCCTCGAAGAGGTCATCGCCGAGCACCCGGTGCTGCTGAACCGTGCGCCCACCCTGCACCGCCTCGGCATCCAGGCCTTCGAGCCGCAGCTGGTCGAGGGCAAGGCCATCCAGATCCACCCGCTCGTCTGCACCGCGTTCAACGCGGACTTCGACGGTGACCAGATGGCCGTGCACCTGCCGCTCTCCGCGGAGGCGCAGGCCGAGGCCCGCATCCTGATGCTGTCCTCGAACAACATCCTGAAGCCGGCCGACGGTCGTCCCGTCACCATGCCGACCCAGGACATGGTGCTGGGCCTCTTCTTCCTCACCACGGACGAAGAGGGCCGCAACGTCAAGGGCACGGACCGCGCGTTCGGCTCCACGGCCGAGGCCACCATGGCCTTCGACGCCCGCGAGCTGTCGCTCCAGGCGAAGGTCGACATCCGCTTCCCGGTGGGCACCATCCCGCCGCGTGGCTGGGTGCCGCCGGTCGCCGAGGAGGGCGAGCCCGAGTACCAGCCGGGTGACACCTTCCGGCTGCGTACGAGCCTGGGCCGCGCGCTCTTCAACGAGCTGCTGCCCGAGGACTACCCGTTCGTCGACTACTCGGTGGGCAAGAAGCAGCTCTCCGAGATCGTCAACGACCTGGCCGAGCGCTACCCCAAGGTCATCGTGGCGGCGACGCTCGACAACCTGAAGGCGGCCGGTTTCCACTGGGCGACCCGCTCCGGTGTGACCGTGGCCATCTCCGACGTCGTCGTGCCCGAGGCCAAGAAGGCCATCGTCAAGGGCTACGAGGAGCAGGACGAGAAGGTCCAGAAGCAGTACGAGCGCGGTCTCATCACCAAGGACGAGCGCACGCAGGAGCTCATCGCGATCTGGACCAAGGCGACCAACGAGGTTGCCGAGGCGATGAACGCGAACTTCCCGAAGACGAACCCCATCTTCATGATGGTCGACTCGGGTGCCCGAGGAAACATGATGCAGATGCGTCAGATCGCGGGTATGCGTGGTCTGGTGTCGAACGCCAAGAACGAGACGATTCCCCGTCCCATCAAGGCGTCCTTCCGTGAGGGCCTCACCGTTCTGGAGTACTTCATCTCCACGCACGGTGCCCGTAAGGGTCTGGCGGACACCGCCCTGCGTACCGCCGACTCGGGTTACCTGACCCGTCGTCTGGTGGACGTCTCGCAGGACGTGATCATTCGCGAGGAGGACTGCGGCACCGACCGTGGCCTCAAGCTGAAGATCGCCGTCAAGGGTGCCGACGGTGTCCTCCGCAAGACGGACGACGTCGAGACCTCGGTCTACGCCCGCATGCTCGCCGAGGACGTCGTCGTCGACGGCAAGGTCATCGCGCCTGCCAACGTCGACCTCGGTGACGTCCTGATCGACGCCCTCGTGGGCGCCGGCGTCGAGGAGGTCAAGACCCGCTCGGTCCTGACCTGTGAGTCCGCGGTCGGCACCTGTGCCTTCTGCTACGGACGCTCGCTCGCCACCGGCAAGCTGGTCGACATCGGTGAGGCGGTCGGCATCATCGCCGCCCAGTCCATCGGTGAGCCCGGTACCCAGCTGACGATGCGTACCTTCCACACCGGTGGTGTGGCCGGTGACGACATCACGCAGGGTCTGCCGCGTGTCGTCGAGCTCTTCGAGGCGCGTACGCCCAAGGGTGTCGCCCCGATCTCGGAGGCCAAGGGCCGTGTCCGGATCGAGGAGACCGAGAAGACCAAGAAGCTCGTCGTCACCCCGGACGACGGCAGCGAGGAGACGGCGTTCCCGATCTCCAAGCGTGCCCGTCTCCTGGTCGGCGAGGGCGACGCGGTCGAGGTGGGCCAGAAGCTCACCGTCGGTGCCACCAACCCGCACGACGTGCTGCGGATCCTCGGTCAGCGCGCGGTCCAGGTCCACCTGGTCGGCGAGGTCCAGAAGGTCTACAACTCGCAGGGTGTGTCGATCCACGACAAGCACATCGAGATCATCATCCGGCAGATGCTGCGCCGTGTGACGATCATCGAGTCCGGCGACGCGGAGCTGCTGCCGGGCGAGCTCGTCGAGCGGTCGAAGTTCGAGACCGAGAACCGTCGTGTGGTCCAGGAGAGCGGTCACCCCGCCTCCGGCCGACCGCAGCTGATGGGTATCACCAAGGCCTCGCTCGCCACCGAGTCGTGGCTGTCGGCGGCGTCCTTCCAGGAGACGACCAGGGTCCTGACCGACGCGGCGATCAACGCCAAGTCGGACTCCCTGATCGGCCTCAAGGAGAACGTCATCATCGGTAAGCTCATCCCGGCCGGTACGGGTCTCTCCCGCTACCGCAACATCCGGGTCGAGCCGACCGAGGAAGCCAAGGCCGCGATGTACTCGGCCGTCGGCTACGACGACATCGACTACTCGCCGTTCGGCACGGGCTCCGGCCAGGCCGTTCCGCTGGAGGACTACGACTACGGTCCGTACAACCAGTAGAAGTGAGTGAGAAGGGCGCCCACCCCGGCGAGTACCGCGCACGGGGTGGGCGCCCTTCTGCGTGCCCGTGGGCCGGCGGTTCAGCGCACGGATTCCCACAGGGCGACGGCGAGCCGGCTTGTCGGCCGGATGGGTCACGGGCGGCTCACACGGTCGTGTGCGGGACCTTGAGGGCGTTCCAGGAGGTGCGGCCGGGGACCCCGTCGGCGTCGCTGTCCCGGAAGCCGAGCTTGCGTTGCCAGGCGGCGTACGAGCGGCGGTCGGCGTCGCTCCAGCGGGGGCCCGGCCCGACGGCGTAGGACGAGCAGCCCTCGGCGACGAGCCGGCGGCCCATGGCGGTGATCACGGGGGAGCTGGTGCGGCCGTCGAAGAATGAGGTCCCGGGGAACGGCTCGTACCTGGGGGCGGACGTCCCGCCGGCCGGTCTGCCCGCGGAACCGCCGCTCGCCGGGCCGCTCAGCCGCGCGGCGATACGGTCGCGCAGCGACGGCATGGTGAAGCCGCGCGGGTCGACCTTCCAGTCGGACCACTCCAGGTGGCCGATGACGCTGCGGGCGGACCAGCCGTGGGCCCGGCAGAGGGCAGCGGTGGCCCGTTCGATCGCTTCGAGCTGGGCGGCGGGCCAGGGGTCTTCGCCGTCGCCGAGGTTGACGCACTCGAATCCGTAGAAGCGGGCGTTGCCGTCGACGGCACCGGCGCTGCCTTCGTGTTCCTGCGGGGTGGGCGGCCGGTCGCCGTAGTCCTCGGCGATCACGCGCCGGAGCACGACGGGGTCGCCGCCGCCCGCGTGGTTGGCGCGGCCGTTGCCGACCAGGTGGACGGTGCCCGCCTTGTCGATGACGCCGTGGCAGAGCGGCCCGGGCAGGGCGGAGTGGCCGTTGCGGCAGAGCTCCACGGACGCGTCGGTACCGCTGCTCACGGTGTGGTGGATCATGACGCCGTTCAGCGGGCCCCAGGCGCCCTTGTGGTTGCGGTTGTGGGTGCGCCAGCTCGCGTACTCGACGACGTCGACGCCTTCGGCGCGCAGCGCGGTGAGCAGCTGCTCGGCGGTCAGGGGAGTGGCCATGGGTGTTCCTTTCGGTCGGGCCCGTGCGGGTACGGCAAGGGCTTCGCACCGAGCGGTGCGGGGCCACTCGCACGGGAGCGTCAGGAAAGTGCTTCCCAGATCGCGTCGGAGTCCGCGACCAGATGAACTCACCCGGCATCCGGGCGTTGCCGCCAGGTCGGCGGGAAGACCACGGTCCTGCCGATTTGAGAACGGGTTATGGGGTGCAGCCCTCACACACGAGGTGAAACTCTGCATTACGCCCCATGCGGTCCCCTGGGAATGTCAGAGAGACATTCCGCACCCGAGCAGCCAAGAAGTATCCTGGATTTGCGCAAAAGCTTCCGTACGCCTTCAGCCTGTCGCGGTGGAGCCGATGCATGAGGTCAGGATCACGGCCCCGGGAGGCTGACGGGCGGAAAACAGGGCCCGATGGCGCCCTGGCGCCGGTGCTGCCGGGCCCGGTGTCGAGCTGAATGCTTTCACGCCCGCCGGTGACGCGAACGCATTTTTTACTCTTCCACTGTTCTCGCCCTGTTCGCCCTCAATTTCCTGGCGTGGGGCGGCGCTGCGGCGTTCTCTGCTTACTTGTGGAATTTCGCCGGCAGGGCGGCGAATTGTGGAGCGCGCATCGGAGTGCCGTGCCGGTCGGGTGCCGCGGCCGGACTCGCCGGAGTCTGGATCGGATCTCCGTGGCCGCGATGACCGTGCTGCTCGTCCACCTCTGGCGTGTGGGTGTGCGCGGTCCATGCCGGCCGCGGCGGTTCCGGGGCTGCTGGGCGCGGTCCTGGGAGTGCGCTTCCTGTGGTCGGCCCTGGTGGCCGCCCCCGGGGCATTTGTTTTGACCCAGCTCCGTGAGGTAGGTACGCTCAAGCCTTGTGCCTGGGGTGTGCCTGGGCTCGGGTGCGTGTCCTCAACCGCATGGCGAGTCCGTAAGTGGCCACCGCAATCTGTGTTCCGTCTGCCTTCCAGCAGGGGCGTGCAGTGTTCGACACACCCGACCGCGTGGGTCGGTGACTGTTCCAGGTTAGTTTCACCGAACGGCACACAGAAACCGGAGAAGTAGTGCCTACGATCCAGCAGCTGGTCCGGAAGGGCCGGCAGGACAAGGTCGAGAAGAACAAGACGCCCGCGCTCGAGGGTTCGCCCCAGCGTCGTGGCGTCTGCACGCGTGTGTTCACGACCACCCCGAAGAAGCCGAACTCGGCCCTCCGTAAGGTCGCGCGTGTGCGTCTGACCTCCGGTATCGAGGTCACGGCCTACATCCCGGGTGAGGGACACAACCTGCAGGAGCACTCCATCGTGCTCGTGCGTGGTGGCCGTGTGAAGGACCTGCCGGGTGTTCGTTACAAGATCATCCGCGGTTCGCTCGACACCCAGGGTGTCAAGAACCGCAAGCAGGCCCGCAGCCGCTACGGCGCCAAGAAGGAGAAGTAAGAATGCCTCGTAAGGGCCCCGCCCCGAAGCGCCCGGTCATCATCGACCCGGTCTACAGCTCTCCTCTTGTCACCTCGCTGATCAACAAGATCCTCCTCGACGGCAAGCGTTCCACCGCCGAGCGGATCGTGTACGGCGCCATGGAAGGCCTCCGCGAGAAGACCGGCGCTGACCCGGTCATCACGCTGAAGCGCGCGCTTGAGAACGTCAAGCCCTCGCTCGAGGTCAAGTCCCGCCGTGTCGGTGGCGCCACGTACCAGGTGCCGATCGAGGTCAAGCCCGGTCGCGCCGCCACCCTCGCGCTCCGCTGGGTCGTCGGTTACTCCCGCGCCCGTCGCGAGAAGACCATGACCGAGCGCCTCATGAACGAGCTGCTCGACGCCTCCAACGGTCTTGGCGCTGCCGTCAAGAAGCGCGAGGACACCCACAAGATGGCCGAGTCCAACAAGGCCTTCGCGCACTACCGCTGGTAGTCGCTCACCCCATCGAGACCGAGAGAAGATTGAGCCTTATGGCCACCACTTCGCTTGACCTGGCCAAGGTCCGCAACATCGGGATCATGGCCCACATCGACGCGGGCAAGACGACCACCACTGAGCGGATCCTCTTCTACACCGGCGTTTCGTACAAGATCGGTGAAGTCCACGACGGCGCAGCCACGATGGACTGGATGGAGCAGGAGCAGGAGCGCGGCATCACGATCACGTCGGCCGCGACGACCTGTCACTGGCCGCTCAATGATGTTGACCACACCATCAACATCATCGACACCCCCGGTCACGTCGACTTCACCGTCGAGGTGGAGCGTTCGCTCCGCGTCCTCGACGGTGCCGTCACCGTGTTCGACGGTGTGGCCGGCGTCGAGCCCCAGTCCGAGACTGTCTGGCGTCAGGCGGACCGCTACGGCGTGCCGCGTATCTGCTTCGTCAACAAGCTCGACCGTACGGGCGCCGAGTTCCACCGCTGCGTCGACATGATCGTGGACCGCCTGGGCGCGGTTCCGCTGGTCATGCAGCTCCCCATCGGTGCCGAAGCCGACTTCAAGGGCGTCGTCGACCTCGTGTCGATGAAGGCCTTCGTGTGGTCGGACGAAGCCGCCAAGGGCGAGATGTACGACACCGTCGAGATCCCGGACACCCACAAGGAGGCCGCCGAGGAATGGCGCGGCAAGCTCCTTGAGGCCGTCTCGGAGAACGACGACGAGATGATGGAGCTGTACCTCGAGGGCGTCGAGCCCACCGAGGAGCAGCTGCACGAGGCGATCCGTCGGATCACCCTCGCGTCGAAGGGCTCGGCCGACTCCGTCACCGTGACCCCCGTCTTCTGTGGCACGGCGTTCAAGAACAAGGGCGTCCAGCCCCTGCTCGACGCCGTCGTCCGCTACCTGCCTTCCCCCCTGGACGTCGAGGCCATCGAGGGCCACGACGTCAAGGACCCGGAGCTGGTCGTCAAGCGCAAGCCTTCGGACGACGAGCCGTTCTCCGGCCTGGCGTTCAAGATCGCGAGCGACCCGCACCTCGGCAAGCTCACCTTCGTCCGGATCTACTCCGGTCGCCTCGAGGCCGGCACCGCGGTGCTGAACTCGGTCAAGGGCAAGAAGGAGCGCATCGGCAAGATCTACCGCATGCACGCGAACAAGCGTGAGGAGATCGCGTCGGTGGGCGCCGGTGACATCGTCGCCGTCATGGGCCTGAAGCAGACCACCACGGGTGAGACGCTGTCCGACGACAAGCACCCGGTGATCCTGGAGTCCATGGACTTCCCGGCGCCGGTCATCCAGGTCGCCATCGAGCCCAAGTCCAAGGGTGACCAGGAGAAGCTGGGTGTCGCCATCCAGCGGCTCTCGGAGGAGGACCCCTCCTTCCAGGTGCACTCCGACGAGGAGACCGGCCAGACCATCATCGGTGGTATGGGCGAGCTTCACCTCGAGGTGCTCGTCGACCGCATGAAGCGCGAGTTCCGCGTCGAGGCGAACGTCGGCAAGCCCCAGGTCGCGTACCGCGAGACGATCCGCAAGACCGTCGAGCGCATCGACTACACGCACAAGAAGCAGACTGGTGGTACCGGCCAGTTCGCGAAGGTGCAGATCGCCCTCGAGCCCATCGAGGGTGGCGACGCCTCCTACGAGTTCGTCAACAAGGTCACCGGTGGCCGCATCCCCCGTGAGTACATTCCCTCGGTGGACGCGGGTGCCCAGGAAGCCATGCAGTTCGGCATCCTGGCCGGCTACGAGATGGTGGGCGTCCGCGTCACCCTTCTCGACGGTGGTTACCACGAGGTCGACTCCTCGGAGCTCGCCTTCAAGATCGCCGGTTCGCAGGCGTTCAAGGAGGGTGCCCGCAAGGCGTCCCCCGTGCTCCTCGAGCCGATGATGGCCGTCGAGGTCACCACGCCCGAGGACTACATGGGCGATGTCATCGGCGACCTCAACTCCCGCCGTGGCCAGATCCAGGCCATGGAGGAGCGCAGCGGCGCTCGCGTCGTGAAGGGCCTCGTGCCCCTCTCGGAGATGTTCGGCTACGTCGGAGACCTCCGCAGCAAGACCTCGGGTCGCGCAAGCTACTCGATGCAGTTCGACTCCTACGCCGAGGTTCCGCGGAACGTCGCCGAGGAGATCATCGCGAAGGCCAAGGGCGAGTAACTCTTCCGAGCTCACGCTTTAGGCTTGTCACCGGAGCCCGGTCGGACATTCGTCGCAGCGCGTAAGCAGCGTGGCGAATGTCCCCGGCACCGGCATTCCAGCAAAGATCACCTGGCGCCGATGAAGCAAGGCGTACAGAACCACTCAGGAGGACCCCAGTGGCGAAGGCAAAGTTCGAGCGGACTAAGCCGCACGTCAACATCGGCACCATCGGTCACATCGACCACGGTAAGACGACCCTCACGGCCGCCATTACCAAGGTGCTGCACGACGCGTACCCGGACCTGAACGAGGCCTCGGCCTTCGACCAGATCGACAAGGCTCCTGAAGAGCGCCAGCGCGGTATCACGATCTCGATCGCGCACGTCGAGTACCAGACGGAGTCGCGTCACTACGCGCACGTCGACTGCCCGGGTCACGCCGACTACATCAAGAACATGATCACGGGTGCGGCGCAGATGGACGGCGCCATCCTCGTGGTCGCGGCCACCGACGGCCCGATGCCGCAGACCAAGGAGCACGTGCTCCTGGCCCGCCAGGTAGGCGTGCCGTACATCGTCGTCGCGCTGAACAAGGCCGACATGGTGGACGACGAGGAGATCCTGGAGCTCGTCGAGCTCGAGGTTCGTGAGCTCCTCTCCGAGTACGAGTTCCCGGGCGACGACCTTCCGGTCGTCAAGGTCTCGGCGCTCAAGGCCCTCGAGGGCGACGCCGAGTGGGGCAAGACCGTTCTCGACCTGATGAAGGCCGTCGACGAGTCCATCCCGCAGCCCGAGCGTGACGTCGAGAAGCCGTTCCTCATGCCGATCGAGGACGTCTTCACGATCACCGGTCGCGGTACGGTCGTCACCGGCCGCATCGAGCGTGGTGTCCTCAAGGTCAACGAGACCGTTGACATCGTGGGCATCAAGCAGGAGAAGACCACCACCACGGTCACCGGCATCGAGATGTTCCGCAAGCTGCTCGACGAGGGCCAGGCCGGTGAGAACGTCGGTCTGCTGCTTCGTGGCATCAAGCGCGAGGACGTCGAGCGCGGCCAGGTCATCATCAAGCCGGGTTCGGTCACGCCGCACACCGAGTTCCAGGCCCAGGCCTACATCCTGTCGAAGGACGAGGGTGGCCGTCACACCCCCTTCTTCAACAACTACCGCCCGCAGTTCTACTTCCGTACCACGGACGTGACGGGCGTTGTGACCCTTCCCGAGGGCACCGAGATGGTCATGCCGGGTGACAACACCCTCATGGACGTCGCGCTGATCCAGCCGGTCGCCATGGAAGAGGGCCTGAAGTTCGCCATCCGTGAGGGTGGCCGGACCGTGGGCGCCGGCCAGGTCACCAAGATCGTCAAGTAATCACCTGACTGTCTGACCTGGTTGCTCCGCACAGAGCACCGAGAGGGGCCCCGGCCCGCCGCGCGAGCGGTGGGACGGGGCCCCTCTTCTGTGTGCGTGACGAGGGCGTACGGGTTACGGGCGCCACGTCCAGGGAAGCGCGTCCGTCCCCAGCCCCACCACCACCGGGCGGCCGTCGTCGCCGGCCCGGAGCGCGGCTCCGTCCAGGGCGACGGGCCCGTGCGACCGCACCGAGAGCCGCGTGCCCGTACGGAGCTGGAGCAGGCCGCCGACCGTGCGGCCGAGCAGCGCGGGACCCGCGGCGGTCAGCTCTCCGTACCCGTCGAAGCCGGTGAGGTCCGTGGCCGCCCCGCCCCGTACGGCCGTCGTCGCAGCCCGCGCCTGGCCCCGGTAGAACAGGTCGACGGACCCGTCCGCGGCCGGCAGCGCCGTGGGGGCGTCGCCCGGTACGGGGCCGGCGTCGATCTGCGTACGGGCGGTGAGCCCGGCGCCCGGAGTGTCCTGGGTCCAGTGGTGCACCGCGTGATGGCCCGCGGCGTACACATGGACCCGCCCGCTGCCGTCCACCACCGCGCTCAGACCGTCCTGGACCTCTCCGCCGCCCAGGTCCCGCCACTCGCCCCAGCTTCGGTCCGCCTCCCGCACCCGGGTGCTGAGCCCCTTCTCCGCGTTGCGCACGAAGAGGTGGACGCGGCCGTCCGGCGCCGCCACGGCGACGGGAACGCCGATGCGCCGCCCCTCGTCCCGGCCGGGCGAGGGGGTGCCGAGACCGCGCCAGGCGAGGAATCCGCCGCCCGGCGCCCTCCGCTCCAGCAGGACGATCTCGCGCTCGTTGTCGGCCCCGTGTCCGCCGAGCGCCGCGAACCGCAGCCCGAACAGGAGGAGACCGCCGTCGCCCGTGGCGGCCGATCCCAGCGCCGGGGCGAGCGGGCCGCCGCCGAGGTCACGGGGCGGGCCCCACACCCCGGCGGCGTCGGCCTCGCGCCACCGGACCAGGCGCAGCCCCACCACCGCGTACGCCGCGAGCCCCCCGCCGGGTTCGGCCGCGACGACGGTGCGGGGGCCCGGATAGCGGTGGTGGGTGGAGCGGACCCAGCCCTTCCTGTTGGTCAGCGGCCGGTCGCCGCCCACGTTGTAGTCGCCGCACCCGGACGGGTTGCCGCAGTCCCAGTCGGGCGAGCCGCCGTAGGGGACCAGGGCGGCGGCCTTCCCGTCGAGCACACCGGGCGGCAGGTTCTTCGGCCAGTGCCGGTTGTAGTACCCGCGGAACGAGGTGACGACGAACCCCGGTATCCCCGCGCCGTCCCGCGTGCTCCTGGCGACCCGGCGGATCATCGCCGCCCAGGCGAAGCAGGCCGCCGCGGTGTGGTCGGCGTGGTCGGAGTACCCGTGCTGCTCACTGTCCGCCCGCCGGACCGCCTCGGTGCTGTGCTGGATGTCCGGATCCGGGTCCAGGGTGTGCACGACGGTGGGCTCGTAGCGCTCCAGCAGCCCGGCGAGGACGTCGATCAGCCCGTCGTACGTGTACGAACCGGCGCGCCGCAGCGGTGAACCCTCGGCGACGACGGTGCGCAGAACCAGCCGGCGGTCCTGCCAGAGGCTGGGCAGTCCGAGCCGGTGGCGGCCGGTGTGCATGGCGGTATCGAGGAAGATCAGCTCGACCCGGCGCACCCCGGCGGTCAGGGTGTTGACCTCGGCCCGGTGTCCGCCGCCGAGCTCGGCGACGGAGACCTCCCAGGGGGCGAACTTCTCCAGCCCGAGCAGCGTCGCGTACGCCTGTCGCAGGCCCTGGTGGCGCGCCGAGGAGTACGCGGCCTTGTCCGGCGCCGGGCGGGCCCGGCCGGGGATCTTGTTGACGCCGTCGGCCTCGCCGGCCGTGAGGTACACGCAGACCAGGGGTGTCCCGGCGTCGAGGGCGCGCCGGGTGTCCGGGTTCATGAAGTACAGGTCGTCGTCCGGGTGGGCGAGCATCTGCATGAGCAGCGCACGCCGCGCGGTGCTGATGGGCCGGCCGGGCGCGGGATCCGGGGCGGGGTCCGCACGCCGGGGCGGGGGGACCGAGCAGGCGCTGAGCGCCGCCCCCGCGGCGGCGATCGTCATGACGGTGCGTCGTGGCACACCGTTTCCGGGCAGGGCAGGTCCATCCGTCACGCCACGCACTCCGTCCGCGTCCCCCCGCAGCGGACGGGCGGGAGCCCAGGGCTGCGTGCTGTCGGTCAGCGCAGGTCAGGGCTGTGCGCCTGTTCCTGCGGGGGGATAGACGGGGATCCGGACGGCCGGGTTGCCCGGGAGATGCGCGAGGCCTCCGCGTCACGGTCACAAGAACGTCACGGAATACGGTGTTCCCTTGTTCGGGTTCGCACGCCCCGGATGAAGTTGACCTGACAACTTCATGGGGGAGTGGGGCAGAACGATGAGCACGAGCACGTCAGGGGGATCTCCTGACCACGGCGACGGCACGGATCGCGTCTCCGACGAGCAGTGGGCGGAGCTGGTCCGGCGGGCGGAGGAGGGCGGGGCCGAGGCGCCGAAGGAGCCCTCGGCCCGCGCCCGGATGGTCACCGCGCGGCTGCGCGCGCTGGACGAGGAGGCGGCGCGCGGGCGGGGCCGGGGCCGTAAGGGCGAGCCGGCCGAACCGTGGCAGCCGGAGGGCTGGCGCACGGGCCCGCCGATCGGGGACGCCCGTCCCCGTCCCAGGAAGCGTCGCCGCCTCGCCGCGGTCCTGGGGTTCGCCGTGGTCGTGGGGATCCTGGTGGTCACCATGCGGCCGAGCCTGCTGACCGACCACCTGCCCGGAGGCGGCGACTCCGCGAGTGCCGACCCGCTGCCCGCCGAGACCGCGCCGCCGACCGCGGCGCCCGCCGACGGGCCCGTGGGTGACCGGCCGACCCTGGCAGAGCCGTTCCGCGGCTCGCCCGCCGTCCGCTGGGCGGACGGGGCGGAGGGGATCGAGATCCCGGAGGCCGAGGCGGCCGGAGGGATGAGCAAGGGGGAGGTCGAGCAGGCCCTGCGGGCGACCCGGCAGCTGCTCGTCGCCGCCAACCTCGATGCCGCCACCCTGCGGGGGGAGAAGCCCGAGGAGGCGCTGAACCTGCTCGACCCGCTGCAGAAGGGCGAGCGGGAACGCCTGGAACGGTCACTGGCGGAGCCCGGCGGGGAACAGGACCCGCTGATGCTGTTCAGCCGGTTCGACCCGGACGAGGCACGGCTGGTCGGGGACGTCGTGAAGACCCGCGGACGGATGACCTTCGAGGCGGGCGCCGCCGGCTCGGTCGAGGTCCACGCCGACTACACGTTCGTCTACCCGCTGGTGAAGCCGGGCGGCGACGAAGTGGCGCGCACGATCGTGCGGCGGAAGCTGACGACGGCGCTGCACGACCCGGAGCGGTTCGTGGCGACGCGCGGCAAGCTCTCCGTCGTCAGTTCCGAGCAGAACTTCGGCAACACCTCCTGCGAGGTGAACGACGGCTTCCTCCACCCGTCCTTCCCGAGCGACAGCGCGAACCCTCCGCGCGGGGACGACGTGGACCCGTACGACCGCAGCGAGTGGCAGCCGGACGGGTCCTGCGGGACGGTCACGCGTACGTAGCTCCGCAGGGACCTACGGGGCCCGCACCATGAACACGTCGACCGGGTCCTCGTGCTCCAGGACGAACCCGTGGCGCTCGTACAGCCTGCGGGCCGCGCTGCCCTGGAGGACGTTGAGGCGGACCGGCGCACCCTCGGCGTCCGTACGGGCCAGGAGGCCGGCCAGGACGGCGGTGCCGATGCCTCTGCCCTGGAGCTCCGGGGCGAGGTAGAAGTGCTCCAGGCACCAGCCGTCCTCGGAGGGCCGCAGGGCGACGCATCCCGCCACGGCCCCGTCGACCTCCACGACGGAGGTGTGCTCGGGGGCGTAGGCGTCACGCAGCCGCTGCCGGACCCGGTGCCCGTCGTAGCGGCCGAGGCGCTCCAGGTCGGGGCGCATCACCAGGGCCCGGAGCTCGGCCATGGCCTCGATGTCATCGGGTGTGGCAGGGCGCAGGGACCACGCCTGAGTGGTACGTACAGACATGGCGGGAGTCTCCCAGAGACTTCGGACGGCAGCGGAGCAGGGCTCCCCGCTGCCGTCCGGGCCCGGCCGGTCAGTGACGCTCGGCAAAAACCTCTTCGGTGGTGGTGGCAGTGGCGGCGCGGTGCAGCCACCGGTGGAGGAGCTCGGGGTCGGTGCAGGTGGTGATCTTCTGCCGGAGCTCGTCGGTGAGGGTGATGCCACGGGCTTCGAGGATCAGCAGGAGGCCTTCGGCACGGCCTTGGGCTCGGCCTTGGGCTCGGCCTTGGGCTCGGCCTTCGTCCCGGATTTCTTCGGACATGAAGGACTTGTAGAAAGAGGTGTCCACGGCCACCAGGTTCCTCCACTGTTGTGCGGCCGGGCGGTCGCCCAGGCCGGTTGAGGGCGAGTGTGTGTCACGCGGCTCTGTGCATGACGTCTGGCTGTTCGGTTCGGCAGTCCCGGCAGTGACCGGGGTGGGTGGCGCGGAAGGCGCGGTCGCAGGTGTCGCAGTTCTGGAGCGGGATCACGATCACCTTGCGGCGGGGCGGGGTGAGGTCTGCTGTGCCGGGGAGCGGGGGTGGCAGGAGCGTGGTGATGCGGCTGCGGACGAACTTCGCCGGGTGTTTCACCGGGGTCGGGAGGTCGCTGGTGAGGGCGTGGCGGATGGTGTCGGGGTGGGCGTCGCGTTCGAGCCAGGTAGCGACACCGGGGGCGAGTGCCTCGATGTCCGCCTCAGGGAGGGTGAGTTGGGGCGAGCTGCGCCGGAGGTCTGCTAGGAGCGCTGTGGCGGCTCGGTGGAGTTCCACAGTGGGCGCGTGGGGGTGGGGGAGCGGCGGGGGCTGTTTCCTCGGGGCCGTGGGAGCCGGTACGTAGACGGGGGCGGCTGACGGCAGGGGTGCCGGGGCTGCGGGTGCGGCCGTAGGCGGCGGAGGTGGTGCCTCGACGGGCGCCGGGGGTGGCGGCGGGGCGGCGAGCGTGGCTGGTGGCTCGCTGTGGCGGGGCTGGGGGCGCGGCGCTGTGGCCGTGGCGCCGGGCTGGTTGTACGAGACCGTGCGTGTGACCATGCGGCCGTCGGGGAGGCGTACGCGGCTGCGGTGGAGGTAGCCGGTGGCTTCCAGCTCGTGCAGGGCGGCGGCGATGCGGGCTTCGCTCTCCGGGAAGCGGGCGCTGAGGACCTTGATGCCGACCTTGGCCCCGGCGGGCAGCGACTGGATGTGTGCGGCGAGCCCGATCGCGGTGAGGGAGAGGCCACGGTGCTGGGCGAGGTGGTTGCCGATGACCGTGAAGCCGGAGATGTGGCGGACGTTGACGTGGAGGACGCCGGAAGTCGGCGTGACGTCGAGCCGGGTGCCAGGGGAGCCGGGCTGGGCGCACGGGGGCGCGATAACCTGCGGGGTATCCATCGGGAAGGTGATCTCTTCCTCGTGGTCAGGCCCCCGGTTGAGATTTGCCGTCTCGGTCGGGGGCCGTCTCGTGTCTGTGGTTGTCGCGGCGAGCATATGCCAGCCAACCCGCCCCAAATCCAGCCCTGTTGCGATATGTCACCCGTGCGAGTGACGCAGGTCAGGACGGGGGTGGGGTGGGGTCTGGTCGGGTTTCTTTCCCGAGTTCTTTAAAAGCCTTTAGACGTCGTGGGTGGCCGCGTCGCGGGTCACCAGGGCGTGGCCGACCGGGTCGTGGGTGCCCGCGACCCGGTGGAGTCGGTCACGGTGCGAGGTCGAGCTCCGCCCAGACCGTTTTGCGCGGGGCCGGGCCCGGGGAGACGCCCCAGCGGTCGGCGAGGGCCGCGACGATGAGCAGGCCGCGCCCGCCCTCCCTGTGGTGGTCGGGGGGCGTTGTGACGGGCAGGCGGTCACCCCGGGTGTCGATGACCTCGATCCGCAGTCGGCTGTCCGCGTGCACGGCGAGGCGCAGTTGGAAGTCCCGTCCCGTTACCCGCCCGTGGACCGAGGCGTTGGCGGCGAGCTCCGCGACGATGTGCGCGGCCGAGTCGGAGGGAAACCCCCAGAGGTCGAGATGGGCCACGGCGAGGAGGCGGGCGAGCCGGGCGCCTCGGCGAGTGGGGGAGAGGAGCACGGTGAACGTGCGTCCGTCGGTGGGCCCTTGAGGGGTGGCGGTCTGTTGGTTCACGTCACTCAGCGTGGCCGGGTCTGCGTACCGTGCCCAGTGACTGAGCCCTTGCGTACGGTGATTGTCCCGGGCTTGTCCAGTGCTGTCCCGGCTGTCCGGAGTGACGTGCGGGGAACAGGGGCGGTTGAGGAAGAACGGCACGCACGTCGGAAGTGGGGCACGGATGAGTGTGGACGGGGTCGGTACGCAGCAGGGTGGCGGCGGGGCGGACGAGCCCGGCTGGGATGTCGATCCCGATGACGAGTCGGGCGTTGCGGTGGTCGCCGCCGTGGGGCGCCAGGTCAAGGCCTGGCGGGAGGCGGCCGGGATGCGGGCCGGCGAGCTCGGGGCCGCGATCGGGTATGGGGAGGACCTGGTCCGCAAGGTGGAGGGCGGGCGGCGGATCCCTCGGCCGGAGTTCCTGGACAGGGTGGACGAGGTCCTGGGGGCGGGCGGCAAGATCGCCGCGATGAAGCAGGATCTGGCGGCGGTCCGGTACCCGAAGAAGATCCGGGAGCTGGCGAAGATGGAGGCGCAGGCGGTGGAGCTCTCTGCTTACGGGAGTCACAACCTCCACGGCCTGTTGCAGACGGAGGAGTATGCACGGGCGCTGTTCGGGATGCGCCGGCCCGCCTTCTCGTCGGACGAGGTGGAGAGGCTGGTGGCTGCCCGTGTCGCCCGGCAGTCCATCTTTGACCGCTCGCCCGGACCGGAGCTCAGCTTTGTCCAGGAAGAGGTGACACTGCGGCGGCACCTCGGGGGCAGAATGGTGCTGCGGCGACAGCTTGAACGGCTCTTGGAGGTGGGGCAGTTGCGGAACGTCGAGATCCAGGTGATGCCGACCGGCCGCGACGATCACGCCGGAATGGGCGGGGAGATGCAGGTGCTGAAGTTCAGGGACGGCTCGGCGGTGGGGCGCTCCGAGGGCGACTTCGGCAGTCGCCCGGTCTCGGACCCGAAGTATCTCCGGATCGTTGAGCTGCGCTGTGGCATCATCCGGGCTCAAGCTCTCACGCCTCGGGAGTCGCTGGCCTTCATCGAGCAAGTGCTGGGAGAGACATGATCAGCGAGACCTCTGCTGGAGACGCTTCCCGGCTGGAGTGGTTCAAGAGCAGCTACAGCGACAGCAGCAACAGCAACGAATGCGTAGAGGTCGCGGCTGCGCCTGACTCGGTGCACGTGCGCGACTCCAAGGACGTGCAGGGGGCGAGGCTCGCCTTCGCACCCGACGCGTGGGCGGGCTTCGTCCCGTACGCCGCCGGGCGCTGACCCTCCCTATATACGTACCGGGACCAACGACGCCTCCCGGATCCCCCGCAGCACCTCCGCCCCGATCTCCGCCAGCCGGTGGGCCGGTGGCGGGGTCGCGCCGAGCCCGATCGCGTACCCCGTGCGGCCGTCGGTCGTGAGAGGGCGCGGCCAGATGCGGCAGTCGGCGGCGCCCGCCTCGGAGAGGGCGGCGGCCAGGGCGAGGAGGCGGCCGCGCAGGCGCCCCTCGGCCGGTCCGCCCGTGGGTACGGAGGCGAGGGCCCAGGACGGGTGCAGTTCGGGGAGGCTCGGCGGCGCGCACAGGAGGGGACGCGGGTCGTCCCCCTCCCCGGCCGACTCCAGGATCTCCCAGGCGCGGTACAGCTCGGCGGAGAGGAGATCGCGGTCTGCGGCGGAGACCTGCGTGGTGCAGGAACGTACGGGGGCGGTCGGGGTCAGCACGGTGACCGGGGACGCGGTTGCCGCCACCCCGCCCACCGCCTCGTCCCAGTCCCACGCCGCCCAGACCCCGAAGAAGTGCCGGAGCAGCGCGAGCGGCGGCAGGTCGCCCGCCTCGTGGGCGGTACGGGCCGCGAGTACGGCCCAGGCGAGGCCCGGCAGTCCGCCGCAGGGAGCGGAGTCCAGGCCCCTCGCCGCCGCCCACGCCTTGACGTCCCGGGCGAGGGCGGCGAAGGCGTCCCGGTGCGGGTCCGCCACCGCGAGCACCGCATCGGCGTCGCTCACCGCGCTGAGCGCGATCGCCGCCGCCTCGCCCAGTTCCGCGCGGCGGGCGACCGCCTCGGCGGGGGAGAGGTCGCCGGTCACCACGGTGACCAGGTCGACCCGGAGGCCGTCCAGGTGCCAGCGCAGGCCGGGCACCCGGGCGCCCGTCACCCCCCGCAGGTCCCGCGCCTCCGGGAACGCGGCGGCCAGTCGTTGGCCTACCCCTGCCGGATCGGGGGCGCCGGGCAGCGCGGCGACCAGGTCCAGGTCCGCGCCGGGCAGCGCGCAGCCCATGCGCCGGGAGCCGACGACGTGGACCCGGGCGCCGGGCAGGGCCGCGGTGACGCGTTCCGTGCTCCCTTCACTCCCTTCGGCCACCAGAAGGGGAGGGCCCAGCTCCACCCGTACTCCGTAGTGGTCGGAGACGTACAGCCCCTCCGGGCCGGGTGTCTCGCCGGTCAGGGCCGCCGACCGGGCGCGCAGCCGTTCCGTACGCAGCAGGACCCTGTCCAGCCGGGAGATACGGCCGGACAGGGAGGAGACCGCGGCGAGGGGGTTCGCTGACGGGTCGAAGGTGGCGGTCCGGTCGGCGGGGCCGTGCACCTGGCTCCAGGCGTCCGTCATCGCCAGGCGGGTCTGGGGGCGGTCGCTGCCGTCGTTGAAGTCTCCGACGAGCAGCAGTTCGCCCTCGATACCCGCCAACCCCGTTGCCAGGTCGGCCAGTTCGGTGTCGCGGCGGGTGGCGCCCTCGGGGGAGTGGTCGCTGCTGAGGTGGGTCACGGCCACGGTGACGGGCCCGCCGGCCGTCTCGACGACGGCCGCGGTCACCGCCTTGTGCGGGCCGAGGGCGTGCACCCCCGCCTCGCTCACGGGCAGCCGGCTGAGCAGCAGCAGCCCGTTGTCCGCCACGTCACGGCCGGCCGGTCCGGTGGCGATGACGTATCCGTCCCGTACCCACGCGCGGTCCAGCAGCAGGCGCAGCAGCGCGGGCTCCGCCTCCTGGAGTGCGATGACGTCCGCGTCCGCCGCACACAGGGCGTCGAGCAGGAGGGGGCGGCGCCGGGCCGTGTCGATGCGGTCGCTGTCGTACCGGTCCCAGAGCGTGTTCCAGGTGAGCACGGTCAGGGAGGCGGAGGCGGACGAGCCCGGCGGGCCGGGGGAGGCCGGCTCCCAGGTGCCCGTCGCCGGGGAGAACGCGTGCGGGACGCGTGAGGTGAAGTACGGGGACGGCAGGCGGCGCGGGGTCCGGACGCGCCCCGCCTCCGACGCGTCGATCCGGTCGAGTCCCGTGGAGCGGTCCCACACCACCTCGCCGTCCGCCTCGAAGAACAGCACCCGGTGCCAGGGGATGTCGCCGCCGGGCGTGAACCGCTCCAGCGGCACCCGTTTGGGGTCACGGCCGCGCTGGGCGACGCCCAGGAAGAAGCGCGCCGGGTCGAACCGGGCGTCCCAGCGGACCCGGTGGTAGATCTCCTCGCTCGTACGCATCAGGTCCGGTCCTCCACGGTTCCGCTCGTCCCGATGTACCAGGTGCGGTGGGCCTGGCCGGGGTACGGGGGCACGAAGCGGCGCACCTGGGAGGCCAGGACGTCCGGGGGCACCGGATGGCCGCGCCGGCCGTTGCGCACGGTCAGCTCGTCCGCGCCGACCCACGCCACGGCGTGGGTGAGCAAAGCGTCCCTGCGGTGGGCGGCCGCGTGCACGAGGGAGCGCTGGCGCGGGTTGAGCGAGGTGGCGTCCCAGACCACGGTCGCGCCCGGGACGAGCGCGGCGTCCAGGCGGCGCAGCGCCTCGCGCAGGACGTCGGCGTTGGCGCTCTGGTCGGCGCGCGATCCGCGGGACTCGCGCAGGTCGTCGAGCGAGATGTACGTGGCGGTGCCCGGCAGCCCGCGGCCGAAGGTGCTCTTCCCGCTGCCCGAGGGACCGACCAGGTGGATCAGGCGCGGGAAGTCCCCGGACCGCCACCGCCAGGTCGCGGCGACCGCCTCCTCCGCGGTGGTGAGGCGGCCCAGCGCGTAGGCCTCGCGGGCCTGCGCCAGACAGCGGTCGGCGGAGTCCGGCTCCAGGCCGGCGAAGGCGGCGGGCAGCCCGTCCGGTTCGGCCACGTCCTGGCCGTGCAGCTCCGACCACTCCACCTGCTCGCGGGCCTCGGACCCGTCGGCCAGCACGCCGGCCAGCGCGTGCAGCACCGTCAGGTCCGCGGCGAGCGCCATCCTCGCCAGGCCGCTGTGCCGGTCGTCGTCCGGGTGGGGACGGTGCAGGAGGGGATAAAGGCCGACCAGGTCCGCGGTCCGCCGGGCGAGCCGCATCCCGAGCGGTCCGGCGAGCGCGGGTGCGAGTACGGCCCGGCGGGTGCGGTGCAGCAGGGCGGCGAGCACCCCGGCCAGCCGGTCGTCGCCGGTACGGCCCCGTGCGTCCAGGGCGTCGGCGGTCATGAGGGCGGCCGGCGCGTCACCGGGGCCGGCTCCCGCGGCGGCGGCGAGTGCCGCAGGGTCCACGGGGGCGCCCGAGCGCACCGCCCACAGGGCGGCGGCGGGGCCCAGCCCGTTCTCCACCACCTCCGCGTGCATCCAGTGCGTGTCCGTCGTCACATGCCCCGGCCGCACCCACTTCGCCACCCGCCGCGCGAACGCCGCGGCGGGAAAGCCCTCGGCAGGCCGGACGACGTACCCCTCCTGGCGTTCCGTGTCCGGCCTCAGCGCGAGCAGCGCGTTCTCGGCCCGGGCGTCGAACACACCGCGCCACAGCACCGTCGGCGTCGGGATCCCCAGGTCCCGCAGGAAGTCCACGGTCCGGTCCCAGTCCAGGCAGAAGTCTCCGTCCCAGACGGAGAAGCCGTAGAAGTGGCTCGCGAGGTCCTCGTACGGGATCGAGTGGCGGGCGAACATGTTCTCGCCGCAGATCCGCCACCCCGCCGGGACGCGCGGGCCGATGCGGCTCTGGAGCGCCTTGACCCAGGCCCGGGAGGGGTGGTGTGCCGAGTCGAGGGAGCGGGCGTGGAGCCCGTCGGCGTACAGCGTGGTGTTCTCGCCGTCCAGCTTCTCGGTGACCACGACCTGGGAGCCGGTCAGTCCGGCGAGGTCGGCGAGGCGCACGTCGTCCGAGGTGGCCCCGGGTGACCAGGGAAGATGCGAGGTCCGTGGATAGTGCGTACGCATGTTCCGTGCCCCCGGTGAGTCGCCGTTCCGGCCGGTCACACTAGGGGCGGTGGCGTGCGGCGCTCGACCGAATTTCGCGGTACTGCGCACCGGCCGGCCGGCGCGGGGTCGTGCCCGCGTTTGACCGGTCCCCCGCAGGGGGTAAGATCCCCGGCCCGATTGGCCAGGCCCCCGAGCCGTGTGGCACACTAGCCAGGTTGCTCGGTTGAGTGTCAATGCTGCGCGCCTCCCGCCGGGAGGACCGGAAGCGAGTCCCACAGTACTCGTCGACCCCCAGGGTCGGACGTACGGGAATCTTTCGGGAAGTTCAGCAGGGCGCTGACCAGGCACCCGGTGGGGTTTCGCCCCCGGCAGCGCGGTTTCGGCCCGCACCCCCTTGGTTGGGAAATCCTTCGGGAGATCTTCGTAGAGGGGATGCGACACGCCCGACCGCGTGGGTCGGAGGCGGAGTTAAGAGAACTCCCGGGTTCCAGAGCGTTATTGAGAGACAGGACTACTAGTAGCCATGGCGGGACAGAAGATCCGCATCCGGCTCAAGGCCTACGACCACGAGGTCATCGACTCCTCGGCGAAGAAGATCGTCGAGACGGTGACGCGCACTGGTGCGTCGGTCGCGGGCCCGGTGCCGCTGCCCACTGAGAAGAACGTGTACTGCGTCATCAAGTCGCCGCACAAGTACAAGGACTCTCGCGAGCACTTCGAGATGCGCACGCACAAGCGCCTCATCGACATTCTCGACCCCACGCCGAAGACGGTTGACTCGCTGATGCGCCTCGACCTGCCGGCAGGCGTCGACATCGAGATCAAGCTCTGAGGGGACGGGCCGAGATGAGCAAGAACATCAAGGGCGTCCTGGGCGAGAAGCTCGGTATGACCCAGGTCTGGGACGAGAACAACCGGGTTGTCCCGGTGACCGTCGTCAAGGCCGGTCCGTGCGTCGTGACGCAGGTTCGCACGAATGACAGCGACGGCTACGAGTCGGTCCAGATCGCCTTCGGCGAGATCGACCCGCGCAAGGTGAACAAGCCCCTCAAGGGCCACTTCGCCAAGGCCGACGTGACCCCGCGCCGCCACCTGGTGGAGCTCCGCACCCCTGACGCCAGCGAGTACACGCTGGGCCAGGAGGTCACTGCCGAGGTGTTCGAGTCCGGCGTCAAGGTCGACGTCACGGGCAAGAGCAAGGGCAAGGGCTTCGCCGGTGTCATGAAGCGTCACAACTTCAAGGGCCTCGGCGCCGGCCACGGCGTCCAGCGCAAGCACCGTTCCCCCGGTTCGATCGGTGGCTGCGCCACCCCTGGGCGTGTCTTCAAGGGCATGCGCATGGCCGGTCGGATGGGTAACGAGCGCGTCACCACCCAGAACCTGACCATCCACGCGGTTGACGCGGAGAAGGGTCTGCTGCTCATCAAGGGCGCGGTCCCCGGTCCGAACGGCGGCCTCGTCCTGGTCCGTACCGCGGCCAAGGGGGCTTGAGGTAATGAGCACCATTGACATCCTTTCGCCGGCAGGCGACAAGGCCGGTACCGTCGAGCTCCCCGCGGAGATCTTCGACGCGAAGACCAGCGTTCCGCTGATCCACCAGGTCGTCGTCGCACAGCTGGCAGCTGCCCGTCAGGGCACGCACAAGACCAAGAGCCGCGGCGAAGTCCGTGGTGGTGGGCGCAAGCCGTACCGCCAGAAGGGCACCGGCCGCGCGCGCCAGGGTTCGACCCGTGCGCCGCAGTTCGCCGGTGGTGGCGTCGTCCACGGCCCGCAGCCGCGTGACTACTCGCAGCGCACCCCGAAGAAGATGAAGGCCGCCGCCCTGCGCGGTGCCCTCTCGGACCGGGCGCGTCACTCCCGCATCCACGTCGTCACCGGCGTGGTCGAGGGTGGGATCTCCACCAAGGCCGCCAAGACGCTGCTCGGCAAGATCTCGGAGCGCAGCAACCTGCTCCTGGTCGTCGACCGCGCCGACGAGGCCGCGTGGCTGTCCGCGCGCAACCTGCCCCAGGTGCACATCCTGGAGCCGGGCCAGCTGAACACGTACGACGTGATCGTCTCTGACGACGTGGTCTTCACCCAGGCCGCTTTCGAGTCCTTCGTGTCTGGCCCCCAGACCGCTGAGACCGAAGGGAGCGCCGCCTGATGAGTGAGGCGACCGTTACCAGCAAGACCTACTCGGACCCGCGCGACGTTCTCGTCAAGCCGGTTGTTTCCGAGAAGAGCTACGCGCTGCTCGACGAGAACAAGTACACGTTCATCGTCGCGCCCGGCTCCAACAAGACCCAGATCAAGCAGGCCGTGGAAGCGGTCTTCTCGGTCAAGGTCACCGGGGTCAACACGATCAACCGGCAGGGTAAGCGCAAGCGCACCAAGACCGGTTTCGGCAAGCGCGCCGACACGAAGCGCGCCATCGTGACCCTCGCCGAGGGCGACCGTATCGACATCTTCGGCGGCCCGACCTCCTGACGGAGGTCGAGTCGTCCGGAATCGGACGAGGACTGAGAAATGGGTATCCGCAAGTACAAGCCGACGACCCCGGGCCGTCGTGGCTCCAGCGTCGCCGACTTTGTCGAGATCACGCGGTCCACGCCGGAGAAGTCGCTGGTCCGCCCCCTGCACAGCAAGGGCGGCCGTAACAACGCCGGTCGTGTGACCGTTCGCCACCAGGGTGGTGGCCACAAGCGCGCCTACCGCGTGATCGACTTCCGTCGTCACGACAAGGACGGCGTGCCGGCCAAGGTCGCGCACATCGAGTACGACCCCAACCGCACCGCGCGCATCGCGCTGCTGCACTACGCGGACGGCGAGAAGCGTTACATCGTCGCCCCCCGTGGTCTGTCGCAGGGTGACCGCGTCGAGAACGGTCCGGGCGCCGACATCAAGCCGGGCAACAACCTGGCGCTGCGCAACATCCCGGTCGGTACGACCATCCACGCCATCGAGCTGCGGCCCGGCGGCGGCGCGAAGTTCGCCCGCTCCGCGGGTGCCTCCGTGCAGCTGCTGGCGAAGGAGGGCACGATGGCCCACCTTCGTATGCCTTCCGGTGAGATCCGGCTGGTCGACGCCCGCTGCCGCGCCACCATCGGCGAGGTCGGCAACGCCGAGCAGTCGAACATCAACTGGGGCAAGGCCGGCCGCATGCGCTGGAAGGGCGTTCGCCCGACCGTCCGCGGTGTCGCGATGAACCCGGTTGACCACCCGCACGGTGGTGGTGAAGGCAAGACCTCCGGTGGACGTCACCCGGTCTCGCCGTGGGGTCAGAAGGAGGGTCGTACTCGCTCGCCGAAGAAGGCATCGAGCAAGTACATCGTCCGCCGCCGCAAGACGAACAAGAAGCGCTAGGAGCGGGTTTAGATGCCGCGCAGTCTCAAGAAGGGGCCCTTCGTCGACGGCCACCTCATCAAGAAGGTGGACGTACAGAACGAGGCAGGCACCAAGAACGTCATCAAGACCTGGTCCCGTCGCTCGATGATCGTCCCGGCCATGCTGGGTCACACCATCGCGGTGCACAACGGCAAGATCCATGTCCCGGTGTTCGTCACCGAGTCGATGGTCGGCCACAAGCTCGGCGAGTTCTCGCCGACTCGCACCTTCCGCGGCCACGTCAAGGACGACCGGAAGTCGAAGCGCCGCTAACCGCGGGGTGGAAACGACTATGACTTACACCGAAGGGACAACCATGGAAGCCAGGGCCCAGGCGCGGTACATCCGCGTCACGCCCATGAAGGCCCGCCGAGTGGTGGACCTCATCCGTGGCATGGACGCCACGGAGGCTCAGGCGGTCCTGCGTTTCGCCCCGCAGGCCGCGAGCGTGCCGGTTGGCAAGGTGCTTGACAGCGCCATCGCCAACGCTGCACACAACTACGACCACACCGACGCCTCTTCGCTGGTCATCAGCGAGGCGTTCGTGGACGAGGGTCCGACCCTGAAGCGGTTCCGTCCGCGTGCTCAGGGCCGTGCCTACCGGATCCGTAAGCGGACCAGCCACATCACCGTGGTCGTCAGCAGCAAGGAAGGAACCCGGTAATGGGCCAGAAGGTAAACCCGCACGGGTTCCGGCTCGGCATCACGACGGACTTCAAGTCCCGTTGGTACGCCGACAAGCTGTACAAGGACTACGTCAAGGAAGACGTCGCCATTCGTCGCATGATGACGAAGGGCATGGAGCGGGCCGGCATCTCGAAGGTCGAGATCGAGCGCACCCGCGACCGCGTCCGCGTTGACATCCACACCGCCCGCCCGGGCATCGTCATCGGCCGCCGTGGCGCCGAGGCCGACCGCATCCGTGGCGAGCTGGAGAAGCTGACCGGCAAGCAGGTCCAGCTGAACATCCTCGAGGTCAAGAACCCCGAGGTGGACGCTCAGCTGGTGGCCCAGGCCGTCGCCGAGCAGCTCTCCTCCCGTGTCTCCTTCCGTCGTGCCATGCGTAAGAGCATGCAGAGCACGATGAAGGCGGGCGCAAAGGGCATCAAGATCCAGTGCGGTGGCCGCCTCGGCGGCGCCGAGATGTCCCGCTCGGAGTTCTACCGCGAGGGCCGCGTGCCCCTGCACACGCTCCGTGCGAACGTCGACTACGGCTTCTTCGAGGCCAAGACGACCTTCGGCCGCATCGGTGTGAAGGTCTGGATCTACAAGGGCGACGTCAAGAACATCGCCGAGGTCCGCGCCGAGAACGCAGCGGCTCGCGCCGGCAACCGACCGGCTCGTGGCGGCGCTGACCGCCCGGCCGGCCGTGGTGGCCGTGGTGGCGAGCGCGGCGGTCGCGGCCGCAAGCCGCAGCAGTCCGCGCCGGCAGCCGAGGCCCCCAAGGCCGACGCTCCCGCCGCCGCTGCTCCGGCTGAGAGCACCGGAACGGAGGCCTGACCGAAATGCTGATCCCCCGTAGGGTCAAGCACCGCAAGCAGCACCACCCGAAGCGCAGCGGTATGTCCAAGGGTGGCACGCAGGTTGCGTTCGGCGAGTACGGCATCCAGGCGCTGTCCCCGGCGTACGTGACGAACCGCCAGATCGAGGCAGCTCGTATCGCGATGACCCGCCACATCAAGCGTGGCGGCAAGGTCTGGATCAACATCTACCCGGACCGCCCCCTGACGAAGAAGCCTGCCGAGACCCGCATGGGTTCCGGTAAGGGTTCTCCCGAGTGGTGGATCGCGAACGTCAAGCCCGGTCGGGTGATGTTCGAGCTGTCCTACCCGAACGAGAAGATTGCTCGTGAGGCGCTCACCCGCGCTGCTCACAAGCTTCCGATGAAGTGCCGGATCGTTCGGCGCGAGGCAGGTGAGTCGTGATGTCGGCCGGTACCAAGGCGTCCGAGCTGCGCGAGCTGGGCAACGAGGAGCTTCTCAACAAGCTCCGCGAGGCCAAGGAAGAGCTGTTCAACCTCCGCTTCCAGGCGGCGACGGGCCAGCTCGAGAACCACGGTCGGCTCAAGTCCGTCCGTAAGGACATCGCCCGGATCTACACCCTGATGCGCGAGCGCGAGCTGGGCATCGAGACGGTGGAGAGCGTCTGATGAGCGAGAAGACTGTGACTGAGACCAACACCGACCGCGGTTTCCGTAAGACCCGTGAGGGTCTGGTCGTCAGCGACAAGATGGACAAGACCGTCGTCGTCGCTGTCGAGGACCGCGTCAAGCACGCGCTGTACGGCAAGGTCATCCGCCGTACGAACAAGCTCAAGGCCCACGACGAGCAGAACGCTGCCGGCGTCGGCGACCGCGTCATCATCATGGAGACGCGTCCGCTGTCCGCCACGAAGCGCTGGCGCATCGTCGAGATCCTCGAGAAGGCCAAGTAATTCCTGAGGGGCATCCCCCTCAGGCAAGTTCCGCCAGGCTCGGCGGGGGCACCTTCACCGGCGCCCCCGCCGGGAACCGGCAGACGATCAGGAGATAGACGTGATCCAGCAGGAGTCGCGACTGCGCGTCGCCGACAACACGGGTGCGAAGGAAATTCTCACCATCCGTGTTCTCGGTGGCTCGGGTCGCCGCTACGCGGGCATCGGTGACGTCATCGTCGCCACCGTCAAGGACGCGATCCCCGGTGGCAACGTGAAGAAGGGTGACGTCGTCAAGGCCGTCATCGTTCGCACCGTCAAGGAGCGTCGTCGCCCGGATGGCTCGTACATCCGCTTCGACGAGAACGCCGCTGTCATTCTCAAGAACGACGGCGACCCCCGCGGCACCCGTATCTTCGGCCCGGTGGGCCGTGAGCTGCGCGAGAAGAAGTTCATGAAGATCATCTCGCTCGCGCCGGAGGTGCTGTAAGCATGAAGATCAAGAAGGGCGACCTGGTTCAGGTCATCACCGGTAAGGACAAGGGCAAGCAGGGCAAGGTCATCGTTGCCTTCCCCGCTCAGGACCGCGTCCTCGTCGAGGGTGTCAACCGGGTCAAGAAGCACACCAAGGCCGGTCAGACGGCTCGCGGTTCGCAGACGGGTGGCATTGTCACCACCGAGGCCCCGATTCACGTCAGCAACGTTCAGCTGGTCGTGGAGAAGGACGGCAACAAGGTCGTCACCCGCGTCGGCTACCGCTTTGACGACGAGGGCAAGAAGATCCGCGTTGCCAAGCGGACCGGTGAGGACATCTGATGACGACCACCACTGCGCCGCGTCTCAAGACGCGCTACCGCGAGGAAATCGCCGGCAAGCTGCGTGAGGAGTTCTCGTACGAGAACGTCATGCAGGTCCCCGGTCTGGTCAAGATCGTGGTCAACATGGGTGTGGGCGACGCCGCCCGCGACTCCAAGCTGATCGACGGTGCCGTCAAGGACCTCACCACGATCACCGGCCAGAAGCCCGCCGTCACGAAGGCCCGCAAGTCGATCGCGCAGTTCAAGCTGCGCGAGGGGCAGCCGATCGGCTGCCACGTCACCCTCCGTGGTGACCGCATGTGGGAGTTCCTGGACCGTACGCTGTCGCTCGCGCTTCCGCGTATCCGTGACTTCCGTGGTCTGTCGCCGAAGCAGTTCGACGGCCGTGGCAACTACACCTTCGGTCTCACGGAGCAGGTCATGTTCCACGAGATCGACCAGGACAAGATCGACCGGGTCCGGGGCATGGACATCACCGTGGTCACCACGGCGACCAACGACGACGAGGGTCGTGCCCTGCTTCGTCACCTCGGCTTCCCGTTCAAGGAGAACTGACCGTGGCGAAGAAGGCTCTGATCGCTAAGGCCGCCCGTAAGCCGAAGTTCGGCGTGCGCGGTTACACCCGCTGCCAGCGCTGCGGCCGGCCCCACTCCGTCTACCGCAAGTTCGGCCTCTGCCGCGTGTGCCTTCGTGAGATGGCTCACCGTGGCGAGCTGCCGGGCGTGACCAAGAGCTCCTGGTAATCCTCCTTCGCCCTCGGGCGTCGTAGGACCAGAAAGCTCTCGGTAAGTATCCGGTCGGCAGGAGCCCCGCTCTTCATGCCGTAGGCTTGAAGGGTTGGGCGCCTGCCGCCCTGACCGACTTACTACGCCGTAGGTCCCCGCACCGCACCCGTCCCGCCACTGAGTGGGGAGAGGGATGGCGCATACAGGAAACCCCGGCGAGAGAGGCCGAAGGCCAACTCATGACCATGACTGATCCCATCGCAGACATGCTCACGCGTCTGCGTAACGCGAACTCGGCGTATCACGACGATGTTTCGATGCCGCACAGCAAGATCAAGTCGCACATCGCGGAGATCCTCCAGCAGGAGGGCTTCATCACCGGCTGGAAGGTCGAGGACGCCGAGGTCGGTAAGAGCCTCGTTCTCGAGCTGAAGTTCGGGCCGAACCGCGAGCGTTCGATTGCCGGCATCAAGCGCATTTCGAAGCCGGGTCTGCGTGTATACGCAAAGTCCACCAATCTGCCGAAGGTTCTCGGCGGCCTGGGCGTGGCGATCATCTCCACGTCCCACGGTCTCCTGACCGGCCAGCAGGCCAGCAAGAAGGGCGTAGGTGGGGAAGTCCTCGCCTACGTCTGGTAGTCGGGAACGGAGGAATAGCTCATGTCGCGAATCGGCAAGCTCCCCATCCAGGTTCCCGCCGGTGTGGACGTCACCATCGATGGCCGCACGGTCGCGGTGAAGGGCCCGAAGGGTTCCCTCTCGCACACCGTCGCAGCGCCGATCGAGGTCACCAAGGGTGAGGACGGCGTGCTCAACGTCGTCCGCCCGAACGACGAGCGTCAGAACAAGGCCCTTCACGGCCTGTCCCGCACGCTGGTGGCGAACATGATCACCGGTGTGACCCAGGGATACAGCAAGGCGCTCGAGATCAGCGGTGTCGGTTACCGCGTCCAGGCGAAGGGCTCCAACCTGGAGTTCGCCCTGGGCTACAGCCACCCGATCCTCATCGAGGCTCCGGATGGCATCACCTTCAAGGTCGAGTCGCCCACGAAGCTCAGCGTCGAGGGCATCGACAAGCAGAAGGTCGGCGAGGTAGCCGCCAACATCCGCAAGCTGCGGAAGCCCGACCCGTACAAGGCCAAGGGCGTCAAGTACGCGGGCGAGGTCATCCGCCGCAAGGTCGGAAAGGCTGGTAAGTAGCCATGGCATACGGTGTGAAGATCGCCAAGGGCGACGCGTACAAGCGTGCCGCTCTCAAGCGGCGCCACATCCGCGTCCGCAAGCACATCTCCGGTTCGCCGGAGCGTCCCCGCTTGGTCGTGACGCGTTCCAACCGCCACATCGTGGCCCAGGTCATCGACGACATCGCGGGCCACACGCTCGCGTCGGCGTCGACCCTGGACACCTCGATCCGTGGTGCGGAGGGTGACAAGAGCGCCCAGGCCAAGCAGGTCGGCGCCCTGGTCGCCGAGCGTGCCAAGGCCGCAGGCGTCGAGGCCGTCGTGTTTGACCGCGGTGGTAACCAGTACGCCGGGCGGATTGCCGCTCTGGCTGACGCCGCCCGTGAAGCCGGGCTGAAGTTCTAAGCCCCGGTTCCAACGCACAGCGGACGTAACAGAGAGAGGTAAATCCAATGGCTGGACCCCAGCGCCGCGGAAGCGGTGCCGGTGGCGGCGAGCGGCGGGACCGGAAGGGCCGTGACGGTGGCGCTGCCGCCGAGAAGACCGCGTACGTCGAGCGTGTCGTCGCGATCAACCGCGTCGCCAAGGTAGTGAAGGGTGGTCGTCGCTTCAGCTTCACCGCGCTGGTCGTGGTGGGCGATGGTGACGGCACCGTCGGTGTCGGATACGGCAAGGCCAAGGAAGTTCCCGCGGCCATCGCCAAGGGCGTCGAAGAGGCCAAGAAGAGCTTCTTCAAGGTCCCGCGTATCCAGGGCACCATCCCTCACCCGATCCAGGGCGAGAAGGCTGCGGGCGTCGTCCTGCTGAAGCCTGCTTCCCCCGGTACCGGTGTGATCGCCGGTGGCCCGGTGCGCGCCGTTCTGGAGTGCGCCGGCGTTCACGACATCCTGTCGAAGTCGCTCGGTTCTTCGAACCCGATCAACATCGTGCACGCGACCGTGGCGGCCCTCCAGGGCCTGCAGCGTCCCGAGGAGATCGCGGCCCGCCGCGGTCTGCCCCTCGAGGACGTCGCCCCCGCGGCTCTGCTCCGTGCGCGTGCGGGAGCGGGTGCGTAATGGCTCGCCTCAAGATCACGCAGACGAAGTCGTACATCGGCAGCAAGCAGAACCACCGCGACACCCTGCGTTCGCTCGGGCTCAAGCGCCTGCACGACGTGGTTGTCAAGGAGGACCGCCCCGAGTTCCGCGGAATGGTTCAGACCGTCCGCCACCTCGTGACGGTTGAGGAGGTTGACTGACATGGCGGAGAACAGCCCGCTGAAGGCCCACAACCTCCGGCCTGCCCCGGGCGCCAAGACCGCCAAGACCCGTGTGGGTCGTGGTGAGGCGTCCAAGGGTAAGACCGCAGGCCGTGGTACCAAGGGTACGAAGGCTCGTTACCAGGTTCCGGAGCGCTTCGAGGGTGGCCAGATGCCCCTCCACATGCGTCTCCCGAAGCTCAAGGGCTTCAAGAACCCGTTCCGCACGGAGTACCAGGTCGTGAACCTGGACAAGCTCGCGACGCTCTACCCCGAGGGTGGAGAGGTCACGGTGGCCGACCTGGTCGCCAAGGGCGCTGTGCGCAACAACCACCTCGTCAAGGTCCTCGGACAGGGCGAGATCTCCGTGGCGCTGCAGGTTTCGGTTGACGCCGTCTCCGGCTCCGCCAAGGAGAAGATCGCCGCCGCAGGCGGCACCGTCACCGAACTCGTCTGAGACAACTCGGACAGGGCTGTGGCCTGAACACCCGACCGGGGATGCCTCTCATTTGGGGCATCCCCGGTTGGTCGTTCCTAGGGGGGCATGTACGCCGGTAAGGTGGCGTGCACTGTTGCTGTGGTAAGTCCTGGGCAAGAGCCCGGGGTCCTTTGGCTGTTACGTAATCGTCGATCCTCAAGACCGTCACCTCACGCTTTTGCGCGGGGGTCGCAGGAGGCACCGTGCTCACCGCGTTCGCCCGGGCGTTCAAGACGCCCGACCTGCGCAAGAAGCTGCTCTTCACGCTCGGCATCATCGTGCTCTACCGTCTCGGTGCGCACATTCCCGTACCGGGGGTGAGCTACGAGAACGTCCAGACCTGTGTTGACCAGGCCAGTCAGGGCAACAACAGCCTGTTCGGTCTGGTGAACATGTTCAGCGGTGGTGCACTGCTGCAGATCACGATCTTCGCGCTCGGCATCATGCCGTACATCACGGCCAGCATCATTCTCCAGCTGCTGACCGTGGTCATCCCCCGACTCGAAGCCCTCAAGAAGGAGGGGCAGTCGGGCACGGCCAAGATCACGCAGTACACGCGTTATCTGACCGTCGCGCTGGCCATCCTCCAGGGCACCGGCCTCGTGGCGACCGCCCGCAGCGGCGCGCTCTTCAGCGGCTGCTCCGTCGCCGACCAGGTCGTCCCGAACCAGTCGATCTTCACGACCGTCGTCATGGTGATCACCATGACCGCCGGCACCGCCGCCGTCATGTGGCTCGGTGAGCTCATCACCGACCGCGGCATCGGCAACGGCATGTCGATCCTGATGTTCATCTCGATCGCCGCCAGCTTCCCCGGCGCTCTCTGGGCCATCAAGCAGAGCGGCAAGCTGGCCGACGGCTGGATCGAGTTCATCACCGTCATCCTCATCGGCTTCGTGATGGTCGGCCTCGTCGTCTTCGTCGAGCAGGCCCAGCGCCGGGTTCCGGTGCAGTACGCGAAGCGGATGATCGGGCGCCGGTCCTACGGTGGTACGTCCACTTACATCCCGCTGAAGGTGAACCAGGCGGGTGTGATTCCCGTCATCTTCGCTTCTTCGCTGCTCTATATCCCTGCTCTAATCGTTCAGTTCTCCAACTCCACCGCGGGCTGGGCGACCTGGATTCAGGACCACTTCGTCAAGGGCGACCACCCGTACTACATCGCGACGTACTTCCTGTTGATCGTGTTCTTCGCATTCTTCTATGTGGCGATCTCGTTCAACCCCGAGGAAGTCGCGGACAACATGAAGAAGTATGGTGGCTTCATCCCGGGTATCCGGGCAGGTCGACCTACTGCCGAGTATCTGAGCTACGTGCTCAACCGGATCACTTGGCCGGGCTCGCTGTACCTGGGTCTGATCGCTCTGGTGCCGACGATGGCGTTGGCAGGCTTCGGTGGCGCTAACCAGAACTTCCCGTTCGGCGGGACGAGCATCCTGATCATCGTGGGTGTGGGTCTGGAGACCGTGAAGCAGATCGAGAGTCAGCTCCAGCAGCGCAATTACGAAGGGTTCCTCCGCTGATGCGAATCGTCCTCGTCGGGCCGCCCGGTGCCGGCAAGGGAACGCAGGCCGCGTTCCTTGCCAAGAATCTGTCGATTCCGCACATCTCCACGGGCGACCTCTTCCGCGCCAACATCAGCCAGGGCACCGACCTTGGCAAGCAGGCCCGTGCCTTCATGGACGCGGGACAGCTGGTGCCGGACGAAGTCACCATCGCGATGGCCAAGGACCGCATGTCCCAGTCGGACGCCGAGAACGGCTTCCTCCTGGACGGCTTCCCCCGCAACGTGGGGCAGGCCGCGGCACTCGACGAGATGCTGCACAGCGAGGGCGTCAAGCTCGACGCGGTTCTTGACCTCGAGGTCCCCGAGGACGAGGTGGTCAAGCGCATCGCCGGCCGCCGTATCTGCCGTAACGACAGCGCGCACGTCTTCCACGTGACGTACAACCCGCCGAAGACCGAGGGCGTCTGCGACGCCTGCGGTGGCGAGCTGTACCAGCGGGACGACGACACCGAGGAGACGGTACGTACGCGTCTCGAGGTCTACCACACGCAGACCGAGCCGATCATCGACTACTACCGGTCCCAGGGCCTGGTCGTGACGATCTCCGCGCTCGGCAAGGTCACCGAGGTGACCGAGCGGGCCATGGAGGCCCTCAAGAAGTCCGACGAGGGCTGACCCGCCCCCGTAGAACCACCCAGCCGGCCGCGGCGCCCTCGGGCGTCGCGGCCGACTGTTTTGGCGCCGTATCGTGGAGTACGGCTTCAACCGTTTCCCTTCGTAGGCAGAGAGGCGCCGCGCAATGGTGCAGATCAAGACCCCCGAGCAGATCGCGAAGATGCGCGAGGCGGGCCTCGTGGTCGCTGCCATTCACGCCGCCACCCGTGAGGCGGCCGTGCCCGGCGCCACGACGAAGGACCTGGACGAGGTCGCCCGCAAGGTGATCGCCGACCACGGCGCGAAGTCGAACTTCCTGGGTTACGGCGGGTTCCCCGCCACGATCTGCACCTCGGTCAACGAGGTCGTCGTCCACGGCATCCCGGACGAGAAGACCGTCCTCAAGGACGGCGACATCATCTCGATCGACGCCGGCGCGATCATCGACGGCTGGCACGGCGACGCGGCCTACACGGCCTTCGTCGGCACCGGTCACGCTCCGGAGCTCGTAGAGCTCTCGCGGGTGACCGAGGAGTCGATGTGGGCCGGGATCGCCGCGATGAAGGTGAACAACCGGCTCGTCGACATCTCGAAGGCCATCGAGTCCTACATCCGCCGCCAGCCCCGCCCGGCGACCGGCAAGTACGGGATCATCGAGGACTACGGCGGCCACGGCATCGGCACCGAGATGCACATGGACCCGCACCTCCTGAACTACGTCTCGCGCAAGCGCGGCAAGGGGATCAAGCTGGTCCCCGGTGTCTGCCTGGCCATCGAGCCGATGGTCTCGCTGGGCACCGCGCAGACGAAGGTGCTGGCCGACGAGTGGACGGTCCTGACGACCGACGGCACCTGGTCCTCGCACTGGGAGCACTCGATCGCCCTCACGGAGCAGGGCCCGCTGGTCCTGACCTCCCCGGACTGCGGCCGGGCCAAGCTCGCCCAGTACGGCGTGGAGGCCGCGCCGGACCCGCTGGCCTGACACTCCGGCCCGATGCTTCGGCCTGACGCTCACCAGGACTGTCCGGCTGATCCGTGTCTAAGGATCAGAGGAAGTGGGCAAACTTGACGGATTCGTCTTTTGGAGTCCGCTGACGTAGACTGACTCGTCGGCTCTCGTGCATCCGTGTGTCTTCATGCGGCGGGCGTGAGTCGATCAAGGTAGCCGATTCGAAAGGCGAAGCGTGGCCAAGAAGCAAGGTGCCATCGAAATTGAGGGCACCGTGATCGAGTCCCTCCCGAACGCCATGTTCAAGGTGGAACTCCAGAACGGTCACAAAGTCCTCGCGCACATCAGCGGCAAGATGCGGATGCACTACATCCGCATCCTCCCGGATGACCGGGTCGTCGTGGAGCTGTCTCCGTACGACCTGACGCGTGGCCGGATCGTCTACCGGTACAAGTAGATCTTGCCGCCATCCCGCTTCGGCGTGGTGAGGGCACTGACCCGGAGAACCTGACATCCCATGAAGGTCAAGCCGAGCGTCAAGAAGATCTGCGACAAGTGCAAGGTGATCCGCCGTCACGGCCGGGTCATGGTCATCTGCGACAACCTGCGCCACAAGCAGCGCCAGGGCTGACGCACGACCACCTGCATCTCGCAGCTCTTCGCGCGACGCACGTAAACGTACATACGCAGTGCCCGTCCAAGCTTCGGCTGACGACACCTCCGGCGGGGGCCGGGGACCCGGGCGTACCACCTCTTCCCACGCGGACGAGGTCGGCGTTCGGGAGTGGTACTGCGGAAGACCCCCGAAATGACAACTGGAGCCATTGAATGGCACGCGTTTCAGGTGTTGACATCCCGCGCGAAAAGCGCGTGGAGGTTGCCCTCACCTACGTCTTCGGTATCGGGCGCACCCGGTCCAAGGAGATCCTCGCCACCACCGGCGTGAACCCGAACACCCGCGTTCGTGACCTGGCCGAAGAGGACCTGGTCAAGATCCGCGAGTACGTCGACGCCAACCTCCGCACCGAGGGTGACCTTCGCCGCGAGATCCAGGGCGACATCCGCCGCAAGATCGAGATCGGCTGCTACCAGGGCATCCGGCACCGTCGCGGTCTGCCGGTCCACGGTCAGCGCACCAGCACGAACGCGCGTACCCGCAAGGGCCCGCGTCGCGCCATCGCCGGTAAGAAGAAGCCGGGCAAGAAGTAGTCCTCAGCGGACGCACTGCGGATCTCCGGACCTCCGGGGCCCGCAGCAACCAGCGGTCTTCGCTGTAGGACCGATCACCTCCCCTCTCCATCTGGAGTCAAGACATGCCCCCCAAGGGTCGTCAGGGCGCAGCCAAGAAGGTGCGTCGCAAGGAAAAGAAGAACGTCGCTCACGGGCACGCCCACATCAAGAGCACGTTCAACAACACCATCGTCTCGATCACGGACCCCTCGGGCAACGTGATCTCCTGGGCCTCCGCCGGCCACGTCGGCTTCAAGGGCTCGCGCAAGTCCACCCCCTTCGCCGCGCAGATGGCCGCCGAGTCGGCCGCCCGCCGCGCGCAGGAGCACGGCATGCGCAAGGTCGACGTCTTCGTGAAGGGTCCGGGCTCCGGCCGCGAGACCGCGATCCGCTCCCTCCAGGCCACGGGCCTCGAGGTCGGTTCGATCCAGGACGTCACCCCGACGCCGCACAACGGCTGCCGTCCGCCGAAGCGTCGCCGCGTCTGATCCGCTGCGGCCGGTGACGGCCGTGCGTCAGTAGCGTCGGATCCGGGCGGTATGTCCTTCCCAGGGCGTGCCGCCCGTATCCTTGTTTCATCTGTCGGGCATCAAATAGTGGGTGCCCACGACTGAAGGATTCCTTCATGCTTATCGCTCAGCGTCCGTCGCTGACCGAAGAGGTCGTCGACGAGTTCCGCTCCCGGTTCGTGATCGAGCCGCTGGAGCCGGGCTTCGGTTACACCCTCGGTAACTCCCTGCGTCGTACCCTCCTCTCCTCGATCCCCGGTGCCGCTGTCACCAGCATCCGGATCGACGGTGTCCTGCACGAGTTCACCACCGTGCCGGGCGTCAAGGAGGACGTGACCGACCTCATCCTCAACATCAAGCAGCTGGTCGTCTCCTCGGAGCACGACGAGCCGGTCGTGATGTACCTGCGCAAGCAGGGTCCCGGCCTGGTCACCGCTGCTGACATCGCCCCGCCGGCCGGTGTCGAGGTCCACAACCCGGACCTGGTCCTGGCCACGCTCAACGGCAAGGGCAAGCTGGAGATGGAGCTGACCGTCGAGCGCGGTCGCGGCTACGTCTCCGCCGTCCAGAACAAGCAGGTGGGCCAGGAGATCGGGCGTATTCCGGTCGACTCCATCTACTCGCCGGTGCTCAAGGTCACGTACAAGGTCGAGGCGACCCGTGTCGAGCAGCGCACCGACTTCGACAAGCTGATCGTCGACGTCGAGACCAAGCAGGCCATGCGTCCCCGTGACGCCATGGCGTCGGCCGGTAAGACCCTGGTCGAGCTGTTCGGTCTGGCGCGCGAGCTCAACATCGACGCCGAGGGCATCGACATGGGCCCGTCCCCGACGGACGCCGCGCTCGCCGCCGATCTGGCGCTGCCGATCGAGGAGCTCGAGCTCACGGTCCGTTCGTACAACTGCCTCAAGCGCGAGGGCATCCACTCCGTGGGTGAGCTCGTCGCCCGCTCCGAGGCGGACCTGCTCGACATCCGCAACTTCGGTGCGAAGTCGATCGACGAGGTCAAGGCGAAGCTGGCCGGTATGGGCCTCGCGCTCAAGGACTCGCCTCCCGGCTTCGACCCGACCGCCGCGGCGGACGCGTTCGGCGCGGACGACGACGCGGATGCGGGTTTCGTGGAGACCGAGCAGTACTGATCGCCTTCCGGCGGGGGTGCCCGGGTTCTTGGGTGCCCCGTGCCGGGGCTCAGGCTTTGTCCTCAATCTCCCCCAGACTTCGTCCGGGGGGACCCCCAGGGGCTTGATTTTGGCTGCTGTCCGGTGTGAGCCGGACGGGCTTGATGTGGCTGATGGCTGGTGGAAGCCGGTTTCAGCCGCTGCGGAGTAAAGACTTCCGCGGGGCGGCCGCCTCGCGGGAACTGACACCGGTACCTGATACGGCCGGTGCAGCACACAAGGAGAAAAACCATGCCTCAGCCCGCCAAGGGTGCCCGTCTGGGCGGCAGCGCTGCGCACGAGAAGCTTCTTCTCATCAACCTCGCGAAGTCGCTGTTCGAGCACGGCCGCATCACCACGACCGAGGCCAAGGCCCGCCGCCTGCGTCCGGTCGCCGAGCGTTTCATCACCAAGGCGAAGAAGGGCGACATCCACAACCGTCGCCTGGTGCTGCAGTCGATCACGGACAAGGGCATCGTGCACACGCTCTTCACCGAGATCGCCCCGCGGTACGAGAACCGCCCCGGTGGTTACACCCGCATCACCAAGATCGGCAACCGTCGTGGCGACAACGCCCCGATGGCCGTCATCGAGCTGGTCGAGGCGCTGACCGTGGCCCAGCAGGCCACCGGTGAGGCCGAGGCCGCGACGAAGCGTGCCGTCAAGGAAGACGCCCTCAAGAAGGACGAGGCTCCGGCCGAGACCGTCGAGGACGCCAAGCCGGCCGACGCCGCCGAGGAGTCCAAGGACGCCTGAGCGTTCTGAGACCCAGGTACGGGCCCGCATCACCCTTCGGGGCGGTGCGGGCCCGTTCGGTTCTGAGAGGATCTTCGGGTGAGTGACGAGGCAGAGCCCGGCTTTGTACGGGTACGGCTGGACCTTTCCTACGACGGCAAGGACTTCTCCGGCTGGGCGAAGCAGACCAGCAGGCGCACGGTGCAGGGCGAGATCGAGGACGCGCTGCGCACCGTGACGCGGTCGTCGGTGACGTACGACCTGACGGTGGCCGGGCGCACCGACGCCGGGGTGCACGCGCGTGGGCAGGTGGCGCACGTCGACCTGCCGGCCGAGGTGTGGGCCGAGCACGAGGAGAAGCTGCTGCGGCGGATGGCGGGGCGCCTGCCGCTGGACGTACGGATCTGGCGGGCGGCCGAGGCTCCCGCGGGGTTCAACGCGCGCTTCTCCGCGCTGTGGCGGCGTTACGCGTACCGCGTGGGGGACCGGCCGGGCGGTGTGGACCCGCTGACCCGCGGCCATGTGCTCTGGCACGACCGGCCGCTGGACCTGGACGCGATGAACGAGGCGGCCGCCCTGATGGTGGGGGAGCACGACTTCGCCGCGTACTGCAAGAAGCGGGAGGGCGCGACGACCATCCGTACGCTCCAGAAGCTGCACTGGGTGCGGGACGCGGAGTCGGGTGTGCTGACGGCGACCGTGCAGGCCGACGCGTTCTGCCACAACATGGTGCGGGCGCTGATCGGGGCGGCGCTGTTCGTCGGGGACGGGCGCAGGCCGGCCGGGTGGCCTGCCGAGGTGCTGGCGGCCAAGGTGCGGGACCCGGCGGTGCACGTGGTGCGGCCGCACGGGCTGACGCTGGAGGAAGTGGCCTATCCGGCCGACGAGTTGCTGGCGGCCAGGGCGCTGGAGGCCCGGAACGTCAGGACGCTTCCGGGGACGGTCTGCTGCTGACCGGTCTGCGGCGCCGGGCGCGGAGCAGCTTGGCCGCGAAGTACAGGGCGACAACGGTGGACGCGGTGGAGCGGAACCAGCCGATGTCGGGCGTCCACCAGGCGTAGGCCGCGGCCGCGCTGAAGAAGAGCAGTCCGGCCGTGCGCAGGACCCACCAGCGGGCCGGGTGCGGCTCGTCCGGGGCGGGGGCCTCCGGGTGGACGCCGTCCCTGGTGGTCATGGTGTCCCGCATGCCCGCGAGGAAGCCGCGCCGGGCCAGCACCCGGGCCCCGGGGAGCGCCGTGAGGATCTCCTGTTCGCCCCCGTATCCGGCGGGCAGCGGCGGGAGGCCCAGGGCGGCGACGAGCTCTCCCTGGTGGCGGGCGGGATCGCCGGTGGCCCGCAGGATGTGGGCCAGGGGGCGCGGGTCGGTCAGCTTGTACACCCGGGCCAGCGCGGCGGCCGTCGCGCCCGCCTCCGCGTGGTCGGTGGCGGGTGCGGCGGTCTCCCAGGTGTGGTCCGTCACCTTCCTTCCCCGGTGCAGCAGGGTGAAGCTGCTGCGTTCCGGGGTGCGGTGCAGGACCAGGGCGGGCCACTCCTCGGCCGTGGTGAAGTTGTCGGCCGCCGAGGTGAGCGGGTCCTCCGGGAGCAGGGCCGCGCGTCTGCCGCGTACGGGGTCCGGGACGATCTCGACGTACGTGTGACGGCTGCCGGCCGGGGCCGTCCGCAGGCTGTGGCCGCAGATCAGGGCGGCCTGGGCCACCTCGGTGGGGCCGGTGGAGGCGATGGCGACCGACCGCGGTGCCAGCTCACGCTCCCATTCGGGCGTGCCGGTGGCCGGGGGCGCGGGGGAGGGACGGAAGAAGGGGACCTTCATCGCCAGCTCGACGCGGGTGTCGGAGCGGGCCTCCAGGAACTCGGCCCGGGGCTCGCCGAAATAGGTCCACGGGAAGGTCGTGGCGTGCACCCCGATGCTGCGGAAGGCCGTGAGGGCCTCCTCGTAGCGGTTCATCGACCACAGGACCAGGGCCAGGTGGTTGCGGAAGCCGGCGGCCTCCCGGTCTCCCGGGGCGTAGCTGTCGGACAGGGCCTGGGCGCGGGTGACCGCCGCCTCGGCGCGGGCGGTGTGGTCGGGGCCGGACGTCTCCTCGTCGGCGATCAGGTATTCGACGACGGCCTGGAGCGGCAGCGCGTGGAGCCGGGAGCCGGGAGGCGCCTGGTCCGCCGCGCGCTCGGCGAAGGCGAACATCTCCTCGTGCGAGCCGTACCACTTGTCGCAGAGGTACTGGAGCGCCTGGGTGTGGCAGCCCTCGTGGTGCGGGTCGCGTGCGTTCGCCTCGGCGAGATAGGTGTCGAAGACGTCCCGGGGAGCCTGGATGCCCCGGGCCTGGGTCAGCGCGACGCGCCACGGGACGGGGTCGTCGGGGTTGAGCTCCGCGGCGGCGGATATCACCGGCACCGAGTCCCGCAGCACCGCGTGGAACGCCCGGAACTGGTCGGCCTCGACGTGCTTGGCCCGGGCCCCCGTCCGTATCTGCCAGGCCTGGCAGATGTACTGGTCGGCCTTGACCAGTACGGCGTCGGGGTCCTCCGGGGACTCCTCCAGCCAGCTGTCCAGCCAGCCCGGGTGGTGCAGCGAGGCCCGTGCGAGGCGGGTGACACAGGTGTCCCTGCGCTCCCACTGGGCGTGCTCGCGGGTGAGGGCGAGCAGCTCGGCGGCCGGGGCGTGGTCACCCGCCGCGGCGGCGGCGAGGGCCGCCCGCAGCGAGGGGTCCGGGGCGTCGAGGACCACGGCGTCGTCCGGGGGCAGACCGGCGCCTATCGCGTCACTGTGGCGCAGGACGCGCGGGAGGGTGAAGAGGGTGGTCAGACGCACGGCTGCGGGTCCTCGGTCGAGGGGAGGGACGGGGACTGGTGCGTGGGGGGAGGGAGCACAGCACGGGCGGTCAGACGACGGGGGCCCCCGCGGCGGCCGAGGCCTGGACCTCGCCGCGGTGCCGGATCTGCCGGAAGGTGAAGTCGGTCAGGTCGTCGCCCACCTTGTACGCGTCCTTGGAGGCCGTGGTGACGTTCTTGCCGCTGGTGTAGCCGCCGATCGTGAAGTAGGCGTAACGGCCGTAGGAGTTGGAGGTGCGCCGGCAGACGGATCCGCCGCGGCAGAAGGTGGGGACTCCCGAACCGCTGAGCGAGGCGACTCCGCCGGACGCCTGCTGGGCGGCCTTCCTGGCCTCCGCCTCGGTGCCGAAGACGGCGAGCCCGACGGTGACCGCCACGCCGCCCTTGCTGTACGTCGCGCGGATGACCTGGTCGCAGCCGTTGTTCTCGAGGATCGAGCCGAGCGCGCCCTGGGTCGTCGCGGCGCAGTTCGCCGTACGGGCGGTGGCGCCCTTGGCGTAGACGCGGTCGCCCATGGTCAGCTTCCTGCCGGGGAAGAAGGCGTTGACGTCGACCGGGGCCTTGTCCTTCTTCTCGTCGGCTATGTAGTCCTTCGGGTCCGGCGGGGGCGGCGGTGCCACCGAGGAGAAGGAAGGCTCCGGCACGGAGGTCTCCGAGGGCAGGTCGGCGGGGGCCGGCAGCTCGCTGGCGTTCTTGTCCGACCCGGAGGCCCCGCCCCCGTCGGTCGTGATGACGGCCGTGGCCACGATCGCGGCCACCGCGGCGGTGGCCAGCGCGCCGCCGCCGATCATCAGCCACTTCTTGCGCCTGCCGCGTGCCGCGGACGCCTCCGCCAGCGCCGCCCAGTCCGGAGTCCGGCTCTCTCCCGGCCCCCAGGAGGGCCCCCCTTGCCCAAAGCTCATGCGGCGAATCCTAGACCGACCGTAATCCGGTTGGGTCAACGGTTCGCATGCCGTGACAATGCTGTGCATGGGACATCTTGAAGCGGGCCATCTGGAGTACTACCTACCGGACGGACGGGTGCTGCTCGGCGACGCTTCGTTCCGGGTGGCCGACGGCGCCGTCGTCGCCCTCGTCGGCGCGAACGGGGCGGGCAAGACGACGCTGCTGAAGCTGCTCGCCGGAGAGCTCCAGCCGCACGGCGGCTCGGTCTCGGTGAGCGGCGGGCTGGGCGTGATGGCCCAGTTCGTGGGCTCCGTACGGGACGAGCGGACCGTCCGCGACCTGCTGGTGTCCGTGGCCCAGCCCCGCATCAGGGAAGCGGCGAAGGCGGTCGACGCGGCGGAGGAGCGCATCCTCACCGTGGACGACGAGGCCGCGCAGATGGCGTACGCGCAGGCGCTCAGCGACTGGGCGGAGGTGCGGGGGTACGAGGCCGAGACGCTCTGGGACATGTGCACCACGGCCGCGCTCGGCGTCCCGTACGAGAAGGCGCAGTGGCGCGAGGTGCACACGCTCAGCGGGGGTGAGCAGAAGCGGCTGGTCCTGGAGGCGCTGCTGAGGGGCCCGGACGAGGTGCTGCTCCTGGACGAGCCGGACAACTATCTGGACGTACCCGGCAAGCGGTGGCTGGAGGAGAAGCTCAAGGAGACCCGCAAGACGGTCCTCTTCGTCTCCCACGACCGGGAGCTGCTCTCGCGGGCCGCCGAGAAGATCGTGAGCGTGGAGCCCAGCCCCGCCGGCTCGGACGTCTGGGTGCACGGCGGCGGTTTCGGGACGTACCACCAGGCCCGCAAGGAGCGGTTCGCGCGCTTCGAGGAGCTCCTGCGGCGCTGGGAGGAGGAGCACGCCCGGCTGAAGGCGCTCGTCCTGCGGATGCGGCAGCAGGCGGCGAACAGCCCCGACATGGCGAACCGCTACCACGCGATGCAGACCCGCTTCAAGAAGTTCGAGGAGGCGGGCCCGCCGCCGGAGCCGCCCCGCGAGCAGGACATCCGGATGCGGCTGCGCGGCGGGCGGACCGGGGTGCGGGCGGTGACCTGCAAGAACCTGGAGCTGACGGGTCTGATGAAGCCGTTCGACCTGGAGATCTACTACGGGGAGCGGGTCGCGGTCCTCGGCTCCAACGGTTCGGGGAAGTCGCACTTCCTGCGGCTGCTGGCCGGGGAGCCGGTCGCGCACACCGGTGAGTGGAAGCTCGGGGCGCGGGTCGTGCCCGGCCACTTCGCGCAGACGCACGCCCATCCGGAGCTGCTGGGCAAGACGCTCGTCGAGATCCTGTGGACCGAGCACGCCAAGGACCGCGGCGGCGCCATGTCGGTGCTGCGGCGCTACGAGCTGGAGCGCCAGGGCGACCAGGCCTTCGAGAGGCTGTCCGGCGGGCAGCAGGCGCGGTTCCAGATCCTGCTCCTGGAGCTGGCCGGCACGACCGCGCTGCTGCTGGACGAGCCGACGGACAACCTGGACCTGGAGTCGGCCGAGGCACTGCAGGACGGGCTCGAGGTGTACGACGGGACGGTCATGGCCGTCACGCACGACCGCTGGTTCGCGAAGTCCTTCGACCGCTATCTGGTCTTCGGCTCGGACGGGGTGGTGCGGGAGTCCACGGAGCCCGTCTGGGACGAGCGCAGGGTCGAACGGGAGCGGTAGGGCAGCGCGTTTTGACCCGTCCCGGGCGGGGCGGGTACTGTCGGTGGTTGTTATACGTATCGGCTCCGTCGCTCTCACGCGAGCAGCCCTTACGTAGGTTCTCTGGAGCAGTTACCAGTGGCTCGCATACGGGCAGTGTTCCCGGCATTGTGAGCCCCAGCTGCATGATCGCTTCAGGGGTGCCATGTGTTGTCTGGACCTCATCCACTGAAGAAGCGAAGGCTACGAAGTGCGTACGTACAGCCCCAAGCCCGGCGATGTCACTCGCCAGTGGCACATCATCGACGCCGAGGACATCGTTCTCGGCCGTCTGGCCACCACGGCTGCGAACCTCCTCCGAGGCAAGCACAAGGCGATCTACGCCCCCCACATGGACATGGGCGACTTCGTCATCATCATCAACGCCGAGAAGGTTCACCTCTCCGGTAACAAGAAGACCCAGAAGATGGCGTACCGCCACTCGGGCTTCCCGGGCGGTCTCCGTTCGGTGCGCTACGACGAGCTCCTCTCCAAGAACCCGGAGAAGGCCATCGAGAAGGCCATCAAGGGCATGATCCCCAAGAACACCCTGGGTCGTCAGATGATCTCGAAGCTCAAGGTCTACGCGGGCGACCAGCACCCGCACGCTGCGCAGCAGCCGGTCCCGTTCGAGATCACCCAGGTCGCGCAGTAGTTCCGGCCTCCCCCCTAAGACGTAAAGAAAGATCTGAGGAGAATCGTGGCCGAGACCACTGTTGAGACGCCCGTCGAGGGCACCGAGGGCGAAGAGACCTTCGCCGAGGTGACCACCTTCGAGTCGGAGGTCCCCGTCGAGGGTGAGTACACCTCCGAGTCGCTCGCGGGCCGCTTCGGCGACCCGCAGCCCGCGGCCGGCCTGGGCCGCCGCAAGAACGCCATCGCCCGCGTCCGGATCGTCCCGGGCACCGGCAAGTGGAAGATCAACGGTCGCACCCTTGAGGACTACTTCCCCAACAAGGTGCACCAGCAGGAAGTCAACGAGCCCTTCAAGGTGCTCGAGCTCGACGGCCGCTACGACGTCATCGCCCGCATCTCGGGTGGCGGCGTCTCCGGTCAGGCCGGCGCCCTGCGCCTCGGCGTGGCCCGCGCGCTGAACGAGGCGGACGCGGACAACAACCGCGCCACGCTGAAGAAGGCCGGCTTCCTCTCCCGCGACGACCGTGCGGTCGAGCGCAAGAAGGCCGGTCTCAAGAAGGCCCGTAAGGCCCCGCAGTACAGCAAGCGCTAAATCGCCTGCTCGTCTGCTTTACACGTTCGCCCCGGCGGCACACACCGTGCTGCTGGGGCGTTCGTTTATCAACCCGTGCGGGCGTATAACGGCATAAGACGTTTGCACGTTCATAGGGTCGGTGGCCTCGGGCGCACCCTTCTTTGTTGTGCCTTGCCTCGCTTCGCCCTGTTTTGATTACTTTGGTTTTGCGGTTTCGGAGCACCTTCGGAGGACACCAGTGGGACGACTCTTCGGCACGGACGGCGTGCGCGGCGTCGCCAACGCGGACCTGACAGCCGAGCTCGCGCTCGGGCTCTCGGTCGCGGCGGCGCACGTGCTGGCCGAAGCGGGCACCTTCGAGGGGCATCGGGCCACCGCGCTGGTGGGCCGCGACCCCCGTGCGTCGGGAGAGTTCCTGGAGGCCGCCGTCGTGGCGGGCCTGGCCAGCGCCGGCGTGGACGTGCTGCGTGTCGGGGTGCTGCCCACCCCCGCCGTGGCGTACCTCACCGGTGCGCTGGGCGCGGACATCGGTGTCATGCTCTCGGCCAGTCACAACGCGATGCCGGACAACGGCATCAAGTTCTTCGCGCGCGGCGGGCACAAGCTCGCCGACGAGCTGGAGGACCGCATCGAGACGGTCTACGAGCAGCACCGCACCGGTCAGCCGTGGAGCCGTCCGACCGGCGCCGGAGTGGGCCGCGTCACCGACTACACCGAGGGCTTCGACCGTTACGTCGCCCACCTCATCGGCGTCCTCCCGAACCGGCTCGACGGGCTGAAGGTCGTCCTGGACGAGGCGCACGGTGCCGCCGCCCGTGTCTCGCCCGAGGCGTTCGCCCGGGCCGGGGCCGAGATCGTCACCATCGGTGCCGAACCGGACGGCCTGAACATCAACGACGGCTGCGGCTCCACCCACCTGGAGCTGCTGCGGGCCGCCGTCGTCGAGCACGGTGCGGACCTCGGCATCGCGCACGACGGCGACGCGGACCGCTGCCTGGCCGTGGACGCGACCGGCGCGGAGGTCGACGGCGACCAGATCCTGGCCGTGCTCGCCCTCGCCATGCGCGACGCCGGCCAGCTGCGCAAGGACACCGTCGTCGGGACGGTCATGTCCAACCTGGGCTTCAAGATGGCGATGGAGCGGGAGGGCATCCAGCTCGTCCAGACCGCCGTCGGCGACCGTTACGTCCTGGAGTCGATGAAGGCCGAGGGCTTCGCGCTGGGCGGCGAGCAGTCCGGACACGTCATCGTCCTGGACCACGCGACGACGGGTGACGGCACGCTGACCGGGCTGATGCTCGCGGCCCGGGTCGCCGCCACCGGACGTACGCTCGCCGACCTGGCGGGGGTGATGCAGCGCCTCCCGCAGGTCCTCGTCAACGTGCCGGACGTCGACAAGTCCCGCGTGGACACCTCGCCCGAGGTGGCCGCCGCGGTGTCCCAGGCCGAGCGCGCGCTGGGTGACACCGGTCGCGTACTCCTGCGCAAGTCGGGCACCGAGCCGCTCGTACGGGTCATGGTCGAGGCAGCCGACCTGGAGCAGGCGCGCGCCGTGGCGGGGCAGCTCGCCGACGTGGTGAAGTCCGCGCTCGGCTGACGGCTCCTCAGCTCCCGGACGGGCCCGGCCTCACGGCCGGGTCCGTCCTGCGTTGCCAGGCCCACAGCACCCTCTGGACCAGCAGGGTCAGGGTCCCCGCCACCACGATGCCGCCCAGGTTGGCCAGCAGCTGTCCCGACGATCCCCACGTCTGCTGGAGGTCCTGGTAGCTGAAGGCCACCGCCGCGTTGGCGGCGGCCGGCACCGTGGTCACCGAGATCGCCACGCCGATCAGAGCCCCCGACTTCGCCGAGGTCAGCGAGAGCGTCCCCGCGATGCCCGCCAGGAGTGCGACCACGAACGACATCCAGTCCGGGTGCCAGATGAAGCCGGTGTTGGGCCTCTCCGCCTTGACCATGTCCTCGGTGAACAGACCGAGGGCGTCCATCAGCCAGGCGAAGCCGGCCGTGAGGACCATCGCCACCACGAAGCCGCCGATCAGCGCCCAGAGCGACCGCGCCACCAGCCGGGGCGCGCGCTGAACCAGCGCCGTCGAGATCCCGGCCAGCGGGCCGAACTCCGGGCCCACCGCCATCGCGCCCACGATCAGGACCGCGTTGTCCAGCATCACGCCGCACGCGGCGAGCATCGTCGCGAGGGCGAGGAAGGCCACATAGGTGACGCTGAAGGTCGACTCCTCGTGGGTGACCTCGCTCAGCTCCTCCCAGAGCACCGCGTCGGCGCCCTCGCCCGGCGCCGCGCGTTCGGCCTCGTCGGCGCGCTTGGAGAGGGTGAGGTCTATGTTCTCGACGGTGATGGAACCGCAGTCGTCGATGCCCATCTGCCGCAGCGAACCGATGAGTTCGTCACCGGCCTCCCGCGCCACGTCGCACAGGATCACATCGCCCACAGGGCTCCGCGCCGCACCCGCGAGCACCGCGACATGGGCGGTGCCCACGGTCCGTTCGATCAGACCGACCACCTCGTCGGTGCGGTCGGTGGGCACGATGAGGCGCAGATGCAGCACGGTGCACCCTTTCCGGGTTCAGAGCTTGCGCAGTGACAGACGCTGGACCTTGTGGTCCGGCCCCTTGCGCAGCACCAGGGTGGCACGGCCCCGCGTCGGCGCCACGTTCTCCAGGAGATTGGGCTTGTTGATGGTCCGCCACATGGTGCGCGCGTAGTCCAGGGCCTCGGCCTCGGAGACCTGGGTGTACTTGCGGAAGTACGAGAACGGGTTCTGGAAGGCCGTCTCGCGCAGCCGGCGGAAGCGGTGGAGGTACCAGGTCTCGATGTCCTCGGCCTTCGCGTCCACGTACACGCTGAAGTCGAAGTAGTCCGCGAGCCCGACCCTGGTCCGGCCGTCCTTGCCGGGCAGCGCCGGCTGCAGCACGTTCAGCCCCTCGACGATCAGGATGTCGGGGCGGCGTACGGTCAGCCGCTCGCCCGGCACGATGTCGTAGATCAGGTGCGAGTAGACGGGGGCCGTCACCTCGTCCTTGCCGGCCTTGATGTCGGCGACGAACCGGGTCAGCGCCCGCCGGTCGTAGGACTCGGGGAACCCCTTGCGCGACATCAGGCCCCGTGACTCGAGCTCCTTCATCGGCAGCAGGAAGCCGTCGGTCGTCACCAGCTCCACCCGGGGATGCTCCGGCCAGCGCGCCAGCAGCGCCTGGAGGATGCGGGCGGTGGTGGACTTGCCGACCGCGACGCTCCCGGCGACCCCTATGACGAAGGGGGTACCGCGCTGCGCGCCGTGCCCGTTGCCCGCGTCACCCAGGAAGGTGTTCAGGGCACCGCGCAGGCCCGAGGTGGCCTGGACGTAGAGGTTGAGCAGCCGGGAGAGCGGCAGATAGACGTCCCGGACCTCGTCGAGGTCGATGACATCGCCGAGCCCTCTCAGCTTCTCGACCTCCTCCGCGGTCAGCGGCAGCGGAGTCTTGTCACGCAGGGCGCTCCACTCGGCCCGGGTCAGGTCGACGTAGGGCGTCGGCGCGTGCTCGGTGCGGCGGGGGGGCCGTGCGGGTGAGGTGATCACGTACTCATTGTTGCGGGAGTTTTAACGGAGCGGGGGGTGGGGTCGGTCACGTGGGCTCGCGGACGGCGCCCTGAATGTGGGTGGCCTGCAATTCTTTGTACATGATCCACATCACTCGAAGGGGAGGCCGGATGTCCGTCACCCAGATCCACATTGACGATGACGCGCTGGAACGCACCATGGCGCTGTCCAAGGCCAGGACCAAGAAGGAAGCCGTCAATCTTGCGCTCCGGTACTACGCGGACCAGCAGGACCGTGCGGCGCGCATCAGCCGGCACTTCGAGCGGGCCCGGCGCTGGGGTGCCGTGGAGGACGCCGACCGCCGCCACCGGGCGGAGAAGGACCATCGGTGATCTACCTGCTCGACACGTCCGGGCTTGTTCGGATGCTCAGTGACATCACGCTGCAGACCGCCTGGTACGACACCATCTGTGCCGGCGCGGTCGGTTCCTGCTATCCGCAGCGCGCCGAGTTCCTCTTCAGCGCCCGGCCCGGGGTCGAGTACGACGAGATCGTGGAGATGTTCACAGACCTGTATCCCGACGTCTCCGTGCCGAAGAACGCGGGACGCTGGATCGGAGCGGTGCAACAGCGGATGGCCCGTGCCGGACAGCACCGGAGCGCTTCGGCGGTGGATCTGATCATTGCTGCTACCGCAGCCCATCACGGGCTGACCGTCCTCCATGACGACGCCGACTACCGCACTGTCGCCCAGCACGCTCCTGACCTGCGCGAGCACCGCATCCACGACGTCGGCTGACAGCCGCAGACGGCCATTCCCTCTACCCGCTCCCATGCTCGTCATCCACGAGCTGCAGAACGGACGTGCCTCCGCAGCCGGGCCCCTCCGGCATGTCGGAAGCCGAGCAGAGGGGCGGTGCGGGCTTTATGGTGCCGATATGTGCGGAATCGTGGGTTATGTCGGGGCGCAGTCGGCGCAGGATGTCGTTGTCGCGGGGCTGAAGCGGCTGGAGTACCGGGGGTACGACTCCGCCGGGGTCGCCGTCCTCGCGGACGGGGGGCTGGCCTCCGCGAAGAAGGCGGGGAAGCTCCTCAATCTGGAGAAGGAGCTCAAGGACCGGCCGCTGCCGGCCGGGAACACCGGTCTCGGGCACACCCGTTGGGCCACGCACGGCGGGCCCACCGATGCCAACGCCCACCCGCACCTCGACAACGCGGGCCGGGTCGCCGTCGTGCACAACGGGATCATCGAGAACTTCGCCGCCCTGCGCGAGGAGTTGGCCGGGCGGGGCCATGACCTGACCTCCGAGACCGACACCGAGGTGGTCGCCCATCTGCTCGCCGAGGCGTACTCGTCCGGCGGTGACCTGGCGGAGGCCATGCGGCAGGTGTGCCGGCAGCTGGAGGGGGCGTTCACGCTGGTCGCCGTGCACGCGGACGAGCCCGGCGTGGTCGTCGGGGCCCGGCGGAACTCGCCGCTGGTCGTCGGAGTGGGGGACGGGGAGATGTTCCTGGCCTCCGACGTGGCCGCCTTCATCGCCCACACCCGGGACGCGATCGAGCTCGGCCAGGACCAGGTGGTCGAGCTGGGCCGGGACGGGGTGACGGTCACCGGTTTCGACGGCCTGCCCGCCGACGTACGCGAGTACCACGTGGACTGGGACGCGTCGGCCGCAGAGAAGGGCGGCTACGCCTCCTTCATGCTCAAGGAGATCGCCGACCAGCCCAAGGCCGTCGCCGACACGCTGCTCGGCCGGATCGACGGCTCGGGCGCGCTCCACCTCGACGAGGTGCGCATCCCGCCGGGTGTGCTCCGCGAGGTCGACAAGGTCGTCGTCGTCGCCTGCGGGACCGCCTTCCACGCCGGGATGATCGCCAAGTACGCCATCGAGCACTGGACCAGGCTGCCGTGCGAGACGGAGCTCGCCAGCGAGTTCCGCTACCGCGACCCGATCCTGGACCAGCGCACCCTCGTCGTCGCCATCTCGCAGTCCGGCGAGACGATGGACACGCTGATGGCGGTCCGGCACGCCCGTGAGCAGGGGGCGAGGGTCCTCGCCATCTGCAACACGAACGGGTCGACCATCCCCAGGGAGTCGGACGCGGTCCTCTACACGCACGCCGGGCCGGAGGTCGCCGTCGCCTCCACCAAGGCGTTCCTGACCCAGCTCGTCGCCTGCTACCTCGTCGCGCTCTACCTCGGACAGGTGCGCGGCACCAAGTGGGGCGACGAGATCCGCACGGTCGTGCGCCAGCTCTCCGAGATCTCCGGCGCCGTCGAACGCGTGCTGGGGACCATGGAGCCGGTGCGCGAACTGGCCCGCTCCCTGGCCGCCCACGACACCGTGCTCTTCGTGGGCCGGCACGTGGGCTACCCGGTGGCCATGGAAGGCGCGCTCAAGCTCAAGGAGCTCGCCTACATGCATGCCGAGGGCTTCGCCGCGGGGGAGCTCAAGCACGGTCCGATCGCCCTGATCGAGGAGGGGCTGCCGGTCGTCGTGATCGTGCCGTCCCCCCGCGGCCGCTCGGTGCTGCACGACAAGATCGTGTCGAACATCCAGGAGATCCGGGCCCGTGGCGCCCGTACCGTCGTCATCGCGGAGGAGGGCGACGAGGAAGTCGTCCCGTACGCCGATCACCTCATCAGGATCCCGGCTACGCCTACGCTGCTTCAGCCACTGGTCGCCACGGTGCCGTTGCAGGTCTTCGCCTGCGAGCTGGCGACCGCCCGGGGCAACGAGGTGGACCAGCCGCGCAATCTGGCGAAGTCCGTGACAGTCGAATGAGTGAGTGAGCGCGTGATCATTGGGGTCGGGATCGATGTGGCGGAGATCGAGCGCTTCGGCGCCGCGCTGGGGCGCACGCCGCAGCTGGCCGAGCGGCTCTTCCTGGAGCGGGAGTTGCTGCTGCCCGGCGGGGAGCGGCGGGGGATCGCCTCGCTGGCGGCCAGGTTCGCCGCGAAGGAGGCCCTGGCCAAGGCGCTCGGCGCACCGGGCGGCCTGCTCTGGACCGACGCCGAGGTCTGCGTCGAGGACAGCGGGCAGCCGCGTCTGGAGGTCCGCGGCACCGTCGCGGCCCGGGCGGCCGAGCTCGGCGTGCGCAGCTGGCACGTCTCGCTCAGCCACGACGCGGGGGTGGCGTCCGCCGTGGTGATCGCGGAGGGTTGAGGTATGCGACATGCCTACAGCGTCGAGACCGTAAGGACCGCCGAGAAGGCGCTCATGGCACGGCTCCCGGAGGGCGCGCTGATGCAGCGCGCCGCCGCCGGGCTCGCGGTGGCCTGCGGTGACCTGCTCCGGCGCAACGGTCGGGTCTACGGCTCCCGGGTGCTGCTGCTCGTCGGCAGCGGCGACAACGGCGGCGACACGCTGTACGCGGGGGCCCGGCTGGCCCGGCGCGGAGCCGGCGTGCGGGCCGTGCTGACCTCGCCGGACAAGGTCCACCGGGCCGCACTCGCCGCCCTGCTGGCCGCCGGCGGGCAGGTCCTGGACACCCCCGACGGGCTGTCCCCCGTCGACCTCGTCGTCGACGGGATCACCGGGATCGGCGGCCGCGGCGGCCTGCGCCCCGAGGCCGCCGAGCTGGTCCGCGCGGTCACCGGGGGCCACGCGCCCGTGCTGGCGGTGGACCTGCCGAGCGGGGTCGAGGCGGACACCGGCCAAGTGCTCGGCGCGGCCGTACGGGCGGACGCGACGGTCACCTTCGGTACGTACAAGCCGGGGCTGCTCATCGACCCGGCCGCAGAACACGCGGGCGCCCTCCGGCTCGTCGACATCGGACTGGCGGCGGGGCTGCCCGCGCGCCCCGACCTGGAGGCCCTCCAGTACGCCGATGTGGCCGCGCTGCTGCCCGTACCTGACGCCGAGAGCGACAAGTACCGGCGCGGGGTCGTCGGGGTGGCCGCGGGCTCCGAGCGGTACCCGGGCGCGGCCGTGCTCGCCGTCGCGGGGGCGCTGCGGGGCGGCGCCGGAGCCGTGCGGTACGCGGGCCCCGGGGCCGACGCGGTGATCGCCCGCTTCCCGGAGACGCTGGTGCACCCCGGGCCGCCGTCGAAGGCCGGGCGCGTCCAGGCCTGGGTGGTCGGGCCCGGGCTGGGCGACGGCTCGCAGGCCGCGACCGCGGTGTCCGACGTGCTGGCCGCGGACGTGCCCGTGCTGGTCGACGCGGACGGGCTGCGGCTGATGGACGCCGGGGCCGTGCGGGAGCGGACCGCCGCCACCGTCCTCACCCCGCACGCCGGTGAGGCCGCCGCGCTGCTGGGCGTGGAGCGCGAGGAGGTCGAGGCGGGCCGGCTCGCCGCCGTACGGGAGCTTGCCGCGCGCTACCGCGCCACGGTGCTGCTGAAGGGCTCGACGACCCTCGTCGCGGAGGCCGGGAACACGCCCGTGCGGGTCAATCCGACCGGGACGTCCTGGCTGGCCACGGCGGGCAGCGGCGACGTGCTCTCCGGGCTGACCGGTTCGCTGCTGGCCGCGGGCCTCGCCCCGCGCGACGCCGCGTCGGTGGGCGCCTATCTGCACGGGCTCGCGGCCCGCCGGACCTCCGACGGGGCGCCGGTCACCGCCCAGGACGTCGCGGACGCCGTACCGGCTGCCTGGCGGGACGTGCGGGCCTGATCCAGGCTGGAAGCACGGGAACGGAAGGTGGTCGGTCGTGGGCAGCGGCAGCGGAATCCGCGTACGCAGGGTCTACGACCCTCCGGAGGAGGACGACGGCACCCGCGTGCTCGTCGACCGGCTCTGGCCACGGGGGATCTCCAAGGAGCACGCGGCGGTGGACCTGTGGGCCAAGGACGTGACGCCTTCGAAGGAACTCCGCACCTGGTACCACGAGGACCGCGGCACCCGGTACGACGACTTCGTGGACCGCTACCGGACCGAACTCGGCGACCCGGCGCACACCGAGGCCGTCGAGCAGCTGCTCGCGCTGCTGCGCCGGGGCGGCGCCGTCACCCTCGTCACGGCGGTGAAGGACGTCCCGGTCAGCCATGTCCCGGTCCTCGTCGAGCATCTGGAGCACGCCCTGGACCACCGCTGACCGCCTCACCGGGCACAGAGGGTCGAGGGCACAGGCGTACGGCTCTGAGAGACTGGGCGCGATGAACGAGACAGCGACCCTGAGAGCCCGTGCCGAGATCGACCTCGCCGCGTTGCGCGCCAATGTGCGGGAACTGCGCGCGCGGGCGTCCGGGGCGCAGCTCATGGCCGTGGTGAAGTCCGACGCGTACGGCCACGGGGCGCTGCCCTGCGCCAGGGCGGCTCTGGAGGCCGGTGCGGCCTGGCTGGGCACCGCCACCCCGCAGGAGGCGCTCGCGCTGCGCGCGGCCGGGATCGGCGGCCGGGTGCTGTGCTGGCTGTGGACGCCGGGCGGCCCCTGGCGCGAGGCGGTCGAGGCCGATATCGATGTCTCGGTGAGCGGTATGTGGGCGCTCGACGAGGTCGTCGCCGCCGCCACGGAGGCGGGGGTCGCGGCCCGCGTCCAGCTCAAGGCCGACACGGGCCTGGGGCGCAACGGCTGCCAGCCCGCCGACTGGCCGGCGCTCGTCTCGGCCGCCCGCGCCGCCGAGGACGCGGGCATCCTGCGCGTCACCGGCCTCTGGTCGCACTTCGCCTGCGCCGACGAGCCCGGCCACCCGTCGATCGCCGCCCAGCTGAACGTCTTCCGCGACTTGGTGGCGTACGCCGAGAAGGAGGGCGTCCGCCCCGAGGTGCGGCACATCGCCAACTCCCCGGCGACGCTGACGGTGCCCGAGTCCCACTTCGATCTCGTCCGCACCGGTATCGCGATGTACGGCATCTCGCCCAGCCCGGAGCTGGGCACCTCGGCCGACTTCGGGCTGCGGCCCGTCATGACGCTCGCCGCCTCCGTCGCACTGGTCAAGCAGGTTCCCCCTGGCCACGGCATCAGCTACGGGCACCACTACACGACCTCCGCCGAGACGACGCTCGCCCTGGTGCCGGTCGGCTACGCGGACGGCATCCCGCGCCACGCCTCCGGCCGGGGCCCCGTCCTCGTCGGGGGCGCCGTGCGCAGGATCGCGGGCCGGGTGGCGATGGACCAGTTCGTGGTCGACCTCGGGGGCGACGTCCTCGAAGCGGGCGCGGAGGCGGTGCTGTTCGGGCCGGGCGACCGGGGCGAACCGAGCGCCGAGGACTGGGCGCGGGCGGCGGACACGATCGCGTACGAGATCGTCACACGCATCGGCTCACGCGTCCCCCGCGTCCATCTCCACGGGGACTCGGACCGGGACTGACACCCCGGCCCGGCAGGACCCGACCACATCGACGACGAAGGAGCACGGCACGGTGAGCGAGACCAGCGCCGAGGACGTGGTGGCGACGGCGGCCGTCGCGGCGGCCGGCTGGCGCCGGGCGGGCGTCGCCGGGGCGGCGATAGGCGTCATCGCCGCGGGCGCGGCCGCGGGTGTCGCCGTCGAGCGGCTCACCGTCGGCCGGGGCATGCGCAAGAAGGCCCGCCTCGCACTGGACGCCTCCGGCCCGTACGGCTCGCTGCGCGGGCAGCCCGGCCGGGCGGTCGCCGACGACGGCACCGAGCTGTACTACGAGGTCGACGAGATCGAGCCGGACGGCGGGACGGGCCGCGCGGGCGTGGGCGCCGGGGTGAGCACCCCCGCGGGCTCCGGCACGCGCCGGCGCAGGCTCTTCGGCAGCAAGGACCCCGCGCCCCTGACCGTCGTCTTCAGCCACGGCTACTGCCTCGGCCAGGACTCCTGGCACTTCCAGCGGGCGGCGCTCCGCGGCCTGGTCCGCGCGGTCTACTGGGACCAGCGCAGCCACGGCCGGTCCGAGCGGGGCAAGGCGCAGGGCGAGGGCGTACCGGTCGGCATCGACCAGCTCGGCCGTGACCTCAAGGCGGTCCTCGACGCGGCGGCCCCCGAGGGCCCGCTGGTGCTGGTCGGGCACTCCATGGGCGGCATGACGATGATGGCGCTCGCCGACCGGTATCCGGAGCTGATCCGCGACCGGGTGGCCGCGGTCGCGTTCGTGGGCACGTCGAGCGGCAAGCTCGGCGAGGTGAACTTCGGGCTGCCGGTGGCGGGCGTGAACGCGGTGCGCCGGGTGCTGCCCGGGGTCCTGAAGGCGCTCGGCTCGCAGGCGGAGCTGGTGGAGCGCGGGCGGCGGGCGACCGCCGACCTGTTCGCGGGGCTGATCAAGCGGTATTCGTTCGGGTCCCGGGACGTGGACCCGGCGGTCGCGCGGTTCGCGGAGCGGCTCATCGAGTCCACCCCGATCGACGTGGTCGCCGAGTTCTACCCGGCCTTCACGGAGCACGACAAGAGCGAGGCCCTCCCCGCCTTCCGCGGGCTTCCGGTGCTGATCCTGGCCGGTGACAAGGACCTCGTGACGCCGAGCTCGCACAGCGAGGCCATCGCGGACGAGCTTCCGGACGCGGAGCTGGTCATCGTGCCGGACGCCGGTCATCTGGTGATGCTGGAGCACCCCGAGACGGTGACCGACCGCCTCGCGGACCTGCTGGTGCGGATCGGAGCCGTTCCGGCCGAGGGGTGCTGATCCTCTACCGTTGGTCGGCATGGAAGCAGCGCACAACGGCCCCGTGGCCGGCACCGTCGAACCGGGCACCGTCACCCTGGACGTCGCCGTCGAGTCCCCCGAAGAGATGAAGGAGCTGGGCCGCCGGATCGCCGGTGTGCTGGCCCCCGGCGACCTGGTGATGCTCAGCGGCGAGCTCGGCGCGGGCAAGACCACCCTGACCCGCGGCCTCGGTGAGGGCCTCGGGGTACGCGGTGCCGTCACCTCGCCGACCTTCGTGATCGCCCGGGTCCATCCGCCGCTGGGCGAGGGCCCCGCCCTGGTCCACGTCGACGCGTACCGCCTGGGCGGCGGTCTCGACGAGATGGAGGACCTGGACCTCGACGTGTCGCTGCCGGAGTCGGTGATCGTCGTGGAGTGGGGCGACGGCAAGGTCGAGGAACTCTCGGAGGACCGGCTGCGGGTGGTGATCGACCGCGCGGTCGGCGACACGGACGACGAGCGCCGCGCGGTGACCCTGACGGGCATCGGCGCGCGCTGGTCGGGGCTGGACACGGAGCTGGCGGCGCTCCGGGAGGAGCTCTGAGGGGCGAGCGGCTTCCGTGCCCCTGTTTCCCGAGCTTCCCGAGCTTCCCGACGCTTCCCGACGCTTTCCGACAGGACGTCGGTAAAATGTTGCGCCGGGGCGGCCCCTCGTGGTCACATGGGATACAGGGGCTTGTTAGGTCTACCTAACCACGCCTCTCACCGAAGCACGAGGAGGCATCCATGCCGGGACCCGAGCGTGAAGTGCAGCCGCAGCCGTCGCAGGCGGAATCACCGTCGGTGTCCGCGGTGTCGATGAAGGACCTGCTGGCCTCCTGCGCCGCCGCGACGGCGGTGTCGACACCGCCCCACGACGAGCACGCCGATGAGGGCGACGCCGAGGACTTGGGGCGCGACGCCGCTTAAGGCCCTCGAAGCGGCCCTCAGGGGACGACGACGACCTTCACGCCGACCGTGGCGAAGGTCCACAGCGCGTTGCCGTCGGCGCGCTTCATGCGGACGCCGCCGGTCTTCATCGTGGGGTCGGGGCTCTCCATCGAGTTGTCCTGCGCGGCGCTGAAGCCCACGGAGACGTCGCCGACGTTCGCGAAACGCACCACGTGCTCGATCGGGACGCCGTCCGAGCCCTTGATGCTGCCGGAGCGCGAGGTCACCGCGTAGACGCCGGGCAGCGGGTTCACCGAGCTCGGCATGACGGTGAACGTCCGGAGGGCCTTCTCCTTGTCGTCCACGATCCACACCCGGCGGTCCTTCAGCGCGTACACGACGCGGGTCCCGGTGTCGGAGTCCGCGGGGACCGCGAGCGGCTCCTTCGGCGGCTTCGGCTTCGCGGAGGGGGCGGCCGTCGTCCCGGAGGGCTTGTCCGAGGGCGCGGCGACCGAGTCGGGCGCGTTGGCCGACGCCTGGTAGGCGAGGAAACAGACCGCGGCCAACGCCGCGGCAGTGAGCCCGGCCACGATTCCCGAGCTGCCCCTTGCCACCGTGAGGTCCCCTTTCACATGCCGTCCGTCGCATGTCGTACAAGCATTTACGTCGTACACGCGTATACCCGGCGACGGTACCAGCAGCGGCAGGCGAGACCGGGACGTCGTACGGGCTGCCGTGACCGGGTCGGCGGAGCCGTAGGCTGTTTGTGTGCTGCTGCTCGCCATGGATACCGCCACCCCCGCCGTCACCGTCGCCCTCCACGACGGGTCCTCCGTCGTGGCCGGGACGGGCCAGGTCGATGCCCGGAGGCACGGGGAGCTGCTGCTGCCCGCCGTCGACCGGGTCCTCGCCGAGGCCGGGGTGAAGCTCGACGCCGTGACCGACCTGGCCGTCGGCGTCGGACCCGGCCCCTACACCGGGCTGCGCGTCGGCCTCGTCACCGCCGCGACCTTCGCCTCCGCCCTCTCGGTGCCGGTGCACGGACTCTGCACGCTGGACGCCCTCGCGTACGCCGCCGGAATGGACGGCCTCGAAGGCCCGTTCGCCGTGGCGACCGACGCGCGCCGCAAGGAGGTCTACTGGGCGCGGTACGAGGACTTCCGCACCCGGGACGGCGAGCCCGCCGTCGACCGGCCCGCCGACATCGCGGACCGGCTCGCCGGACTGCCCGTCGTCGGCGCGGGCGCGCTGCTCTACCCCGAGGCCTTCCCCAACGCGCGCGGCCCGGAACACGTCTCCGCCGCCGCGCTCGCCGCCCTGGCCGCTGAGCGGCTGGCCTCCGGCGCCGCACTGCTGCCGCCGCAGCCGCTCTATCTGCGCAGGCCCGACGCCCAGGTCCCGAAGAACTACAAGGTGGTCACCCCCAAGTGACCACCGCGACCGCTGTGCTCCGCGAGATGCGCTGGTGGGACATCGAACCGGTGCTTGAGCTGGAACACGAGCTGTTCCCCGACGACGCCTGGTCCGCCGGCATGTTCTGGTCCGAGCTGGCCCGCGCGCGCGGGCCCCGGGCCACCCACCGCTACGTCGTCGCCGAGGACTCCGTCGACGGCCGGATCGTCGGCTACGCGGGCCTCGCCTCGGCCGGTGACCTCGCCGACGTCCAGACGATCGCGGTGAGCCGCGGCCAGTGGGGCGGCGGCCTCGGATCCGAACTCCTCACCGACCTGCTCCGGCACGCCACGGCCTTCGAGTGCGCCGCCGTGCTCCTGGAGGTCCGTGTCGACAACACCCGCGCGCAGAAACTCTACGAACGCTTCGGCTTCGAACCCATCGGCTTCCGCCGTGGCTACTACCAGCCGGGGAACATCGACGCACTCGTCATGCGGCTGACCGTACAAGGAACAGAGACAGACTGATGGCTGACGAACCGCTCGTACTCGGTATCGAGACCTCCTGCGACGAGACCGGAGTCGGCATCGTGCGCGGCACGACGCTCCTCGCCGACGCCGTGGCGTCCAGCGTCGAGACGCACGCCCGCTTCGGCGGTGTCGTCCCCGAGATCGCCTCCCGCGCCCACCTGGAAGCGATGGTCCCCACCATCGAGCGCGCCCTGAAGGACGCCGGGATCAGCGCCCGCGACCTCGACGGCATCGCCGTCACGGCCGGCCCCGGGCTCGCCGGGGCGCTGCTCGTCGGTGTGTCGGCCGCCAAGGCGTACGCGTACGCGCTGAACAAGCCGCTGTACGGGGTGAACCACCTGGCCTCGCACATCTGCGTCGACCAGCTGGAGCACGGCCCGCTGCCCGAGCCGACGATGGCGCTGCTGGTGAGCGGCGGGCACTCCTCGCTGCTGCTGGCCCCGGACATCACGAGCGACGTACGGCCGCTGGGCGCGACCATCGACGACGCGGCGGGCGAGGCGTTCGACAAGATCGCCCGGGTGCTGGACCTCGGCTTCCCCGGCGGCCCGGTCATCGACCGGCTGGCCAGGGAGGGCGACCCGAAGGCGATCGCGTTCCCCCGCGGACTGACCGGCTCGCGCGATCCCGCGTACGACTTCTCCTTCTCCGGGCTCAAGACGTCCGTGGCGCGCTGGATCGAGGCGAAGCGCGCGGCCGGCGAGGACGTACCCGTACGGGACGTGGCGGCTTCCTTCCAGGAGGCCGTCGTGGACGTCCTCACCCGCAAGGCCGTCCGGGCCTGCAAGGACGAGGGCGTCGACCACCTGATGATCGGGGGCGGCGTGGCGGCCAACTCGCGGCTGCGGGCGCTCGCCGAGGAGCGGTGCGAGAGGGCGGGCATCCGGCTGCGGGTTCCCAGGCCGGGGCTCTGCACGGACAACGGCGCCATGGTCGCCGCGCTGGGCGCGGAGATGGTCGCGCGCAACCGGCCGGTGTCGGACCTGGACCTCTCGGCGGACTCCTCGCTGCCGGTCACGGAGACCCATGTGCCGGGTGTCCACGGACACAGCCACAGCCACAGCCACGACCATGTGCACGAGGTCAGCAAGGACAACCTCTACTCATGACCGTCGCCCTGATGTGGGAGGCCCGCGCCGCCGAGGGCCGCGGCGCGGAGCTGCTGGAGTGGGCCAGGTCCCAGGCGTCCGGGCTGGTCCGGGAGCCGCTGCGCAGCGAGCTGCTGCGGGCCCCGCAGGACCGGGTGCTCGTGCTGACCTGGTGGGACGCGGGATACGACGACGAGCTGCCCGAGCTGCCCGAGCCGGAGGCCGGGCTGATCAGCCGCCCGGTGCACCGGTGGCGGTTCGAATCCCTGGGTCCGGCGGTCGGCTGACGTACTCCCGCGCGGCGCGTGTTCCGATGAATTTCCGGCGCGGAGCCGGTCTACCTTGCACAGCGAACGACGACGTTCGTGGAGCGAGGAGAGCGACCGTGCAGAAGATCAGGCCCTGTCTGTGGTTCGACGACCAGGCCCAGGAAGCAGCGGAGTTCTACGTCTCGGTGTTCGGCGGGGACTCCCGCATCGAGGACATCACCTACTGGAACGAGGGGTCCCCGAAGGCGGGCTCGGTGCTGACCGTCGACTTCGTGCTCGCCGGACAGGAGTACCTCGGCCTCAACGGCGGCCCGGAGTTCACCTTCAGCGAGGCCGTCTCGCTCAGCGTGGACTGCGCCGACCAGGAGGAGGTCGACACCCTGTGGGCGAAGCTCACCGACGGCGGTGAGGAGAGCATGTGCGGGTGGCTGAAGGACAGGTACGGCCTGTCCTGGCAGATCGTCCCGCGCGCGCTGCCCGAGCTGCTCGGCGATCCCGACCGGGCCAAGGCCGACCGCGTGATGAAGGCGATGATGGGGATGCGGAAGCTGGACGTGCAGGCTCTGCGGGACGCCTGAGGCGTGCGGCGCCGCACGCCGTGCGCGGGCGGGGGATCGGGCGCACCCTGGAAGCAGGAATCCCGGGAGGTGACCGACATGATGGAGACCACGGTCGGCTGGCACATCGAGCTGGAATTCGAGGAGGACACCCACCGGACCCGCGCGGCCGCGATGGTGCGGCTGAGCGACGGGACCGAGGTGCGGGCCCACGGGTACGCCAGCCGTCACCCCTCCGACGCGGAGCAGCCGAGGGTCGGCGAGGAGATCGCCGGTGCCCGTGCGCTCAACGAGCTGGCGATGAAGCTGCTCACCAAGGCGCACGACGAGATCGACGAGGCGTCCGGCCGCACGTCGTACCCGCTGACCTGACCCAGGCCCGTCCCACCGTCCTCGGGCGGGTGCGCGCTCGGTAACCTCGGGGCCATGCCCAGTCGTTCACCGCTTCCGCCGCCTCCTCCGCCCGTGGAGACACGTACGTGGCCCGACCGCGACGCCCTGCTGAGGGACCGGGCAGTCGTCCTCGGCGAGTTGGTGAAGATGTTCATCGGACCCGGGCGGCTCGGAATCCTGTGGATGTGGGCGGGGGTCGCCGCGCTCGGCTGGTCCCTGGCGGGCTCGGCGTTCCTTATGTTCGAGGACGCCTTGGACGCCCTCGGTGCGATCCCGGCGGTCATCTGCCTCGCCGTCGGTGCCGCGGTGCTGGTTCCCGCTGCCGTCCTCATGGCCGTGGGCGTGGCCAGGGACGTGCGGGTCCACCGCCTGCTCGTGCAATGGGGCGCGCTGGACCGCGACCCGGAGGGGGACAAGCTGCTGCGCCGGCCGCGGGCGAGCCTCGCGTGGCTGCTGATGTCGTTCACGCTCTGCGCGGCGGGCCTGTTCGGCTGTGTGGCCGTCCCGGCGACCGCCAGGGCGGGTCAGGAGACGTACGGCCTGGTGGCCTGGCTGATGGGGCTCGGGTTCCTCGCCTGGCTGACGGGGCTGACCGGCCTGGTGAAGGCGTTCGCCCACCGCCGCTGGGTGCTGCGGATGCCCGCCGGGGCCCCGGCGGAAGCGCTGGTCGCGGCGGACCGCTGATCAGCTCCGCTTCACGGGGTGCCCGATCAGCATCGTCGGGGCCCCGGCCACCCGGGTCAGGAAGACGGTGGCCGCGTGCGGCCCCTGGAGCTTCATCTTGCGGCGCAGCTCCTCCGGTTCGACGGCCGAGCCGCGCTTCTTCACGGTCAGCACGCCCACCTGACGCTCCCTCAGCAGGGCTTTCAGCTTCTTCATGTTGAAGGGCAGCTGATCGGTGATCTCGTACGCGGCCGTGGCGTCGGACTCGTACGGCCGGTCGCTCGTGACGTACGCGATCGTCTCGTCGATCAGCCTGCCCCCGCACCGTTCCACGATGTCGGCCACCAGATGGGCGCGGATGACGGCGCCGTCCGGCTCGTACAGATAGCGGCCGACGGGACCGACCGGCGGGGCGGGGAGCGGGCCGTCGGAGGCGAGGGTGGTGCGGGAGGGGAGCAGCGTGGCCCGGAAGGTGCCCGGGGCGAAGCCCTCGCCGAACCAGAGCACGGCCTCCTTCACGTCCCCGCCGTCCGAGATCCACTCGGCCTCGGCCCGCGGTTCGATCGCCTCGTGCGGGACGCCGGGGGCGATCTTCAGCGCGGCGCGGGGGGCCTTCAGCGCGGCCCCGGTCGCCCAGGAGAGCGGCGGTGAGTAGGCCTCGGGGTCGAAGATCCTGCCCCGCCCGCCGCGCCTCGCGGGGTCGACGAAGACCGCGTCGTACGGGGAGGTGTCGACCTCCGTGACATCGGCGCACCGCACCTCGACGAGGTCCTGGAGGCCGAGCGCCTCGGCGTTGGCGCGGGCGACCTGGGCGGTGAGCGGATCGCGGTCCACCGCCAGGACCGAGACGCCCGCCCTGGCCAGCGCGATCGCGTCCCCGCCGATGCCGCAGCACAGGTCGGCGACGCTCCGTACGCCGAGCTCCGCGAACCGCCCGGCCCGGTAGCCGGCGACCGAGGTGCGGGTCGCCTGCTCCACGCCGTCGGGGGTGAAGAACATGCGGTACGCGTCCGCCGCCCCGAACTTCGCCACCGCGCGCTGACGCAGCCGCGCCTGGCCGAGCGCCGCCGACACGAGGGCGGCGGGGTGCGTGCGGCGCAGCCGGGTCGCGGTCGCCAGCTCCCGGGCGGGGTCGTGGTCGCGCAGCTCGTCCAGGAGCGCCGCGCCCTCGGGGGTGCGGAGGGCGGCGAAGGCGGAGAGCGGGTCGGCCTGGTCGGCCTGACCGGCAGGGGGAAGGGCGTTCACCAGTCCATTGTGAGCCAGCCGGGGGACCCGGCGGGCCCCCCGGAGGTGTCGCCGGAGACGGCCGGTGGCCCGGTGGCAGGATGCGGCGCCATGCAGCTAGTACGACAAAACGACAAAAGAGTCCCGAAGCGCCACAGACCGGTCTGCGCGGTCCTGGTCGCCCTGCTGGTGGGTGCCGCCGCCTCCGGGTGCGGTGACGGCGCGGACGAAGCGTCCGCCGGGCGGCAGAAGCCGGTGGCCGGGCAGCCGGGCGCCGCCGCCGCGCAGGCGGGCCCCGCCGCGGCCGAGGCGAAGGCGAAGGCCCGGGCCGAGCGGCTGAAGCGGGCGGTCGCCGCCCGCACCGCCGTCGCGAGGAAGTGGGGCCTGGCCAAGGTCCCGCTCGTCGCACCCGCGCCGCCGGCCGAGAAGCCGCGCATCACCACCCGTAAGGGCTTCGAGGTCGAGGGCGGGGAGGATCTGCCGCCGGTCTTCACCACCGTGCCGACCGAGGAGCGGATCGTCTTCCTCACGATGGACGACGGCGCGGAGAAGGACCCTGAACTGCTGCGGATGATGTCGGAGCTGGACATCCCGTACAGCGCCTTCCTCAGCGACTACGAAGTCAGCGACGACTACGGGTACTTCAAGGACATGCAGGCCCGGGGTGTCACCCTCAGCAACCACACCCTCAACCACCGCTATCTCCCGGGGCTCTCCCGGGAGGAGCAGCAACGGGAGATCTGCGGCTCGCAGGACAAGATCGAGAAGTTCCTGGGGAAGCGGCCCACCCTCTTCCGCCCGCCGTACGGCAACTACAACGGCGACACCCTGCGCATCGCCAAGTCCTGCGGCATCAAGGCCGTGCCCCTGTGGGCCGCCGAGGCGTTCCCCGACCACATGGAGTGGCGCGAGTGGGACCGGGACCTGCACCCCGGCGACATCATCCTCACCCACTTCCGGGGACGTGAGGACTGGGACGGCTCCATGGCCGACATGATCCGCAACGTCATGAAGACGGTCACCGACAAGGGATACGCCGTGGCCAGGCTGGAGGACTACGTCTGACGGGCGGTCATCCGCCGTACGGAACCCTGCGGAGATCTCCCGCGTTGTCCGGGGCGTGCGCCGGTCCCACGGCGCCACGCGAGGGTGGTGAATTGGCACTCCGCTTGACCGAGTGCTAATCGCGGTCATAGTGTCAGTGCTGGCACTCCCCGATGGAGAGTGCCAGCACAACCGCGCGACAGGGCAGGTCCGGCACCCGCGACGACGGATCGGTCTGGTCGCCACCCCACAGACTGTTAAACCCCGTGAGATCTCCGAAGGGGGAGACCGGATCGTGTCGACCACCAGCTCCAAGGTTGCGATCAAGCCGCTCGAGGACCGCATTGTGGTCCAGCCGCTCGACGCCGAGCAGACCACGGCTTCCGGCCTGGTCATTCCGGACACCGCCAAGGAGAAGCCCCAGGAGGGCGTCGTCCTGGCCGTGGGCCCGGGCCGCTTCGAGAACGGCGAGCGCCTTCCGCTCGACGTCAAGACCGGCGATGTCGTTCTGTACAGCAAGTACGGCGGCACCGAGGTGAAGTACAACGGCGAGGAGTACCTCGTCCTCTCGGCGCGCGACGTTCTCGCGATCGTCGAGAAGTAATTCACCCACGTTTGCTTCTGTTCTGCGCCCCTGGCCCCCTGCGAAATAACTAGCCGGGCGGCGAGGGGCGCAGTTCGTTTGAGAGGACAGCTCAGCCCATGGCGAAGATTCTGAAGTTCGACGAGGACGCCCGTCGCGCCCTTGAGCGCGGCGTCAACAAGCTTGCCGACACGGTGAAGGTGACGATCGGCCCGAAGGGCCGCAACGTCGTCATCGACAAGAAGTTCGGCGCCCCCACCATCACCAACGACGGTGTCACCATCGCGCGCGAGGTCGAGCTCGACGACCCGTACGAGAACCTCGGCGCCCAGCTGGTGAAGGAGGTGGCGACCAAGACCAACGACGTAGCGGGTGACGGCACCACCACCGCCACCGTGCTCGCCCAGGCCCTCGTCCGCGAAGGCCTGCGCAACGTCGCCGCGGGCGCGTCCCCGGCCGCCCTGAAGAAGGGCATCGACGCCGCCGTGAAGGCCGTGTCCGAGGACCTCCTCGCGACCGCCCGCCCGATCGACGACAAGGCCGACATCGCCGCCGTGGCCGCGCTCTCCGCGCAGGACCCGCAGGTCGGCGAGCTCATCGCGGACGCGATGGACAAGGTCGGCAAGGACGGTGTCATCACCGTCGAGGAGTCCAACACCTTCGGTCTGGACCTCGAGTTCACCGAGGGCATGGCCTTCGACAAGGGCTACCTGTCCCCGTACATGGTGACCGACCAGGAGCGTATGGAGGCCGTCCTCGACGACCCGTACATCCTGATCCACCAGGGCAAGATCGGCTCCATCCAGGAGCTGCTCCCGCTGCTGGAGAAGGTCATCCAGGCCGGCGCCTCCAAGCCGCTCCTGATCATCGCCGAGGACGTCGAGGGCGAGGCGCTCTCCACCCTCGTCGTCAACAAGATCCGTGGCACCTTCAACGCCGTCGCGGTGAAGGCCCCGGGCTTCGGTGACCGCCGCAAGGCCATGCTCGGCGACATCGCCACCCTCACCGGTGCGACCGTCATCGCCGAGGAGGTCGGCCTCAAGCTCGACCAGGCCGGTCTGGACGTGCTGGGCACCGCCCGCCGCGTCACCGTCTCCAAGGACGACACGACCATCGTCGACGGCGGCGGCGACTCCGCCGACGTCAAGGGCCGCGTCAACCAGATCAAGGCCGAGATCGAGTCCACGGACTCCGACTGGGACCGCGAGAAGCTCCAGGAGCGCCTCGCGAAGCTGGCCGGCGGCGTGTGCGTGATCCGCGTCGGTGCGGCCACCGAGGTGGAGCTCAAGGAGAAGAAGCACCGTCTGGAGGACGCCATCTCCGCGACCCGCGCCGCGGTCGAGGAGGGCATCGTCTCCGGTGGTGGCTCCGCTCTGGTCCACGCCGTCAAGGTCCTCGAGGGCAACCTCGGCAAGACCGGCGACGAGGCCACGGGTGTCGCGGTCGTGCGCCGCGCCGCCGTCGAGCCGCTCCGCTGGATCGCGGAGAACGCGGGCCTCGAGGGCTACGTCATCACCTCGAAGGTCTCCGAGCTCGACAAGGGTCAGGGCTTCAACGCCGCGACCGGCGAGTACGGCGACCTGGTGAAGGCCGGCGTCATCGACCCGGTCAAGGTCACCCGCTCCGCCCTGGAGAACGCCGCGTCCATCGCGTCGCTGCTGCTCACGACCGAGACCCTGGTCGTCGAGAAGCCGGCCGAGGAAGAGGCCGACGCCGGTCACGGCGGCCACGGCCACAGCCACTAGTACGGCTCCGCAGGACAGCGAGGCCCGGTACCCCCGTCGCGGGGGCACCGGGCCTCGGTGCGTTCTCCGTGCTCGCCTACTGAGGTCCGTAACTCCGGCCCGCGCGGGACGTGACCCCGCCGAGGAGACTGCGGGGCGTCAGCTTCACCAGACCCATCAGGGCCTTGTAACGTGGGTCCGGGATCGACACCGACCTGCCCCGCGCCAGGTCCTCCAGGGCCGCGGCCACCAGCTTGTCCGCGTCGAGCCACATCCAGTCCGGGATGTTGCCCGTCCCCATCCCGGCACGCTCGTGGAACTCGGTCCGTACGAAGCCCGGGCACAGCGCCATCAGCCGCACCCCCGAGCCCGCCAGGTCCTTCGCGGCGCCCTGGGTGAACTGGACGACCCAGGCCTTCGACGCCCCGTACGTCCCCCGCGGCAGGAACGCCGCGACGGAGGCCACGTTGACCACCCCGCCGCGACCGCGCTCCCGCATCGAGCCGGCGGCGGCCGAGGTCAGACGCAGCACCGCCTCGCAGTGGACCTTCAGCATCGTCAGCTCGTCGGCCACCGGGACGTCGAGGTAGCGCCCCTTGTTGCCGAAGCCCGCGTTGTTGACCAGCAGGTCGACAGGGCTCACACGGTCCGTCAGCCGTGCCGCGACCGCCTCGATGCCGCTGTCCGTGGACAGATCGGCCGTCAGCACCTCGGCCTCGATGCCGTGTCCGTCGTGCAGCTCCGTGGCCTGGGCCCGCAGCCGCTCCGTGTCACGGGCCACCAGCACCAGATTGTGCCCGTCACTCGCGAGCCGCCGCGCGAAGGCGGCCCCGATCCCCGCCGTCGCGCCCGTAATCAGTGCAGTCGTCATAGGCGGCACGTTAGCCGCCTCGCGCGCGGGCGACGGACCCGGCTTCTTCCAGGTGGGGCCGCTCCTCGCCCGGGTGGGCCGTCCCCGTCCGGTGGGGCCTCGCCCGGGTGGGGCCGCCCCCCGCCCGGGTGGGGCCTCGTCCGCCCCCTACCGCGGTAGCACCTCCATGTTGGCTCCCGGGTATGACGCCCGGCGCGGTGCCGCCCTCGTACGTTCCGCCCGTCGGCACCGGAACATCGCGAAAGGGCGGAACATTGAGGCTACGCAGCAGCAAGCGGGAGAAGGCGGACGACCGGCCGGAGGCCCCGGCCGCCGCACCCGGTCTCGCCGTCGAACTGCGGGGTGTCCGCAGGCGTTACGGCCGCGGCTCCGGTGCCGTGCACGCGCTCGCGGGCGTCGACCTCGCCCTTCCACGCGGCACGTTCACCGCGGTCATGGGCCCGTCCGGGTCAGGGAAGTCCACCTTCCTGCAGTGTGCCGCCGGGCTCGACCAGCCGTCGGCGGGATCCGTGCGCCTCGGGGGCACCGAGATCACCGGTATGAGCGAGAACCAGCTCACCGAGCTCCGCCGCAGCCGCCTCGGCTTCGTCTTCCAGGCGTTCAACCTGCTGCCGTCGCTGACCGTGGAGCAGAACGTCCTGCTGCCCCTGCGACTCGCCGGGCAGCGCCAGGACCGCCGCCGGGCGGCCGAGGTGCTCGCGCAGGTCGGGCTCGCCGACAAGGCGCGGCGCCGCCCCGGCGAACTCTCCGGCGGCCAGCAGCAGCGCGTGGCCGTCGCCCGCGCCCTGGTCACCGGCCCCGACGTCATCTTCGCCGACGAGCCGACCGGCGCCCTGGACACCGGCACCGCCGCCGAGGTCCTCGGCCTGCTCCGGCACGCGGTGGACACTCCCTCCGGCTCCGGGCTCCGCGCGGGCGGGGGGCACGCACAGGGCGCCACCGTCGTCATGGTCACCCACGACCCGGCCGCGGCCGCCTGGGCCGACCAGGTGCTGTTCCTCGCCGACGGCGCCTTCGCCGGGAGCCTGGAACGCGGTTCGGCGGAGCAGATCGCGGCGCGCATGACGGCGCTGACCGTCCGTACGGGCGCGATGGCGGGGGCTGCGGCATGAGGCGCCCCACCGGACTCGCCCGCGCGGCCGTCCGCTTCAAACCCGCGTCGTTCGCGGGCACGTTCGTCGCGCTGATGATGGCGGCACTGATCGTCTCGGCCTGCGGAACCCTGCTGGAGACGGGCATCCGCGCCTCGGTGCCCGCGCAGCGGTACGCGAAGGCACCGGTCGTCGCGGCGGCCGACCAGTCCGCGCGGGTCGTCTCCGACACCGTCGACGGCCCCGAGGAATCCGCCTACCCGCTGCCGGACAAGGCCCGCGTCGACGTGGGCCTCGTGGCGAAGGCCGCCCGGGCAGCGGGCGCCGGGGCGGCGGTGCCGGACTCCACCTTCCCGGTGCGGCAGGGCGGCGCGGCGCTCACCGGCCACGGCTGGGGATCGCACGCCTTCACCGGTACCGCGCTGTCCGCGGGCACCGCACCCCGTACGGGCGAGGTCGTGCTCGACGCCGCCGCCGCCCGGGGCGCGAAGGCCGGTGTCGGAGGCACCGTCACGCTCGAAACAGCCGCGGGCCGCGCGGACTTCCAGGTCTCCGGACTGGCCCGGCCCGGCCCGGGCGACGCCACGGCCACCGCGTATTTCACCGACGCCGAAGCACCCACGCTGGCCGGGCACCCCGGCAAGGTCGACGCCATCGCCGTACTGGCCGAGGGCGGCGCCTCCCCCGTCGACGAAGCAGCCCTCGCCGCCGCCGTCGGAGAGGCCCTCGCCGGCTCCGGCGCGCAGGTGCTCACCGGAGACGCCCGGGGCGGCGTCGAGGACCGGGGTCTGGCGTACGCCAAGGAGACGCTCACCGGACTCGGCGGCTCCTTCGGCGGGATCGCCACGCTGGTCGCCGTCTTCACCGCCGCCGGAACCGTCGCGCTCTCCGTCGGCCAGCGCACCCGCGAGTTCGCACTGCTGCGCGCGGTCGGCGCCACCCCGCGGCAGATCCGCCGCGCGGTCGCCGCCGAGGCGCTCCTCGTCGCGCCGCTCGCCGGTGTGGCCGGCTGTCTGCCGGGGATCGGGCTCGCGCACTGGTGGTTCGGGCAGCTGAAGGACCGCGGGGTCATCCCGGACCCGGTCGAACTCCACGTCTCGTGGATCCCGCTGGGCATCGCCGTCGGGGCCGGGCTGCTCACGGCACTCGGCGCCGGCTGGGCGGCCGGCCGCAGGCCCGCCAGGATCAAGCCGGGGCAGGCACTGGCCGAAGCCTCGGTGGAGCGGCTGCGGCCGGGCGTCATCCGTACCGTCCTCGGGCTGGCCGCCCTCGGCGGTGGCGCGGTCCTCGCCGGTGTCGCGGCCTCCGCCGCCGGTGACGACGCGGCAGGCGCCTCCCTCGGCGTCATCATGCTCTTCATGCTCGCCTTCGCCCTGCTCGGACCGCTGGTGGCCAGGCTGTGCGCGGCGCTCTTCGGTCTGCTGGTGCGCGGCGGCGGGGCCGCGGCGACACTGGCCGCCGCCAACTCCCGTACCAACTCCCGCCGGCTGGCCTCCGCGATCACCCCGATCGTGCTGGCCATGGCCTTCGCCTCGACGCTCGTCTTCATGCACACGAGCGAGAGCAAGGTCGCCTCCGATCAGCTCCGTGCCGGCATCACGGCGGACCACGTCGTCACCGACCCGGCGGGCCTGCCCGCCGACGCCGCCGACCGGGCCGCCCGCGCCCCCGGCGTCGACGCGGCCGTGAGTCTGCTCGACACACAGGTGCTGGTGCCCGTCCGCGCCGTCGGCGAGACGTCTTTGCAGGGCGCGGCGGCCCAGGGCGTCTCGGGCTCCGCCTCCCAGCTCGCCCGGGTGCAGGACCTGGACGTGCGCAGCGGCAGCCTGGACCGCGTGGGTCCGGGCCGGATCGCCATCGACAGGACCCTCGCCGCCTCGGCGGGCGCCGAGGTCGGCGACACGCTGCCGCTCTACCTCCCCGACGGCACCGAGGCCCGCCCCGAAGTCGTCGCGGTGTACGGCAGGGGCCTGGGCCTCGCGGCGGTGACCATGGACCGCGCGTCCCTGGCCGGCCATGTCACGTCGGGCTTCGACAGCACGCTCCTGGTGCACGGCGGGGACGCGGGCTCGTTCGCTGCACTCGGCAAGGTCACCGACGCCTCGGGTTACGCCGTCGAACAGGACCTGGACCACGCGTACGGCGCCTGGTCCAACTACATGATGGCCGCCGTCCTGGGCGGCTTCGCCGCCGTCGCCGCCGTCAACACCCTGGTGATGACGGTCCTGGACCGCCGCCGCGAACTGTCCACGCTCCGCCTCGTCGGCTCCACCCGCCGCCAGGTGCTGCGCATGCTGCGCTGGGAGAGCCTGCTGGTCTCGGCGGCGGGCGTGACCCTGGGCACGGTGATCGCCATGATCACGCTGACGCCGATGATGCGCGGCGTGACGGGCGGGTCCCCGCACGTGCCCCCGCTGCTGTACGCCACCTTCGCCGCGACCGCGGTGACCCTCGGCCTCGTCGCCGTGACCCTCCCGGCCCGCGCGGCACTGCGCGAGCGGGAGGCCGGATCATGACGCGGTGCTTCGCTTCGCCACGTACGCCCGTGCCGCGCGCAGGGTCTCCGTGTGCAGCGCGTCACCGGCTTCGAGCAGCCGCGGCAGCAGCTCCCGCTCCGTGGTCGTCGCCCGGAACTCCAGGGCCGTGGTGATGTCATGGCCGGGGACGTGCACCACCTCGACCGGGTCACCGGAACGGATCGTCCCCGGCTCGATCACCCGGAGGTACGCGCCCGTGGCCCCCTCACGCGTGAACCGCTTCACCCAGCCCCGCTCGCCCATGTGACCCGCGAACGTACGGCAGGGGATGCGGCCCGACGTCACCTCCAGGAGCACGCCGTCGCCGATCCGCCAGCGCTCCCCGATCCGCGCGTGACTCACGGTGAGCCCGAGGGTCGTCAGGTTCTCGCCGAACGCGCCGTTGGGCAGGGGGCGGCCGAGCTGCTGCCCCCAGGTGTCCAGCTCCTCGCGGGCGTACGCGTACACGGCCTGGTCCGATCCGCCGTGGTGCCTGAGGTCGCACACCGCGTCACCGGCCAGGCCACTGCCGCCGCTGCCCTTGGGGCCGGGGTCGGCGACCCGCACGGGACCGTCGGACGGCTGCTTGCCGATCCCGGTGAGCCCGTCGACTGCGTCGCTGTGGGGAGAGGGCGTGGGACGGCCGAGATTCACGGTGAGCACCTTCATAACCGGACAGGCTAACGGGGCCACCCTCAAAGCCGCTCATGATTAATCGCCCGATACTGCAAGAGTCCCTTATGGTTGAAGGGTGATCGAAGCCCGTCATCTCCGTGTCCTGCGCGCCGTGGCCACCACCGGTTCCTTCTCCGCCGCCGCGCGGGAACTGGGCTGCACCCAGCCCGCCGTCAGCCAGCAGATGAAGGCCCTGGAGGGTTCGGCGGGGACTCCGCTGCTGATCCGTACGGGGCGCGAGATGCGCCTCACCCAGGCGGGTGAGGCGCTGGTGCGGCATGCCTCCGGCATCCTCGCGGGGCTGACCGCCGCCGAGGAGGAGATCGCCGCGATCGCCGGGCTGCGGGCCGGCCGGGTCCGGCTCGTGTCGTTCCCGAGCGGGAGCTCCACCCTGGTCCCCGGCGCCCTCGCCGCGCTGCGCGCCGCGCACCCCGGCACCCAGGTCTCGCTCGTCGAGGCGGAACCGCCACGCTCGGTGGAGATGCTGCGCGACGGGGACTGCGACATCGCGCTGGCGTTCCGTTACGGGACGGCCGGCGGCGAGTGGGACGACCTGGTCGTGCGCCCACTGCTCAGGGACCGGCTGATCGGCCTGGTCCCCGAGGGGCACCGGCTGGCGGACGCGGACGCGGTGGGCATCGGGGAGCTGGCCGACGAGTCGTGGATCGCCGGCTGCCCGCGCTGCCGGCGCCAGCTGGTCGAGGTCTGCGAGGAGTCCGGCTTCACCCCGCGGATCGACTTCGCCACGGATGACTACCCGGCGGTGATCGGCCTCGTCGGAGCGGGTCTCGGGGTCGCCGTCCTGCCCCGGCTGGCCATCGAGTCCGTACGTTCCAAGGGGGCCCGCACCGTGACGGTGGAGCCTGCCGTGGAGCGGGAGATCGTCGCCCTCACCCTGCCCGACCTCTCCCGGGTGCCGGCGGTGGCGGCGACCCTGGACCAGCTGTCCCTGGCGGCCGCACGCTGACCTGCCCGGCCCGCGGTACCCGTGGCGCCAGGCCCTGCGGCAGGTGTGAGGAAACGTTTCTTCGTTCGGCGGGTCGTGCGGAGTGTCAGGTGTGACCGGCCTCCGGGGCCGGTCCTGAGTGGGCGGAGATCAGACGGTTGCGGGCGCGGCCCATGAGCTCTTCGCGCTCGTCCTCGGTCAGGCCGCCCCATACGCCGTAAGGCTCTCGTACCGCGAGCGCGTGCGCCGCGCACTCGGCGCGCACCGGGCAGCGCATGCAGACCTCCTTCGCCGAGGTCTCACGGGCGCTCCGGGCTGCTCCGCGTTCCCCTTCGGGGTGGAAGAAGAGCGAACTGTCGACCCCGCGGCAGGCGGCCAGCAGCTGCCAGTCCCACAGGTCCGCGTTGGGTCCGGGAAGGCGGGAGAAATCTGCCATTGCGTGTCCCCTCGAAACCTTGCTGGTTCGGAAACGGCTTCCTCGACCGTTGTTGCTCGTCGGTGACCTGAGTCCCGACCGTACATCTACGGTGTTAGTAGATGTAAATATGACTGATTGGGAATCTAGCCGCAGACGCCAGCAAAAGGGAAGAAAACCCGCTAAATGGGGCAGGCTGCCGGGTGAGAGATCGGTTGAGGGGTGAATGATCTCGTGTCGCTCTCCTCCGTGCACGGGCCCTCACTTAGAGTGCCGAACCGGATGCTTTGACCCGTAACTCTTTCGAGTGACCGTCGTTGATGGGGGAGAGGCGGTTGACGGAGAACGAGCTCGGGCAGATGTCCGAGGGGGTCAACCGCACAGGTGACGACTTGTATCAGCCTGGAGGCTCAAGGTGACGCGCATCAGCTGCGGAGGACGGTCATGACATCCGTCCTCGTCTGCGACGACTCCCCGCTTGCCCGAGAAGCGCTCCGCCGCGCGGTTGCCACCGTGCCCGGCGTCGAGCGTGTGACGACGGCGGCCAACGGCGAGGAAGTCCTCCGCCGCTGGGGGGCCGACCGTTCGGATCTGATTCTGATGGACGTACGCATGCCCGGTCTGGGGGGTGTGGAGACGGTCCGGCGGCTGCTCTCGGCGGACCCCGGGGCCAGGATCATCATGCTGACCGTCGCCGAGGATCTGGACGGTGTCGCGCTCGCGGTCGCCGCCGGGGCCCGCGGTTATCTGCACAAGGACGCCTCGCGCGCCGAGCTGCGTGCGACGGTGACCCAGGCGCTCGCGGATCCGACGTGGCGGCTCGCCCCGCGCCGGCTGCGGTCCGCCGAGATGGGGGCGGCGCCGACCCTCACCGCGCGGGAGATCCAGGTGCTCGAAGGCATGAGCCACGGGCGTTCCAACGCGGAGATCGGGCGGGAGCTGTTCCTCTCCGAGGACACGGTGAAGACGCACGCCCGGCGTCTGTTCAAGAAGCTCGGGGCCTCGGACCGCGCGCACGCCGTCGCGCTCGGATTCCGCTGGGGTCTGGTCCGCTGACGCCGCTGCGCGGCCGGTAGCCGTGCGATCCCGTCCGCACGCCGGCGGACGGGGCGACGGTGGCGGCGGACCTGCGGCCGGGCCCTCCTCACCAGCGCTATGTGACGCTTCCCGGCCGATGCCGCATCCTTGGGGTTGTGGAGTTCCTCGGGGAACATTCGGTCGAGCGGAAGGGGAGGGCGCAGGACATGACATCCGGCGCAACCGCTCAGAACGCTGGAGCACTCGCTCACGACGCGGACGACGCACATACGGGCGCACCCGCTGATAACGCTTCGGTGCACAACTCGGGACGCGATGCATCGGATCGGACGCCGCCAAGGCACCATGGTCCGATGCGCGAGGACGGGACGACGGTGATCGGTGCTCTGGTGCACCGTGCCGTCGACGGTGACGCGCAGGCCACCCATGACCTGCTGGCCCATGTCCACCCCCTCGCTCTGCGCTACTGCAGGTCACGGCTCAACCGGCTGCCCGGTGATGCCCGTCACTTCGTGGAGGACCTCGCGCAGGAGGTCTGCGTCGCGGTCCTGATGGCGCTGCCTCGGTACAAGGACACCGGCAGGCCCTTCGAGGCGTTCGTCTTCGCCATCGCGGGCCACAAGGTCGCCGACCTCCAGCGCGCCGCGATGCGGCACCCCGGATCGACCGCCGTGCCCTCCGACGAGATGCCGGAGCGGCCCGACGACTCGCTCGGCCCCGAGGAGCGGGCGCTGCTCAGCAGTGACGCGGCCTGGGCCAAGAAGCTTCTCGCCAATCTGCCGGAGAACCAGCGTGAGCTGCTGGTCCTCCGGGTCGCGGTCGGACTGACGGCGGAGGAGACCGGACAGATGCTCGGGATGTCCCCGGGCGCCGTCCGCGTCGCCCAGCACCGCGCGCTGAGCAGACTGCGGGCCCTCGCGGGCCAGTAGGGGCCGGTTCCCGCGACTCCCACGATGTGGAGGAAGCCACAGAACCGCCAGGTGATCTTGCTCGTGGAATGAGACACCCCGCTGGGCCGTTAGCATGGACATCCGCACCGATCAAGGCCATTTGGGGAAGGTGTCATGACTGCAAACGTCGACGGAGTGCCCGAGAAATTCGCGACGCTCGGGCTGACATACGACGACGTGCTGCTGCTGCCGGGCGCATCTGACGTGCTGCCCAACGCGGTCGACACCTCGTCGCTCATCTCGCGGAACGTACGCGTGAACATCCCGCTGCTCTCCGCCGCGATGGACAAGGTGACCGAGGCCCGGATGGCCATCGCCATGGCCCGGCAGGGCGGTGTCGGTGTGCTGCACCGCAACCTCTCGGTCGAGGACCAGGTCAACCAGGTCGACCTGGTGAAGCGGTCCGAGTCCGGCATGGTGACCGACCCGATCACCGTGCACCCCGACGCCACGCTCGGCGAGGCCGACGCGCTCTGCGCGAAGTTCCGCATCAGCGGAGTGCCGGTCACCGACGCCGCGGGCAAGCTTCTCGGCATCGTGACCAACCGTGACATGGCCTTCGAGTCGGACCGGTCGCGCCAGGTGCGCGAGGTCATGACGCCGATGCCGCTGGTCACGGGCAAGGTCGGGATCTCCGGCGTGGAGGCCATGGAGCTGCTGCGCCGCCACAAGATCGAGAAGCTGCCGCTGGTCGACGAGGCCGGCATCCTCAAGGGCCTCATCACGGTCAAGGACTTCAAGAAGGCCGAGCAGTACCCGAACGCCGCCAAGGACGCCGAAGGCCGTCTGCTGGTCGGCGCGGCCGTCGGCGCCAGTCCCGAGGCGCTGGACCGCGCGCAGGCGCTCGCGTCCGCCGGGGTCGACTTCCTGATCGTCGACACCTCGCACGGCCACAACAGCAACGCCCTCAACTGGATGGCGAAGATCAAGTCGGCCGTGGACGTGGACGTGATCGGCGGCAACGTCGCGACCCGCGACGGCGCCCAGGCCCTGATCGACGCCGGCGTGGACGGCGTCAAGGTCGGCGTCGGACCCGGCTCGATCTGTACCACCCGTGTGGTCGCCGGCATCGGCGTCCCGCAGGTCACCGCGATCTACGAGGCGGCGCTGGCCGCCCGCGCGGCGGGCGTCCCGGTCATCGGCGACGGCGGCCTGCAGTACTCCGGCGACATCGGCAAGGCCCTGGTCGCCGGCGCGGACACGGTGATGCTCGGCTCGCTGCTCGCCGGCTGCGAGGAGTCCCCGGGTGAGCTGATGTTCATCAACGGCAAGCAGTTCAAGTCGTACCGCGGCATGGGTTCGCTGGGCGCGATGCAGTCCCGTGGGCAGGGCCGCTCGTACTCGAAGGACCGCTACTTCCAGGCCGAGGTGTCCTCGGACGACAAGCTCGTCCCCGAGGGCATCGAGGGCCAGGTGCCCTATCGCGGCCCGCTGGCCAACGTGCTGCACCAGCTCGTCGGCGGTCTCCGCCAGACGATGGGTTACGTGGGCGCGGCCTCGGTCGACGAGATGGAGAGCAAGGGACGCTTCGTCCGGATCACCTCGGCGGGTCTCAAGGAGAGCCACCCGCACGACATCCAGATGACGGTCGAAGCACCGAACTACAGCAGGAAGTAAGACATCAACGCAGGTGAGGGGCGGACCGGGGTTCCCGGGACCGCCCCTTATCCGTGTGTCGGTGATACTGGTCAGCGCAGACGTAGAGGAAAGGCACACCATCGTGACTGAGATCGAGATCGGGCGCGGCAAGCGCGGTCGCCGGGCATACGCGTTCGACGACATCGCTGTCGTGCCGAGCCGCCGCACCCGCGACCCGAAGGAGGTCTCGATCGCCTGGCAGATCGACGCCTACCGCTTCGAGCTGCCCTTCCTGGCCGCCCCCATGGACTCGGTGGTCTCCCCGCAGACCGCCATCCGCATCGGTGAGCTGGGCGGCCTCGGCGTCCTCAACCTCGAGGGGCTGTGGACCCGGCACGCCGACCCGCAGGCGCTCCTCGACGAGATCGCCGAGATGCCCGTCGAGACCGCCACCCCGCGGCTCCAGGAGATCTACTCCGCCCCCATCCAGGAGGAGCTGATCGGGCAGCGCATCAAGGAGGTGCGCGACTCCGGTGTCGTCACCGCCGCCGCGCTCTCTCCGCAGCGCACCGCGCAGTTCTCCAAGGCCGTGGTCGACGCGGGTGTGGACATCTTCGTCATCCGCGGTACGACGGTCTCCGCCGAGCACGTCTCCGGCGCCGCCGAGCCGCTCAACCTGAAGCAGTTCATCTACGAGCTGGACGTCCCGGTCATCGTCGGCGGCTGCGCCACGTACACCGCCGCCCTGCACCTGATGCGCACCGGCGCGGCCGGCGTCCTCGTCGGCTTCGGCGGCGGCGCGGCGCACACCACGCGCAACGTCTTCGGCATCCAGGTCCCGATGGCGACCGCGGTCGCCGATGTGGCCGGGGCCCGCCGTGACTACATGGACGAGTCCGGCGGCCGGTACGTCCACGTCATCGCGGACGGTGGCGTCGGCTGGTCCGGCGACATCCCGAAGGCCGTCGCCTGCGGTGCGGACGCCGTGATGATGGGCTCCCCGCTGGCCCGCGCCACGGACGCGCCCGGCCGCGGCCGGCACTGGGGCATGGAGGCCGTCCACGAGGACGTCCCGCGCGGCAAGCTGGTCGACCTCGGCTCCGTCGGCACGACGGAGGAGGTCCTCACCGGCCCCTCGCACAACCCCGACGGCTCGATGAACATCTTCGGCGCGCTGCGCCGGGCGATGGCCACCACGGGCTACAGCGACCTCAAGGAGTTCCAGCGCGTCGAGGTGACGGTGGCGGACTCGCAGCACCGCCGCTGATCTCCCACGCGATACGCACGACGGCCCGGACCAGGGAAAACGGTCCGGGCCGTCGTGCGTGGTGCGAGAGGTCAGCCGGCGCGCTTGGCGCCACCGAAGGCGGCCACCGGGCCCAGGAGGAGGAAGAGGTACGTCATGAAGTCGGCAGCCTCCTTCCAGATGTCGAGGACGTCGCCGAAGCGGTCGAAGAAGACCTCGGAGAAGCCGAGGCCGTTGGCGTCCGCGAGGATCATCGACATGCCGATGAGCTGGCCGAGGAAGACGGCGACCAGGGAGAAGACGGCACTCGCGCCGAGGACGGCGGGGTTGGCTCCGCCGATCTTGCTCCCGGCGAAGCCGACCAGGAAGCCGACGCCGATGGCCGCGTAGCCGACCTCACGCTCGATGGACCCGGCCAGGACGCCGTAGAGGATGGCGGCGACGATCGCGGCGCCCAGGGCGGCCAGCACACCGAGGCCGACCTTGTTGCCGGCCGCCTGCGGGGCGGGCGGGAACGGTCCACCGGCGAACTGGCCCGGCTGCTGGCCCTGCTGGCCCGCGAACGGGTTGCCCGTCGGCGCCGGAGGCTGCTGGCCGTACGGGTTGCCGGGCTGGACGGGCTGCTGACCCGCGTACGGGTTGCCGTCGGCCGGCTGTCCGCCGTAGGGCTGCTGTGGCGGGTTCGGCGGCTGCACGGGCTGGCTCATGGTGGATCTTCCCCCTGGGACGGATACGCGCACGACTGTGCGAGAAGTGACGCCGCAGGCTAGCAGTCCATGCCGACACGGCCCACCGTAATCCTTGGGGGCACTGGCCTCGGGCGGCCTCGGGGGGGTCTCAGAGCCGGTGCGCGGCTCCCGCCGGAGTCGCTCCCCGGGTGTCCAGGAGGAGTTGCGCCTTCACCGCGAGCCCTTGGAGGTCGTACGTGCGGTGGTGCTGGAGGAGGACCGTCAGATCGGCCCCGGCGGCGGCCTCGTAGAGCGAGTCGGCGCGGGGGACGGGCAGGTCGCGCACCCGCCAGTCCAGGACGTGCGGGTCGTGGTAGCCGATCTGGGCACCCATGTCCATCAGCCGGGTCGCGATCTCCCGGGCGGGCGAGGCCTCCTGGTCGGCGAGGTCCGGCTTGTAGGTGACACCGAGCAGCAGGACCCGGGCCCCCCGGACGGACTTGCCGTGTTCGTTCAGCAGGGTCGCGCAGCGCTGGATCACATAGCTCGGCATCCGGTCGTTGATCTCCTTGGCCAGCGAGACCATCCGCAACGGGTGTCCGGGCGTACGGCTGTTGTACGGGAAGTAGCCCGGGTCCACGGGGACGCCGTGGCCGCCGACACCCGGGCCGGGGCGGAACGGCTCGAAGCCGAACGGCTTGGTCTCGGAGCACCTGATGACGTCCCAGAGGTCGACGCCGAGGTCGTGGCAGAGCACCGCCATCTCGTTGACGAGCGCGATGTTGACGTGCCGGAAGTTGGTTTCGAGGACCTTCGTCATCTCCGCCTCGCGCGGCCCGCGGGCCCGGACGACCTTGTCGGTGAGCCGCCCGTAGAAGGCGGCGGCCGATTCGGTGCAGGCGGGGGTGAGGCCGCCGATGACTTTCGGGGTGTTGCCGTACACGTGGGTGCGGTTGCCGGGGTCGAGGCGGCCGGGGGAGTGGGCGAGGTGGAAGTCCCGTCCGGCGCGCAGCCCGGAGCCCTCCTCCAGCAGGGGCCGTACGACGTTCTCGGTGGTGCCGGGCGGCACGGCCGACTCCACCAGGACGGTGGTGTGCGGCCGCAGCCGGGCGGCGAGAGCCCGGGCCGCGTCGGTGACGGCGCGGAGGTCGAGGGCGCGGTCCGGCCCGAGGGGGGTGGGGGCGCAGATGGCGGCGGTGCGCACCCGGCCCAGCTCGGCCGGGTCGGCGGTGGGCCGGAAGCCGCCCGAGATCATCCGCCGGATGTCGGACGCGCTGAGGGATCCCTCGACCGGAGTACGGCCCGCGGAGAGTTCGGCGAAGGGGCGTGGGTCGGTGTCGTAGCCGACGGTGTGGATTCCCACACCCACGGCCGCTTGGGCGAGGGGCAGGCCGAGGTGACCGAGTCCGATGACGGCGAGGTCTGCGGGCATGTGGGCCGTCCTTTCCCTAAGGCCAAGAGACAGAAAGTGCAACTGCTGGGGACAGCGCTATGTCAGACTAGGCGTAAATATGACCTATATGTCGCATTCTGTGACTCTTGTGGGGCGGGTGTTGTCCACAGGCGGTGGCTGAAGTCGTGGACCGCGGACAGAATCGAGGGGTGGGCACGGGCGCCCGGCCCTCCGGCCGGTCTCCGCTCACGTGCCGTACGACCCCCGATGCACCGGGATTACCGGGAGGCAGCAGTGAGGACAGCGACACTGGGACCCGCGGAGCGCGCCGAGGCGCTGACCGCGATGGCCGAGCGCGAACTGGACGTGCTGGTCGTGGGAGCGGGCGTGGTCGGCGCCGGGACCGTGCTGGACGCCGCCACCAGAGGCCTTTCGACCGGACTGGTCGAGGCGCGCGACTGGGCGTCCGGCACATCGAGCAGGTCGAGCAAGCTGATCCACGGCGGGCTGCGCTATCTGGAGATGCTGGACTTCGCACTCGTACGGGAGGCACTGAAGGAGCGCGGGCTGCTGCTGGAGCGGCTGGCGCCGCACCTGGTGAAGCCCGTCCCCTTCCTCTACCCGTTGCGGCACAAGGGCTGGGAGCGGCTCTACGCGGGCTCGGGCGTCGCGCTGTACGACGCGATGTCGGTCTCCTCCGGCCACGGCCGCGGGCTGCCCGTGCACCGGCACCTGTCCCGACGCCACGCCCTGCGGGTCGCCCCCGCGCTCAAGAAGGACGCCCTGGTCGGCGCCCTCCAGTACTACGACGCCCAGATGGACGACGCGCGCTATGTGGCGACCCTGGTGCGCACGGCCGCGGGTTACGGCGCACATGTGGCCAACAGGGCGCGGGTGACCGGCTTCCTCCGCGAGGGCGAGCGGGTCGTCGGCGCGCGGGTGCAGGACGTCGAGGGCGGCGAGGAGTACGAGATCAGGGCCAAGCAGGTGGTCAACGCCACCGGGGTGTGGACGGACGACACCCAGGCGCTGATCGGCGAGCGCGGCCAGTTCCACGTCCGCGCGTCCAAGGGCATCCATCTCGTGGTGCCCAAGGACCGGATCCACTCCTCGACCGGGCTCATCCTGCGGACCGAGAAGTCGGTGCTCTTCGTGATCCCGTGGGGACGGCACTGGATCATCGGCACGACCGACACCGACTGGGACCTGGACAAGGCCCATCCGGCCGCCTCCAGCGCCGACATCGACTATCTCCTCGAACACGTGAACTCGGTGCTGAACACCCCGCTGGGCAGGGACGACGTCGAGGGCGTCTACGCCGGGCTCCGCCCCCTCCTGGCCGGCGAGTCGGACGCCACGAGCAAGCTCTCGCGCGAACACACGGTGGCGCACCCGGCGCCCGGGCTCGTCGTCGTGGCGGGCGGCAAGTACACGACGTACCGGGTGATGGCGAAGGACGCCGTCGACGAGGCGGTGCACGCGCTGGACCAGCGGGTGGCGGAGTGCGTCACGGAGGACATCCCGCTGCTGGGCGCCGAGGGGTACCGCGCCCTGTGGAACGCCCGGGCCAGGATGGCCGCCCGTACAGGTCTGCACGTCGTCCGGGTCGAGCACCTGCTCAACCGGTACGGCTCGATGACCGAGGAGCTCCTGGAGCTCGTGAAGGGCGACTCCTCGCTGGGTGAGCCGCTGGCCGGCGCCGAGGACTATCTGCGGGCCGAGGTCGTCTACGCCGCCTCGCACGAGGGCGCCCGGCACCTCGACGACGTCCTGACGCGGCGCACCCGGATCTCCATCGAGACCTTCGACCGGGGCACCCGCTGTGCCCGCGAGTGCGCGGACCTGATGGCGCCGGTGCTCGGCTGGGACACGGACCAGGTCGAGCGGGAGGTGGAGCACTACCGCAAGCGCGTGGAGGCGGAGCGGGAGTCCCAGCGGCAGCCCGACGACCTGACGGCGGACGCGGCACGGCTGGGGGCGCCGGACATCGTGCCTCGCTGAGGGCGTCTCAGAAAGCCGCGCCGGGGCCCTGTCCGGGGGCCCGGCGCCGGACGGGGCCGGCTCCGTCCGGCGGGCGGAGAGGGGGGATCACCCGGCCCGCGGAGCCGTGTTCCTCCTCGCTCCGGGGGTGTTGCGGGGCGCTGGAGGAGCGGCTGCGGGGGCGCGGCCCTCGACGGCGGACCGGGGGAGGTAGGACGATGCGGTCGTGAGGTGTGGTTCGCTTGGCAGGCTCGCCGTTCCCAGGGCGGGTGGAGTCGGCACCGGCGGGGCGGTGGGCAGCGCCCTGTATGTAGGCATGGCAGGGGATTTCTTCCGCCGGCCGCACCAGGGCCGCCCCGGACCCGGGGCCACGACCGGTCCCGGGGTGAGGGACAATGAACGCTCTGCCAGGGCGGGTTGATCGCAGAGGGGACGCATGTCGGAGGCGGAGCAGGCGCGGGAGCCCCAAGGGGACAAGGACGGACGTCTCCTCGCGGGGCGGTACCGGCTCGGGGAGGTGCTCGGCCGGGGCGGCATGGGCACGGTCTGGCGTGCTGCCGACGAGACGTTGGGGCGTACGGTCGCGGTCAAGGAACTCCGGTTCCCGTCGTCGATCGACGACGACGAGAAGCGGCGTCTCATCACGCGAACCCTGCGTGAGGCGAAGGCGATCGCGAGGATCCGCAACACCAGTGCGGTGACGGTCTACGACGTCGTCGACGAGGACGACCGGCCGTGGATCGTCATGGAACTCATCGAGGGCAAGTCCCTCGCCGAGGTGATCCGTGAGGACGGGACGCTGACGCCGAGGCGCGCGGCGGAGGTCGGTCTCGCCATCCTCGACGTGCTGCGTTCGGCGCACCGCGAGGGCATCCTGCACCGCGACGTGAAGCCGTCCAACGTGCTGATCTCCGAGGACGGGCGCGTCGTCCTGACCGACTTCGGGATCGCGCAGGTCGAGGGCGACCCCTCGGTCACCTCGACGGGCATGCTCGTCGGCGCCCCCTCCTACATCTCGCCCGAGCGTGCCCGCGGCCACAAGCCGGGGCCGCCCGCCGACCTGTGGTCACTGGGCGGGCTGCTGTACGCGAGCGTCGAGGGCCGCCCGCCGTACGACAAGGGTTCGGCGATCGCCACGCTCACCGCGGTGATGACGGAACCTGTGGAGCCGCCGGCGCACGCGGGCATGCTGGAGGAGGTCATCTACGGCCTGCTCGCCAGGGACCCCGACGAGCGGTTGGACGACGCCGGGGCGCGCGTCCTGCTCAACGCGGTGATCAACGCTCCGGAACAGCCCGTCGTGCCGCCGGCCGACTCCACCCAGGTCATGGCGCTGCCCACGATCGGTGACGCCGAGAGCGACAAGAGCGACAAGGGCGGCAGGAGCGACTCCAAGGGCGGTGGCAAGAAGGCCGCCGCTGCTGCTGCCGCAGCCACCGCAGCGTCCACCCCGGCGGCCGAGGACGGCGCGCCCGGGGCCGTCACGGGCTCCGGAAGACCGGACACCGGCGGATCGGCCTCCGCGGGCCGGGCCGCCGGCTCCGCTTCCTCCTCCGCGACCACGCCGGTCGGCGTCTCCGGGATCGCCGAGGGCACGCGGGACCGGCTGCGCGGCGCCCTGCGGTCCGTACGCAACGCGAAGTCCCCGGCCGCGGGCGCCGGCGTTTCCCCGGTGCCCCCGCACGCTCCGGGGACGGCCGCCACGGCGTCGGCCTCCGGGCCCGCGGGCTCCGGACGTCCGGCCGTGCCCCGGGCGTCGATCACGGACGTCGTGCCGCGCCGCACGCTGGCGGTCATCGCCGGCGTCGTCGTGCTCGCCGTCCTCGGTACGGTCCTGGCGCTCACCCTCGGCGGTGACGACACGGGCAACGAAGGCGGCGGCTCCAAGGGCGACACCGCCGCGTCCGCCGGTGCGGCGGGTGGCGGCGACACCGAGGCCGCCTCCTCGGGAGGCTCGGGCAAGGGCGACGACAGCGAGCAGGACGGCGGCAAGGACGGCCAGGGGCAGGACAAGGGCGAGGCGACCGGCGACGCGTCCCCCTCGCCGGAGACCGGCGAGCAGACCCCGGACCCGGACGCGCTGCCCGCCGGGTTCAAGACGGTCACCAACCAGCAGTTCCACTTCTCGATGGCGATGCCGGGGAACTTCAAGTTCGACAAGATAGCGGGACAGAACTCCGGCGCGATCTACAACGCCGACGGTGGCTTCCCCCGCGTCCAGGTCGACTACAACTCCTCCCCGAAGGACGACGCGGCGGCCGCCTGGGCCGGGGCGGTCGCGGCGACCAAGAGCCTCAGCAACGGCTACAAGCACATCGGGATAAAGAAGGTCGAGTACAACGGCTACCCGACCGTCGCCGACTGGGAGTTCACACGCGACCAGCAGGGCATGCGGATCCGGGTCCTCAACCGGGGCTTCAAGGTCGACGCCACCCACGGCTACTCGATCATGATCAGCTGCAAGGCGGACGCCTGGGACGACGACGAGTGCCGGACGCTGCGCGAGACGGCGTTCGCCACGTTCAAGCCGACCGACTGACGGGCCGACTGGCCGTCCGGGCGACCGCCCGGACGGCCGGGTTGCCGTGACACGGCCGCGCGTCCTCGACTTGCCACGTATTGTGAGAGGCCGAAGACCGTACGCAGCCGGAATGAAGGGTCAATTGCACAGCAAGTGACCGCAATTGACGGAATCATGCGGTCTCGGTGACCGGGGGACAGCGCGCTCTGGGGAGGCGTCGTGGACGACTACGCGGGTCGGGTGCTTGCCGACCGCTACCGCCTGCCGCTGCCCCCGTCCGACGCCTTCGAGCTGGTCGAGACGCGGGCCTTCGACACGTACAGCGGACAGGAAGTCCTGGTGCGGCAGGTGCCGTTGCCGGAGGTCGTGGACGCGGAGGTGCTCGACGCCGACGGTCTGACCTCCGCCAGGCGCGCCACCGGGCGCACGGTGCGGCGGTCCACGGACCCCGCGGTCCGGCGGGCGATCGAGGCCGCGCAGGCGGCGGCCCAGGTGCCCGACCATCCGCGCCTGGACCAGGTCTTCGACGTGTTCGCCGAGGCGGGTTCGCTCTGGATAGTGAGCGAGTTGGTGGCCGCCCGGCCGCTCGCCGCGCTCCTCGCGGAGCGGCCCCTCAACCCCTACCGGGCCGCCGAGATCGGCTCCGACGTGCTCACGGCGCTGCGGGTGCTGCACGCGCACGGCTGGACGCACCGCAACATCACGGTCCGCACGGTGCTGGTCTGCGACGACGGCCGGGTCGTGCTGACCGGGCTCGCGGCGGGCGCGGCCGAGGAGGCGCTCTGCGGATACGTTCCGGCGCCTCGCACGGATCCGGACGAGGAGAACGCCTACGGGCCGCCGGCGGTCGAATCGGGCCCCACCGGCCCGTACGAACCCCCGGCCGCCGAGGCGGTCCCGTACGAGGCCCGGGCCGTCGAGGCCGGTCCGTACGATCCCCGGGCCGTCGAGGCCGGTCCGTACGAACCCCCGGCCGCCGAGGCGGACCCGTACGATCCCCCGGCCGCCGAGACCGGTCCGTACGAGCCCCCCGCGCCGTTCGAGCCGGGCGCCGCCCTGCCCGGCCCCGACGCGCCGGCCGCTCCGGAGGCCCTGCCCGGCCCCCGGGCGTCCACCGACGGAGTGCCGGCCCCCGGGCCCCGTGGAGAGATCGAGGTGGCGCCGCCCGCCGGCCTGCCCGCGGCGGAGCCCGGGGCGGGGAGCGCCGCGCAGCTGCGCGCCGCCCGTGCCGGAGCCATCGCCGCCTACCGCGCGGGGGCCCGTGCCGCGGCCCGCGCGGGCGAGGACCGCAAGCGCGCCGAGCACGACCGCGACGACGGCCCCGGCGAGGGTCCCGGCGCGGATGAGCGGGAGCGGCCCGTCGTGCCTCCCGCCCCCGGACTGCCGCAGCTGCCCGCCACCTGGGGCCGGGCGGCGGACGACCCGTACACCTACGTGTACGACGAGGACGAGGACGACGAGGACGACGACGAGGGCCCGGGCCCCACACCCCCCGGGCGGCGCGTCCACCTCGCCGGCACGTGGGGAGACGGCCCCGGCTCCGGCCGGCCCGTGCCCGCCGGCGGCTCCGGAGGGTCCGGCGGCTCCGGCGAGGACGCGCTGCGCGCCGACGCCCGGCGTCTCGGCAGCGGTCCCGTGGAGCGCCGGGACCGGCCGCTGCCGGAGCCGGTGGCCGCCCGTACGCCCGCCGGAGGGTGGGACGAGGTCGTCGCCGGAAGCGGCACCACCCCCGCCTACCGGGGCCCGGCCACCCCCCTCGCCGCAGAACGCGCCCGGCAGGCCCGCATCGCCGTGGTCGGTGCGGTCACCGAGCGGTGGGCGCCCGAGCAGGCCGGACCGGTCCACGACAACTGGCAGCTCGCCCCGCCCATCGGCCCTTCCACCGATCTGTGGGCACTGGGCGCGCTGCTCTACCGCGCTGTGCAGGGCCACGCGCCGTATCCGGAGGAGAACGCCGCCGAGCTCGTCCAGATGGTGTGCGGCGAACCGCCCGCCTTCGCGGAGGAGTGCGGCCCGCTGCGGCCCGTCGTCGAGTCGCTGCTGCGCCAGGACCCCACGGAGCGGCCCGACTTCGAGGAGCTGCGCGGCTGGCTGCGCTCCCTCGTGCGCTCGGCCCCGGAGCCCGAGGCCGGCACCGACATCGTCACGCTGCCGCCCGCCGACGCCACCCGCCTTCCGGTCGTACGCCGCCGGGGCGAGCTGGTGCGCCGCCGCCGGGGCCGCGGAGGCGCGGCGCACGGCCGGCACCGCCAGGGGAAGCCGCAGCGCCGCGAACAGCCGCAGACGTACGAGCAGCAGGAGGTGTACGAGAAGCCGCCGCGCGCGCCCCGCGAGCCCAAGGGGCCCAAGGTGCTGCGCCAGCCGCCGCCGGGCGGCCGGGCACCGCGACGGCTGGGACGGCTGCTGCTGGTGCTGATCCTGCTGCTGATGGCGGCCGCCATCGCCTACGCCATGCTGTTCATGTCCGAGTCGGAGCCGGGGACGGGAGCGGGCACCTCGCCCTCGGGCTCCGCCGCACCGGGCCCCGGCAGCAGCCCGTCCGGCGGCGCGGCGCCGGACGGCGGGCCGTCGGAATCGGCCTCGTCGGGCTCATCGGGTTCATCGGGTTCATCGGGTTCATCGGGTTCATCGGGTTCGGAGAAGCCGCAGACCAGTCGCTCCGCCGTGGCTCTCGCGGAGGGTTACGAGCTGCGCAAGGACGCCGAGGGCTTCGAGATCGGCGTGCCGAAGGGCTGGCAGCGCGGTGCGACCGGCTCCGACCGTCAGATCCGTTACGGGAGCGACGGGTTCACGGTGCTCGTCGTGCCCGGCCGGGACACCGTCAAGGCCAACGGGAGTGACCCGCTGGACTACCAGCGGACCGCGGAGCCCGAGCTGAAGCCCTTCAGGGAGTCCAGCTGGGCCACGTCCACCGGCCTGCGCCGTGTCGACATCGGGCGACAGGCCATGGCGGAGGGGCAGTTCACCTGGCAGGAGGGCGACGGCCGTCAGGTGTACGTCCGTAACCTGGTCATGATCGTGGACGGCAGGTACCACATCGTCCAGGTCATCGGCCCGGAGAACGAGCGCGACAAGGTCTCGGAGATCTACGAACAGGCCATCTCCACCTATCGCGCGGGCTCCTGACGGCCCGCCAGTCGCGGGGCGACAAGCATCACAGTGCGGTCTCGTGGGCGATGCGAGGTTTCCCGGTACCACCTCCCGTCCGTACCCTGTCGTCCCGAGGAACGGGGCGAACAGACGTGGAACACGCGCAGGGCACGAACGCTGGGCTCGTACTGGCCGGAAGGTACCGACTGGGCGAGGTCCTGGGCCGAGGCGGCATGGGCAAGGTGTGGCGCGCCCAGGACGAAGTGCTCCACCGGACGGTCGCCGTCAAGGAGCTGACCGCCGGACTGTACGTCGCCGAGGCGGACCGGGCCGTGCTGCACGCCCGCACGCAGAAGGAGGCGCGCGCGGCGGCCCGGATCACGCACCCGGGTGTCGTCACCGTGCACGACGTCCTCGAGTACGACAACCGCCCCTGGATCGTCATGCAGTACGTCGACGGGCCCTCGCTCGCCGACGCGACGAAGGAGTCGGGTGAGGTCGAGCCGCGCGAGGCGGCCAGAATCGGGCTCCATGTCCTGAGCGCCCTGAGGGCGGCCCACGGCGCGGGTGTCCTGCACCGTGACGTGAAGCCGGCCAACGTCCTGCTCGCCAGGGACGGCCAGGTCCTGCTGACGGACTTCGGGATAGCCGCGATCGAGGGCGACTCCACCATCACCAGGACCGGTGAACTGGTGGGATCCATCGACTATCTGGCGCCCGAGCGGGTGCGCGGCGGCGACCCGGGCCCCGCCTCCGATCTCTGGTCGCTGGGCGCCACGCTCTACACGGCCGTCGAGGGCACCTCGCCCTTCCGCCGTACGTCCCCCATCTCCACCATGCAGGCCGTCGTCACCGAGGAGCCGCCCCCGCCGCTGCGCGGCGGCGCGCTGGCGCCCGTGATCACCGCGCTGCTGCGCAAGGACCCGGCGGACCGCCCCACGGCCGAGGAGGCCGAGCGCATGCTGCTGGACGCGATGGAGGGGCGCAAACCCCGGGCCGCGCAGGCGCACGTGCCGACGCAGCGGGTCTCCGAGGACGACCTGCGCGACTTCTTCGGCCCGGACGGTTCCACCGCCCAGCTCCCGCCGCCCCTGCCCCCGCCGCCCGTGCCCCCGCACACCGCGCCGCCCGCCGCCCCGCGCGGCCGGGGCCGTGGGCGCACGGTCCTGCTCGTCGTCGCGGTGGCCGCCCTGATCGGCGGGGCCGCGGGTCTGGTCGCGATGAAGGCGGACAACAGCGGCGGAGCGACCGGGGGCACCTCGGAGCTGAGCACCGCCGGCCCGGCCCCCACCCCCACTCCCACCCCCTCCGGCTCCGCCGTCGCCGACACGTCGGGCAAGGAGAGCGGGTCCGCCCGGCCGGAGATACCCGACGGCTGGAAGAAGGTCACCGACCCCGAGGGCTTCGGCATCGTGGTGCCCGAGGGCTGGGAGCGGCAGCTGAACGACGGCCAGATCGACTACACCCCGGACAACGGCGCGCACCGCATCCGGATCAGCCTCGATCCGCAGCCCGACTTCAGCAACTCGTACGCGCACATGCAGAGCATCGAGAAGGACCTGGCCGTGCGCCTGCCGGCGTACGAACGCCTGCTGCTGGAGGAGAACGTCTTCCGCGACCGCCCCGGCTCCCTGTGGGAGTTCACCTGGGTCGAGTCCAAGGACTTCCCCGGCCCGCGCCACGGCATCGACCAGATGTACTTCGCCGAGGAGGGCGGGCCGGAGTACGCGTTCTACATGACGGGGCCCGAGGAGGACTGGGCCGAGACCCGGAAGCTCTTCGACACGATGCTCCGCGGCTGGGAGCCGCCGGAGGAGACGGGCTGAGGGGCTCACCCCCGTACGGCCGCACCGAGGTGGACGGGCGGCCGAGGATTCACGATTCCTGACGCCCGATCCCGCGAAGGGTGGCGGATCGCCCCTGATCAGCGGTTATACCGCCAGTGATCACTGGCTGGATGGCCGGTCGGGGCAGGGGTCTCTGGCGGGGTCTGTGAAAACCTGTTACCCACGGGTACCCAAAGTGGGCGGGTGGACATACTCTCGCCCTCATGACGGACTCGCAGGCCTCCACGACCACCGCCGCCCCCGGCACCCGCGTCGGCACCAATCCGGTGGCCGCCGCCCCGGCCGGCGCGCGCACCGCCGCCGACGTGGTCACACCCGAGGTGATCGCCCAGCTGACCCGTGACGTCATCGGTTCCGGCCGTACGGCCAACCACAGCCCCTTCACCGGGGAGAAGCTGGCCGACCTGCCCGAGTCCACCCCCGAGGACGTCGCCGCCGCCTTCGACCGCGCCCGTGCCGCCCAGCCGGCCTGGGCCGCCACGCCGGTCCGCGCCAGGGCAGCCGTGCTGCTCCGCTTCCACGACCTGGTGCTGCAGCGCCAGTCCGAGGTCCTCGACCTGATCCAGCTGGAGACGGGCAAGGCCAGGCTGCACGCCCACGAGGAGGTGCAGGCCGTCGCCGTCGCGGCCCGGCACTACGGGCGCAAGGCCGCCTCGTACCTCAAGCCGAAGCGGCACACCGGAGTCGTGCCGACCCTCACCAAGGTCACCGAACTGCGCCAGCCGCGCGGGGTCGTCGGCCAGATCGCCCCCTGGAACTACCCGCTCGAACTCTCCGTGGGCGACGCGCTCCCCGCATTCGTCTCCGGGAACGCCGTCGTGATGAAGCCCGACACGGAGACCGCCCTGACCGCCCTGTGGGCCCGTGACCTGCTGATCGAGGCCGGGCTGCCCGCCGAGGTGTTCCAGGTCGTCATCGGGGAGGGGCCGGTCGTCGGCCCCGAGGTCGTCAGCCGTGGCGACTACGTCTCCTTCACCGGCTCCACCCGCACCGGCCGGGAGGTCGCCCAGGGCGCAGCCGCCCGGCTCGTCGGCGTGTCCCTCGAACTCGGCGGCAAGAACGCCATGCTCGTCCTGGCGGACGCCGACGTGGAGAAGGCCGCCGCGGGCGCCGTCCGCGCCTGCTTCTCCTCCGCGGGACAGCTCTGCATCTCCATCGAGCGGCTCTACGTCCACGAGTCGGTCGCCGACGACTTCGTGGAGCGTTTCGCCGCCCGCACGAAGGCCATGCGGCTCGGCAACTCCCTCGCGTACGGCGCCGACATGGGCTCCCTCGTCGGCGAGCGGCAGCTGGAGACCGTCAGCCGTCATGTGGCCGAAGCCGTCGAGAAGGGCGCCACCCTCGTCGCGGGCGGCGTCGCCCGCCCCGACATCGGCCCGCTGTTCTACGAGCCGACCATCCTCGACGGCGTCGAGGCGCCCATGGCCGTCTGCGGCGAGGAGACCTTCGGCCCGGTCGTCTCCATCTACCGCTTCAGCGACGACGACGAAGCCGTGGCCCTGGCCAACGCCACCCCGTACGGCCTCAACTCCAGTGTCTGGACGAAGAACGCCGGACGCGGCCACCGCGTCGCCGCGCGGCTGCGGACCGGCACGGTCAACATCAACGAGGGGTACGCACCCGCGTACGGCAGCGTCCAGTCACCCATGGGCGGCATGAAGGACTCCGGCCTCGGCCGGCGGCACGGCTCCGAGGGCATCCTGAAGTACACCGAGGCCCAGACGGTCGCCCAGCAGCGGCTGATCCCCCTCGCTCCGGCCTTCGGGATGGACGACGAGAGGTACGCCGCCTTCATGAGCCGCAGTCTCAAGGCGATGAAGGCCTTCCGGCTGCGCTGACCCCCTCAGCCACCCTTATCTGCCCTTTTCGTACCGAGGAGAGCCATGTCCCAGGACAGCCATGCCCAGAATCAGGCCGCACCGGCCGTTCCGGCGGCGGACGACGACGCGTACGACTACGACGTCCTCGTCGTCGGCTCGGGCTTCGGCGGCGCGGTCTCGGCCCTGCGGCTGAGCGAGAAGGGATACCGGGTCGGTGTCCTGGAGGCCGGCCGCCGCTTCACGCGCGCGACGCTGCCCAAGAACTCCTGGGACATCAAGAACTACCTGTGGGCACCCGCGCTCGGCCTGTTCGGCATCCAGCGGGTGCACCTGCTGGGAAAGGTGATGGTGCTGGCCGGGGCGGGCGTCGGAGGCGGCTCCCTCAACTACGCCAACACCCTGTACGTGCCGCCCGCGCCGTTCTTCGAGGACCGTCAGTGGGCGGACATCACCGACTGGAAGGACGAGCTGGCGCCGTACTACGACCAGGCGAAGCGGATGCTCGGGGTGCGGCTCAACCCGACCGTGACCCCGGCGGACGTCCACCTCAAGTCCGTGGCCGAGTCGATGGGCGTCGGCGACACCTTCCACCTCGCCCCGGTCGGCGTCTTCTTCGGCGACGGCCAGGACGCCGACGGCACGGCGCGCACGAAGCCCGGCGGGGAGACGGCCGACCCCTACTTCGGGGGCGCGGGCCCCGCCCGCAAGGCCTGCTCCCAGTGCGGCGAGTGCATGACGGGCTGCCGGCACGGCGCGAAGAACACCCTCAACGAGAACTACCTCTACCTGGCGGAGAAGGCCGGAGCCGTCATCCACCCGATGACCTCCGTCGTCGCGGTCACCGACGACCCGGACGGCGGCTACCGCGTCTCGACCGTGCCCACGCACCGGCGCCGCAAGGCGGCACCGTCCGTGCTGCGGGCCCGGAAGGTGGTCGTCGCGGCGGGCACGTACGGCACCCAGACCCTGCTGCACACCATGAAGGACGAAGGGCTGCTGCCCCGGCTGTCGTCCCGGCTCGGCGAGCTGACCCGCACCAACTCCGAGGGCCTGGTGGGGGCGCAGACCAGCGACCGCCGCTACCGCAGGAAGCACGGCACCGCCAAGGCCGACTTCACCCAGGGCGTCGCCATCACCTCGTCGATCCACCCGGACGAGAACACCCACATCGAGCCGGTGCGTTACGGCAAGGGATCCAACGCCATGGGCGCGCTGACCATCCTCCAGGTGCCCTACAGCACCCACCGGGTGCTGAGCTGGTTCGGCAACGTGGCCCGGCACCCGTGGCTCCTCATGCGCTCGCTGTCCAACCGGCGCTGGTCGGAGCGGACCATCATCGGGCTCGTCATGCAGTCGCTGGACAACTCGCTGACCGCGTACCGCAAGCCGGGCGGCGTCGGAAAGGGCCTGCTCACCGCCCGCCAGGGCCACGGCTCGCCCAACCCGACCCAGATAGCCGAGGCCACCCAGGGCGCGACGCTGCTCGCCCAGGAGATCAACGGCTTCGCGGGATCGAACATCGGGGAGCTGATGGGCACCCCGCTCACCGCGCACTTCCTCGGCGGCTGCCCGATCGGGGCGAGCCCGGACGAGGGCGTCATAGACCCCTACCACCGGCTGTACGGGCACCCCGGCATCTCCGTGGTCGACGGTTCCGCGGTCTCCGCCAACCTGGGCGTCAACCCCTCGCTGACCATCACGGCACAGGCGGAGCGCGCGATGTCCTTCTGGCCCAACAAGGGCGAGACGGACCCGCGCCCGGCACAGGACACGGTGTACGAACGGCTCGCCGCCGTCGAACCGAAGGCGCCCGCCGTGCCGAAGGAGGCGTTCGGCGCGCTGAAGCTGCCGTTCCTCGGGATTCCGGCGGTGCCGCCGAAGAAGGCCGCGTCGGAGGCCTGACTCCGGGAACGCCAAGGGGCTGCACCCCCCTCCGAGTGCAGCCCCTTGGCGGTCCTACGGGTGACGCGCCTTACGCGGCGGCGTCACCGTTCCTGCGGCGCCGCACGACGAACATCGCACCGGCACCCAGCACCACGGCCGCGCCGCCCGCGAGGGCGATCACCGACGTGCTGGAGGACGAACCGGTCTCGGCGAGGCTGCCGGTGACCTTGCTGGTGTCGCCGGCCGGCTTCGTGGTGGGGACGGGGACCTTGCCGCCCTCCTGGGGCTTCGAACCGTCGTCGTCACCGGCCTTGACGATCTGGAACCTGTAGGCGACGTCCGTGAAGCACGGAACGGCCTCCAGCTCCTCACCGAAGACGAGCCCGCCGCCGAGGCTGAAGCCGGCACCCACCGGAGCGCTGGCCTCCACCTTGAGACGCAGGTCGATGTCGACCTCGTAGCCGGGCTTGATCTCGTCGGTCTCGCCGACGTAGCCGGACGACGTGCCCAGGTCCTCCAGGTCCTCCCAGGTGCCCTCCGACTCGTTGAGGGCTTGGAGCCGGACCTGCTTGGTCGTGAAGAGCTGCGCGCCCTCCTTGTCGGCGGCGGCGCCCGCGAAGAACGCGATGTTCCTCACGGTCTTCTCCGAGTCGTTGTAGACGTTGAGGGTGAACCGGTCCCAGCCGCTCCCCCGGACGATCTTGCCGGAGAGGCCGTTGATGGAGAGTTCGAGCGGACGCGGCTCGCAGGCGTCGAGCGGCTCCTCCCCCTCCTCCTCGTCATCGGTCTCCGAAGCGGTGGGCGTCGGCGTCGCGGACGCCGTCTCCGACTCGGTCGCGGTCGCGGTCGGGGTGGCCGTCCCGGGGGTGGTGCCCTCGGACGACTCCGTGGCCGACGGCGTCACGGACGGCGAAGCGGACTCGGTGTTCTCGGGGGTCGCCGTCGGGGACGGGGACTCGCTCTCCGTCTCGGTCGGCGTGGCCGAAGGGCTCTCGGTCGTCGTGGTCTCGACGTCCGCGAAGGCGGCCGGTGCCGAGAGCAGGACGACCGGGCCTATGACGGCGGTGGCGGCAGCGAGTGCCAGGGTGCGGCGGAGCTTCATCTGGGGCCTCAGCGGGTCCGTGGTACCGCGTGGGCTGCGGTACGTCTGAAAAGGATGAACGGGCCGCCGTAGTGGGGACGGAACAAGCCGGTGTGTTCGCCATGCATGACCTGTGAAGTGCGGAAACAGTTGTCCTGGGTTTCACAGAATCTTTATGTGGCGCCCGCCACACCCGCGCGCCGTGCCCAAGCCGTGATCTTGGCCGGAGCAACTGTTCGCACCGCTGCGTGGTCGAACCCGTACTGCGTCACAGCAGTCACACAGCTCCGCCGATCCCCAGAGGTTCGCGATGACACGCCTTACCCCGAGAACAGCGCTGCGCCGGACGGCAGGCGGCCTCGCCGCCGCCGGGCTGCTCGCCGCCGGTTCGCTCGCCGTGGCCGCCCCGGCGCAGGCGGACGGCCCGGTCTTCACCCTCGGCGGCCCCGCCGAGACCGCCCTGCACCCCTACCCGGAGACCGGGAGCCCCCAGAAGTCCTCGCTCGGGCTCACCGTCCACAACCCGGACCCCGACGAGGAGAGCATGGGTTACGAGGGCGAGGTGACCTACACCCTCGACCTCACCGGCATCGCGGGCGTCGCCGAGCTCACCCCCGCCGAGGACACGGGATCGGACTGCGAGATCACCGGCACCACGGCCGTCTGCCACGACTGGGGCGTCTACGCGGGCCTCAGCTCCATCGCCGACTTCGACCTCGCCGCGGCGAAGGGCAGCAAGGACGGCGCCTCCGGCACCATCGAGGTGACCGGATCGGCGGACGGGGTCACCTTCACGCCCTTCTCGACGAAGGTGACCGTCGGCGGCCCCGACCTGGTCATGAAGCAGCTCCCCTTCAAGCAGGAGCTGAAGCCGGGCGACGTACAGCCCGCCCCGATCACCTTCACCAACAAGGGCACCACGGCCGCCGACGGCGTCCTGCTGACCCTGAGGTACTCGCGCGGGATGGAGATCCCCGAGCGCTACTCCAACTGCGAGTACGACGGCGAGGCCGGGGAAGAGCCGTTCGAGGGCTTCGCCTGGGCCACCGCCCTGTGCTCGGTCCCGGGCTCCTACGAACCGGGCGCCACCTACACACTGGCGGAGCCGCTGTCCGTCAAGGCCACCGAGCGCGCGTTCTACGACACCCTCATCTACCGCATCAACGAGGACAGCTCCGCACAGCGCTCCGCACAGCGCGCGGGCGCGGCCTTCACCCGGGGCACCGGCCCCGAGCTGACCCTGAAGAAGGTCACCTCCTCCGCCCGGGGCGCGGACCTGAACCCCTGGGACAACCAGCAGGAAACCGACTTCCGTACGGAGAACACCGCGAACTTCGTCGCCGTGGGCGGCAAGGCCGACGGCGCCCCGGGGGAGACCGTCACGGCGGACATCGGCTTCCGTAACGACGGACCGGCCTGGATCGGCTACATCCGGTCCGGCGAGCCCGTCGCCGCCCTCGACTTCACCGTCCCCGAGGGCGCCGAGGTCACCCGCAAGCCGGAGTCCTGCCGGGGCGTGACGGCGGACGGCAAGTACCGCGAGGACCAGAACCGCGCACCCCGCTACGTCTGCAACACCTTGATGACCGTGCGCGACGGGGCCGACGTCTCGCTGCCCTTCGACCTGAAGATCACCGAAGTCGTCCCGAACGCCGACGGCGCCGTCCGGATCCGCAACACCTGGCTGAGCGAACCCGAGCTGCCCTTCGACCCGAAGCCGGCCGACAACACCGCACGACTGGTGCTCAACGACGACGGCTCCGGCTCCGGCTCCGAGGACACCGGCGGGACGTCGGACGGCGCCACCGGCACGGGCGGGGCCACCGAGGGCTCCGCCGGCGGTGACACGGCCGGCCAGGACCCGACGCCCGGCACCTCGTCGTCCGCTTCGGGTTCGGGCGGGAGCACGGGATCGTCCGGCACCGCGTCGGCGAACACGGGTGGGGGCCTCGCCTCCACCGGCTCGGTCGCGCTGATGGCCTCCGGCGGAGCGGTGATCGCCCTGGCCGCGGGGGGCGTGCTGTACGCGACGAACCGGCGCCGGGCCCGGCAGGCCTGAGGCCGCCGCCCACGACGGTCCGTAGGCGGCCGGTCCCGGGCGTCCCCGGAACCGGCCGCACATGGGTGACCGGGCTGCTGTCCCCTGCCGACCGGTCACACGCGCCGGATCGTGGTCCCACGGCGTACCTGCGGCACGCCACACGTCCCGGCGGAGCCACGCGTGGATTCCTACCGATGCCGCCCCTGGCTGGCACGGACACACGGACCAACGAGGCCGTCCCGGCCCCGGTCACGCGCCGTACGGGTGAGACCCGGACCGAACGCGGGTGCGGCCGTACAGCCTTCCCGTACGTCACACCCGGCCACGGCACAGCTCCAGCAGCGTCATGGCGAGTGCCGTGCCCGGCTTGCCCAGGGCATCGCTGTAGTGGCTGAGGACGTCCATCTCCCGCGAGAGGTTCACCCGGCGGCCTCCGGACGTGATCCTCGCCTCCTGGATGACCGCCGAGACGGCCATCCGTTCCTGGACGAGGCCGATGATCCGGTCGTCCAGGGCGTCGATGCGGGTGCGGGCGCCCCCGATCAGGGACGCGGCCTCGTCGGTGTGCGCGCCGGTCCGCTCGGCGGCCGTCTTCGTGGGTGCGGTGCTGGTCATCTGTGACTCCCGGTGGGCTGAGGGCCCGGAGCGACAGGTCCCGAACGCCAGAACGCCCCGGGCCTGTCGGCCCGGGGCGCCTGGAACGTTGCTTGTCAGTTGCTCAAGCAGCACGACCATGGCAGCCGGCGGGCCGGGTGCCATAGGTAAAGACGAAGATCGTGTGCTGACGCATGGGGCCAGTATGGACCCCGCCCCGGGCCGGGGTCCACGCCGGGCCCGGATGGTGAGACGGGAGCCACGCGGGGACATGTCCCACGGCCGGTAGAATTGGGAGGACCGACCCCTCTCCACCGCCGGAAGGCCGCCCCGTGCCAGCAGCACCCCCCGCCGCCCCCGACACCACGACCGACGTCGTCCTGGTTGTCGACTTCGGCGCCCAGTACGCCCAGCTCATCGCCCGACGCGTCCGCGAGGCCCGGGTCTACAGCGAGATCGTCCCGTCCACGATGCCGGTGGCCGAGATGCTGGCCAAGAACCCCCGGGCGATCATCCTGTCCGGCGGGCCGTCCTCGGTCTACGCGGAGGGCGCGCCCAGCCTCGACCGTTCGCTCTTCGAGGCCGGGGTCCCGGTCTTCGGCATGTGCTACGGCTTCCAGATCATGGCCACCACCCTCGGCGGCACGGTCGACGACAACGGTGCCCGCGAGTACGGCCGCACCCCGCTCACCGTCTCCAAGGCCGGCTCCACCCTCTTCGAGGGCACGCCCTCCGAGCAGTCGGTCTGGATGTCGCACGGCGACGCCTGCTCCGCCGCTCCCGAGGGCTTCACCGTGACCGCGTCCACCGACGTCGTCCCGGTCGCCGCCTTCGAGAACGACGAGAAGAAGCTCTACGGCGTCCAGTACCACCCGGAGGTCATGCACTCGACCTACGGCCAGCAGGTCCTGGAGCACTTCCTCTACCGGGGCGCGGGCATCGAGCCGACCTGGACGACCACCAACGTCGTCGAGGAGCAGATCGCCCTGATCCGCGAGCAGGTCGGCGACAAGCGCGCCATCTGCGGCCTCTCCGGCGGCGTGGACTCCGCGGTCGCCGCGGCCCTCGTGCAGAAGGCCATCGGCTCCCAGCTCACCTGCGTGTACGTCGACCACGGTCTGATGCGCAAGGGCGAGACCGAGCAGGTCGAGAAGGACTTCGTCGCCGCGACCGGCGCGAAGCTGAAGGTCGTCGACGCGGAGAAGCGCTTCCTCGACGCCCTGGCCGGTGTGTCCGACCCGGAGCAGAAGCGGAAGATCATCGGCCGCGAGTTCATCCGCGTCTTCGAGCAGGCCCAGCTGGAGATCCTCCAGGAGGACGGCCCCGAGGTCGCCTTCCTCGTCCAGGGCACCCTCTACCCGGACGTCGTCGAGTCCGGCGGCGGCACCGGCACCGCCAACATCAAGTCCCACCACAACGTGGGCGGGCTTCCCGACGACATCGAGTTCCAGCTCGTCGAGCCGCTGCGCCAGCTGTTCAAGGACGAGGTCCGGATGGTCGGCCAGGAGCTCGGCCTGCCGGAGGAGATCGTCCAGCGCCAGCCGTTCCCGGGCCCCGGCCTCGGGATCCGCATCGTCGGCGACGTCACCAAGGAGCGCCTCGACCTGCTGCGCGAGGCCGACGCCATCGCCCGCGAGGAGCTCACGGCGGCCGGCCTGGACCGTGACATCTGGCAGTGCCCCGTGGTCCTGCTCGCGGACGTCCGCAGCGTCGGCGTCCAGGGCGACGGCCGCACCTATGGCCACCCGATCGTGCTGCGCCCGGTCTCCTCCGAGGACGCCATGACGGCCGACTGGTCGCGCCTGCCGTACGAGACGCTGGCGAAGATCTCCACCCGCATCACCAACGAGGTGGCCGACGTCAACCGCGTCGTCCTCGACGTGACGAGCAAGCCGCCGGGGACGATCGAGTGGGAGTGATCCCCACTCTCTGAGGTCAATGCCGATGCCGTCGCTCATTCGTTTGGGCGGCGGCATCGTCGTATCCGCTGGGTACGCTGAGTGAAGAGACGAGACTTCGGCGTATGGGAGCAATCATGAGCGCCGCACCCGAGCCCAGGTTCGAGCAGCAGCAGCCGTACCGGTGGCCCGTCCCGCCGGAGGGCGGCTGGACGGCGGACGACCTCGACCGAATTCCGGGCCTCCCGCCCCACACCGAGCTGATCGACGGGAGTCTCGTCTTCATGAGTCCGCAGCGTAAGTTCCACACGCGCGCCATGTGGTTGCTGGAGGCGGCGCTGCTGGCGCATGTGCCGGCCGACCTGGACGTCGACCGTGAGATGACGATCAGGCTGGACCGCGTGAACCGTCCCGAGCCCGACCTGCTGGTGTACCGGGCGGAGGCGGACACCGGAGCCGACCAGACCTGGTATGCACCGGAGGATGTCGTGCTGGCCGTCGAAGTCGTCTCGCCCGACTCCGAGGACCGCGACCGGGGGGTCAAGCCGCGCAAGTACGCCGAAGCCGGGATCAGGCACTTCTGGCGGGTCGAGCAGGGGGCCGACGATCTGCCCGTCGTCTATGTGTACGAACTCGACCCGGCTACGAACACGTACACGCCCACCGGGATCCACCGCAAGAAGATGAACCTCGACGTTCCGTTCTCCATCGACGTGGACCTCACCGAGATCCACCGTCGCGGTCGGCCGTAATCCACTGGCACGGCCCCCACCCCCGTGGCAAGCTCCCTCCCCATGTCCGCCGAAGAAGTCCGCGCCCTCATGTCCGCTCCCGGCAACGACCGCCTCACTTGGAACACCCCGCTGTCCGAGGAGCACGCCGCCCAGCTGATCTCGGCCTGCGCCCCCGCTCCCGGCGCTCGGATCGCCGACTTCGGCAGCGGTTGGGGTGAGCTGCTGATGCGCTTGGTCGAGGCCGCGCCCGGCTCCACCGGGGACGGCGTCGAGACCGACCCGGAAGCCGTGGCGCGAGGGCTCCAGCTGGCGGAGGAGCGAGGGCTCACCGACCGGGTGCGGTTCCACGAGGTACCGGCCGCCGCATACCCGGGGGAGGGCTACGACCTCGCCGTCTCCATCGGCTCTTCGCACGCCTGGCCGGGCGGCACCCCGGAGGCGCTCAAGGCCCTGCGCGCGGCCGTACGTCCCGGTGGCCGGGTGCTGTTCGGGGACGGGTTCTGGGAGCGCGAGCCCTCGCCCGCCGCGCTGGAGGGACTCGGCGCGGAGCCGGACGACTTCGGACCGCTCCTGGGTCTGATCCGGCAGGCGGAGGCGGCCGGGCTCAGGCCGCTCCAGGTGACCGTCGCCGACCGGCGCGAGTGGGACCTCTTCGAGTCCGCCGCCAACATCGGGCGCGGCGAGCGCTGGGCGCTGGCCAATCCCGGGCACCGGTTGCACGCCGCGGTGACCGAGGCCGTCGACGCCCGCCGCACCGGCTACTACGGGGGATACCGGGGAACACTGGGCCTCGCCTACCTCGTACTCAGCGCCTGACAATCGCACATCCGTACAACGAGCGCCCCCCAGCCGCCCCGATGCGGGGCGGAGCGGCCCCGTACGGCACAATTCGCAGAAATCAGAGGCGAGTTGGTTGGTACCGAGGCGGGAAAGGGCGGCGTTCTCCGTGGCGTTGGACGAGGCGAGGGCGAAAAGTACGCACGGCGGTGGCTGTACGTGCGGCGACTGCCCGCACGGGGCACGCGAAGGGCACCGGCGGGCCGTGGCGGCCTTCCTCGCCAAGCGGGACGAACTCGCCGCCGGCCAGGGCCTGCCCGGCGGTGTCGCCCAGTCGGTGTCGGCGTCCCGGCAGTGGGTGTCGGACGAGCTGACCGAGTCGGCCCGCACCGTCGCCGACCGCGGCAGGGAGGCCGGTGACGCCTGGCTCCACGCCCTCTGGCGGCGCACCCTGACCGTGGTCTGGGGCGGCGTCGCCCTGCTGGTCATCGGCGAGGCCGTGACCGCCATCGGCGCCGGCTGGTCCACCGCACGCACCGCGGGCCTGCTCGCCGCACTCGTCACCGCGGGTCTGCTGACGGGCGCCGCCCGCGTCCACCGGGCCCGCGGCGGCCTCCTCGCCCCGCTGATCGGCGAGGACAACCGGCTCTCCACCTCACGTACGGTCGCCGCCTCCTGGGTGCTGCTCGCCGTCTTCGCCGTCCTCGTCCTCGCGCTCCAGCTGGCCGGGGCGTCGGCACACGCCGACCGGGACGCCCTGATCGAGGGGCTGGACCTGGTCCGCTCGGCCGGCGTGCTGACCGTGCTCGCGCTGGTGTGCGCCGTCGCCGTCGTCGTACGCCGGGTGGTGACCGTACGCGTCCTGGGGCAGCGGCTGCAGAAGCTGCGGGCCGACCGGCCACGGGCCGCCGATCTGCTGACCGACGACTCCGGACGCGGCAGCTTCACCGACGTGCAGTACGTCCTGGTCAGTACGGTCGCCGTGCTGTTCGCCGCGGTCCGCCTGGCCCGCCGCCCCGAGCAGCTGCCGGATCTGCCGTGGGGCCTGGCGGTGCTGGTGGCCGTCTCGGCGGTGACGTACTTCGCGGGGAAGTACGCGGAGGGCGGCCGGCCGGTCATCCTGTCGGTCGTCCGGGCCAGGGAGGCCGGGGACCTCGACGCCCCGATCCGTACCGGCGACGACATCGAGATCCGGGGCGCCGGATTCGTGCCGCCGGGCGCCGGGAGCCCCGACCGGCTGGCCCGGGTGGTCGTCAGGATCGGCCGCGTACACGTGCACGTGCCCCTGATCCCGGTCACCGGGGGCTTCGCCAACCCGGCGGACACCGTGCTCACCGTGCCCGTGCCCGTCGAGGTCGAACCCGGCGAGGTGGAGGTGCAGGTCGTCACGGCCGCGGGCGTGGAGACCAACTCCTGCCGCATCGACGTCACGGACTGAGCCGCACACCTGGTGAGCCGCACCGAACCGGCGTACGTATGGTCTGTCGGAAGGCCAACGGAAGGCGGGACAGTGATGACTGGGTACAGGGGCGGTTCCTACGGGCTCGACGAGCCGAGGAGTCTGCGGGACCGGGCGGGGCAGTACGCGCTTCTCCCTCTGCGGATCTTTCTCGGTGTCACCTTCGTCTACGCGGGACTCGACAAGCTGACCGACAGCGCCTTCCTGTCCGCGAGCGGGAGCGGCTCCCTCGGCGAGATGATGAACGCCGTACGTGACAGCGCGGCGATCCCGGGCCTCGTCGACCTCGCTCTGAAGAGCCCCGAAGGCTTCGGCTACGCCATCGCGATCGGCGAACTCCTCGTCGGCCTCGGCACCCTGGCCGGCCTGTGGGCGCGGCTCGCGGCGCTCGGCGGGGCGCTGATCTCGCTGAGCCTGTGGCTGACCGTGAGCTGGCAGAGCACGCCGTACTACTACGGCAACGACCTCGTCTACCTCATGGCCTGGCTGCCGCTGCTGCTGGCCGGAGCGCCCTACTGGTCGGTGGACGCCCTGCGAGGAGGCCGGCGCCGCGGGCGTGTCTGAGGGCGAAAGGCATCCAAGGCCGGGCATACCGACGCTCGGATGGTGCCGTGATGTGAGCGTATTGCACCCGTTCGCCTCCGGTGCGTTCACCCTGCACGCATGTTGTTAGCGTGCTTGGAGCGGCGGTGTCCATCAGGGTTGCCGACGTACGGCGAAGGGGCCGGCGCGTGGCATGGGACGAGTGGGAACAGCTGAAGAGCGACGCGGCGGAGCGGAGCGCCGCGCGCATGCAGCTCAACGAGGCTCCCTCGGCAGGCGGGAGCGGTGGCGCGTCCAGCGGTGACCTGGTCGTGCACGACGACCAGTTGGGGAAGCTGGGCAACACGGCCTACCAGCTCCGCCAGCAGTTCGGCACGGACAGCGACTTCGCACGGCCCAGTACGTTCACCGCGTCGATCGACCTCTTCAACGACGGTCTCGACATGGGTTCCGCGCTGACCGAGCTGCACGACGCGTGGAACACCCAGACCGGAACCTTGAAGGACGCCTGCGCGCACATCTCGAATCACTTCGACTTCACGCGCGCGCAGCACTCCAAGGACGAGGTCCATGTCCAGACGGGGATCTCGGTTTCCAAGCTCGACGAGTACATCGAGTAACTCATCGGAACCGATCGTCGACCGACAGTCGTCGACTGATAGCTACGGGGCTGGGCAGCGTAATGGCAGCAGAAGTGATGACGGCGCAGGAACTCACCGACCTGCGTCTGGGCACACTGGACACGGCTGTGTCCGACTGGGAGAAAATGCACGGCAAGCTGGACACCCTGGCCACCGGGGGCGGCGGCGGTGTGAGCGGCAAGGCGCTGGAGACGCAGGCGAAGGCCGCCGACTGGTCGGGCGCCAACGCCACCGTCTCCAAGGAGTTCGTCACCAAGATCGCAGTCGAGTTCCAGGACGTGGCCGCCCAGGCGAAGAGCGTGCTCGGAATCCTGCGTGACGCCAGTGCCGCCCTCAAGAAGCACAAGACGGCCCTGCAGACGGTCATCGACGATGTCGCCAAGCACAACATCTACATCAACGCCAAGGGCGGAGCGGTCGCCTCCGTACCCTCCGGTGCGGCAGCGGGCAAGGGCGACATCCCTGTCCCCACCGACGAGGAACTCGCCGTCGCGGAGCGTCGGGTGAAGCGGGTGCTCTGGGAGGCGAGCGAGACCGACCGCATCGCCGCACGGGCCCTGCGCGCACTCGCCAAGAACAAGCATGACTTCACCGGCGACGGTCCCGGCGGGCTCAAGGAGGCCGATGACCGTCAGGGCAAGGCGGACGCCGAGTACTGGGCGAAGAAGGCCCAGGAGAGCAACCCCGGGGAGTGGAGCGACGAGGAGATCGCGCGCTTCAACGAGACGCTCAAGAACCAGCGGGACAACCCGGGCTTCAGCGAGCACTTCGCGACGACTCTCGGCGGCGAGGGAACACTCCAGTTCTGGAGGGACATGGCGGCCCCGCCCGGCGGCGCGGTCGAGGGCGACCGGGCCAAGACCCTCGCCGAGGTCCAGGACAACCTGAGCATGACTCTGGCCACGGCGACCCAGAGCGACAGCCCGGCCATGGACACCTGGAAGCGGGAGGTGATCGCGGCCGGCGACAAGCCGTTCCCGATCCAGGGACTGCCGATGGGGCCCAACGGCTACCAGGTCATGAGCAGCCTGATGGACAAGGGCAAGTTCGACGACGAGTTCCTGAACGACTACGGCGACAGCCTGCTGAAGTACGAGCGCGAGTACCCGGGAGACCCGGAAGTCGCCTGGCGCGACACGGCCAACCTCAACTACCCGCCCACGGATGAGCCCAACGACCCGTTCGTCGGTTTCATGGAGGGCCTCGGTCACAACCCCGAGGCGTCGCTGGACTTCTTCAACGATTCGACGACCGCGGACGGCAAGGAGATGGACAACTGGGACTACCTGGTGGCCAAGGGCGACGACGCCCGCGAATGGCCGCCGGGCGAGGACGGCAAGCCGCTGGGTCACGACGCCCTGGGGCACGCCCTGGAGTCGGCGACGATCGGCGTGCCGTACGACTCGGACGCGACACCGCCGAAGCACTCGGCCGGCAGCTCGGACCTGGTCAACCGGATCGTCGGGGAGTACGGCAAGAACCACGACGTGCTCAAGGACTCCCCGCTGAGCGACAGCCTGGGGAACATCACAGCGGAGTACATGCGTGATGTGCAGGACGGGATGAACCTGGGCCGCGACATCAAGACATACGGCAGCAACGCCAACCTGGGCGACCTGTCGCCGGGGCTGCTGAAGGACTTCCTCGGCGGGGTGGGCAAGGACCCCGACGCCTACGGGGCCATCATCAACTCCCAGCAGGCGGTCACCACCGAACTCATCAACGAGGGTTACCACGACAAGGCGAAGTACGAGGAGTTCTCGGAGGAGATCGGAAACCGCATCAACCCCGGCGCCGAGATCGCGGGGATCATGGCGGAGTCCCGTACCCAGGCGGTCTACGACGACAAGATCGCCGCTGACGCCGAGTTCAACGAGAGTCTGGCCACCACGGACAAGTGGGCGGACCGCGCCATCGACATGGGACTGTCCAGGTTCCCCGTCGCAGGAGATGCCGCCGGAATGATCATCGGGGACATCAAGGAAGCCGTCGTGGACCACTACACCCGTGACTCCAGCGATGAGGCGGGGCAGGACCGCAGCGACTTCCTGGAGAGCCAGCGGGTCAAGTCCGCGGACGCCGTTTACGACGCCACGTACCAGGCGGCACGCGAAGCCGGGACCGACCCGGAGAACGCCGCAAGCCAGGCCGACGCCGCAGCCCGCGAGGTCAAGCAGGGCTACGGCATGGGCCGCCAACGGGCAGGGAGCTGAGAAGGACCGTGCAGAACGATGGGGCGGCGATGCCGGCGAGCGGCAACAGGCGGAAGAAGATCGTGTTCGCCGCTCTGGGCGTTCTCGTGGTCGCCGGAGTGGGCGTGGCCGTGTTCCTGCCGGATCAGAAGCCGGCCCTCTCCGTACCTGACCGAGTGTGTCAGGAGGCGGTGCCCGGTGCCCACGTGAAGTCTCTGCTGCCGGAGAACGGCGAGGCCTTCGAGGAGGGCTCCACGAACTTCATGGCGGACGCGTCGAAGGGGCTGGGGAAGTGCGACCTGTCCGGCGGGGGCAGGGATCTCGAGATCAAGTACAGCAGGATCCAGGAACCCGACTTCACCTGGGATTCGGTGCGGCAGGACGCGTCGAAGCCTGACAACACTCCGCTCTCGCTCGGGCCGGCCAGTGGATACGTCGGTAACAACAGGGCCGAGCTGTTCGTCGACTGCCCGTACTCGAAGGGGCGTAGGGATGCCCTGGAGGTCTCGGTCGGCATCGCGGGAGTCCCGGACACGGAGGACACCACCAGAACGGCGGAGCTCTCCGCGCTGACGGCCGACGTCGCCCGCGCGGCAGCCCGCGACGTGGTCGGCTGCGAGCGCGCCGCCGATCTTCCCGACAGCGCGCCCAAGATCGGCTGATACCGGCTCGCCGCCGATGATGGTCAGGACACTCTGGCCGAACCGGTCGCCGGCGCCTCCGCCGACGCCTTCCGCGCCTCACGCCGTCGCCGTAGCCGGTAGCTCACCCAGGTCACCGTGGCCGCCAGCCACAGGCCGCCGAGGAACACCGGGGCGAAGAACGTCCACGGGGCGTTCCACGCGCCCGCCGCGTCCGCCGCGTAACCGGCCGCCAGGGTCAGCATGACGAGGCCCGCCACCGCGCGGCCCGGCCGGATCTCATGACGCAGCACGGGTGACCTCCAGTTGTCCGATGCCGACGCCCATGCCCAGCTCGACGGTGCCGGCGGGCTTGCTGTTCTCGGCGGGTCCGATGGTCTGCCGGGTGCGCCGGTCGGGGGCGATGTCCACGTCCTTGCGCCGGTCGGACGGGAACTGGATGTCGCCGAGGCCCGCCTCCGCGTCCACCTTCACCGTCACCCCGGCCGGTACGACGACGAGCGCGCGGCCCGCGCCGACCTCGATCCGGGTGCGCAGGGTCTCGCCCTTCGGGACGGTGACCTCGGACAGGTCGAGCTTCGCGACCCCGGTGCCCAGCTTGTACAGGGGCTCGACCGTGGCCACCGACGCCGGGCGCCACTCCTCGCGGACCCAGTCGGTGCCGACATCTTCCGGAACGGCCGAGGCGCCCGCCAGCAGCCCCGCAGTGATCATGGCCAGCAGGACCGTGCCGAAGCCGGTCCTGCCGAGGACGGAGGCGACGAGCAGGCCGAGGCCGAAGACCCCGAGTGCGGCGGCGAGACCGATCTGCAGGCTGGGCCCCAGCGGATGGGTCTCCCAGCTCAGCCCCGTGCCGAGGCCGCCCGCGAGCAGGGCGAGCAGGAGGACGAGGCCACCGATCGAGCGGGGGCCCCGGGTGCCCGTCGGGCGGTAGGGCGGGCGGTACGGGGCGTCCGGCGTCGGCCTGTTCCTGCCGAGCTGCACCGCCTCCGGCACCGCGCTCTCGGGACCCCAGAGATAGCCGGTCCCCGCCGGGCCGGTCGTGCCGTCCTTGACGATCGGGTCCCGCCACCAGGACGGGCTGCCGGGCGTGGGCGGTGCCTTCACCTCGGGGGGCGCCCCGTGGCCGGCGGCGTGCGCCGTGCTTCCCGGGGTGTACGCCGCCGTGCCCGGCGCGTCCTCGGGCGGAGCCGTCCGGCGGTGCCGGCTCCAGACCGAGAAGCCGATCACCGTCAGCGACAGCATCGCGTCGAAGGCGAGCATCCCGCCGTTGTGCAGCATGGACAGCAGCAGCCCGCACCCGGCCAGGGCCAGCACCAGCGCGATCAGCGAGGCGCCCTCCACCCGGCCCGACAGCAGCCTGCGCGCCTCGTTCTCGTCCTCGCCCTCCAGCGGGAGCAGCAGCCACGCGAAGCCGTAGAAGATCAGTCCGATGCCGCCCGTCGCGGCGAGGACTCCGAGCACGATCCGGAAGATCACCGGGTCCACGTCGCAGTACCGGCCGAGCCCGCCGCACACCCCGGCCACGACCTTCTGCCGCGGGCTGCGCTGCAGCCGCGGTGCCGGCTCGGGGGGTGGTGTGACGCCGGGGGAGGCGCCCTGGGGAACGGTCATGGCTCCATGGTGACGGCCCGTACGCCCTTGTGGGACCTGTGACGACCCTGGCCGATCCCTGATATTGCGTCCCGGAGGCCGGTGAGGGCCCGCCCGGCCGCCCCCTGGCCTCCTCAGGGTCGAGTCCGGGCAGACCCTGATGCCGCGGCCCGCCGGAACGTGTGACGATCGGTGCATGCCAGCAGCCACGACCCGAGCCCCGAGCTCGCACGCCCCGGACCCGGAGGAGCCGGCGCCGCGCAAGCTCTACCGCAGCGCGGACGGGCGGATGCTCGGCGGCGTCGCGCGCGGGCTCGCCGGACACCTGGGGCTGCCCGTCGCCTGGGTCCGGTTCGTCTTCCTCGGACTGTTCTTCGCGGACGGCCTCGGCGCCCTGCTCTACGCCGTGTTCTGGATCGTCGTACCGCTCGGGGTCGGCGGGGGCGGCGGGATGGGCGGGGTGGAGCGGTCCCTCTTCGAGACCGCCCCGGACGGCCGGCGCAGGCTCCGCAAGCCGGACAAGGGCCAGGTGTTCGCCCTCGTCGCGCTGCTCATCGGCGCCATGGTCTTCGTCGGCAACGTCGACATGGGAAGCAAGGCCGACCGTTACGTCTGGCCCGCGCTGCTGATCGGCGCGGGCTCCGTACTGGTCTGGCGCCAGGCCGACAACGCGCGCCGCGCCCGCTGGATGGAGGTCGGCCGCCGCCGCCGTGTGCTGCAACTGGCCCGCGGGCTGGCGGGCGTCGCGCTCGTCGGCCTCGGCCTCGCCGCGTTCATGGTGGTGCGGGGGTCGGCGGCCCAGCTCGGCACCGCGCTGACCGCCGCCATCGCCGTACTCACCGGGATCGCGCTGCTCGCGGGCCCCTATCTCGTCCGGATGACACAGGACCTCTCCGAGGAACGCCTGATGCGTATCCGGGCCCAGGAGCGTGCCGAGGTCGCCGCCCATGTCCACGACTCCGTCCTGCACACGCTCACGCTGATCCAGCGCAACGCGGACGACGGTGGCGAGGTCCGCAGGCTCGCCCGCGCCCAGGAGCGCGAGCTGCGCAACTGGCTGTACAACCCGGAGGGCACCGGCAAGGAGGAGGCCGAGGAACCGGCGACCCTCGCCGACGCGGTCAAGCGGGCCGCCGCCGAGGTCGAGGACAAGCACGGGGTCCCGCTGGAGGTCGTCGTCGTGGGCGACTGCCCGCTCGACGAGAAGCTGGCCGCACAGATGCAGGCCGCACGCGAGGCGATGGTCAACGCCGCCAAGTACGGTGGCGAGGGCGGTGCCGTCCAGGTCTACGCGGAGGTCGAGGGCCGCACGGTCTTCGTCTCCGTACGGGACCGGGGGCCGGGATTCGACCTGGACGCCGTTCCGGGCGACAGGATGGGCGTACGAGAATCGATCATCGGCCGGATGCAGCGCAACGGCGGCACGGCGCGGCTGCGTTCGGTGCCCGACGGGGGCACGGAAGTCGAGCTGGAGATGGAGAGGGCGAGCGAATGACCGAGAACACCGAAGCGACCGGGGGCCCGGAGCGCCGGGTACGGGTCGTGCTCGTCGACGACCACCGGATGTTCCGCACCGGCGTCCAGGCCGAGATCGGCCGCACCGAGGAGACCGGGGTCGAGGTCGTCGGCGAGGCCGCCGACGTCGACCAGGCGGTCACCGTGATCACCGCGACCCGTCCCGAGGTCGTCCTCCTCGACGTCCACCTCCCGGGCGGCGGGGGCGTCGAGGTGCTGCGGCGCTGTGCCCCGATGATGGGCGCCGTCGAGAACCCGGTGCGTTTCCTCGCGCTGTCCGTCTCGGACGCCGCCGAGGACGTCATCGGCGTCATCCGTGGCGGCGCGCGCGGCTACGTCACCAAGACCATCACCGGCACCGACCTCGTCGACTCCGTCTTCCGGGTCCAGGAGGGCGACGCGGTGTTCTCGCCGCGGCTGGCCGGGTTCGTCCTGGACGCCTTCGCCTCGACGGACGCCCCGCCGGTCGACGAGGACCTGGACCGGCTGACGCAGCGCGAGCGCGAGGTGCTGCGGCTGATCGCCCGGGGATACGCGTACAAGGAGATCGCCAAGCAGCTGTTCATCTCGGTGAAGACGGTCGAGTCCCATGTCTCGGCCGTGCTGCGCAAGCTCCAGCTCTCCAACCGGCACGAACTGACCCGGTGGGCCACGGCGCGTCGGCTGGTCTGAGCCCGGCCCGTGCTCAGGCGGGTCCGAGCGAGATGTTGAGCTTCTCGCCGGTCCTGCGGTAGCCGACGCCCGCGTAGATCCGCTCGACGTCGGGGCCGCCCGGCTCCAGCCACACGGTGGTGAAGCCGCGCTCGAACGCGGCGCGGGTCAGCCACGCGGAGAGGGCCGCGCCGACGCCCCGGCGGCGGAAGGCGTCGGCGACGGCCAGACCGGCCAGTTCGCCGATGCCGTCGGCCGGGGCCGAGCAGCCGCCCGCTCCGGCGGGCCGGCCGTCCACGGTGGCCAGGGCCGAGACGCCGCCGCTCTCCGTCGCCCGGCGCAGCCAGGCGATCTCGCCGTCGTCGGGGCCGCCCTCCCCGCCGAAACCGGTGTGCTGGACGGCGGCCGCGGAGGTGAACTCCGCGTCGGTGACGGGCTCGGCGATGCGGAGGCCGTCCACCGGCTTGGGTGCGAGCAGGCCGTCGGCGGTGCAGGCCATGACGGGTGCGCGGTTCTCGACGGTGAAACCGGCCGCCAGCAGGGCCGGTTCGACCGCGGGCGCCCAGGCGGGCAGGAACTCCAGCCGGGGCAGCCGGTCGTGCTCACGGAACGCGGTGACCAGGTCGGCGACGTCCTGTGCGGTGGGTTCGGCCCCCTGGTCGGGGATGGCGTAGTTGGCGAACTTCAGCTCCCAGCCCGGGTTGTGGCGCACCGTGAAGGGGCCGACCCGGTAGTGGTCCGGCGAGCGGAGAGCGAGCGTACGGGCGTAGTTCTGGATGGCGGTGTCCATGGGCCCGGGAGCCTATGCGACCCGGGTCGCACCCGCGAAAGGCATTTCGCTGATCGGCGCGATACGGACGGGGGCGCCCGGGCGCGGGGCGTGGATCATCTGGCCGCCGCCGATGTAGAGCCCGACGTGGGTGACCCCGGAGTAGAAGAACACCAGGTCCCCCGGGGCGAGTTCGGACCGGGAGACGCGTTGGCCCGCGTTGATCTGGGTGTACGTCGTACGGGGCAGGGAGACTCCCGCCGCGCGCCAGGCGGCCTGCGTGAGGCCGGAGCAGTCGAAGGACGCGGGGCCGGTGGCGCCCCAGACGTACGGCTTGCCGAGCGCCCCGTACGCGAAGTCGACGGCCTGTGCCGCACGGGCGTTGGGAGCGGCCACGGAACCGCGCGGGACGCCCCGGTCGGCGCGTACGGCGCTGCCGCCGTGCGCGGCGTCGGCCGAGCGCTCGTAGCCGGCGCGCTGCTCGGCCGTGAGGGTGGCCAGCAGCTTCCTGGCGTCGGCGAGCTTGGTGCGGACCGCGTCCTTGTGCTTCTTCAGGTCGGCCCGGCGTGAGGCGAGGACCTCCAGCTCGTCCTGGGCCCGGGCGCGCAGCTGGGCGATTTCGCCGACCTGCCGTCGTACGCCCTGGAGCGCACCGGCCTGACGGTCGCCCGCCCGGTCCTCGTAGGAGGCGCGCTCCAGATACTCGTCCGGGTCGGAGGAGAGGGCCAGCCGGACGGCGGGGTCGATGCCGGCGCTGCGGTACTGCGCGGTGGCGAACGAGCCGAGGGCGTCGCGCGCGGCGTTGAGACGCTCGGTCCGGCGGGCGGCCTCGTCCCGGAGGGCTTCGAGGGACTTCTCGGAGGCCTCCGCCTCCTCCTTCGCGCCGTTGTACTTCTCCGTGGCCACCTCGGCGTCGTGGTAGAGCCGGTCGACCTTGGCCTCGACCTGGGCCGGGGTGAGCTGGGGGTCGGCCTGGGCGGCGCCTTCGAGGGCGGTCGCGGTCGCGGCCCCGGCGAGGGCGAGGGTGGCTGCTGTGCGGGCAGCAGGTCCGGTGAACAGACGCTGCTTGGGCTTGCGGTGAGCGGCTTCTCGATGGGCGGCCACGGGGGTGGTGCGTCCTTCCGTTCGACTGCCCGTCGGTGGGTGCCGCGGGCCCGCCGGGGTCCGGCGGCGGGTCACCACAGGGGGGAGTGGCCCGCCGCCGGATTCCTGGCGGGGCGACCGGGGCCGCCCGGTACGGGGGCGGTGGTGCAGAGCCGGTCACCTGGGAGGGACGGTAAACCCGGCGCACAGGGAAGAGGTGTAATGACAGCTATTGCCCTCATATGCTGTTTCGTTTCCGTCGGTTGACCGGAAAAATCAACCGGAGTCCGGCAATCCGCTCAGGATCCGGGGGAACTCATCAGTAAGTCGTACCTGGCCGAAGAGTGGTGATATCGCCGCGGTTAGGCTGCCGCCATGGACGTACTCATCAATGTCTTCGTGGCCCTGCACATCATCGGTATCGCCTCCCTGCTGGGCGGCTTCCTGACCCAGATGAAGGCCATGGGGACAGGCACGGCGCGCTTCGTCCCGGCCATGCTGCACGGCGCGCTCACCATGCTCGTCACGGGTGTCGCCCTGGTCGGGCTCAACCAGGCCGACGACCAGAGCGTGAACAACGTCAAGATCGGCGTCAAGCTGCTGGTCCTGATCGTGGTCCTGGCGCTCGTCTATGTGAAGCGGGACGAGGAGAAGGTCGGCAAGGGCGCGTTCGCCGCCGTCGGCGGGCTGACGGTCGCCAACATCTTCATCGCCACGCTCTGGACCTGAGCGCGCACGGGCGGGCCCGGGACTCTGCCCCGGGCCCGCCCGCCGGTGGTGCTCCCGCGCGTCACGCGGGGCGCACGCTGCCGTAGATCGGCATGTAGTAGATCGACTCCTCGCGGACGTTCGCACCCGGCTTCGGCGCGTGGATCATCATGCCGTCGCCCTTGTAGATGCCGACGTGGCTGATGTCGTCGTAGAAGAAGACCAGGTCCCCCGGCCGCAGATCCGCCGTGGCCACCCGGGTGCCGACCTCGACCTGGTCCCAGGTGGTGCGGGGCAGATCGACCCCCGCCTCCTTCCAGGCCGCCTGGGTGAGCCCGGAGCAGTCGTACGAGGACGGGCCCGTCGCCCCCCAGACGTACGGCTTGCCGATCTGGGCGCGTGCGAAGGCCAGGACCTTCTCGGCCTTCGAGGCGTAGCCGCTGTCGGAGCCCGTGCCGCCGGTCTCCGTGCCGGTGCCGGTGCCGGTGCCGCTGCCCGAGCCGGCCTCCTCCTTCGCGGCCTGCTCGGCCTTCTCCTTCTCGGCCTGCTGCCGGGCCAGCTCCTCGGCCTTGCGCTTGGCCTCGGCCTCCTTCTTGCGCTCCAGCTCCGCGAGCCGCGCCTTCTCCTCGGCCGTCAGCTTCGACAGCAGCGAGCGGGCCTCGGTGAGCTTCGTCTGCACCTGCTGCTTGCTGGTACGCAGGGTGGCCTGCGACTCGGTGAGCGTCTCCAGGCTCTTCGTCGCCTCGACGCGCTTGGCCGCCGCCTCCTTCTGCTGCGTACGGAAGTCGGCGACCGCCTTCTGCTGCTGGCTGGTCATCCGGGCCATCAGCTGGTCCTGGTCGAAGTACGACTGCGGGTCGTCCGCGAGGAAGAACGTCGCGGTCGGAGCGATCGAGCCGCTGCGGTACTGCGCGGTGGCGTAGTTGCCCAGCTCCCGGCGCGTCTCGTTGAGCTTGTCGGCCCGCTTCGCCGCGGCCTCCAGCAGCGCGTCGACCTTGGAGCGCTGCTCGGCCGACGCGCTCTTCGCCTTGTTGTACTGCTGCGTCGCGGTGCCGGCCTGCCGGTAGAGGGCGTCGACCTTCTTCTGCACTTCCTCGATGCTGGGCTTGGGCTCGGCGGGGGCGGCCGTCGCGCTCTGGGTGGAGAGCAGGGTGACGGAGGCGAGCGCCGCGGTCGTGAGACCGACGGCGGGGGTGGTGGTGCGCACCCGGGTGCGCGGCTTGCGATGCGACGGCAAGGCCGGCATCTCCTTCCGTGGGACCGCCTACCGGGTTAGCTGTCGGGTTCGGGCGGAACGGAAGGCTGCCCTACGGTCCGGTGGAGACGGGCCGATTCACCCCGGTGATGCGTGTGGGTCCCCGGTTCCGGACACCCTTCGGGGGAGTACGGATTCGGCGGGGGCGCCCGTGCGGCGCGGTTCGCCTCAAGGGGGTACGGGGCACCCGTCGGAGCACGCTAGCCAACCCGTGGTGTCCCTGTGAAGGTTGATGTTCGATATGCCCGATACATTTTCGTGACCTTTTCCGGGCGGTGGCCCCCGGGCCGGGAAACCGCCCCGGAATCTTACGTTCCGTGGACGGACGATCTCGTTGCGCACACGGTCCGGGCCCTTGTCGCCGATGCGGCCCGGGTTGTCGGTGCGGCGCCCTAGACTCGTTAGGCGATGAGCAGCCTCTTTGACGACAGTTTCCTGACCGGCCTCCAGCAAGCGGAGGACGGCCCCCCGCCGCCCCCTGAGGAGCACGCGCCCGAAGGGGTGCCGGAGGGCCTCTTCGAGGACGTCTTCGACGCGCCTCCGCCGCCGCGCGACGCCTACTACCGCGACGGCGCCCCGCGCCCCGTCATCGACTCCGCCGCGCTGCTCGAAGGGCTGAACACCGAGCAGCGCGCCGCCGTCGTGCACGCCGGGGCCCCGCTGCTCATCGTCGCCGGGGCCGGCTCGGGCAAGACCAGGGTGCTCACCCACCGGATCGCCCACCTTCTGGCCGAGCGCGGTGTGCACCCGGGGCAGATCCTCGCGATCACCTTCACCAACAAGGCCGCCGGCGAGATGAAGGAGCGCGTCGAGGACCTCGTCGGCCCGCGCGCCAACGCCATGTGGGTCATGACGTTCCACAGCGCCTGTGTGAGGATCCTGCGCCGCGAGTCGAAGCGCCTGGGCTTCACCTCGTCGTTCTCGATCTACGACGCCGCCGACTCCAAGCGGCTGATGGCGCTGGTCTGCCGCGATCTGGACCTCGACCCGAAGCGCTACCCGCCGAAGTCGTTCACGGCGAAGGTGTCGAACCTGAAGAACGAGCTCATCGACGAGGAGACGTTCGCGGGGCAGGCGGCCGACGGCTTCGAGAAGACGCTGGCCCAGGCCTACGCGCTCTACCAGGCGCGGCTCCGCGAGGCCAACGCCCTGGACTTCGACGACATCATCATGACGGCGGTGCACCTGCTCCAGGCGTTCCCCGACGTCGCCGAGCACTACCGCCGCCGCTTCCGGCACGTCCTCGTCGACGAGTACCAGGACACCAACCACGCGCAGTACACCCTGGTGCGCGAGCTGGTGGGCCCGGCCGGCGAGGACGACGCCCCGGGTGAGCTGTGCGTCGTCGGTGACGCGGACCAGTCGATCTACGCCTTCCGCGGCGCGACCATCCGCAACATCCTCCAGTTCGAGGAGGACTATCCGGACGCGACCACGATCATGCTGGAGCAGAACTACCGCTCCACGCAGACGATCCTCTCCGCGGCCAACGCCGTCATCGAGCGCAACGAGAGCCGCCGCCCCAAGAACCTCTGGACGAACGCCGGCGCCGGCACCAGGATCGCGGGCTACGTCGCGGACACCGAGCACGACGAGGCGCAGTTCGTCGCCGACGAGATCGACCGGCTGACGGACTCCGGGGACGCGAAGGCGGGCGACGTCGCCGTCTTCTACCGCACGAACGCCCAGTCCCGTGTCTTCGAAGAGATCTTCATCCGCGTCGGACTGCCCTACAAGGTCGTCGGCGGAGTGCGCTTCTACGAGCGCAAGGAGGTCAGGGACGTCCTGGCCTACCTCCGGGTGCTGTCCAACCCCGAGGACACCGTCCCGCTGCGCCGCATCCTCAACGTGCCCAAGCGGGGCATCGGCGACCGGGCCGAGGCGATGATCGACGCCCTGTCGATGCGCGAGAAGATCTCCTTCCCGCAGGCGCTGCGCCGGGTGGACGAGGCGTACGGCATGGCGGCCCGGTCGGCGAACGCCGTGAAGCGGTTCAACACGCTGATGGAGGAGCTCCGCACGATCGTGGAGTCCGGCGCGGGCCCGGCGGTCGTGGTGGAGGCCGTCATGGAGCGGACCGGCTATCTCGCCGAGCTCCAGGCGTCCACCGACCCACAGGACGAGACCCGTATCGAAAACCTCCAGGAGCTCGCCTCCGTCGCCCTCGAATTCGAGCAGGAGCGGGCGGAGGAGGAGGGTGCGGGCACCCTCGCCGAGTTCCTGGAGAAGGTCGCACTCGTCGCCGACGCCGACCAGATCCCCGACGAGGACGAGGACGGCTCCGGTGTCGTCACGCTGATGACGCTGCACACCGCGAAGGGCCTCGAATTCCCCGTGGTGTTCCTGACGGGCATGGAGGACGGCGTCTTCCCGCACATGCGCGCGCTGGGACAGGTCAAGGAGCTGGAGGAGGAGCGCCGGCTCGCCTACGTGGGCATCACGCGCGCCCGTGAGCGCCTGTATCTGACCCGGGCGTCGATGCGGAGTGCGTGGGGGCAGCCCTCGTACAACCCGCCGTCGCGGTTCCTGGAGGAGATCCCGGACCAGCACCTGGAGTGGAAGCGCAAGGGCCCGATGGCGGCTCCGGCGGGGCCGACGTCCGGCATCACGTCGTCGCTGTCCTCGTCGCGCTCGAAGTCCGGGCCGTCGGGGTTCGCGACCCGGCGCACCTCCGAGAAGCCGGTGGTCACGCTGGTGGCCGGGGACCGGGTCACGCACGACCAGTTCGGCCTGGGCACGGTGACAGCGGTCGAAGGATTCGGCGACCAGGCGAAGGCGACGGTCGACTTCGGCGACGAGCGGCCCAAGAAGCTGCTGCTGCGCTACGCGCCGGTCGAGAAGCTCTGACCCGGGCCGGCCGTCACACGGGGGCAGCCCTCATGTGACGGCCGGACTCAGTTCGGGTTGATGCCGTGGCTGCGGAGCCAGGGCATGGGGTCGATCGCGGAGCCGCCACCGGGCCGTACCTCGAAGTGCAGGTGCGGGCCGGTGGAGTTGCCGGAGTTCCCCGAGTAGGCGATGACGTCGCCCGCCTTGACGGAGCCGGAGCGGATCTTCGTGGTGCTGAGGTGGCAGTACCACGTCTCGGTGCCGTCGGCCGCGGTGACGATGGCCATGTTCCCGTAGGCGCTGTTCCACTGGGTGCGGACCGTGCCGTCGGTCGCCGCCATGACGGGCGTGCCGTAGGAGACGGGGAAGTCGATGCCCGTGTGGACGGACATCCAGTTCACACCGGCCTGGCCGTAGGTGGCGCTGAGGCCGTGCTGCTTCACCGGCAGCACGAACTTGGGACGCGCGGCCTCGATGCGCGCGGCCTCCGCCGCGCGCCTCTTCTTCTCGGCGGCCTGACGCTCCTTCAGGTCGATGCGCTCCTGGGTGCGGCTGGCGCGGTCGGCGAAGTTCTCGGCGTCGGCGCTGAGGTTGGCGAGCTGGGTGTCCAGCTTGTTGTTGGCCACGGCCGGCTTGACCGTGTCGGCGGCCGCCATGGACGCGGTCTCGTCCTTCGTCTCCTCGCCTCCGCTCACCGAGGCCGCGGCGATGCCGGCGACGCTCATGACGCAGGCGGAGGGCACGGCGACGGTGAGGAGCGCGGAGCGCTTCGCGGGGGTGCGGCGCCGGCCCCGGCCGCCGCGCGGGGCGGCGGAACGGCCCCCGGGGCGGGCGGACGCGGCCGTGGACGCGGAACCGGCGGTCACGTCGACGACGTCCGACAGGGGCTCGTGCTCACCGCGGGCTTCGAGCGCCTCGGCGTACGGGTCGGTGTGCGCGAATCCGTCCTCGGCGTACGGGTCGGTCTGTGCGATCCCGTCCTCGGTGGTACCGGCGTGGACGTGGGAGCCGGGGGAGTCGTGCGTCTCCCGGGCGTCGTGGACGTCGTCGGCGTCGTGGGCGCCGACGCCGTCGTGGGAGGCGAACTCGGCGGTCTCGTACGGGTCGTAGGACGCCGACTGGTGTTCGTACGTGGGATACGACGTCTGTTCGGGTGCGTACGCGGCGTCCTCGGGCGTGGCGCCGGTGTTCCAGGCGGTGGCGTCGAAGGTGCCGGTGTCGGGCGTCGCGTAGCTCTCGTAACCCGCGGTCTCGAAGGCGGGCACGCTGTACGTGCCGGTCGCGTAGGCCGTGGTGTCGAACGTCGCGGTGGGGAAGGCGCCTGTGTCGCCCGCCGCCCACTGGCCGGCCTGGCCGGTGTGGTCCCAGCCCGTGGTGTCCCACTGGCCTGTCGCGTCGGGGGCGGGGGCCTGGGCCGGGATTCCGGCCTCGGGCATCCAGGTGGCCGTCGTGTCGTAGCCCTGGGGCGCCTGCGGGGGGTGGGCCTGGGCGTCATAGGCGTCGTACGAGGCCTGTTGATGCGCTCCGGTGTCCCACTGGCCGCTGTCGTGACCGCCGCCGTAACCGCTGTCGTACGCCGGGGCGTAGCCGCCGCCGTACGTCGTCCCGTGGCTGGTGTCGTGCTGACCCGGCAGGGTTCCGAAGAGCGGGTCGGTGTCGAAGCTGCCGGTGGACTGGCTGTCGTATCCGGCATACCCGGCGTGGGGGTGCTGGTCGTTCACCAACTTCTCTCTCGCCTCGGCAGCAGAACCTGTTCCGGGGTCCGGTGGGGGGATCCCAGGGTGAGCAGTGGCCGCGACTGTACCCGGCGGTAGGTGAGGACGACAATCTTCGGAGGCTTTCAGCCCCTCAGGAAACGGGCAATCGGCCGCCTTTCGGTGGACCGGAGAGGCAGCCTTGGCTCTATGTTCGACAATTGTTCTATTCGGTGGGGGCGTGTGGGGGGCCTGAGGCAGGAGATCAGGCGACGGAGGTGGCTCCCGGGGCGGCTCCCGCAGCTCCGAGTGACGCGCCGTCGGACTCGAGTGCCTGACGGATCGCGGACGCGATCGCGGGGTGGACCGGCAGTGCGAGATGGCCGATTCCCGTGACGCGCACATTGACCGCGTCGAGGTCGGGGTGATCGACGCAGGCCGTCTCGACGGGCAGCATCACCCGGTCCAGCTCGCTCCAGAAGCTGATGAACCGTGTCCGGCAGCCCGGGGCCGGGCGGCGCAGCTCCTCGATCAGATCCGATCCGCCGCGCATCTGGCGGACGATGGGGTGCGCGCCTGCCAGCGGGGCGGCGGCGGTGCCGCTGTGGGGCGTACCGAGGGTGACCAGTGTGCGGACCCGCCGGTCCCCGCCGAGCCGCTGCACGTAGTAGCGCGCGATCAGGCCGCCGAGGCTGTGGCCGACGATGTCGATCTCGCGGTGACCGGTGCGGGCGCAGATCTCCTCCACATGGCGGTCGAGCAGCTCGGCCGCCGTGCGGATGTCACAGGTCAGTGGTGAGTAGTTGAGCGACTCCAGATGGTGCCAGCCGTGCCGGGCCAGGGAGCGGCGGAGCAGGACGAACACGGAGCGGTTGTCGATGAAGCCGTGCAGGAGCACGACGGGCGGACGGGTGTCGGCCGCGGAGGGCAGCGCGGTCGTGCCCGCTGTGTCGGCCGAATCAGCGGTGCCCGCGGTGTCCGCCGAACGGGTGAGGCGCTCGGAATCCGTGTCGGATCCGGCGCCGGTGTCGGGCGGGGGCATGGGGTGCCGGCGCTCGGGGGCGAGGCCGGACGGATAGATGAGCACGTGCCCGGCGAGGATCACCAGCTCCAGCGCGGTGGCTCTGATCAGCGTCGACGACAGCCAGGCGGGGCGCAGGCACGGCCTGCGCAGCAGTAGGGGTAGGAAGGACAGGACCTTCATGGCCGACCTCCTGCACTGGCATGCGGGGGAGGCGGCTCCCTGCCCCGTACGCCCTCACGGGGGTGCTGCGGAGGTGACCGGCGGCCCGGCGGCCCTGATGCGGCCGGGGGCCGTACCACCGTGCCGTGCGGCTGACGGCGCGGTGATACGGCGACCTCGTTGCGGCTCCCCTGGCGGCGCTCCCCGCGCGGCCGACGGGCCGCCCGGTGCTGGGAACGACGCCGGCGAACATGTCCCATGTGTGATTTCCCCCTCCCGGTCCACCGCGAAACGGGACCGTGCGGGATGCTGTGGATAACGTTCGTTCACATCACCGGCCCTCCGGGCACGGGAAACGCATGTGGAGGCATTGATGGGTGTGACCGGTCCGATCCGTGTGGTGGTGGCCAAGCCGGGCCTCGACGGCCATGACCGCGGGGCCAAGGTGATCGCGCGGGCGCTGCGGGACGCGGGCATGGAGGTCATCTACACGGGGCTCCACCAGACCCCCGAGCAGATCGTCGACACCGCGATCCAGGAGGACGCCGACGCCATCGGCCTCTCGATCCTCTCGGGTGCGCACAACACGCTCTTCGCCAAGGTCATCGAGCTGCTGAAGGAGCGCGACGCGGAGGACATCAAGGTCTTCGGCGGCGGCATCATCCCCGAGGCGGACATCGCTCCGCTGAAGGAGCGGGGGGTCGCGGAGATCTTCACCCCGGGTGCGACGACGGCCTCGATCGTGGACTGGGTGAACGCGCACGTCCGCCAGCCCGCGGAGGCCTGAGCCAGAGGATGCCTGCGCCTGCGGATGCCTGCGCCTGCGGAGGCCTGCGCATCCCCTGAGCCCGCGGAGGCCTGCGCATCCCCTGTGCCTGCGCATCCCCTGTGCCCGCAGAGGCCTGAGCGCGCCGAGGCCTGTGTCCGTTGGGATCCCGGCCTCCGTCCGTGGTCATTCCGTGCCGTCCTGGACCAGCTCCGCGTCCATGGCGGCGCGCAGGCGCAGGGTGGAGACCAGGCGCTGGAACGCCTCCGACCAGTAGCCGCCCGCCCCCGGTGAGGCGTCTTCCGACTCGTCGGGCGTGGTGGTGAGCACCGCCAGCCGGTCCGCCTCGGCAGGGTTGAGGCAGCGCTCGGCAAGGCCCATCACCCCGCTGAAGCTCCAGGGGTAGCTCCCCGCGTCCCGGGCGATGTCCAGTGCGTCGACCACCGACCGGCCGAGCGGCCCGTCCCAGGGCACGGAGCAGACGCCGAGCAGCTGGAACGCCTCCGACAGCCCGTGCGCGGCTATGAAACCGGCGACCCAGAGCGCTCGCTCGGGGGCGGGCAGGGTGGCGAGGAGCTTCGACCGCTCCGCCAGCGACGCCGTCCCGGGTCCGTTCGCCAGGGGTGTCGAGGGGGCCCCGAGGAGCGCCCGCGCCCACTTGGGGTCCCGCTGTCGCACGGCGGCGCGGCACCAGGCGGCGTGCAGCTCACCAGCCCAGCCGTCGGCGACCGGCAGCGCCACGAGCTCCTGCGCCGTCCGGCCGCCGAACCTCTCCCGCCAGACACCGAGCGGTGCCGCCTCCACCAACTGGCCGAGCCACCAGGACCGTTCGCCTCGCCCCGAGGGCGGCACCGGCACCACCCCGTCGCGCTGCATCGCGGCGTCGCACTCGTGCGGAGCCTCCACGGCGACGGATACGGCTCCGCCCGTACGGTCGGGGTTCACGCAGGATGTGGCACGGGCCGCCATCCGCCGGGCGAGCGCCGAATCGGGCAGGGCGGACAGCAGCTCGGCGGCCGTGGAGCGTACGTTGCGGCTGCGGTCCGCCAGGGCCTCCTCCAGGAACGTCTCGTCGGCTCCCGAGAGGCCGGAGCGCAGGGAATCGAGGAACATCAGCCGGTCCTCGGCCCGCTCCGTGGACCAGGTGGTGGCGAGCAGGGACCGGGCGGCACCCGGATCCCGCTCCCGCAGGGCCCCGAGCAGCGCGACCCGTTCGGCGAAGAGCCCTTCCTCCCAAAGGCCGCGCACCACCTCCGGATCCGCGGTGTCCGGCCGCTGCGCGCCGCGCGAGGAGGCGCGCAGCGCGAACTTCCACTCGGGGTTCAGCCCGGCCAGCCAGATCCCGCGCGGACCGGCGAACGCCAGCACGTGCGGACGCAGATCCGTACGCGCTCTCGCCGCGTCCAGCAGCGCCGGCAGAAGCTCCGCCGGCGCCCGGTAACCGTGCGCACCGGCGGAGGCCAGCCACTGGGGGATGAGCTCGGTGAGATCGGGAGCCGCTCCGCGCCTCCCTCCGGTGGGCGGCGCCGAGCGGTCGGCGAGCAACTGTGCGAGCCGGCGGCGGGCGGGGGCAGGCAGCGCCGGCCGGGGATCGGCGGGCGCCGGTGCGGGCAGGGCGGCCCCGGTGGTCGGCCGCAGCGCCGCCCTGCGGCGCACGGTGTGCACCGCCGCCGTGTCGAGCAGCGCCGCCGGACCGACCGCGGCGCCGTCATCCGCCCGGAGAGGGCGCCGGTCGGTGCCGAGCAGCGCCGAGGTGACGAGGTCTTCCCACACGGCGCTCACGGTCGCGTCGTTCGTCGTGACGGTGGTGGACATCGGGTCCCTTCCGGTGGTCCGGTGATCCGGTGGTCGGTCGAGGGGAGAGAGGGAACGCGGCGGGCCGGGCGGTGCCTGGTGACGGCGTCGTGGTCAGACGAGCGCCACCGCCGGCCTCGGCGCGCCCTCGTCGTCGGAGGTCTCGGCGCACCATGCCGTGAGTGGGTCGAAACCCCGGTGCCCGCACTCGCCGAACACCGTCAGGGGGCGCCCGCCGGAGAGCGCCACGAGCTTCCACAGACCGGGCCGGGAGAGCGCCGCGGGTGCGACCGGCAGGGCGGATCCGTCCGCCGCGCCGACCAGTTGCCAGCCGTCCCCGGACGGCGCGGGTATGACTGCGCGCAGCGTGACCGGCCAGGCGTCGAGCCAGGGGTCGTCGCGCAGCGCGTTCCCGTACGCGGCGAGGGCGTCGGCGGTGGTGCCGCCCGGCGGTGGCGCCGGTGTGGCGAGAGGCTCGCCGAACCGCGGCCCGAGCTCGCCCCGCAGTCCTCCACCGCCCGGATACGGCGTCACCTCGGCGTCCATCACGGTGCCCACCGGCAGCGGCGGAGCGGGGGCGCGTCCCGGCGCGCCGTAGGACAGCAGCAGCGTGGTGCGCCCCGAATCCCTCCCGTACATCCAGGTGCGACGGGTGACGATCCTGCCGTCCGGTGTGTCGTACTGCGCGAGGACCAACCAGTGGTCACGGACGGCCGGGCCCTCGGCCGAGGCCGTCAGCCCCACCCTCGTACGGACCGTGGCCGCCAGGGGCCCGGGCAGCCGGTCGAGCCCGAGCCAGGCCGAGTCCAGCAGACGCAGGAGCGCGCACTCCTCCAGCAGCCGCGCCGGCCAGCCGGGCCCCGAAGCCGGGACGGACCCCAACTCCCGCACACGGGACGCCAGCCCCGGCGCCTGCGCGTCGACCATGCGGGCTGCCGTCTCCTCCCACAGCCCGTCTCCCGGCCGGTCCGCCGTGGCGAGTCCGCCGCGCAGCAGGTCGACGAGCCGCTGGTCCAGCTCCTGCGCGCCGCCGGTGACGCGCTCCGCCCTGCGGTCGGCGCGCCGGGCGGCCGCGCGCGCCGCGGACCCCTCGGACGTCGCCCGCGCGCGTCGGTCCGCCAGCCACCGCGCGACCCAGGGGGGCGGCTCCTTCGTCCGGTCCAGCATCGGGGCGTCGGACGCATGGAGCAGCAGCAGTCCCAGGGCGTGTCCGCAGGGCGTCTCCCCGTCGGAGCAACCGCACGTGTACGCGGCGTCGTTCGTGTCCACCGCCGTGCGGTGCAGTGGTCCCTCGTCTCTCTCGCGGGTCCCCCACACCACGCCCCGGCCGCACCCCGCTCCGGTCCACGCGCGCTCCGAGGCGAAAGCGCGCCCCGCCTCGCGTGACCGCACGTCAGGAGCGAGGTCCAGCACCCGTTCCATCGCCTGGCGTGCCTCCACCGGACCGGTGGAGCGCCAGGGTCCTCCCCCTTGAGACAGCACCATGCAACCGACGGTAGAGCGCACCACTGACAATCGGCCCCGACCTGCGATTCCGCCTGTTCGAGGCGTCTTGACCGCTTCGCGTCCGTGCGCTTCTCCGCTGGGGGGAAGCCTCGCCCGTCACGGGCCGGTCCTCCACGCCGAGACCGGTCCCGGCCGTGCGCCGGGACCGATTGTCAGTGCCATGGTGCACCGTGGAAACCGCATCGGATCGACCGATCCGGAGGGGGATCCATGACCGTGTCCGTACAGACCGACGCAGCCGGCGGCGAAGCTCTGAGGCCGCACGCCGAGCATGCCTTCGCCGACGAGCTCAAGGCGCTCGCCGCCGCCGACGACCGCCCCAGGCCCGCCCGTTGGAAGCTCTCGCCGTGGGCCGTCTCCACCTATCTGCTCGGCGGGACACTCCCGGACGGCACGCTGATCACACCGAAGTACGTGGGTCCGCGCCGTCTCGTCGAAGTAGCCGTCAGCACGCTCGCCACCGACCGGGCGCTGCTGCTCCTCGGTGTTCCGGGGACCGCCAAGACCTGGGTGTCCGAGCACCTGGCCGCGGCCGTCAGCGGTGACTCGACCCTGCTCGTCCAGGGCACCGCGGGCACCCCCGAGGAGGCCGTCCGCTACGGGTGGAACTACGCGCGGCTGCTGGCGGACGGGCCCAGCCGGGAGGCTCTGGTGCCGAGCCCCGTCATGCGGGCCATGGCCGAGGGAATGACGGTGCGCGTCGAGGAGCTCACGCGTATCCCCGCCGATGTGCAGGACGCGCTCATCACGATCCTGTCGGAGAAGACGCTCCCCGTCCCCGAGCTGGGCCAAGAGGTCCAGGCGGTGAAGGGGTTCAACCTCGTCGCCACGGCGAACGACCGCGACCGCGGGGTCAACGAGCTCTCCAGCGCCCTGCGCCGCCGGTTCAGCACCGTCGTGCTGCCGCTCCCCGCCACGCCCGAGGCCGAGGTGGACATCGTGTCCCGGCGCGTGGCCCAGACGGGACGCTCGCTCGACCTGCCGCCGACGCCCGACGGCATGGCCGAGATCCGGCGCGTCGTCACGGTCTTCCGCGAACTGCGCGACGGCGTCACCACCGACGGCCGCACCAAGCTCAAGTCGCCGTCCGGGACGCTCTCCACGGCCGAGGCCATCTCCGTCGTCACCGGAGGCCTCGCGCTCGCCGCCCACTTCGGCGACGGCGTCCTGCGCCCCGGGGACGTGACGGCGGGCATCATCGGAGCCGTCGTCCGCGATCCCGCGACCGACCGCGTGGTCTGGCAGGAGTACGTGGAGACCGTCGTCCGGGAGCGGGACGGCTGGAAGGACTTCTACCGCGCCTGCCGTGAGGCCGCCGAATGACAGCCCTCGCCGGGGGGACCACAGCGCCCGGGGGACCCCTGCTGCTGGGGGTGCGCCACCACGGCCCGGGCTCCGCCCGCGCGGTGCTGGCCGCCCTCGAATCCGTACGGCCGGCTGCCGTGCTCGTCGAAGGGCCGCCCGAGGCGGACGCGTTGCTGCCGCTCGCCGCGCACGCCCGGATGCGTCCGCCGGTCGCGCTGCTCGCCCACGCCGTGGACGATCCGGGGCGTGCCGCCTTCTGGCCGATGGCCGACTTCTCCCCCGAGTGGGTGGCGATCCGCTGGGCATCGGCGCACGGCGTCCCGGTGCGGTTCGTGGACCTGCCCGCCGCGCACTCCCTGGCGTTGGCGGAGCAGCGTGAGGACGGCCCGGAGGAGGGCAGGGGCATCGATCCGATCGGCATCCTCGCCGGAGCCGCGGGCTACGACGACCCCGAGCGCTGGTGGGAGGACGTCGTCGAGCACCGCGCGGAGGGCGGCGGCCCGGCTGATCCGTGCGCGCCGTTCGCCGCACTCGCCGAGGCGATGACCGCGCTGCGTGAGGCGTACGGCGACGGGGGCCACCCGCAGGACGCCGTCCGGGAGGCCGCCATGCGCCTTCGACTGCGCGCCGCCCGGAAGGAGTTCGGTGACGGCATCGCCGTGATCTGCGGTGCGTGGCACGTGCCCGCCCTCGGCGCGCGGACGACGGTCGCCGCCGACCGGGCGCTCCTCAAGGGGATGCCCAAGGTCAAGACGGAGCTGACCTGGGTGCCCTGGACCCATCGCAGGCTCGCCCGGCACAGCGGATACGGCGCGGGGATCGAGTCCCCCGGCTGGTACGGGCACCTCTTCGGTGCCCACGACCGGCCCGTGGAGCGCTGGATGACGAAGGTGGCCGGTTTGCTGCGCGACGCGGACAGGGCGGTGTCCCCGGCGCATGTCATCGAGGCCGTCCGGCTCGCCGGGACGCTGGCCGCCCTGCGCGACCGCCCGGCCGTCGGCCTGGCCGAGGCCACCGACGCGGTCAGGGCCGTCATGTGCGAGGGGTCCGATGTGCCGCTGGCCCTCGTGCGGGACCGGCTCGTCGTCGGCGAGGTCCTCGGCGAGGTCCCGGAGACGGCCCCCGCCGTCCCCCTCCAGCGCGACCTGGACCGGCAGCAGCGCACGCTGAGGCTCAGGCCCGAGGCGGAGAGCCGCGACCTCGACCTCGACCTGCGCAAGGACACCGACGCGGCCCGCAGCAGACTGCTGCACCGGCTGCGGCTCCTCGGAGTGGACTGGGGCCGGACCGTCGCGGGCCGGGGGAGCACCGGGACGTTCCGGGAGAGCTGGCGGCTGCGCTGGGAGCCCGAGCTCTTCGTGCGGATCGCCGAGGCCGGGGTGTGGGGCACCACCGTGCTCGGAGCCGCGACGGCCAGGGCCGAGTCGGAGGCGGTTTCCGCGCCGTCGCTCGCCGGGGTCACCACGCTCGCCGAGCAATGCCTCCTGGCCGGACTGCCGGACGCCCTGCCCGTTGTGATGAGGGCCCTTTCCGACCGGGCCGCCCTCGACACGGACGTCGGCCACCTCGCGGACGCGCTGCCGGCCCTGGCCCGCTCCCTGCGGTACGGGGACGTACGCTCCACCGACACCGCGGCCCTGGGAGAGGTGGCCGTCGGCCTCGCCGGGCGTGTCTGCGTGGGCCTGCCGCCCGCCTGCACGGGCCTCGACGCGGACGCGGCCGCGGAGGCCCGCCGCCGGGTGGAGGGCGTGCACACCGCGGTCGGGCTGCTCGCCGACGCCGTGGGGGCGGACGGGCTGTCCGAGCGGTGGGCCGGAGTCCTGCGCAAGCTCTCCGCCAGGGACGCGGTCGCCGGGGTCGTCCGGGGCCGCGCCACGCGCCTGCTCCTGGACGACGGCCGACTGGCCGGGAGCGAGGCCGCGCGCCTGATGGGGCTCGCCCTCTCGCCCGGCGCCGCACCACCCGACGCGGCCGGCTGGATCGAGGGCTTCATCGGCGGAGCCGCGGGCGGCGGCCTGCTGCTCGTCCACGACGATCGGCTCCTCGGGCTCGTCGACACCTGGCTGACGGGCATACCCGCCGACACGTTCACCGTCGTGCTGCCCCTGCTGCGCCGGACGTTCTCGGCCTACGAGCCAGGTGTACGCCGCACGCTCGGCGAGCTCGTGCGCCGCGGACCGGGTTCCGGCGGGGCACGCGACGAGGCCGTACCGGCGGCACCGGGCTTCGGTGAAGGACTCGACGAGCGGCGGGCGGACGCGGTGGTGCCCGTGCTCCGGCTGCTGCTCGGCCTGGACACCCCGGACGAGGAGGCGGCCGGATGACCACGAGCGGGGCGGACACGGAGAAGGGGGAGAGGACGATGGACGCGACTCCTGCCGAGGACGAGCGGCTGAGGCGCTGGCGCATGGTGCTCGGCGCGGACGGTGCCGAGAGCACGGGACGCGGGCTCACCGGGCGCGACGCGGCGATGGACGGAGCGCTGACCGCGCTGTACGACGGCGGGAGGAAGCCCGGCGGCCGGGGCGCGGCGGAGCGTTCGGCGGGGCTGGGGGCGTCCGCCCCGTCGGTGGCCCGCTGGCTCGGCGACATCCGGGCGTACTTCCCGGCCTCCGTCGTCCAGGTCATGCAGCGCGACGCGATCGACCGCCTCGGGCTCTCCGCTCTGCTGGTGGAGCCGGAGATGCTGGAGGCCGTGGAGCCGGACGTCCACCTGGTCGGCACCCTGCTCTCGCTCGGCAAGGCCATCCCGGAGACGACGAGGGAGACGGCCCGCGCCGTCGTACGGAAGGTCGTCGAGGACCTGGAGCGCCGGCTCGCCACCCGCACCAGGGCGGCGCTCACCGGCGCCCTGGACCGCTCGGCCAGGGCCTCCAGGCCGCGCCACCGGGACATCGACTGGGACCGCACGATCCGGGCCAACCTGAAGAACTACGTGCCCCTCCCCGGCCGCGAGGGGGCCGGCACGGTCATACCCGAACGTCTCATCGGTTACGGGCATACGGACCGGTCCGTGAAGAAGGACGTCATCCTCTGCGTCGACCAGTCGGGCTCCATGGCCGCCTCCGTCGTCCACGCCTCGGTCTTCGGCGCGGTGCTCGCCTCGATGCGGACCCTGGCGACCCGGCTCGTCGTGTTCGACACGGCGGTCGTCGATCTCACCGACCAGCTCGACGACCCCGTCGACGTCCTCTTCGGCACGCGGCTCGGCGGCGGTACGGACATCAACCGCGCGCTCGCCTACTGCCAGTCGAGAATCACCCGTCCGGCGGACACCGTCGTCGTCCTCATCAGCGATCTCCACGAGGGCGGGATCCGCGACGAGATGGTCCGACGGGCCGCGGCGATGAAGGCGTCCGGAGTGCAGTTCGTGACCCTGCTGGCCCTCTCCGACGAGGGAACGCCCTCCTACGACCGCGAGCACGCCGCCGCGCTGGGCGCGCTCGGCGCTCCCGCCTTCGCCTGCACTCCGGACCTCTTTCCCGAGGTCATGGCGGCGGCGATCGAGAAACGGCCGCTGCCGATACCGGACACCGGGCGCTGACCGGCCGGGGCCCCGGCTCCGTGCCCCGGCCACGGACCGTCCGCCGGGCCCCGCGGAGGTGGCGTTTTGTCCCGCGTAACCCGGCCACCAGCGGGGCCTGTGACAGGTATCACCGCTCAGGTGTCATCTGCAATTTAGGGTCCGGTCCGGTGCGGGGGATAACCTGCCGGATGGACATGCCGCGTACCCGGTCACCGTGTGCGCCTCCCTTGTGACTGCGCAGTCACGTTGCCCTCGCGGCACGCCCACGCAGAAAACGAACCGCGAGACCACTAAAAGGGACGGACGCGCGTGGACCTGTTCGAGTACCAGGCGAGGGACCTCTTCGCCAAGCACGGTGTACCGGTGCTGGCCGGTGAAGTCATCGACACGCCTGAGGCAGCCCGCGAGGCGACCGAGCGGCTGGGCGGCAAGTCCGTCGTCAAGGCGCAGGTGAAGGTCGGAGGCCGAGGCAAGGCCGGCGGCGTGAAGCTGGCGGCAGACCCGGACGAGGCGGTCGCTCGCGCGACCGACATCCTCGGCATGGACATCAAGGGCCACACGGTCCACAAGGTGATGATCGCCGAGCTGTCCCCGGAGATCGAGGCGGAGTACTACGTCTCGTACCTCCTCGACCGCACCAACCGCACCTTCCTCGCCATGGCGTCGGTCCAGGGCGGCATGGACATCGAGGAGGTCGCGGAGAAGACCCCCGAGGCCCTCGCGAAGGTCCCGGTCAACGCCGTCGACGGCGTCGACATCGAGAAGGCCCGCGAGATCGTGGCCCAGGCGAAGTTCCCGGCCGAGGTGGCCGAGGGTGTCGCCGAGGCCATGGTGACCCTGTGGGACACCTTCGTCGCCGAGGACGCGCTCCTCGTCGAGGTGAACCCGCTGGTGAAGACCAAGGACGGCCGCATCCTGGCGCTGGACGGCAAGGTGTCTCTCGACGAGAACGCCGACTTCCGTCAGCCCGGCCACGAGGCGCTCGAGGACAAGGCCGCGGCCAACCCCCTCGAGGCGGCCGCCAAGGCCAAGAACCTCAACTACGTCAAGCTCGAGGGCGAGGTCGGCATCATCGGTAACGGTGCCGGTCTGGTCATGTCGACCCTGGACGTCGTCGCGTACGCCGGTGAGAAGCACGGCAACGTGAAGCCCGCCAACTTCCTCGACATCGGTGGCGGCGCCTCCGCAGAGGTCATGGCGAACGGCCTGGAGATCATCCTCGGCGACGCGGACGTCAAGTCCGTCTTCGTCAACGTCTTCGGTGGCATCACCGCCTGCGACGAGGTCGCCAACGGCATCGTCCAGGCCCTGGAGCTGCTCAAGTCCAAGGGCGAGGACGTCACCAAGCCGCTGGTCGTGCGCCTCGACGGCAACAACGCGGAGCTGGGTCGCAAGATCCTCTCCGACGCCAACCACCCGCTCGTTCAGCGTGTGGACACCATGGACGGCGCGGCCGACAAGGCCGCCGAGCTCGCCGCGGCTGCGAAGTAAGGAAGAGGGACTCAGACCACCATGGCTATCTTCCTCACCAAGGACAGCAAGGTCATCGTCCAGGGGATGACCGGCGCGACGGGCATGAAGCACACCAAGCTCATGCTCGCCGACGGCACCAACATCGTCGGCGGCGTGAACCCCCGCAAGGCGGGCACCTCCGTCGACTTCGACGGCACCGAGGTACCCGTATTCGGGTCCGTCGCCGAGGCGATCGAGAAGACCGGCGCCGACGTGTCCGTCCTCTTCGTGCCGCCGGCCTTCGCGAAGGCCGCCGTCGTCGAGGCGATCGACGCCGAGATCCCGCTGGCCGTCGTGATCACCGAGGGCATCGCCGTCCACGACTCGGCCGCCTTCTGGGCGTACGCCGGCTCGAAGGGCAACAAGACCCGGATCATCGGCCCGAACTGCCCGGGTCTCATCACCCCCGGCCAGTCCAACGCCGGCATCATCCCGGGCGACATCACCAAGCCCGGCCGCATCGGTCTCGTGTCCAAGTCCGGCACGCTGACCTACCAGATGATGTACGAGCTCCGTGACATCGGCTTCTCGTCGGCCGTCGGCATCGGTGGCGACCCGGTCATCGGTACGACGCACATCGACGCGCTCGCCGCGTTCGAGGCCGACCCCGACACGGACCTCATCGTGATGATCGGCGAGATCGGTGGCGACGCCGAGGAGCGTGCCGCCGACTACATCGCGAAGAACGTCACGAAGCCGGTCGTCGGTTACGTCGCGGGCTTCACCGCCCCGGAGGGCAAGACCATGGGCCACGCCGGCGCCATCGTCTCCGGCTCCTCCGGCACCGCCGCGGCCAAGAAGGAGGCCCTCGAGGCCGCAGGCGTGAAGGTCGGCAAGACGCCGACCGAGACCGCCAAGCTGGCCCGCGAGATCCTCGGCGGCTGACGCCCACCGCGTCACCCGTCGCACCGCCTCACAGCGGAAACGGCGCGGGCCCGCACCCCTTCGACAAGGGGTGCGGGCCCGCGCCGTTTCCGTTCCGGAAGCCCGCCGGAGGGACCCCGCCGGAGAGTTCCTTCCGGCCTCCGGTCAGGGAATCCGTGGCACCAGCCGCTCCGGGCCGTGCGTCAGCTCGCCCCGTAGCGACTTCTGCAGTTTCAGGTCCTGCGGCGTCAGCTTCTCCGGCCCGCCCCGCGGAGGGACGCCGCCGACACGTTCGGCGGGTGCCAGCGGCTGCTCGTACTGGGTCGGGGCCGTGTGCAGGGTGAAGGCGGTCGTGCCGATGAGCAGCACCCCGAAGCAGAGCGCCGCCCGGGTCCAGAGCTCGGCGACGCGCTCGCCGCCCGCGCGGACGGCGGGGGCCGGTGGCGGTTCGGGCACCTCTTCCGCGAGGGCGAGTGCGCCCAGCCGGTCGTGGAGCGCCGGCCTGCCGCCGGGCTCCGTCGCCTCCACCGTCCCGGGCAGCCGCTCGGCGACGGCGGCCCGGGCGTTGAGCAGCCTGCTCGCCGTGGCGGGAGTGCTCGCCTCCGTCTCCGCCGCGGTCTCGGGCAGCCCGAGCCCCACCCCGTCGTGGAGCAGCAGGGTGCGCCGGTACGCGGGTGGCAGGTCCAGCAGCGCGGCGAGCAGCGCACGCCGCGCCGGATCCTCGGGCAGCGCGTCGGGCCGGCGGTGGGCGCGGCGCAGCCGGTGCCAGGGCGACATCGCGTACTCGTACGACGCCGCCCGCACCCAGCCCGCCGGGTCGCGGTCCCTGGCCACCTCGGGCCAGCGCTGCCACGCGATCCGGAAGGCGTGTGCGACGGCTTCCCGGGCGAGCTTCCGACGGCCGGTCAGCAGGTACATCTGACGGGTGAGACCCGGTGCCGTGCGGCCGTACAGCGCGTCGTACGCCTCCTCGGCGGTGAGGGCCGGCGGGGGCTGCGGGGCGGGTCCGTGCGCGTCCGGCGCCGCGGCCCCGGGCGCGCTCCCGTCCTGGGCGGGGACGCCCGGAGCCGGCGCCTCGGGCGTGGATGCCTCGGGCGCCCTCGGTGTGTGGGTGTGCGAGGAGGGCTCTCCGGGCGTGGGCACGTCGGGGGTGGTGCCGGTGCCGGGCTCGGTCGGGGACACCGTGCTGCTCCCGGGGGCTTCCGCGCAGGGGGGCGGCGCAGGGCGGTGTTCGTCGCAGCCGATGAGCCTGGCGTAGGCCGTGCGCCGCCGGCCCCGCGGGCTCGTGCGCCCTGTCTCCCAGGCGCGGACGGTGGCGGGCGTGACTCCCACGGCCGCCGCGACCTGTTCCTCACTCAGTGCCCTGGCCTCGCGCAGCCTGCGGCGCTCCTTCGGGGAGGGCAGGGGGGCGGCGGGGGCCGGACCGGTGGCGCTCCGCGTCATGCCCGGCCTCCGTCCCCGAGGGCACTGCACTGGGTGAAAAAGTACATAAACGTATATTGAGCGACACAACGGCCATTCGCCCGTTACACGGAATAAGCGCGTGTCGTTGGCAGCATGGCCGCGTGACCCAAGTGACCGAACGCAGCCCGACGTTGCCGGCCGAGCGGAACAGGTCCGCCGCGCTGGCCTCCGCCTTCGTGCGCGGAGCACTGGCCGCCGGGCTCGGGCTGGGCGCGCTGGCGGTCCTGGTCATGGTCCTGTGGATCAGCTCCCCGTATCCCGACAGCGGGCCCGCCGGGGCCCTCCATGTGGCGACCGGGATCTGGTTGCTCGCCCACGGCGCCGAACTCGTCAGGGCCGACACGGTGGGCGGCCACCCCGCGCCCGTGGGGACGGTCCCGCTGCTGCTCGTCGTGCTGCCCGTGTGGCTGCTGCACCGGGCCGCCAGGGAATCGGCGGAGACCGAGGAGAAGGCGTCGCGCGGACACTCGGCGGTCGGGGCGTTCTGCGCGGTGGGCGCCGGGTATCTGCTGGTGGTGCTGGCCGCGGCGGCCTACGCGCGGGACGGGGCGCTGCCCGCCGAGCGGGCCTCGCTCGCCTTCCCCGTCACCTTCGTGGTGGCCGCCGTGGCCGCCGCGGGGGTGTGGACGGCCCGTGGGCGCCCGCTGACCCCGCTGCTGGTCTGGGCGCCGCTGAGCCTCCAGGAGGCCGCGGCCCGCTCCCGTTTCCGGTCCGGGGCCGCGGTGGCCCTGCGGTCGTCCGCCGTGGGTGTGCTCACGCTGCTCGGCGGCGGGGCGCTGCTGGTCGCGGTGGCACTGGTGTGGCACACGGGGGCGGCACGGGAGTCGTTCGTGGGGCTCTCGGGCGACTGGGCGGGCCGGATCTCCGTCCTTCTGCTGGCGACGGCGCTCGTACCGAACGCGGCGACGTGGGGCGCCGCCTACGGCCTCGGGCCCGGATTCGATCTCGGCACGGAATCCGTGGTCACACCGCTCGCGTTCACCGGGCCCCCCGCGCTGCCCGACTTCCCGCTGCTCGCCGCGGTGCCGTCCCACGGCCCGGGGACGCTCGCGAACTGGGCGGCGGTCGCGGTGCCGTCCGTCGCGGCCCTGGCTGTCGCGCGGTTCGTCGCCCGGGGGGCGGTCGTGGAGCGCGGGGCGCGCGAGGAGGCGTGGGGGCAGGCGCGTACCGCGCTGGTGGCGGGGCTGGCGGCCCTGGGCTGCGGGGCCGGCGCGGCGGTACTGGCGGCGGTCTCGGGGGGCCCGCTGGGCACCGGGGCGCTCGCGGAGTTCGGCCCCGTGTGGTGGCTGGTGGGCCCGGCGGCTCTCGTCTGGACGGCCGTGCTCGGCGTACCGGCGGCGCTGCTGCTCAGGGCGTGGCGGCTGAGGGAACACCGGTGGGGATGGCGGTGGGACGCGGTGAAGGGGGAGCAGGAGAAGGCGGAACCGGCGCAGAAGCCGGAGCCGGGTACGGACGGGGGGCCCGGGGGAGCGGACGAGGGCACGGAGCCGTACGACTTCCTGTCGGTCGGCCCGTGGCACGAGGACGGGGCGAGGGAGGCGCGCTGGGCCGCGCTGAAGAAGAAGTCGGGCGGGCTGATGGCGGACTTCCCGGCGGACGCGGACGCGGAGCCCGCACCCGGCCCGGTACCGGCTGCCACGCCGGCACCCACGCCGCCTTCCACATCGGCACCCACGCCGCTGTCCACACCGCCGTCCGCGTCGGCCCCCGCGCCCGCACCCGCGCCCGCACCTGCTTCAGCCCCGGCCATCGTTCCCGAACCCCAGCCGCAGCCGAATCCGGGACCCGAGCCCGAGCCCGTTGCCGGCCCGGATACGCCGAACGGCCGGGTCCCGGATGCCGAGGGGCACCAGGAACCCGGCCGGGAAGCCGCTCCGTGACGAGCGCTCCAGCGGGGGGCGGAGTTACTCCTTCACGCCGAAGAAGGGCTCCAGCGCGTCGGGCAGCTTGTCGTTGCAGGCGATGGCGCCGGTCTTGGTGAGCGCGTCGTTCACGCAGGTGTAGTAGTCGCGGTAGACCAGCTGGACCGTATAGCCGGTGGCCACGATCGCCAGGGCCAGGAGCGCCGTCACCAGGCCGCTGACGGCCGCCGTCGTCTGCTGACGGCTGCTGCTCTGCGCGACGGCGGGCGCGGCACCCGGCTGCGGGGGCGTGGTGGCCCGGTCCGGGCTGCTCGCGCCGGACACCGCCGTCTGCCCCGGGCCGGCCGACTGGTTCTTCCGCGGCCCGCCGCGGAGGGCGCTGATCGACCAGTACACGGCGAGGGCGCCGAGGAGCATCGCGATCTCGGGGAAGTCGAAGAGGGCGAAGAAGAACGCCCACATGCCGCCGAGCACCGCGTAACGCGCCCGCCGCTGGGCGGGATCGGTCGGGTCCCAGCGCAGCCCGCCGGGGCTGCCCTCCGGGCCGCCGCCCTGGCCGCCCGGTCCGCCGGCGCCGCCGGGGCGGCTGCCGAAGCCGCCGCTCTGCCGGCCCGGCTGCTGGTCGCTCCACTGGCTGCCCCAGACGGGGCGGTCGTCGGGCTGTCCCTCGCCGCCGTCACCGCTTCCGCCGTTGCCGTTGTTCGGCGTGTGGGGAGGGTGGCGCGGCTGCCAGGGCTGATCGGGCCGGTCCTCGGGCGGCGCCGCGAACGGATTGTCGTCGGACGACCCGGAGGAGGAACCCGACCCGGAGGAGGAACCCGAGCCCGACGAGGAGCCCGAGCCCGACGACGAACCCGAGCCCGACGACGAACCCGAGCCCGACGAGGAACCCGACCCCGACGACGAACCCGAAGAGGGACCCGAGCCCGACGAGGAGTCCGGCGATGAGGACTGGCGTTCCCGCATCAGCGTGGATGCCCGCTCGGGCAGCGGGTGGCCAAGGGCGGTGCGGAGGCGGTCCGGCATGTGGTGAACGTCTTCCCCATCTCGTCATTTCCGCCCGGGGGCGGTTCCCTGTCCCCTGACGCTACCTCCCGGCTACGCCCCCGTCCCGTGGGGGCCGCCGGGTGTGCCGGTATCGTTGCTGACGGTCGGACCGTTCGTAGAGTTCCCCGTATCCCGGGACGAGCTTCATTCGTACGACCATACAAACGCACCTCCTGTACATCGCGTACCTGCTGCACCACGCGAGAAAGGGCCCTGCCGTGGCCTCCCCGCCCCCCTCCGCCGCTCCGGCCCGTGTGGTCGTGCTCGTCTCCGGCTCAGGCACGAACCTCCAGGCGCTCCTCGACGCGATCGGTGACGACCCCGAGGGCTACGGCGCCCGGATCGTCGCGGTCGGCGCGGACCGCTACGGCACCCTCGGCATCGAGCGTGCCGAGCGTGCCGGGCTTCCCACCTTCGTGTGCAAGCTCGGCGAGTACGCGAGCCGCGAGGAGTGGGACGCGGCCCTGACGGCGGCCGTGGCCGAACACCGTCCGGACCTCGTCGTGTCCGCGGGGTTCATGAAGATCGTGGGCAAGGAGTTCCTCGCCGGGTTCGGCGGCCGGATCGTCAACACCCACCCCGCCCTGCTCCCCAGCTTTCCCGGTGCTCACGGAGTCCGCGACGCGCTCGCGTACGGCGTGAAGGTCACCGGGTGCACCGTCCACTTCGTCGACGACGGCGTCGACACCGGTCCGATCATCGCGCAGGGCGTGGTCGAGGTGACCGAAGAGGAAACGGCGGAGGGCGAAGCCGCCCTCCACGAACGCATCAAGGAAGTCGAGCGCAAGCTGCTCGTCGAGGCCGTGGGGCGGCTCGCCCGTGACGGCTATCGCATTGAGGGACGAAAGGTTCATCTCGGTCATGTCGGTGAATAACCCCACCCCGGTGAATAAGCCCATCCGCCGCGCCCTGGTCAGCGTCTACGACAAGACGGGGCTCGAAGACCTCGCCCGCGGTCTGCACGAGGCGGGTGTCGAGCTGGTGTCCACCGGCTCCACCGCCGGGAAGATCGCGGCCGCCGGGGTGCCGGTCACCAAGGTCGAGGAGCTCACCGGCTTCCCCGAGTGCCTCGACGGACGCGTCAAGACGCTGCACCCCCGCGTGCACGCCGGCATCCTCGCCGACCTGCGTCTGGACGCCCACCGCGAGCAGCTCGCCGAGCTCGGTGTGGAGCCGTTCGACCTGGTGGTCGTCAACCTCTACCCGTTCACGGAGACCGTCGAATCAGGCGCGTCCGATGACGAGTGCGTGGAGCAGATCGACATCGGCGGTCCGTCGATGGTCCGCGCCGCCGCCAAGAATCACCCGTCCGTGGCGGTCGTGACGAGCCCCGAGCGTTACGCCGACGTCCTCGCCGCGGTCCAGGCGGGTGGCTTCGACCTGACCGCCCGCAAGCGGCTCGCCGCCGAGGCCTTCCGGCACACCGCCGCGTACGACGTGGCCGTCGCCTCCTGGTTCGCTGCGGACTACGCGGCCGCCGATGACTCGGGCCTCCCCGAGTTCCTCGGTGACACCTACACGCGCAAGAACGTCCTGCGCTACGGAGAGAACCCGCACCAGTCCGCCGCCCTCTACACCGAGGGCGCGGGCGGCCTCGCCGAGGCCGAGCAGCTGCACGGCAAGGAGATGTCCTACAACAACTACACGGACACCGACGCCGCCCGCCGTGCCGCCTACGACCACGCCGAGCCGTGCGTCGCGATCATCAAGCACGCCAACCCGTGCGGCATCGCCATCGCCGACGACGTCGCGACGGCGCACCGCAACGCGCACGCCTGTGACCCGCTGTCCGCGTTCGGCGGCGTCATCGCCGTCAACAGGCCGGTGACCGTCGAGATGGCCGAGCAGGTCGCGGAGATCTTCACCGAGGTCATCGTCGCCCCTGCGTACGAGGACGGCGCCGTCGAGGTGCTCGCCCGCAAGAAGAACATCCGGGTGCTGCGCTGCCCCGACGCCCCGGCCTCCGCGTTCGAGGTCAAGCCGATCGACGGCGGCGCGCTCCTCCAGGTCACCGACCGGCTCCAGGCCGACGGCGACGACCCGGCCAACTGGACCCTCGCCACCGGCGAGGCGCTCTCGGCCGACGAGCTCAGGGAGCTCGCCTTCGCGTGGAAGGCATCCCGCGCCGTCAAGTCCAACGCCATCCTGCTCGCCAAGGACGGCGCCTCGGTCGGCGTCGGCATGGGACAGGTCAACCGTGTCGACTCCGCGAAGCTCGCCGTCGAGCGGGCCGGCGAGGAGCGCGCGAAGGGCTCCTACGCCGCGTCCGACGCCTTCTTCCCCTTCCCCGACGGCCTGGAGATCCTGACCGCCGCCGGCATCAAGGCCGTCGCCCAGCCGGGCGGCTCGGTCCGTGACGAGCTCGTCGTCGAGGCCGCGCAGAAGGCGGGCGTGACCATGTACTTCACGGGCACGCGCCACTTCTTCCACTGACGAAGCCCGCAGCGACATCCCGCAGGCCGTGCCCCTCCCGGGCGCGGCCTGCGGTGCGTCCCCGGGCCCGTCCGGCGTACGGAGATCAGTCGTCCCTCTGTTCTAATGGATGGCCTTGTCGGGCCGTGCCGGGCGGGACCGGCGCGACCGGCAGTGACCAGTGAGGGATTCCGTTGCGGGGGCACCGTGCTTGACCTGAACCAGAGCGAGACCGAGACGTCCGGAGAGCAGGTCCCGGAACCGGCCGTCGGTACGCACCAGGCGCCGCTGCGCCCGTACCTCGTCGCCGCCGCGGTTCTGTGCGCGCTCTACTTCCTCTACGCGTACCTGCGGTACAGCCACTTCCAGTCGCCCTCCTGGGACCTGGGCATCTTCGAGCAGGAGGTGCGCGCGTACGCCGGATTCGACGCGCCGGTCGTCGACATCAAGGGACCGGGCTATCTGATACTCGGCGACCACTTCAGCCCCGTGGTGGCGCTCCTCGTCCCGCTCTACTGGATCTGGCCGTCCGCCGTCGCCCTGCTGTTCGCCCAGGCCGCGCTCTTCGCCGGCTCCGCGGTCATCGTCGGGCGCACCGTCCAGCAGATCCTGGGCGGCCGCTCCGGTCTCTGCGTCACCGTCGCGTACGGGCTGTCCTGGGGGCTCCAGGAAGCGGTGAAGGCCGACTTCCACGAGATAGCGTTCGCCGTCCCGCTGCTGGCCCTGGTCTGCCGTGCCCTGCTCATGGAGCGTTGGCGTGCCGTCGTCCTGTGGTCGCTGCCGCTGGTCCTCGTGAAGGAGGACCTCGGAGTCACCGTCGCCGTCGTCGGCCTTCTCCTGGCCCTGTACGGGCGGCGGCTCCAGGGGTTCCTGCTTGCGGCCTTCGGCGTGTTCGCGTTCGCGCTGACCGTGCTGGTGCTCATCCCGGCGGCCAGCAGCGCGGGGACGTACGACTACTGGAAGAAGATCGAGGAGAACGGCGGGCAGGAGGTCTCCCTGCTCGACTCCGTACTCGGTGTGCTCGACTCCTCCGTCAAGCTGGAGATGCTGGTCTTCCTCGTCGGCATCACCGCCTTCATGGCGCTCCGCTCGCCCCTGGTCCTGCTCGTCCTGCCCACGCTCGGCTGGCGTCTGCTCTCCCAGGACTCCAACCACTGGGGCATGGTCTGGCACTACAGCGCGATCCTGATGCCGGTGGTCTTCCTCGCCATGGCCGACGGCGTCCGTCGCAGCCGGGGCTCGGAGCGGCCCTGGCTCGTCTCCTACGCGAACGTCGCCGTCCCCGTCGCGGTGGCGGTCGCCGTCGCCCTCACCCAGCACCTCCCGCTCCGCGATCTGCTGCGCCCGGAGACGTACCGCGCCGACGCCCGCACCCACGCCGCGGAGGAGGCGCTGGAGGCGATACCCGTGGGCGCGCGGGTGGAGACGGACATCACGCTGATGGCGCACCTGACCGGGGACCGCACGGTCTACTGGGTCGGCGGTGCCCCCGGCACCGCACCCGACGTCGTCGCGATCAACCTGGACTTCGGCTGGTCACGGCCGATCGACGACCCGGTGAAGTACGCCCAGCAGCTGCACCCCGAGGCGCGCTACCGGGTCACCCGCGAGGCGGGCTCCTTCGTCGTCATGGAGCGGACCACGCCGGTGCCCGAGAACGGCTGAAGGCCGCATACCCGCCGGTGAGCGGGTGCTGCGGCCTTCACGCGCACGTGTGTACGGCGACGTCAGTACTGCGGCTGCTGCTGGCGGTTGAACCAGGCGCCGCCGTCGGACTTCGCCACGAAGACGACGACCAGGACAGCGAGAATCGTGTGGACGAGGCCCATCACGACGAAGGGGTAGATGCCGAGGATCGCGGTGATCACGCCGAAGACGATGGTCGCGATGCGGATCCCGTTGCCCCCCTTGCCGAACTTGGCGGCGAAGACGACCGCGAGGACCCCCCACAGCACGGCGAAGACGACGATGCCCCACAGCACGGCGCCCGAGTAGTCGGCCAGCTGCTGGAACTGGACGTCCTCCTGCAGCGTCGGGTCGTCCTTGGCGGCGTTCACGGCCACGGCGGCGAGGGCGACGAAGATCGCGCCGATGACCTGGAGGCCCGCGATCACGAAGAGCATGACGCGCGCGGCCTTCACACCGCCGGGCATCTCGGTGGGCCCGCCCGGGAAGCCGTAGCCGCCCTGGACCGGCGGCGCCTGCGGGTAGCCGTAACCCTGCTGCGGGACCCCCTGCGGGGCCTGCTGCGGATAGCCGTAGCCCGGCTGCTGGCCACCCTGCTGCTGGCCGTAGGGGTTGTTGGGGTCGCCGAAGCTCATGGCGGGTTTCCTCCGTTGTGATGTGGGGACGACGCGGTCCTGACGGAGGAAAGCTGCGCGATCTTAACGGTTGGTCCCCCCGGCACTGCCCGCAGTGATGCGGGCCTTATCGTCGTCGTGACATCCACCTTTTGTCCAGCCGATCGCCCAATGTGTTGTGCAAGTGCAATCTCGTGTCCACGTGGCAAGCCAGGATTGGTACGGGGGCGGGGTCATCCGCGAGGATGGGTGCCATGACTGCCCAGATTCTCGATGGCAAGGCCACCGCAGCTGCGATCAAGTCCGATCTGACCGTCCGCGTGGCGGCCCTCAAGGCACAGGGCATCACACCCGGCCTGGGAACCCTGCTCGTCGGCGACGACCCGGGCAGCCGCTGGTACGTGAACGGCAAACACCGTGACTGCGCCCAGGTCGGCATGGGCTCCATCCAGCGCGAACTCCCCGACACCGCCACCCAGGAGGAGATCGAGGAGGTCGTACGGGAGCTCAACGCCAACCCGGACTGCACGGGCTACATCGTGCAGCTCCCCCTCCCCAAGGGGATCGACACCAACCGCATCCTGGAGCTGATGGACCCGGCCAAGGACGCGGACGGCCTCCACCCGATGAGCCTGGGCAAGCTCGTGCTGAACGAGAGCGGCCCGCTGCCCTGCACCCCGCAGGGCGTCGTCACCCTGCTCCGCCGCCACGGTGTGGAGATCAACGGGGCCCATGTGGTCGTCGTCGGCCGGGGCGTCACCATCGGCCGCCCCCTCCCGCTGCTGCTGACGCGCAAGTCCGAGAACGCGACCGTCACCCAGTGCCACACCGGCACCCGTGACCTCTCGGCGCACCTCAGGAAGGCCGACATCATCGTCGCGGCCGCCGGTGTGCCCCACCTGATCAAGCCCGAGGACGTGAAGCCGGGCGCGGCCGTGCTGGACGTCGGCGTCAGCCGGGACGAGAACGGCAAGATCGTCGGCGACGTCCACCCCGGAGTGGCGGAGGTGGCCGCCTGGGTCGCCCCGAACCCGGGCGGCGTCGGCCCCATGACCAGGGCCCAGCTGCTCGTCAACGTGGTCGAGGCGGCCGAGCGCGCCGCCGCCGAGTCCTCCGCCGCATCCGCGGGCTGACCCGGACCGGAGGAACGTCATGGGCGCTGGTACGAGTCCGGCGGGCGGTACGCACGCGGACGGGCCGGCCGAGGAGACAGACACGGCCGAGGAGGCCCGGGTGTCCGAGAAGGTCCAGGTGTCCGGGCAGACCGGGACGCCGGGAGAGACGGTACGGGGCGAGGCCGGCACCCCGGCGGAAGAGGGCGCGCCCGGCACCGCTGACGCGGACGGGGCCTCCGGGGAGGCGGCAGCGGGCCGGAGCGGTTCGACCTGGGAGCCCTCGCGTCGCTTCTCGCTGACCCGGGACACCGCACGTCCCGAGGGCGGCGGCCGGGCAGCCCCGGGGGACGCCCCCGCGCCCGCCCGGCAGTGGCCTCTGCTCACGGTGCTCTGCACCGCCGGGATCGGGCTGCTGATCGTGGCGATCGACCCCTTCGCCGAGGCGTTCAGGGTCGGATCCATGGTGATGGGCGTCGCCCTGCTCGCGGGAGCGGTGCTCCGCTGGACGGTCCCCTCGGTCGGCATGCTCGCCGTACGGTCCCGGTTCACCGACCTGGTCACGTACGGCCTGATGGGCGCACTGATCGTGCTGCTCGCGCTGATGGAGCAGCCCGGCCCGTGGCTGCGGGTCCCGTTCCTGCAGGACGTCGTCCACTTCACGATCCGCTGAGTGGTGTCCGTCCCCTCCCCCGAGAAGGGACGGACACCGGACAGGGTGCCGGTGCAAGAAGCACCGGAATGCGGTGACTTGAGCGGCCTTGCCCTGCCCTGGGTCAAGCGTCATGGACATGAGGCACCGGGTTCAAGGGATGCCCGGTGCCTGTGGCACGGAAGTGACCATTCCGCCATCGTGTGATCGTCACGCAACGAGGGGAACCCTGCGCGGTGCGCGCTACGGCGCACAACGGAGACCGCGCTCATACCGAATGCCCCCGTGCGCCCCTTTGTCCGGAACCGACATCCCGGATCCGTGCATTCTTCTGGGTAGTCCGGAGTGCGGGACCGGACGCTCCGACGGCAGGGGGGGAGTAATGCCTCGTTGGAAGGCGCTACCGGAAGAACTCGATCCGCAGGTGCGGGAGTTCGCGGGCCAGCTGCGCGGACTGGTGGACCGCAGCGGTCTGAGTCCGGCCGCGGTCGCCGACCGCACGGGCTACAGCAAGACGTCGTGGGAGCGTTATCTCAACGGCAGGCTGCTCGCGCCCAAGGGGGCGGTCGTCGCCCTCGCCGAGGTGACGGGCGTTCAGCAGCACCATCTGACGACCATGTGGGAGCTGGCCGAGCGGGCCTGGAGCCGCTCCGAGATGCGTCACGACATGACGATGGAGACCATCAGGATCTCTCAGGCGCGTGCTGCGGTCGGCGAGGCGGGTGTGGCCGCGGCCCCCGTGGCGGGCGGGCGTGCGGCCGGCGGTACGGGAGTCTCCACCGCCCCGGGGCCGGGAGGAGGAGGGCGCGACAGCGGCCGTCCGCCGTCCGTGCCCGGCCGGCGCGGCACGGTTCCGCGTATTCCGCAGCAGCCGCAGCCGGGGGCGGTGCCGGACTCCACCGGCGGCGGACACCACCCGGAGGGCGGCCCCGGAGAGCGGCAGGACGGCGGCCGGCGCAGGCTGCCACTCTTCCTGGCGGGGGTCGTGGGCGCGCTCCTGCTGATGGCCGGGGCCGTGCTGCTCACCGATCTGGGTGATGACGACGACACCGGTGCGGTCGCCGCGACACCGTCCGCCGAGCCGGGCACCGGCGCGCCCCGGCTGCCCGCCGGGGTCGGGTGCGGCGGCGCCGACTGCACCGGCCAGGACCCGGAGGCGATGGGCTGCGGCGGCCGGTTCGCCTCCACGGTGGCCAGGCAGACCGTCGGCGGAGGCCTCGTCGAGGTCCGCCACAGCGCGACCTGCGGCGCCGCGTGGGCCCGTATCACCCAGGCGTCCCCGGGGGACACCGTGAAGATCACCGCCGGACCCGCGGAGCAGGACGGCACGGTGGACGCCGACGCCGAGGCGTACACCCCGATGGTCGCCGTGAAGACGGCCTCCGACGCCAAGGCCTGCGCGACCCTCGCCTCCGGGACCACCGGCTGCACCGCGCCGGAGTGAGGCAGGGGGCCGCTGCGCTGTGTGACCGACTGTGCGCGGTCCCACAGGGGGCCGGGCGGCTCCTGCGGCGAGGGTCGGATAGCCTGACCGCTGGATATCTCTTCACGTCAAGATTCAGAGGTGTCCAGCACCAGGGGCAGGGACCCCTACCGCCAGCTGTCTAACGGAGACCGCCATGACCCGCACTCCCGTGAATGTCACCGTGACCGGCGCAGCCGGCCAGATCGGCTACGCGCTGCTCTTCCGCATCGCCTCCGGCCACCTGCTCGGCCCGGACGTGCCGGTCAACCTGCGACTCCTCGAGATCCCGCAGGGCCTGAAGGCCGCCGAGGGCACCGCCATGGAGCTCGACGACTGCGCCTTCCCGCTGCTGCGCGGCATCGAGATCACGGACGACGCCAACGTCGGCTTCGCCGGCGCCAACGTCGCCCTCCTGGTCGGCGCCCGCCCGCGCACGAAGGGCATGGAGCGCGGCGACCTGCTGTCCGCCAACGGCGGCATCTTCAAGCCGCAGGGCAAGGCCATCAACGACAACGCCGCGGACGACATCAAGGTCCTCGTCGTCGGCAACCCGGCCAACACCAACGCCCTCATCGCGCAGGCCGCGGCCCCGGACGTACCGGCCGAGCGCTTCACCGCGATGACCCGCCTGGACCACAACCGCGCGATCTCGCAGCTGGCCGCCAGGACCGGTGCAGCCGTCTCCGACATCAAGCGGCTGACGATCTGGGGCAACCACTCGGCGACCCAGTACCCGGACATCTTCCACGCGGAGATCGCCGGCAAGAACGCCGCCGAGGTCGTCAACGACGAGGCATGGCTGGCCGACACCTTCATCCCGACCGTCGCCAAGCGCGGCGCCGCGATCATCGAGGCCCGTGGCGCGTCCTCGGCCGCCTCGGCCGCCAACGCCGCCATCGACCACGTGCACACCTGGGTCAACGGCACCGCCGAGGGCGACTGGACCTCGATGGGCATCCCGTCGGACGGCTCCTACGGCGTCCCCGAGGGCATCATCTCCTCCTTCCCGGTCACCACGAAGGACGGGAAGTACGAGATCGTCCAGGGCCTGGACATCAACGAGTTCTCCCGTGCGCGCATCGACGCGTCGGTGCAGGAGCTCACCGAGGAGCGCGACGCGGTCCGCGAGCTCGGCCTGATCTGACCGGAGCCCGGCCACCGGCCGGCCCCGCAGGACGTACGGAGGCGCCCCCGCAGCAGCAGCTGCGGGGGCGCCCTCGTACGTCTGCTCAGTCGCCGAGCAGCCGCCCGGCCAGGTCCCGCACGGCGTCCGCCGCCCTGCGCTGGAGCTGCGGGCCGAAGGTGATCCGTGCCGCGCCGAGCTCGCCGAGCCGGCGGGTGGCGGCCCGGCCGTCGGGGGCGCCGAGCGCGTTGAGCGGGACCGGGACCGCCGCGGCCAGGGCGGGCAGGGTGTCCGGCGGGGCCATGATCGGGTAGACGCAGTCGGCACCGGCTTCGGCATAGAGCCGGGCGCGGGCCACCGTGTCCGCCACGACGTCCGTGGCGGCCGGGTCCCCGTGGATGTACGTATCGATGCGGGCGTTGACGAAGAGGCGCCCGCCCGCCGCCGCGCGCACCTCGGCGAGCCGGTCGGCCTGCCGCCGCGGTTCGACGAGCACGCCGTCCACCGAGTCCTCCAGGTTGCAGCCGACGACCCCGGCCTCCAGGAGGCGGCCGACGAGCTCGTCCGGCGCCAGACCGTAACCGGCCTCGACGTCGGCCGAGACGGGAACGGACACCGCTCGGGCGATCCGCGCCACCGCAGCGAACATCTCGTCGGCCGGCGTCTCCCCGTCGGCGTGACCGAGGGAGGCGGCGACACCCGCGCTCGGGGTGGCCAGGGCGGGGAAGCCCGCCTCCTCGAACACGCGGGCGCTCGCGGCGTCCCACGGGCCGGGCAGGACCAGCGGGTCGCCCGGAGGGCGGCCGTGGTGCAGGGCGCGGAAGACGGACACGGGCTCGTTCATCGGGGCTCCGGGGAGGGAGGGGCGCGTACGGGGGCTCGGCGGCTGCGGTTCAGTGCTTGATGTCGCCGGGCGTGTAGTGCCCCGGGGCCATCCGGCAGGTCACGCCGAACCGGTTCCAGGCGTTGATCACCGTGATCGCGGCGATCAGCTGGGCGAGCTCGGCCTCCTCGAACTGCTTCGCGGCCGTCGCGTAGACCTCGTCCGGCACGAAACCGTCGGTCAGGACCGTCACCGCCTCCGTCAGCTGGATCGCCGCGATCTCCTTCTCCGTGTAGAAGTGCCGCGACTCCTCCCAGGCGCTGAGCTGGATGATCCGCTCGACCGACTCGCCCGCCGCGAGGGCGTCCTTCGAGTGCATGTCCAGGCAGAGGGCGCAGTGGTTGAGCTGCGAGGCGCGGACCTTCACCAGTTCGAGCAGTGTCGGGTCCAGTCCCTGACGGGACGCGGCGTCCAGCCGGACCATGGCCTTGTAGACATCCGGGACGAGCTGGGCCCACTGCAGGCGGGCGGGGTGCTCGGGGGCGTTGCCGGTGGACGTGTGGTGCTGCGTGTCAGTCGTCATGCTTCGACGCTAACGGTCGGGTGGCGCACCGGTATGGTCCATTTCCATGACAGATTCCTGGGCCGCTTTCGGCGCCGACCTGCACATCGAACCGGTCGGCACGGGCCTGCGCACCGGGCTGATGAACGCGCTCCGTGAGGCGGTGCGCACCGGACGGCTGACGCCGGGCACGCGGCTGCCCTCGTCCCGGACGCTCGCCGTGGATCTCGGGATCGCCCGCAACACCGTCGCGGACGCCTACGCGGAGCTCGTGGCCGAGGGCTGGCTCACCGCGCGGCAGGGCTCGGGGACCAGGGTCGCGCAGCGGGCCGACGCGCCCGGCCCGGCGGCCCGGGGGGCCGCCGGCCGGAAGGTGCGACGGCGGCCCGTCCACAACCTGATGCCGGGGTCACCGGACCTCTCGGCGTTCCCCCGCGCGGAGTGGCTCAAGGCGGCCAGGCGCGCCCTCACCGCCGCCCCCGACGCGGCCTTCGGGTACGACGACCCGCAGGGCCGCTTCGAGCTGCGGAGCGCGCTGGCGGACTACCTGGCACGGGCACGAGGGGTGTACGCGGATCCGGAGCGCATCGTGATCTGCTCCGGATTCGTCCACGGGCTCACGCTGATGGGCAAGGTGCTGCGGCGCCGCAAGGTGCGGGCGGCGGCCGTCGAGTCGTACGGGCTGGACATCCACTGGAACCTCCTGGCCGACGCCGGCCTGCGCACCCCGTGCCTCCCGGTGGACGCGCTCGGCGCCAGGACCGGGGAGCTGGGTGGGGCACCCGGCGTGGGCGCGGTGCTGCTGACCCCCGCCCACCAGTTCCCCACGGGCGTCCCGCTCCATCCCGACCGGCGGGCCGCGGCGGTCGACTGGGCGCGGTCCTCGGGCGGTCTGATCCTGGAGGACGACTACGACGGCGAGTTCCGCTACGACCGCCAGCCGGTGGGCGCCCTCCAGGGCCTCGACCCGGAACGGGTGGTCTACATGGGGACGGCCAGCAAGTCCCTGGCCCCCGGGCTGCGGCTGGCCTGGATGGTGCTGCCGGAGGGCCTGGTGGACGAGGTGTGCGACGCCAAGGGCGGCTTCGACTGGATGTCCGCGGCGCCTGACCAGCTGACCCTCGCGGAGCTCATCGCCTCGGGAGCGTACGACCGGCACGTGCGGGCGATGCGGCTGCGCTACCGGCGCCGTCGTGACCAGCTCGTCGAGGCGCTCGCCGAGCGGGCACCGGACTTCGGGGTGAGCGGCATCGCGGCGGGACTGCACGCCGTGCTCGAACTCCCCGAGGGGACCGAGCAGTCGGTCGTCCAGGCGGCCACCTGGCAGGGGCTCGCGCTGGAGCGGCTCTCGCGCTTCCGGCACCAGGACGCGGCCCCCGGCCGTGACGGGCTGGTCATCGGATACGGCACGCCGTCGGAGAGCGGATGGGCGGGGGCGCTGGACGCGCTCTGCCGGGTCCTGCCGTAGACGTGATGCCGGGCAGGGGGCGGCACCGGGTTTCAGCCGGGGGAGTCGTGCATCTAATCTGACTGGCAGTTGGCGGGTGGGCGTACACCGGCCCGTGGATACGACGGGGGAGAACAGAACATGGACAGGCGCAAGCTGAGGTCGAGCACCGTCGTGCTCGGCGGCATGGGGGTACTCGCGGCGACGCTCACCGCGTGCGGCTCGGAACCGGACGAGCGGTGCGTCGACCGGGTCACCCAGGAGATCCTGCCGGAGTACGAGTGCGAGGACGGCAACGGCAGCGGGAAGTACTACTACGGCGGCAGCAGCCACAACAACCGCGTCTCCGGCGGCAGTTTCGACAAGTCCGCGGTCGACCGCGGCGGATTCGGCTCCTCCGGCTCCAGCGGCGGCTGAGACCCCTCATGGAACGCCGCACCACGGAACCGCGCCCCGGCTGGCAGGAGACCGTCGAGGAGCAGGGGCTGATCTACCCCCTGACCCGCTACCCGGACGGCTCCCTGCGCCCCTACTGGGACGAGAGCGCCTACTACGTCTTCTCCCTGCCCGAGGTCGAGGCGCTGGAGGAGGTCGTGGAGGAGCTCCACACGATGTGTCTGGCCGCCGCCGCGCACATCGTCGAGCGCGACCGCTTCGCCGATCTCGGCATCACGGACCCCCGGCTGGCGGGGCTGGTCGCCGAGTCCTGGCGGCGCCGCGCCGAACTGCCCTCCCTGTACGGCAGGTTCGACCTGCGGTACGACGGGACCGGCCCGGCCAAGATGCTGGAGTACAACGCCGACACCCCCACCTCGCTGGTGGAGGCCGCCAGCCCCCAGTGGTTCTGGATGGAGGACCGCTTCCCCGGCGCCGACCAGTGGAACTCCCTGCACGAGCGCCTCGTCGACGCCTGGAAGCGGCAGGCCCCGCTGCTGCCGCCCGGCCCCCTCCACTTCGCCCACTCCGACGGCGACGAGCTGGGCGAGGACCTGATGACGGTGGCCTATCTGCGGGAGACGGCCGAGCAGGCCGGGATCGAGACCCGGGCGCTCTCCGTCGAGCGGATCGGCTGGGACCGGCTGTCCCGCCGCTTCGTCGACGAGCGGCTCCGCTTCATCCGTAGCTGCTTCAAGCTGTACCCGTGGGAATGGCTGGCGACGGACCGCTTCGGACCGCATGTGCTGGAGACCCTGGACAACGGCGGAGGAACCGGCAGCACCTGCTGGATCGAACCCGCCTGGAAGATGCTCCTCTCCAACAAGGCGCTGCTGCCCATCCTCTGGGAGCTGTACCCGGGCCACCCCAACCTCCTCCCCGCCTACCTCGACGGACCTCGCGAGCTGGCCGGGCCGGACGGGGCGGGCTACGTCGCCAAGCCGCTGCTCGGCCGTGAGGGCGCCGGGGTCACCGTCCACGAACCGGGCAGCGCCCCGGTCCCGCGCGACGAGCCCTGCTGCTACCAGGAGCTGGCCCCCCTGCCCGACTTCGCGGGCAACCGGGTGGTGCTCGGCGCCTGGGTGGTCGAGGACGAGGCCGCCGGGCTCGGCATCCGGGAATCGGCGGGGCTGGTCACGGACGAGTACGCGCGTTTCCTGCCCCACGTCATCCTCTGACCGGGCGCCCGCGGCCGGACCGGTCGCTCAGCCGGCCAGTACGCCGCGGAGCTGGTCCAGGCCCCAGTCCAGGTCCTCCTTGCTGATCACCAGGGGCGGGGCGATCCGGATCGTGGAGCCGTGGGTGTCCTTGACCAGCACCCCGCGGTCCATCAGCGTCTCCGAGATCTCCCGGCCCGTCCCGAGGGCCGGGGAGACGTCGACCCCCGCCCACAGCCCACGGCCCCGCACGGCCTCCACCGCGCCGCTGCCGGCCAGCAGCCCCAGCTCGTGGTGGAGATGGTCGCCCAGCTCCGCCGCCCGCTGCTGGAACTCACCGGTGCGCAGCATCGCGACCACCTCCAGGGCCACGGCGCAGGCCAGCGGATTCCCGCCGAAGGTCGATCCGTGCTCGCCCGGCCTGTACACACCGAGGACCGCGGAGGACGACACGACGGCCGAGACGGGCACGACCCCACCGCCCAGCGCCTTGCCCAGCACGTACATGTCGGGGACCACGCCCTCGTGCTCGCACGCGAAGGTCCGGCCCGTGCGGCCCAGGCCCGACTGGATCTCGTCCGCGATGAACAGCACGTTCCGCTCCCGGGTCATCTCCCGGACCCCGGCCAGATAGCCCGACGGCGGGACCAGCACCCCGGCCTCGCCCTGGATCGGCTCCATCAGCACCGCGACGGTGTTCTCCGTCATCGCTCCGGAGAGCGCGGTGAGATCCCCGTACGGCACGATCTCGAACCCCGGGGTGTACGGCCCGAAGTCGGCCCGCGCCTCCTGGTCCGTGGAGAAGCTGACGATCGTGGTCGTCCTGCCGTGGAAGTTGTCGGCGGCGACGATGATCTTCGCCATGCCGTCCGGGACGCCCTTGACGCGGTAGCCCCACTTGCGGGCCGTCTTCACGGCCGTCTCCACGGCCTCGGCCCCCGTGTTCATGGGGAGGACCATCTCCATGCCGCAGAGCTCGGCGAGCCGCGTGCAGAACTCCGCGAACCGGTCGTGGTGGAAGGCGCGGGAGGTCAGTGTCACGCGGTCGAGCTGGGCCTTGGCCGCGTCGATCAGACGCCTGTTGCCGTGCCCGAAGTTGAGCGCCGAGTAGCCGGCGAGCATGTCGAGGTACCGGCGCCCCTCGACATCGGTCATCCAGGCGCCGTCCGCCGAGGCGACGACGACGGGCAACGGGTGGTAGTTGTGCGCGCTGTGCGCCTCGGCGGAGGCGATGGCGGTTTCCGTGGTCGACACGGGATCTCCGTTCGTCGTGCGGCGGGGGCGGGGGCGGGGGTGGTGCCCACTTTGTATCGTCGGTCGGATTCAGGACCTGGAAACCTTCCGCGTGCGGCGCGCCTCGCGGACACCGCGCACACCCGGCCGGGCGGACCGTGTTCCTCGTCTCACCGATCGCGGCGCCCCGGCCCGCGCACGGGCGATCACCGGGGCCCCGCCGCCGCGGTGGCCCGTCGGCCGAGCCCCTTCCCGCGTCCTCACATCTTTCCTACACCGGTTGCCGGAGATCGGTTCCACACCTGAGACAATGGCTCCATGGCCTCTGATCGACCCCGCGTGCTCTCCGGAATCCAGCCCACCGCAGGCTCGTTCCACCTCGGCAACTATCTCGGTGCGGTCCGCCAGTGGGTGGCGCTGCAGGAGTCCCACGACGCCTTCTACATGGTGGTGGACCTGCACGCGATCACCGTGCCGCAGGACCCGAAGGAGCTCCGGGCCAACACCCGGCTCGCCGTCGCCCAGCTGCTGGCGGCCGGCGTCGACCCGGATCGCTGCACGCTCTTCGTCCAGAGCCATGTCCCCGAACACGCCCAGCTCGGCTGGATCATGAACTGCCTCACCGGCTTCGGCGAGGCGTCCCGCATGACGCAGTTCAAGGACAAGTCCGCCAAGCAGGGTGCCGACCGGGCGACCGTGGGCCTCTTCACCTACCCGGTCCTCCAGGTCGCCGACATCCTGCTCTACCAGGCGAACCAGGTCCCGGTCGGCGAGGACCAGCGCCAGCACATCGAGCTCACCCGGGACCTCGCCGAGCGCTTCAACGGCCGCTTCGGCGAGACGTTCACGATCCCGGCGCCGTACATCCTCAAGGAGACGGCGAAGATCTTCGACCTCCAGGACCCGTCGATCAAGATGAGCAAGTCGGCGTCCACGCCGAAGGGCCTGATCAACCTCCTCGACGACCCGAAGGTCACCGCCAAGAAGGTCAGGAGCGCGGTGACCGACACGGACACCGTGATCCGCTTCGACGCGGAGAAGAAGCCCGGGATCAGCAACCTCCTGAGCATCTACTCCACCCTCACCGGCACCGCCGTCACGGACCTTGAACAGAAGTACGAGGGCAAGGGGTACGGCGCGCTCAAGACCGACCTCGCCGAGGTCATGGTGGAGTTCGTCACCCCGTTCCGGACCCGGACCCAGGAGTACCTCGACGACCCGGAGACCCTGGACTCCCTGCTGGCCAAGGGGGCCGAGAAGGCCAGGACCGTCGCCGCCGAGACGCTGGCGCAGACCTATGACCGGATGGGTCTTCTGCCTGCGAAGCACTGAGTCCAAGGGCCCTGGCGGGACCACGGCCGAAGGGGCCACACTGGCGTCGGCACGACCGAAGAACGACCTTCGAGGATTGAGGAGAACGATGTGGGGACCGTAACGCTTGGCGTTTCGATCGCGGTCCCGGAGCCTTACGGCAGCCTGCTCCAGGAGCGGCGCGCGAGCTTCGGGGACCCTGCCGCGTACGGCATCCCCACCCACGTCACCCTTCTTCCGCCGACCGAGGCCGAGGCGGCCGACCTGCCGGCGATCGAGACCCACCTCTCCCAGATCGCCACGGCCGGCCGCCCCTTCCCGATGCGCCTGTCGGGCACGGGCACCTTCCGCCCGCTCTCGCCGGTCGTCTTCGTCCAGGTCGTCGAGGGCGCCTCGGCCTGCTCCTGGCTCCAGAAGCGGGTCCGGGAGGCGTCCGGGCCCCTGGTGCGCGAGCTGCAGTTCCCGTACCACCCGCATGTGACCGTGGCGCACGGCATCGCGGAGGAGGCCATGGACCGGGCGTACGAGGAGCTCTCCTCATACGAGGCGTCCTGGACCTGTGGTTCCTTCGCGCTCTACGAGCAGGGCGCGGACGGCGTCTGGCGCAAGATCAACGAGTTCCCCTTCGGCGGCGGCGGCGCCGCACCCGCCGTACCGGCCCAGGGCGGCAGCTCCATGGACCAGCCGTCCCTGCGCCCCTGAGCCCGGCCTGACCGCGGCGCCCTACCGCACCGGCAGCCGCCGGAACAGCGGACGCGGCACGTGCCGCAGGGCCGACATCACCACGCGCAGCGCCCCGGGGACCCAGACCGTCTCCGAGCGCCGCCGCAGCCCCGACACGATCGCGTCCGCCACCGCGCCCGGGGTCGTGGCGAGTGGTGCCTCCTCACGCCCGGCGGTCATGCGCGACCGCACGAAGCCGGGGCGTACGACCATCACGTGCACCCCCGTCCCGTGGAGCGCGTCGCCGAGCCCCTGGGCGAAGGCGTCCAGGCCCGCCTTGCTGGAGCCGTAGATGAAGTCGGCGCGCCGGGCGCGCTCGCCCGCCACCGAGGAGAGCACCACCAGCGACCCATGGCCCTGCGCCTGGAGTGCGCCGGCGCACACCAGACCCGCGGAGACCGCTCCCGTGTAGTTGGTCTGCGCCACCCGGACCGCGGCCAGGGGCTCCTCCTCGTCGCGCGCCTGGTCGCCGAGGACCCCGAAGGCCAGCAGCACCATGTCGATGGCCCCCTCGGTGAAGAGCTTCCCGAGCACCTCCTCGTGGGAGGCGGAGTCGAGCGCGTCGAAGGCGACGGTCCGGACGTCGGCGCCCAGCTCACGCAGCTCGGCCGCGGCGCGTTCCAGGGCGGGGGAGGGCCGCCCGGCCAGCTGGACGGTCCGGGTGCGGCGGGCGATCAGCCGCCGCGCGGTGGCCAGCCCGATCTCCGAGGTGCCGCCGAGGACGAGCAGGGAACGCGGGGCACCGAAGGCGTCCTTCACTGGATAACTCCTAGCGGGGTGACGACGGACATGGTCGTGACCGTATCGCCCGGGAAAACCCGTTTGAGGGATTTGTTACAGCACTCACCGAAATGGGTGATTGGTGATACGGGCGGTCCCGGACGACGGTTTTCCGTGCCCGGGAGGGTACGCGTAGTGCATGGACTGGCTGAAGAATCTCCCCGTCGTCGGGCCGTTCGTCGCACGGCTGACGGAGACGCACGCGTGGCGCTCCTACGAGACGCTGGACCGGGTCCACTGGACCAGGCTCGCCGCGGCGATCACCTTCCTCAGCTTCCTGGCGCTCTTCCCGCTGATCGCCGTCGGTGCCGCCGTCGGTGCCGCGCTGCTCTCGCCCCAGCAGCTCGACACGATCGAGGACAAGCTCGCCGAGCAGGTGCCCGGCATCTCGGACCAGCTCGGCATCGACAGCCTCGTGGCCCACGCGGGCACGGTCGGGGTCGTCGCCGGTGTGCTGCTGCTCTTCACCGGCGTCGGCTGGATCGGCTCGATGCGGGACTGCCTGCGCGCCGTGTGGGAGAAGGACGACGTGGACGAGGGGAACCCGGTCGTCCGCAAGCTCAAGGACGCCGGTCTGCTGCTCGGTCTCGGTGGAGCGGTGCTCGTGACCCTCGCGGTCTCCACCGTCGCGTCCACGGCCATCGGCTGGACGGCCGACCGCCTGGGCATCCCCGAGGACGGTGTGGGAGGGGTGCTGCTCCAGGCGGCCGCCGTGGTCGTGGCCGTCCTCGCCGACTTCCTGATCCTGCTCTACCTGCTGACGCTGCTTCCCGGGGTGGAGCCGCCGCGCCGGCGGCTGATCGTGGCGGGGCTGGTCGGCGCGGTCGGCTTCGAACTCCTCAAGCTGCTGCTCGGCAGCTACATGAGGGATGTCGCCTCGAAGAGCATGTACGGCGCCTTCGGCGTGCCGATCGCCCTCCTCCTGTGGATCAACTTCAGCGCGAAGCTGCTGCTGGTCTGTGCCGCCTGGACGGCGACGCCGAGCAAGGACGGCACGGTGGAGGCGGAGGGCGCGGAGGTCAGCGACGGGGGAGGCGACGCACCAGGTCGGGCAGCGGCCAGCGCCGGTTGACCAGGAACACCGCGGCCGCCAGGGCCACCAGCGCCCCGCCGGCGACCGACAGCGCGGTCCAGGCCCCGTTGGAGCCCGTGGCGGCGGCGTGGGCCGTCGTGGACGGCTGCTTCTCCTTCGCGGCACCCTTGCCCGTGCCCGCTGGCTCCGAGCCCTTCGAGACCACGGCGGACTTCGGCGGTACCAGCTCGCCGACCGGTGTCACCTTGCCGCCGGCGGAGAAGCCCCAGTCGAGCAGCCCCGCGGCCTCCTTGTAGACGGCGTGGCTCTCCTCCGACGACGGGTTCATCACCGTCACCAGCAGCACCTTCCCGTCGCGCTCGGCGATCCCCGTGAAGGTGTTGCCCGCGTGGGTGGTGTAGCCGTTCTTGACGCCCGCGATGCCCTTGTACGGCTCCACCCCGATGTCACCGGTGATCAGCCGGTTGGTGTTCTGGATCTCGAAGCTCTCCCGCTTCTTGCCCTTCTTCCGCTCGCCGGGGAACTCCGCCGTCGCCGTCGCGGCGTACTCGCGGAAGTCCGCCTTCTGCATGCCGCTCCGGGCGAACAGCGTCAGGTCGTACGCGCTGGAGACCTGGTGCGGGGCGTCGTAACCGTCGGGGGAGACGACCGTCGTGTCCAGCGCCTGGAGCTCCTCGGCGTGCCGCTGCATCGCGGCGACCGTCGCGGGCACGCCGCCGTACATCTCGGAGAGCACGTGCACCGCGTCGTTGCCGGAGCGCAGGAAGACGCCGAGCCACAGGTCGTGGACCGTGTAGGAGTGGTCCTCCTTGACGCCCACCAGGCTGCTCCCCTCACCGATGCCGGCGAGTTCGTCCTCGGTCACCAGATGGGTGAGGGACTTCGGCTGCAGGGCGGGCAGGACCGTGTCGGCGAAGAGCATCTTCAGGGTGGAGGCGGGCGGCAGCCGCCAGTGCGCGTTGTGCGACGCGAGCACCTGCCCGTTCTCCGCGTCCGCGACGATCCACGACCGCGCGGTGAGGTCCTTCGGCAGGACCGGGGCGCCCGGGCCCAGATCGACCTGGGTTCCCACCTCGCCCAGCCGCTTGCCGCCCACGGTCGACATCGGACCGGTCGGCTTCGGCTGTTTGTCGTCGGTCTTGTCCTTGTCGGCTGCCCCGGCGGGACTGACGACACATACGGACAGCAACACGGCAGAGAGGACCGTCATTACGGTCTTTTTCAGAGCAGGCACGGTCGGAAACGTACATGGCGTTGCTGAGGATGGGGACCCGGATGGCCTGACCCGCCGTGCATACCGCCGGGACAGCCCACCCCGGGCGATCGGACGGGAGCGCGGCGGCGATACTGATTCCATGAAGCTCAGCCGCCCCGTCTCCTGGTTCCTGCTCGTCTTCGGAGCGTGGAGCTGGGTCATCTGGGTCACCTTTGTCAAAAATCTCTGGAAGGACGGCAGCGGGCTCGCGTTCGACGACGCGGGCGATCCGACCGCGTACTTCTGGGTCCATCTCCTGCTCGCCATCACCTCGTTTCTTCTGGGGACGGCTGTGGGGGTCATCGGGTTCCGTGGCGTCAGGGCTTTGCGTCGCGAAGGCGGATGACGGCCCGGGCGTGGGCCGCCGTCCGTACAGGATCGTTTCAGCGGGGGAGCGTACGTGGTTGTGGTCTTCGTACTGGCGGCGGTCGCGGTTCTCGCGCTGCTCGTGGCGGTACACCGGTATGTGTGGCGCCGGCTGATCGGTGACACGACGGCGAAGGGCGGCCTCGCGCGCCGCGCGGGCACCGTCGCGGCCTTCGTGCTGCCGCTGCTGAGCGTCGGGGCCCTGGTCTCCAGCCGCGCCGGGGTCCCCTTCCCGGTGCAGCAGGTGCTCGCCTGGCCGGGGTACCTCTGGCTGGCCGCCCTGCTCTATCTGACGCTGGCCCTGCTGGTGGGCGAGGCCGTCCGGCCCCTGCTGCGCCGGCTGCTGGCCCGCCGGGCCGCGACGGCCGCCGGCCGGCCCGTGGACCAGGCCGCCGCTCCGGCCTCCGAGCGCCTTCACCCGGCCCCCGCCACCGCCTCCGGGCCCGGCTCGGGCGGCGGCAGCACCCGTACGGACCTCGCGCCGCCCGCCGAGACCCCCGCACCGTCCGTCGCCGACCCCTCGCGCAGGCTTTTCGTCGCCCGTGCCGTCGGCGGAGCGGCCGCCGTCGCCGGGCTCGGCACCGTCGGCCACGGCACCTACGGGGTGCTGCGCGGCCCCCGCACCAAGCGGATCACCGTCCCCCTCGCCGGGCTCCCCCGCTCCGCCCACGGCTTCCGCATCGCCGTGGTCAGCGACATCCACCTCGGCCCCATCCTGGGCCGCTCCCACACCCGGCGGATCGTCGACGCGATCAACGCCACCGGATCCGACCTGGTCGCCGTCGTCGGAGACCTCGTCGACGGATCCGTCGCCGATCTCGGGCACGCGGCCGAGCCGCTCGCCGGGCTCGAAGCCCGCCACGGCAGCTACTTCGTCACCGGCAACCACGAATACTTCTCCGGCGCCGCCGAATGGGTCGACCACGTACGCGAGCTGGGTCTGCACCCGCTGGAGAACGCCCGCGTCGAGATCGCCGGCTTCGACCTCGCCGGAGTCAACGACGTGGCGGGCGAGAGCGAGGGCCAGGGCCCCGACTTCGCCCGCGCGCTCGGTGACCGCGACCGCAGCCGCGCCTCCGTCCTCCTCGCGCACCAGCCCGTCGTCATCGACGAGGCCGTCGAGTACGGCGTCGGACTCCAGCTCTCCGGCCACACGCACGGGGGCCAGCTCTGGCCGGGGAACCTCCTGGCGGAGCTCGCCAACCCCACCGTCGCGGGATACGAACGCTACGGCGACACGCAGTTGTACGTCTCGCGAGGTGCGGGCGCCTGGGGCCCGCCCGTGCGGGTCGGCGCCCCCTCCGACATCACCGTGGTGGAACTCGCTTCCCCGCAGGCCTGAGCCCGAAACCTGTGAGTGACCCTTCCGGCCTTCCATATGTGAATATCGTGTGATTGGGTAAGGGTGATCATGCGGCGATGATGTGCCTCTCTGTGCACGCGAGCCGGGGTGGGGTTGGCAAGGGAGCACGGCACATGCGGTTCATCCGTCTACGGATTCTCGCGATTCTGGCGGTATTGGTCATCGCAGGCGTCGGCGCCTGGCAGCTGCTTCCCTCGGACGAGGTGAACGAGTCCCCGATCACGGTCGGAACGTCCGACGAGGTCACCTCGCTCGACCCGGCCGGTGCGTACGACGCCGGCTCCTGGGCGATCTACAGCAACCTCTACCAGTCCCTGATGACCTTCAGGTCCGGGGCGGTCGTGCCGGAACCGGACGCCGCCGAGAGCTGCGACTTCGTCGGGCAGAAGCTCCAGACGTACCAGTGCAAGCTGCGGGACGACCTGACCTTCTCCAACGGCCGCAAGATCACGGCCGAGGACGTCAAGTACTCCTTCGACCGCATGCTGAAGATCAAGGCGGACGCCGGTCCCTCCGTGCTGTTCCCCAGCCTCGACACCATCGTGACCGAGGGCCGCACGATCACCTTCAACCTCTCGGCCAGGGACGCGACGTTCCCGCAGAAGCTGGCCACGGGCGCCGGGTCCATCGTCGACCCCACCAAGTACCCGAAGGACAAGCTCCGCACCGGCGGCCAGGTCGACGGTTCGGGCCCGTACACCCTGAAGTCGTTCGAGTCCGGCGTCCAGGCCGAGCTGGTGCCCAACCCGGCGTACAAGGGCGCGCTGAAGAAGACGGGCGTCGCGGTCGACATCCGCTACTTCGAGGGGTCCGAGGCGCTCCAGGCGGCCTGGACGGCCGGGGACGTCGACGTCACGCACCGCCAGCTCCCCTCCGAGCAGCTCGCCGAGCTCGACCCGGCCGCCGACGACCAGCGCGTCACCGAGGCGGACAGCGCGGAGATCCGCAACCTCGTCTTCAACGTCCGGGACGGCGCGCCGCTCGCGGACAAGAAGGTCCGCCAGGCCGTCGCCTGGCTCATCGACCGCGGGCCGCTGGTCACCAAGGCCTACCGGAGCACCGTCGAACCGCTGTACTCGCTGATCCCGCAGGGCTACATCGGCCACAGCACCCCCTTCTTCGACTCCTACCCGGAGTCGGACCCGGAGCGGGCCAGGGAGCTGATGGAGGAGGCAGGTGTGGATCTTCCGCTGCACATCACCTTCGCCCACCGCGACGACGACGCCAACAAGGCGGAGTCCGCCGAGCTGGTCCGCCAGCTGGAGAAGGACGGGCTCTTCGAGGTCAAGGAGAAGGCCGTCGAGTGGCAGGCATTCCAGAAGGGCTACGCGGCCGGTGAGTACGACGCGTACACCCTGGGATGGCTCCCCGACTACCCGGACCCCGACACCTTCAGCCAGCCCCTGGTCGGCAGCGAGAACTCCCTCCACAACGGCTACAGCAGCGAGAAGATGGACGCCCTGATCGCGGCCACGCAGCAGTACAGCGACCGCGGCCGGACCTCGGACGACTTCAAGGAGATGCAGAAGCTGGTCGGCGAGGACGTGCCGCTGGTCCCGCTGTGGCAGAAGAAGGACTACGTCGTCAGCAAGCAGTCCGTGTCCGGGTCCCAGTACCTCTCCGACGGCACCGGGATCTGGCGGCTGTGGGAACTCAGCTGGATCTGAGGTCCTCGGCGCCACGCGCCCCGGGCATGAACTCCACCAGCACGTCGTGGACCTGCCGCACGAGCGGCCGCAGCACCCGGAAGCGGGAGAGCGCGATCGCCCGGGCGGCGATCGGCGCGGTGCGCTCGACGAGCCGGCGGCTGCGGGCGGTGCCCTCGGACCGGTCGTAGACCCAGAACAGCACCAGGCCCATCTGCATCAGCCACATCAACTGCGGCAGTATCACGCCCAGTTCCTGGTCGTACCTGGTGCTGGATCCGGCCAGGCACCGCTCGTGCACGGAGATCACCGCCTCCCGGGCGCCCACGGACTCCTCCGAGAAGGGCGAGAGCGGGCTCTCCGGGTCGGCGGCGTTCTTGAAGAACTGGGCGGCGAAGCGGTGGTACGGCTCGGCCACGTCCAGCCAGCGGAGCAGTACGCCCCGGATGCGCAGGGCGAGATCCGTCTCGTCGGCCAGGACCGTCCGGACCGCCGCCTCGTGCTCGGCGGCGATCCGGTCGTAGAAGCCCTGGACCAGGTGTTCCTTGGAGGAGAAGTAGTAGTAGGCGTTCCCGACGGAGACGCCGGCCTCCTGGGCGATGGCCCGCATCGTCGTCCGGTCGTACCCCCGCTCCTCGAAGAGCCGGAGCGCGGTCTCCAGGATCAGGGTGCGGGTCTGCTCGCTCTTCGGCGCCTTCTTCTCTTGCTTCACCACGGTCCCAAGGCTAACCGGGTGCGGGGGACAGCCCTCAGGCGCTCATCGAACGCGCGGTGTTCACCTGCGACATGACCCACTGGAAGGTCTCGGGGCCCGTCGCCGGGATCATCGTCTGGTGGTGCCGGCCGCCGCTGGTGACCGTGATCTGCACGAAGCCGGTCGTGCGCTTCTCCTTCATCAGGAGGAACAGCAGACCGATGAGGCAGAACAGCGCGAAGACGATCGCGAGCACGATGCCCACGGTCGGGATCTTCTCCTCCGTGCGCGACATGTCGGTCGCCGTCCACACCGCGCCCTTGAGCGGCAGGGTGCCCGACGGGGTCACGATGCCGTCGTTCATCACCGTGATGTCACCGAGCGAGAGCACCGGGACTCCGTTGCCGCCCTGCTGCACCGGAAGGTTGAAGCCGGGCTCCGTCGGCTGTCCGGGGCCCGGATAGCCGTAACCGGGGCCGGGCTGGGCCGCGGAGTCGGGCAGCGGCTGCGGATAGCCGTACGCCGGAGCGGCGCCCGGCGCCGGATAGCCGTAACCCTGGCCGTCCGGCATCGTGGGCGGGTTGCCCGGCGGCTGGGGCGGGCCCCACTTGTATGAGTCGTCCGCGTACGGATTCGGATCGCTCACAACGTTCCCCGTTCTCCATCAAGCCATCTGCTCCCGTGCTGTGCTGCGTCGGGAGAGGGTGAGCCGGTCGACGGCTCCGCACGACCGTACCGTCCCGGCCCGCCCGACGCACCAAGAGGCCCCGCTTCCCGCACAGTCCGTGCGGGAAGCGGGGCCTCCTGGTGCAACGCGTGGGTCAGAAGCGGCGGGTGATCAGCGCGCGCTTCACTTCCTGGATCGCCTTGGTGACCTCGATGCCACGCGGGCAGGCGTCCGTGCAGTTGAACGTCGTGCGGCAACGCCACACACCGTCACGGTCGTTGAGGATCTCCAGGCGCTGCTCCCCGGCCTCGTCGCGCGAGTCGAAGATGAAGCGGTGCGCGTTGACGATCGCCGCCGGGCCGAAGTACTGGCCGTCGTTCCAGAACACCGGGCACGAGGACGTGCACGCGGCGCACAAGATGCACTTGGTGGTGTCGTCGAAGCGCGCGCGGTCCTCGGGGGACTGCAGGCGCTCGCGGGTCGGCTCGTTCCCCTTGGTGACGAGGAAGGGCATGACATCGCGGTAGGCCTGGAAGAACGGGTCCATGTCGACCACGAGGTCCTTGAGGACCGTGAGGCCCTTTATGGCCTCGACCGTGATCGGCTTCTCCGGGTTGATGTCCTTGATCAGCGTCTTGCAGGCGAGCCTGTTCTTGCCGTTGATCCGCATCGCGTCGGAGCCGCAGATGCCGTGCGCGCAGGAGCGCCGGAACGTCAGCGTGCCGTCCTGCTCCCACTTGATCTTGTGAAGGGCGTCGAGCACACGCTCCTTCGGGTCGATCGAGATCTGGAAGTCCTGCCACTGGGCCTCGTCCGAGACCTCGGGGTTGAAGCGGCGGATCCGGAACGTGGCCGTGATGTACGGGGTGTCGGCGAAGCCGGCCTCGGGCTCGGGAGCCTTGTCCGACTTCTCCAGGGTGGGGGTAGCCATCAGTACTTACGCTCCATCGGCTGGTAGCGGGTCGTGACGACCGGCTTGTAGTCGAGCCGGATCGACTCGGTGCCGTCGTCCGCGACCTCGCGGTACGCCATGGTGTGGCGCATGAAGTTGACGTCGTCGCGGTTCGGGAAGTCCTCGCGGTAGTGACCGCCGCGGGACTCCTTGCGGGCCAGCGCGGAGGTCGCCATGACCTCGGCCAGGTCGAGCAGGTTGCCCAGCTCGATGGCCTCCAGCAGGTCCGTGTTGAACCGCTTGCCCTTGTCCTGGATGGACACGTTGAGGTAGCGCGCCCGCAGCTCGGCGATCTTGTCGACCGCCGTCTTGATGGTCTGCTCGGTGCGGAACACCATCACGTTGGCGTCCATGCACTCCTGCAGCTCCGTGCGGAGCGCGTGGACCCGCTCGGTGCCCGTCGAGTTGCGCAGGCGCTCGACCTGGTCCTGGACCAGCTGGGCCGGGTTCTCGGGAAGCTCGACGAAGTCGTTCTTCGCGGAGTACTCGGCGGCGGCGATGCCCGAGCGGCGTCCGAAGACGTTGATGTCGAGCAGCGAGTTGGTGCCGAGGCGGTTGGCGCCGTGCACGGAGACACAGGCGACCTCGCCGGCGGCGTACAGGCCCGGGACGACGGTGGTGTTGTCGGCCAGCACCTCGCCCTCGACGTTGGTCGGGATGCCGCCCATGGCGTAGTGCGCGGTCGGCTGGATCGGGATCGGGTCCGTGTAGGGCTCGATACCGAGGTACGTACGCGCGAACTCGGTGATGTCCGGGAGCTTCGCGTCCAGCTGCTCCGGGGGGAGGTGCGTGAGGTCGAGGTAGACGTGGTCGCCCTCGGGACCGCAGCCGCGGCCCTCACGGATCTCCGTGTAGATGGAGCGGGACACGACGTCACGGGACGCGAGGTCCTTCATGACCGGCGCGTACTTCTCCATGAAGCGCTCGCCGTCCTTGTTGCGGAGGATGCCGCCCTCACCACGGGCGCCCTCCGTCAGCAGGATGCCCATGCGCCAGATGCCGGTCGGGTGGAACTGGAAGAACTCCATGTCCTCCAGCGGCAGACCCCGGCGGTAGCAGGCGGCCTGGCCGTCACCGGTCAGGGTGTGCGCATTCGACGTCACCTTGAAGAACTTGCCGGTGCCGCCCGAGGCGTAGATGACCGACTTCGCCTGGAAGACGTGGATCTCGCCGGTGGCCAGCTCGTAGGCGACGACGCCGGCGGACTTCTTGACGCCGTCCACCTCGACGACCAGCTGGTCCAGGACGTAGAACTCGTTGAAGAACTCCACGCCCTCCTTGACGCAGTTCTGGTACAGCGTCTGGAGGATCATGTGGCCGGTGCGGTCGCCCGAGTAGCAGGCGCGACGGACCGGGGCCTCACCGTGGTTGCGGGAGTGACCGCCGAAGCGGCGCTGGTCGATCTTGCCCTCGGGCGTACGGCCGAACGGCAGGCCCATCTTCTCGAGGTCGAGGACCGCGTCGATGGCCTCCTTCGCCAGGATCTCGGCGGCGTCCTGGTCGACCAGGTAGTCGCCGCCCTTGATCGTGTCGAAGGTGTGCCACTCCCAGTTGTCCTCCTCCACGTTCGCCAGCGCGGCGGCCATGCCGCCCTGCGCGGCGCCCGTGTGGGAGCGGGTGGGGTAGAGCTTCGTCAGCACGGCGGTGCGGCTGCGCTTGGTCGACTCGATGGCCGCGCGCATGCCGGCGCCGCCGGCGCCGACGATGACGGTGTCGTACTTGTGGATCTGCATGGTTTCCCTCTGGTCCCTCTGTCCCGGCGCCTAGCGGATGTTCGGGTCGAAGGTGAAGATCACCAGCGTGCCCAGCAGGACGGTGAACACCGTGGCGGTGTACAGGAGCATCTTCAGCCAGAAGCGGGTGTTGTCCCGTTCGGCGTAGTCGTTGATGACCGTACGGAGGCCGTTGGCGCCGTGCAGCATGGCGAGCCACAGCATCGCCAGGTCCCAGACCTGCCAGAACGGCGAGGCCCAGCGGCCCGCGACGAAGGCGAAGCCGATCTTGGACACGCCGCCGTCGAGCACCAGCTGGATCAGCAGGTGGCCGATGACGAGGACGACCAGCACGATGCCCGACAGGCGCATGAAGAGCCAGGCGTACATCTCGAAGTTCGTGCGCGACCCCTTGGGGGTCTTGCCCGTCCGCTTGCGCGGGGGCTCGATCACCGGGGCCGGGTTGTCGACGTCGTACAGGCTTACGCCCTCGACGTCACCGATCGCGGAAGAAGGAGTCTCGGTGGACATCGGCCTCAGCTCCCGAAGACTTCACGTACGGCGTGACCGAGGACGGGGTACAGGGCCCCGACCATCAGCACGATCCAGATGCCCAGGACGGTCCAGAGCATCTGCTTCTGATAGCGCGCGCCCTTGGACCAGAAGTCCACGGCGACGATGCGGAGACCGTTCAGCGCGTGGAACAGGATCGCGGCCACCAGGCCGTACTCGAGCAGCGCGACGAGCGGGGTCTTGTAGGTGGCCACGACGTCGTCGTACGCCTCGGGGGAGACACGCACGAGAGCGGTGTCCAGGACGTGTACGAACAGGAAGAAGAAAATGAGGACACCGGTGACTCGATGAGCCACCCAGGACCACATGCCTTCCCGGCCGCGGTACAGCGTTCCAGCCGGCACGGAAGAACCCTCCGGGAGCGGGGATTGGGGCCGGCCGGCTTGACTGTCGGTCTGACCCGGCCGGGTACGGTCCACCGGCCCCGGCCATCGTAGCGACGCTTTGTCGGTTCCATTGCGGCGGGGGCTCCGGTGTGATCAAAGCGGCAGTCAAACAGGCACGGACGGGCTACCGCGGGTCATATGCCACCGGGAGGAACGGGTCGGGCGCCAGGCCCGCCTCCGTCACCAGCTCGATGATGCGGCCCCGGGCGAGTCGCCGCATCTCCTCCGCGGTCAGGGAGCGCTCCTCGTCCGGTTCGTGCGCCAGCCGGGTGCGGATGGCGGCCAGCACCTGGTCGACGTGCTGGGAGGGGCGCAGGCCGTCGAGGCAGATCACGAAGGCGTGGCCGAACCGGCTCTCGTACGCCGCGTGCGCGGCGCGCAGCGCCAGGTGGGCGGCCCGGGGCGCGTCGTGGTGCAGGCAGGGGGCGCTCTCCGCGGCCAGCGCCTCGGCCAGATCGGCGGGCCCGAGGTCGTATCCCGCCTCGTCCGAGGCGGCGAGCAGCGTCTCCAGGTCCGGATAGGGGCGGTGGGCGGCCAGCCGCTGCGACCAGCGGCGGCTCCCGCAGCACTCCAGCAGGGCGGCCTCGGCCAGGCCCTGGGGCCAGGCGTTGAAGCGGCCGAGGCCACTCGAGTGGGCACCGGGGCGCCGACTCACCGACACTGGTTCCGGAACGGGGGCCTCCACCGGGGCCTCGCGAAGGGCCGGGGCAGTGCCCCGGTTCTGGACGGGAACGGCCGTCGGCCCGGCCTGCTGCGGTGGTTTCGGCAGGCCGGCGTGGGACTCGCTGGACCTGGACAGCGGGACTCCTCGAATGAATGACATCTGTGACCCTGGAGAGGGGCCGGAGAGCGAAGAGGTTGCGCGGAGGGTGGGAGTGAGGACTGGAGCTATGTGCCGTCACGCTATCGAGGACGGGCGACGCGCAGTCGAATGATGCGCGAAATTCACCCGCACGGGAGAATTTCGGAACGCTTGATGGACGAATCAGCGGGGGAAATGCCCGACTTTCTCATCTTCTTTGAACTGTTTCTCCCCCGATCCGGAGGTTTCTGACCGATGTCGCCCTCACGCGCACCCCTGGTCGCCGGCGCCGCCGTCGCGGTGGCAGCCGCCGTCACCCTCACCGTCGTCGTCTGGCCCGAGGACTCCGGCCCCGGAGCGGGGAACGGCGCGTCGGCCTCGTCCCGTACGTCGGCGTCCCCGTCACCCACCCGGAGCTATCCGCTCTCCACGACGCCGCGGACGATACCCGCGGTCAGGGAGCACACCGCCGCGCGCGGGCCGGGCTGGAAGCCGGCCAAGGACAGCACGGTCGTCGCTGCCGACCCCCAGCTCGCCGACGAGGCGAAACTGCTCGCCCAGGAGCTGAGGATCGGCTACCGGGGCGAGAAGTCCGCCCGCTCCGGAGACGTCGAGCTGGCGCTCGGTGGCAAGGGAGGCCAGGAGTCCTACACCCTGAGGACCGAGGACAACAGGGTCACGATCAGCGGTCCGGGCCAGGCGGGCGTCTTCTACGGGACCCGCACCCTCAAGCAGTCGCTGAGCGCCGACGACACCGTGCCCGAGGGCGTGGTGCGGGACACGCCCGACCGGCCGCAGCGCGGACTCAACCTCGACATCGCGCGCAAGCACTACGACGCGGACTGGATCGAGGACCGGCTGCGCGAGATGGCCGACCTCAAGCTCAACCAGCTCGGTCTCCACTTCTCCGACGACCAGGCCTTCCGGATCGAGTCCGACACGCACCCCGAGGTCGTCTCCGAGGAGCACCTCAGCAAGGCGGAGGTCCGCCGGATCGTGAAGCTGGCGCAGAGCCTCCACATCACGATCGTCGCCGAGATCGACTCGCCCGGACACCTGGGCGCGGTCCTGGAGGCCCACCCCGACCTGCGGCTGCGGAACACGCAGGGAGTCGTGCGGGAGGGCGCCATCGACATCTCGAAGCCCGAGTCGGCACAGATCGTCGACGACCTGATCAAGGAGTACGCGGAGCTCTTCCCCGGCGACTGGTTCCACGTCGGCGCGGACGAGTACCAGGCGCTCACCGTGAGCGATCCGGCCGCCTCCTACCCGCAGCTGGCCGCCGCCGCACGGGAGAAGTACGGCGACGGCGCCACCGTCCAGGACCTGGCGGAGGGCTGGCTGAACGACCGCGCCGCGGTCGTCACCAAGGCGAAGAAGATCCCCAAGGCGTGGAACGACGGCTTCTTCAGCGGCGGGACGGTCGCCGGCGACAAGGGCATCGAGGTCGAGTACTGGACGGGCAAGGAGATCGGTGCCCGGCCGCCCCAGGCCTACCTCGCCGAGGGCCGCAAGGTGATCAACCTCAACGACGAGTACCTCTACTACGTGCTCGGCGAGCCCAACGACTTCACGTACCCGACGGGTGAGCGGATCTACGAGCAGTGGACGCCGTTCGTCCTGCGCGGGACGGAGCCGGTGGCCGAGCGCTATTCGAAGCAGATCCTGGGCGGCCGGTTCGCGGTCTGGGGCGACTTCCCGAACGCGCAGACGCAGGCACAGGTGGCGGAGGGGATCCGGATGCCGCTCAACGCGGTCTCCCAGAAGCTGTGGGACCCGCGGGAGCCGAAGCTGACCTGGGCACAGTTCGAGCAGCTCGCCGACGAGGTCGACGCGTCCGACTGAGCGGGAACTTCGTGGACAGCGACGCCACGGGAGGCTAGGTTCCGCATGCCGCGCGCCCTGGGGAGGGGTGCGCGGCTCGTGCGTCACCGACGAAGCCTGGGGGGCTCCGCTTCATGCACTGCACCACGTGCGGACTGAGACCGATCGCGTCGACCGGGGGGCGCTGCACCCGCTGTGCGGCCATGTATCCCTCACCGCCGGACGGACTGATGGCCGCGACTCCGGCCCCGCCCGCGGAAGCGGGGTACCGGCTGCGTTCACCGCTCGGACCGAGCAGGGCGGTGGCCGCCCTGCTGGGGGCCGTCATCGTGACCGACGTGGTCGCGCTCGCCGCGGGGGCGCACGTCCGGAACGAGTTCGCGGGGCTCGGCGGGACGCTGCCGTTCGACCCCGGCCCGGCCATCCGTGCCGAGAACCTCTATGGGGTGGCCGGAAGCCTCCAGGTGCTGGCGCTGCTGGCCACCGCCGTCGTCTTCATCATCTGGTTCCACCGGGCGCGGGTGAACGCGGAGGTGTTCGACGCCGGGGTGCAGCCCATGAGGCCGGGCTGGGCGATCGGCGCCTGGTTCGTCCCCATCGGCAACTTCTGGCTGCCGCGCCGGGTCGCCGGCGGGATCTGGGCGGCGAGCGCGCAGACGAACCCGGACGGAAGCCGGCGCACGGTCTCCCGCGCGCCTCTCGATCTGTGGTGGACGCTGTGGGTCGTGTCAACCCTCTTCTCCCAGGCCGCGTCCAGGATCTACGCGCGGTCGGAGCTGCCCTCCGAGGTGAGGGACGCCGTGACCCTGGTCATGGCCGCCGACGCCCTCGACATCGCCGCGGCCGCCCTCGCGATCCTCTTCGTACGGAAACTGACCCGGATGCAGGGCGAGCGCGCGGCCCTCGGCGCGACCCCGCTGTCCGCCCCCTCCCCGACCGGCCCGGCGCCCGCCTGAGTTGACCCGATTTCGCGCTTCCCCGTGGTCCCGGGTGGGAAGAATGGCCCGGACCGCGGGGGGAGCACGACGTGGGTTTCTGGGGCTTGTATCTGGTGGGCCGCAGCGGGGAGCCGCTCATCGGTCACCCCGCGCTGCGCGACGCGCGCGAACGGCTCACGCTGCGGGAGTACCGCGCGGACGGCTGGCAGGTCTGGTCCCACCCCACCGAGCCCTCGCTCGGCAGCATGACCGCACTCGCCGACGCGGCACGGGCGCCGGTCCTCCTCGGCTTCGTCATGGACGGCGTCTGCGTGGCCGTCGAGGCGGCGGCACCGCACAGCGGATCCTGGTACGCCTGCCTCGGCAGGGCGCCGATGGCCGCGCACATCGACCGGGACGGTCTGACGCTGGAGGACCTTTTCCTGCCACCCGAGGACGCCGCGGCGCGGGCCGTCGCCTGGGCGGCCGAATCCGGCCAGGGCGTCCTCGAAGGCCCCCTGCTCGAACTGCTGCGCATCGAGCGTTCCGAGTGGTCCGCGGAGGAACTTTTCTTCGCTTTCCTGGACCGTCTGGGCATCGAGAGCCTGTCCGGCTGAGTCCCGCTGTGATCTCCCGTGCCGGAAGAGTGACGCTTTTCGGCCATCTGACGCTGTACGCGGTAACGGGAAGCGGAGTGCTCCCCGACAACCGAGTGAGCGGTGAACCGATGGGGGAGACGTCGATGAGTCTGCTGGAGCTGATCGCTCGTGCCGACGAACGAGGTCTGGCGGCGAGCGCGGTCGCCTGTCTGGACCGCTGTCTTCCGCCGGCGGAGGACGGCTGCGACCCGGAGCCGCTGCGCCCGCTCTGGGCGGACTGCGAGAGCGGCGAGGAATGGGCTGCCCGGCTCGACGCCGCCCACGCGGCGCTGGAGACGGGAGCCGGCCGGGACGCCACGGCGGACCGGGTCCGGGCGCTGCTGGCCGCCGCACCCCGGGATTTCGCCGCCGGGCCGTTGCGCGCATGGGCGGACGCCTGCTCGCTCCTCGCGCTGGACGTCCACCGGGAGTGGGACTTCCCGGCCGGTGACGGCACACGGACGGCCGCGGCCTGCCGGGCGGACGGCGCCGCGAACGACGGCCCTCTCGTCACGGGAGAACTCCGCCGGCAGACCGCGATCCTGGAGGGCCTCGCCGGGACCGCCGGAACGCCGGGCGGCGCGACGGGCCTGCGACGGGCCCTGGACCTGTCCACCGAGGGCCGGCGGGTGCTGCGCGCGGTGGTGTCCCGCCGCGCTCGCGGCTGTGGCGGGCCCGGCGGCGTGACCCTGACGTGACGTCATGAGGCGGCGTGACGTCGCCGAGGCCGTGGTTTCGGGCCCCTGGCCGGGCTCCGGGGCTGCGATCGTGCGCCCCGGCAGGCGGGTGCGGGACCGGGGCCCGTCGCACCTTCGACCAGATCGGCGAAGGCTACGACCGGATGAAGCGCGGCGACTACCACGGACGTCTCGTCGCGTTGCTCAACCCCGAGGCCGCCGCGTAACCGCTCCTCCTGCGGCCGGTCGCGTCCGGAAGCCGGCGAGGCAACGGCAGCACTCCACGACCGGCCCGAACCGCGCCGTCCGAGCAGACGTCACGTGCTGTGAACACGGACGTGTGAACCGCTCCCGGACGTCGAGGCGACTTCCCCCTTCCTCATGCCCCGGCGCCACGGTGGCTGCGGACCGGAGAGGGAGGGGCCTCGTCGAGGACGAAGTCCTGGCGGAGCGTGTGACCCGTACGGACCAGGAGCCTGGTGACCACAGGTGAGTGGTCCCGGGCCAGGAGAAGGACGGCGAGGAAGTCCTCGGGCAGCCCAGCGGCGGCGTAGCGACCGGCCTTGTCGGTGGTGGTGTGCATGAGTTGCCTGCCGCCCGGGGCCAGGACGGTGACAAAGGCGTTCGGGGCCGGGGTCCCGTCGGCGTGGCAGACCGTACCGGTGAGCATGGGGACCTCTTCCCCGAAGCGCTCGCCGGAGCCGGGGTGCAGGGCGTGCGGAGTGGGGGCCTGGATGGACGGGTCTTCGACGTTCTCCTCGATCGGCTGCTCCGCTTCCGCGTCACCCGTGGCCTCCGCGGCCTTGCGCCGTTCGAGGAGGCCGCCGGCAGCGATGAGGGCCGCACTGACGGCAAGCCACGCACAGAGTACGAGGGTGGGGCGCAGCATCCCCTTGCCGTCGAAGTAGAAGAGGCCGTGCAGGGCGTCGATGAGGTTGCCCAGCGGCATGATCGGGTGCAGGGCGCGGAAGAATCCCGGAACCATCTGGTAGGGGATGGCTCCGCCGCTGGAAGGGATGCTGAGGAGGACGAAGAGTGTGATCGCCACTCCGGGGATGAACTGTCTGACGAACGGCACCAGCCCGTAGGTGGTCCAGGCGACCGCCTGGGTGATCATGAACGCGTAGAGGATGGCCAGTGGCTCGTCGGGTACGACGTCCATCGCCAGGGCGATCAGGTAGCCGACGACGCTGATGAAGACGCCCGTGCCGACCAGGGTCCCCACCTTGGCCAGGCGACTGAGAGTGACGACGCGCATCAGCATCATCACCGCGATGTAGGGGACGATGTTCCACACCATGGCGAGGTAGAACAGGCCGGTGCCGCTCGGGTCGCCGCTCGCGGTGGGAGTGAGATCGACGGTGGTGAGCTGCCGGCCACTCTGCGCGGCCACCTTTCCGAAGGCCGCGCCGACCACGTCCTCCAGCGGGGCGCCCGCAGCCTTGGCCAGGAAGAGAGTGGCCTTGTCGCCCTGGGCCGCGTAGGCGGCCACCGTCTCGCGGTCCAGCACTTTCCGGCGGGCGGAGGCGGCGTCCGCTGCCGGGGAGATCTTGAAGGCTCCCGGGGCTTCCCGCTCCAGGCCGGTACGCACCTGCTCGGCGTACGCCGGTCCGGATACGGCAACCTTCACGTCGTGCGGGGCCGGGGCGTGGAACGGCAGCATGTAACAGAACAGAAAGCCGAAGAAGAACAGCATGGGGAACCAGAGGCTGGTCGCGAGGGTCTTCAGCCAGCTGGACTTGTCCTCGTCGGACTCCTCCGCCTCCTCGGGCCTCCCGGCGTGCTCGGCGGCCTCCGGGCCCCCGGCGCTCTCGTCCTGCTCAGATCTCCCGGTTTCGTCGTGATTGTCCGCCACGCGCGGGGCCTCCCTGTGTGCGCTTGATCGCTGCGAGTTACATACTGCGGCAGAGATGCGGCGCGCAGGCGAGTCTCCGGAATGGCCACGCCGTGTGTCACCAGGGCCGACCTGCCCGCTTCACCCCGTACGGGCGGGGTGCGATCGGGACGCGGAGGAATGCGCACCGTGGCTCACCGGCAGAGGCGGGAGCCGTGTCCTGCCTGCCTGCCTGCCTGCCCGGCGTCATCGTCCAGCCCGAGCGCGGTTTTTCGCTCCGGGCCCGCCGGTGTCCGCGAGGCGGCCAGATGCCTCGGGTATGCCCCCGAACGACTCCGCCGGCCTGGAGCGCGCGCCGCGCCGGCCACGCGCTGGTCGCCCGGAACCCCCGCAACCCATGTCTTTCCTGGTCAGGCGGGGTGAAGAGGGCGACGGCCGGGGCCGCCACCCCCCACAGGAGAGGCCCCGGCCGTCTTCCACGGGGCCGCGGAGCGACCCCGTACTCATCTCAGCGCCACGGGTGCGTTTTCTGTCACACCGCTCTGAGTCAGGAGACAGTTGCGGGTTGTACAAGTCATGGACGGGGTACCGTCCGACCACGTAGCGTGCTGAGTCGCGCAGAGTGGCGCAGTAGTGGTGACCAGCTACGATTCGGATCAGCAGGGCGGGTTGAGGGAGTGCTGGGGGACGACGCGGAGCTGACCGCCGCGGTGCTCGCGGCACAGGACGGGGACGAGGACGCCTTCCGGACTGTGTACCGCGCCGTGCACCCACGGCTGCTCGGCTACATACGGACGCTGGTCGGTGAACCGGACGCCGAGGACGTGGCGTCCGAGTCCTGGCTGCAGATAGCGCGTGACCTCGACCGCTTCAGCGGGGACGCCGACCGGTTCCGCGGCTGGGCGGCCCGGATAGCGCGCAACCGCTCGCTCGACCACATACGGATGCGGGGCAGGCGCCCCGCGATCGGCGGCGACGAGAGCGAACTGGCCGGTGAGGCCGCCGAGTCCGACACGGCGGGCGAGGCACTGGAGTCGCTGGCCACCGGGCGCACCATGTCCCTCATCGCCCAGCTGCCCCAGGACCAGGCCGAGGCGGTCGTGCTCCGCGTGGTGATCGGCCTCGACGCGAAGAGCGCGGCGCGGACGCTGGGCAAGCGCCCCGGCGCGGTGCGCACCGCCGCACACCGCGGACTGAAACGGCTGGCGGAGCTGGTCGGCGCCGACGACGGCCCGGAGGAAGAGGTTCCGGCGGCGGGTGCGGAGCTCGGCGCCGTACCCGCACAACGCCCCGGCCGGCCGGGTGCGGTGGCACCCGCCGGTGTGACGCATTCGCGTCCGTGGACGCAGAAGGACATGTGATGGCCGACGAGCAGCACGAGTGGCTTGACGCGGACGCGGCGGAGATGTTGCTCCGCGGCGAGTCCGTCGAGCCCGTCGACGATCACGCCAGGACCGAGGCCCGCCGGGTGGAGGCGGCGCTGCGCGTGCTGCGGGCACCCGGCCCGGCCGGGGGCGAACTGCCCGGTGAGGCCGCCGCGCTGGCCGCCTTCCGTGCGGCGTCCCGGGGCGGTGAACGGGCCGGAGCGGCCAGCCCCACCGGAGTCGCGAGGCAGCCGGACGCCCTGCACACCGTACGGATCGGGCCCGCGCGCACGGCCCCGCTCCGGCGCCCGCGATGGACCCGCCCGCTGCGTTACGGCCTCGCCGTCTCGCTCGCCGGGTGCGCACTCGGCGGGGTGGCGGTCGCCGGGGGTTCGGGCATGCTTCCCGCACCGTTCGGCGGCAAGGACTCGCCTCTTCCGGCCGCGTCCGTCTCGGCGTCCGCGTCTCCCGAGGAACTGGGTGCCGAGGTGCCCGGCGCCGGTGAACCGCCTTCGCCCCTGCCCTCCGGCACGCCCAGCTCTCCGGCGCCCTCGGACGTGCCGGACGGCGGGGTGCCCGGTGGCACTCCCGGCACCGGGCAGGACGACGACGGTGCGACGGAGCGCGAGGAGACCGGCCGGGACAGCGGAACCGGCGGCACCCAGGACGGCACGGACGCGCCCGAGGCGCCCGGAAGGTCCCCGGGCGAGGTGTTCAAGAAGTCGGTCAAGGCCTGCCGCGCCTACCGCGACGACACCCTGAGCCAGGAGGAGAGGTCCCGGCTCCTCGAACTGGCCGACGGGGAACGCAACCTGGACCGCTTCTGCGACCGCCTCCTCGGCACGGACGACCGTGACGGCGGAAGCGGTGAGGGCGGCAAGGACGACGACCGGAACGACGGCAAGGACGACGGCAAGGACGGCGGGAGCTCCCTGCCCGCCATCACCTTCCGTACGCCGTCCCAGGAGACCACCCAGGACGACGCGCCTCGGGACGGCACGGTGCGCCCGACGGCGGAACCCGCCGCCAGTTCGCCGTCCGCGCCCCCGTTGGCGACGCGCTGACCTGCGAGAACAACTCGGCAGTAACGTTCTTCGGCGGTCCGGCGCAGTAGTAAGTGCCGACTGGTCATCGGCCGCGCAACGAGCCGGGGTTCCCCCCGTACCTTCGGCTCAGCGCATCCGGCGCGGGCGGGACACGTTCCCCCGGTCCCGCCCGCGCCCCTCATCCGGTTGAACCGTCTACCAATAAACGACGACCTTGTCGCCGTCCCGCACCTGGGCGAAGAGCGACGCGATCTTCCCTTCGTCCCGTACGTTCACGCAGCCGTGCGAGGCACCGTTGTAACCGCGCGCCGCGAAGTCGGACGAGTAGTGCACCGCCTGGCCGCCGCTGAAGAACATGGCGTACGGCATGGGGGAGTCGTAGAGCGTCGACACGTGGTGGCGGGACTTCCAGTACACCGAGAAGACGCCTTCACGGGTGGGCGTGTACTGCGAGCCGAACCGCACGTCCATCGTCGAGACGACCCTGCCGTCGATCATCCAGGACAGCGTGCGGCTGTTCTTGCTGATGCACAGGACGCGGCCCTTCATGCAGCGGGCGTCGGGCTTCGCGGCAGCCGGTGCGGCCGGCGGGTCGAGCTCCTTCGCCGTCGGCCGGCGCGTCATCGCGAGCAGCCGCTCCCAGGTCACCGTGTCGGTCCGGCCCGTGCGGGGCAGGCCCCGCTTGCCCTGGAAGGACTGCACGGACGCGACGGTCGCGTCGCCGTAGTACCCGGTGGGGCTGCGGTCGAAGTGGCCGATCTGACGCAGCCGGGCCTGGAGCTCCCGTACGCGCTCGCTCCGGTCGCCGACGGACATCAGGGTGCTGGGCTGTGGAGAGGGGCGCGCGCTCGGCGTCCGGGAGGGGGTGTCCGAGGGGCTCGGCCGGTCGCCGCCCGGCTTGGCGTCGTCCGGTGAGGGAGTGGGAGGTGAGGACGTGGAGGGTGAGGGCATCTTCGCCGGGAGAGCGGTGGGCTCCGCCGCTCCCACCGTCTCGACCTTGCAGCCCGCCGTCAGCGTGGCCAGTGCGAGGACGCCCACGGCTGCCGCGACCGCCGCGCGTACCCCCCGCGTGTATCTGTCCGTCCGTGTGCGCATCCTCGGCCCCCTGGTTCTCGCCCGTCACCGCCCCGGTCGCGCGTGACCCTTCGCGCGGCACGGATATCTCATGGGACGGATTCCCGTCCTGCCCGGTTGCCGAATCCTGTCCATGATGGGAGACATGCGTCCGGGCTTTTCCGGTACGGGCTGTGAGCAAGGTCCCAGCGGAGGGATCCCAACGGCCGGGGGCGCCGGGGCTAGAGTCCGTCGCGAGGTCGTTACCGCCAGTAGCTTGAACGGGAGGCACAGCAATGACGCGTGAGTCCGAGTCGGGACTGCCCATCGAGCCGGTCTACGGGCCGGAGGCGCTCGACGGCTGGCGGGCCGAGGAGAAGCTCGGGGACCCGGGCGCCTTCCCGTTCACGCGTGGGGTGTACCCGTCGATGTACACGGGCCGGCCGTGGACGATGCGGCAGTACGCGGGATTCGGCACCGCCACCGAGTCCAACGCCCGCTACAAGCAGCTGATCGCCAACGGTACGACCGGGCTCTCCGTCGCGTTCGACCTGCCCACCCAGATGGGGCACGACTCGGACGCCCCCATCGCCTCCGGCGAGGTCGGCAAGGTCGGCGTGGCGATCGACTCGCTGGACGACATGCGCGTCCTGTTCGGGGGGATCCCGCTGGACGAGGTCTCCACCTCGATGACCATCAACGCCCCGGCCGCGCTCCTCCTCCTGCTCTACCAACTGGTCGCGGAGGAGCAGGGCGTCCCCGCGGACCGGCTGACGGGCACCATCCAGAACGACGTGCTCAAGGAGTACATCGCCCGGGGCACGTACATCTTCCCGCCGAAGCCCTCGCTGCGGCTGATCGCCGACATCTTCAAGTACTGCCGGGCCGAGATCCCCAGGTGGAACACGATCTCCATCTCCGGCTACCACATGGCGGAGGCCGGCGCCTCGCCCGCGCAGGAGATCGCCTTCACCCTCGCGGACGGCATCGAGTACGTCCGCACCGCCGTCTCGGCCGGCATGGACGTGGACGACTTCGCGCCGCGGCTCTCCTTCTTCTTCGTCGCCCGTACGACGATCCTGGAGGAGGTCGCCAAATTCCGTGCCGCGCGCCGGATCTGGGCGAAGGTGATGCGGGAGGAGTTCGGCGCGAAGAACCCCAAGTCCCTGATGCTGCGCTTCCACACCCAGACCGCCGGGGTCCAGCTCACCGCCCAGCAGCCCGAGGTCAACCTGGTCCGGGTCGCCGTGCAGGGGCTGGGCGCGGTCCTGGGCGGCACGCAGTCGCTGCACACCAACTCCTTCGACGAGGCCATCGCCCTGCCGACGGACAAGTCGGCCCGCCTCGCGCTGCGCACCCAGCAGGTCCTGGCGTACGAGACGGACGTGACGGCGACGGTGGACCCCTTCGCCGGGTCGTACGTCGTCGAGAAGATGACCGACGACGTCGAGGCGGCGGCGCTGGAGCTGATGCTCAAGGTCGAGGACATGGGTGGCGCGGTCGACGCCATCGAACGCGGCTTCCAGAAGGGCGAGATCGAGCGCAGCGCCTACCGCATCGCCCAGGAGACGGACAGCGGTGAACGCGTCGTCGTCGGCGTCAACCGCTTCCGCCTGGACGAGGAGGAGCCGTACGAGCCGCTCCGCGTCGACCCGGCGATCGAGGCCCAGCAGGCGGCCCGCCTGGCGAAGCTCCGCGCCGAACGCGACCAGGGCGCCGTGGACGCGGCGCTGGCGGAGCTGAAGAAGGCGGCCGAGGGCACGGACAACGTGCTCCACCCGATGAAGGACGCACTCAGGGCACGGGCGACCGTGGGCGAGGTCTGCAACGCGCTGCGCGAGGTCTGGGGCGCGTACGTCCCGACGGACGCGTTCTGAGGCCACCCGCGCGGGTGATCTCCCGTCGATCGGCCTCACCCGTGGATAGGCTCGTGAACAGTGGTCTCCGAAAGGAGGATGCCGTGGCTGTGATTCAGCACGAGGAGCTGGTGACGATGCAGTCGGAGCTGACGATCGGCGAGGCCGAACAGGCCGCACGCTCGCTGCCCGGGCATCGCGTGGAGATTCTCCAGGGGAGGCTCACTGGGACGCCACCGGCCGACGTAGCGCATGCGCTGGCACTTTCCTGGCTCGGCGAGGAGTTCGGTGCGAGAGCGCGCGGGGTCGGGCTGAGACTGGTCCAGGCGGTCGGGATCTGGCTGCCCACCGGTCCGGACGACTACGCGATTCCCGATCTGTCGGTCGTAGAGGCAGACATTCGCGACGCCCACGTCATGAAGAACTGTTACGCCCCGCACGTCTTCCGCATGGTTCTGGAAGTCACCTCGACCAACTGGGCGGACGATCTCGGCCCCAAGGTCGAGGACTACGCCCAGGCCGGCATTCCGGTCTATGTGGTGGCCGACCGCAAGCACGACCAGGTGCTGGTCTGCACCGACCCGCGCGGCGGCGAGTACAGGAACCGGACGCCCCACAAGAGGGGCATGTCGTTCACCGTGCCGGACGTCGTCGGGGTGGAGATGGAGATTTCCGTGGACCGGCTGCTGGACGGCGACGAGGACCGATCCCCCGGAACCTGACCTTCCGGTATGTGAACCACCTGGACGGAGCGCCGTACGCGCGTGCGACACTCCGTCCATGCTGGGTGTCACCGATCTTCCGACCTATCTCGCCGGCCTGGTGCTGATCATTCTGCTGCCGGGGCCGAACTCGCTGTACGTGCTCTCCGTCGCCGCCAGGCGCGGTGTGCGCACCGGCTATGTGGCCGCGGCCGGCGTATGGACCGGGGACACCGTCCTGATGACGCTGTCCGCGCTCGGCGCCGCCTCGCTGCTGCAGACGACGCCCCTGCTCTTCGCGGTCGTCAAGTTCGCCGGCGCGGGATATCTGACCTGGATGGCGATCGGGATGATGCGGACGGCCGTGTCGATGTGGCGCGAGCGGCACCAGCACATGGCCGAGCTGACGGTGGAGGACGCGGCGCCCGCGAAGGAGACGGAGCATCCCTACCGGCGGGCGCTCGTGGTCAGCCTGTTCAATCCCAAGCTGATCCTGTTCCTCATCTCCTTCTTCGTGCAGTTCGTGGATCCGGGTTACGCCTATCCGGGGCTCTCCTTCCTGCTGCTGGGGACGCTGCTGCAGATCGGCAGCTTCCTCTACCTCACGGCGCTCATCTTCGGCGGCACCCGCCTGGCCGCCGCCTTCCGCCGCCGTAAGCGGCTGTCGGCGGGGGCCACCTCGGCGGCGGGTGTGCTGTTCCTGGGGTTCGCGGCGAAGCTGTCGTTCAGCAGCGTGTGAGCCCCGCCCGGGTCAGTGGTGCCAGGCCTTGCCGCCCACGTTGTGGATCATGCGCTGGAGGACCTTGAGCGCGGCGACGAACTCCTCGTCCGGGATACCCGCGTGAATCTCCGCCAGCGCCCTGCCCACCCGTTCTGCCGCCTTGTCGCGCAGCACGTGTCCCTCGGCGGTCAGCCGCAGGCGGGTGGTGGGGTCCTCGGTGACGAGGCCCCGGGCGATGAGGGTGTCGATCTCGGGCTCCAGGGAACCGCCGACGTTCAGATAGCCGCTGAGCATCGCGACGACCTCGGCGCGCGGGCGGCCGTGTTCGTCCGCTTCGGTGAGCTGGTTGAGGACCCACCAGGGGGGCTGGGTCAGGCCGTGTTCGGCCAGTGCGGCCCGGATGTGGGTCACGGTCGCGTCGTGGGCCGCCCAGCTCCAGTAGCCGATGGGCTGCCGTGCCAGTCCTGCGTCGTCATGTGAGTAGTCCATGTCCTGGACCGTAGGACCTCAAGCAAAGTTGAGGTCAAGCTGCGGTGTGCGGTGGCACGTCCGACCGCCGCCACGGCCCTCCCCCGGCGCGGGTCACCCCCGCGACGCCCAGAGTTCACCGTTCGTCGGGCCGTGGGACACCCGCCCCTTCATCCGCGTCACTAGCGTGTGCGGACCATGATCGAAGGTGAGGGCCCGCGTGCCGAAGCTGTCCGTTGTCGTTCCGTTCCACAATGTCGGCGCCTACGCCGACACGACGCTGGGCAGTCTTGCCCGTAACGCGGGCCCGGACATCGAGTTCCTGCTGGTCGACGACTGTTCCACGGACGAGACGCCGGCCGTCGTCGACCGCTGGGCCGACAGACTCCCCCACACCGAGGTCATCCGGCACGAGAAGAACGTGGGCATCGCGGCGGCCCGCAACAGCGGCATCGACGCGGCCCGGGGCGACTTCGTCACCTTCCTCGACGGCGACGACTGGTACGCACCCGGCCACCTGGACCGGCTGCTGCACGCCGCCGCCGAGCTGGACTGCGACTTCGCCCGCACCGACCACGTCCAGGCCACCGGGACCAGCCGCGTCGTGAAGCGCGCGCCCGCCCGGCTGCGTGACACGGTGCTGGATCCACGCGAGGGCATCGCGGCCCCCGAGTGGGAGACCATGGTCGACTACCCCTTCGTATGGGCGGGCGTCTACCACCGGCGGCTCTTCGAGGACGGCGGCCACCGCTTCACCACCCGGCTGCGCACCGCGGAGGACCGGCTGTGGATCTGGCAGCTGCACCTGCGGGCCCGCACCTACGCCGCGCTCAACCTGTACGGCATCTTCTACCGGCGCGGTGTCACCACGTCCCTGACGCAGATCAAGGACTCGCGCCAGCTGGACTTCTTCCCCGCCTACGACACGCTGATCGACGAGATCCTCCAGGACCCGGACGCGGAGATCCTCCTCCCCAAGGCGGTCCGCACCTACTGCGCGATGATCGCCTTCCACAACGAGAAGGCGGACGCCTACGAACCCGCGACGTTCCGGCGTCTGCGCCACGAGTCGGCAGCCGCGCTGCACCGCATGCCGCAGCAGGTGCTCGACCACACCCTGACGATGATGGACACCAGGCGCAGCACCCTGCTCAACCGCCTGCGTGACAAGCAGAAGGCCGCCTGACCCATGCCCACGCGCACCCAGATCTTCCAGGTGTCGACCCTGTACGGGGCGGCCACACTCGCGGCGGCCCTCGACGCCGGCCAGTTCGGGCCCGGGCAGGACAGCCACCGCGTCCTGCTCGTGACCAACAACGCGGCGATCCCCGAGACCGCCCTCCGGCTGGAGGAGATGCGGGGCTACGGGGACATCGCCGCCCGCTTCGACTCCGTCGTCGACTGGAACGCAGCCATCAGCCCGCACCACCCGAGCGGCTGGGGCCCGCGCGCCGAGGAGACCGAGCTCTGGCAGCGCGCCTTCCGCCTCGCCTGGGGCATCGCCCCCGAGGCCCCCGTCGACCTCGCCGTCGAGTCCATCCAGGTCAACCCGGCCCGTGCGCTGGCCGCGATCTTCTCCGAGAGCGCCGTGCACGTGTACGCGGACGGGCTGATGAGCTACGGCCCGACCCGCAACAAGGTGCCACGGTCCATCGCCTGCCGCATCCAGCGGGTGCTCCACCTGGATCTCGTGCCGGGACTGCGTCCGCTCCTCCTCGCCGAGTCCGGCGTCGAGCCCGAGCTCGTGCCGAACGACGCCTTCCGCAAGGTCCTCGGCGAGATCGCCGGGGCGGCGGACGGCGACCGCCGGCTCGCGGAGGCCGAGGCCGAGGCGCCCACGGCCGTGCTCCTCGGGCAGTACCTCGCGGCGCTGAACATCCTCACGGCCGAGGAGGAGGAGGACCTGCACCTGCGCATGCTGCGCGGCGCGGCGCGGGCCGGCCACACCTCCGTCCTCTTCAAGCCCCACCCCACCGCACCGGCCCGCTACTCCAGGGCCCTGGACGACGCGGCCGCCGCACTGGGGATACGGCTGACCACCCTCGACAGCCCGCTGCTCGCCGAGACCCTCTACGAGCGGTGTGCTCCCACGCTCGTCGTCGGCTGCTTCTCCACCGCGATGTTCACCGCCGCCGCGTACTACGGCATCCCCGTCGCCCGGGTCGGTACCCGTCTCGTCCTGGACCGCATCACCCCGTACGAGAACAGCAACCGCATACCGCTGACGATCGTCGACCACCTCGTGCCCGACCTGGACGAGCAGGCCGGCGAGCCCGTACCCGAACTCCCCTCCACGGCCCCGGAAACCCTCGCACCCCTGGTCAGGACGGTCGGCTACTGCATGCAGTCCGGTCTCCACCCCACGCTGCGCGCGGAGGCCGAGGCCTGGCTCCGGGACCACCTCGACACGGGCACGCAGCACTACTTCAAGCGGCGCCGCCTGCAGAAGCTCACCCTGCCCGGGGGCGGCCCGCGAGGCGCGGCGATCCGGCTGCGCCGCACCGTGCGGCGCACCCGCACCAGCCTGGGCCTCTGACCCCGGAACCGGGGCGCGCGCCCCGGCCGGCCACTGATGACAGAACGGCGGAACGAGCATGGGCCAGACCTTCACGGGGCTGCTCAAGGCAGTGCGGGCGAGAACGGGGCAGGGCCCCACGGCGCGGCCGGCCCCCACGGCCGCACTGCGCCTGTGCGGCGACTACCTCGCGGGCCTCACCGCCGGCGGTCCCACGGGCGACGCCCCGCAGACCCGGCTCCTCGCCGCCATCGGCGGCCTCACCACGGCGTGCGGAACCGACGGGGACGAGCTCTTCGAGGCCCTGCTCCGCACCGGGCAGCGCGCCCTGGAGGCCGGCGGGGAGACGGAGACCCGTCTCGCCCTGGACATCGCCGTCGAGGCCACCGCGCTGCGCGCCAGGTCCAAGGGCGCGTGGCGGCTGCGCGGAAGCGCGCTGGACGCGCTGGGCCGCCGGGACGAGGCGGAGCAGGCGTACGGAGAACACCTGGCGCTCCAGCGGAACCCGGCGGCGGCCGAGGACATCGTGCGCCGTATCGCCACGCTCCAGGAACTCCGCGGCTGTCTGGACGAGGCCGCGGGGCTGCTCCCCGCCGAGGACGGCGCCGCCCTGCGGGCGCTGCACAACGCCCCCGCCGGACAGGCGCGTACGGTCTTCGCCGAGCTTGTGCGCCGGCACACCGCCGAGCGCGGCGGCACGGCCGACCCGGCCGTCCGCCGCCTCACCGCGCGCTACGCCGCCTACCGCCGGCTCCTGGACCGGGACCGGATGGCCGACCCCCTGCTCGGCGGCGCGGAGCCGGCCGGGGTCGGCGCCCTGCGGCGCACGGTCGACGGCCGTTCCGTCTGCCTGGTCGCCGGCGCGGCCCGGGTCGCCGACGCGGAACGGGAACCCGGCAGCGCGCTCGGCAAGCTGATCGACGGTTACGACCTGGTGGTGCGCTGCGACACCCTTCCGGCCGCCGCCCCGCGCACCGACCTGCACGCGGTCACGCTGCGAGGAGACACCCCGTGGACGGGCCCCGCCTGGGACCGCCCGGCGGGCACCCGGCTGGTCTTCGGCGACCCGCTGTCGCAGTGGCGCCGCTCGCTGCGCGCCCGCCTGGTCGCCGGCGCGCAGGACCAAGTCGGCGACGCCTCCCTGCGGCGTCCCCTGGACGATCCGGCGCTGCTCGGCGAGGACGGCTGGGGGACCCGGACCACCACCGCGTTCACCGTGCTCAGGCTCCTGGACTTCCTGGACGCGGCCGACCGCCTGGACCTCATCGGCTTCGGACTGCCGGGGCAGCTGCTGCCGCGCGAGCGGGAGTGGGTCGCCGCCCGGGCGGCACACCAGGACGAGACCGAGATGAGGACCGAGCTGCGATGAACACCCCCGCCGAGCCCACCGACGACAGACGGCCCGGGCCCGCCCCGGCCCAGTCGGTGCCCGTGTCCGACGCCGACGACCGGAAGCGGCCGCAGCCCGCCGACGCCGACGACCGGAGCGCCGTCACCGGCAAGCGCAGGATCGCCTTCGCCGCGTACGCCGACGAGGACCGGATGCCCGGCCTCCTGGTGCTGCTGCGCAGCCTCGCGCTGGCGGACCCGGCGGTCTGCGAGGACTTCCTCCTCCTGCACCCCGGGCTGCCCGACTCCGCGCTCGACGCCGCCCGCCGGCTGCACCCGCGCCTCGTCCCGCGTATCGCGGAGAGCCGCCTCGACGCCTTCCGGGCGACCGGTTACGACACCGTCGTCGCGCTCGGCCCCGACATGATCGTCCTCCGCTCCCTCCGGCCGCTGCTGGCCCTGCGCACAGGAGTGGCAGCCGTGCCGCAGCCCGCACCCGGCGGCAGACGGCTCGTGCGGGACGACGGGCTGCTGGTCATCCAGCGCCAGGACGTGACGGACGACCTGCTCGACGCCCTCGCCGAAGGCGGCGAGGACGCGGTCGGCCGCGCGCTGACGGAGGCCGGGATCCTCGAACCGCTCGGCTCCCCCTACGACTTCCCGGCCGACCGGCTGTACGACGGCGTCCCGGTGCCCGGGAGCACCGTCGTCCTGCACCTCGGCGAGGACCCCGCCCCCGGCACCCCGGCGCACGAGGCGCGCGAACGCTTCGCGCTGGACGACGCGGCATTCCGCGCCGCCTACTGCGCCCTCCCGGGCCCCACCCACCCCGAACTGCTTCTGCACTGCGCCCTGCCGTTCCCCGAGGAGGGTCGTGCGCCGGTGGACCTGGTCCGCCGGGTCGCGGAGGTGCACCGGCAGCAGGGCCGCTACGACGAGGCCGTCGCCCTGCTGAAGGCCGCCGTGGCGGACCGGCCCGACCTGCCGCGCTGCCAGGAGGCGCTGGGCATCAGCCTGATGGCCCTGTCCCGCTACGAGGAGGCCGAGGCCCATCTCCTCCTGGCCACCGTGTCACCGGACTTCGCCGCCCGCGCCTACGGCCAGCTCGCCCGGCTCGCCTGGCTGCTGGGCCGGACCGAGGACGCGGCGGCGTATGCACGGGAGGGCCTCGACGCCGACCCCACCGACGGCAACTGCCACGCCTGGTACGTCCGTACGCGCTCCGCCGAGGCCCCCGGCCAGGGACCCGCGGACGAACAGCTCGCCCATGTCGCCCTGTTCGCCGACGGCCAGGAGAACGCGGGCGACAAGGTGCTCCCCGAAGCGGTGCGCATGTGCTTCGGGCCCGACACCGGCCCCGCCCGCTGGCACGAGCGGTCCGTGCACCGGCTGGTCGACGAGCCCGCACTGGAGGAGCTGAACGCCCGGCGCGGCATCGTCGTCGGCGGCGGCGGGCTCTTCCTCCCGGACACCGCGCCCAACAGCAACAGCGGCTGGCAGTGGAACATCCCCGACGACGTCCTGGCCCGGATCACCGCGCCGCTCGCCGTCTTCGCGGTCGGCTACAACGTCTTCGACGGCCAGCGCTACCGCAGGGAGCGCTTCGGGGAGAGCCTGCGCGCCCTGGTCGCGAAGTCGGCCTTCTTCGGCCTGCGGAACCACGGTTCGGTGGACCGGGTCAGGGAACTCCTGCCCGAGGAGCTACGGGACCGGGTCCGCTACCAGCCGTGTCCCACGACCGTCGCCCGCCACCTCGACCCCGGCCTGGACGACGGCGTGAGCCGGGACGACACCGTGCTGGTCAACTGCGCCTACGACCGCGCCGGCCTGCGCTTCGGCCACGACTACGGCCACTTCCTGGCCGAGTCGGCCGCCGCCGTACGCGCCATCGGCGAGCGCGCCGAGGTCCGGTACGCCGCCCATATGCCGGCCGACGAGAAGTTCGTCCACGACCTGCGCCGGGAACACGGCATCGCCCTCCCGGTCGAGCCGCTGTACCTGTTCACCAACGACCGTATCCGCGAGCTCTACCGGCGTACGCGCCTGGTCATCGGCATGCGCGGGCACGCGGGAATGATCCCCTTCGGCTGCGGCACGCCGATCGTCAGCCTGGTCTCGCACCCCAAGCTCGCCTACTTCCTCGCCGACATCGGCCGCCCCGACTGGGGGGTGTCCGTCCACGACCGCTCGCTGGGCGCCCGCCTCGCCGAGCGTGCGGCGGCCGTGCTCGACGACCACGGGGCAGCCGTGGCCGACGTGCGCGGCCGGCAGGAGCACCTGTGGTCGGTCACCCGCGCCAACCTCGCCGAGCTCCGGGGCGTCTTCGGGCTGCCGGACCCGGCCCCCCGGAGTACGCGTGTCCCCGGCCCCCGGGCCGCCGAGGGGGCACGGGGCCTTCACCTGCCGGACACCCGGACGAAGTGACTGTTCACCTGACCGGAGTTCACCCGGGGCCCGCCCGTTCATAGCCTTCGTTGACCATGTCTTCCTCTGTCTCCCCGGCCGGCCCGCCTGCCCCCGCGCAGTCCCCTGAGCCCGCCCCCGCACCCCGCCCCAGCCGCGAACACCGGTACGACATCGATCTGATCCGGCTGCTCTGCTCCGTCGGTGTGATCCTCTGCCACACGGGCTCCGCCTTCGTGAGCACGGCGGGCCGGGACGCCGCCAACGGCCCCGGCACCTACTGGGCGGGCCTGGCGGCGGACTCGGCGGGCCGTTTCGCCGTCCCGCTGTTCTTCGCGATCGCCGGATGGGTCGTCCTGGTCGGCGCCCCCGTCAGGGACGGCCGGCAGCTGTGGCAGCGCGTCGTCCGGATCGTGGTGCCGCTCGCCGTGTGGACGGTGCTCTACGTGGCATGGGGCCGGCTGCGCGGCACCAACGACGCCCCGGCCGGTGAGCTGGCGTTCGACGCGCTGTTCGCCTCGGTGCGTCCGGCGTACCACCTCTGGTACCTGTACGCCTACGTCCCCGTGATCCTGCTCCTGGCCTTCGCCGCCCTGGTGAAGTCCGGCAAGCGCCCGTGGGGCCTCGGCGTCGCCCTCCTCGTGCTGGGCGCCGCCCCGACCCTCTTCGGTGACCTGGGGAAGGTCACGGACCTGGAACTGCCGCGCTTCGGCTGGGGCTTCGGCCCGTACCAGCTGATCTACGCGGTTCTCGGCGCCTTGGTCCTCGCCCTGCCCGCGGGGACGTTCGGCAGGCGGAGCCAGTGGTGGCTGCTGCCGGCGGGGGCGTTCCTGGCCGCCGTCATCGCGTACCAGCACGAGGTGCACTACGCGATCCCGTACGCGAGCATCCTGGTGGCCCTGTTCAGCGCGGGTGTGCTGGTCTCGCTGCACCGGCTGCGCGTCCCGGAGCGCCTGCGCCCGGCGCTGACCCGGCTGGCGGGCGCCTCGTTCGGCGCGTACATGATCCACGTGCTGGTGCTGGGTGTCCTCACCGACGTACTCGTCGACGCCGACCTCTCGCTGCCGGTGGCGGCGGCCCTGGTCGTCACGGTGACCGCCGCCACGACGGCCCTCTCCTTCGGCGCGGCCATGCTGTGGACCCGGCTCGGGCTGACGCGGCTGCTGGGCTGATCAGCGGCGCGCGCCGCGCTTCGACGCCCGCGCGCCTCAGCGGCTCGCGCGCCGCTTCAGGGCCCGTGCGCGCCGCGCGAGCCGGCGCAGTGTGGCGTTCCGGCGGACGAAGGCGAGGCGGGCGGGGACGACGCCGGGAAGGGCCAGTGACCCGAGGCGGCGGCGTTTGAAGTAGCGCCAGGTCCGGGTGTTCAGACGGGTGGAGAGATAGCGCTCGGCGGCCGGGCGGAGGTCCGGACGGACGCGAGGCTGCATGGCGAAGGCGACGGCCGGCAGCAGGCCGTCGAGTGCCTCGGCCACCGTGGCCTCCGTCAGCGGCGGCCGGTCCGCCACGGCGGCGGCGTCGGCCAGGTCGGGCAGCAGGGCGTCGACGATCGTGACCGGGATCCTCGCCGGGTTCTCGTACGGGGTGAGGCGCTCCAGGAGGGTGCCGGTCCCGGTCCTCGCCACCGGCAGGCCGTAGTACGCGGCCGCGGTGAGCAGCGCCGTCGAGAACGTGCCGACGACGAGCGCGGGGCGCAGCCTCTCGTAGAGGACCTCGGCCGGGAGGGCGGAGTCCGGGACGGTCAGCTCGACACCGAGGCGTACGGCCTCCGCCCGCAGGGCCGCCACGGAGGGTGCGGGGCCGCCGGGGTGGGGCCGGAGGACGAGGTGGGTGTGGCCGAGGGCGGCCGTGCCGCGGATCATCCGCAGGTGGAGCTCCGTCTCCTCGGCGGCGGGGAGCGCCCCCGCCCCGGAGAGAAGCAGCACCGCGGCCCCCTGCGGGGCCCCGGACTCCGGTGCGGCCTCCGCGAGTTCGGCGAAGACCTTGAGCAGGGCCGCGACGGGCAGCGGGCGGGGTACGGCGTCGAACTCGCCCAGCAGCAGTGGTGTCAGGCCGGGGAGCAGGTCCGGGTGGATCAGCTGCCGGACGCGGGTGCCGATCAGCGGCGGGATCTTGCCCCCGGTCGGGCCGTAACCGGTCAGCCCGTCCGCGTACACGGTCACCGGCCCGCCGGTGAAGATCTGGGCGACGGCCTGGGCGGGGGAGGCGTGCGGGGACTCCAGGACCAGCTCGACCTCCTCGTCCCCGAGGTCCCACGCCCGCCGCAGGTGGCGTTCCCACAGGGGTACGTCGTCGGGCCTGGGGGCCCAGGCGCCCGGGTGCAGCGGGAAGACGGCGTCGTTCCACGAACGCACCTCGTCGAAGCGGGAGCGCAGCCGCCCGAACCCGGGTGTCGCGTCGACCGGGAGCGTCGCCTCGGGGACCGCCGTGTTGTCGCTCAGCAGGAGGACGCGGCGTCCGGAGCTCTCGAAGCAGCCCGAGTCGAGTGCCGCGGCGAGCACCGCCGTGCCGTGGAGGCCGGAGGCGACGAAGATCTGGACGGTCACGCGGCGGTCGCTCCCTCGGTGACGGCGGACCGGCGGCGCAGCTTGCGCAGCACGGTCGCCCTTTCGGTGTCCATCGAGTCCAGGACGTCGTCGAGCACGCGCCGGGGCATGTTTCCGAGTGCCGCCGAGGCGAGTGATCTGAGCGTGCGGGCCACGGACGGTTCGAATTTCTCCATGGATCCGACGTGATGCGAAATAACGGCGCAGTAGGTCCGCACGGCTTTCGGCATCAGGATGTCGGCGTCGCGGTCCTTCGCGGTATCCGCCACCACCTGGTCATATGCGCGAATGAAATCGAGCTGGCGTTCATCCCCGATCTGGGTGAGGGATGAAGCGACTCCCCGCCGGTAGAAATGACCCAGCGTTCCCAGGACCGCGAAGGATTCCGCCTCCCGGTGCAGCCGCCAGATCCACGGACGGTCCTCGGCGGTGCGCAGCCCGTCGGTGAAATGCAGCAGCCCCCGGTCCAGCAGACCGCGGTGGTAGAGCCCCGCCCAGGCGAAGGCGTAGTCGACCGAGGTCGTCCGGTCGGCCGGCAGGATCGCTTCCCTGGGGTCGCCCACCACCCCGCGCAGGCCGTGCGGGACCCGGCGCACCGTGCGGGACGTGCCGGTGACCTGGACGTGGTCCGTGCGCACGAACGCGCAGCCCAGGGCCTCGGCCCGGGCGAGCAGACGGTCGTAGTGGCCGGGTGCGAGCCAGTCGTCGCCGTCGAGGAAGGCGATGTACTCGCCCCGGGCGGCGTCCAGGCCGGTGTTGCGGGCGGTGGCCAGGCCGGCGTTGCGCTCATGCCGGTGCACGACCACCCCCTCGATCTCGTCCTGGGCCCGGCGCAACAGCTCCGGCGTCCCGTCGGTCGAGCAGTCGTCGACGAGGATGAACTCGAAATCCTCGCGGGTATTGGACCGCAGACTTCTGAGTGTGTCGGGTGCGTATGCCTGGACGTTGTAGAACGGCACGATGACGGAGAGCTTGACCACCCGCATCACGCTAGGGGCGGCCCCGGCATTTGCCCTGACTCCCGCCCGTACGGAAAGTGAACGGAACGCATCGGGAAAGTGAACCGGCCTGCCCGAGAGGCCGATTCGGACCCCGGAACGGCCGAATCCCCAATCGTCGACCGGCTGTTAACCATCTGTTGCCATCACGTTGGGCCGCGGATCGAAATGGCTTCCTAGCTTTTACGACGTGCCCCCCCGTACCGATGACGCGGCCCCTCCGGCCGCCACACCAGCAGCCGGCCGCCCGGCCCTCCGCATCGCCGTGCTCGCCGACTCCGACACCCGGTGGAAGTGGGGCGCGCTCACCGCGCGCCGCCTCTCCGCCGCCCCGGAGTCCGGAGCGGCGGGGCGCCCCGTGGAGATCAGCGGACTGCTGCTGCGTGGCCGGGCCACCCCGACGCCCCGCCAGCTCGCCGAAGTGGGCGAGGTCGGCGTCGACGCCGACCGGGTGCGCGAGGTGACAGCCGTCGAGTTCCTGCACACGGTGCGGGACGAGGCGTACGACGTCGTCGTCCTCGCCCTCGTGGGCGGCGCGGTCCAGGCGATGCTGCACGGCCTGGCCGCACTGGACCTGCCCCGCAGGCCCGTCGTCGTCACCGGCTACGTCGGGGTCGTCTACGAGAAGCTCGCCGACGGACTGCTGCTGCGCCACGGCGCGGACGTCGTCCTCGCCAACTCCCGCCACGACGGGGAGCGGTTCCGCGCGGTGTACGAAGGGGTCGGCGCCGACGCGTCGTCCGTCACGGAGGCCGCCCTGCCGTTCCTCGGCGGGGAGCCGCACCGGGCGCAGGAGGGCCGCGACACCGTCGTGTTCGCCGCCCAGCCGTCCGTGCCGGCCTCCCGCGCCGACCGCACCTACCTGCTGCGCCGGCTCGTCGAGCACGCCCGGCTGCACCCCGCCCGCGAGGTGCTGCTGAAGCTGCGCTCCAAGCCCGGCGAGCACACCACGCACATCGAGGAGCTGCCCTACCAGCGGCTCGCCGAGCGGATCCCCGGCGGCCTCCCGCCGAACTTCCGCCTGGTGTACGGGCACATGGGCGAGGTCCTGGACCGCACCGACCTGCTGGTCACCGTGTCCTCGACCGCCGCACTGGAGTCCCTGCACCGGCGGATCCCGACCGCGATCCTCTCCGACCTCGGCGTACGCGAGGCCCTCGGCAACCACCACTTCATCGGATCGGGACTGATCACGTCCTGGGACCACCTCGACGGCGGCCTCCGCCCCGAGCCCGACGAGGAGTGGCTCTCCGGCCAGGGCGTCGCCGCCGACGGCACCTACGGGACGGCCTACGACACCGCCCGCGCCCGGGTGGCGGCGCTGCTCGCCGCCGGGCCGCTTCCCCGCCTCGCCCCCTACTACACGCCCGCCACCGCGCCCGGATACCTCCCCGGCATCCTCGCCCGCTACCACCTGGGCCCCGACGGCCACCCGCTTCCGGGCGCCGTCACCCCCAAGGAGACGGGCCGGGTCCGGGGCGCGGTCCGCGAGACCGTACGCAACGCGGCGCGCGGCGCCTACCGCCACGGCGTCCAGCGGGTCGCCCCCGTGATCCGGCGGATGGGCGAGCTGTGACCACCGATTCAGGAGCACCCATGACCCCGCCCCCCACCGTCCTCGCCGTGATCCCCGCCCGCGGCGGATCCAAGGGCGTGCCCGCGAAGAACCTCGCCCGTGTCGGCGGCGTACCGCTCGTCGCCCGCGCCGTCCGCGCCTGCCTCGCGTCGCCCGAGGTCACGGACGTCGTCGTCACCACCGACGACCCGGCCATCTCCGCGGCGGCCGTCGCCGCCGCGGAGGCCCTGGGAGAGGGCTCCCGGCTGCACTGCGTGCAGCGCCCCGCCGCGATCGCGGGCGACACGGCCACCAGCGAGGACGCGGTCCTGCACGCCCTGCACAGCTACGAGACGACGACGCACGGCCGGAAGGCCGACGTGGTGCTCCTGGTCCAGTGCACGAGCCCCTTCATCACCCGCGAGGACATCGACGGAGTCGCCACCGCGGTCGCCCGCGACGGCGCCGACACCGCCGTCACCGTGGCGCCCTTCCACGGCTTCGTGTGGCGCGACGGCAGCGCGGTCGAGGAGGACACCTACGGCGTCAACCACGACAAGGCCGTACGCCCCCGCCGTCAGGACCGGCCCCAGGACTACCTGGAGACCGGCGCCGCTTACGCCATGGACGTCGAGGGCTTCCGCGCCCACCGCCACCGCTTCTTCGGCCACACGGCGCTCGTGCCGACCGACCCGGCCCGGGTCCTGGAGATCGACGACCCGCACGACCTGGCCCGCGCCCGCGCCCTCGCACCGCTCCTGGACCCCTCGCCCTTCCCCACCCTGGCGGACATCGACGCCGTCGTCCTCGACTTCGACGGCACGCAGACCGACGACCGCGTCCTCATCGACTCCGACGGCCGCGAGATCGTCTCCGTGCACCGCGGCGACGGCCTCGGCGTCGCCGCCCTGCGCCGGGCCGGCGTACCGCTCCTGATCCTGTCCACGGAACAGAACCCGGTCGTCGCCGCCCGCGCCCGCAAACTCCAGGTCCCCGTCCTGCACGGCATCGACCGCAAGGACCTGGCACTCAAGCAGTGGTGCGAGGAGCAGTCCATCGCTCCCGACCGCGTGCTCTACGTCGGCAACGACGTCAACGACCTGGCCTGCTTCGGCCTGGCGGGCTGGCCCGTCGCCGTCGCGAGCGCCCACGACTCGGTACGCGCCGCCGCGCGCGCCGTGACCACCAACCCCGGCGGCTCCGGCGCCATCCGCGAGATCGCGGCCTGGCTGCTGGGCCCCACCCTCTCCACCGGAACCCCTGCCACCACCCCCACCAAGTAAGGACGCACCACCATGAGCAACGCCTCCCGTCTGCGCACGTTCGGCTCCCGCACCGCCGGCCCCGGCCACCCCGTCTACGTCACCGGCGAGATCGGCATCAACCACAACGGCGACCTCGACAACGCCATCGCGCTGATCGACGTGGCCGCCGAAGCCGGCTGCGACGCGGTCAAGTTCCAGAAGCGCACCCCGGAGATCTGCACCCCGCGCGACCAGTGGGACATCGAGCGCGACACCCCCTGGGGCCGGATGACGTACATCGACTACCGCCACCGCGTCGAGTTCGGCGAGGCCGAGTACACCGCCATCGCCGAGCACTGCGCCGAGCGCGGCATCGACTGGTTCGCCTCCCCGTGGGACACCGAGGCCGTCGCCTTCCTGGAGAAGTTCGACGTCCCCGCGCACAAGGTCGCCTCCGCCTCCCTCACCGACGACGAGCTGCTCCGCGCCCTGCGCGCCACCGGCCGCACCGTCATCCTCTCCACCGGCATGTCGACGCCGAAGCAGATCCGCCACGCGGTCGAGGTCCTCGGCAGCGACAACATCCTGCTCTGCCACGCCACCTCGACATACCCGGCGAAGGCCGAGGAGCTCAACCTGCGGGTCATCAACACCCTGCAGCAGGAGTACCCGAACGTCCCGATCGGCTACAGCGGCCACGAGACGGGCCTGCAGACGACCCTCGCCGCCGTCGCGCTGGGCGCCACCTTCGTCGAGCGCCACATCACCCTGGACCGCGCCATGTGGGGCTCCGACCAGGCCGCCTCCGTCGAGCCGCAGGGCCTCACGCGCCTCGTACGCGACATCCGCACCATCGAGGCGTCGCTCGGCGACGGAGTCAAGAAGGTGTACGAGTCCGAGCTCGGCCCGATGAAGAAGCTCCGCCGGGTCGCGGGCGTCGTCGCCGAGGGCGAGAACGCGCCGGCCGCCGAGCCGGTCGCGGTCTGACGGGCCGACCGGTGAACCTCGCCTTCGTCGAGAGCCCGGTCCAGCTCCTGAACGTCCTGGAGTGGACCCACACCCGGGGAGGAACCGACACCACGGTCGTCGTCCTCCCCCCGGTCGACCCGATGTCGCGCGGACAGCTGCGCAGGATGGCGGAGCTGGCACGCGACGAGGGCATCACCGTCCGCTGGCAGGAGGCGCGCGGGGAGACCGGCGCGCCTCTGAAGGCCCTGCGGGCGCTGACCGGCCTGATCCGCAAGGCCGACCGCATCGTCATCGGGGACCCCTTCTCCCGGTACGTGCAGCTGCTCCTCACCCTGGTCCGGGCCCGCCGGATCACGGTCGTCGACGACGGCACCGCCACCATGGAGTTCGTCGCCCAACTGGCGCGCGGCGAACGCCTGGTGCGCTGGCACCGCCGGGGGAGCGGAGGCCCGCGCGAACTGCTCCTGGCCCCGGTCACCACCGCGGCCCGCCGCAGCTTCACCCCGTCGGCGTCCCGCACCGTCGAGGTGTTCACCGCGATGCCGGTGGAGGCCCCCGAGGGAGTCGACGTCACGGCGAACACCTTCGCCTGGACGCGGGCGCGCTTCGGCCCGCCCCTCATCACCAAGGGCGCCGACCTGGTCGGCACCTCCCTCGTGGAGACCGGCGTGGTCGACCCCGTCCCGTACGAGGAGGCGGTCACCTCGCTGGCCCGTGCTCACGGCGCGACCCGCTACTTCGCCCACCGCCGCGAGTCCGCGGACAAGCTCCACGCCCTGGAAGCCGCCACCGGCCTGGAGATAGTCCGCCCCGATCTGCCGCTGGAACTCATCGCCCGCCGAGGCCCGATCGGCCACACGGTGCTGAGCTTCCCGTCCACCGTGGTCCACACGCTCCCGCTGGCCCTGGCGGGCACGGGCGTGAAGGTCGCGGTGTGCGACATAGCGCCTGAGTGGCTCCGCGACACGGCGTCCCCGCGTGCCCAGGGCTTCCTGAGCGGAGTCACGGAGACGGCCAAGGACGTGCAGCGGCTCGCCCCTTGGCGGGCCACGGCGGTGGCGGAGGGCTGAGGGCGGTTGCCGGTTCCGTGCACTGCGGCGAGCGGCGCCCCGATAGTCTGCACGCCGTGACGATCACGACCGCACCGACTGCCTCCATGCCCGTCAGCGGCATGGCCCGACCTGGAGTCTGAGCGGATGCCCCACTCGCCGGCACCCCGTGACACGGGGAACCTGCCCGTGCTCAGCGCACCTCCGCTGATCCGTCTCGACGCGTACGTGGCCGAGGACGGTTCGACGGTGGTCAACGGCCATCTGCTGGAGATGGGCGGCACGCGCCCGCCCAACGAGGCGATCCTCGACGCCGTGGCCATGTTCGCCCGCACCCTGGGGGCCCCGGTGGCGGCGACCGTCATCGACCGCAGCGTGCGGCAGGTGGCCCGGCTCCGGGTGTACCCCGACGGCTCCAGCCGGACCATAGGCGAGGAGGAGGACCTGCCGCCCGGGCGCGAGCGAACCACCGCGGAGGAAGAGGCATTTCCTCCGCTCGCCCGCGTCGAGCGGATCATTCAGCACGCCCGGCGCGAGGAGCTTCACGCCGCGTTCGTCCTCGCCGGCGCACTGCGGGAGCACCTGACGCTGCGCCGGGGAGCGGAGGACGAACTGTCGCTGGAGGCCAGGGCGATCGAGGCGTACATCGCCTATCTCCGCGGCGACTACATGGCTTCCACCATCCTCGCGCTGACCGTCGCGCGCATCCGCTGCCGCACCGACCTGAACCGGTCCGTGCCCGAGGTGGCCCGTGCCACCGCGGCGTGGCAACGACTGCGGGACGAGGGCCAGATAGCGACCCGGGGGAAGGAACTGCTGCACATGTGGGAGCGGTTGTCCGCGGAGGGCCTGCTGCGAGAACCGTCCCACCACGCCATGGCCCAGGCCGTCCGGAGCCGGATCGAACAGGGCAGCCCCTACGTGCACGGGCCGGCCCCCGCCCCCGCGGCGGCCCTGACAGCGGCTCAGGGCCCGGCCGCCCCCGAGGACGAACCTCTCAGGCCCACCCGGAGGGGGTTACGGCGCTTCACCAGGCGACCGGGCCGGTCGGACGACTGAACCGGCCCACCGCCCCTTACGTCAGTTGATCGTGCTCACCGGTCGGTACGACACCGAAGACGACGGTCGCGCCGACGGACGGTTCCTGTGTACAGATCTTCCAGGCCGCCTCGTCGGTGACGTCACGTCATGGTCCCCCCAAGGACGAATGCGATCAGCGCACACGATGCACGACGAGGGCACGACCCACGCGCGAAGCGCTACCGGCCTGCGGTCCGCCAGACGGTCAGGTCCCCTGTGAGGAAGGCGATGTCCGGGAGAGCGGTCGACTTCGTCTGGATCACGTACAGCCCGATGTTGCCCTCGTCGTCCTTCATGCAGATTTCGGTACCGGCCGCCGCTGCGGCCAGCGTCCAGCTGTGCTTCGCGGCGCTCCCGAGCATGAGACGGCACTCGTCGAGGGTCGTGCCATGTCCTCCGAAGATCTGCATGAACACGACGTTGTCGCTCTTCAGTTCGCAGCCGGCCTGCTCACAACCGAAGCGGATGTCGCCCTTTCGGCCCTTCAGCTCCGGCTCGGAGTTGTTGAGGCTCAGCGAGTTCTTCGCGTCCAGCCATACCCCGGGGAACCCCTCAGGCCGCGGATCCTGGGCCGAGCCCGATGGGAACACGGCGTCGTCGGACGCGTCCTCACCGGCCCCGACCGCCGGCTGATCCGAGGCACCCGACCGATCCGGAGAGGGGCCCGTCGACGATTTCGGTGCGGATGCCGAGGAGCCTGCGGCCGGTCCCGTCGCGGACACCGTGGGGCCGGCCGTGTCCCGGTCGCCGATCCGGTCCATCGCGTCCATGGCCGACCAGGCCAGCGCCACCGCGGCAAGCACCCCTCCCACGACACCGGCGGTCGCGATCAGCGCTGTGCGCCGCCTGCGGGCCTTGCGCTGCTCCGGCGTCGGCGTCGGCCACGTGAACTGCTGCTGCGGAAGCACATGGGCGAGCGTGGGCACCGGCGTCCGCGGCTCGGTCGGATACGGCGCCGGTACCGCCGGCTGCGGGTAGGCCGGGGTCGGCTCCGGTACGGGCGCCGGGACCACGGGCTCCGGCCCGGTGACCTCCCGCCACACCGCCGGCCCGCCGCCCCCGTCGGCGTCCGCCCCCAGCCGGTCCCGGCACCATTCCACGACCTCCTCCGGCGTCGCCCGCGCGGCCGGGTCGGAGGCCAGGCAACGGGTGAACAGCGGACGCAGCGACTGGGGCAGCAAGGACACGTCGGGTTCGGAGTGCACGATCCGGTACAGCACGTTGACGGCCGGACCGTCGCCGTAGAGCGGCTTCCCGAGCAGCGCGAACGCCGTGGTCTGGGCGAGCGCGAAGACGTCGGTCGCCGCCGTGATCTCACCCCCGGAGGCCTGTTCCGGGGCCATGAAGGAGGGCGTGCCGATCATGCCACCGGTCGCGGTGTACGAGGTCCCGTCGGCGGCCAGCGCGATACCGAAGTCGATCACCCGCGGCCCGTCGGCGGCCAGCAGCACGTTCGACGGCTTCAGGTCGCGGTGCACGATGCCCTCGGCGTGGATGGCCTGCAGGGCCTCGGCCACCCCTGCCATCAGCCACAGCGCCGCGGGCACCGGCAGGGGCCCGCTCCGGGTCACCGCCTCCGTCAGCGACGGGCCCGGCACATACAGCGTGGCCAGCCACGGCGGTACGCCCTCCGCGTCGGCGTCGATCAGCTCGGCGGTGTACGCACCCCGGACCCGTCGGGCTGCTTTGATCTCCCGGCCGAACCGACGCCGGAAGTCCGGATCGTCGGCCAGCTCCGGCCGCACGACCTTGATCGCCACGGGGCGGCCGCCCTGGGTGTGCGACAGATACACCCGCCCCATGCCACCGGCACCCAGCCGCGCTGCGAGCCGATAGCCCGCCACCAGGGGCGGGTCGTCAGCCTGAAGTGGCTCGAAGACATCCATCGCATGGCTCATCAGCCCTGTAACCCCCCACGGTGATGCGTTGGCCAACGGCAGCAGCCTAAGCGGGTTGTTCGGGTGCCCCGCCACGGGATCTCCACATGACCGGATACCGAGGCGGAGGGCCGCCCCTACGCCGGCTGCTGTCGACCGGTGTCCGCGGGGGAGACGGGCGTAGCGCGCAGGGGCTGGAGCAGGGGGCGTTTCGCGGTACGGCCGTCACCGGAGGACCGGCCGCGCAGACGGCGCCCGAGCCAGGGGCCGAGGAAGCCGGCGGCCCAGCGCACTTCGGCACCCGCCGCTTGCCAACGCGAAGGAAGCCGCTGTTCGGGCAGGGGGCGGGTCCAGGCGTCGTCGCTTCCGGGCAGCTGGATGGCCTGGGCGGCAGCGGCGGCGATCCGTTCGTGACCGAGAGGGCTGGTGTGGAGCCGGTCCGTGCTCCACAGACGCGGATCGGCGGCGGCGGCGTGCAGGTCGATCTCGGCGACCGCGACCCCATGACGGGCGGCCGCGGCGCGGATGTGGGCGTTGAGGTCGAACACGCGGCCTTGGACCGGCCGGGCAAGGGGCGCGATCTTCCCTATGTCGGGAAAGGTCATCGTCACCACCCGGGCCCCGGCAGCGGTGAGTTCGGCGAACATCTCCTCCAGGTGCCCAGCCACCTCCGCGGCGTCGAACCGGGGCCGGAGCACGTCGTTGACCCCGGCGACGACGCTGGCAAGATCGGGCCGCAGGGCCAGGGCGGGCCCCAGCTGCTCGGCGTGGACCTGGCCCGCGACACGCCCGCGTACGGCCAGGTTCGCGTACTGGAGACCGGGGTTGACGGCGGCGAGCTGCTCCGCGAGCCGGTCGGCCCAGCCGCGCAGTCCGACGGTGTCGTCCCCGTCGCCGACACCCTCGGTCTGACTGTCGCCCAGGGCGACGTAGCGCACGTATTCACCGCTCGGCACGGGTGGACTGCCTTTCCTTGAGGACGGCCGCGATCCGCAGGCACCAGTCCCGGTGCTCCTGCTCGAAGGAGAGGCCGCGCAGGCACGTCAGGTACGGTCCGATCCGCTCGCCGTGGAGGAGGAACTCCTCCTCCTCCACGTCACCGCGGAGCTGCCGCAGGAGCTTGCCGAGCAGCTCGATCTTGCCCTCGGCCGCGGACGCCCGGTCCTGGAGCTGGCCGATCACCGACTCCGTGCCGACACGGTCGGCGACCTGCACCTTGACGAGCAGGTCGTCGCGGATGGACGAGGGCTTCGACGAGGCTGCGGCGAAGTCCTCCAGCTCGGCGCGACCGGCGTCGGTGACCTGGAACAGGCGTTTGTTGGGCCGGGTCTCCTGGACCACCTGCCGGCCCGCGATCAGCCCTTCCTTCTCCAGCTTGCTCAGCTCGGCGTACAGCTGCTGCGGCAGGGCGTGCCAGAAGTTCGCGACGCCGATGTCGAACGCCTTCGTCAACTGATATCCGCTGTACTCGCCGTCCAGCAGCGCCGCCAGCACCGCGTGTCGCAAGGCCATGGAGGCACCCCCTTCCCTCTCCCTCCCGCATCATACTAAAGAATCTGACTAATCAAATTATTGAATACCGAGAAAAGGTCGAGCGCGGCGGTCTGCGCGCCACGCACTTGCGTGGCGTGCACGGCTCAGGGCCCGTTCTCCCGGGACACTGCCCGTGGTCGTCGCCGAGCTTGCGCGGCGAGGTCCGCGTGGTCGGTCGGCACAGACCGCACCTGGCAGAAGGACAGGACATGGTCACACGCAGAGGATTCATCGACGGAATGTCGGCCGCTGGTGCCGCAACACTCTTCGGTACCACCCCGTCGGCCGCCGCCCCTTCGATCGCCGGCGCGAAGGAGGCGGACGCCCAGCTGAAGGCGCGCGACGCGATGCGCGCCGCCAACGTCGGTATGCGGTCGAGCTATGCCGCACTCAAATCCGCACTGATCAGCCGCCTGAGTCCCGTGATCGTCGTCCAGAACGATGCCACGGGCGGCAGGTTCACGCTGATCCATCAGGGCAGCGAACGGAAATCAGTGAGCCCCGTGCCCGAGCTGTTCGAGCTGGCGAAGTCGATCAGCCATGTACCACAGGGGATCTTCTCGATCATCGCGGCGTACTTGAGCGACAAGGTGCCCAACGTCCCCAACGCCGACCGCATCGACCCCCACGACCTGGACATGGTCGCGTCGGAGGGGCCCCAGGCGGACGGCTGGACCCGCCCACTCCAGGGCTACGCCGCCACACTCAGGACTGCACGCCGACAGCTCGGGAAAGCCGGTCTGCCACAGGAGCTGGAAGCTTCCTGCGGGAAGATCCTCGACGAAGCACTCACGTTCATCGGTGATTCCGTGAAGAACGGAGCGTTCGACATCGCGTCGTTCGAGGAGTTCTCGGGCAGGACCTACCCCAGTATCCGCGTGAACATGAAGTTCGCGGCCGAGGCGCAGATCTCCGGTGTGGAAGGTCTCATGCGCAAGTGGCGGGTCGAGATCGGTGAGGAGGCATGGAAGGACCTGTACACGGTCGTGCTCTCGATCTGGACGACGTCCGAGCTCAACCAGGCTTCGATCATCATCAGACGATGCATGAATCCGGCGAAGGTCGCCACCCACCTGATCGACCTGCCGACCGTCGAAGTCCCTCGGGACCCGATCTTCGTCGCTCTGGACAACCTCGCCCGGATCGTTCAGGACAATGTCTCAGCAGAGATGGTCTTCCCCACTGATCCGGTGGTCGCGGACGCTTTCAAGGGCAAGGAGGACTTGCTCTCCGTCGAAATCCTGCATCAGACCGGGGCGACGGCGGGGGCGCCCACCACTGCCTCCCGCCCGCCGGGCGGCTCCGGTTGTCCGGTTCGGGAGGCGGCGGCCCCGCTCCCAGTGTCCTGAGGTGCCACCGCGTGCTTCCGTCGGACGAAGCCGGCGGCCCGGAGGCGGAGCCATGGATGGAGAAGGTCCGTCGCCAGGAACGTACCGATCGCCCGGGGCTGACATGCCCGTTGGACCAGGGGGAGCGGCCACTGTTGAAGCAGCTTGTTCACCTCGCCAGGGGGCTCACGATTCCGCTTGGGTGGTGTATCCAGGTGCGCTGGCCGTCAGGTCTGACGGTAAGACCGAAGCGGGATGCGTCAGGTCTGCCGACCGCGACGTATTCGCTGTGCACGGCCTCGATTTCTTCCCACACGTCGCGCTGTCCGTACTGCCATACCTGCTCGCCTGTCGCCGTGTACGTCGCCGAGCCGTCCTTCCCGCGCCCCCACACCTGGACGGTTCCTCCGTTCCGTGCGTGCTGCATCCAGACGTCGCAGAAACCGGGCCCTGGCCACCGCCCGGCTCGCGCTGACACAACTGCATCAGCGTGATGCCGACCAGGCGTGTTCCACGGCCTCGGGGGTCTTCGAACTGATGGCGGGCACGCCGATCCCCGGGCGGATGCGGTCCCTGCTCGGCGACTTCTACCGGGACTTGATCACCCTTGCGCCGGACGCGGGGATCGCCCGAGAGTGGGGGGACCGCTACCGATCCGAATGGAGCCGAGCTTGAACGCCGCCGACCTGGACGTACGACGCTTCGGTCACGACGATCTCCAGCAGATCAGGCAGGCGCTGATCGACGTGCACGCCGACGCCTATGCGGACGCCATGGACGACGAGTTCAACCAGCGGTTCCCCTGGTTCGTCGACCACTGGGGCGGTAGCCCGGAGTTCTCCTGTGTGATCGCCTTCGACGGGGAAGAGGCCGTGGCCTTCGCGTACGGAGCGCCCTCGACCCCGAAGCGTGAGTGGTGGCGTGACCACCTTGACCCCGCCCCCGGCCGGGACCGCACGTACTCCTTCTCCGAACTGGCCGTTCGTACGAAGTGGCGCAAGGCCGGGGTCTCCGAGCTGGTCACCCGGGCGCTTCTCCACGGGCGAGAGGAGGATCTGGTCGTGCTGCTCGTGGATGCCCGGCATCCCCGGGTGCAGGCGATGTACGAGGCTTGGGGCTTCCGGAAGGTCGGGGAACGGCAGCCCTTTCCGGACTCTCCGGTGTACGCCGTCATGCTGGCCGAATTGCCCCTCCACAGCGATGAGGGACGGCTGTAGGAGCACGCTCGAAGCGGAGGGCCCGAAGCTCGGCCCCCGAGTCTCGACCTCCGAGCGTCGGGTCCGGGCGGTTCACTCGTTCGGGGGTACGGAGACGGGTGCGGGCCCGAAGCTCAAGCTTCGGGATCCGAGGATCGAGGTCCGAGGGCCGGGACCCGAGACGTGTAGTCAACCGGTAGGGAAAAAAGGGTTCCGGGAAAACCTCCCCACCCTCCCGGACCCGTCACGGCCAGCAAGTATGACTAATCGTGACCAGCTTGCGGCGCAGCGTCGTGAGTGCTTACGGTGCGACAACTAAACGACCCCGACGTGGTGTTGGTCGCACCATGCCGGGGTCTCACCCCAAGATCGAAGAAGGCGATCTCGTGGCTACCCAGCACATTAACTCCGCCCTGCGCGCCCCCGCACCCCTCTCCCGCCCGTACGCGAAGGCCAACCCGGGTTACGGCAAGCGCTCCGCGCCGGACCAACGGCCGCCCCGGCCCGATGATTTCGCCCTGCTGCCGGAGCGCGAGCGGTACGTCGCCGGATACGTCGACCACCTGCCCGACGGCGCGGCGATGGACATCAAGTCCCTGGCCAAGTCCCTGCCGCCGTACGGGCAGATGGCCGTCGGCAGTGCATTGCGTGCCCTGGGCGTGGCCGGACACCTTCGCCACGTGCGGTGCCCCGCAGACGCCGGGGGCGGTCAGATCCGCTGGATCACCCGCACCTACTGGTCCCGTACCGCCCGCGACAACGAGTGGTGGGCCACCTTCCTCGGTGCCGCCCCCTCGGCTCCATCCGCCCCCGCCGTACCGCAGCAGCGGACCCAGGAGCCCGAACCGGCACCCGCGCCGGAGGAGGCCCCGCAGAAAGCCCCCACGACCGCCTACCTCGCTCTGGCCCAGCTCGGCCGGGCCGATGCCCGTCTCGCCCTCTCCGCCGCCGACTGCGCCGCACTGGAGGAGGCCGCCGCCGCCTGGCTCGCACGGGGTGTGACTGCCGAGTACCTGGTCCAGACACTCACCGCAGGGCTCCCGCCGGCCGTCGACTCGCCGGTCGGGTTCGTCAGGCGCCGCCTCCGTGACAAGCTCCCGCCCCTGCTGCCCACCGCCCCGACCCCGGACGCGCCGGGTGTGCCCGAGCACCGCCCCATGGTCGAGTGCACGGAGTGCGGCGCGCCGGGCCGCCCGGAGGCGCTCCCCGACGGCCTCTGCCGCTCCTGCCGCACCCCTGACGCGGCAGACGCGACGACCGCCCCGGAGCTGCCCGCCGAACGCGATGTCGCGACATACGTGGGAACCCTTCGGGACCTGCTCAAGCTGCCCTGAGTGTGGGAACCTCGCGCAGCCTCGCGCCGGAGCGGCGAATGGGAGAGCATACCCACCTCAATCCCTCGTCACACTCCGCAACACCGCTTTTTGTTCCCCTGAGCGGCTGAACTTTTGTCGATCAGTGGTCAGTTGTGGGTACCAGGGGCCTACCCTTGACTGGGTGAACCAGTTGAAGTCCCGTGCGCCCCACGCCGACGTCCTGCCCGGCGCCCTGCCCGACGACCTGCGTGCCGAGCTCATCGCCTTCCGCCGTGATCTGCACATGCACCCGGAGCTCGGTAACCAGGAGTTCCGTACCACCGCGGCCATCAAGGCGCGGCTCGAGAAGGCCGGCCTGGAGCCGCAGGTGCTGCCCGGCGGCACGGGGCTCGTCTGTGACGTCGGGGAGTGGGACGGCGTGACGCCGATGCTGGCGCTCCGGGGCGACATCGACGCGCTGCCGATCCCGGACACCAAGGCGGGGGTCTCCTACCGGTCCACGGTGCCCGACCGTGCGCATGCCTGCGGGCACGACGTCCACACGAGCTGTGTCCTGGGCGCGGGGCTCGTGCTGAGCGACCTGGACCGGCAGGGGCTGCTGCCCCGGCCGGTGCGGCTGCTGTTCCAGCCCGCCGAGGAGGTGCTGCCCGGCGGCGCGGCCGACGCGGTGGCGGCCGGGGTGCTGGAAGGCGTGGGGCGGATCATCGGGGTGCACTGCGACCCGAAGGTGGACGTGGGCAGGATCGGGCTCCGGATCGGGCCGATCACCTCCGCCTGCGACCGCGTGGAGATCTCCCTCGACGGACCCGGCGGACACACCGCCCGGCCGCACCTCACCACCGACCTGGTCACCGCCGCGGCCCGGGTGGCCACCGACGTGCCCGCGCTGCTCGCCAGGCGCGTCGACGCGCGCGCCGGGCTCGCGGTCACCTGGGGCCGGCTGCAGACCGGCCATGCGCCCAACGTCATCCCGCAGCACGCGGAGCTGTCCGGGACGGTCCGCTGCCTCGATCTGGAGAGCTGGCGCCAGGCCCCCGACCTGGTGCACGCGGCGATCGACGAGGTGGCCGGAATGTACCGGGCCAAGACGGTGATCGACTACGTCCGGGGTGTGCCGCCCGTGGTGAACGAGGCGGAGACGATCGGCCTTCTCGACGCCGCGATGACCATCCGCCGCGGATCGTATGCGATCGAGGACACCGAGCAGAGCCTGGGCGGCGAGGACTTCTCCTGGTACCTGGAGAAGATCCCCGGCGCCATGGCGAGGCTCGGCGTCCGGACGCCGGGTGACACGCGTGGCCTGGACCTGCACCGGGGCAACTTCGACGTGGACGAGGAGGCCATCACGGTCGGCGTGGAGCTGTTCACCGCCGCCGCGCTGCTGGACGTCTGAGCCCGGAACGCCCGCGAGCGGCCGTCCGCTCCCGCGTCCCGCGCGTCACCTTCGGGTGGTCGTCCGTAACCGGACAGGACACCTCCTGTTCGCGACGATCCGATAACAGCTTCCGTAGGGGTCCTTATCTGACATCTACGCGCGTTACGATCGCCGCGAAACCAGCGCCGGAAGAGGCGCTTCGGTCAGGTTTGAAGGAGCCTTCCCTTGCGCCGGATCACCAGGATTGCCACCGTGGGCGTCATGTCCGCGGCACTCGCGCTAAGCGTCACGGCGTGTGGCGAGTCTTCCTCCTCGAGTAGCAGTTCCGACTCCAAGGCCGACAAAACGGCTATCGCCTACGACATCGGTGGCCGCGGCGACCAGTCGTTCAACGACGCCGCGTACGCGGGCCTGGCCCGGGCCGAGAAGGACCTCGGTGTCAAGGGCACCGAGGCCGAGCCGTCGGACGGTGAAGCGGACGCCGACAAGGTGCAGCGCCTGACCGCACTGGCGCGCGCCGGCAACAACCCGGTGATCGGCGTCGGCTTCGCCTACGCCCCCGCCATCAAGAAGGTCGCGCCGAAGTTCCCGAAGATCACCTTCGGCATCATCGACGACGCCTCCGTGACCGGCGAGAACATCGCCAACATCGTCTTCAACGAGGAGCAGGGCTCCTACCTCGCGGGCGTCGCTGCCGCCAAGGTCACCAAGACCAAGACGGTCGGCTTCATCGGTGGTGTCGAGACCCCGCTGATCAAGAAGTTCCAGGCGGGCTTCGAGCAGGGCGTCAAGGAGACCGACCCCTCGGTCAAGGTCGTCCCGCAGTACCTGACGCAGCCGCCGAACTTCGACGGCTTCTCCAAGCCGGACCTCGGCAAGGCCGCCGCCCAGGGCCAGCTCGACAAGGGCGCCGACGTGGTCTACTCGGCAGCCGGTCTCGCCGGGTCCGGTGCGATCGAGGCCGTCTCCAAGGCCGGCAAGTGGAACATCGGCGTCGACTCCGACCAGTACAAGCAGGCGGGTCTGGCCGACTACAAGGAGTCGATCCTGACCTCGGTCACCAAGGACGTCGAGGACTCCGTCTTCAACCTGATCAAGTCCGTCCAGGACGGCAAGCCGCAGTCCGGTGAGGTCCGCTACGGCCTCGACAAGGACGGCGTCGGCCTGGCCATGTCCAACCCGGCCTTCACCAAGATGACCGATGTCATCGCCGCCGTGGACAAGGCGAAGAAGGAAATCATCGACGGCAAGATCACCGTCAAGACCGCCCCGTAACGATCCCGGTCGTCACGCTGGTTTCCCGTGGGCCCGGAGCGCGCACCGTCGTCGCCGCTCCGGGCCCGTGGGGTGCTCATCGAGGAAGTTGTGCCCTTCGCGGTGTCCTGCCCGCACAGGTCCGGAACCAGGTGTTCGGACCGTGCCGTGCGCCTACGCTTTACGATTCGGCAGCGCTACGCGTGTAGACGGTCCTCCGGCGCGATAACTTCACCCCGCCCCCTGCCCCTGTGCTCCCGCTCCTGTCCGGCCAAGGAGAGTGCGTCATCAACGCGTCCAGCAGTCCCCCTGCCGTAGAACTGCACGGCATCACCAAGCGCTTCCCCGGAGTCGTGGCCAACCACGACATCGGCATCACCGTACGCAAGGGAACGGTCCACGCCCTCGTCGGTGAGAACGGCGCCGGTAAGTCCACCCTGATGAAGATCCTCTACGGCATGCAGAAGCCGGACGAGGGCACCATCGCCGTGGACGGCGAGCAGGTCTCGTTCGGTAACCCCGGTGACGCCATCGCGCGCGGAATCGGCATGGTCCACCAGCACTTCATGCTCGCCGACAACTTCACCGTCCTGGAGAACGTCGTCCTGGGCGGCGAGAAGCTGCACGGTATCGGCTCCGCCGCACGCAAGAAGATCAAGGAGATCTCCGACGCGTACGGTCTGGGGGTCAGGCCCGACGCACTCGTCGAGGACCTCGGCGTCGCCGACCGTCAGCGTGTGGAGATCCTCAAGGTCCTCTACCGCGGCGCCCGCATCCTGATCCTGGACGAGCCGACCGCAGTGCTGGTCCCGCAGGAGGTCGACGCGCTCTTCGCGAACCTCCGCGAACTCAAGGCCGAGGGCCTCACTGTCATCTTCATCTCGCACAAGCTCGGCGAGGTCCTCTCCGTCGCGGACGAGATCACGGTGATCCGACGCGGCACGACGGTGGGCACCGCCGACCCCGCGAATACCACCTCCAAGCAGCTCGCCGAGCTGATGGTCGGCAGCGAACTCCCCTCGCCGGAGACCCGCGAGTCGACGGTGACGGACGTGCCGATGCTGCACGTCGAAGGGCTCACCCTCAGCGTGACGGACCCTGACGGGGCCGTGCGTGACGTCCTGTCCGATGTGGGCTTCACGATCCACAAGGGCGAGGTCCTGGGAATCGCGGGCGTCGAGGGCAACGGGCAGACCGAACTGATCGAGACGCTCGTCGGCATGCGGAACCCGGACAGCGGGGTCATCACGCTGGACACCGACGACATCTCGCGCACCCCCACGCGCAAGAGGCGTGAGGGCGGCATCGGCTACATCCCCGAGGACCGCCACCGCCACGGGGTGCTGCTGGACTCCCCGCTCTGGGAGAACCGCATCCTCGGCCACGTCACCGAGAAGCCCAACAGCAAGGGCTGGCTGCTGGACCCGAAGGCCGCACGCGCCGACACGGAGCGGATCGTGCGTGAGTACGACGTCCGCACCCCGGGCATCGAGGTCACCGCGGCCTCCCTCTCCGGCGGCAACCAGCAGAAGCTGATCGTCGGCCGCGAGATGAGCCACAACCCGAAGCTCCTGATCGCCGCCCACCCCACCCGCGGGGTGGACGTCGGCGCACAGGCGCAGATCTGGGACCAGATCCGCGCGGCGCGCCGCGAAGGGCTGGCGGTGCTGCTGATCTCGGCGGACCTGGATGAGCTCATCGGGCTCTCCGACACTCTGCGTGTCATGTTCCGCGGGCAGCTGGTCGCTGACGCCGACCCCGCCACCATCACACCCGAGGAACTGGGCTCGGCCATGACCGGTGCCGCCGCCGGTCACCTCGAAGCAGCACCGGAGGACGAGGCCTGATGAGGAAATTCGACAAGGACCGGCTGATCCTGGGCTTCGCCGGCCCGGTACTCGCCCTGGTCGTGGCCTTCGTGCTCAGCACCCTGGTGCTGCTCGTCTCGGACCGCGACCCCTTCGAGCTGTACCGCCTGCTGTTCGAGCAGGTGTCGTACAGCGACGTACAGGTCCTGATCATCAACCAGGCCGGGACGTACTACCTCGCCGCTCTCGCGGTCGCGGTCGGCTTCCGCATGAACCTCTTCAACATCGGTGTCGACGGGCAGTACCGGCTCGCGGCGATGATGGCAGCCCTCGTCGGCGCCAGCGTCAGCCTCCCCGGGCCGCTCCAGATCGCGCTGATCGTCGTCGTGGCGATGCTCGTGGGCGCCTTCTGGGCCGGCATCGCCGGCATCCTCAAGACCACGCGCGGCGTGAGCGAGGTCGTCTCGACGATCATGCTCAACTCCATCTCGACCTCCCTGATCGCCTGGCTGATCCTGCCGAAGAACTTCGGTGAGCAGGCTGCGGGATCCAACAACCTCACGACGGGCGACATCCCGGAATCCGGCTGGTTCCCGGGCCTCGCCCTGAGCCCCGACGCCGGAGAGATCTACGGTTTCACCTTCGTCGCCGTCGGCTGCGGTCTCGTCTACTGGCTCGTCCTGAACCGCACCCGCTTCGGCTTCGACCTCCGTGCCACCGGCGCCAGTGAGAGCGCCGCCCAGGCCTCCGGTGTGGACGCCAAGAAGATGATCCTCACCTCGATGCTGATCTCCGGTGCGATCGCGGGTCTCGTCGGGATGCCGACGCTGTTGGGAGACACCCACACCTACAGCCTCGACTTCCCCGTCGGCCTCGGCTTCACCGGCATCACCATCGCCCTGCTCGGCCGCAACCACCCGGTGGGCATCGCGCTCAGCGCGCTGCTCATCGCGTTCCTGGACAAGGCGTCGTCCCCTCTCGACCAGTTCGGCTTCGAGAAGGAGATCGCCACGATCATGCAAGGCCTGATCGTGATCTCGGTCGTCGTCAGTTACGAACTCGTCCGGCGCTACGGGACCCGCCGCCAGCAGCAGAAGGTCGGCGAGGAACTCGCCGCCGGCCACGCCCTCACCACCGAGAAGGAGGCGGCCCTGTGAGCACCAGCAAAGTCTCCGCCGCACGCGTCGCCGCCCCGAAGGGCGGCGGGCGGCGCAAGCTGTCCCTGCCCGTGGTCCTCCTGATCATCGCCGGTGCGCTCGCCCTCGTCTCGCTGGTGCGCCTCATCAGCGGCGCCGACGACGTGACCTCCGTGGGCCAGGTGAGCGGCGCCCTCGAACTCGCGGTCCCGATCGGCCTGGCGGGTCTCGGCGGCCTCTGGGCCGAGCGGGCCGGTGTCGTCAACATCGGCCTCGAGGGCATGATGATCCTGGGCACGTGGTTCGGCGCCTGGGCCGGTTTCCAGTGGGGCCCGTGGGTGGGCGTCCTCTTCGGCATCATCGGTGGCGCGCTCGGCGGGCTGCTCCACGCGATCATCACCGTCACCTTCGGCGTGAACCACATCGTCTCCGGTGTGGCCATCAACATCCTCGCCGTCGGCGTCACCCGCTACCTCTCCAACTTCACCTTCGCCGACGAGCCCGGCGGATCCTCCAAGCAGTCCCCGCGCCTCGAGGAGATCGACAAGATCACCATCCCAGGGCTCTCGGACTGGATGCAGGACCTGCAACAACACCACTGGTTCTTCGTGTCCGACCTCGCCGGCATCGTCGGAGGCCTGGTCACGGGACTGTCGTGGCTCACCGTCGTCGCCCTGCTGCTCATTCCCGCCACCTGGTACGTGCTGTGGCGCACGGCCTTCGGCCTGCGACTCCGCTCCTGCGGTGAGAGCCCGGTGGCGGCCGAGACCCTCGGCGTGAACGTCTACAAGTACAAGTACATCGCCGTGACGATCTCCGGCGGTCTGGCAGGACTCGGTGGTGCGTTCCTGGCCATCGTCGCCACCAGCATCTACCAGGAGGGCCAGACGGGCGGCCGCGGTTACATCGGTCTCGCCGCGATGATCTTCGGTAACTGGATGCCGGGCGGCATGGCGCTGGGCGCGGGGCTCTTCGGCTTCACCGACAGCCTCAAGCTCCGCGGTGGCGCGGAGAACGTCCACGCGATGCTGCTGCTCCTGGCGATCCTCCTGGTGATCGTCGTCTTCTGGCAGCTGTACCGGAAGAAGTACGTGAGCGCGGTGATCTCGGCGGTCATCTCCGGCGTGCTGTTCACCTGGTACGGCCTCACCGACCAGGTCCCCAGCCAGTTCGTGGACGCCGCGCCGTACGTCACGACCCTGCTGGTGCTCGCCCTGTCCGCGCAGCGGTTGCGCATGCCCAAGGCGGACGGCATGCCGTACCGCAAGGGCGAGGGCAAGTGACGGCTCCCTCGTCCGTCGACTGGGAGGCGCTCCGCGAGGCCGCCCGGGACGCGATGTCCCGGGCGTACGCCCCGTATTCAGGCTTCCCGGTCGGTGTGGCCGCCCTCGTCGACGACGGCCGCATGATCACCGGATGCAACGTCGAGAACGCCTCGTACGGCATCAGCCTGTGCGCCGAGTGCGGGCTGGTCTCGCAGCTGGCCGCCACGGGCGGCGGCCGGCTGACCCACTTCACCTGTGTGGACGGCACGGGCGCCGCGCTCGTGCCGTGCGGGCGGTGCCGGCAGTTGCTGTACGAGTTCGGGGGGCCCGGCCTCGTCCTGGAGACGCCGGACGGCCTCCGTACGCTCGACGAGATGCTGCCGCAGGCCTTCGGTCCGCAGCACCTGGGGTAGTGCCCCGCCGCCGTTCCGTTCACCCCCGGCGGGCCCGACCGGCCCACCGGGGGAACGCGGCGGCGGAACGTTCCCTCTCTATGCGCGTAGAGTCAGCAGGGCTCTCGCCCACCCCTCCGGCCGGAAGGACCCCCATCCCATGGACGCCATCTCCGTCATCCGCACCAAGCGGGACCGAGGCGAGCTCAGCCCCGAGCAGATCGACTGGGTCATCGACGCGTACACCCGCGGCGAGGTCGCCGACGAGCAGATGTCCGCACTGGCCATGGCGATCCTGCTCAACGGCATGAACCGTACCGAGATCGCCCGCTGGACCGCCGCGATGATCGCCTCCGGCGAGCGTATGGACTTCGGGGCGCTCTCCCGCCCCACCACCGACAAGCACTCCACCGGCGGCGTCGGCGACAAGATCACCCTGCCGCTCGCCCCGCTGGTCGCCGCCTGCGGCGCCGCCGTGCCGCAGCTCAGCGGCCGGGGCCTCGGCCACACCGGCGGGACCCTCGACAAACTGGAGTCCGTCCCCGGCTGGCGCGCCCACCTCTCCAACGCCGAGATGCTGGACGTCCTGGACACCACAGGCGCCGTGATCTGCGCGGCAGGCGACGGGCTCGCCCCCGCCGACAAGAAGCTGTACGCGCTGCGCGACGTCACCGGCACCGTCGAGGCGATTCCGCTGATCGCCAGCTCGATCATGTCCAAGAAGATCGCCGAGGGCACCGGGGCGCTCGTCCTGGACGTCAAGGTCGGCTCCGGCGCCTTCATGAAGACGATCGAGGACGCCCGCGAACTGGCCTCCACCATGGTCGCGCTGGGCACCGACAGCGGCGTACGCACGGTGGCGCTGCTCACCGACATGGCGACGCCGCTCGGCCTGACGGCGGGCAACGCCCTGGAGGTACGCGAGTCCGTCGAGGTCCTCGCCGGTGGCGGCCCCCGCGACGTGATCGACCTGACCCTCGCCCTCGCCCGCGAGATGCTCGACGCGGCCGGACTCAAGGACGCCGACCCGGAGAAGGCCCTGGCCGACGGCTCCGCCATGGACGTCTGGCGCCGCATGATCTCCGCCCAGGGCGGCGACCCGGACGCCGAACTCCCCGTCGCCCGCGAGCAGCACGTGATCAGCGCCCCGTCCTCGGGCGTGCTGACCCGCCTCGACGCCTACGACGTCGGCGTCGCCGCCTGGCGCCTCGGCGCGGGCCGCGCGCGCAAGGAGGACCCGGTGCAGGCGGGCGCGGGCGTCGAGCTGCACGCCAAGCCGGGGGACACGGTGACCGAGGGCCAGCCGCTGCTGACCCTGCACACGGACACCCCCGAGAAGTTCGAGTACGCGCTGAAGGCCCTGCCCGGCTCGTACGACATCGCACCTGCCGGGACGCCCTTCACCGCCACGCCGGTGGTGCGGGAACGTATCGCCTGACCTGCGGCTTTCCCTTTCGGGTGAACGGGACCGGTGGAGCACCACCGGTCCCGTTCGGCAGCTGTTCCTGCTGCTCGACCCCTGGCACACCGGGCGCCCGACCGCGACCCTGTACGGGGAGCCGAGCGACGGCACCTACCGGGTCCTGGAAGCGGTCGAGTACGGCGAGACGCTGACGCTGCCGAAGCCGTTCGGGCTGGACCTGGACACCGGGGCATTCCCTGTCAGCTGAGTCACAGGTGCGCGGGCGCCGATGAGTTTCGGGCATCCCGCCGGTCTCCCTGGTGTGGATGCCATGACTCCGAACGCCCTCGTCCTCACCGGCCGGGTCACCCGCGCCGATGTGCCGGGCCTCTGCGCCCGGCTGGAGGCGCTGCTCAGCGGCCCCTCAGCGGTCGCCGTGGTGGACTGCGACGTGGGCGGTGTCGTGCGCCCGGACCTGGCCCTGGTCGAGGCCCTCGCCCGGCTGGGGCTCGTCGCACGTCGCGCCGGGGGCGTCGAGCTGCGGCTGCGTAACGTCCCGGCCGAACTCGGGGCGCTGCTCGACCTGGTGGGGCTCGGTGACGTGGTGGGCAACGTCCGGTCGGTCCCGGAGTGACCCGTGTTCAGCGGGCCACAGCGGTGTCGCGGGCCACGCTGTAGCTGCAGTCGACCAGCTGCGCACGTCCTTCCGCGTACTCCTCCGGCATGTCCTTCAGCGACGGCACCGGGACCGCCGACGGCGTCGGTGCCGGCCACCGCGTCGGGCATGAACCCTCCGGCTGCGGGCCCGGCTCGGTGGTGTCGGCCGGAACCCGGGCGCCGCGGCCCGGGCCGGGGCCCGCCGTGGCGGCCGGCTCGCCCAGCCACAGCGTCGCCGCCCAGCCACCCGCCACCAACAGGGCCCAGACGATCACCACAGGACGTCTCACAGTCACGCGGCGTCGTCCAGGTGGTCCGGCAGTCCGAACAGCGGGAACCAGCGCGGGGTGTCCAGGAAGCAGTGCATCCCGGTGATGGCACCGTCCGAGATGTCGATGACCTGCACCGCCCACGGGACGAACCCCGGCCCCTCCGGATTCGGCTTGTAGTGCGCGAAGGCCGGCGACCCGTTGGCCTCGGTCGCCACCAGCCGGGAACCCGCGCAGCTCGCGCCGATGCTGAGCATGAAGCCGGTGATGTCGTCGTGGCCCTGGAGCCAGAGGTCGAACGGCGGCATGGTCATCACGGCGTCCTCATGGAGCAGCGCCGTCAGCGCCGCCATGTCGTACCCCTCGAACGCCGCCACATAGCGGTCCAGCAGCTTGCGCTGCTCGTCGTCCAGCGGATTCGCGGGGTCCGGTGCCGTGGTCTCCGTGTCCGACAGCGTGGCCCGGGCGCGCTGCAGGGCGCTGTTGACCGAGGCGACGGAGGTGTCGAGCAGCTCGGCGACCTCGCTCGCCTTCCACGCCAGGACCTCACGCAGGATCAGCACCGCACGCTGCTTGGGCGGCAGATGCTGGAGCGCGGCGACGAACGCGAGACGCACCGACTCACGGGCCACGGCCGCCTCCGCCGGGTCGGCCACCGAGGGCAGGATGCGGCCGTCCGGCATCGGCTCCAGCCAGGTGTTCTCCGGGAGAGGGTTCAGCGCGGCCTGGGCCAGCGGTGTCGGGCCGGTCAGATCCACCGGCCTGGCCCGCTTGTTGCCCGCGTTCAGCATGTCCAGGCAGACGTTCGTCGCGATGCGGTACAGCCAGGAGCGAAGGGAGGAACGGCCCTCGAACTTGTCGAAGTTGCGCCAGGCGCGCACCAGCGTGTCCTGGACCGCGTCCTCCGCCTCGAAGGCCGAGCCGAGCATCCGGTAGCAGTAACCGGTCAGCTCGACCCGGTGTCCCTCCAGGCGGCTGTCGATGTCCGCTGTCGCTGTCTGATCACTCATCGCTTCACCCCTGTTGCGCTGTGACACCGCTCACTCAGCACTGTGGAAGCTACCGCAGGGCACTGACAGCCGGGGCGGGAAGCGTGGAAACCGCTGCTCAGGTGCCGGGCTTGCGTCCGTAGACGAAGACGTCGTCGCCGTTCTTCAACAGGTTCCAGTATGACTTCGCGTCCGCCGGGCGCATGTTGACGCAGCCCGCCGACCCAGGGTTGTTGTACATGGACTTGGTGACCGAGTGGAACGCCTGCCCGCCGTCGAAGAACTGGGCGTACGGCATGCGGACGTCGTAGAGCGTCGACCAGTGGTCGATGTTGCGCCAGTAGATCTTCTTGGCACCGGTCCGGGTCTCGTCGCCGTTGCGGCCCGTGCGCACCGGTACCGGGCCGAACTTCAGCTTGGACCCGTCCTGGATCCAGCTCAGCTGCCTGGTCAGGTCCACGCACGCGATGCGCCCCTTGTTCGTGGGGCACTTCTTCGCCTTGTTCGGGGTCTTGCCCGCGGCCTTCTGGGCGGTGATCGTCTTCATCGTGCGCCAGGTGACCGGCCCCGCGTACCCGATGTTCGGGGTGATGCCCTTGGCGGTCTGGAACGAGCGGATCGCCTTGCAGTCGGCCGTCGACTGCCGGCCGTCCGCCGTCCGCCCCAGCCACTTCTCGACCTGCTTCTGGTACGGCCCGGTGGAGGCCGTGCAGGACGCCGCCTGCGCGGCCGTGCCCGTGCCCAGGACCAGGGCCGGCGCGACCACCAGCCCGGCGACGGACAGGACGGCCCCGCGCCGCACCCGTACGCCGCGTATGTTCCCCATGATCGTCATGTACGCCTGCTCCCCTTCGCGTTCGCCCGCGGTGTGTGACTCCGCTTGTTGGACGTGCGTCGGGGAGCTGCGGTTGTGCCGGGAAGGTCTCAGTTGTGCACCGGTGCCGGGGCCGCGGCGCGGAGCCGCTCGGTCCGTGCCGCGCGGCTCCCGAAGAGGGTGATCGACAGGACGCCGAGGACCGCCAGGACGCCCAGTACGACCGTGCCGGCCCAGCCTCCGGCGTGGAACGCGACGGCACCGAGCGTGCCGCCCGCGCTGGAGCCCAGGTAGTACGCGGACTGGTAGAGCGCCGAAGCCTGGGCGCGGCCCGACGTCGCCGTACGGCTCACCGAGGACGAGGCGACCGCGTGCCCGGCGAAGAAGCCGGCTGTGATCAGGACGAGGCCGGCGAGGACGGCGGCCAGCTGGTCGGCCAGGGAGACCAGCAGACCCGCGGCCGTCGTGGAGACGGCGAGGTAGAGCGCGCCCCGGCGGCCCAGCCGGGCGACCAGCCGGCCCGCGGCGGCGGAGGAGACCGTACCGACGAGGTAGACGAGGAAGACCGAGCCGACGATGCCCTGCGGGAGGCTGAAGGGTTCCTCGACGAGCCGGTAGCCGATCACGGTGTAGACCGCGCCGAACACCGTCATGAACAGGGCGCCGATCGCGTACAGCCTGCGCAGCAGCGGGTCGGAGAGGTGGCCGGTGACGGTCTTCGCCAGGGCCTTCGGGTTGAGCGAGGCGGGGCTGAAGTGCCGGGCCTTGGGGATCATGAAGTGGAACACCACCGCGCAGGCCACGGCGAGCAGCCCGATCGCGCCGAGCGCCACCCGCCAGCCCCACAGCTGGGCGACCCAGCCGGCCAGGATGCGGCCGCTCATGCCGCCGATGCTGTTGCCCGCCACGAACAGTCCGATCGCGGCCACCAGCGCCTTGGGCCGTACCTCCTCGGCCAGGTAGGCCATCGCGGAGGCGGGCAGCCCCGCCAGCGCCGCGCCCTGGATCGCACGCAGTGCGATCAGCCAGCCGAGCGACGGGGCGAAGGGCACGAGCAGCCCGATCACCACGGCGACCGCCAGGGAGGCCGTCATCATCTGGCGCCGCCCGAAGCGCTCGGAGAGCGCGCTCAGCGGCAGGACGCAGAGGGCCAGGGCACCCGTCGCCGCGGAGACCGTCCAGCTCGCCTGGCCGGCCGTCGCGCCGAAGGACGCGGAGACGGCGGGCAGGAGGGCCTGGGTGGAGTAGAGGAGGGCGAAGGTCGCGACACCCGCCGCGAAGAGCGCGAAGCTCATCCGGCGGTAGCCGGGACCACCGGGAGCGAGGCGGTCCGGGACGGTCGGGGAGACGGCGGCGGGGGATGACGGAACGGCGGCGCCCAGCACGACGGTGGACGCCCCGGTACTGGCAGGAGGCATGCACCGAACGTAGACCGCACGGTTTCATGCGTCCAATGCATGAAACCCTCATAATCGTTCCCATGGCGCATCAATACAGCTCACAGCCGCGGCTGTCACCGAGCAGTTACGAAGAAGACATCCGGGCCGTGCTCGCGCCCCGCCTCGCGTACTTCGAGGCGGTGGCCCGCCACGAGCACGTCACCCGTGCCGCGCAGGAGCTCGGCGTCCCGCAGTCGACGCTCTCGCGGGCCATGGTGAGGCTGGAACAGGACCTGGGCGTCGCCCTGTTCGCCCGCAGGGGCCGCACCGTCTCCCTCACCCCCGCGGGCCGCACCTTCCTCGGCTCGGCCGAACGCGCGCTGGCGGAGGTGGAGAAGGCCGCCGACTCGGTGCGCGCCGACGCCGACCCCACGGCGGGCAAGGTCGCCTTCGGCTTCCTCCACACCATGGGCTCCGAGACGGTGCCGGCCCTGATCCGCGCCTTCCGCGCCGACCACCCCCGGGTCCGCTTCCAGCTCGTCCAGAACTACGGCGAGGCGATGATCGACCGCCTGCGGGCGGGCGGCCTCGATCTCTGCCTCACCTCGCCCGTCCCCGACGCCCCGGACCTCGTCGCCATGCGCCTGGACGAGCAGCGGCTCCGCCTGGTCGTCCCCGACGACCACCGGCTGGCGGGCCGCCGGCGCATCCGCCTCGCCGAGGCCGCCGACGAAACGTTCGTCACCCTGGAACCCGGCTACGGGCTGCGGCGGATCACGGACGACCTCTGCGCCGAGGCGGGCTTCACCCCGCGCGTCGCGTTCGAGGGCGAAGAGGCGGAGACCCTGCGCGGCCTGGTCGCGGCCGGGCTCGGGGTGGCACTGCTGCCGCCGCCCGCCGTCGCCCGGCCCGGCGTGGTCGAGCTGACGGTCACCGCCCCGCGCGCGGCCCGCGAGATCGGGGTCGCCTGGCTGGACGGCCACCCCGACACGCCGCCGGTGGCGGCCTTCAAGCGCTTCCTGCTCTCGCGCCGGGGAAGCCTGCTGCCGGACTGAGCCCCTCCGCAGGCGCTCAGTGCCGCAGCGACCGGCCGAACCCCGCCGCGAGCGGCATCCGCAGCCCCAGCGGCGGGGGAGCGGCGAAGGCGTCGGCGACCGGGCGTGCGTACGACCGGGCGAAGAGCGAGCCCCGTACGAAGTCCGAAGCCAGCGCCATCACTTCGGACCGGTGCTGGCGCAGGGCGTGCCCGTCCGAGTGGACCTCGAAGCGGCAGGTGTCCCGGTTGGCCTTCTTCGCCCGCTCGGCCAGCCGGTAGGACAGCTCCGGATTCGTCCGCGCGTCGTTCGTGCCGTGGACGATCAACACCCGGCGACCCGCCAGATGTTTCACCGGTTCGGGTTCCGGCTCGGTGTCCTCCAGCAGCCAGGGGGCCATCGCCAGCACGGAGTTGACGGCCGTGTGCCCGGCCCCGCGCAGCGCGGCCCGGCCTCCCATGCCGTGCCCCACGAGACACACCGGGATGTCGCCGTAGCGGCGTAGGACCTCGTCGGCCGCCCAGTGGGCGTCGGCCACCGGATCCGCGTCGGCGTTCCACCCCCGGGTGCGGTAGCGCACCACGTGCACCGCGAGTCCGTCGTCCTGGCCGGCGCGGGCCAGCGTCCGGGCGAACGGCAGCTGTGCCGCGTACGAGAAGGGGGACGGACGGCGCCGTGAATCGGTCTCGCCGTCCGGGAGCAGCAGGACCACGCCGCTGACCTCGGGTGCTGCTCCGGCCGTGAGGACGGCCCGTCCCAGCCGGGCGGCAGGCAGGGGAAGTGCGCGCTGTGCCATGACAGAACAGTGTCAGAAGGGCAGGTGTATTCCACCTGGCTTCGCGGTCACTGTTACGCATCGACGGCCAGCGCTCTACGCGCGTAGGCGCTAGAGTGCCCCAATGACGAGCCAGACCCTGAACGTCCCCGGTCCCGACCAGATCCGCCGCGCGCCCAAGGTGCTCCTCCACGACCATCTCGACGGCGGCCTGCGCCCCGGCACCGTCGCCGAGCTGGCGCGGGAGCAGGGTTACGACGCCCTCCCCGAGACCGAGCCCGACAAGCTCGGCCTCTGGTTCCGCGAAGCCGCCGACTCCGGTTCGCTGGAGCGCTACCTGGAGACGTTCGCCCACACCTGCGCCGTCATGCAGACCCGTGACGCGCTGTTCCGGGTGGCCATGGAGTGCGCCGAGGACCTCGCCGAGGACGGAGTCGTCTACGCCGAGGTGCGGTACGCGCCGGAGCAGCACCTCACCGAGGGCCTGACCCTCGAAGAGGTCGTCGAGGCGGTCAACGAGGGGTTCCGCGAGGGTGAGCGCCGGGCCCGTGCCGCCGGCCACCGCATCCGCGTCGGCGCCCTCCTCACCGCGATGCGGCACGCCGCACGCGCGCTGGAGATCGCCGAACTCGCCAACCGCTACCGCGACCTGGGCGTCGTGGGCTTCGACATCGCGGGGGCCGAGGCGGGCTACCCGCCCACCCGCCACCTGGACGCCTTCGAGTACCTCAAGCGCGAGAACAACCACTTCACCATCCACGCGGGCGAGGCCTTCGGGCTGCCCTCGATCTGGCAGGCGCTCCAGTGGTGCGGGGCCGACCGGCTCGGCCACGGTGTACGCATCATCGACGACATCGAGATCGCCGACGACGGCGGTGTGACGCTCGGCCGCCTCGCCTCCTACGTACGCGACAAGCGCATTCCGCTGGAGCTCTGCCCGACCTCCAACCTCCAGACCGGTGCTGCGGCGTCGTACGCCGACCACCCCATCGGGCTGCTGCGGAAGCTGCATTTCCGTGCCACCGTGAACACGGACAACCGGCTGATGAGCGGGACGAGCATGAGCCGGGAATTCGAGCGGCTGACCGAGACTTTCGGATACACGCTCGACGACATGCAGTGGTTCACAGTCAATGCGATGAAATCAGCGTTCATTCCTTTCGATGAACGTCTGGCGATGATCAATGACGTCGTAAAGCCCGGATACGCGGAACTGAAATCCGAGTGGCTCTTCCGTCAGACGGCTGTGACCAGCGCATCTTCATCCGTCGCCGGCTGAGCGAAGCGGAAACGGAACGGCCGGGATCGCGAGATCCCGGCCGTTTCCGTGTCCCGGCATGTTTGCGGGACGGGCGGGGAGCTGACTACGTTGCAGAGCCGCTCACATCCCCTTCCCCAAGGATGAATTTCACATGAAGCAGTCTGCTGTCAGGACCCTCGGTGTCGCCGCTCTCGGTGCCGCTTTCGCCGCCGCCGGGGCGGGCAGCGCCTCCGCCGTCGCCGTGCCCGTCGACTCCCTGGCCGGCGCCCTGCCCGCCAATGTCGCGCTCGACTCCGTCACCGACGCGCTGCCCGCCGTGCAGAAGGCGGCCGGCGGTCTGCTCGACCAGCAGCAGCGTGGCAGCGGCGACCTCTCGGCCCCCGGCACCAACCTGCTCGGCGGCCTGCCCGCCGGCGGCCTGACCGGCGTCCTGCCGATCGGCGGCTGATCACCGCACACGCGTGTGGGGCGCACACCCGGACCGGGTGTGCGCCCCACGGCTTTTCCCCGTGGTCCCCGCGGTCACCAGGCCGTCGCGGCCGGGCTCTTCTCCGACGGCAGCAGTGCCCACAGCGCCAGGTAGAGCAGGAACTGGGGGCCGGGGAGCAGACACGACACCAGGAAGATCACGCGCATCGTTCCTGCGGAGGTGCCGAAGCGCCGGGCCAGCGCCGCGCACACCCCACCGATCATGCGTCCCTCACGGGGGCGGACAAGTGCGGCCATGGTGAGCTCCTTCGCGAACCGTTTCGGGGAGCAGCTCCGTCGTGCTCCCGGTACCTCCATAGTGGCTCCGAGGAGGGGGACAAAGCATCGCTCTACGGTGCGATACCGACCCTGGTAATCGTCGGGGTGGACCCCTGAGGGGCCTCGCCCCGGAAGGACCGGGCCCCGTTCCCGATCCGGGAGAGGTCGCCCGCCCCCGCCCGGTTGCCCCGGCGCAGCCGTGACCGCGACAGCGGGACGACCAGCAGGTGGGCCAGGGCGACGCCCGCGGTGTTGAGCAGCAGCGAGTCGACGTCGACGACCTGGCCGGGCACCCCCGTCTGCCCCAGCTCGATGGCCATCGAGATCAGGGCGCCGGCCGCGACCGTACGGGCCAGCGAGGCCCACGGGGAGACGAGCAGCCTGCCGCCGGCCATCGGCAGGAGTATGCCCAGCGGGGCCAGCAGCAGCAGGCCCTCACCGATGCGGCGCACGGCTTCGGCCGCGCCGAGGGCCAGGTCGGCCCTGATGCCGGCGAACGGCTGGAAGTTCGCGGCCGTCATCCAGGGCACGTCCAGCGGGCGCAGCGTCAGCCAGCCGACGAACAGAAGATGCGCGAGGAGGAGGGTTACCCCCGCCGCGCGGAAGCGGATGACGGCCGGGCCGTCCGAACTGTGACGCACGTGCACCAAGACGCCCCCACCGCCAGGATCGGTTCCGCCCCCTCCCCGGCAACCCCTGTGACGAGCGGCACGCCCTCCGGGCCGTCGGGTCATCGGGAAGTTGTGGACGCCCATACGGGGCGAATCGGGCACCCTGCTGTCTTCAGCTTCCCAACGACCGGCCGGGGCCGCCGGGGCCGGCTCAGGACAGTTCCAGCGCGCCCAGGGTGGGGACCTCGCCGGGGAGGCTCTTCGTCTCCGAGGTGCACAGGTATCCGCGCGGGGCGTAGTCGCCCGGTCCGCCCAGCAGCACCGAGCCCCCGGAACCGAGCGCCTCGCTCTCCGCGTACGAACACACCACCTGCGCGAGCGCCTCCGCCGGAAGGTCGTCCGGCTGCCGGCTGAGGCGCAGCGTGCCCTCCGGGTCCCCCTTGTGGGCCTCGGTGACCCGCAGCCCCGCCGGGACGTCGGTGGAGAAGCCGGCACGCCGCTCATCGGCGTCCGGGTCCCGCTGGAGCTCGCTCAGGAGCGCCCGCGCGACCAAAAGGGGGTCGGAGCGCGAGTCGTCGACCTCGACCGTGCGCTCGACCGTCACCAGCTGCGAGGCGCAGACCAGGTACACCCGTACGGTGACGTTCCCCTGCGGTGGCGCGGTCGCCTCTGCCGACGCCGTACGGCACGGCATCCGGGACGGCGCCGCCCCCGCGTCGACCGGCACCGAGGTGCTGCGGATGCCGCAGCCCCCGGCCAGCGCCGTACAGGCCGCGACGGCGGCCAGCGCGGCGACGGCCCGGCGCCCCGGCCCACCCCTGCGCGGTACGCCGTACGCCCGCTCGCTGCGCGTCACTTGGCGTCGCCCTTCTCGTTCGGGTCCGGGTCGTCCGGCCCCGCCAGCCGCTCCGCGTCCCTCGGGAGCCGCAGCACGAACATCGCGCCCTCGCCGTCCGGCAGATTCGAGGCCGTGATGTCACCGCCGTGGATGTGCGCGTTCTCCACCGCGATGGAGAGGCCGAGACCGCTGCCCTCGGAGCGCGGGCGGGATGCGCTCGCCTTGTAGAAGCGGTCGAACACGTGTGGCAGGACCTCTTCGGGGATGCCGGGGCCGTGGTCGCGGACCTCGATGACCAGATCGTCCTCGTCGGTCCGCACGGACACCCGTACCGGCGACCCGCCGTGCTTGAGGGCGTTGCCGATCAGATTCGCCAGGATCACGTCCAGCCGGCGCGGATCGAGCCGCACCATGATGCCGCGCTCCGCGTCCAGGTCGACCGCGTCCAGCCAGGCACGGGCGTCGATGCAGGCGGTCACCTGGTCGGCCACGTCGACCGTGTCCAGCACGAGGCGGGCCGTACCGGCGTCGAAGCGGGTGACCTCCATGAGGTTCTCGACCAGGTCGTTCAGCCGCCGGGTCTCGCTCACCACCAGGTGCACGGCCGGAGCGATCATCGGGTCGAGGCTGTCCGCCTCGTCCTCCAGCACCTCGGCGACCGCCGTGATCGCGGTCAGCGGGGTGCGCAGCTCGTGCGACATGTCGGCGACGAACCTGCGGCTCGACTCCTCCCGGGCGCTCATGTCCGCGACCTTCTTCTCCAGGGAGCTCGCGGCCTTGTTGAACGTATGGGAGAGATCGGCGAGTTCGTCGGTGCCGGAGACGGCCAGGCGGGTGTCGAGCTTGCCCTCGCCCAGCTTGCGGGCCGCGTCACCGAGCCGCTGCACCGGCCGCAGCACGGTCGTCGCCGCGGCCTGGGCGAGGAGCGCCGAGCCGACGAGCGCCAGTGCGGTGGCGATCCCGAGGGACCAGGCCAGCGAGTTGAGGTCCTCGCGCTCCTGGTCGAGCGACTTCAGCATGTAACCGGCGGGGCCACCGCCGATGATCTTCGTACCGGCCACCAGGTAGGGCGTGTTGCCGAGGGTCGTGCGCTGCCAGAACAGGTGGTACTCAAAGGTGTTGGCCGACGTCAGCGGCTGCTTCTTGTTCACCTGCTTCTGCAGCGAGGCGGGCACGTCGGCCTTGGTGAAGGAGTCGAGGTCGGACGAGCCGGTGACGGGCTTGCCGTCACGGGTGCCGATCAGCAGCACGTGGTAGCCCGGACCGCTGGTGGCCATCTGCTCGGCGGCGTCCCGCAGATCGACCGCCGTCGGCTCCAGCGGCAGCGAGGCCGCGCGGTTCTGCATCTGGCGGCGGAAGTCGCCGAGCGCCGTGTCCTGCGTACGCGTCAGGACGGCCTCACGGTTGAGCCAGTAGGCGATGCCCGAGGCGGACACCGCCGCCGTCAGGGCCACCAGCGCGAACACGATCAGGAGCCGAAGCCGCAGGCTGGTCCAGCGAAGACCCGCGAGTATGGAACGTTTCGCGGTATCGCTCACTGAGGCGTGTCCAGCCGGTAGCCCACGCCCCGCACGGTACGGATCAGGGTCGGCGAGGACGGCACGTCCTCCACCTTCGCCCGCAGCCGCTGCACACAGGCGTCCACCAGCCGCGAGTCACCGAGATAGTCGTGCTCCCAGACGAGACGGAGCAACTGCTGTCGGGACAGGGCCTGTCCGGGGCGCCGGCTCAGCTCCAGCAGGAGCCGCAGCTCGGTCGGCGTGAGCTGCAGATCCTCCCCGTTCTTCGTGACGGTCATCGCCGAACGGTCGATGACGACACTCCCGAACGTCGCCGAGTCGGTGGACTCCCTCTCCCCGCGGCGCAGGACCGCGCGGATACGGGCATCGAGCACCCGGCCCTGCACGGGTTTCACGACATAGTCGTCCGCGCCGGACTCCAGTCCCACCACGACGTCGATGTCGTCGCTGCGCGCGGTCAGCAGAATGATCGGCAGTTGGTCGGTACGCCGGATACGCCGGCAGACCTCGAAACCGTCGATCCCGGGCAGCATCACATCCAGCACAACCAGGTCCGGCCGCTGCTCCCGGAGCAGCTCCAGGCCGTCCTCTCCCGTCGCCGCGGTGGCCACACGGTGGCCCTGGCGTGACAGTGAGAGTTCGAGGGCCGTGCGGATGGCGTCATCGTCCTCGATCAGCAACAGGAAAGGCACGGGGGCCATTCTGGCCCATGGTTGTGCCACGTTTCGACAATCCCCCCGACTTGATCCGCCGACTTGAGCCCCGACATGCCCTGTGACAGCTCTGTGACAGTCGGGGGACAGGGCCATGAAACTGCCCCGGCAAGCTCAATGGCACACGGAACGAACGGACTCCACCGATGGGGGGCGCCAGATGAACGCACTGCACAGCACCACCTCAAGCGCAGTTGTCACGCGCCTTCACGACGTCGGGCGGAGCCCGGAGAAGTCCGGTGCCGGAGCACGGGGGCGTGTACGTGGCGCCGGGCGTCAGCACTCGTCGTACCTGACGATGGTTGACGCGACCACGGGGGAGAACGGGGGAAGCGCGTACGGGGAGGGCTCGGGGGAGCGGAAGCCCCTGGCGCGGACGGAGGACGCCGAAGCGGCGTTCACCGCCTACGTCCAGGAGCGCCGCGCCTCCCTGTACGCGACCGCCTACCACCTGACCGGCGACCGGTTCGAGGCCGAGGACCTGCTGCAGAGCGCCCTCTTCTCGACGTACCGGGCGTGGGACAGGATCAGCGACAAGGCGGCCGTCGGCGGATATCTCCGCCGCACCATGACCAACCTGCACATCAGCGCATGGCGCAGGCGCAAGCTGAACGAATACCCGACCGAGGAGCTGCCGGAGACGGTGGGCGACACGGACGCGATGCGGGGCACGGAGCTGCGCGCGGTGCTCTTGCAGGCGCTCGCGCGACTGCCGGAACTCCAGCGCACGATGCTGGTGCTCCGCTACTACGAGGGCCGCACGGACCCGGAGATCGCGTCCATCCTCGACATCAGTGTCGGCACGGTGAAGTCGAGCATCTGGCGGTCGCTCCGCCGGCTGCGCGAGGACGAGGTCCTCAGCTTCGGCCGTGACGAGGAGGAGTCCTTCGGCGAGCTGGTGGCCTGAGGTCTACGGGGGATACGGGGGAAAGGCCGCGGCTTCGGGGGAGGCGGCGGCACGGGGGTAGCGCGCAGCGGGGGCGGACAGGCCGGGGGGTCCTGTCCGCCCCCGCCGCGTGTCCTGCGCCGAGGCCTAGTTCGGCACCGGGGTGCGGCAGCGTCCCGCCGCGGCTGCGGCCAGGCGGCCCAGGGCCTCCTGCTTGGCGCAGGGATACGCGCCCAGGGCCTTCTGGCGGGCCACGATGCCGCGCTCGGCCCGCATCAGGCGCCATCCGCGCCGCAGCAGGAACGGCACCGACTTGCGGCCCTCCCGCAGATCCCGCACCAGCCGCCGGCGGAACGTCGTCGACGGCCGGCCGCGCAGGCACAGCGCGTCCGCGAGCAGGCCCAGCTCCTGGCAGCGCCGCACGATGTCCGCCGCGAAGATGCCCTCCGCGACGAAGAGGGGCGTGCGCTCGATGTCGAGCGTCTCGCGGCCCGTCCGTGAGCTGGTGGCGATGTCGTACAGGGGAACGGACGTGCGTCCGGTGCGGCACAGCTCCGCTATGGCCGCGACCGCGCCGTCCGCGTCCCAGGAGAGGGCCGAGTCCCAGTCGATGTCCGCGCTGCCGGTGACCCTCGGCAGTGTCGGATCGTTGGCCTCCTTGTAGAAGTCGTCCAGGCGTAGCACCGGGAGACCGCTGCGGGCCGCGAGGGACGACTTGCCGGAGCCGGACGGACCGGCGAGCAGCACGACGCGCGTGGGGATCGGTTGGGAACTCACAGAACAGAAGTGTGAGGCATTGACCCGCGTAGGGGATCCCCGGGAGGTCCTGTTGGTATCGAGCATCACACCTCAACTACTCTGCGCGCACGGATGATTACCCGACACGTCCCGATCAGGTGGGAAAACATGGCACGTCATGCACTGTCCAAGCCCCGGAAGCGCGCGCTGCTGCGCGCCGGTCTGACCCTCACCGCGCTGGGCGCGGCGCTCGGCGCCGGAGGCGCGGCGGCCCAGGCCGCGCCGCTGCCCGCCCCGCCCGCGACGGGTGCGGACACGGCGGACAGCACCCTGGGGGCGGTCGGCGACGCGGCGGCGCCCGCGTTGACCAGCGCGCTCGGTTACGGGCTCGCCGGGGCCGTCAAGCCCGTCACCGACCTGCAGCTCGACCCGCTGGCCGGGACGGGCGTGGACCCGCTGGACAACGCGGTGGGCACCCAGATCGCCGACTTCAAGCCCGTGACCACGGCGGTGGTCACGGACCCGCTGACCAGCGGCGCCGCGCTCGGTGATCTGCCCGTGATCGGAGAGGTGACCGGTCTGATCACCGGCTGATCCGACGTACGCATGCGTGTGGGGCCGCCTCCGGGCGGCCCCACACGCATGCGCAGAGGTCAGTACGAGGAGCCTGAGGCCCCCAGGGCGCCTGTCGGGTGCCAGACCGTCTTGGTCTCCAGGAAGGCCGTCAGGCGGTGCGTACCCGGGTCCGCCGACCAGTCGCCCCCGTCCACAGCCTGTGGACGGCGCACCCGCTTAAGATTGTCCGCCGCCGCGATCTCCAGCTCCTTCGCCAGAGCGGCGTCGGCCCCGGTGAGGTCGATGGCGTTGACGTCCTGGTGCGAGGCCAGCGGCGCCGCGAGCTCCGCCGTCTTCCCCGACAGGATGTTCACCACACCGCCGGGCAGGTCGGAGGTCGCCAGGACCTCGCCCAGCGAGAGCGCGGGCAGCGGGGCCTCGGCCGAGGCGATGACGACCGCCGTGTTCCCCGTGGCGATCACCGGGGCGACGACCGACACCAGGCCGAGGAACGACGACTCCTGGGGGGCCAGGACCGCGACGACACCCGTCGGTTCAGGGGTCGACAGGTTGAAGAACGGTCCCGCGACCGGGTTCGCCCCGCCCACGACCTGGCCGATCTTGTCCGTCCAGCCCGCGTACCAGACCCAGCGGTCGACCGCCGCGTCCACGACGGCAGCCGCCTTGGACTTCGACAGCCCCTCGGCGTCCGCCACCTCCCGTACGAACTGCTCCCGGCGGCCCTCCAGCATCTCCGCGACGCGGTAGAGGATCTGGCCGCGGTTGTACGCGGTCGCGCCCGACCAGCCGCCGAACGCCTTGCGCGCGGCCACGACGGCGTCACGCGCGTCCTTGCGGGAGGACTGCGGGGCGTTCGCCAGCCACTTGCCCTTCGAGTCCGTCACCTCGTACACCCGGCCGCTCTCGGAGCGGGGGAACTTGCCCCCGACGTACAGCTTGTAGGTCTTGAAGACACTCAGTCGTCCGTCAGACATCGAGGTAGGCCTCCAGACCGTGGCGGCCGCCCTCGCGGCCGAAGCCCGACTCCTTGTATCCGCCGAACGGCGAGGTCGGGTCGAACTTGTTGAACGTGTTGGCCCAGACGACGCCGGCCCGGAGCTTGTTCGCCACCGCGAGGATGCGGGAGCCCTTCTCCGTCCAGATGCCCGCCGAGAGGCCGTACTGGCTGTTGTTGGCCTTCGCGACGGCCTCGTCCGGCGTGCGGAAGGTCAGCACCGACAGCACCGGGCCGAAGATCTCGTCGCGGGCGACCGTGTGCGCCTGGGTGACACCCGTGAAGAGGGTCGGCGCGAACCAGTAGCCGGACGACGGCAGTTCGCACGGAGCGGACCAGCGCTCGGCGCCCTCCGCCTCACCCGTCTCGACGAGCGCGCTGATCCGGGAGAGCTGCTCCGCGGAGTTGATCGCGCCGATGTCGGTGTTCTTGTCCAGCGGATCGCCGAGCCGGAGCGTGGACAGTCGGCGCTTGAGGGCGTGCAGCACCTCGTCGTGCACCGACTCCTGTACGAGGAGCCGGGAGCCCGCGCAGCAGACCTGGCCCTGGTTGAAGAAGATGCCGGTGACGATGCCCTCGACGGCCTGGTCGACCGGGGCGTCGTCGAAGACGATGTTGGCGCCCTTGCCGCCCAGTTCCAGCGTGGCCTTCTTGTCCGTGCCCGCGATCTGCCGGGCGATGGCCTTGCCGACCGCGGTCGAGCCGGTGAAGGCGACCTTGTTCACGTCCGGGTGCTCGACGAGGGCCGAGCCCGCGTCGCCGTATCCCGTCAGGATGTTGACGACGCCCTTGGGCAGCCCGGCCTGGCGGCAGATGTCCGCGAAGAACAGGGCGGACAGCGGAGTCGTCTCGGCCGGCTTCAGCACCACCGTGTTGCCGGTGGCGAGCGCCGGGGCGATCTTCCAGGCCAGCATGAGGAGCGGGAAGTTCCACGGGATGATCTGGCCGGCCACGCCCAGCGGACGCGGGTTCGCTCCATAGCCGGCGTGGTCCAGCTTGTCGGCCCAGCCCGCGTAGTAGAAGAAGTGCGCGGCGACCAGCGGGAGGTCCGCGTCACGCGTTTCCTTGATCGGCTTGCCGTTGTCCAGGGTCTCCAGGACGGCGAGCTCGCGGGAGCGCTCCTGGATGATCCGGGCGATCCGGAAGAGGTACTTGGCGCGCTCGGAGCCGGGCAGCGCCGACCACTTCTCGAAGGCCCTGCGGGCCGCCTTCACGGCGCGGTCCACGTCCTCGGCGCCTGCGCGCGCGACCTCGGAGAGCACCTCCTCGGTGGACGGGCTGACCGTCTTGAAGACCTTGCCGTCGGCCGCCTCGGCGAACTCGCCGTCGATGAACAGACCGTACGAGGGGGCGATGTCGACGACGGAGCGGGACTCCGGGGCCGGTGCGTAATCGAATGCGGATGCCATGGCGTATCAGTCCACCGTCACGTAATCGGGGCCGGAGTAACGGCCGGTGCTGAGCTTCTGGCGCTGCATCAGCAGGTCGTTCAGCAGGCTGGAGGCGCCGAAGCGGAACCAGTGGTTGTCCAGCCAGTCCTCGCCCGCGGTCTCGTTGACCAGGACGAGGAACTTGATCGCGTCCTTCGAGGTGCGGATGCCGCCCGCGGGCTTCACACCGATCTGGACGCCCGTCTGCTCGCGGAAGTCGCGCACGGCCTCCAGCATCAGCAGCGTGTTCGCCGGAGTGGCGTTCGTCCCGACCTTGCCGGTCGACGTCTTGATGAAGTCCGCGCCGGCCAGCATCCCGAGCCAGGAGGCCCGCCGGATGTTGTCGTACGTGGACAGCTCGCCGGTCTCGAAGATCACCTTCAGCCGTGCGGAGCCGCACTCGGCCTTCACGGCGACGATCTCCTCGTAGACCTTGAGATAGCGGCCCGAGAGGAAGGCGCCGCGGTCGATCACCATGTCGATCTCGTCCGCCCCGGCCGCCACGGCGTCGCGGACGTCCGCGAGCTTGACGTCCAGCGCGGCGCGGCCGGCGGGGAAGGCCGTCGCGACGGACGCGACCTTCACGCCGGAGCCGGCCAGCGCGGCGACGGCGGTCGCCGCCATGTCGGGGTAGACGCAGACGGCCGCGGTGCGCGGGGCCGTGCGGTCGGTCGGGTCGGGGTTGACGGCCTTGGCGGCGAGAGCCCGGACCTTGCCCGGGGTGTCCGCGCCTTCCAGCGTCGTCAGGTCGATCATCGAGATGGCGAGATCGATCGCGTACGCCTTGGCGGTCGTCTTGATCGAACGGGTACCGAGGGCGGAGGCGCGCGCTTCGAGGCCGACGGTGTCGACGCAGGGCAGCCCGTGCAGGAAGCGGCGCAGCGCACTGTCGGACGCCGTCGCGTCGGAGAATGGCGGAGCAGTGGTGGGCATGGTCACCACATGAGCATATCTACGCGCGTAGCGACCTGTACAGGGGGCTCCCCGCTTCCGCGCCTTCCACGGACCGCACGAGGCCTCTCCACGCCCCGCCCGGCCCGTCAGGCAGAATCGGACCATGACGAGCCCCACACCCCCCGCCGAGCCCGCCCACGCCGACCGGACCTTCCGGTCGGGTGCCGGGCTGGTCAGCGGCGTGCTGCTGATCCTGCTGGTCGGCTGGATCGGCGGCGACGCGGTGGTCCAGGGCAAGGGGTGGGTGCCGTGGCTGTCGCTGGCCGCGCTGCTGACGGTGATCCCGCTGATCGTCGCCTTCACGCTGCGCCCGGCCGTGTTCGCCGACGAGGAACGGATCCGGATCCGCAACCCGTTCCGCACGATCGTGCTGCCGTGGACGGACGTCTCCGTCGTACGCGCGGCGTACTCGAGCGAGGTCTTCACCCACGGCGGCGACAAGTACCAGCTGTGGGCGGTCCCCGTCTCGCTCCGCGAGCGCAAGCGGGCGGCCAGGAAGGCCACCCAGCAGGCGCACGACGATCCGTACGGCCGGACCTCCGTGCACGCCGACGTCCGCGACTCCCAGGCCCGCGCGGCGGCCGCCGACCAGACCGTGAGCGACCTGCGGGAGCTCGCCGAGAGCGCCGCCGCCCGCAAGGAACAGGGCACGACCACCGCGTCGGTCCGCTGGGCCTACGAGGTGATCGCCCCGGCCGCCGTCGGCGCCGTGCTGCTCGTGGTGCTGCTCGCCATCGGCTGACACGCGAGAGCACGCGGGACCGGTCGGAACGACCTGGGTGTTGGGCAGTTACGGACACCCATATCGGGCATAACGGTGCCGCTGTCTGTCCGTAACCGCCCAGCGACTTGTGGCGCCGCCCATGGGTAACCGACCTCGTGAGCCTGCCGACGGCAGCCCGGTCCAGCACCGGGCTACGAGAGTGCGAGCAGGCCCGCGTCGGTCGGCTCGAAGCCGCAGGCGTCGAAGTGGAACGCCCGCAGGGGGCTCTCGAAGTCGACGTGCAGCCATTCGCATCCTGCCGAGCGGGCGCCTTCGGTGGCAGCGGTCACGAGTCCAGGACTGGTGCCGGCGGCCGTCGACGTACTCGGCGAGGGCCAGGCGCGGCCGCCTCAGATCCCCGCCGCCGCAGCCAGGTCCCGCTTGATGGCGGCGAGCAGCTCCGCCGCCCGCTGCCTTGCCTCCGGCAGCTCGTCCGTGCCGCCGACCGGGACCACGACCTCCAGGTAGCACTTGAGCTTCGGCTCGGTGCCGCTCGGGCGGACGATGACCCTGGCGCCCGTCAGGTGGTAGCGCAGGCCGTCGGTCGGCGGCAGGGCGTCCGTGCCCTGTGAGAGGTCCTCGGCCGAGGTGACGGGGAGGCCCGCCAGAGCGGCCGGGGGAGTCTCGCGCAGGCGTCGCATGGCGTTCGCGATGACCGTCAGGTCCTCGACCCGGACCGAGAGCTGGTCCGTGGCGTGCAGGCCGTGTGCGAGTGCCAGGTCGTCGAGCAGGTCGAGGAGGGTGCGGCCCTTCTCCTTGAGCCCGGAGGCGAGTTCGGCGATCAGCAGCGCGGCGGTGATGCCGTCCTTGTCGCGGACGCCCTCGGGGTCCACGCAGTAGCCGAGCGCCTCCTCGTACCCGTAGCGCAGGCCCTCGACGCGGGCGATCCACTTGAAGCCCGTCAGTGTCTCCTCGTAGCCGAGGCCCGCCTTCTCGGCGATCCGGCCCAGCAGGGACGAGGACACGATCGACTCGGCGAAGACTCCGGTGACGCCGCGGTCCACCAGGTGGGCGGCCAGCAGCGCGCCCACCTCGTCGCCGCGCAGCATCCGCCATCCGCCCCCGGCCGAGGGGTCGGGCACGGCGACGGCGCAGCGGTCGGCGTCCGGGTCGTTGGCGATGACGATGTCCGGCTGTGCCCGGCGCGCGGTCGCGAAGGCGAGATCCATGGCGCCGGGCTCTTCCGGGTTGGGGAAGGCGACGGTGGGGAACGCCGGGTCCGGGTCCGCCTGTTCGGCCACGAGCACGGGCTCGGGGAAGCCGGCCCGGGCGAAGGCGGCCGTCAGCACGGAGGTGCCGACACCGTGCATCGCGGTGTAGACCGTCCGGGCGGTGCGGGGCGAACCCGGGCTGAGGACGGCGTCCGTACGCGCGAGGTATGCGGCCAGAACCTCGTCGCCGAGGGTATCCCAGCCCGACTCCGGGCGCGGTACGCCGTCGAGCGGGCCGACCGCCGCGATCGCGGCGGCGATCTCCGCGTCGGCCGGGGGCACGATCTGCGAGCCGTCGCCGAGGTAGACCTTGTAGCCGTTGTCGCGCGGCGGGTTGTGGCTGGCCGTGACCTCCACGCCCGCGACGGCCCCCAGGTGTCGTATGGCGTACGCGAGGACGGGCGTGGGCAGCGGGCGGGGGAGCACGGCGGCGCGCAGGCCGGCGCCGGTCATCACCGCCGCGGTGTCGCGGGCGAAGTCGGCCGACTTGTAGCGCGCGTCGTAGCCGACGACGATGAGTCCCCCCGACCTGCCCTGTGCCTTCAGGTACGCCGCGAGTCCGGCGGCGGCGCGGATGACGACGGAGCGGTTCATCCGCATCGGGCCGGCGCCGATCTCGCCGCGCAGGCCGGCCGTGCCGAACTGGAGCGTGCCCGCGAAGCGGTCCGCGAGCGCGGCGAGGTCACCGGCGTCGATGAGTCCGGCGAGCTCCGCGCGGGTCTCGGGGTCCGGGTCCTCGGCGAGCCAGGTCCTGGCCCGCGTGATGAGGTCCTGCTGCACGGTGTCCGCCTTTCTGCGGGTGGGGGTGCGGGTGGTGGGGCCGCCGCGCGGGGCTGCCGGGGGCTCTGCCCCCGGGCCCCCGCGCCTCAAACGCCGGCGGGGCTGGATTTGGTTGCCCAGTGCCTCACGAGGGGCGCCGCGGGGGGTTGCCGGGGGCTCTGCCCCCGGGCCCCCGCGCCTCAAACGCCGGCGGGGCTGATTTTGGTCGCCCAGCGCCTCTGGGGGAGGCGGGCCGATTTTGGTCGCCCAGTGCCTCGGGGAGGCGGGGCTGATTCTGGTCGCCCAGTGCCTCAGAGGGGAGGCCGGGGCCCAGCGCTGCTCAGATCCGGTCCAGGACCCGGGCCAGCAGTGCTCCCATGCGGGTCGCCGAGTCGCGGCCGGCCTGGAGGACCTCCTCGTGGTTGAGGGGTTCGCCGCTGAGGCCCGCCGCGAGGTTCGTGACCAGGGAGATGCCCAGCACCTCCGCGCCCGCCTCACGCGCCGCGATGGCCTCCAGGACGGTGGACATGCCGACCAGGTCTCCGCCCATGGCCCGGACCATGCCGATCTCGGCCGGGGTCTCGTAGTGCGGGCCGGGGAACTGCACGTACACGCCCTCTTCGAGCGACTCGTCGATCTCCTTGCACAGCGCGCGCAGCCGCGGCGAGTACAGGTCCGTCAGGTCGACGAAGTTGGCGCCGATGATCGGCGACGCCGCCGTGAGGTTGATGTGGTCGCTGATGAGGACCGGCTGGCCGGGGCGCATGCCCTCGCGCAGGCCGCCGCACCCGTTCGTGAGGATGACGGTCCGGCAGCCCGCGGAGACCGCCGTACGGACGCCGTGCGCGACCGCCGCGACTCCCCGGCCCTCGTAGTAGTGCGTACGGCCCAGGAAGACCAGGGCCCGCTTCTCCCCGATCCGGTACGAGCGGACGGTGCCGCCGTGTCCCTCCACGGCCGGGGCCGGGAAGCCGGGCAGCGCGGTGACCGGGAACTCGGCCTCCGGGATGCCGAGCGCATCGCCGGCGGGGGCCCACCCGGAGCCCATCACGAGAGCGACGTCGTGGGTATCGGCGCCGGTCAGCTCGCGCAGGCGGGCGGCGGCGTCGGCAGCGGCGGCGCGGGGGTCGCCCTGGATGTGGTCCGGAATAACAGATGCGTTCACGCGGATGAGGGTAACCGCTGATTCCCTACGCGCGTAGATGTGACGGCGGAGAGTCTGGCCGGTCACATTCGTATTTTCGTACAGGACGCGCCCGGAGGGCCCGGCTCAGCAGGGTCGTTTGCGCAGGTTCATCACATAGTCGTGGGGCGCGCCCGCGGACTCGGCGGCGTCCGCCACCTCGCCCAGATAGCGCGCGGAGGGCAGTCCGCCCTCGTAGCCGTTGAGGACGTACATCCAGGCCGGCTCCTCGCCGTCCAGCGTGTGCACGCGCACCCGCATGCGCCGGTAGATGTCGAGGCCGACACCCTCCCAGCGGTCCATGGAGTCCTCGTCCATCGGAGCCAGGTCGTACAGCGCGACGAACACCTGGGAACGGGGTGCCTCCACCACCGTGGCCAGCGCGCCCTCCCAGCCCATCTGCTCCCCGCCGAACGTCAGCCGCCAGCCGTTGAGCCAGCCCGTGCCGCGCAGCGGGGAGTGCGGTGCGCGGCGCGTCATCAGCCGCGCGTCGAGGTTGCCGGCGTACGCGGCGTAGAGCGACATGGGGTCGAGGGTACGGGAGGCGGCGGGAAGCATGCCGGTTCCGGCGAGGAAAGGCCCGGTCGTGGGCGGTCCGCCGGCGCCGGAGGCCGTGGCCCGGCCAGGCCCGTTCCCGTATGGAGGGCCCCGGGGCGAAGCAGCTTGGCGCGTGCGGGACAATGAATTACGTACTGCATACGCCGGGGCGATCCCCCGGACCCCCGGCCGGGGCGGCAGACGGCCGTGGGATGACACCACGCGAGGCGGACTTTTCGTGACCCGGATCGTGATCATCGGCGGCGGCCCCGGCGGCTACGAGGCGGCACTGGTCGGCGCCCAGCTCGGCGCGGAGGTGACCGTCGTCGACTGCGACGGCCTCGGCGGCGCGTCGGTCCTCACCGACTGCGTGCCCTCCAAGACCCTGATCGCGACGGCTGAGGTGATGACCACCTTCGACTCCTCCTACGAGGAACTCGGCATCATCGTCGCCGACGACACCCCGCACATCGAGCAGGCCGCCCGGGTCGTCGGCGTGGACCTCGGCAAGGTCAACCGGCGTGTCAAGCGCCTCGCGCTCGCCCAGTCCCACGACATCACCGCCTCCGTCACCCGCGCGGGCGCCAGGGTCATGCGCGGCCGCGGCCGGCTGGAGGGCCTCCAGGCCGCCGACGGGTCCCGGCAGGTCGTGGTGACCGCCGCCGACGGCACCGAGGAGCGGCTCACCGCCGACGCGGTGCTGATCGCCACCGGCGGCCACCCCCGGGAGATCCCGGACGCCCTGCCCGACGGCGAGCGCATCCTGAACTGGACCCAGGTCTACGACCTGGACGAGCTCCCCGAGGAGCTCATCGTGGTCGGCTCGGGTGTCACCGGCGCCGAGTTCGCCGGGGCCTACCAGGCGCTCGGCTCGCGCGTCACGCTCGTCTCCTCCCGCGACCGGGTGCTCCCCGGCGAGGACCCGGACGCCGCCGCCGTCCTGGAGGACGTCTTCCGCCGCCGCGGCATGAACGTCATGGCCCGCTCCCGCGCCCAGTCCGCCAAGCGCGTCGGCGACCGGGTCGAGGTCACGCTGGCCGACGGCCGCGTCATCACCGGCACGCACTGCCTGATGGCGGTCGGCGCGATCCCCAACACCGCGGGCATGGGCCTGGAGGAGTCCGGCGTCCAGCTCAAGGAGTCCGGGCACATCAGGACCGACCGGGTCTCCCGCACCAGCGCTCCCGGTGTGTACGCCGCGGGTGACGTCACCGGCGTCTTCGCGCTGGCCTCGGTCGCCGCGATGCAGGGCCGGATCGCGATGTACCACTTCCTGGGCGACGCGGTGGCGCCGCTGAACCTGAAGACGGTCTCCGCGAACGTCTTCACCGACCCCGAGATCGCCACCGTCGGTTACAGCCAGTCGGACGTCGACTCCGGCAAGATCGACGCCCGTGTCGTGAAGCTGCCGCTCCTGCGCAACCCGCGCGCCAAGATGCAGGGCATCAGGGACGGCTTCGTCAAGATCCTCTGCCGGCCCGGCACCGGCATCGTGGTCGGCGGCTGCGTCGTCGCGCCGAGGGCCAGCGAGCTCATCCACCCGATCGCGCTCGCCGTGGACAACAACCTGACGGTGGAGCAGATCGCCAACGCGTTCACGGTCTACCCGTCGCTCTCCGGCTCGATCGCGGAAGTGGCCCGGCAGTTGCACACCCGTAAGACCGAGGGCGAAGCGTAGGGCCTTCTCGCCCCGGCCCGCACTGCTCGTACCGACGGCGGTGCCCCCTATACCACCAGGGGGCACCGCCTGTGTACAACTTCTGTTATTCGGCGCAAACTGCTGAAAAGCAACCTACGGCCAGGTTACTGTCAGTTTCGTGTTCGCTGCAGAACGTCGTCAATTGATCCTCGAAATGGTGCGCGCCAACGGGGCGGTATCGCTCCGTGAGCTCGCCCGCGTCGTCCAGACCTCCGAAGTGACCGTACGGCGGGACGTGCGGGCACTGGAGGCAGAAGGACTCCTCGACCGCCGGCACGGCGGTGCGGTCTTGCCGGGCGGTTTTACGCGGGAGTCCGGCTTTCCGCAGAAATCCCATCTCTCCACCGCGGAGAAAACGGCCATCGCCGACCTGGCGGCCGGTCTGGTCGGTGAGGGCGAGGCCATCGTGGTCGGCGCCGGAACGACCACGCAGGAGCTGGCCCGCCGGCTCGCGCGGGTGCCCGGTCTGACCGTGGTCACCAACTCGCTGCTGGTCGCCCAGGCGTTGGCCCATGCCAACCGGGTGGAAGTGGTGATGACGGGCGGCACCCTGCGCGGGAGCAACTACGCGCTCGTCGGCAGCGGTGCCGAGCAGTCCCTCCAGGGGCTGCGGGTGAGCCGCGCCTTCCTCTCCGGCAGCGGGCTGACCGCGGAGCGCGGGCTCTCCACGTCCAACATGCTCTCGGCGAGCGTGGACCGGGCTCTGGTGCAGGCCGCGGCCGAGGTGGTGGTCCTCGCGGACCACACGAAGCTCGGCTCCGACACCATGTTCCAGACGGTTCCCACGGAGCTGATCACCCGTCTGGTGACGGACGAGCCGCCGGTGCACGACGAGCGTGCGGCCACGGAGCTCCAGGCCCTCGCCGACCAGGGCGTGGAGATCACGGTGGCGGGGCCCGACACGGAGTCCGGGGGCGGCGACCCCCTGCCGCCGGGACGGCAGACACGGCAGGACATGCCGCTGCCGGGCCAGCGGCGTACGCAGGGCGGACACGGAGGGCCGGGAGGGCTCGGCCCGCAGCTGCGGAGCGCCGCGGCGCTGGCGGAGGGGCCGGTGGGCCGGGTCGCGGACATGCGGCGCCGGTGAGGCCGTAAAGGGCGGAGGCCCGGTCAGCCGCCCTGTGGATCCGACGGTGCGGGGTCGGCGGGGTCGGCCGGGTCGGCCTTCAGGCCGCGGAGAGTCAGCCGCAGCAGCCGGTCGGCCAGGGCGGGGTCGGACGGGGTCTGTTCCGCGGCCAGCGCGATCGCGTTCGTCAGCTGGAGAAGGTCGTCGATCGACACGTCCGCCCGCACCGAGCCGCTCGACTTGGCTCGCGTCAGCAGTCGGTCCCCGGCCTGACGCAGCGGCACATGGCAGGACGTCAGCGCCGAAGTCCTGTCCCCGGAGGCCGACATGAGCGCCTGTGCCAGCCCGTGGTACTCACCCGCGTGGGTGACGATCGCGCCCAGCCATTCCACCAGCGCGGCGCAGGGCCGGTCGGACCGTGCCAGTTCGCGGGAGCGGTCGAGCAAGGCGGTCAGGGCCTCCTGGAACACGGCGTTCATCAGGGCCTGGCGGTTCGGGAAGTGCCGGTACAGCGTGCCGATGCCGACGCCCGCCCGCCGGGCGATGTCCTCCAGCGAGGCATCCGTGCCGTGGGCGGCGAAGGACACCCGGGCCACGCTCAGCAGCCGGTCGTAGTTGCGGCGCGCGTCGGCGCGCATCGGCCGTGCCGGTGTCGGTGCCGTGCCCATAGCCCTCACCCTGTCCTCCCTGGTGTCCGCTCCGCGTCACAAGGATGCCACTGGGGGCCCGGCGGTCGCCGGGCCCCCAGTGGCGGAAGAGCGGGTACTCAGTCCTTGATCTCGCAGATCGCGGCGCCGGACGACACCGAGGTGCCGACCTCCGCCGCCAGACCCTTCACCGTGCCGGAGCGGTGCGCGTTCAGGGGCTGCTCCATCTTCATGGCTTCGAGGACGACGATGAGATCGCCTTCCTTGACCTCCTGGCCCTCCTCGACGGCGATCTTGACGATCGTGCCCTGCATCGGGGACGCGAGGGTGTCGCCGGAGGCCGCGGAGCCGGACTTCTTCGCGGCGCGGCGCTTGGGCTTGGCCCCGGCGGCGAGGCCGGTACGGGCCAGGCTCATGCCGAGCGAGGACGGCAGGGAGACTTCCAGGCGCTTGCCGCCGACCTCGACGACGACGGTCTCGCGGCCGGACTCCTCGTCGGCCTCCGTGTCGGCGGGGACCGTGAAGGGCTTGATGTCGTTGACGAACTCCGTCTCGATCCACCGGGTGTGGATCGTGAAGGGGTCCGAGGTGAACGCCGGGTCGGCGACGACCGCACGGTGGAAGGGGATGGCGGTGGCCATGCCCTCCACCTGGAACTCGGCCAGCGCACGCGCCGCGCGCTGCAGGGCCTGCTCGCGGGTCGCACCGGTCACGACCAGCTTGGCCAGCAGCGAGTCCCACGCCGGGCCGATGACGCTGCCCGACTCGACACCCGCGTCCAGGCGGACACCGGGGCCGGCGGGCGGGGCGAAGAGGGTGACGGTGCCGGGGGCGGGCAGGAAGCCGCGGCCCGGGTCCTCCCCGTTGATCCGGAACTCGAAGGAGTGCCCGCGCACCGCGGGGTCGCCGTAGCCGAGCTCCTCGCCGTCGGCGATGCGGAACATCTCGCGCACGAGGTCGAGGCCGGTGACCTCCTCGGTGACCGGGTGCTCGACCTGGAGGCGGGTGTTGACCTCCAGGAAGGAGATCGTGCCGTCCGCACCGACGAGGAACTCCACGGTGCCGGCGCCGACGTAGCCGGCTTCCTTCAGGATCGCCTTCGACGCCGCGTACAGCTGCTCGTTCTGCGCCTGGGACAGGAAGGGGGCCGGGGCCTCCTCGACCAGCTTCTGGTGGCGGCGCTGGAGCGAGCAGTCACGGGTGGACACGACCACGACGTTGCCGTGGGTGTCGGCCAGGCACTGCGTCTCCACGTGCCGGGGCTTGTCGAGGTAGCGCTCCACGAAGCACTCCCCGCGGCCGAACGCCGCGACGGCCTCACGGACCGCCGAGTCGTACAGCTCGGGGATCTCCTCCAGGGTGCGGGCCACCTTCAGCCCGCGCCCGCCGCCGCCGAAGGCGGCCTTGATCGCGATCGGCAGGCCGTTCTTCTCCGCGAACTCCACGACCTCGGCCGAACCGGACACCGGGTCGGGTGTGCCGGCCACCAGCGGGGCACCGGCGCGCTGTGCGATGTGGCGGGCGGCGACCTTGTCACCGAGGTCCCGGATGGCGTGCGGCGGCGGTCCGATCCACGTCAGACCCGCGTCGAGCACCGCCTGCGCGAACTCCGCGTTCTCCGACAGGAAGCCGTAACCGGGGTGGACCGCGTCCGCTCCCGAATCCTTCGCCGCCTGGAGCACCTTGGCCATGTCCAGATAGCTGGCGGCCGGAGTGTCACCGCCCAGGGCGAATGCCTCGTCGGCCGCGCGCACATGCAGAGCATCCCGGTCCGGATCGGCGTAGACGGCTACGCTCCCGATTCCGGCATCCCGGCAAGCCCGAGCAACACGGACAGCGATTTCGCCACGGTTGGCGATGAGCACCTTGCGCACGATGACTCCCTCCTTGAGAACAAGCTGAGTTTAGGGACTACCAACACGGCCGTACGACCCGTCCCCAATAGTGAACTTGCCCACACGGAGTGTGATTCGAGGCTTGCTCGAGTCGCGAAATCCCTTGTCGCACCACGGTACGCCGGGATCCTCAACCGCACAGTAGCCACGAAGTGTGGCCCAAGTCTCTGTTCGTACGGTTAACGCCGCGCGGCGTTTCTTTGTGGACTCCCTACGAACGGACGAGGGAATCTTTGCCACCGCCCCGGGGAGGCGCCACGGGCGGCGGAAGCGTGCGCGAACTCTTGTCCGCGGCGTTACCCGTTAGTAGGGTCCGCGCTGTACCCGACGTACTACAGGTAACAGGGGGGTGGGGGCGGTGGTGCGCAGACCAGTGGCCTTCGTGACCGCGATCGTTCTGTTCGTGGAAGCCGTGGGCATCGTGCTCGTCAACGGCGTCCTCGCGACGGTCGCCGGCAACCAGCGCATGTCCCTGGCCGGAATGGACCCGGACGCCATGGTCACCGGCACATGGGTGATGGGCGGCGTCTCCGGGGTCCTGCTGGTGCTCTGCGGGCTGATACCGCTCCTGGCCGGGATACGCGACCGGGCTCCGGGCCGGGCCGGCAGGATCACCCTGATCGCCTGCGCGGTCGTCCACGGGGTGCTGGGCGCCCTCGCGGTGGGGCTGATCGGCTGGGCCGCCTTCGTGGTCCTGATGGCCGTCCTGGCGCTGATCGTGCTGACCCTGGTCGCGTTCGACCGGCGCGAGCCGGAAGCGGTGGGGAGCGGTACGGGAGCGGCTCCCGAGCCGGTGTGAGGCCTCAGACCCACAAGTCGGTGACGGAGACGCCCAGTTCGCCGAGCAGGCGGCGCAGCAGCGGCAGCGAGAGTCCGATGACGTTGCCGTGGCTGCCTTCGATCGCCTCGACGAACGGCGCCGAGCGGCCGTCCAGGGTGAACGCCCCGGCGACATGGAGGGGCTCACCGGAGGCGACGTAGGCCGCCACCTCGGCGTCCGTCGGCTCGCCGAACCTGACGACGGTGGACGCGGTCGCGGACACCGTGCGGCCGGCGGCCGTGTCGACGACGCAGTGCCCCGTCCGCAGGATGCCCGAACGGCCGCGCATGGACTTCCAGCGGGCGGTGGCCTCCTCGCTGTCGGCGGGCTTGCCGAGCGCCTCGCCGTCCAGCTCCAGCACCGAGTCGCAGCCGATGACGAGCGCGCCCGAGGCCTCCGGACGGGCCGCCACCGCGGCGGCCTTCGCCTCGGCCAGCACGAGCGCCAGTTCACCCGGGGACGGAGCGGTCAGCGCGTCCTCGTCCACACCGCTGACGATCACCTCGGGGGCGAATCCCGCCTGCCGCAGGAGGCCGAGACGGGCGGGGGACGCGGAGGCGAGCACGAGGCGGCGCTGAGCAGTCATACCGCCCATCGTAGGCGGGGCGGGACGCGGAAAACCCTCAGCGGGTGCCCAGGACGAACATCGCCACGACCATCGCCAGCGCGAGCAGCAGCCCCGCACGGCGCATCATGTCCTGGGCGTCGCGCAGTTCCTTCGGCGGCTTGTTCTCGGGATCGGACCACAGCATGGATCCGATGGTGCTCCGGAGACGGCTGCGGCGCCTGAGTACGCGTACTCAAGCGCCGCCCGGCCCGCTCTCAGGAGGGCCAGTACGTCCGTGCCCAGGACCGGGGCCCCGGCCGGAGCGCGCCCCGGCGGGCGATCCGCCCCGGGTCCGACCACTGCTCGGGCGGCAGCGGGGCGCCTGACGGCACGTCGGTCACCGCCGCCGCGCGCGCCCGCACCACGGCGAGGGCGGCGGCGAGCTCCTCCGGGGTCGGATTGCCCCGTACGACCTTGATCATGGTGGCTCCCGGTGGCTAGAGGGGGATGTTGCCGTGCTTCTTGGGCGGCAGGCTCTCGCGCTTCGTACGGAGCTGGCGCAGGCCCTTCACGAGGTGCGCGCGGGTGTCGGACGGCATGATCACCGCGTCGACGTAGCCGCGCTCGGCCGCGACGTACGGGTTGAGGAGCGCGTCCTCGTAGTCGGCCATCAGCTCTGCGCGGGTGGCGTCCTGGTCCTCGGCGGCGGCGATGGTGCGCCGGTGCAGGATGTTCACCGCGCCCTGCGCGCCCATCACCGCGATCTGCGCCGTCGGCCAGGCCAGGTTCAGGTCGGCGCCCAGGTGCTTGGACCCCATGACGTCGTACGCCCCGCCGAACGCCTTGCGCGTGATCACCGTGATCAGCGGGACGGTCGCCTCCGCGTACGCGTAGATCAGCTTGGCGCCGCGCCGGATGATCCCGCCGTACTCCTGGTCGACGCCCGGCAGGAAGCCCGGGACGTCCACGAAGGTCAGGACCGGCACGTTGAACGCGTCGCACGTACGGACGAAACGCGCGGCCTTCTCGCTCGCGTTGATGTCCAGGCAGCCGGCGAACTGCATCGGCTGGTTGGCGACGATGCCGACCGGGTAGCCCTCGACGCGCCCGAAACCGGTGAGGATGTTCGGCGCGAACAGGGCCTGCGTCTCCAGGAACTCACCCTCGTCGAGCACGTGCTCGATCACGGTGTGCATGTCGTACGGCTGGTTCGCCGAGTCCGGGATGAGGGTTTCGAGCTCGCGGTCCTCGTCCGTGGTCTCCAGGTCGGCCTCCTCCGGGAAGGCCGGGGCCTCGGAGAGGTTGTTCGACGGGAGGTAGGACAGCAGGGACTTGACGTACTCGATGGCGTCCTTCTCGTCGCCGGCCATGTGGTGGGCGACGCCGGACGTGGTGTTGTGCGTGCGGGCGCCGCCCAGCTCCTCGAAGCCGACGTCCTCACCGGTGACCGTCTTGATGACGTCCGGACCCGTGATGAACATGTGCGAGGTCTGGTCGACCATGACCGTGAAGTCGGTGATCGCGGGGGAGTAGACCGCGCCGCCCGCGCACGGCCCGACGATCAGGGAGATCTGCGGGACGACACCCGAGGCGTGGACGTTGCGGCGGAAGATCTCGGCGAAGAGTCCGAGGGCGGCCACGCCCTCCTGGATGCGGGCGCCGCCGCCGTCGTTGATGCCGATCACCGGGCAGCCGGTCTTCATCGCGAAGTCCATGACCTTGACGATCTTCTCGCCGTAGACCTCGCCGAGCGAGCCGCCGAAAATCGTGAAGTCCTGCGAGTACACGCAGACGGGGCGGCCGTCGACCGTGCCGTAGCCGGTGACGACGCCGTCCCCGTAAGGGCGGTTCTTCTCGATGCCGAAATTGGTGGACCGGTGCCGTGCGAACTCGTCGAGCTCCACGAAGGAACCCTCGTCGAGCAGGAGATCGACGCGCTCCCTGGCGGTCAACTTGCCCTTTGCGTGCTGCTTTTCGACCGCACGGGCGGAACCCGCGTGTGTGGCCTCTTCGATACGGCGCTGCAGGTCCGCGATCTTGCCCGCGGTGGTGTGGATGTCGCTCTGCGGCTCGGACATCGGGTGGCGGCTCCCTGCCTTGTCACGGGGACGGCTGGTACATCCAGTGAATGTGCTGGACCGTGCGTGCTCGACGGCTACCTGTCCGTCGGCCGGCTACTGATCCGTAGCGTATCGGCGCGGATACGGTTCAGCAGTGCGTCGTTGGCCACACCTAATGTGGGTTGCATGACTCCTCCCGATGCGCCGCACAACCGCTGGTCGGACCTCGACAGGCCGCCTCTGAACGCCTCGGCGCTCCGCCGGGGGCTGCTGAAGCCCGGCGGCCTGTGGTCCTCGCTCGACATCGTCGAGGCGACCGGCTCCACCAACACCGACCTCGCGGCACGGGCCGCCGACGGCGGTCTCACCGAAGGCGCTGTGCTGGTCGCGGAGGAGCAGACCGCCGGCCGCGGACGTCTCGACCGGAGCTGGACGGCCCCGCCCCGCTCGGGCCTCTTCCTCTCCGTCTACCTGACCCCCGGCGGCGTGCCCGTCGAGCGGTGGGGATGGCTGCCGCTGCTGACCGGCGTCGCGGCCGCCACGGGCCTCGCGCAGTCGGCGGGCGTGGACATGGCGCTGAAATGGCCCAACGACCTCCTGGTGACGATCGGGGGCGTCGAACGCAAGACCGGCGGCATCCTCGCCGAGCGCGCCGGTGACGGTGTCGTCATCGGCATGGGCCTCAACGTGTCGCTGCGCGCCGCCGAGCTGCCCGCCCCGCACGCCGGTTCGCTGGCGCTCGCCGGAGCCGTCTCCACCGACCGCGAGACCCTGCTCCGGGCCGTGCTGCGTTCACTGGAACAGTGGTACGGCCGCTGGCGCGACGCGAACGGCGACGCCGCCGAGAGCGGGCTCCAGGCGGCCTACGCGGCGGGCTGCGCGACGCTCGACCGGACCGTGCGGGCCGAGCTGCCCGGCGACCGGTCCCTCGTCGGCGAGGCCGTCGCGATCGACGGCGACGGACGGCTCGTGCTGGCCACGGGCGACGGCCTCCAGGAACCCGTGTCGGCCGGCGACATCGTCCACCTGCGCGGGGAGGAGGGCGGTCTCACCTGATCCCGCGCCCGCACATACGGGTGATGTCACGTATGACGGAGCCGGAACCGCGCCACCGCGGACGTGAGCCAGGGCACACCTGCCGTATCGTTGAGGCGATCCAGCGACAGATCGGCAGGGCAGTGCGCAGGGAACGGGCAGGAGGCGGCCGGTGACCGTCGACGACACGAACTCCGACGACGGCGCGGAGCCCTCGTCGGGACCGTCCGTCCACTCGACACCGCATCACGAGGTCGACCACACGGCCGAACCGACGGACGACCCGCTCGCCATCCGGCTGGAGGCCCTGATCCTGGGGGCCGACCGCCGCTACACGCCGTTCCAGGCGGCCAGGACAGCCGGGGTCTCCATGGACCTGGCGTCCAGGTTCTGGCGGGCCATGGGCTTCGCCGACATCGGGCAGGCCAAGGCGCTGACCGAGGCCGACGTCCTGGCGCTGCGCCGCCTCGCCGGTCTCGTGGAGGCCGGGCTCCTCAGCGAGCCGATGGCGATCCAGGTGGCCCGGTCGACCGGGCAGACCACGGCCCGGCTCGCGGAGTGGCAGATCGACTCGTTCCTGGCGGGGCTGACCGAGCCACCCGAGCCCGGCATGACCCGCACCGAGGTCACGTATCCGCTGATCGAGCTGCTCCTGCCGGAGCTACAGGAGTTCCTGGTCTACGTGTGGCGGCGCCAGCTCGCCGCCGCCACGGGACGTGTCGTGCAGACCGGGGACGACGAGGAGATGGTCGACCGGCGGCTCGCCGTGGGCTTCGCCGACCTCGTCGGCTTCACCCGGCTGACCCGGCGGCTGGAGGAGGAGGAGCTCGGCGAGCTGGTCGAGGCCTTCGAGACCACCTCGGCCGACCTGGTCGCCGCGCACGGCGGACGGCTCATCAAGACCCTGGGCGACGAGGTCCTCTTCGCCGCGGACGACGCGGGCACGGCGGGCGAGATAGCGCTTCGGCTGGTCGAGGCGATGGGCCAGGACGCCACGATGCCCTCGCTGCGGGTCGGCATCGCGTTCGGCACGGTCACCACCCGCATGGGCGACGTCTTCGGTACGACGGTGAACCTGGCCAGCCGGCTCACGTCGATAGCGCCGAAGGACGCGGTGCTGGTCGACGGCGCCTTCGCGGCGGAGCTGATCAGGAACGGCGACGCACCCGCCTCCGAGGCCGAGGAGGCCGCCGCGGCGGCCGAGCGGGCCCGGCTGGCGGAGAAGGAAGACCGCCGCATGGACGAGGAGCCGCCGTCGCCCGCGTACCGCTTCGGGCTGCAGCCGATGTGGCAGCGGCCGGTCCGCGGTCTTGGCGTGGTGGAGCCGTGGCTGCTGGCCCGGCGGGGCAAGGCGTCGACCTGACGCGGAGGGGCCCCGCCTAGGATCCCGGTAACGCTCGTTGACCGGAGGGGTGCAGCCATGGGTGTCACGTCGGAGCAGAGGTTCGGGGAGTTCGTCGTCGTACGGCGGCACGAGGGCCAGGACCACGTCGCGGAGCTGGTGCTCGACCGGCCCAAGGCCATGAACGCCGTGAGCACCGCGATGGCCCGGTCCATCGCCGAGGCCTGTGCCGCGCTCGGAGCCGATCAGGCGGTGCGGGCGACCGTGCTCACGTCCAGCCACGACCGGGCCTTCTGCGTGGGCGCCGACCTCAAGGAGCGGAACTCCTTCACCGACGCCGAGCTCGTGCGGCAGCGGCCCACGGCACGGGCCGCCTACACCGGTGTGCTGGAGCTCCCGATGCCGGTCGTCGCCGCCGTGCACGGCTTCGCCCTCGGTGGCGGCTTCGAGCTCGCGCTGGCCTGCGACGTGATCGTGGCCGACCGCACGGCCGTGGTCGGACTGCCCGAGGTGTCCGTCGGCGTCATCCCGGGCGGCGGCGGCACGCAGCTGCTGCCCCGGCGGGTCGGCGCGGCGCGCGCCGCCGAGCTGGTCTTCTCCGCCCGGCGGGTGGAGGCCGCCGAGGCGCGCGAGCTGGGCCTGGTCGACGAGCTGGTCGAGGCCGGCCGGGACCGGGAGGAGGCGCTGGCGCTCGGCGGCCGGATCGCGGCGAACTCCCCGGTGGGGCTCCGGGCGGCCAAGCGGGCCCTGCGGCTGGGGCAGGGCCTGGACCTGCGGGCCGGCCTGGAGGTGGAGGACGCCGCCTGGCGCTCCGTGGCCTTCTCCGGCGACCGGGCCGAGGGTGTCGCCGCGTTCAACGAGAAGCGGAAGCCCCACTGGCCCGGGGAGTGATCCGCGCGTGGTCCTGGGTGATCCGGGGAGCGATCTGAAGATCATCAGCGCCGCCAACTGATCAAATCGTCACAAACCTACCTAAGCTGGGGTGATGGGCGATGATGCGCGGCTGCGCGCCGTGGTTGCGCTGGCACAGACGATGGCGGCGGCCTACACCCCGCGCGAGTCCTGGCGCGCCGCAGCGGTGGGGGCGTGCGAGGCGCTGGCCGGCAGCTTCGCCGCCCTCTCCGTATGGGAGCGGGAGCAGGGCAGGCTGCGTGTGCTGGTCAACGCGGGGGAGCGTGCCGAGGGGGAGGAGGAGTTCCCTGAGGCCGAGGCCTACCCCGTGCACCAGTTCCCGGAGATCACCGAGTTCCTGCACGAGCGCTGGGCGGGCGGCGGTGAGCCCGACGCCTGGGTGGAGACCGCCGACGGCGCCCCGGCCGCCGGGGCGCCGGCCAGGGGCACCCGCCCCTTCTGCCACCAGCGGGTCGCCGCGCTGCGCCGGCGCGGGCGGGGCTGCTGCGTGGTGGCGCCGATCGTGCTGCACGGGCGGGCCTGGGGGGAGTTGTACGTGGCCCGCCCGGCGGGGGCTCCGGTCTTCGGCCGGGACGACGCGGACTTCGCGACCGTGCTGGCCGCCGTCGTCGCCGCGGGCATCGCGCAGACCGAGCGGCTGGAGGAGGTCCGCAAGCTGGCCTTCACGGACCCGCTGACCGGCCTCGCCAACCGCAGGGCCGTCGATCTCCGCCTGGACGAGGCGGTGGACCTGCACCGCACCGAGGGGGCCGTGGTCAGCCTGGTCGTGTGCGATCTGAACGGCCTCAAGGCGGTCAACGACACACACGGCCACGCGGTCGGCGACCGTCTGCTGGAACGTTTCGGCTCGGTGCTCTCGCTCTGCGGCGCGATGCTCCCCGAAGCCCTCGCCGCGCGCCTGGGCGGGGACGAGTTCTGCCTGCTGGTCGTGGGCCCTCCGGCGGACGACGTGGTCCGGGTGTCCGAGGAGCTCTGTGCGCGGGCCGTCTCCCTGGAACTGGGTGACGGGGTCGCCTGCGGGGTCGCGTCCACGGGCGACGACATCGGCCCGGTCCTGTCCGCACGCCGGCTCTTCCGGCTCGCGGACGCCGCCCAGTACCAGGCGAAGGCCGCGCGCTCCCGGCGGCCGGTGGTCGCCGGGCGCGACGGTGACGTGATCCGGCTGGCCGACTCACCGCCCAGGTCCCCCCACGACCGCCGCAGGCTCCGTGGCAATCCGCCCGGTGGCGATCGGTAAGGGTCCAACTGCGCGACCACTGGTGACATGGAGGCTTTCAGTCCGTACGCTTCTGAATATGGATATGCATACAGTCGTGGTGGGGACGTCCGGAACGACCGCGGAGGACGTCGTCGCCGTGGCCCGTCAGGGAGCCCGGGTCGAGCTCTCCGCAGCCGCCGTCGAGGCGCTCTCCGCAGCACGGGAGATCGTCGACGCCCTCGCCGCCAAGCCCGAGCCGGTCTACGGCGTCTCCACCGGCTTCGGGGCCCTGGCCAGCCGGCACATCAGCCCCGGACTGCGGGCGCAGCTGCAGCGCAACATCGTCCGCTCGCACGCGGCGGGCATGGGCCCCCACGTCGAGCGCGAGGTCGTCCGCGCGCTGATGTTCCTGCGGCTGAAGACGCTCGCCTCCGGTCACACCGGCGTACGCCCCGAGGTCGCGCAGACCATGGCCGACGTGCTCAACGCGGGCATCACCCCCGTCGTCCACGAATACGGCTCGCTCGGCTGCTCCGGCGACCTCGCCCCGCTCTCGCACTGCGCCCTGACCCTCATGGGGGAGGGCGACGCGGAGGGCCCCGACGGCACCGTGCGGCCGGCCGGCGAACTCCTCGCGGCGCACGGCATCACCCCCGTCGAGCTGCGCGAGAAGGAGGGCCTCGCCCTCCTCAACGGCACCGACGGCATGCTCGGCATGCTCGTGATGGCCCTGGCGGACCTGAAGAACCTCTACACCAGCGCGGACATCACCGCCGCGCTCTCCCTGGAGGCGCTCCTCGGCACCGACCGGGTCCTCGCCCCGGAGCTGCACGCCATCCGCCCGCACCCCGGCCAGGGCGCCTCCGCCGACAACATGCTGCGGGTGCTCGAAGGGTCAGGCCTTACGGGCCACCATCAGGACGACGCCCCCCGGGTCCAGGACGCCTACTCCGTGCGCTGCGCACCCCAGGTCAACGGGGCCGGGCGCGACACACTCACGCACGGGGCGCTCGTCGCGGACCGTGAGCTGGCCTCGGCGGTCGACAACCCGGTCGTGCTCCCGGACGGGCGGGTGGAGTCGAACGGGAACTTCCACGGCGCCCCCGTCGCGTACGTCCTCGACTTCCTGGCCATCGTCGCCGCCGACCTCGGCTCGATCACCGAGCGCCGCACGGATCGGCTGCTGGACAAGAACCGCTCGCACGGCCTTCCGCCGTTCCTCGCCGACGACGCCGGGGTGGACTCCGGGCTGATGATCGCCCAGTACACGCAGGCCGCCCTGGTCAGCGAGCTGAAGCGGCTCGCCGTACCGGCGTCCGTCGACTCGATCCCGTCCTCCGCAATGCAGGAGGACCACGTCTCCATGGGCTGGTCGGCCGCACGGAAGCTCCGTACCGCCGTGACCGGTCTCGCGAGGATCGTGGCCGTCGAGCTGTACGCCGCCACGCGCGCCGTCGAACTGCGCGCCGCCGAGGGGCTTACTCCCGGGCCCGCCTCCCAGGCCGTCATCGCGGCACTGCGCGCCGCCGGGGTCGAGGGCCCGGGTCCCGACCGCTTCCTCGCCCCCGACCTGGCCGCAGCCGACGCCTTCGTGCGGGAGGGGAAGCTGGTCACGGCCGTGGAGGCGGTGACCGGGCCGCTGGCCTGAGGCCGTACGCGTGAGGGCTGCCGCGCCCCGCGGGGCGCGGCAGCCCTCACGCACTTCAGAGGCCGGTGCGGAGTGTGCCGCCCCGGCGCACCGAGTACACGACGAACCCCGCGCCGACGCACAGGGAGGCCGTCCCGCCGATCAGGTAGGGAGTCGTGTCGACGCCGGCCCCCGTGTCGGCGAGCGTGTCCCCGGAGGTGAACTCCGCCGTGGCGGAGGCCTGTCGGGCCTCGGTGGAGGAACCGGCGGACGAGCCGGCCGTACCGCTCCGCGTGTCTGTTCCGCCGCTCGCGTTGGCGGAGGGGACGAACCAGAGAGCACAGAGCAGAGTGCCTGCCGCTGTGGTGGTCAGCAGCGTGCGACGAGCGATGGACACAGAATCGATCCCCTTGCGACAACCATCAGTTAGCCCCGTGGGCCGATGCTAAGCAAAGCAGCGGGTCGGTGAAAAGCCACAGGTCCCGGGAGCCTTACGCTCCGGCGTATGAGCACTTCGGAGACACCCTCATTTGTTCGGCTTCGCGTGGAGATGGTGCTGGAGGTCAGCGACGCGGACGCCCTGACCGGCACCGCCCTGGAGAGCATCGCCGCGGATTTCACCGCATCCGGGGCGTCCGCCGACGAGTCCGCCGAGGAACGTACGCATGCTGAGGAGACGGTCAGGGAAGACGCAGCGGAGGCCCTCGCCTCGCTGATCGACCCGTTCGATCTGGTCAGCCAGGTGCCCGGGGTCGAGCTCGCCCAGGCCTCCTGGAGCAGCGAGACGATCGACTACGACCCCGACGCCGAGGACTGGGCCGCCGGAGAGGACGGGGACGAGGCGTACTACGGGATCGAGGACAATGACACGGACGACGAAGAAGGCGGCGGGAATACGGAACGCTGACGCTCGCGAGGCACTCCTCACAGGTGGCGGGAACCGCCGTGGCCCCGGGTGCGTCGATGAGTGTTGTTCCCCACATCCACGGCGGATGTGGAACGGAAGACCCGGTCACGGTGTTCTTGGAACATTGACGGGGAGTCGCCGTCGGGCGACCCTGTCCGGGGATCTTGGGGAATCGGCAACGATGGAGAAGCGTGTGATGACGGACAGCAAGCGGCGCAGGGGCCTCATGGCCGCGTCCGCACTGCTCGGCGGCGTGCTGGTGCTTTCTGCCTGCAGCGACGACGGCGGTACGAACTCGGGCGCGAGCTCCGACAGCTCGAAGACGTCACAGGCACAGGTGGACGAGGCGGCGGCCAAGGACGCTTCCGAGGCGCAGATAACGATCGCGCCGAAGAACGGTGCGACGAACGCGAGCATCAACAACGCCGCGATGGTCACCGTGGCCAAGGGCAAGCTGACCGAGGTCACCATGACCACGGCCGAGGGCGACGCCGTCGAGGGCACCCTCGCGGCCGACGGCTCCAGCTGGAAGCCCGCCGGCCAGCTCGAGCGCTCGACGACGTACAAGATCAGCGCGACGGCGGCGGACTCCAAGGACCGTGAGGCGCACGCCAACAGCTCCTTCACGACCGTCTCGCCGGAGAACAGCTTCATCGGCAACTTCACCCCCGAGGACGGTTCCACCGTCGGCGTCGGCATGCCGGTCTCGATCAACTTCAACAAGGCGATCACCAACAAGAAGGCCGTCCAGGACGGCATCAAGGTGACGTCGAGCAGCGGCCAGGAGGTCGTCGGTCACTGGTTCAACAACCAGCGCCTCGACCTGCGCCCCGAGGACTACTGGCAGGGCGGTTCCACCGTCACCCTGAAGCTGGCGCTGGACGGCGTCGAGGGCGCCGACGGTGTCGTGGGCGTGCAGCAGAAGACGGTCACCTTCAAGGTCGGCCGCAACCAGGTCTCCACCGTGGACGCCAAGGCGCACACGATGACCGTCACCCAGGACGGCAAGACGATCAAGACCATCCCGATCTCCGCCGGATCCTCGGACAACCCGACGTACAACGGCCAGATGGTGATCTCCGAGAAGTTCAAGGAGACCCGCATGGACGGTTCGACGGTCGGCTTCACGGACGACGACGGCAAGGGTGAGTACGACATCAAGGACGTGCCGCACGCCATGCGGCTGTCCACGTCGGGCACCTTCATCCACGGCAACTACTGGGGCGCCAAGTCGATCTTCGGCAGCGCCAACACCAGTCACGGCTGTGTCGGCCTGTCCGACGCGAAGGGCGCCGACGACCCGGGCACGGCCGGTGCGTGGTTCTACGACAACTCCATGATCGGCGACGTGGTCATCGTCAAGAACTCCCCGGACAAGACCATCGCTCCCGACAACGGCCTCAACGGCTGGAACATGAGCTGGTCGGAGTGGACGGCGAACGCCGCCTGACCCCCTGACCGCGCCTCTTCCCCTCCGAAGGCGGCGGCACCCGGATCCTTCCGGGCGCCGCCGCCTTCGGCGTGTGGGCGCGACGCGCCCGCGCCGGGTACATATGCGTGCCGGCAGTGTTCTCATGCTGCTCTCATCGGAGACTTAACTCCTCATCACGCCCGCTCCATATCTTCGCGCCATGTTCTTCACCTACCTCCGGCGCGAACTGCGCCGCCGCAGAAAGGCGGCGCTCGTCGTCGCCTCGGGGCTCGCCCTCGGCATTGCGCTGGTCATCATCGTCAGTTCGGTCTCCTCGGGCATGAGCAAGGCCCAGGACAAGGTCCTCGAATCGCTGTACGGCCTGGGCACGGACATGACGGTGACCAAGGCCGCCGCCGCCCAGGGTTCCGGGGGCACCGAGCGGCCCAGGTTCAACTTCGACGCCAAGGAGGACGAGGACGCCACCCAGAGCACGGACCGCGTCATGGTCCAGGGCTTCCAGACGCTGGCCTCCAGCACCGTCGACAAGGTCGGCGAGCAGGAGGGTGTGGCGGACGCCGTCGGCGGGCTGAGCCTCTCGGTCATGAAGGTCGACGGCCAGTTCAAGCGCGGCGAGATCAAGCAGGACGAGAGCGCGGGACAGGGCGGACCCGGCGGTGGCGAGGGCGGCAGCGGTGGCCAGCCGCAGGGCCGGGTCGAGGGCGGCGGAGCATCCTTCGACGTCAACTCCTTCACCGTGTACGGCACCGACGTCACCCAGCAGAACCTCGGCCCGCTGACCTCCTCGAAGATCACCAAGGGCCGTACTTTCAAGGCCGCCGAGACCGACGCCAAGGTCGCGGTGGTCGACTCCGCCTACGCCAAGGAGAAGGAGCTCGCGGTTGACAAGACCGTCACCATCTCCGGCACGAAGTACACGATCGTCGGCGTCTCCACCGCGGACAGCGGTGACGCGGCCGCCAACGTCTACATCCCGCTGAAGCAGGCGCAGACCGTCTCCGACTCCAAGGACAAGGTCACCACGGTCTACGTCCAGGCCGCGGACTCGCAGCAGATCGACACCGTCAAGGCCGCCATCCAGAAGAACATCTCCGGCACGACGGTCACCACCTCCGCCGACCTCGCCGACACGGTGTCCGGCTCCCTCTCCACCGCCTCCGACCTGGCCTCCAGCGTCGGCAAGTGGCTCTCCATCGCGGTCCTGATCGCCGCCTTCCTCGTCGCGGGACTGCTGACCTCCTCCGCGGTCAGCCGGCGCGTGCGCGAGTTCGGCACCCTCAAGGCCCTCGGCTGGAAGAGCGGGCGCGTCACCCGCCAGGTCATCGGCGAAGCCCTCGTCAACGGCCTGATGGGCGGAGTCCTCGGCATCGCCGTCGGCGTCGCCGGCGCCTACGTCGTGACCGCCATCAGCCCCACCCTCAGCGCCCAGCTCGGCTCCACAGGCGGGGCCGGCGGCGGGGGCGGCATGGGCGGCGGAGGTCCGATGGGCGGGGGCGGCCCCGGCCGTCAGACCGCGTCCAAGACCCTGGACATCGCGCTGACCGCGCCCGTCTCCCTCACCACGATCCTCGTCGCCGTCGCCCTGGCGGTGGCGGGCGGACTGATCGCCGGGGCCTTCGGCGGCTGGCGCGCCTCCCGGCTGCGGCCGGCCGACGCCCTGCGCCGCGTCGCGTAGATCCCCCCGGCCCCACCCCTCGTACGTACAGCAGGAGTCCACACGTGTACCAGCTCAAGGGCGTCACCAAGCGCTACATGCGCGGCAAGAATCCCGTCGACGCGCTCGCCGGTGTCGATCTGACCATCGAGGACGGCGGAAGGCTCGTCATCCAGGGCCCGACCGGCGGAGGCAAGTCCACCCTCCTGCAGATGCTCGGCGGGCTCGACCGGCCCACCTCCGGCACCATCGAGCTCGACGGTGTCGACCTGGCCAAGCTCCCCGAGTCCCGGCTGACCAAGGTCCGGGCCGAGTCCATCGGATTCGTCTTCCAGAGCTTCAACCTGATCCCGACGCTCACCGCCCAGGAGAACGTCGAGACCGCCCTCGTCCCCCTCGGTCTCGGCGCGAAGGCCCGTCGCGAACGCGCCGCCGAGGCACTGGAGTCGGTGGGCCTCGGCGACCGGCCCACCCATCTGCCGAGCGAGATGTCCGGCGGTCAGCAGCAGCGCGTCGCCATCGCCCGGGCCCTGGTGAAGCGGCCCAAGGTGCTGCTCGCCGACGAACCGACCGGCAACCTCGACGAGTCCATGCGCGACGAGATCATGGAGTTGCTCGACGGGCTGTGGAAGGAGCACGGACTGACCTTCGTGATGGTCACCCACGACAGCTCCCTCGCCCGCAAGGCGCCCCGGGTGGCGACCATCCGTAAGGGAAAGGTCACCGTGACGGAGAACGCGACGGCCTGACGCGCGGCGGCGCGGACCTCACGGCCGCCTTCCTCCGGCTGTGAGGTTCGCCACCCGTACGGCCCCGCGACGCGGGCGCCGTACGGGCCCTCCGCTCCGGCGGGAGCGGGGTGTACGGGTGCGGAAGGGCCCGTAGCGGCACGAACTGCCGTGGCCACTATGTGGATGTCGCAGGGGCGCGGCGGGGTCGCGCTGCGAGACTTGCCGGGTGCAACGGCCCCCACGGGCCGGTGGCGCCTCCGGGGACAGGGAGCGCCGACGCACAAGAGCCCACCCACGGAAGGTCTTGATCAGATGCCGGCCAGCTCCGACTCCCTCACCCCGCGCACCGCCGAGAACCGTGTCATCGAGCCGCTCTACGCGGAGATCCTGCGACGCAACCAGGGCGAGGGCGAGTTCCACCAGGCGGTGCGCGAGGTCCTCGAAACCCTGGGCCCCGTGCTGGCGAAGCGGCCGGAGTTCGTCGACGCCCGCATCATCGAGCGTGTCTGCGAGCCCGAACGCCAGCTCATCTTCCGGGTGCCGTGGTCGGACGACGCCGGCGACATCCACGTCAACCGCGGCTTCCGCGTCGAGTTCTCCAGCTCGCTCGGCCCGTACAAGGGCGGGCTGCGCTTCCACCCCTCCGTCAACCTCGGCATCGTGAAGTTCCTCGGCTTCGAGCAGATCTTCAAGAACGCCCTCACCGGCATGCCGATCGGCGGCGGCAAGGGCGGCGCGGACTTCGACCCCAAGGGCCGGTCCGACGCCGAGGTCATGCGGTTCTGCCAGTCGTTCATGACGGAACTCCACCGTCACCTGGGCGAGTACACCGACGTCCCCGCCGGTGACATCGGCGTCGGCGGCCGGGAGATCGGCTACCTCTTCGGCCAGTACAAGCGGATCACCAACCGCTACGAGTCCGGCGTGCTCACCGGAAAGGGACTCGGCTGGGGAGGCGCCCAGGCACGCACCGAGGCCACCGGCTACGGCTGCGTCCTGTTCACCGCCGAAATGCTGCGCGTGCGCGGCGAGTCCCTCGACGGCCAGCGCATCGCGGTGTCCGGCTCCGGAAACGTGGCCATCTACGCCATCGAGAAGGCCCAGCAGCTCGGCGCGACCGTCGTGACCTGCTCCGACTCGGGCGGCTACGTCGTCGACGAGAAGGGCATCGACCTCGACCTGCTCAAGGAGATCAAGGAGACGGGCCGCGGCCGCATCTCCGAGTACGCCGAGCGGCGCGGCGACCACGTGCGGTACGTCGAGGGCACGGGCGTCTGGAGCGTCCCGGTGGACGTGGCCCTGCCCTGCGCCACCCAGAACGAACTCCACGAGACCGACGCGCTCGCCCTCGTACGCAACGGGGTCAAGGCGGTCGCCGAGGGCGCCAACATGCCCACCACCCCCGACGCCGTCCGCGTCCTCCAGGACGCGGACGTCGCCTTCGCACCCGGCAAGGCGGCCAACGCCGGCGGAGTGGCCACCAGCGCCCTGGAGATGCAGCAGAACGCCTCGCGCGACTCCTGGACCTTCTCCCACACCGAGGAGCGGCTGGCGGAGATCATGCGCCACATCCACGAGTCCTGCCACACGACGGCCGAGAAGTACGGCAGCCCCGGCAACTACGTGGTGGGCGCGAACATCGCGGGCTTCGAGCTCGTCGCGGACGCGATGCTGGCGCAGGGCCTGATCTGATCCCGCCCCATCGGGAGGCCGGGGCGGGCGGGCCCGGGCAGCCGCCGTTCTGCCGACAGCAGATCCGCCCGGCGCGGAAGGGTTTCCCCTCCCGCGCCGGGCGCTTCGTTCCTAGGCTTGGACGATGAGCAGCCACGCGCCGAACCACGCCCGCGTCATTCCCCTGCGTCCCGCTCCTGCCGCCAAGGAGCCCCTCTGGCGGGACGTCGTCGGTGATGTCCTGCGTCGCGAGCGCACCGCCCAGGAGCGGACCCTCAAGGACGTCGCCGAGGACGCCCGGATCTCGGTGCCGTATCTCTCCGAGGTCGAGCGTGGCCGTAAGGAGGCGTCGTCCGAGGTGCTCGCCGCCGCCGCCCGCTCGCTCGGGCTCGGACTGACCGACGTGCTGTCCCTGGCCCAGCAGGAGCTCGCCCGGCACAGCCGGACCGCGCCCGCCCGGGCTCCGATGGGCGAGGTGCGGCTGGCGGCCTGAGAGCGGGCCCCTTCGCCTCCTGACCCACCCCGGACCGACGTGGGCCCCGTGTCCGGCAGCTGCCGGACACGGGGCCCACGTCATCGCGCGACGCCTCGGATCACGCGCCAGGAGCCGGGGCGATGCCCGTCGGGCAGGCGCGGCCCCAGTTGGTCTCCGAGGGGGACTCCAGGGTGGCGCCCGTCCCGCCGATGCCGCAGTAGCCGTCGGGGTTCTTGTCGAGGTACTGCTGGTGGTACGCCTCGGCGGGCCAGAAGGTGCGGCCCTCCGCCGGCAGGATCTCCGTGGTGATCTGCTTGAAGCCGGCGCCCGTCAGCACCTGCTGATAGGCCTCGCGGGACGCCTCCGCGGCCTCCGCCTGCTCGGGGGAGTGGGTGTAGAGGGCCGAGCGGTACTGCGTACCCACGTCGTTGCCCTGGCGGAAGCCCTGGGTCGGGTTGTGGGACTCCCAGAAGAGCTTCAGCAGCTCCGCGTAGCTCACGACCTTCGGGTCGAAGACGACGCGGACGGCCTCCGTGTGGCCGGTCAGACCCGAGCAGGTCTCCTCGTACGAGGGATTCTCGGTGTAGCCGCCCTGGTAGCCGACGAGCGTCGTCCAGACGCCCTCCGTCTGCCAGAACTTGCGCTCGGCGCCCCAGAAACAGCCCAGCGCGAAGTCGGCGACCTCCAGGCCCTGCGGGTACGGGCCGGTCAGCGGGTTGCCGAGGACCGTGTGGCGGGACGGCACCGTGAATTCGGGGGTGGGGCGACCGCGCAGGGCCTCCTCCGGGGTGGGGAGCTGCGGGGTGCGGTGGGTCAGGAACATGCGGGGGGCTCCTCCGGGGTCGGTGTTCGCTCCGTACAACGCCGCGGGGGCGCCGTGGATTCCGGTGTCTCAGGCCGCGGGGGCCGGGGGATCGCGACGCTCGTCACCCTCGCGGGCCCCGCCCGCCGGCGACTCGTAGGAGGCCATGTAGGCGGCGGTCTTCCTGCGCGCCCGCAGCCAGAACCAGACGGCGAGGGCTATCAGGATCAGCGGGATCAGTCGTGCCATGGGTGTGCCGGTCCAATCCGGAGGGGGCGGGTGTGCCGGGTCAGTGGAGCAGCGTCGCGGGGCTGCCGCCGTTCGCCTCGTACCCCGCGACGGCCAGGGCCCGGTACACGGTGTACTCGGCGGCCGGGTCCGGGTTCTGCGTCCAGGGCAGCGCGCCCACGTGGCCGTCGATGTGGACGAGCTGGTGCATCGCCTCCGACCAGCGTTCCATGCGGACCAGGAAGAGGACCAGCAGATGCCGGACGTGGGCGAGCATCGGGTCGTCCGCGCGTGCCGAGTGCACCGCGAACATCGCGCCCTCGACCGCCTTCGTCACGACGAGGCCGCGGTAGAAGCCCTGCACCAGATTGACCTCGGGGAGGTGCTCGTACACCGCGAACAGCGGCAGCGCGGCGAGCAGGGAGCCCTGCGGGGCGCGGGCGGCGGCCGTCGTCGCGAAGCGGTCGGCCTCCTCGCGGGAGCCGTGCCACTTCTCGCACCAGAAGTGCAGGGCCGCGATGTGGGCGCCCATGTGCGCGGGGGCACGGTCGATGATCTTCACCCAGAGCTGGTCGAACTGCTCGTGGGAGTAGCCCAGTCCCCGCGCGACGGCCAGTTCCACGATGTACGGGACGGGGTCGCCCGGGGCGAGCAGGGCCGCCTCGCCGCAGACCGTACGGGCCTCCTCCAGGATGATCCGGAAGTCGTCGGTGCCCACGGTGCCGGTGCGCCACGCCTGCTGCACCAGGAACTCCGCGTGCACCGCCGCGGCGCCCGCGTCCTTCGGGGCCTCGGCCCGCCACGACCTCAGCCACGCCCCGCCCGTGCCGGGCCGCTGGGCCAGCTCCAGGGAGGCCGCACCTGCGAACGCCTGGACCCGCTGCCAGCGGATCTCGCTCTCCTCGGGCGTACCCGCCAGCAGCTGGGAGGCGGCCCGCCAGCTCCCGGTGCCCTGGACGACGTCGAGGACGTCCAGGAGGTCCTGGTCGGGTCCCGGCATCCGGATGTCCAGCTCCTCCTGGCGTGCGAAGCCGTACGTGTCCGGGTCGGCGGCGTCGGGCGAACCGGGCGCGACCTGGCGGATACCGCCACGGCGCCGCAGCATGACCGGGCCGACGACGGCCACGAGCATGCACAGGGCGAGCAGGAACCAGAGAATCTCCATGCGGTCCATTGTCCTCGGACGGGTAACCCGGCGGCGAGTGGCCTGTAACTCCCCTCCCGACGAACTACGCTCGGGCCCCATGAGCGACCAGCACAGCTTCGAGACCCTTGCGATCCACGCCGGCAACACGGCGGATCCCCTCACCGGCGCCGTGGTCCCGCCGATCTACCAGGTGTCCACGTACAAGCAGGACGGCGTCGGCGGACTGCGCGGCGGTTACGAGTACAGCCGCAGCGCCAACCCCACCCGCACCGCACTGGAGGAGAACCTGGCGGCGCTGGAGGGCGGCCGCCGCGGCCTCGCCTTCGCGTCGGGCCTCGCCGCGGAGGACTGCCTCCTGCGTACGCTGCTGACCCCCGGCGACCACGTGGTCATCCCGAACGACGCCTACGGCGGCACGTTCCGGCTGTTCGCGAAGGTCGCCTCGCGCTGGGGCGTGGAGTTCTCGGTCGCCGACACCTCGGACGTGAGCGCGGTGCGGGCGGCGCTCACCCCGCGCACCAAGGCGATCTGGGTGGAGACGCCCTCGAACCCGCTGCTCGGCATCACCGACATCGCGGCCGTCGCCGGGGTCGCCCGCCAGGCCGGCGTGCGGCTGGTCGTCGACAACACCTTCGCGAGCCCGTACCTCCAGCAGCCGCTCTCGCTCGGCGCCGACGTCGTGGTGCACTCCACCACGAAGTACATGGGCGGCCACTCGGACGTCGTCGGCGGCGCGCTCGTCACCGGCGACCCGGAGCTGGCCGAGGAGCTGGCGTACCACCAGAACGCGATGGGCGCGGTGGCCGGGCCGTTCGACGCGTGGCTGGTGCTGCGGGGCATCAAGACGCTCGCGGTCCGCATGGACCGGCACGACGAGAACGCCACCAAGGTCGCCGGCCTGCTGACCCGGCACCCGAAGGTGACCCAGGTCCTCTACCCGGGGCTGCCGGAGCACCCGGGCCACGAGGTCGCCGCCAAGCAGATGAAGGCGTTCGGCGGGATGGTGTCGTTCCGCGTCGCGGGCGGCGAGGAGGCGGCGGTCGAGGTCTGCAACCGCGCGAAGCTCTTCACGCTCGGTGAGTCGCTCGGTGGTGTGGAGTCGCTGATCGAGCACCCCGGCCGGATGACGCACGCGTCCACCGCCGGTTCCCTGCTGGAGGTCCCGGCCGACCTGGTGCGGCTTTCCGTCGGCATCGAGAACGCCGACGACCTGCTGGCCGACCTGACGCAGGCCCTCGGCTGACAGCCGGGGCCCGTCCGGCGGCCGGGGAGGGGCCCGGCCGCCGGACGGTCGTCAACAGATCCGGTCGAGGAACAGCGCTGCCGCGAACAGGGGTTCGCTGCCGCCGGCCCGCAGCTCGTGCGACCTGAGCTCCTCGTCCATGGTGCGGAGCGCCTCCTGCCCCCGGGCAGCCGCCACGCCCCCGGCCTCCAGGACCGCACGCGCCCCGCCCTGCACCAGGCGGAGGCCGTTCGGGCCGGCCTTGTACAAGAGCCCGGTGTCCTGGAGCGTGCTCATGACGCCGAGCAGGACGTTCAGCCGGGCGGACTCCTCCCCGATCCCCCGGCCCCGCGTGCCACGCAGCGTCTCCAGCGCCCGCCGGGCGTGCGGGAACCCCGCCCTGGCCTCGCCCTTCGCTCCGGCGGCACCGTAACGCGCCGCCACCGACGAGCCCTGCGACGGGACGCGCGGGGCCTTGCGGTCGCGGAGCAGGGCGAGGGACCTGGCCGTGGCCGTCACCTCGGCGGACCGCGCGCCAGGCTCCAGCGCGGCCGCCGAGACCAGGAGCCCCAGGACCCAGATCGCGCCCCGGTGCTGCACCGCGCCGCAGGCGGCCCTCCGTGCCGTGCGCTCGGTGGCGCGGCCGATCGCCCCGAGCTCCTCGCGGAGCCCACCGGTGGCGGAGCCGGTGCGCCCGGCCGCCGCGGCCATCGCCGCGAGGCCCGGGTGCAGCGCCTTGGCCGCCCACCGCGCCGTGGCGGCGTCGGGCGCTCCGGGCCCCGGGCTGCGGCTGTCCGTCAGGCCCGGGGTGGGGGTGAGGGCGACCGCCTCGACGAGGGCGCTCACCGCGGCCTCCGCGAGATCGTTACGACGCACTGCCGGGGCCGCCGCTCGGGGGTGTATCGCCGGGGCCGCCGCTCGGCGGCGTGCCGCCCCCGCCGCCTCCGCCGTCGCCCGCGCCGGTGTTCTCGGCGTCCGGGTCGATTCCCAGGGTCAGGGTCCCGAGGTAGCCCTTGGCGGTGTCGCCGGTGACGGTCATCAGCCCGTCCGCGGCGCCGCCTCCGCCGTACACCATGTCGTCGTCGAGCGCGGTGGGCGTGCCGACGTGCTGGGCGTACGGGGACAGCTTGTAGACGGCCTCGCCGTACGAGTCCTCGAAGAACAGCTGGCCGGTGTAGTTGACCTTGCCGCCCTCGTACGTCCCGTCGTCCTTCTTGCCGCCGGTGTGCACCTTGACGTGGATGTGCGTGACGCGCGGGGTGTACCAGCCCGGGTAGATCGTGGTGAACTCCACGACCCCGTCGTCGCCCGCGATCTGGTAACCCCGCAGGTACGTCTTGTCGTTCGCGCCGCTGGTGTCCTCGCTCTCCGCCGGGGCCTGGCCGCCGGGGTTGGCGGTCGTGTAGCCGGAGTAGTAGCCCCAGGCGTCGCAGTGCCAGATCTCCACCGCGGCTCCCGCGACGGCGGCGCACGACCCGGTCGTGTCCTGGACCGTCAGGCGCACGGTGAGCGGTACGCCGTCCTTGCCATCGGTGATGTCCTTACGCACCAGGGCGTCGTCCAGGTAGTAGGGGCCCTCCGTGACGCTCGACATGAGCACGCACTGCCCGGACCCCGAGGTCGCCGACGCCGACGCCGAGGCCCCCGCGGACGCGGCGCCCGTGTCCGAACTGCCGCACCCGGCCAGCGCCAGCCCCGCCACTCCGGCCGCCGCGCCACCCGCCGCCAGGACCTTGCGCCTGCTCACACCGTTCTCGTACTCGTCCATGTGGCGGACGTTACGGGGGCAGTCTGAGGAACACCGGTGCCACGGCTGTGACACGGCTGTGCGTACGTTCACCTGCCGCACAGCCGTGATCCGGCGGCCGGGACGACCCCGTCCCGCCGCCGGAGGTGTTCCCACGGTCAGACAGCGACCTTCTCGTCCTCCAGGGAGGCACGGATCTGCTCGCGCATCTCCGGGCTGTCCGTGTGCTCGTGGACCGAGACGGCGTGCTCGGCGGCGGCGCGGACGACTTCGTCCTCCTCACCGGAAATGGTGAGTGTGCAGTTCGAGACGCTCGGATACTTACGGCAGTCGGCGACCTTGCGTGTCATGGCGGGCCTCCTCGACTCGCGAGTGCAGGCACTTCCAGCGTAGATCCGATGACGCCGCCGAACAGACCGGGAGGGCCCGGTCAGCCCTCCTGCGCCGGCTGGCCCGCCGCCTGCCTGGCCGCCAGCGACGCGTTGAACCGGGTCAGCAGGGCGCAGAAGGTGTCGCGCTCCTCCTCGGTCCATTCGCCCGTCACCTGGGACATCAGCTCACGCCGTGAGGCGCGGACCTCCTCCAGCCGGGCCTGGCCGCGCGGCGAGAGCTGCAGCACGACGGCGCGCCCGTCCTCCGGGTGCGAGGTGCGCTTGACCAGTCCGGTGTCGACGAGCGGCGCGACCTGCCGGGTCACGGTCGAGGAGTCGATCCCCATGCCCGCGGCCAGCGCCTTGACGCCCATGGGGCCTTCCACGTCGAGCCGGTTGAGCAGCAGATAGGCCGCCCGGTCCATCGAGTTGCGGACCTGGCCGACACCGCCGAGGCGGGTCTGCTCGGCACGGCGGGCGAAGACCGCCACCTGGTGCTGGAGAGAGTCGAGCAGGTGGTCCGTTCCCGGAGGGCCGGGGGTCGCGCCCCCGGAAGGAGACGCAGCAGTCGTCATGTCCTGAGGGGGCATGGCCGGGGGCTCTCTTCGTGCGAGTGTCGGATGGGTGGGGGACAGAGTACGCGGCCACGGGGCAACGTGTACCAGCGCTGCACAAACCTGTGGACACCACCGCAGGCCGCCATGAGATGCGACGGCCCCGACCGCTCCGAGCTGCAAGACTTGCTGTCATGACCTTCCGTACGTCAGGCCCCTTTCCTCCGCTGATCCTCGACGACATCCGAGGGGCGCAGAAGATGCTGTCCGGGGTGGCCAGAACGACCGGGATGGAGGGCAGCCGCCATCTCAGCGCCCTCGTCGGAGCGCCCGTCCACCTCAAGTGCGAGAACCTGCAGCGCACCGGGTCGTTCAAACTGCGTGGCGCGTACGTACGGATCGCCGGGCTCAGCCCCGTCGAACGGGCGGCCGGAGTGGTGGCCGCGAGTGCCGGCAACCATGCGCAGGGTGTCGCACTCGCCTCTTCGCTGCTCGGCGTACGCTCCACGGTCTTCATGCCGGTCGGCGCCCCCCTGCCGAAGGTCGCGGCGACCCGGGAGTACGGCGCCGAGGTCCGGCTGGAGGGGCAGGTCGTCGACGAGACGCTCGCCGCCGCCCAGGAGTACGCCGAGGAGACCGGCGCCGTCTTCATCCACCCCTTCGACCACCCGGACATCATCGCGGGCCAGGGCACCGTGGGCCTGGAGATCCTCGAACAGTGCCCGGAGGTCCGCACGATCGTCGTCGGTATCGGCGGGGGCGGGCTCGCCGCGGGGATCGCCGTCGCGGTGAAGGCGCTGCGCCCCGACGTCCGTGTCGTCGGTGTCCAGGCGGCGGGCGCGGCCGCCTTCCCGCCCTCGCTCTCCGCCGGGCACCCGGTGGCGCTCGGCTCGGTGCAGACCATGGCCGACGGGATCAAGGTGGGGCGGCCCGGCGACCTCACGTTCCCGCTGGTCCAGGAGCTGGTGGACGAGGTCCGCACCGTCTCGGAGGACGAGCTCTCCAGCGCGCTGCTGCTGTGTCTGGAGCGGGCCAAGATGGTCGTCGAGCCCGCCGGCGCGAGCCCCGTCGCGGCGCTGCTGAGCGATCCGGAGTCGTTCCGCGGGCCCGTCGTCGCCGTACTGTCGGGCGGCAACATGGACCCCCTGCTGATGCAGCGCGTCCTGACGCACGGCATGGTCGCGGCGGGCCGCTACCTCAGCCTGCGGCTGCGGCTCACCGACCGCCCGGGGGCGCTGGCCGCGATGCTCGCCACGCTGTCCGTCGCCGACGCCAACGTGCTCGACATCAGCCACGTACGGACCGATCCCCGGCTCGGGCTCACCGAGGCGGAGGTGGAACTCCACCTGGAGACCAAGGGCCCGGAGCACTGCGAGGAGGTCGCCTCCGCGCTGCGCGCCGCAGGATACCTGGTGAGGACCTGAGCGGCGGGACTCTCCCCAAACCCGTTGTGGGTCGCGATGTATCGCGTTACCGTGCATCGCCGAACACTCCGGTGTTCCCGCCTCCGAGGGGCCGGGAACTCTACGATCCGCTCAGGAATTCACGCGAAAGCAACTGGGGGAATCCCGTATGCCAGGCGCCATTTACGCCGAAGGTCTGGTGAAGACCTTCGGCGACGTACGAGCACTGGACGGCGTCGACCTCGACGTGCCCGAAGGCACCGTCCTCGGCCTGCTGGGACCCAACGGCGCGGGCAAGACCACCGCCGTACGTGTCCTGACCACCCTGCTCCAGCCGGACAGCGGGCGGGCTGTCGTGGCCGGCATCGACGTCCTGAGGAATCCCGACGCGGTCCGCCGCTCGATCGGCCTCTCCGGCCAGTTCGCGGCCGTCGACGAATACCTCACGGGCCGCGAGAACCTCCAGATGGTCGGGCAGCTCTACCAGATGAGCTCACGCGACGCGAAGAAGCGGGCCGGGGAGCTCCTGGAGAAGTTCAACCTCGCTGACGCGGCCGACCGCACCGCGAAGACGTACTCCGGAGGCATGCGCAGGCGCCTCGACCTGGCGGCGGCGCTCGTCGTCTCACCGCCGGTGATGTTCATGGACGAGCCCACCACCGGGCTCGACCCGCGGAACCGGCAGCAGCTGTGGGAGGTCATCGAGGAACTCGTCGCGGGCGGTACGACGCTGCTGCTGACCACGCAGTACCTGGAGGAGGCCGACCACCTCGCCCACGACATCTGCGTCATCGACCACGGCAAGGTCATCGCCCGCGGCACCTCCGACCAGCTCAAGGCCCGTACCGGCGGTGAGCGCGTCGAGGTCGTCGTGCACCAGCCCGACCAGATCGGGCCCGCCCGCTCGGTGCTCGCCACGTACGGCAAGGGGGAGATCTCCGTCGCCGAGCACACCCGCAAGCTGACCGTGCCGGTCACCGGCGGGGCCAAGCTGCTCGCGGAGGTCATCCGCGACCTCGACACCCACGGCGTGGAGATCGACGACATCGGCCTGCGCCGCCCCACCCTCGACGACGTCTTCATCTCGCTCACCGGCCACGCGGCCGAGCTGGAGAGGAACGGCGAGAACGCATCGACCGAGGCCGCAGAGGGCCGGAAGGAGGACGGGCAGTGACCACCGTCACGGGTACGCGCGACCCGGCACCGTTCAAGTCCCGCGGGGCGATCGGCCGTTCGGTGGCCGACTCCCTGGTCATCGCCCGTCGGAACCTGATCCGTATGAGCCGGATCCCGGAGATGGTTCTCTTCGGGCTCATCCAGCCGGTCATGTTCGTCGTGCTGTTCAGCTACGTCTTCGGCGGGTCACTCGTCGTCGGTGGCTCGACCAGCGCCGCCGGCTACCGCGAGTTCCTCATGGCGGGCATCTTCGCGCAGACGGTCACCTTCGCCACGGCCGGTGCGGGCGCCGGGATCGCGGACGACATGCACAAGGGGCTGATCGACCGGTTCCGTTCGCTGCCCATGGCACGCGGTGCGGTGCTCACCGGACGTACGCTCGCCGACCTCGTCCAGACCACGCTCACCGTCATCGTGCTCACGATCGTCGCCCTGCTCGTCGGCTGGCGCGTCCACGAGGGCATCCCGAAGGCTCTGGGGGCCTTCGCCCTGCTGCTCCTCCTCGGCTACGCGTTCTCCTGGATCGGCGCACTGATCGGCCTGTCCGTACGCACCCCGGAAGCGGCCACCTCCGGCGGTCTCATCTGGCTGTTCCCGGTCACCTTCATCTCGAACGCCTTCGTGCCCACCGAGAACATGGCGGGCTGGCTCCAGCCCATCGCCGAGTGGAACCCGTTCAGCGCGACCGTCCAGGCGTGCCGCGAACTGTTCGGGAACCCCGGGGTCTCCCCGTCGGACGCCTGGCCGATGCAGCATCCCGTATGGGCCTCGGTCATCTGGTCGGTGGTGATCATCGCCGTGTTCCGCACGCTGGCCGTACGCAAGTACCGCCAGGCGGCCGTCTGACGGCCGCGCGTCACCCGGCGCAGGCCTCCGCCTCCGCCAGGTAGCGCGCCACCGGGCCCAGGGTCAGCATCCCGCTCGCGGCGCCCGCGTGTTCCGCGCGGGCGCCGCGCAGGGCGGCCGCCGCGCGTGCGGCGGTCCCGCGCTCGCCGAGGCGGGCGGCGGCGTGGGCGGTCAGGCACCACAGCGCCTCCTGCATGTGGTTGGGCGGGGGTCCGGGCACCGCGGCCAGGGCCGTCCGGGCCTCCTCGGGCCGGTCCTGGGCGAGCAGCACGAGAGGGCGCGCCCAGGGTCCGTACGGGCCCCAGTCGAGGTTCCCGTCGGTGGGTGCGGGCCGGCCGTGCAGCAGGCGCAGCCCCAGGAGGGCGAGCGGGAACAGACCGCGGTGCAGCCCCGGCATACCGGCCGTCCGGAGGGCCTCCTCCGCGGCGCGGTAGTGCGCCGCGGCCTCGGCGGCGGCGGGTCCGCCGGGTTCGGCACTGCGGGCGGCCGTGACCCGGGCCCGGAACCACCTGGTGAGTACGGGGACGAGGGGCGCCTCGGTCGTGGCGGCGAGCTGTTCGGCCGCGTCGGCGTGCGAGGCCGCGGCTTCGAGGTCGCCGAGGGCCGAGGCGGACTGGAGGCGGACGAGCCGCCCGAGCACGGCGAAGTCCGGCAGCCCGTAGCGGGTGGCCAGGGCGAGGATCTCGGCGCCGGTCCGGTCCCGTACGGGGGCGAGCCCGGGGCGGGTGAAGGACTGGAGGAACACCCCGTTGAGGGCGAACGCCAGCACGGCGGGATCGGCCTGCTCCCGTGCCAGCGTCTCGGCCCGCCGTGCCGCCTGCTGGGCACGCTCCAGCTCGGGCCGGGAGAGACCCGCGCTGCGGCTCTCGACGGCGACCGTGGCCAGGAGGCGGGCGACCAGGCCGCCGGGGCCGCCGGGGCCGAGCGTGGTCAGCGCGCGCTCGGCGGCGGCGACGACGGCGCGGGACTGCTCGGGGTCGTCGGCCCGGCTCCAGAGGGCGGGCACGTCGTAGGCGCCGATGATCCTGGCGGTCAGGGTGAGGTCCCCGGTGCGTTCCGCCGCCCTGACGGCGGCGAGACGGTCGCGCCGCGAGTGGACGAGGGCCTCGCCGCCCGCCAGCGCGAGGGTGCGGGCCAGATCCACGGTGGTGCGCGGGCCGAGCCGGACCCCGTGGCCGGTCCACGGGGCAGCCGCGGCTTCCAGGGGCTCGTGCCCGTCGAGGATGTCCGCCTCCAGCCGCCGGAGGCCGGCGCCGGGGTCGAGTCCCAGCTGACCGACGAGCATGGCGCGGGCGCGACGCAGGGTGGCGAGGGCGTCGGCCTGGCGGCCCGCGCGGTGGAGCGCCCGGGCGAGCAGCCCCCATGCCGGCTCCCGCCACGGATGCTCGGCGACATGGGCGCCCAGTCCGGCGACGAGAGCGGCCCCCTCCCCGGAGTCGAGGAGGATGCGGGCGCGCAGCTCCACCCCCTCCAGCCTCAGCTCCTCCAGGCGGGCCCGTTCGCGTTCCGCCCACGCGGAGCCGGTCACATCGGCGTAGGCGGGACCACTCCAGGCCGCGAGTTCCGCGCCGAGGGCGGTCACCGCGTCGGGGCTGTGCCGGGCGCGGGCCAGGGTGTCCTCGAAGCGGTGGACGTCCACGTCCTCGCGCGGCAGGCGCAGCGCGTAGCCGGGGCCCTCGGTGACGAGCACGCGCGGGGGATCGCGGGGCGGCCGGCCGGGTTCGAGGGCGCGGCGCAGCGCGGCGACGAACGTACGCAGAGCGCCTGTGGCGCGGGCCGGCGGATCGGCCCACAGGTCGTCGACCAGGGTGTCGGTGGTGACCATCCGCCCCTCGGCGGCCACGAGCCGGGCGAGCACCTCACGATGCCGGGGCCCGCCCAGGGCGACCGGGCTCCCGTCGTCGTGGAAGGCCCGCACGGCACCGAGCGCGTCGATTCGCATGCACCCATCCTCCGTGCCGGGGGCGGCCGCGCCCAACCGTGCTGATCGGCTGCTGATCGCCGTCGCCCACGCTGGCCCGGTCAGCCCCCGACCCGACAGGACGGCCCCTCATGACACCCACCCTTCCCGGCTTCGACCACATCCGCCTCCCCGGTGCGGACGGTGTGGAGCTGGCTGCCGCCGTCGGCGGCAGCGGCACCCCGGTGGTGCTGCTGCACGGCTTCCCCCAGACCCACCTGATGTGGCGGCACGTCGCCGAGCGGCTCTCCGGCGAGCACACGGTGATCTGTCCCGACCTGCGGGGCTACGGCGCCAGCGACAAGCCGGAGGCCACCGGCCCCGACGTCTACGCCAAGCGCACCATGGCCGCCGACGTCGTCGCCCTGGCGGCGGCACTCGGCCACGAGCGTTTCGCTCTCGTCGGCCACGACCGGGGCGCCCTGGTCGCCTTCCGGGCGGGGCTGGACCACCCCGAGACCGTCACGCACCTGGGCATCCTCGACGTCGTGCCGACGCTCGACATGTGGAACGTCCTGCACGGGGTCCCGGCGGCGGTCGGCTACCACCTCTTCCTCATGGCCCAGCCGCCCGGCCTGCCGGAGACGATGATCGCCCACAGCGCGGACGCGTTCTTCGGCTCGTTCCTCGACGCCTGGGCCGCCGGCCCGGCCGCCCTGCCGGAGGAGGTGCGTGCCGAGTACCTGCGGGCGAGCGCCGCGGCGGTGACGTCGATCGTCGCCGACTACCGGGCCTCGGCGGGCATCGACGTCACGCACGACCGGGCGGACCTGGACGCCGGGTCGCAGCTCGCCATGCCCGTGACGGTCCTCCAGCAGGACTGGGGCGCGCAGCTGGGCTACGACGCCGCCGGCGTGTGGAAGGCGTGGGCCCCGGACCTGGACCACCGGCTGACCCGGGCGGGGCACTTCATGGCCGAGGAGGCGCCCGACGAGATCGCGGCGGCGATCCGGGACCTGCTGGCCCGCTGAGCCGTCCGCCGCCGGGCACGACGGAGCCCCGGCCGCACGTGCGGCCGGGGCTCCGTGATGCGTGGGGGTCAGCCCTGGTAGGGCTTCGCCGAGACGATCTTCACGGTGGCCTTCTTGCCGTTCGGGAGCTCGTACTCCGCGTCGTCGCCCACCCGCTTGCCGTTCACGCCCGTGCCGAGCGGGGACTGCGGGGAGTAGGTCTCGATGTCGGTGCTCGCGTACTCGCGGGAGGCGAGCAGGAAGGTGACCGTGTCGTCGGGGTCGCCGTCGAAGGCGATGGTCACGACCATGCCGGGCTCGACCACGCCGTCGTCGGCAGGGGCTTCGCCGACCTTCGCGTGCTCCAGGAGCTGGGTCAGCTGACGGACCCGGAGCTCCATCTTGCCCTGCTCCTCCTTGGCCGCGTGGTACCCGCCGTTCTCGCGGAGGTCACCCTCCTCGCGGGCCGCCGCGATCTTGACGGAGATCTCCGTGCGCGCGGGACCAGACAGGTACTCCAGCTCCGCCTTCAGCTGGTTGTACGCCTCCGGCGTGAGCCAGGTGACGTTATCGCTGGTCTGGGTCACAGGGTGCTCCTCGTCGGTGCTGGGAATACAAAGCAACGCCCTACCCCAAGCATGCGCTGCCACGGGTGGGCGAAACAACGAGCCTAACAATTCCGCGCGAAAAGGGGGAGAAGGTAAAACGTCACACGCATATCCGTGCAGGTCAGCACCGGAGTGCGGGCATCAGGGACGGCGCGCGCCCCGGGGCGTGGTCAGCCGGCGGCGCACCCCTTCAGTTCCACCGCCGTCGCCCTGGAGGTGGTGCGCAGGGACACGACCTCGTCGATGCGCTCCGAGCGCTCGTCGAACCGGAAGTCCGCCCGGCCGACCTCGCCGCCGTCCTCGCTCAGGGCTCGGAGCGTGCAGTGCCCGTCGGCGTCCCGTTCCTTGCGGACCTCCAGGTGGGCCTCGGCACGGCTGTCCGAGACGATCTTGGACTTGATGAGCTCGGCGCTGACGTCCTGACCGGCCACGTAGTCGTAACCGAACCAGCCGATCATGGCGAGGAAGAGCACGCCCAGCACCGAGCCGGTGATCTTCAGCTTGCGGTCCGCGCGCTGATCCTGCGACCGGCCGTAGCGCCCCTCGGGCAAGGCCTCGCGCACCGCTGCCATGATCGTTCCTCCCGTACCGGAGATCGAGGAATTTTCCACCCCCCGGTTCAGTCACTATAGAAGCCGACCACTGCGACCAATCACTGAGGACCGAGTCTTGACCGAGCAGCTGAGACTGATGGCCGTGCACGCCCACCCCGACGACGAGTCGAGCAAGGGCGCGGCCACCATGGCCAAGTACGTGTCCGAGGGGGTGGACGTCCTGGTCGTCACCTGCACAGGGGGCGAACGGGGATCCATTCTCAACCCGAAGCTCCAGGGGGACGCGTACATCGAGGCGAACATCCACGAGGTGCGCAAGAAGGAGATGGATGAGGCCCGGGAGATCCTGGGCGTCAAGCAGGAGTGGCTCGGCTTCGTCGACTCGGGTCTGCCCGAGGGCGACCCGCTGCCCCCGCTGCCCGAGGGCTGCTTCGCACTGGAGGACGACGAGACGGCGGCGGGGCGTCTCGTCGCGAAGATCCGCGCGTTCCGGCCGCAGGTGATCACCACCTACGACGAGAACGGCGGGTACCCGCACCCCGACCACATCAAGACGCACACGATCTCGATGATCGCGTTCGAGGGCGCCGGGGACACCGAGAGGTTCCCCGAGGCCGAGTTCGGCCCGGCGTTCCAGCCGCAGAAGCTCTACTACAACCAGGGCTTCAACAAGCCGCGCACGCTCGCCCTGCACGAGGCGCTCCTCGCCCGCGGGCTGGAGTCCCCGTACGGCGACTGGCTGGAGCGCTGGAAGGAGTTCGGGCGCGCCGAACGCACGCTGACCACGCACATCCCGTGCGACGACTTCTTCGAGATCCGCGACAAGGCGCTGATCGCGCACGCGACGCAGATCGATCCGGACGGCGGCTGGTTCCGGGTGCCGATGGACGTCCAGCGGGAGGTCTGGCCGACCGAGGAGTACGAGCTCGCCAAGTCTCTGGTCGATACCTCCCTCCCCGAGAGCGACCTCTTCGCGGGCATCCGCGACAATGCCTGATATGTACGCGACCCAGGCACTGACGCAGCTCGTTCCGTTCGCCGCCGATGAGCTCGACAAGAACAAGGTGACTCCCGGCGTCCTCGGCTTCCTCGTCTTCGCGGCGCTCGCCGTCGGGGTGTGGTTCCTGATGAAGTCGATGAACCGCCACATGGGCAAGGTCGACTTCGAGGAGGCCCCCGACCCGGAGGCGGTGCCCGCGGGCACCGACGGCGGGACGGAGACGGCCGGCTCCGGCAGCGGGACGAAGGCGACCGCCTCGGGCAAGGGCTGACGCGGCCCGGCCGGGCCGCCGGACCGGGGAGCCGGCCCGGCCGCCCGGCCGCCGCTCGCGGCCTGCCTCAGGGCCGTACGCCCACCGCGACCCCCATCACCTCGCGGGCGTGCCGGGACGGCGTCAGGCCGAGGCGCCAGGCCTGCCAGCCGTCGTCCAGGTCCACCCCGCGGTTCAGGACGACGCGGAAGGCCTCCGCGCAGTCCTCCAGCTTGGCGTCCCGGAGCGGGTGCGAGGCCTCCAGCAGGTCCGCGAGCTCCTGCTGGGCCACCGCCGTGCCCACCTCGCTGCCGCCCGGTGAGGCGTACGGCAGCAGGGTGCACCGCAGGAACGCCGCCCAGTCACCGCCCCGGGCATCGCCGTACGAGGCGAACAGCGTGATCGCCTCGCCGCAGAGCTCCAGCGCCTGCGCCGCCCGGTTGTTCCCGCCGTCGACCAGGGCCAGCTCCAGGCAGGTCCAGGCCTCGCCGTGGGCCACCCCGATCCGCCGGAAGTCGGCCCGGGCGTCCACCAGGAGCTGCCGGGCGAATCCGGAGTTCCGCAGGTTGCCCGTCTGCGCGGCGCGCTGGTCACGGGTGACGCGCCCCGAGTGGTGGCGGGCGCACGCCAGCCCGTACACGTCCCGCATCCGGGAGAACATCGTGCGCGCCCGCTCCAGCTCCCGTACCGCCTGGTCGGTGTCGCCGTCCTCCTCCAGCGCCTGCCCGAGGTAGTACCGCGTCCACGCCTCGCCCCGCGCGTCCTCGTTGCCCCGGTGCCGGGCGAGGGCGTCGCGCAGCTGCTCCACCGCCGGTGCGGGGTCGCCGTCGAGGAGACGGGCGCGGGCCAGCTGGGTCAGGGCCCAGGCCTCCCCGCGCTCGTCCCGGGTGCGGCCGTACAGGTCCAGGGCGGCGGACAGCTCCTCCTCGGCCCGGGCCACCTCGCCGAGGCGCAGACAGACCTGGCCGAGCTGGAAGTGCGACCAGGCCTCGCCGTGCAGGGACTCGCCCTCGCGGTGCAGGGCCAGCGCGGTGTCCAGCAGGGTCAGGGCCTCGGACAGATTCGCCCGGTCGCGTTCGACGGCAGCCAGGGCGTGCAGGGACCAGGCCCGGTCCTCGGCCTGCTCCGGGGATGCCTGGAGTGCGAGCGCCTCCCGCAGCCGGGCCGACGCCTCGGCCAGATTGCCCTGGTGGTGCAGGGTGATGCCGAGTGAGCAGAGGGCGAGGGCGGCGCCCGCGTCGTTCTGCGCCTCGCGGTAGAGGCCGACGACGGAGGACAGCGTCGTGCGGGCCTTGTCGAGCTCACCGAGCTGACGGGCCGCGATACCCGTACGCCACTGCACCGACCGCTCCAGGAGCCCCTGGTCGACGGCCTGCGTCAGCTCGCTGATCTCCCCGAGCCGGTAGAGGTCGCCGCGCAGCAGGCAGTAGTCGCACAGGGCGCCCAGCAGATGGAGCACCGTCGCCTGGTCCACGCCCTCGGCGTGCCGCAGCGCCGACGTGATGAAGCTCGACTCGTCGTCCAGCCAGCGCAGGGCGGCGTCCAGCGAGCTGAAGCCGTGCGAGCCGAACTGCCCGGCACGGGTGGACATCTTGCCGTCGACCATCCGGATCACCGCGTCGGCGAGCTCCGCGTAGTTCTGGACGAGGCGTTCCTGCGCGGCCGTACGGTCGGCCGCCGGCTCCTCGTCCAGCAGCCTGGCCAGGGCGAAGTCCCGTACGAGGTCGTGCAGCCGGTAGCGCGCACCCCGCACATGGACCAGGAGCCCGGCCCGGGCCAGGGTCTCCAGCAGGCGGCCGGCCTCCTGCTCGTCCGAGGACAGCAGCGACGCGGCCGCGGCGGCCCCGAGGCTGGCCCGCCCGGCGAGGGCGAGCCGCCGCAGCAGCCGGCGGGCCACCTCGGGCTGGTCGGTGTAGCGCAGCCACAGGGCCCGTTCGACGGGCGCGACCGGACCGTACGCCCCGAGGGCCGACGCCAGCTCGGCACGGGACCGCGCGCCGAGGGCGGAGCCCGCGACGCGCAGGGCGAGCGGCAGCCCGCCGCACAGCTCGACGACGGTCTCGGTCGACGGGTAGTCGTACGGGCCGTTCTCCTCGTCCTCCGCGGACTCGCGCAGCAACTCCTCGGCGCCCGCCGCCTCCAGACCGCCGACCGGCAGGTGGTACACCCGGGCCGGGATGTTGTCGGGCAGGGCGAGCGGCTCGCGGGCCGTGACGAGGACCAGGCTGTCCGAGCGCTCGGGGACGAGCGTGCGGACCTGGGCGGCGTCGGTGGCGTCGTCCAGGACGATCGTGACCGGTGTTCCCGTCAGATGCTGGTGGTAGAGCTCGCTCAGGCGCCGGACCTGCTGCTCCGCGGAGGACCTCTCGCGGAAGAGCAGCTGTTCGCGCGGTGCTCCCAGCCGGTTGAGCAGGTGCAGCAGGGCGTCCCGGGTCGGCAGCGGGGTATCGCCGGAGACATCGCCCCGCAGGTCGACCACGCACGCCCCGCGGAACTGGTCCTTGAGCGCGTGCGCGGCCCGTACGGCGAGTGTGGTGCGCCCGGAGCCCGGGGCCCCGTGCAGGACGACGACGGTCGGCTTGGTCTCGGTCGCGGCGCGGGCCGCGTGCACCCACCGGGCGATCTGCGCCAGTTCCTCGCGGCGCCCCGCGAACGGGCCGTCCACGGCGGGCAGATGGCCGAAGGACTGTTCGAGGACTGACCGGGCGCGCGCGGCGGCACTGCGGTCACCGCCACGCAGCTGAGCCACCACGGAGGTGCCCGGCTTCTTCGGCGTACGGGTGGACGCGGTCAGCATGCGCTGCTGGTCGAGGAACGGGCGGATGCCCCGTACCTCCAGGGCCGTCAGCCACTCCAGACGCAGCTGCTCGGGGCCGCCGGGCTGGTTCCGTTCGCCCGCCCTGCGGTGTGCGGCCGGCCAGTGCGAGGCGGTCGCCCGCGCCACCGTGACCGTCGTCCCCGCGGCGGCGACGACCGCGCCCGCGCCCAGGGCGAGACCGGTCGCGGTGCCCAGGGCCAGGTCCGCGCCGAAGGCGGCCGCGGCGGCAACTCCCGTCACCAGCAGCGGCGTTCCCAGCGTCGCTCTGCTGAACCGCGCGGACAGCGGCTGCCGGCCGGCCCCCGCGTCGTCCAGCGCCCGGGTGTAGGCGGCGTACTCCTCGGCCGCGCCCGCCGCCATGGTGTCGAGCGCGCCCCGCGCACGGGCCAGCAGCGCTCCGGAGTCCGTCCGGCCACCTGTCCGCCGCGCCTCCTCCTCCACGGCGCGTACCAACAGCCGTTCGGCCTCGGCCCGATGGCTGTCCCGCATCCCCATGCATCCCCCTCGTTCCCGACCCCGGCCGGGTCTCGGCCGGATCCGCCGCGTTGACCATCCAGTGTCCTCGGTACGGCGCCCCGGCGACAGGGAGTCCGCGAGACTGCGCCCCCGGGTCCGGCGCGCGGCCGGACACCGCCGCACCGCGCGAACGGGCGGGGCCCGTCGAGGGCTGTCAGAGGGCTCCCAGGTCCACCGTGACGGAGAAGGGCGCGGCAGCCTTGATCGCGCCGGTGAACATCTCGCCGTCCCTGTAGGCCTTGGTGGCAGGGTCGAGTACGTAGGTGTAGACGATCGGGACACCGGTGGCGGCCTGTTCGACCCGCCAGTAGAAGGGGATGCCGGCCTTGGCGTACTGGTCCACCTTCACGACCCGGTCGGTGGTCTCCGAGCCGGGCGACACGATCTCGGCGACCAGGAGCACGTGTTCGGGGCGGGTGGGCGTGAGGTCGATGGTCTCCGCCCGGCAGACGACGACGTCCGGACGGCGGTTGGTGAGGGGAATGTCCTGCAGCCGGACATCGAAGTCCGTGTCGGCGTTCCAGTCCGGGCCTGCCGCGGCGTCCAGGGCATGGGCCAGGATGCGGGCCGGCCGGTTGTGCCGCTTGGAGGCGCTCGGGCTCACGACGACCATCCCGTCCACGATCTCGACGCCGGCACACTGCTCCTCGGACCAGGAGTCGTACTGCTCCGCGCTGATCTGCAGGTGCATCCATGCGGGTACGACCATCTCGGCGGTCATGGCGTGCCACCTTCGAGGATGCTCGTCAGTTCCGGTGCTGCTCGGATCAGCCTACTGTCCCCGTGCTGTCCGGGGGCTCGGGCCGCCGCGGCTCCGGGCGGGGCCGGCGGGCCGAAACTCCGGAGCCCGGTGAGCCCGTCCCCCCGCCCGCACCCCCGGTGCGCAAGGATTGGGGCATGGCCAACCGACTTGCGCAGACCACCTCCCCGTACCTCCTCCAGCACGCCGACAACCCCGTCGACTGGTGGCCGTGGTCGCCCGAGGCGTTCGAGGAGGCACGCCGCCGCGGCGTCCCCGTGCTGCTCAGCGTCGGGTACGCCAGCTGCCACTGGTGCCATGTGATGGCCCACGAGTCGTTCGAGGACCCGGCCGTCGCCGACTACCTCAACGCGCACTTCGTGCCGGTGAAGGTCGACCGCGAGGAGCGGCCCGACGTCGACGCCGTGTACATGGAGGCCGTCCAGGCCGCGACCGGCCAGGGCGGCTGGCCGATGACCGTCTTCCTGACCGAGGAGGCCGAGCCCTTCTACTTCGGCACGTACTTCCCGCCCGAGCCCCGCCACGGCATGCCCTCCTTCCAGCAGGTCCTCGAAGGCGTCGTGGCCGCCTGGACCGACCGGCGCGAGGAGGTCGCCGAGGTGGCCGGGCGCATCGTCCGCGACCTCGCGGGCCGCTCCCTGACCGCCGGTGAGGGCGGCCTGCCCGGCGAACCGGAGCTGGCGCAGGCCCTGCTGCGGCTGACCCGCGACTACGACGAGAAGAACGGCGGCTTCGGCGGCGCGCCCAAGTTCCCGCCGTCCATGGTCATCGAGTTCCTGCTGCGCCACCACGCCCGTACGGGTGCCGAGGGCGCCCTGCAGATGGCCGCCGACAGCTGCGCGGCCATGGCGCGCGGCGGGATCTACGACCAGCTCGGCGGCGGCTTCGCCCGCTACGCGGTCGACGGGGAGTGGACCGTCCCGCACTTCGAGAAGATGCTCTACGACAACGCGCTGCTGTGCCGTGTGTACGCCCATCTGTGGCGGGCCACCGGCTCGGACCTGGCCCGCCGGGTCGCCCTGGAGACGGCGGACTTCATGGTCCGCGAGCTGCGGACCGCCGAGGGAGGCTTCGCCTCCGCGCTGGACGCCGACAGCGAGGACGCGCGGGGGCGTCACGTCGAGGGCGCCTTCTACGTGTGGACGCCCGCGCAGCTGCGTGAGGTCCTGGGCGAGGAGGACGCCGCCTTCGCCGCCGGCCACTTCGGGGTGACCGAGGAGGGCACCTTCGAGGAGGGCTCCTCCGTGCTGCGGCTCGTGCGGGCCGGGGAGGACACCGACGCCGCCCGGGTCGCCGACGTGCGGGCCCGGCTGCTCGCGGCGCGCGAGCTGCGGACGCGCCCCGAGCGGGACGACAAGATCGTCGCCGCCTGGAACGGCCTCGCGATCGCCGCGCTCGCCGAGACCGGGGCGTACTTCGACCGCCCGGACCTGGTCGAGCGGGCCACCGAGGCCGCCGACCTGCTCGTACGCGTGCACATGGGTGACGTGGCCCGGCTCTGCCGCACGTCGAAGGACGGCCGCGCGGGGGACAACTCCGGGGTCCTGGAGGACTACGGCGACGTCGCCGAGGGGTTCCTCGCACTCGCCTCCGTCACCGGCGAGGGCGCCTGGCTCGACTTCGCGGGCTTCCTGCTGGACATCGTGCTGGAGCGCTTCACCGGCGAGGGCGGGCAGCTGTTCGATACCCCCGACGACGCGGAGCGGCTGATCCGCCGGCCCCAGGACCCCACGGACAGCGCGACCCCGGCCGGCTGGACCGCCGCGGCGGGCGCGCTCCTCTCGTACGCGGCCCACACCGGCTCCGAGGCGCACCGCGCGGCGGCCGAGGGCGCCCTCGGGATCGTCGGGGCGCTCGGCCCGAAGGCTCCCCGCTTCATCGGCTGGGGGCTGGCGGTCGCCGAAGCGCTGCTGGACGGCCCGCGCGAGGTCGCGGTGGCCGGGCCGGTCGGCGGCGAGCTGCACCGGACGGCGCTGCTGGGTCGGGCGCCCGGCGCGGTCGTCGCGGCGGGCGAGGTGGCGGACGCGGGCCCCGAGTTCCCGCTGCTGGTGGACCGGCCGATGGTGGGCGGCGAGCCGACCGCGTACGTCTGCCGGCACTTCGTGTGCGACGCGCCCACGACGGACGCTGAGGAGCTGGCCGGGAAGCTGGGCGGCTGACGCCGGCACGGCGGCGTGGGTACGGCGAAGGGCCCGGCGGTGGCCGGGCCCTTCGCCGTGGGGAGAGGTGGTTACCGCTGGTAGGCGACCAGGGAGATGCCGACGTAGTGCGCGACGAACGCCGCCAGAGTCAGCGAGTGGAACACCTCGTGGAAGCCGAACCAGCGCGGTGACGGATTCGGGCGCTTGAGGCCGTAGATGACGCCCCCCGCGCTGTAGAGCACCCCGCCGACGATCACGAGGACCAGCACGGCGATGCCGCCGGTGCGCATGAAGTCCGGCAGGAAGAACACCGCGGCCCAGCCCATGGCGATGTAGCACGGGGTGTAGAGCCAGCGCGGGGCGCCGACCCAGAACACGCGGAAGGCGATGCCGGCCGCCGCGGCGCCCCAGATCGCCCAGAGGAGCGGACGGCTGGTGGACTCGGGCAGCAGCAGGAGGGTCAGCGGCGTGTAGGTGCCCGCGATGATCAGGAAGATGTTGGCGTGGTCGAGCCTGCGCAGCACGGCCTCGCCGCGCGGGCCCCAGGTGCCCCGGTGATAGACCCCGCTCACACCGAACAGCAGGCAGGCGCTGACGACGTACACGGCGCAGGCGACCCGTGCGCGCGTGCTGTCGGCCATGGCGACCAGGGCTATTCCCGAGATGACCACGGCGGGGAACATTCCGGCGTGCAGCCAGCCGCGCATCCGTGGTTTGACCGGGACGGGGTCGGTGAGCTCGACGGGACCGGACCCGGGGACGGCAGAAGTCATATCCGCATGCTACCTACGCCCCCGTAGGTAACCCCGTTCAGTGGCGATGCTCACGTGGGCGGCCCTCTGGACATATGGGCGAGATGGTCGGATGATCAAATGAGTGCGGTCGGCACCGGATGAGCGCCAGGGGATTTCGAAGGGGTCAGCATCCGGGTCGCAGCCCCCACGGGGCCTGACAACACACCCTCTCTACAAGGAGCGATCGTGGCGCGAGACATCGCGGCTCCCCTCACTGTTCCCACTCGGCACCAGGAGCTCGTCTCCTGGGTGGACGAGATCGCGGCCCTCACCCAGCCGGACCGCGTGGTCTGGTGCGACGGCTCCGAGGCCGAGTACGAGCGCCTGTGCGAGGAGCTCGTCGCCAAGGGCACCTTCACGAAACTCGACCCGGTCAAGCGTCCCAACTCGTACTACGCCGCCTCCGACCCGAGCGATGTCGCCCGCGTCGAGGACCGCACCTTCATCTGCTCCGAGAAGGAGGAGGACGCGGGCCCGACCAACCACTGGAAGGCTCCCGCCGAGATGCGGGAGATCTTCACGGGCGGGAACGGCGTCTTCCGCGGCTCCATGCGCGGCCGCACGATGTACGTCGTCCCGTTCTGCATGGGCCCCGTCGGCTCGCCGCTCTCCGCGATCGGTGTCGAGATCACCGACTCCGCGTACGTCGCCGTCTCGATGCGCACCATGACGCGCATGGGCCAGGACGTCCTGGACGAGCTCGGAACCGACGGCTTCTTCGTCAAGGCCGTCCACACGCTGGGCGCGCCGCTGGAGGAGGGCCAGGAGGACGTTCCGTGGCCGTGCAACTCCACCAAGTACATCTCGCACTTCCCCGAGGACCGCGAGATCTGGTCGTACGGATCCGGCTACGGCGGCAACGCCCTGCTCGGCAAGAAGTGCTACGCCCTGCGCATCGCCTCCGTGATGGCCCGGGACGAGGGCTGGCTCGCCGAGCACATGCTGATCCTCAAGCTCACGCCGCCGCGCGGTGAGTCGAAGTACGTCGCGGCGGCCTTCCCGAGCGCCTGCGGCAAGACCAACCTCGCCATGCTGGAGCCCACGATCTCCGGCTGGACCGTCGAGACCATCGGCGACGACATCGCCTGGATGCGGTTCGGTGAGGACGGCCAGCTGTACGCGATCAACCCCGAGGCCGGCTTCTTCGGCGTCGCCCCCGGCACCGGTGAGCACACCAACGCCAACGCCATGAAGACCATGTGGGGCAACTCCGTCTTCACCAACGTCGCGCTCACCGACGACGGCGACGTCTGGTGGGAGGGCATGACCGAGGAGCTCCCCGCGCACCTCACGGACTGGAAGGGCAACGACTGGACCCCGGAGTCCGGCACGCCCGCCGCCCACCCCAACGCCCGCTTCACCGTCCCGGCCGGCCAGTGCCCGATCATCGCGCCGGAGTGGGAGGACCCGAAGGGCGTGCCGATCTCGGCGATCCTCTTCGGCGGCCGCCGCGCCTCCGCGGTCCCGCTGGTCACCGAGTCCTTCACCTGGCAGCACGGCGTCTTCCTCGGGGCCAACGTCGCCTCCGAGAAGACCGCCGCCGCCGAGGGCAAGGTCGGCGAGCTGCGCCGCGACCCGTTCGCCATGCTGCCGTTCTGCGGCTACAACATGGGCGACTACATGAAGCACTGGGTCACGGTGGGCAACGACAAGCCCGACGCGTCCAAGCTGCCGAAGATCTACTACGTGAACTGGTTCCGCAAGAACGACGCGGGGAAGTTCGTGTGGCCCGGGTTCGGTGAGAACAGCCGCGTCCTCAAGTGGATCGTCGAGCGCCTGGAGGGCAAGGCCGAGGGCGTCGAGACCCCGATCGGCATCCTGCCGGCCAAGGGCTCCCTGGACACCGAGGGCCTGGAGCTCTCCGAGTCCGAGCTCGACTTCCTGCTCACGGTGGACAAGGAGGTCTGGCGCGAGGAGGCCGCCCTGATCCCCGAGCACCTCAACACCTTCGGCGACCACACCCCGAAGGAGCTGTGGGACGAGTACCGCGCGCTGGTCCGGCGCCTGGGCTGACCCACGTCCCGATCCCCGCGGCCGGGCCCTTCCGGCATCCGCCCTGACCTGTGGGGTCCACGGGCCTGCCGCGGCACGGCACCCGGAGCCCTCTTCATGGCTCCGGGTGCCGCTCTGCGTCCGGCGCGGCCGGCAGGTGTGTGGCACCCGGTCCACGCGTCTTCGCGACCGTGGACCGGGGCCGTCAGGGGGCGCCGACCAGAGCGGTCGGCGCGGCGGGAGCGGACAGGGCCTCGGCGTGCGCGTCCATGGCCTCGGCCGCGAGGATCGCCACGGCGGTGTCGGCGCGGGACGCCGCCACCACGAGGGTCCGGCCGGCGAGGGCGTGGGCGCGGCGGTGCAGAGCGGCCGTGGACGCCTCGCTCCGGCCCGCGTGCCGGGCGGGCGGCGTGGCACGCAGCCGGGCCACCTGCTCGGCGATGCGGTCGCCCATGGCCGCCAGGCCCAGTTCATCGGTGACGGCGAGCAGCGCGGTGAGATGCCCGGCGAGCTGGATGTCCAGCTCGTCCTCGCGGCTGCGGTGCGGGAAATCGGCGTCGTCGGCCGATGTGTGGACCGATTTGGTGCGGATCGGCTCGTACATGGATGGCCTCCTGGTGTTGCAGTAAGACCATCCTATCTTGGAATCAGTCTAAAGTTGTGCCGGATCTGGGAGGTCGGGACCGCTCAGGGCTGGCTGTAGCCGTCCAGGAAGTTTCCGATACGCGTCACCGCGTCGGTCAGGTCCTTGGCAGGCGGCAGCGTGACCACCCGGAAGTGATCGGGTTCCGGCCAGTTGAAGCCCGTGCCCTGCACCACCATGATCTTCTCGGCCCGCAGCAGGTCGAGGACCATCTGCCGGTCGTCCTTGATCTTGAAGACCTTGGGGTCGAGCCGCGGGAAGAGATACAGCGCCCCCTTCGGCTTCACGCAGGTCACGCCGGGGATCTGCGTCAGCAGGTCGTACGCCACGTCCCGCTGCTCCAGGATCCGCCCGCCCGGCAGCACGAGCTCGTTGATCGACTGCCGCCCGCCGAGCGCGGTCGCCACCGCGTGCTGCGCGGGCATGTTGGCGCAGAGGCGCATGTTGGCCAGGATCGTGAGCCCCTCGATGTACGAGGAGGCGTGCGCCTTCGGCCCGCAGACCGCCATCCAGCCGGAGCGGTAGCCCGCGATCCGGTAGTTCTTGGAGAGCCCGTTGAAGGTCAGCACCATCAGGTCGGGGGCGATGGCGGCGGTCGGGGTGTGCGTCGCGCCGTCGTAGAGGATCCGGTCGTAGATCTCGTCCGAGCAGACGACCAGGTTGTGGCGGCGGGCGATCTCCGTCAGCCCGCGCAGCATCTCGTCGTCGTAGACCGCGCCGGTCGGGTTGTTCGGGTTGATGATCACGAGCGCCTTGGTGCGGTCGGTGATCTTCCGCTCGATGTCCGCGAGGTCGGGCATCCAGTCGGCCTGCTCGTCGCACCGGTAGTGCACGGCCGTACCGCCGGCCAGGGAGACCGAGGCCGTCCACAGCGGGTAGTCCGGGGCGGGGACGAGCACCTCGTCGCCGTCGTCGAGCAGCGCCTGCATCGACATCTGGATCAGCTCGGAGACGCCGTTGCCCAGGTAGACGTCCTCGACGTCGAGGTCGATCCCCTTGGTCTGGTAGTGCTGCATCACCGCGCGGCGCGCGGACAGCAGGCCCTTCGCGTCGCCGTAGCCGTGCGCGCCCGAGAGGTTGCGCAGGATGTCCTCGAGGATCTCCGGGGGACACTCGAAGCCGAACGCCGCGGGGTTGCCCGTGTTGAGCTTGAGGATGCGATGACCTGCGGCTTCGAGCCGCATCGCTTCCTCGAGCACGGGGCCGCGGATTTCGTAACAGACGCCGGCGAGCTTCGTGGACTGGATGACCTGCATGTCTGCGAGCTTACGACCGTGTTTCGAGCGCTGCGCCCGGTTCGCGCGGTGGTTGCTCCCTCCGGGGGTGTGCCACGGCCCGCCGGGACTTCCATCGCCATGCCGCCCCGGCCGCGGACCGTGGGAACGTCCGGTCCGGGCGGGGCTGCGGCTTGGAATGCTGGCGTGGGCGGCGGCACCGGTGAGATGCGCCACCCTGGTCAGCCGGGCAGGACGGTCCCCTCCGGGAGGCGTACGCCGAAGTCCTCGGCCAGCACCCGCAGCACCTCGGCGTCGTCGCTCAGCTCCCGCTCCGCGACCGTGCCGTCGTCGGCGGTCTCCACCAGCGTCCGGCCGGACAGCGCGCGGTGCAGACCCGGCAGGGTCCGCTGGGCGTACACCGCCTGCCGGAACGGCGAGCGCGGGTTCGTCGCGATGTGCCAGTTGATGACCTCGTAGTCCGGGGCCTCGAACGGTTCCAGGGTGAATTCGTACTGCGGCTCCCAGTAGCCGCCCTTGTCCGCCTGCAGCTCCCACATCTCCAGCGGGCCGTCGTGCGGGGCGTGCACGAGCCGGTGACGGCGCGGGGTGTCGAGCAGTTCGGTGTCCACCACGAGCGGGATCGGCTCCAGCAGCGCACCGTGCGAGCCGAAGCCGACGTCGGCCAGCCAGGGGTCGGTCTCACCCTCCACGTCCACCCGCATCAGCATGTGCGTACGGGGCCGGATGTCGCCGGGCGCGGCGCCCACCACCACCCGTGCGGTCAGCAGCGTCACCTGGAACCCGAGCTGGGTCAGGGCGGCGGTGAGGAGGGTGTTGTGCTCGTAGCAGTACCCGCCGCGCTCACCGCGGACGAGCTTCCTCTCCAGGTCCGGGAGCGCGAGGGACGGGGCGCTGCCGAGGAGGGGCTCCAGATTCTCGAACGGGATGCCCAGCATGTGGGCGCGGTGCACGGACCGCAGCACCTCCACGGTGGGGCGGCGCTCCCCGGACCAGCCGATGCGGGCGAAGTAGGCGTCGAGGTCGAGTGTCATACAGCGACACTACGCAGAGACCTCAAGGGTTTCTCAAATGCTCTGGCGGCACAGGAGATAGGGAACGGGGCCCACGTGTGTCGCGCGGCCGGCCGCCGTCCCCGGGCGTACGCCTCACTGCCCGGCGGGCCGGCGGCGGGACGCACCCCGGCCCGCCGGGCAGAGGCCGACGGGCCGAGGCGGTTCAGGCGTGAGGTTCGTTCCCGTGCGCGGGTGAGGTCACACCGCCCACTTGGAGCAGTTGGAAGCGCTGGCCCACGCGTGACTGCTGATGCTGTTGTTCGCCGCGACGCCGGTGGTGAAGGAGTCGCCCAGGAGGCTGGAAGCCCAGCCCTCGGACCGGCTGAGGCAGATGTGCCCGCCGCTGCCGCCGGTGCCGTTGTAGAACTTGACCTCGTAGCTGTTGCCGTTGTTCAGGACCGATGACGCCTTGTTGGTGTCGCCGCCCTGGAAGCTCAGCGCGGAGTCACCCCAGTTGGAGTCGTCGCCGGACGCGTGGCCGAGGTGGCCGCTGCAGTTGGTGCTGTCGTACGCGTACATGTATCCGGAGAGCGCGCCGGCCATGGCGTCGGAGCAGTCCGCCGCCTGGGCGGAGGTGGCCGGGACGAGGGCGCCGAGGGATGCCACGGCGACGGTCGTGAGGGCAGCGAAAGCCTTACGCATGAGGTGGTGCTCCTTCATGTGTCGGTGTGAATTCATCCGCGACCACTGGGCCGCGGAAACCTGTGAGTCACTCGCCGGTGAGATTCCGGGCCCTGGAGAGCGCGGCCAGTCCCATGCGCTGATAGGCGGCGTTTTCCTTGCCGTACTTCTTCAACAGGGTGGACCGGTGTTCCCGCTCGAGCCGGCGTGCGGTCTTTCCGAGATTCGTCTTCGCGGCGCACGTGGCCTCGGCCACCGCCAACTCGACCTCGTAGGCCCGTGCCTCCGGCGAGCTCATTCCCGCGGTGTTCGCGGTCCGCTTCTCCCGGATCTCGTCCGGCGAGGAGAAGGGGCGGCCGGCTTCCTTCATGCAGTGCGACCAGGCGCCGACCGTCTTTTTCATCCGCTCGTCCGCGAGGATGCGCGGGACATAGAGCGGCGTCAGGCTCGTGATGGTCTTCTTCGCTCTGAACCAGGCTTCCAGATCTCCGTAGAGCTGGGTCCGGGCCCCTGCCCAGCAGCCTTCCCGGGGGGTCTCGATGGTGCCGCCGGCGGGCAGGTCCACGCGCAGAACGTCGTCGTAGTCGCCGTTGAGGGCCGTGTTGTAACGGATGCGGTCCTTCTTCGGGAGCGCGTTGGGGTACCGGACGTTGGGGTGCTCGCCGCGCTCCTTCTCGGCCGCCTCGTCGAAGGGCCGGCCGTAGCCGTACTTCTTCGCCCACGCGATGTCGTCGATCACGTAGCGCCCCGCTTTACGGGCGTCGACACTCGCCACCGGTCCCACCCAGTACGAGAATCCCTCGTTCTCCATGCACTCCTTGACGAGTGCGTACTCGGCGTACTCGATTTCCATCTCCTCGGGGACGGTCAGGTCTCGGAGTTCGTTGTCCGAAATCGTGACGGTGTCCCTCTTCGGCGGCTTTCCCGAGTTCGTCGTGACATCTGTCCCTGCACCACAGCCCGCCGTGATGCAGGCAACCGCCACCGCGGCAGCGGATATGGAGAATGTCCGCCTCATGTGATGCACGCTCCCTCTGGACCAGCCTTTTCCGGCTTTGGCTCTGTGCGGGTGTGTGACGCCCTGTTCTCCGGCCTCGCTCAAGGACCATAAAGTCATCGCGGGATTCGGAATGTGTCATCCGTGCAGGGGACTTTGTCAGTTGTGCACCGCCTCGGGGCGGCGCCGCGTCAGCGCGGAACGGCTCCGCGTGTCGCCGTCGAATCCGTTGCACGGCGCGAGGAACTCCCGACACACTGACGGCAGGAACCGACGCGCCGAGGGGGAGCGAATGGGGCAACGGGCCGAAGTGCTGCCAGGTCGGCTCTGTGGTCGGAGCAGACGGAGGTCTGCCGCATGAGCCCGGCCCTGGACACCGCGTTCATACCGTCGCGGGACCGGGAGGAAGTGGTCCGGAACGCGGTGTGGAAGTCCATGGTGGCCATCGATATCGACCACGGCCCTCCGGCCGAGGACATCAGCGTCCGCCTTGGGCTCGGCACCGTGGGGCCCATCAAGATCTGCTCGGCGCGGGCGACCGCGGTCAGGATGCGTCGGACGGAGCGGCTCGCCCGCGAGGACGAGGAGCCGGCCGTCTCTCTCGGTGTCCAGATGACGGGCAGCAGCATGGTGGTGCAGAACGGACGCGAGTGCCTGCTGGGGCCGGGGGACTGCGTCGTCTACGAATCGATCTCTCCCTACACCCTCCTCTTCGACGAGGGAGTCGACCACCGCTTCATCCGGTTCCCCCGCGCGGTGCTCGCGCTCCCCGACCGATTACTCCGAGACGTCACCGCGGTCCCCCTGGGGCCCGGCAACCCCGTCGCGCGCCTCGCCTTCACCTACTTCTCCCAACTGGCCGTCAGCGAAGAACTGCACCAGGGTGTGCACGCCGACACCGTCGTGGAACCCAGCGTCGGACTCCTCCGCGCCGTCCTGACGTCCCAGTACGGCGACTCCGGCCTGGCCAAGGGCCCGTTGGAAGCCACACTCAGCCTGCGGATCACCCAGTACATCCGGTCCCACCTGGCTGATCCCGGTCTGTCGGCGGCACAGATCGCCGCCGTGCACGGCATCTCCGTACGTCATCTCTACGCGGTCCTGTCGCGGTCGGGAATCAGCCTCGGGGACTGGATTCGTACCCGCCGTCTGGCCGAATGCAGGCGGGAGCTGGCCGGGCCGAACGGGCGGCTGCGGACCATCGCGGCGATAGGCCGGAGTTGGGGCTTCGTGGACGCGACCCACTTCAGCAAGGTGTTCAAACGGACGTTCGGGGTCTCGCCCCGAGCCTGGCGCGACCAGAACCATCCCCGCTCCCGCACGTGAGGGCTGCCGTGCGGGGCGGCAGGCCGTTCCTCAGCCCCTCGAAACCCGTCCGCCGCCCCGTACCGACCGGCCCGCCAGGACGGACGTCCGCTTGCCGTCCTCGATGACGAAGCGACCGTCGATCAGGACGTGCGGGACGCCCACCGGGAGGGTGCGCGGCTCGTCGAAGGTCGAGCCTGCCGCCACCGTGGCCGGGTCGAAGAGGACCAGGTCCGCGCGGTAGCCCTCACGGACGTACCCGCGGTCCGGAAGGCGCAGGCGGGCGGCCGGGCGGGACGTGAGGTGCGCGACGCACTCCTCCAGCGTGAGGATGCCCAGCTCCCGCACGTACCGGCCGAGGTATTGGGGGAACGTGCCGTACGCGCGGGGGTGCGGCTTGTCGCCCTGGAGGATGCCGTCGCTGCCCCCGGTGTGCACCCGGTGGCGCATGATCTGCCGGACGTTCTCCTCGTGGCCGACGTGCTGGAGGATCGTCGTGCCCAGCCGGTCCTCGACGAGCAGCCGACGGGCCGTCACCCAGGGCTCCTCGCCGCGCAGCCGGGCGGACTCGGCCACCGTACGGCCGACGTATCCGGACAGGGCCGGTGAGCCGACGCCGGAGATCTCGATCCTGTCCCACTCGATGGGGACGCCGTGGCAGCCGTCGGACCCCACGGTCTCGACGACGTGACGGATCCGCTCGGCCGTCTCCCCGTCGGCGAGCCGGGTCAGGACCGACTCCGGCCCGCCCTCGTTCGCCCAGCTCGGCAGCATCGCCACGAGGGTCGTGCAGCCGGGCGTGTACGGATAGGTGTCGAGCGAGATGTCCGCGCCCGCCGCGAGCGCCTCGTCCAGGAGGGAGAGGAGCTCGGGGGCCTTGCCCTTGTTCACGCCGAAGTTCATCGTGGCGTGGGCGAGATGGAGAGCGCAGCCGGCGTCGCGGGTGAGCCGCACCATCTCCTCGTACGCCTGGAGCGCTCCCGCCCCGTACGAGCGGTGGTGCGGGCAGTAGTAGCCGTCGTGCGCGGCCACCACCCGGCACAGCTCGGTGAGTTCGGCGTCCTTCGCGTACATCCCGGGGGTGTACGTCAGGCCCGAGGACATGCCGACCGCGCCCTCGGCCATGCCCTGGGCGACGAGCTCCTTCATGCGGTCCAGCTCGGCGCCGGTGGCGGGGCGGTCGTCCCACCCGACGGCGAGCATCCGGACGGTGCCCTGCGGGATCAGGTAGGCGGCGTTGACGGCGACGCCCTCGCCGCCGAAGTTGCGGTCGAGGCGGTCCAGATAACCGCCGACGGTGCGCCAGTCGAAGTCGATGTCGCTTCCGTCGCCGTTCCAGCCGGCGATGGAGCGGCGGACCTCGGCGAGGGTGCGGTCGTCGGCGGGGGCGTACGACAGACCGTCCTGGCCGAGCACCTCCAGGGTGACGCCCTGGGCGGCCTTCGCGCTGTGGTCGGGGTCGCGCAGCAGCGCGAGGTCGCTGTGCGCGTGCATGTCGATGAAGCCCGGCGAGAGCGCGAGGCCGTCGGCGTCCAGGGTGCGGGCGGCGGTGGGGCGGGGGCCGTCGCCCTCCCCGCGGATCTCGGTGATCCGGCCGTCCGTGATGCCTACGTCGGCGCGGTAGGAGGGGGCGCCGGTGCCGTCGACGACGCGGGCGTCGCGGATGACCAGGTCCATGGGAGTCGCCTTTCGAGGGGTGGGGGAGGGGGCGCGGGGATCAGAAGAAGGTGCGGATGTAATCCGTGACCGTGCCGTCGGCCTCGACCAGCGGGATCAGCTGCCACTTGTCGAACGACGTGCAGGGGTGCGAGAGACCCATGCCGATCCAGTCGCCCACCTCCAGCTCGGCGCCCTCCTCCGTACGCACCCAGCCGTGCTGGTCCGACAGTCCGCTGACGGTGATTCCGGTGGCCGGCCGCACCGATCCGTCTCGCGCGGAGCGGACGACCTGCGCCTCGGGGAGGTCGATGTCGTACGCCGCGTCACGCTTGCCGGCGTTGACGAAGGCCTGCTCGGGGGTGGGGCGGGAGACGACCTGGGCCCAGAGGCGGAAGGCGGGCCGCAGCGTGCCCTCCTCGGGGATCCGGTTGAAGGGGGTGATGTGGCGGTAGTGGCCGTCGTCGTGGCTGACGTACGCCCCGGAGCGCAGCAGCTTGAGGACGGGCCGGCTCAGCGCGGGGATCCGGGCGAAGACGTCGGCGACCGCGTCGAACCACGCGCTGCCGCCCGCGCTGACCAGGATCTGCTCGCCCTCGGCGAGCGCGGCGAAGCGGCCGGCGGCGTCGAAGTCCGCTGCCAGCGCGACGAGCCGGCGCAGCCACTCGCGTACGCGCTCGGGGGAGGCGTCGGGCACCTCGCCCTCGTAACCCGCGACGCCCACCAGCCGCAGGGTGGACGTGGCCGCCACCGCGTCGGCGACCGCCGCGCAGTCGGCCTCCGTGCGGGCGCCGGTGCGGGCGCCCTCACCCGCGCCCAGCTCCACCACGACGTCCACGGGGCGCACGGCACCCGCCGCGCGCAGGGCCTCGTCCATCAGCTCGACGCCGCGCACGGAGTCGACGTAACAGGCGAACGTGAAGTCCGGATCGGCGTCCAGCTCACCGGCCAGCCAGCGCAGGGCCACCGCGTCGACGAGCTCGTTGGCCAGGAAGATCCGCGCGATGCCGTACGCCCGGTACACCCGTGCCTGGTGGGGGACGGCGGCGGTGATGCCCCACGCGCCGTACTCCAGCTGACGGGCGAAGAGCTGCGGGGACATCGACGTCTTGCCGTGCGGTGCGAAGGCCAGGCCGTGCCGCTCCGCGTACGTCTCCAGCAGCGCGAGGTTCGCCTCGAGCGACTCGGCGGACAGGGCCAGCACGGGGGTGGTGAAGCCGCCCGTGAAGAGGTTGCGGCGCTCGGCCGCCAGGGCGCCGACGGTCAGCCCCTGCGCGTCGGGCGGCAGGGCCTTGAAGCGGTGGTCGACCACTTCACCGGAGAGGGCCGTCACGGACTGTTCGGCGGACTGCTGGGCGGCCAAGGGATCCTCCTCGGGAAAAGTGATCGTTGCATTCTCTGCAACGCCCATTGCGCATATCGCTTGACGCTGTCTAACATCCGAGCCGATGCCTGGTCAATGGTGACCACCGGCGCCCGACGACCGACCACGAGGAGCCCAGAGTGCCCGGATCCGCAGCCAGGACAGCCACCGCGGACGTCGTCTGCCTCGGCGAGTCCATGGTGACGTTCCTGCCCTCGCAGCCCGGCCGCCTCGCCGACGTCCCCTCCTTCGGCCGGGGCATCGGTGGTGCCGAGTCCAACGTCGCCTGCGCGCTCGCGGCGGCGGGCCACCGGGCGAAGTGGGTCGGCCGGGTCGGCGCCGACGGCTTCGGCGACCACCTCGTCGACACGATCACCGGCTACGGCGTCGACACCTCCGCCGTCCGCCGCGACCCGGGCCGCCCCACCGGCATCTACTTCCGCACGGCGACGGACCGGGCCACCGACACCCACGAGGTCGCCTACTACCGGGCCGGCTCCGCCGCCTCCGCGATGTCCCCGCACAACGTGCCGTACGAGGACCTCCTCGACACCCGCGTCCTGCACCTGTCCGGCATCACCGCCGCGCTCTCCGCCGACTGCCTGGCCCTCCTCCACGACCTCACCGCCCCCCGCGACGGCCGCCCCCTGATCTCCTTCGACGTCAACCACCGCCCCGGCCTGTGGCGCGACGGCGAGGCCGGCCCGGAGGTCCTGCTCGACCTCGCCCGCCGCAGCGACCTCGTCTTCGTCGGCGAGGACGAGGCGGAGGAGGCCTGGGGCGTCCACGGCACCGAAGCCGTCCGCGCCGCTCTCCCGGAGCCGGACGTCCTCGTCGTCAAGCGCGGCTCGGACGGTGCCACGGTCTTCTCCAGGACCGGGAGCGGCGCGGACACCGTCACCACCGTCCCCTCCCTTCGCGTCGACGTCGTCGCCGCCGTCGGCGCGGGCGACGCCTTCGCCGCGGGCTTCCTCTCCGCGACCCTGCGCGACCTGCCCGTACGCGACCGTGCCCGGCACGGCCACCTCATGGCCGCCGCCGTCCTCACCGTCCCCGGCGACCTCACCGGCCCCCCGCCCCGGGCGTACGCCGACCGGCTCGCCGCCCTGGACGACGAGGCCTGGGGCACACTTCGTCTCGGCCCCGGCTGGACAGCCGCCGCAGGGGCGAACGAGGAGGTACGAGTCACATGAGCCAGACCGTCGACCGCGCGCTGAGCATCCTGCCGCTGCTCGCCCAGGGCCCCGCCGACCTCGGCCAGGTCGCCGAGCGGCTCGGGGTCCACAAGTCCACGGCGCTGCGCCTGCTCCGTACGCTCCACGAGCACGGACTGGTCTACCGCCAGGAGGACCAGCGCTACCGCCTCGGCGCCCGGCTCTTCGCCCTCGCGCAGGAAGCCGTCGAGAACCTCGACGTACGCGAGATCGCCCACGGCCACCTCGTCGCACTCAACGAGCAGTGCGGGCACACCGTCCACCTCGCGGTGTACGAGGAGAACGAGGTCCTCTACATCGACAAGGTCGAGAGCCGCTACCCCGTGCGGATGTACTCACGGATCGGCAAACCCGTCGCGATCACCGTCGCCGCGGTCGCCAAGCTGCTCCTCGCCGACCTCGCCGAGCCCGAACGGCGCGCCATCGCCGAACGGCTCGACTACCCCATGTACACGTCCCGTTCGCTCCCGAACGCCGGCGCCTTCCTCAAGGAACTCGCCGTCGTACGCGAACAGGGCTGGGCCACCGACCTCGGCGGCCACGAGGAGTCCATCAACTGCGTCGGCGCCCCCATCCGGGGCGCGGACGGGCGCGTCGTCGCGGCCATGTCGGTGTCCGCGCCGAACGTGGTCGTCACGGCCGAGGAACTCCTCACCCTGCTCCCCCTGGTGCGCCGCACCGCGGAGACCATCAGCCGGGAGTACTCCGGCACCGCCCCCACCAAGAAAGCCTGAACCGCCATGACCGAGAAGACCGCCCTCACCCCCAGCACCCACACCGCCCCGCCCGCCAAGTTCTCGCACGGCGTGAAGAAGGGCAACATCCTCCAGGTCGCCGGTCAGGTCGGCTTCCTGCCCGCCGTCGAGGGCCAGGCCCCCACCCCGGCCGGTCCGACGCTGCGCGAGCAGACCCTCCAGACCTTCGCCAACGTCAAGGCGATCCTGGAGGAGGGCGGCGCGAGCTGGGACGACGTGATGATGATGCGCGTCTACCTCACGGACGTCGACCACTTCGCCGAGATGAACGCCATCTACAACGAGTACTTCGAGGAGCAGGGCCTCAAGGCCCCCGCCGCCGCACGTACGACGGTGTACGTCGGACTGCCCAAGGGCCTGCTCATCGAGATCGACGCGCTCGCGGTCCTCGGCTGATCATCTGATCCGCCGGCCCGGCGATCCGCCCCCGGAGAGCCGGCACCCCTGAACCGCCACCTCACGGCACGGCGCCCCACCCCTTCCCCCGAGGGGCGCCGTGCCGCGCTCCTCCCTGCCCCGAAGGACCCCGTCACCAACGGAGTTGACCGCTCATGCTGCTCGCCGCCGCCGCCCCCGCCCCCGAAGCGCCACCCCACACCGGTGGACTGCTGCTCCTGATCGGCGGTACGCCCGGTCTGCTGACCGTCGCCGCCCTCGGGATAGCGCTCCTGCTCGTCCTGATCATCAAGGTCAGGCTGCAGCCGTTCGTCGCGCTGCTCGCCGTGTCCATAGCCGTCGGCCTGGGTGCCGGACTCTCCGTCACCGAACTCTTCGGCACGGTCCAGAAGTCGGCCGCCGTCTCGGTCATCGAATCCGGCATGGGCGGCATCCTCGGGCACGTCGCGATCATCATCGGCCTCGGCACGATGCTCGGCGCCATCCTGGAGGTGTCCGGCGGCGCGGAGGTCCTCAGCGCCCGCCTGCTGAACCTCTTCGGCGAGAAGCGCGCCCCGCTCGCCATGGGCCTCACCGGCCTCATCTTCGGCATCCCGGTCTTCTTCGACGTCGGCATCTTCGTCCTCGCGCCGATCGTCTACGCCGCCGCCAAGCGCTCCGGCAAGTCGGTCGTCCTGTACGCGATGCCCCTGCTGGCCGGCCTCTCGATGACCCACGCGTTCCTGCCCCCGCACCCCGGGCCGGTCGCCGCGGCGGGCCTGTTCAACGTCTCCCTCGGCTGGGTCATCCTGATGGGCGCCGTGGTCGGCATCCCGTCCGTCCTCGCCGCCTGGGGATACGCCGCCTGGATCGGCAAGCGCATCTTCGTCGAGGTCCCGCAGGACATGGTCGAGGCGGCCGCCGAGGCCAAGGCCGCGGTCGTCGCCGAGCAGCGCGCCGCCGGTGTCACCCCCCACGAGAAGCCCGTCCCGCTCGGCACGGTGCTCGCGATCATCGGTACGCCGCTGATCCTCATCCTGGCCGCGACGTTCTCCTCCATCGCGCTCGACCCGTCGACCCCGCGCTCCGTCATCGAGTTCTTCGGCAACCCCTTCGTCGCACTGACGATCGCCCTGCTGCTCGCCTACTACCTGCTGGGCATCCGCCGGGGCTGGTCCCGCAAGTCCCTCGAATCGGTCTCCACGTCCTCGCTGAAGCCCGTCGGCAACATCCTGCTGGTCGTCGGCGCGGGCGGCATCTTCGGAGCCGTGCTGAAGGGCAGCGGCATCGCCGACGCGCTCGCCGACACCTTCAACGACGTGGGCCTGCCGGTCATCCTGCTCGCCTGGCTGATCTCCGTCGTCCTGCGGGTCGCGCAGGGCTCGGCGACGGTCGCGATCGTCACCACCGCCGGCATCGTCGTCCCGCTCGTCGAGGGCCAGGACATGTCGCAGGCCCACCTCGCGCTGATCATCATGGCGATCTCGGCGGGCTCCATCTTCGCCTCGCACGTCAACGACGGCGGATTCTGGATGGTCTCGAAGTACTTCGGCATCTCCGAGCGCGACACCCTGAAGACCTGGACGGTCCTGGAGACGGTCCTCTCGGTCGCGGGCTTCGTCGTCGCGGCGGCGCTGAGCCTGGTGATCTAGGAAGACGGCGTACCGGTCGGACGACAGCCCGACCGGTACGCCGCGCCCCCTTGTGCGATCCGGCGTGATGCGCTTCGTTGATCGACATGGCGGAGACAAGCGAAACCACAGGGGCGGGGGAGCTGGGCTCCCGGCCGCGTAAATCCATTTGGCGCTACATCGGGCCCGGCATCGTCGTCGCGGCCACCGGTGTCGGAGCGGGGGACCTGGTCGCGACGCTCATCGCGGGCAGCAAATTCGGCTACACCCTCATGTGGGCGGCCGTGATCGGCTGCCTCGTCAAGATCTCCCTCGCGGAGGCCGTGGGCCGCTGGCACCTCGCGACGGGCCGCACCCTCTTCGACGGCTGGCGCACCCTCGGCGGGTGGACCACGGGCTACTTCGCCGTGTACGTCGTCATCTGGGGCTTCGTGTACGGCGCGACGGCCATGTCCTCCAGCGCCCTGCCCATCGTGGCGCTCTTTCCCGACGGGCCCGGCCTGAAGACCTGGGCGATCATCACCGGGCTGGTCGGCCTGGTCTTCGTCTGGTTCAACCAGTACGCCGTCTTCGAGAAGGTCATGACCGTCCTGATCGGCGTGATGTTCATCGTCGTGGTCTACGTCGCGATCCGGGTGTCGCCGGACATCGGCGCCTCCTTCGCCGGGCTGCTCCCCGTCCTCCCGGACGGCTCGCTGGTCTACACGCTCGGGCTGATCGGCGGCGTCGGCGGCACCATCACCATGGCGGCGTACGGGTACTGGGTGAACGCGAAGGGATGGTCCGACAGCTCCTGGATGAAGGTGATGCGGATCGACAACCGGGTCGCCTACATCACGACCGGCATCTTCGTCGTCGCGATGCTCATCGTCGGCGCGGAGCTGCTGCACTCCTCGCAGATCGCGCTGACGAAGGGCGATCAGGGGCTGATCGACCTCGGCGACATCCTGGAGGACCGCTTCGGGGCGGGCACCGCGAAGCTCTTCCTGGTCGGGTTCTTCGCCGCGTCGTTCTCGTCGCTCATCGGTGTGTGGCACGGCGTGAGCCTGATGTTCGCCGACTTCGTGGAGCGGATCCGGGCCGCTCGCGGTGGAACGGACGAGGAGAAGGCGACCGGCGAGACGGTCGGCCGGCAGGAGCGGTCCGTGCCCTTCCGGGCGTATCTGCTCTGGCTGACCTTCCCGCCGATGACGCTGCTGTGGCTGGACGAACCCTTCGGGCTGGTCATCGGCTACGGGGTGCTGGGCGCGTTCTTCATGCCGTTCCTGGCCCTGACCCTGCTGTGGCTGCTCAACTCGTCCCGTACGCCGAGGGAATGGCGCAACGGCTGGCTGAGCAACGGGATGCTGGGCGCCGCGGGACTGCTGTTCGTCGTGCTCTGCGTCAAGCAGGTGATCGACCTGCCCTGGTGACGGCGGCGTACGCAGCAGCGCCGCCGGGGGAGCGGCGGCGCTGCTGGACCGAAGGGCCTTCGCGTTACGGGAGGCCGTGGACGTGCGGGCCGACCGCCTTGGACCAGGCGTTGCCCGCCGTGGCGTCCCAGTTCGTGGACCAGGTCATCGCGCCGCGCAGGTCCGGGTAGGTCCTGGACGGCTTGAAGGAGCCGCAGCCCGTGCCCTTGGCCAGGCAGTCCAGGGCCGCGTTCACGACGGACGGGGCGACGTAGCCGCTGCCCGCGCCGCGGGTGGAGGCGGGGACGCCGAGGCCGACCTGGGACGGGGCGAGGCCGCCCTCCAGCTGGATGCAGGCGAGCGCGGTGAGGAAGTCGACCGAACCCTGCGAGTAGACCTTGCCGTCGCAGCCCAGCATCGAACCGCTGTTGTAGTACTGCATGTTGACGACGGTCAGGATGTCCTTGATGTTGAGCGCCGTCTTGAAGTACTCACCGGACGTGGACTGCATGTCGATGGTCTGCGGGGCCATCGTGATGACGAGGCCGGAGCCCGCCTTCGACGACAGGGAGCGCAGGGCCTTCGTCATGTAGGTGGAGTTGAGGCCGTTCTCCAGGTCGATGTCGACGCCGTTGAAGCCGTACTCCTGGATGAGCGCGTACACCGAGTCCGCGAAGGCGGTGGCGGAGGCGTCGCTGTTGACGGCGACGGACCCCTTCTCGCCACCGACGGAGATGATGACGTTCTTTCCGGCGGCCTGCTTGGCCTTGATGTCGGCCTTGAACTGGTCGACGGTGTAGCCGTTCAGCCCCGCCGAGTCCAGGTTGAAGGTGACGGCGCCGGGCGTGGCCGTGGCGTCCGCGAAGGAGACCGCGATGATGTCGTAGTCGGCCGGGACGTCGCTGAGCTTCTGGACGGTGGCGCCGTTGTTGAAGTTCTGCCAGTAGCCGGTCACCGCGTGCTTGGGGACCGATGTCGTCGGGCCGGGGCCCGGGTCGGTGGCCTTCGCCGTACGTCCGCTGACGGTCGCCGACCTGACGGACTCACCGGCGGCGTTCGTCGCGCTGACGGAGAACTGGTACGCGGTGTCCGCGGCGAGACCGGTCACCGTCGCGGAGGTGCCGGTGGTGGTGGTCGCCTTCGTGCCGCCGCGGTAGACGGTGTAGCCGGTGGCGCCGGAGACGGCGTTCCAGTTCAGGGTGACGGAGGAGGTGGTCGTCGTGGCGACGGCCAGCCCGGCGGGTGCCCCGGGGATCGCGGGCCCCGGGTCCGTGCCACCGCCGCCGTCGGGTCCGCTCACCTCGACGTCGTCCGCGAGGTAGGCGGCCTGGCCGTACCAGCCGTGGGTGTAGACGGTCACCGAGGTGGTGGAGGGGCCGGTGGTGAAGGTGGTCCGCAGCTGGGTCCAGCTGCTGGAGCCGGGCGACCAGGTGGAGACGTCGGTCGTGCCCGTGCCGCTCGCGCCGAGATAGGCGTAACCGCCCTGTACCCAGGAGCTCAGCGTGTAGGTGGAGCTGGGCTTCACGGCGACGCTCTGGGTGCACTTGGCGTTGTCCTGGCCCGCGGGAGTGGCCTTGAGCGCGGAGGAGCCGCCGTGCACGGGGGAGGTGACCGTGGCGCCGCTGCCCCCGGAACAGGTCCAGTTGGCGAGCCCGGACTCGAACCCGGCGTTCCTGGCCACGTTGACGTCGGCCGCCTGTGCGGTGCCGACGAGCCCGGTGACGCCCAGCGCCCCCGCCGCGACCACGGCGACGGTCCCGCCGAGGAGCGGCCGGACCCGGCGTCTTCTGTGCCTGCTGCTGCCTGCGGAGCGTTCCACTTGCTGCCTCCGGTGGGGGAGTTGGGGGTGCTGGCGGGAACGGTGGCCACCGTTGGCCGATAAACTGGTCCAGACCAATCAAGTTGTCAAGACCTCTGGTGGTCCCGATGCCTGCGGCGGGGCGGACCCGGAGGGGCGACAAGGGTGCGCGCCCACCTTCGGGTGACCGTTCCGGGTCGCGCGGACCCACTCGCACGGGTGACTCGGTCGGAACGCGTCGAGCGTGACGGAGTGGATATCGCGGAGGGCCGCGGAAAGCGGCCGCAATCCGTTCTGACGTGGGCGGATGAATTCCCGGGGATTTCAAACCCGCTCGGCCGCGGTAACTCTGCGCAGTGGTGCAGGAGTTAACCACCTTGCTTTTCGTCCGATTTCGTACGGAGGCGTAGCGAACGCCTGTGCCGTACCGTCTTCGTACCGGGTTCCGATATCTGTTCTCTGCCTGGTCCGACGTGGCTAAAGTGCTGGGGAAGAAGCACGGAGCAGGAGCGATTGCGGCCGGAGTCCCCCCGACGACGGCCGGAGCCGGAACGGGGAAGAGCGTGCCGACCGCAATAGCAGTGACCAGTGCTGATCTCGTGCTACCGCCGACCGATCAGCAGACACCCACAGCGGCGCTGCTCCAGGCACCCGAAGCCCAGCCCCTCGACCTCGCGATCGGTGACATGAACCTGCTCCTGGAGCAGCACGGTTACGTGATCGCCGTCTATCCCACCGGCCTCGGCCCCGCACACGAACGCAGGCTCCACGCCATCCGCTCGGTCCTGGAGAGCGACCGCATCGCCCTGCTGAAGACGGACCTGCCGCCGCTCGGTGTGGCCGTCCTCGTGCGGCAGCTGCGCCAGCTCTCCATCTGCGATTTCAGCCCGGGGGTGGTGGCCTCGGCGGCCCGGCTGCTCGCCCACTACATCCACGCCGGAGCCCTGCTGAACTCGGTGGCGAGGCTCGACATGGTCCCCGTCAGCCTCAAGACCCACGCCAAGTCCTGGCTGCCGGGATCCCAGTTCGCCGTGCTCGCCGGCCCCAGCCCTCAGCTGATCAGGATCGGCCAGGCGGCCGAACTGCCGGCCGGGCCGCCGTTCGCCACACAACTGCTGGTCGCCAAAGGCCAGTTGACATCGGAATGGGTCCAGCAGACGCTTGCGCCGGCCTGGGGGGTACAGGCCATTCAGGAGTGTGCGTTGCCTTCCGGTTCGCCGCGCTGGTGGGGCACCGGGAAGCTGGTGGAATTCGCCTCCTTCCTTCCGGACATCTCCGTGATCTACCAGCTCGTTTCCTCCGTACGCCGGGAAAGCTGCCACTGGTGCGGAATGGAGCTCATCGGCGACCGCTGCGGGTTCTGTTCCTCCCCGCTGGCACCGCCGGAGAACCGAATGCACTCCCCGGGTGTCCTGAGTCCTGGCGCGGCCGCGCCACCGGGCACCTAGCGTGCCCCGGGCTCTCCGCAGACACCGCGCATCCCTTTCCGTCCGCTGCTCCACGCATCCGAATCGAACGAGGTTGTCCGGCCCATGAACTCCCGCCAGCGCCGCGGCGTGATACTCCTGCTCCTGTCGGTCCTGTGCGCCTTCGGTGCCTTCGCCGGGGTGCTCTCGGTGATCAGCGACGTCAACTCCAAGGTCGGGCCCGAGGTCGACGCCTACCGGCTCAAGAAGGACGTGGCCCCGTACACGGACCTCTCCGCCGGGCAGTTCGAGAAGGTCTCCATGCCCAAACGCTGGCTGTCGGACAACGCCGTCACGGACATCGACGAGGTCGACGGCAAGATCGCGGTCACCGAGCTGCAAGCGGGTTCCCTGATGCAGTCCGACATGATGGTGCGGAGCCCGGAGCTGAGGCCGGGCGAGCAGGAGATCGCCATCATGATCGACGCCGCGACGGGCGTCGCGGGCAAGATCCGGCCGAACGACAAGGTGAACATCTACGCCACGTTCGCGGGCGAGCGCGACGGCGAGGTCTCCCAGTCCAAGGTCATCGTCTCCAACGCCAAGGTGCTCGACGTCGGTGAACTGACCGCCCTGGACCCGAAGAAGGACGACAGGAACCAGGCGACCGAGGCCGTGCCGATCACCTTCGCGCTCAACACCCTCGACACCCAGCGCGTCGCGTACGCGGAGTCCTTCGCCCAGCACGTGCGTCTCGCACTGATCGCCCCCGGCAGCGACGGCACCATCCGTCCGGGCGACCGGACCTACACGCTCGACAAGGACAAGTGAGGGTCGGATGACCACCAGAATCCTCCCGGCGGTCGGTGACCCCGACGCGGCCAGGTCCGTCACCACCCTGCTCAGCCAGCTCCCGGACGCGGAGCCGGCCGCTCCGGTCGGCGACTCGACGCAGCTCATCGACACCCTCGCCCGCCTCGCCGGCGAGTCCATCGAGGAACTGCCCGAGGTCGTGCTGGTCCACGAGGGGATCGGCCCGGTGCCCGCCCTGGAGCTGATCCGGGAGGTGTCCCTGCGCTTCCCCGCCGTGGGGGTCGTGCTGATCACCGCCGACGCGAGCCCCGGCCTCTTCGCCGCGGCCATGGACGCGGGAGCACGGGGCCTGGTCACCCTCCCCCTGAGCTACGAGGAGATCGCCAACCGGGTGCAGGCCGCCGCGCAGTGGTCCACCGGCGTACGACGTCACCTCGGGGCGGGCGGCGATGTGTTCACCGGCCCCGGCGGCACGGTCGTCACGGTCACCGGGGCCAAGGGCGGGGTCGGGACGACCCTCACCGCCGTGCAGCTGGCCCTGGCCGCGCAGGCCTCCGGGCGCACGGCAGCGCTCGTCGACCTGGACCTCCAGACCGGTGACGTCGCCGCCTACCTCGACGTGCAGTTCCGGCGTTCCGTCGTCGACCTCGCGGCCATCGCCGACATATCACCGCGCGTCCTCTCCGACGCCGTGTTCTCCCACACCACCGGCCTGGCGCTGCTGCTGGCGCCGGGGGAGGGCGAACGCGGCGAAGAGGTCAGCGACCGGTCGGCCCGACAGATCGTCAGCGCGCTGCGCTCGCGCTACGAGATCGTCGTCATCGACTGCGGAAGCCAGATGAGCGGGGCCAACGCCGCGGCGATCGAGATGGCCGACACCGCCGTGCTGGTGACGACACCGGACGTCGTCGCCGTGCGGGGCGCCAAGCGCATCGTGCGGATGTGGGACCGGCTCCAGGTCCGCAAGGCCGAGGAGACGGTGATCCTCGTCAACCGCTTCAACCGCAACACGGAGATCCAGCCCGCCCTGATCCAGCGGATCACCGGGACCCGGATGGCGGGCACGGCGGTCCCGGCGAACTTCAAGGAGCTCCAGGGCGCCGTGGACTCGGGCCGGATGCACGAGCTGGACCCACGCTCCACCGTGAAACAGGCCCTCTGGGCCCTGGCGGGAGAGCTCGGACTCGTGAAGCCTTCGCAGGGAGCGGAGTCGCGCGGCGGCATGCTGCGCGGCGACCGGGGCTCGATCGGGGGCCGCAAGCGCAAGGGCGGCACGACCAGCGGGGGAGGCCGACAGTGACGAGGGACGCGGGAGAGCCGGGCCGGATACGGACATGGCTGAGACGTGACCACGGGCAGCTGAGCGTCGAGTTCACCGGGATGGTGCCCATCATCCTGGTGACCCTGGTGCTGCTCTGGCAGGCGGTCCTGGTGGGCTACACGTTCACGCTGGCGAGCGGAGCGGCGGACGAAGGCGTACGCAAAGCGGTCGCCGCGGGGGCGTGGGACATGCAGAGCAGATGCCGGGAGGCCGTGCACGAACGGCTTCCGAGCGCCTGGGACGAGACCGTCGAGACGATCGACTGCAGAGGGCCGGAATCGGACATGGTCAAGGCCACCGTCAGGCTGAAGGCCCCCGTCCTCTTCCCCGGCTTCGCCAGCCTCCCCATCCCCGTCACGGCAACGGCCGGCGCGGCCGCGGAAGGGAAGTGACGCGTCATGGCACCCGTACGCATCCCCTGCGCGGCCGGCCGGAGACCGGGAAGCGCCAGGGCCAGAGGCAGGGACCGCGGCTCGACCGCCATCGAGTACCTCGGCTTCCTCCCCGTCCTCATCCTCATCGGCCTCGCCGGCATCCAGCTCGGCCTGATCGCCTACACCGCCCAGCAGGCGGGCACCGCGGCCAGGGCCGCCGCGCGTACCGCCGCGCAGGAGGACGTGTCCGGGTCCTACGCGCAGGTGGGAAGGGCGTCCATGACCAGCTGGGTCGCCGATCGCTCCCAGATCTCGCCGCCCGCGGGGGGCGACGCGGTCACGGTCACGGTCACCGTCAAGATCCCCGACATCCTGCTCGGCCTGCTCGGTGACCGGACCGTCGAGAAGTCCGCCACCATGCCCCGCGACTAGGCACCCCGCCCATCCCATCCGAGGAGTACCACCCATGAGCCTGCGGGCACGCATCACCGCCCCCGAGGAGCGCGGAGGGGGACGGGAGGACGGCCACCTGGTCGCGACGTACCGCGCCAAGCTCCTCGAGGAGATCGACCTCGCGGAGATGTCCTCGCTGGCCACGGCGGACCGCCGCGCCCGGCTCGAACGCGTGCTGGGCCACATCATCAGCCGTGAGGGCCCGGTCCTCTCCACCGTCGAACGCTCCCAGCTCATCCGGCGCGTCGTCGACGAGGCGCTCGGACTCGGCGTCCTCGAACCGCTCCTGGAGGACGCCTCCATCACGGAGATCATGGTCAACGGACCCGACCAGATCTACGTCGAACGAGCGGGCAGGGTCGAGCAGCTCCCCCTGCGCTTCGCCAGCCACGAGCAGCTGATGCAGACCATCGAGCGCATCGTCTCCACCGTCAACCGGCGTGTGGACGAGGCCAACCCGATGGTGGACGCCCGCCTCCCCAGCGGTGAGCGCGTCAACGTCATCATCCCGCCGCTCTCCCTCACCGGCGCGACGCTCACCATCCGGCGCTTCCCCAGGTCCTTCTCGCTCCAGGAGATGATCAGCTTCGGCTCGCTGGACCAGCACATGCTGCTGCTGCTCGCCGGGCTCGTCCAGGCCAAGTTCAACGTGATCGTCTCCGGGGCCACGGGCACCGGGAAGACCACGCTGCTCAACGCGCTCTCCGGACTCATCCCCGAGGGCGAGCGGATCGTCACCATCGAGGACTCCGCCGAACTCCAGCTCCAGCAGAAGCACGTGATCCGGCTGGAGTCGCGTCCCGCGAACGTGGAGGGGAAGGGCCAGATCACCATCCGCGACCTGGTCCGCAACTCCCTGCGTATGCGCCCCGACCGCATCGTCGTCGGTGAGGTCCGAGGCGGTGAGTCGCTCGACATGCTCCAGGCGATGTCGACCGGCCACGACGGTTCGCTGGCCACCGTCCACGCCAACAGCGCCGAGGACGCGCTGATGCGGCTCCAGACCCTCGCCTCGATGTCCGAGATCAAGATCCCCTTCGAGGCCCTGCACGACCAGATCAACAGCGCCGTGGACGTGATCGTCCAGCTGACCCGGCACGCCGACGGCAGCAGGAGGGTCACCGAGATCGCGGTGCTCGACTCGCACGGCCGTGACCCGTACAAGATCGTCACCGTCGCCCGGTTCGACGCCCGGCCGATGGACACCGACGGCCTGATCCACGGTGACTTCCAGGCCCTCCCGCTCCCGCGTCGTATCGCCGACCGGCTCTACATGGCCGGACAGCCGATCCCCCAGGCCTTCGGGGTCGCCCCGTCAGACGAATACCTCGCCACCCGAGAGGCCAGATAGGTACCCCGACATGGACAACCTCGCACCCCTCACCCTCGGCGTCACGCTGCTGTGCGGCGTACTCGGCGTCCTGGGCCTGCACGCCTACACCTCGGGCAAGGCCCAGCGCGAAGCCCTCGTCGACCGGCTCTCCTCGACCGGCCAGATCGACCTGGGCCCGCAGCGCCGCTTCCGGGGGGTCGACCGCCGGCTGCGCCGTACGAAACTGGGCAAGAAGATCGAGCTGAAGCTCGCGGCCACCGGCCTCGACGTCACTCCGGGCGAGTACTTCCTCTACGTCGTGGCCGGGGTGGTGGCCCTGTGGCTCATCGCGGCCTCCGTCCTGGCCTCGTTCTTCGGACCGCTCGCCGGGCTCGCCGGGATCTGGGCCGCCAACACCTTCCTGAACTGGCACCGCACCAAGCGCACCGAGGCCTTCATCAGCCAGCTGCCGGAAATCTCCAGGGTGCTGGCCAACGCCACCCAGGCCGGGCTCGCCCTGCGCACCTCCATCGCCATGGCCGCCGACGAACTCGAAGCGCCCGCGGGCGACGAACTTCGCATCGTCGCCGACCAGCTGGGTGTGGGCCGCACGCTCGACGACGCGCTGGACGAGCTCGCCACCCGCCTGCCCTCCCGCGAACTGGTCGTCCTCGTCGCCACCCTCATCCTCTCCAACCGGGCCGGCGGCCAGGTCGTCTCCTCGCTGCGCAACCTCACCATCACCCTGGAGGAGCGCAAGGAGACCCGGCGCGAGGTCCGCACCCAGCTCTCGCAGATCAACGCCACCGCGTACGCCGTCCCCGCCATCGGCGTCGGCGCGATGCTCCTCGTCAACACGATGCTCCCGGGAGCACTCGACCGCATGACGGGATCGTTCGCCGGCCAGGTCGCCGTCATCGTCTCGCTCGGCCTCTACACCGTCGGCTTCATCGCCATCCGCCGCATTTCCAAGATCGATATCTGAGGAGGGGACCGATATGGAACTGCTGCTCGCTCTCGTCGTCGGCCTCAGTGTGTTCGGCGTCTTCAAGGGTGTACGGATGTACCGCGCCGAGGCCACCCTCCCCGGCGACCTCGCGCTCGCCCTGGAGGTGGGCTCGACCCGCACCACCGCGGTGGGCTCCGGCATCGACCGTCTCGGAATGCGCTGGGCGCCCCTCGTGCTCCGCCTGATGGGACCCAAGAAGGTCAACGACAAGCGCCGCAAGATCGACATGGCGGGCAACCCAGGCGGCCTCACCATCGACCGCTACGCCGCCCGCCGTGCCGTCTACAGCATCCTCGGCGGCACCGCCGCCTTCGTCATGCTCACCAGCGGCCAGTTCTTCGTGGCGCTCCTCATGGTCGCCTTCGGGCTCTTCTGGGGCGAGGTCGGCATCTGGGCCGCCGTCCGCAAGCGCCGTGACGACATCGACCGCACGCTCCCCGACTTCCTGGACGTCCTCGCCGTCGTCGTCTCCGCCGGGCTCGGCTTCCGGCAGGCACTGGACCGGGTCTCGGACAAGTACAAGGGCCCGTGGGCCGACGAACTGCGCATCACCCTGCGCCAGATGGACATGGGTGTCAGCCGCCGCCAGGCCTTCGACGAGCTGCGCAGACGCAACGACTCCGACCAGGTCGCCATGTTCGTCACCGCGCTCCAGCAGGGTGAGGAACTGGGCGCGCCCATCGTCGACACCCTCATCGCCATCGCCAACGACATGCGCCGCACCGACGCGCAGAACGCCCGGCGGAAGGCGGCCAAGGCGGTCCCCAGGGCCACCCTGATGGTGACCACGTTCATGATCCCCGCGACCGTGATCCTCATGGGCGCCGCCATGCTGCTCGGATCCGGCACCAACTTCGGGTCCCTGACGGGGGAGTGAGCGACGGGCCGATGACGATCTCCCTGCAGCCGGGACCGGAGCCCGCGGACCCCCGCCACACGCTGTCCACCCCGGTGGGGCCCGCGCCCACGGTCTCCATCCAGGTCAACGCCCTCCAGGCGCTGGCCCGCCAGGTGTTCCTCTTCCGGCTCGCCATGATCGCCATCGGCACCCCCCAAGCGGTCGACAACAGCGCCCCGGGGCTCGCCGGCTGGCTCGTGGGATCGGCGGTCCTGGTGACGTTCGTCGGCTCGTACGCCCTCTACCGCGACTGGGAGCGCTTCGGGCCGCTCCTCGTGCGCTACCCGCTGCTCCTCGGGGTGGACACGGTCTTCGGTGCGCTGCTCCTGTTCACCGCCACCCCCGAGTCGACCCTCGGTTACGCGGTCGTCTGCACCCCGCTGCTCGCCGGACTGCTCTACGGCTGGCGCGTCGCCGGCGTCTTCGCCGTCGTGCAGAGCCTGATCCTGGCCGCCGCCTTCAGCGTCGACAACCGCCCCCAGTCGAGCGTGGCCGACGTGCTCCTCCTCCCCGGCTTCTGCGTACTCGCGGGAGCCGTCGGCGTCGCCCTGCGCAATCTGATGCTCCGCGTCGGCGCGGCCAGCCAGGCGCTGACCGAGACCCGGGCCCGTCTCGCCGTCAGCGTGGCCGTCGAGGACGAACGCGCCCGGCTGGCACGGGAGATGCACGACTCCGTCGCCAAGACCCTGCACGGCCTCGCCCTGGCAGCCGACGGACTCGCCCGCTCCTCCGACCGGATGGACCCGCTCACCGTCCGGCTCCAGGCGGAACTGGTGGCCAGATCCGCCCGCCGGGCCGCCGCCGAGTCCCGCGAACTCCTCTCCGACCTGCGCCGCGAATCCGGGCTCGACGGCGGCGTCGACCTCGTCGCGGAGCTCCGCTCCAGGGCTGAGGACTTCACCCGGCGCCACGGGATGAACACCGTGTTCCGCACCCTCGGCGACACACCCGTACCCCTTGTCCCGCAGGTCGTCGCCCGGCAGCTGCTCACCGTCGCCTCCGAAGCGATGGAGAACGCCAACCGGCACGCCCACCCCACGTACCTCGTCGTCCTCGCCGGCATCAAGGGCGACGTCCTGCGCGTCAGCGTGTACGACGACGGCCAGGGCCTGCCCGCGGGCACCACGCTCGACGACCTGAGGCGGGCCGGCCACTTCGGGCTCGTCGGCATGGTGGAACGCGCGGCCTCCATCGGCGCGCGCATCCGCATCGGCAAGGGACGGGCGGCCAAGGGCACGGAGGTCCGCGTGGAACTCCCGACGGCCGCCCTCACCCCGACCGGGGCGACGGACCCGGCAGCCCGGGCCCCCGCTCCGAACCCGTAACCGCTCGCGCTCCACCGCTCCCCGCACCTTCGTCCCCACCACTCCTGAGAGGAGGTCGCAGAATGCCGGACGACGTCTCGCGCGCATCGGGCCAGGACCGGGCGGCGCCGAACCACGCCTCCCCGCACACGTCCTCGCACGGCTCCCCGTTCAGCACGGAACTCAGCTCCCCCGCATTCCCGGCCACCCAGCACCCGCCGACCCCCCAGCGGCCCCCGGCTCCCGCCGACGGGCCCCGCGCGCCCGAGCGGATGCCCGCGTTCCCCGCCGCCCCCGACGGGCCGGCACCCGGGCCCCTCCGGGTCGTCGTCGCGGACGACAACCCCGTCGTACGGGCGGGTCTCGGGGTCCTGCTCAGCGGCCGGGCGGACATCGAGGTCGTGGCCGAGGCCGCGGACGGGCGCGCGGCCTACGAGGCCGCCGTACGCCACCGGCCGGACGTCATCCTGCTCGACGTACGGATGCCCGGGGTGGACGGCCTCTCCGCCCTGCCGCACCTGGTGCAGGTTGCACCCGTGATGATGCTGACGTACAGCCGCGAGAGCGACATCGTGCACGAGGCGCTGCGCCTGGGCGCGGGCGGCTACCTGGTGCACGGCGAGTTCACGGCCGACGAACTCGTGCAGTCCGTACGCGACACGAAGAGCGGCCGCGCCCCCTTCACCGCAACCGCGGCCAAGGCGCTTCTCGCCCATATGCGCCAAGGGGCGGACCATCAGCCGAGGCAGCTGCCGGAAGGGCTCGGGACGGCACTGACGGCCGGCGTGCCGCACAACGCCCCGGGCCCGGATTCCGGCAGCACTCGCACGGGGCGGGCGCCTTCGCCGCCGGCGGGGCGACCGGCGGGAAATCCGGAAGCCCTTTCGCAACTGCAACCCGTTGTGGCACAGTCTTCGACAGACAGTGAACGCAGGCGCCCCCATGCGCCCAACCGGCAGCAGTACGACCTGAGTTCGAGGGAGGCGGAGGTCATGGAGCTCATCTCCTCGGGCATGAGCAACCAGCAGATCGCCGCCACGTGCTTCATCAGCGAAAAGACCGTCAAGAACCACATCAACAGGATCTTCACCAAGCTGCACAGCGGCAGTCGCAGTGAGGCCATAGCCCGCTGGCTCGGCACGGCGCCGGGCTCGGGACCTGGAGCGAGGGGGACAGGCAGCCATGGCTGAACGGGGGAGAAGCCCCGACAGGGGCACGCGTACCGGACGACGGGCCCAACGGCCGTTTTGGGCCCGGGTTTGGGCCCTGGGGCCCTCCGTGGGGCCGACGGTTCCGTCGTACCTTTCTCATGTCGCCGACGGCACCGGCCAGGAGGAAGCCGGTTCCGGACGCGGCACAGCAGAGACACACGCGTCGGCCGGCCTCCGGTCGGCCGGACCCGGAGGGGAACACCATGAGCAAGCTGATGCTGAAGGCGTCCGTCAACGCCAAGGTCTGGGCGAACACCTCGGTGGAACGCATGAAGGCCCGGGCGGACCGGGACCGGGGGCAGGGCTCGGTGGAGTACCTGGGCATCATCGTGGTGGTTGTGGCGATCATCGCGGCGCTCATGCTGACGAACATCGGGACGGCGATCGGTGGTGCCATCACCGCGCAGATCGCCAAGATCACGGGCGGAAAGTAGTAGCCAGACAGGCACGCGAGGCAGGGCAGGCTTTCCCCATCTACATCATGGTGGTGGCGGGCCTGCTCTTTCTTGCGTTCGCGTACTTCGCAGTCGGCCAGGCGTCGATGAAGCGGAACGAGGCCCAGACCGCCGCAGATGCCGCCGCCCTCGCGGCGGCGACGGACGCGCGCGACCAACTGAGCTGGCCAGGCGTCTTCGACCTGGATGAGTGGGACGACCTGCTGAGCGGACGCGGAGCTCTCTCGGGGTCCTGCGATGCCGCCGACTGGCTGGCTGCCAAGAACGATGCCCACCTGACCGGGACCATGTGCTACGCGGAGGACTGGCCAGAGGTCTCGTACAACGTCACGGTCGAGACGAACAAGCCCGTCGGTGACTCGGTGATCGCCAGCACGACGACGACGAAGGCCACGGCCACCGCACGAGCGGTGATCGAGCCGCGCTGCCGTATCGAAGAGGACACACGTCCCGCGCCGAGCCCTCCGACGGATGCCGACGACGGCGACACGGATGAGTCCGAGGAGCGGAAGGCGTACAAAGCCGTGTGCGATGACGAAGACTTGGACTTCGACATCGACCCGAAGAACCTCAAACTCCTGCCGGACCTGGCAGACCTGTTCTCCGTCCACCTGGCCGACAAGTGATGAACGACCTCGAGAGGACCACGCCGATGCGTGCAGCCATGACCCGGATTCGCTTCAAGGGGGCCGCTGTGGCGGCTGCCTCTGTAGCCATGGCTGTCGTGCTGACGGCATGTGGCGGCGACGGGGGAGCGGACAAGTCGGAGGGCAAGCCCAAGGAATCCTCGGCTTCTTCCGACAGCCAGAAGAGTGAGGCCCCGGAGCCCGAAGCGCCGGACGAAAACCAGGTGCTGGCCACGATCAAGGGCAAGGACGGCGTAGAGGTCGTTGTCAGCTCGGCCGAGCGTGAGTCCGGCGGATTCGTCACGGTCAAGGGACGGGTGAAGAACGGATCGGATCAAATTTGGTTTGCCCCTGGATGGCAAGGGCTTGAGCAGGAGCTCGTGAACAACGGCGCATCCATGGCGGGCGCGACTCTGGTGGACCAGGCAGGCAAGAAGCGTTACCTGATCCTGCGTGACACCGACGGCCGGTGCCTGTGCACGAAGTTCGAAGCGGTCCAGCCGGGTGACGAGGCACCGTTCTTCGCACAGTTTCCCGCCCCGCCGCAGGGCACGGCTGAGGTCGACTTCCAGATCCCGACCATGCCCACCGCGACGATCAAGATCTCCGGGTGATGACCACCATGCAGCCACCCGCCCCCACACCAAGCGCCTCACGAGGTGCCCTGCGCCGCCGCGTCGCGCTCTGCGCCGCAGCAACCGTCGTCCTCGGCACCTCGACCCTGTGGGGAGCCGCCTCCGCGACGGCGGACGACAACCCGACGGCCGTCCCCTCCGCCTCGCCGCCCGTAGAGGTCGACGCGAACTCGCCCGGTCTGATGCTCGGGGACGGCGCGACCCTCGGTGATGTCCGCGTGCTCGACATCAAGTCCGTCGTCGAGGATCTGGGTGGTGAGGAGCGCCGCGAGGACACCAACGTGGACATCACCTTCGCCCTCCAGGCCGAGGTCCTCTTCGGCAAGGACAGCGCGAAGCTGAGCGGTGAGGCCAACGCCCGGATCACCGCGATCGCCCAGGAGATCAAGAACCAGAAGGCGACAAAGGTCCGGGTCTTCGGTTTCACCGACGACCTCGGCTCCGCCGCCCACGGTGACGTCCTCTCCAAGCAGCGGGCCGACGCCGTGCAGGGAGTCCTCTCCCCGGGGCTGCCGAACGTGACCTTCGAGATCCGTGGCTACGGGGAGGATTACCCGATCGCGAGCAACGAGACCGAAGAGGGCCGTAAGAAGAACCGCCGCGTGGAGGTCACCTTCCAGCGCGCCGGCGCGTCATAAGCACGAACAGGAGCGAAATGAAGTCGAGGCCCGTAGGCGGTGCTGCCGCCGGGGCGGCGGCAGCACTCTGCGTGCTGCTGCTGGCGGGCACCGCGGCGGCTGACCCGCGCGCGGACGATGCCCCGGGGGGCGGCGGCGCCGCCTCCTACCGGCCTGCGCAAGGCTCCGTGCCCGTCACCGGTACGGAGTCGAGCGCGGACGGGCCCCAGCTGGAGCGAGCGAAGGTCTACTCGGACACCATCGGGCCGGGCCAGAAGAAGTACTACCGGGTCCGGCTGGACGACATGTCCAACGCCTTCGTCTCCACGGTGCTCGCCCCGCCTCCCGGCACCACGAGCGGCATCCTCGACGGGCTCCAGGTCGACCTGACCTCGGCCGCCGGCACACCGTGCGGTTCGAGCCCGGCCGCGTACTTCGGGGGTGACACCACCCGCCCGATCGCGAGCTACGCGTCGCGCCGCATCAAGGACGACACAGGTGCCTGCCAACAGGCAGGGGACTATCTCTATTCCGTCACCCGGGTGGGTTCGAAGGCCGGCGGCGGAGCCGAGTGGCCGATCGAGCTGACCTACATGGCGGAACCGGGGCTCAAGCCCGGTGCGGCCGAACCTCAGGCGCCTACCTCCTGGAGCTCGGAAGCGCCGTCCCCGGCCGACGGCACTCCGCGGAAGGTGAGCGGCGGCACGGGGTTCAACGACGCGGCAGCCGTCGACGAGGGCGTCTGGCGGGACGACCTCCAGCCGGGAGACAGCCGGTTCTACAAGGTGCCGGTCGCCTGGGGCCGGCAGCTCTTCCTGCGGGCCCAGCTGGCCAACGGCACCACGGACGGCTCGTTCTCCGTCAACGGGCTGCGCCTCGCGCTGTACAACACGGCTCGTGGCCCGGTCTCCGACAAGAGCATCGCTTACCGGGGCGCCCCTGTCGGCGTCGATCTCGGTACGGCCCCGGCCGCCTACGCGAACCGGTTCGAGGGAGAGTCGACCGCGGAATCGGCGATGAGGTTCCAGGGCTGGTACTACGTCCAGGTGACGCTCGACCCGAAGGTCCCGCGCGGTGTCCCCATGACGCTGAACGTCGGCCTCAAGGGAGAGGCCCAGCCGGGCCCGCCGTACGACGGTGACCCGGAAGCGGCGGGTTTCGGCATCGGCGACACGGGCCCCGGCAGTGGTGAGGACCTCACGATGCGAGCGATCGGGTTCGCCGGAATCGGCACCGGGACCGTGCTGGTCCTGGGCCTGGGCGCCTGGCAGCTCCTGAGCCGTCGCAGGCGCCCGGCCGACGGGGACGCGGGTGTTGTCTACAGCAGGTGATCGGCCTTGCCGGCCTTGATGTCCCGGATCATCTGCTGGAGGGCCTCACGGCTGTCGGTGAGGTAACGATCCTCCTGACCGAGAACGGCGATGAAGGCGTTGCCTTCGGTGTCCGTCCCGAGCCGGAAACAGTTGTTTCCCTCACCGCAGTAAGGCTCTTCCCAGTTGATCTCGACCATAGCGAGGCTCCTCAAAGTTGACGTGCTACGGCATGGATGAAGTCGCGTGACTCGGCTGCGCCCAAGGCAGCTTCTTCCATCCAGTCCAGGTGGGCCCGGTACTTGGTGAGCTGCGCCTCGGCGTGCATGAACTCCGGACCATGCGCGGAATCCAGCTGCACCGTGTCCAGTTGCGGCACGACGCCGTGCGCGTAGAGAAGCGCGTGGCCCGCGCCAGGGAACGCTCCCCGGTCCACGGGGATGACTCGCAGCTCGATGTTCCTGCGCTCTGACGCCTCGCAGAGATGCACAAGCTGCTCCCGCATGATCTGGCGACCGCCGAACTGCATGCGGAGCGCGGCCTCGTGCACGAAGCCGACGTAGTCGACCGGGTCCTCGCGGTCCAGCACCTGTTGTCTGTCCATGCGGTGGGTCACGCGCAGCTCGATCTCCAACCGTGAAAGTGCGGGCAGTACGGCGCCGAACACCGCACGTGCGTACCCATCGGTGTGGAGAAGACCCGGTAGATGGACGGTCTGCGCGGTGCGGATTCGCACGGCATTCCATTCAAGCTCGGCGATGTCCAGCAGCCCCGGGGGCAGAGTGCCCCGGTACTGCTCCCACCAGTTTCGCTCGCGTTGCTCGGCCATAGCGACGAGCGCATCAACGTAACGGGCATCAGAGCAAGCAAAGTTGCAGGCGAGAGTGCGAACGCGCTCCGGCGCTACGGGCCGGACGCCAGCCTCCATGTTGGAGATCTTCGTCCTGTCGACGCCCAGCAGGCCTGCTGCGTACGCAGTGGTCGCTTCGGCGGCGGTGCGCATCTTTCGAAGCTCGGCGCCGAGGCGCCGTTGCCGCTCGGTAGGTGTGGAACTGCTCGGCATGGGCCTCTTCTTCCGCCAACGGTAGGCACAGTCTGCCGCTGACGTAGAGACCGAGTCCACCCACAGGGAGGCAATTGCCTCCGCAATGGCGACACGGGTGCCACGTGGGGCATACGTTAGGTGACGCACCGCACACGCTGCGTGGAGCCGAAGTGCATCGCGCGGGCCTGCCCGCACCTCCTGCCCTGGGAGGGGCAGGTCCGCGCCAGGGAGACAGGCCACAGCTCACCCGCAGCGGCGGTGACCGTCAACTCGGCATCCCGACCAGGAAGTCAGCCATGCACCCGTACGCCCCACCGCCCCAACCCGCCGCCCTGTGTCCCGAGAGGGCCCCCCGCCCCGCCCCCGGGCTCGTACTCAGCCTCACCCTGCCCGGTGACCCGCGCAGTGCGGCGGTCGGGCGGCACGCGGTCGCCGCCTCGCTACCGACGTACGGGCTCCATTCGTACACCTGGCCGGTCACGCTCGCCGTCACCGAACTCATCGCCGTGAACGCCGCGCTGACCCCCGGCCGCGAGCTCTACCTCTCCCTCCGCCACCGTGACGACGCCCTCCGCCTGGTCCTGTGGGACCAGCACCCCCGCCACACCGACCCGGATGCCCTGGCCCTCTGCGAGGCCCGGCGCCGCCGCGCTCTCTGGCTTCTGTCGGCGGTCGTCGACGACTGGGGCGGCGAGTGGGGCGTCGCCGAGGGGCAAACACCGCACCAGGGCACCAAGTCGTGGGCTCTCCTCCCACGATGAGGGGTGCGGTCGTTAGGGGGGTTACGGACGGATGCCCGCCCTGTATGTCCGCTCTGGCTGTCCGTAACTTCCCAGCGGCCGGAATCCGCGGCTATGACGGCCACCGGTCCGCTCACCAGTGCCGGTAGAAGCCCTCGTCCTCCTCGTTCGGCTCCAGTGGCGCGAACTGCCGTAGTTCTCCGCCGCGCATCATCCACATGCGGAAGAAACCCTCCTCCTGATCCATGACCAGGAGCTGCACCACATTCGGCTCGCGCCACGGCACCTCGGAGGCGCGGTGCCGGAGAGCCGAGAGGTCGGCATGGTTCAGGGCCCCCGCCCACACCGTGCACTCCGGGTGCTTCCAGCCGCCCCACTGGTTGGTGTCGACGCTGGTGAGCAGGTTCAGGAATCCCACCCCACAGGCCTCCGGCTGTGCGCGGCGAGGGGCCGCTGTCCGCAGCCACTCGCTCAACGCCTCCACGTGGGCGTTGTCCACCCTGTCGACCGAGACCATCACGTTCGCTACCCAGCTCATCGTGTTGTTGTACTGGAAGGGGTGGTGGAGTCTCCATCACATTTCAGGGGGCGGTTCCAACGTCGCCGTGCAGGGCTCTGAGGGACATCGTCACTCGGTCGAGGGTCAGGTCGATGCCGAGAATCCGGGCGCTGATCTCCTGGCCGAGGGAAACCACCTCGGAGGGGTGGTCGATGGGGTGCCAGGAGAGCTCGGGGATGTTGATCAGCGCCGCGTAGCCGCCGATGTCCACGTAGATCCCGAAGTTGGCGATGCACGCCACCCGGCCGCTGGACGTCATGCCCGCCGACGTTCACGTCGTACGGCGAGGCGTCCAGCCCGAAGTCGCCCCTCGGCGGCTCGGCGCCGAAGCGCGCGAGGATCTGTCCGACGTACAGCTTCCGGCGTGGGCCGTCGACGGGAGGTTGAGGACGAATGGGTGCCCTGAATGTCCGGAACGGGTGTCCACTACTTCCCATCGGCCGACGGCTCGTCTTCGGTGCCGCCGGGCTCGCCTCCGCCGGGGCGTGGGCGCCGGCGGAGGTTCTCGCACGCCCGGCGGCAGGCCTTTCGGCCGCGGCGACGATCCTGCGCGCTGACTTGCGGCAGTCGGTGAACCTCCGCGGGCCATACGCGTGGCGGCAACCGGAAACCTGGGCGTCCTCGCGCATGATGCCTACGTGGGTGTTCATGAGCTGCACGCGGCGCTCATCAAGCTGGTCGAACTTCGGGACTCCCGTCCAGTGCCCCCGTGCTGATCGAACAACAGGGCCCGGCGCGGTCGTTCGCGGCCCGGCAGCTACCCGTGACCAGCCCACCTGATCCCGGCCCCTCACCGCATGGAGCAGGGCAATGTGTTCCTCGTTCTGCGGCAGCCGACCTTGGGCTTTTGTCTGCGTCCTGCTCCCGAATCCGATGAGCGGGGGCAGGGCCCGCGTGGCCCGTGTCCGCGTGAGCCTCACGGGACACGGCCTCGCGGACGGCCCGCTGATGCGGGGGTCTCAGTCCGGGATGTCGGTCAGGCGGCGCAGAGTGAACGGCTCGGCGAGGATCTCGTCAAGGACCTGCGCGACATGCTTGAAGTGCGGCAGTGAGAAGTGGTGGCCCAGGGCCGCGCTGCTGGCCCACTCCTCAACGATGATCATGCGGTCGGGGCGGCTGGGATCGGTGAACGGCTGGTAGCCGATGCAGCCCTCCTCCGCGACGGAGGGCGCAACCATCGCGTCCAGCTCGTCGCGCAGGCGCTGCCCCTGGCCCGGCTTGGCGGTGAAGCTGGCGACGATCGTGAGTGTGTTCGGCATGGGATGACTCCTGGGCTGGTGCGGTCGATGGGTTTGTTCGCCGACGAACGAGGTCCATCCTGCGCATCCGGGCCAGGCCCACCCAGAGCTCCGTTCAGCCCGGGTCCGCCCTGCCTAGGTCTGCCAGGACCAGGCAGAGCGGCACGGCCGTGACTGACACTGGAAACATGGATCGTGTCCAGCAGCTCATCGAGTTCCTCAAGACCCGACGCGCCCGTCTCCGCCCCGACGACGTCGGCGCGGGCAACTTCGGTGGTCGGCGGCGGGTGCCGGGCCTGCGCCGCGAGGAGCTGGCCCTCCTGGCCGGGGTGAGCGTGGACTACTACACCCGTCTGGAACAGGGCCGGGCCCGCAACGTGTCCCCCGACGTCCTGGACGCCGTCGCCGGCGCGCTCCGCCTCGACGCCGACGAGCGTGCCCACCTCCACAACCTTGCCAAACCCACCAGCGCGCGCAAGCGCCCAGGCCGACCGCAGCAGGTTGGCCCCGAGATGCGTCAGGCGCTCCAGGCCCTTGTATCCGTCCCTGCTTACCTCATCGGACGCCGCCTGGACATCCTGGCCTGGAACGACCTGGCCAGGGCCTTGATCGCTGACTTCCCCACCCTTCCCGCGGCCGAGCGGAACATGGCCCGGCTGGTCTTCCTCGATGACGCCTCCAAGGGCCTCTACCCCGACTGGGAGAACAAGGCCCGCGACACCGTCTCCAACCTCCGCATGGATACCGGCCGCCACCCCGATGACCCGCAGCTGGCCACTCTGGTCGGCGAGCTCTCCCTGGGAAGCGCGGACTTCCGCCGCTTGTGGGCCGACCACACCGTCCGCGCCAAGACCCGCGGCCGTAAACGGTTCAATCACCCTCAGCTCGGCGAACTCGCCCTCGACTATGTCGCCATGCGAGCGCCCGACGATCCCGACATGACCATGATGATCTACAGCGCACCACCCGGGTCCGAGGCTGCTGCCACCCTCCAGCTCCTGGCCGGCCTCACCGCGCCTTTCGTTCCCGGCACAGCGGACCGTTCGGCCGGCAGCACGCTCTGAATCGAGGCGGCCACAACGGCCTCGAAGGCCGCGCCCGGCAGATCCGCCTCACGTGGACACCGAACTCGCGAGTGCCGCGCGGATTTCGCTGAGCATGCGGTCGGGTGTCCTGAACACCGTCGAGGCGGGGAAGCGGAGGATCAGCCGCACTCCGGGACAGGCGCTCAGCGCGTTGAAGCGATCCAGGTCGCGGCGGTGTGCCTCACGGCTGCCGTGGTACGCGTAGCCCTCGATCTCCACCACCACGCCCTCCCGGACGAAGAGGAAGTCGGCCACGATCCGGCGGCCGGTGTACGCCCGCAGTTCCGCCTGGCTGAGCGGGTGCAGACCGGCGTCGTGCATCCGTAACCGCGCCACCGTCTCGGCGGGTGAGCCGCTCCGCGGATCGGCCAGGGCGAGCCATCCTGCCGCCCGCGGGGTGCGGTGGCGACGCGTGGGATGCGTCGAGCAGGCAGCGGTCAGTTGGGCGGTGCCGACCAAGCCGCTCCTGCGCCCGCCGCTCACCACGCGAGGGCCCAGCGCGGAGTCCACGGCGACCAGTGCCTCATCCCTGGGGCCGCACAGGAGCAGGTCGTGCACCGTACGCAGCGGGGTGGTGGCCCGCAGCCCATGGCGTACGCAGATCTCGGCCGGGGCGAGGGGCCTGCGGTGCACCATGAACCCGTGGCGCCGGCCGGCAGGACTGTCGGAGGCGGTGAACTCGATCGCCTCCCGCAGTACTTCGATCCGGTGGAGCGAGGCGGCGGCCCGGTGGCTGAGGACGAGCTCGGGATGGAGTATCTGCACGGCGCGGGCCTTGAGCCACGGCGTGAGCTCGATACCCGGCGAGGCCCAGGCCCCGCGTACGACGCGCTGCCAGCCCTCCGCGTCGAGTGATCGGCTCAACTGCCGCGAGGCCACGCCTGCCGCGATCACCTCGCGGGTGAGCAGGATGCCTCGCTGGGTGAAGCACTGCAGGTTCCCCGTCATCCGGCCGCTCCGTGATACTCCGCCGTCCAGTTCACGGTCCTCCCCCTCGCCGGAGGGGAGGACCGTCAGGGAGAGAGGATGCCTTGCGCACCGGGATGCCGCGTGGGCCTGTGGATAACAGGGCAGCGTGCGGCCGGGGCGGGGCATGCGCGATCATGACCGGCATGGACGCTCGATTCCTTGGCATCGCTGATCTCGCCGAAGTCCCTTCCGTGGCGGTCGTGGTGGACGTCATGCGCGCTTACACCGTGGCGGCCTGGGCCTTCGCCCAGGGAGCGGAGAAGATCGTTCTCGCCGCGTCCCTGGACGACGCCCTGGCGCTCAAGGCCAGCCACCCGGATTGGGTGGCGATCAAGGACGGTCCGCCCGCGCCCGGTTTCGACGCCGTCAACTCGCCCGGCCTGCTGCGGTCCCTCGACCTCGGCGGGCGGACCGTCGTGCAGAAGACCACGGCGGGAACGGTCGGCGCCCTTGCCGTCCAGGACGCCGCGCTGGTGCTGTGCGCCGGCTTCGTCGTGGCGGGGGCGACGGCTCAGCTCCTGCGGACACGGCAGAGCGACAGCGTCACGTTCGTGGTCACCGGCGAGGACGGGCAGGCCGAGGAAGACCTGGCATGTGCCCAGTACATCGCCCGGAGAGCCACCGAAGCCGGGGTGGAAGCCGCTGAGTACGTCCACCGCGCCGCCGAGTCGCGCGCCGCCGCCGAACTGGCCAACGGGGTGCGCCAAGGAGTCCATCCCGATGACGTCGCGCTCTGCCTGGAGGTCGACCGGTTCCCGTTCGCCATGGTGGCGACCTCGGAAGGCCCCCTCATGGTCCTGCGCCCACACCCGATGCCTTCGCCGACCGGCGAGGTCCCTGCCTGATCGCCGGCCCGCGGGCTGCAAAAGCCCGTGGACTAGGCAAGGCCTCGCCCCTATGGTGGTCCGATGCCGTCGATCAAGCAGGTCCAGATCACCTTCGACTGCGCGGAACCCGAGCGCGTCGCCCGCTTCTGGTGCGAGGTGTTGGGGTACGTCGTACCGCCGCCCCCGGAGGGGTTCGCGACGTGGGACGCATACGACCGCACGCTGCCGCCCGAGCGTCAGGGGGCGGGGTTCGTCTGCATGGATCCCACAGGGGTGGGCCCGCGCATGTACTTCCAGCGCGTTCCCGAGGGCAAGGTCGTCAAGAACCGGGTGCACCTCGACGTCCGGGTCGGCACCGGGCTCGTGGGCGAAGAGCGCGTGGCCGCACTCGAGGCCGAGTGCGCGCGCCTGATCCCGCTCGGCGCGACGCGCGTGCGGCTGTTCCGCGCCGACGAGTACAACGAGTCGTGCCTCTGGATGGAGGACATCGAGGGCAACGAGTTCTGCCTCGACTGAGTGCGTGTGAGTGGGCGTCGGTGGGAGGTTGGGGACGGATGGGTGCCCTGCATGTCCGGTATGGGTGTCCGTAACTTCCCATCGACCGGGGGGGGGGGAGGGCCCGTCGGGGGTTAGCTCACCGTGATTGACTGCACGAATGCGTTCAGGTCCGCCGGGGGGAGGTCGCCCTTCACCGCGTTGAGGCGGATGGCGAACGGGACGCCCTTCGAGTCGACGCCCGCCACCACGACCCCCGTCATCCGCGTCCCCTTCGCCGGGGTCGACTCCTCGCCCGTCGACGTGAACTCGTAGTCGATCCTGCGCGCGTCCCGGGCGCTCTCCTCGCCCGCGAGCCGTACGTCCTGGGTGTCCTTGCGCGTCGCCCCGAGCCCGATGCCGGCGCCCGCCGCCGCGGCGGCCTCACCGGCGTCGCCGACACCGGTGGCGAAGTCCAGCTGGACCGAGACCATGCCGGTGCGCAGCCCCTTCTCCTCCTTGAGCGCGACCGCCGCGTTGGCCTTGCTGCGCTCGGCCGCCGGCTGGGGGGCGTACCCCTCGTCCTCCGGGTAGCCGACGGACACGCTCTTCGTGTCGAGCGTGGCCCACCCGTCCGGGACCGCGGCGGCGTCCGTGCCGCCGCAGCCGCCGAGCAGCGTCAGTGCGAGGGCGGCGGTGACGGCCGCACCGAGCGTCCTGGACTTCGTCAACGTCATCGCCTCTTCCTGTGTGTTCACTGCGCGCAGTAGCTGTACGGGAGATACGTCCGCTTGTCGCCCCGTGGAGCGCCGAGGAACCGCGCGTCCGTCAGCGTCTCCTTCTTGTGCTCGTCGGAGATCGAGAAGCCGAGGCTCATGCCCAGCGACACCTCGAAGCCGAACTCCTGGGCGTCCGACTCGCCGTGGTACCGCATCGTGCTGGACAGCCCGTCCTGGTACATCAGCTGCTCGAAGGCGTCGGTCCCGGCGGGCTTCTCCTGCAGGGAATGGTCGCCGAACATGTACTCGAACGGGGCGGTGTTGTTGCCGGAGCCGTCGAGCCACTCCTCGGCGATGGAGCGCTTGGCCTCGGTGATCTTGTCGGTCTCCTTGCCGAAGACGATCGAGTTCGTCCGCACCTCGACGCCCGTCTCCCCGGAGGAGTCGGTGATGCTGCCCTTGCCGCCGCGCTTGTCCTTGCCCTTCTGGCCGTTGTCGCCGCCCACCTCGCCCTTGTCGGACGTCGAGGTCTTCTCCACGGTCTGCGTCATGTCGATCCGTACGATCTTCCCGGACTCCTGGTCGCGGGTGACGGTCAGAGCCCCGGTCCGGGTGTCCTTGGCGCCGGAGGTGGTGCCCAGCGGGCCGGCGGTGCCGCCCACCTTGCCCTCGATCTCCAGCTTGGCGGTGTAGGTGTACGACTCGTTGCCGTTGACGTCGTCCTTGGTGATCGTCACGTCAGGCGAGAACTTGGCCTTGCCGCCCAGCTTGGCCCCGAGCTTCGTGTCGTCGCCCGCCTTGATGGAGAGGCCGCCGTCCGCGTACAGGTTGATGCCGAGGGTCGAGTACGAGATCTTCTTGTCGCCGATCTTCTTCTCGATGTCCTCCTTCTTGTCGGCCCACTTCATGCCGGAGTACCAGCCGCCGCCGTAGCCGCCGCTGTGCTTCATCGAGGTCTCCCACATCTTCATCTCCTCGATGTCGTCCCTCATCTTCTGGGCGTCCGCCTCGCTCTTGAACACCCAGGTGTCACCGTTGGTGATCTTGATGCCGCCGCCGATGTCGATGTCCGCCTTGCCCAGGCTGCCGAGCTTGACGCCCGGGGTGGAGGCGTTGAGGCCCGCCGACGCGGCGTCGGTGAACGTCATGTAGACGAGCTTGTCGTTCTCGTCGACCTTCCCGTCCTCGTTCACGTCGGTGTTGGCCTGGGAGACCTTCTGCTGGAAGCCGTACTCCTCGCCCCACTCGAACCAGCCGACCTTGACCTTGCCGCCGGCGGTGTCGGAGATGTTGGAGATCTGGCAGAGCTTGGGCTCGTAGTCGGCGTCGGTCTTCGGCCTCGCCGTGCCGTCCCCGCCCGGCGTGCAGCCCTGGCCGTCCCCGGTGAGCGTGCTGATGGCGCAGCGGATGCCCGCCCCGATCCGGCCTCCGAGCCCGGCCAGGGCGAGCGCGGCTACCAGTGCGACGACGAGGACGATGACGCCGAGGTACTCCGTGGCCGTGGCGCCGCTTTCACGCCAGTCGTACGAGCGCCCGTACGCCGGCGGGGGCGCGGGCCGGTCGTCGAGGAGCCGGTCCAGGGACAGTCCGACGGCGGCGCCGGTGACCATGGCCACGGCCGGCATCAGGAGGCCCTCGGTCCCCACGACGTCCCACGCCACCGCGTAGCCGTACGCGAGCCCGGCGACGGGGACGGCGAGCGCGCCGAGGAGGCGGAGGGGGCGGGAGTCCCGCTGGGACGCGGGAAGGGCGCGCGCGGCGGCCAGGACCGTCAGGACGGTCACGAGGACGCCGGGCAGGTGCAGCAACGCGAGCCGCCAGCCGAAGAGTTCGAGCCGTTCCTCGGTCGCGAGGGTCTCGACGAGCGCCCGGGTCATCAGGAACCCGGCGAAGACGTAGACGAGGGCGCCGGCCGCCCAGCTACGGCTCAACGAGAGGAACCTGCCGCCCCGTTGTCGTCCGGCGACGCCCGGCGGTATGTGGCCCGCGCTCCTGTCTCCCCAGCCGCTCACGGTCCACCCTCTCGCCGGCACCTGCCCTGTTGTCCCTGAGGGCCGAATGTACGGCGGGGAGTCGTGCCTGACCTGGGCCCCAGGCCCCAAAGACGGGCCCAACTTCGTGCACTGCCGGTCCCGTCGCGGGACCGGGCCCGGGGGGTTTCGCATGTACCTCGGAGTGGTCAGCCGGTCCTTGCAGCCGGAGGACATCTCCACGAGGCCGGACGCGGAGCCCGATGAGTCGACGGCCATCGGATGGCGCAGACACCCGCAGGCGAGGCCGAGCTCGCATGCGCCCTGGATCCGGCATGCCAGGACCGCGGAGGACGACGCCAGGACTCCCGGCGACGGGGTCCCCCCGTGTGTTTCCGGGCACTACTTCACGAGGTCATGAGCCCGTGAACTGCCGTCGGGCAGCGGTTTGGAGGGGTAGCTGCGCAGGACGAGGGATGTGGTGACCGGCCCGTAGCAGGCGAGGGAGTCCACGACCTGTTCGAGGCGCTGGGCGTGGGTGCAGTGCACGTCGAGGACGAGGCAGTCCTCGCCGGTCACGCGGAGGGTCGAGACGACCTCGGGGGTCCGGGCGGCAAGGTCGAGAGCCTGGGACAGCCGGGCGTGCGAGGTGCGCAACCGGACGACCGCATGGATGTTCAGCCCCACCGCAGCCGGCTCGACCACAGCCCGGTAGCCGGTGATGACCCCGCGCCTCTCCAGGCGCTGGATTCGTGCGCTTGCTGCCGGCTGGGAGAGCCCGACCCGGCGTCCGACCTCGGCTCCGGTGAGCCGGCCGTCGGTCTGGAGCAGATCCAGGATCGCGCGGTCGATCTCGTCGAGTGGTTCCATCGTTGTCGCCCCCGCCTTCTTCGCAATCACTTGTCGAGCCCGGTGGTTGCCACCGGCCCGTCGACACTGGCCTCGACGCCTCCTGGCGGATCAGGCGGACACGACGGAGAGGTCGGCACGAGCAATGGTTGCGTACATCATCATCCCCGGTATCGGCGGCTCGGACGAGCACCACTGGCAGAGCCTGTGGGAGCACCGCTGGGGGGCTTCGGCCGTCCGCGTCGCGCCTGCCTCCTGGGCCGCGCCGGACCTGGAGGACTGGGTCACCTCGGTCCAGGCTGCCTACGAGCTGGCTTCCCGGCGCGACGGGCAGCGCGGGGAGCGGGGCGTCGGGCGAGTGGCGCTGGTGGCGCACAGCCTCGGCTGCTGGGCAGCCGCGCAGTGGCTGGACCGGGCACGGCCGGAGGGAGTCGCGGCGTTCCTGGTCGCGCCGCCGGATCCCCTGGGGCCGGAGTTTCCTCGGGAGGCGGCATCGACGTTCCTGGGCCTTTCTGCCGGCCCGTTGCCGGGCCGGAACCTGGTGGTGGCCAGTGACGACGACCCCTACTGCGACGCGGCGGCGTCGGCAGCGCTCGCATCGGGATGGCGCGCGCCACGGCACTCCGTCGGGAACCAGGGGCACATCAACTCCGGCAGTGGTCTCGGCGACTGGCAGGACGGCCGGGAACTCCTCCGGCAGCTCATCGACGGAGTGGCCGTCGCCTGACACCGCGCCGAAGGAAGGGGTGCCCCTGTGTGGCCGCCGGGACCGGTCACCCCTGTGTGGCCGCCGGGACCGGTCAGTTGGGTCCGTGGGCCCAAGACGGGGGCCTGTGCGGTGGCTAGCGTCATTCGTATGTCTCGTCCGGGGGTTGTGCGTCGTCGGTTACGCCGTTGGTCGCGGGGGAAGGTGCCGCGGACCGGGGTGCGTCTGCTCGGGCTGCGCCGGGGGCAGCGTGGCCAGGGAACGATCGAGTACCTCGGTCTGGTCATGGTGGTGGTGGCGATCGTCGGCGCTCTCGTGGCGACGGGGATCGGCGCCGAGCTGTCGGAGAAGATCAGCGCGCAGGTGTGCCGGGTCACCGGGGTCGGTGACTGCGGTGGTGGCGGGAACCCCGAGGCACAGGACTCCCCCGGGGACGGCAAGCCCGTGTCCGACGACGGCACGCCGAAGTCACAGGCGCAGATCGACTACGACGCCGCGCTGAAGGAACTCCAGGACGCGCAGGCGGCGGAGAAGACCAGCTCCGACAAGGCCTTGGAGGCGGCGAAGGAGCTGGCGAAGATCCTCGCCGAGGAGCTGGGGATCACCGATGCCTTGGACTGCATCACCAAGGGCGACATGGGCGCCTGCACGGAGACGTTGATCAACGTGCTGCTGAGTCTGATCGGGGGCGCGGTCGGGAAGCTCGCGGCGAAGTACGGGGCGCCGTGGAAGTGGAAGAAGGCCGCAGAGCTGATCAAGAAGCTCAAGAAGCATGGCGGGGATCTGTATGACGGGCTGAAGGGCCTGGTCAAGAACCGTAAGAAGGTCACGGACGCGGAGAAGAAGCTCGCGGACGCGAAGAAGAAGCTCGACACCGAGAAGAAGGACCCGCCCAAGAAGGACCCGCCCAAGAAGGACGACAAGCCGGTCACCTGCCCGGTGAAGCACAGCTTCCTTCCGGGCACTCCGGTACTGCTCGCGGACGGCCGCCGCGTCGGGATCGAGAAGGTCGCAGCCGGGTCCATGGTCTCCGCGACCGATCCGGCGACGGGTCACCACGGATCGCGTGAGGTCGAGCGGCTGATCACGACCCATGAGGACAAGCACTTCACACGACTCGTGTTCCGGACGCCCACGGGCCCAGCGGTCGTCACCGCCACCGACACGCACCCGTTCTGGTCCGTGGACCGGCGGCGCTGGCTCGACGCCGGAGACATCCGCCCCGGCAACGATCTCCGTACCCCGAACGGCACCACGCTGACGGTGGCCTCCGTCTCCCGCTACACCCAGCGGCGGACCACACACGACCTCACCGTCGCCGGCGTCCACACCTACTACGTGCTGGCGGGCGACACGCCCGTGCTGGTGCACAACAACAACTGCGGCTTCAGGCCTGGCGTCGCTGACGAGAAGTACGACAAGCATGTGATGGGGCTCGACGACGCGGGCAATCCCACGCGCACCCCCGACATGCCGGAATACGACACGCCTGACGGGTTCGACAGGTACGTGGCCGATGCCGAAAGGCTGATGGACCCGGCGAGCCTGCCGGCCGGTGCACGCGAAGCCGTCCGAAGTGACGGCGTCGTCATTCGACTGGACGCCCAGGGGAGGATAGGCATGAGAAACGGGAACACCATCACGACCTACTTCCGACCGGACGATCCGGCCGCATACTTCGCGAACGAGGCAGCTCGATGACACAAGGTGACAGTGGTTTTCGCGACGAGTTCTCGCGCTTCGTCGCCGCGTCGGGACGGTGGCGTGACACCGAGCCCGAGGCACTCCTGGCCCGCTGGTCGACGTTTGTCGACCAGTGCGAGCAGGGTTACCGAGGTGACGCCGAGGATTACTTCAACGACCTGACGTCAAGGAATTCGCTGGAGCGGGCCCTGGTCGCCGGAGAGCTGCAGAAGTTTCCCGAACTCGCCGATCTCCGCGTGGAGGTGGAGGCGATCGACGAGAGGTTCCGTGCGCTTCTCACCCCGGATGTGTTTCCCAGGATTCCGGTGGAAACCTGGTGGGCCCGCGGTGTGGTCAAAGCGGGGAGCAAGCGTCTGGTGGAGGACCTGCGGCGGGAATACGGCGTCGAGGTGACGGAAGTCAGGTAGGCCCACGACCGCACGCGCCCGAAGCGGAGCCCGCCGGACCGACCTGGTCCGGCCACGCCCCGAGGGGGGGCGGCCGCAGGGGGGGAGACTGCACAGCTGCCCGTCGCGATCACTCCTCGCCCCTTGAGCGCGGCCGAGAGGGCGGTGCTCCCCGGCCACCGGGGCCCTCCGGTGTCATTCCGGTGGACGCGACGGTCGTGGACGGTGCGGGCTCGCCGTTCGGAGAGATCCTTCTCCGGACGCGGAACACCCCGCGTCACGCAACTCGAATCCCTGGACCGGAGCGCGGCAGACCACGACGCCGACGCCGTCAGGGCCTGGTCGGACTGGTTGCAGCTCCGGGTCGCGCACGGCGGCGCGAGCTGCCACCTCCATGTCCTGGACCTGCTGGCCGTGCACGGTGCGGCCAGGCGGATCCGCCGCACCCCGGCAGAGTCCGCAGCGGGCTCCGGAAGACAGGCCCACGGGTCTGACGAAGTGCCGGGAAGAGGCGGAGACCCCGATGGCCTTGTACACGTTCCTGACCGTGCGGCAGCCCTCACCGGAGGACATGGCTGCCGCCCTGGCCGAGGTCTTGGGCGTGCAGGCGGGCGAAGTGGACGTCGCCGACGACACGGACGGGCACCGCGACTGGACGGCGCCGGTCCTCTGCGACTACACGGCTCTGAACGGTGACCTGGCGCTCTCCTGGGACGTCCGTGTGGCACCTCGCGTCGGGCCCGCGCCGCCGGCGGAGGCCGAAGCGGCCCTGATGCTCGCGGCCCGGCTCGGTACCACCGTGCTCCACCCGGCCGGCGGGGTGCGTCCCTCGGCCTACTGGGCGGCCACCCCGGACGGCGTCAGGACACGGGCCCGGGTCCTGGACGACGACACGAGCGGGGACGGCCCGCCGTCCCTCACCGTGGACGCCGTCGAGGAGCCGGTCGGCCAGCTGCCCCGTGCCCGCGTGGAGCGCATCCTCGAAGCCGGCCAGGACGGCTGAGGATCCGAGGGCCTCCCGTCCGGATGCCCTTGCCCGATCCGAACGAAAGAGCGAGTTGGGCCCCTGGGCCCAAGACGGCGGCCCGTCCTACCAATAGCGTCTGCGCTGCAGGTGATCGACGCCCGTCCCGGCGCACCCCCACGGCGCCGGGCCGGGCCGCAACCGGAAGGTGACGGCGCGTGCCCACGGCTGAGCAGCTGACCCTGACCGACGAGGAGTCACGCCTCCTCCAGCTGGGGCTGATGGAGTGGTGCGGCCCCGCCCGCTGCACGGAGGAGTTCGCCGTGGCCATGGGCTTCGACAGCGCCCAGGACCTGAGCCGACGCGGCATGTCGATCCGCGGCGCCCTCGCGGCGAAGGAGCCGCTGGACCCGATGGACTGGGCACGTGCCCTGCTGGCGACCGAGCTGGCGTTCGTCAGCGACGTGGTCGGCTCGGGGTACGAGTGGTCCACCACGACGGGCTGGCCCGACGACAACACGTTGCGCGTCCTGCGCTCGGCGCAGCTGAAGCTGATCCGCACGGTCGCCCCGCTGGTCGGCCGAGGGCTCGGCACCCGGCAGGCCCCGCACGCGGAGGTCCTGCGGGCCGGAGGAGGGCCGCCGCCGGGCCCGGCTTGGTGACCTCCGAGGCGGCGGGCTCATAATCGGCCGCATGCCCGATCAGCAGACGCGCGCCCGCCCGGTCGCGCCCGGAACCCGCAGCACCCGGCACCGCGCCAGGGCCCTGCTCACCGCCGCCGCACCCGCCCTGGGGGCCTACGCGGCGGTCAGGGCCGTCGGGCTCCTCGTCTTCTGGGTGTCGGCGTCGGCCGCAGGGAAGGACGCCCCGCACCTGCTGGGCGGGCGCTGGGACTCCGTCTGGTACCAGCGGATCGCCGAGAACGGCTACGGCTACACCGTCACCCTCCCCGACGGCGGCGTCCACCCCGACCTGGCCTTCTTCCCGCTTCTGCCGGCCCTGGAACGGGCCCTCGCCACGGTCACCCCGTTCACCGTGCAGGGCGCCGGGATCGCCGTCGCCTGGGTGGCGGGGCTCCTCGCCGCCTGGGGGATCTTCGCCGTCGGAGCACGGCTGTACGGGCGCCGGGCCGGAGTGGTGCTGGCCGCGCTCTGGGGCGCGTACCCGACGGCGTTCGTCCAGTCGATGGCGTACACCGAGACCCTGTTCACCGCGCTCGCCGCCTGGTCCCTGTACGCCGCGCTCAGGGGCCGCTGGATCGCGGCGGGCGCGCTGTGCGTGCTCGCCGGGCTGACCAGGCCCTCGGCCGCCGCGCTCATCGCGGCGCTCGCGATCGGCGCCGCCGTCGTCCTCGTACGGGAGTGGCGGGCGGGGGAGCGGCAGGCCCTGGCGCGCCGGAACGCGCGCATGCTGCTGGGGGTCTGCCTGGCGCCGCTCGGGTGGCTGGCCTACGTGGTGTTCGTCGCCGTGCGGGAGGGCAGCCCGTTCGCGTACTTCGACGTCCAGGCGCAGTGGGGCAACAGCATCGACGGCGGCCGGGCGCTGGCCGCGTTCATCGCCGGACTGCCCCTGCCCGCCGCGCTCGGGCTCTGTGCGGCCCTGGGACTGCTCGGGTGGCTGGTGTTCCTGTGCGTACGGCAGCGGCAGCCGCTGCCCGTGCTGGTGTACGGCATCGCGACCGTCGTCATCTCGCTCATCGGCTCCGGCTACTTCGGCTCCCGGCCGCGCCTGATGATGCCCGCGTTCCCCCTGCTCCTGCCGCCCGCCGTCGCGCTGGCCGGGCTGCGCACGACCGCGCGCACGGGCACCGTCGTCGCGGTGCTCGCCGTCGGCTCCGCCGCGTACGGGGCGTGGACGCTGCTGGGGCCGGGACCGCCGTGAGTTGGGTCCACGGGCCCACGCGCCGGGGGCACCCCGGTTGTTAGCGTGCTGATCCGGTGTCCGGCGGCCAGGAGCGGTGAGCGATGAGGGTACGTACCACTGTCGTGGCGGCGAGCACGCTGGTCCTCTGCCTGGCGGCCGCCGGCTGCGGGCCGGACGGCGGCGAGGACAAGGGCGCCGGAAAGAAGGCCACGGCCTCGCGGACACCGGCGGCCTCCGCCTCCGCCGCCACGCCAGGTTCCTCCGCCACGCCCGCCAGTGACGGCAGGACCCTCACCGAGGCCGAGCTCGCGAAGGTGGCTCTCACCACGGGCGAGGTGAAGGGCTACGAGGTCGCGCCCCTGGAGGGCACCGACGAGCGCGGCACGGAGAAGGCCGGGACCGAGGCGTGCCGGCCGATCACCGCGATCATCAACGGCTCGCCCGAACCCGCCCCCGCCGCCACCGTCTTCCGTACGGCGATGGACACGGCCGAGGAGGGGAAGGACGACCAGACCGTCGTCACCGAGATCCTCACCTCGCACCCGAAGGGCGGTGCGCAGGAGCTGCTGCGCTCGGTCCGCGAGGCCGTCGGGGCCTGCGCGGGCGGGTTCCGTACGACGAGCGAGGACGGGCCGTCCACCTACACCGAGGTCAGGACGCTGCCCGCGACCCGGGCCGGCCAGGAGTCGTTCGCCTACCAGGTGACGGGCAGCCTGGAGGGGGTTCGGGTCCCGCTCGTCTTCCAGCTCGTACGCACCGGGTCGACGGTCGTCACCTTCTACGCGGCGAACTTCCTCGGCGAGACCGCACCGGAGATCCCGGCCGCACTCGTCACCGCGCAGGCGGCGAAACTTCCGTAGCGGGTACGGAGACCCGCACCCGCGTCCCGGGCCGCAGGCCCCACCGCTCCATCGCCCCGGCCTCCGCCTCCACCACATGGCGGGCGCGGAGCCTGGGCAGACCGAGCCTGCCGGGCTTCATTGTGCGGACGGCAAGCACACGGAACCTCCGGTCCAGGTACGCCACATCGATGGTGAACCGCATCCGGAAGGTGTGCACGCCCCCGCACGGGGTGATCAGCAGCGCCCCGTCGACGCCGTCGGCGCCGAGCAGCCCTCGCGTCCGCGCGCTGTACGAGGCGGCGACGCGCAGCGGCACCCGGGGCGCCCCAGGGTCCGTCCCGACCGTCAGTGTCCCGCTGCCGTCACGCCATTTCCCCATGGGAACCGACCGTAGCCGCCGCGGCCGGGGTGTGGGTCCGGAACGGCCCGCAGTGGGCCCCCGGGCCCAAGACCCCGCCGCGCGGGCCGGATTAGGGTCGGATCCGTGGAAGCCACTCTGATTGCGGTCGCCGCGCTCTGGGGAGCCGCCGCCGGGCTGCTGCTCCCGCGCGCCGCGTACCGCTTCTCCGTCGAGCCCGAGGAGCCCTGGAGGGACGCCTGCCCCGCCGGGCACGCGCTCACGGGGCCCGCCCGGGGGTGGCTCGGCTCGACGAGATGCGCGGCGTGCGCCGTGGCCGTCCCCTCCCTCCCGGGAGGCGGCGCTCCGCGGACCCCGGCGCCGGCCGTGCGGGGCCGCTACGCCCCCGGCGTGCTCGCGCCCGTGGTCACCGTGCTCGCCTGCGCGGCCCTCGCCGCGGCCACCGGGACCCGCCCGGAGGCCGCCGTCTGGGTTCTGCTGGCGCCCGTCGCCGTGCTCCTCGCCGTCATCGACCGCCGCGTCCACCGGCTCCCCGACACGCTGACGCTGCCGCTGGCCGGTGCCGCCGCCGTGCTCCTGGGCGGTGTGGCGCTGCTGCCCGAGCACGGCGGGTCCTGGATCTCGGCGCTGCTCGGCGGAGTGGTGCTCGGCGGTTTCTACCTCCTGCTGTTCCTGATCAATCCGGCCGGCATGGGCTTCGGTGACGTGAAGCTCGCCCTCGCGCTGGGCGTGGCGCTCGGCTGGTACGGCTGGGGGGCGCTCAGCGTGGGCGGCTTCGCCGGGTTCCTGTTCGGCGCGCTGTACGGGGCGGGACTGATGCTGGTGCGACGCGCCGGGCGCAAGACAGGCATCCCGTTCGGCCCGTTCATGATCGCCGGGGCGCTGACCGGCCTGCTGTTCGGGGGACTCGCTGCCTAGGGCCGGTCCGTACGGCCTTCACCCCCTGCACGGACGTACGGAATATCGGGTCGCGCCTGGCCGGGGCGGGCTGACACCCTTCCCGTATGACCGGATCGTCCGCACCTCTCGTCCCCTCCGCCTCCGACCAGCGCTTCGACACCCTCGTCGCGGAGGCCGACGCCGTCTCCGTCGACGGCTGGGACTTCTCGTGGCTCGACGGGCGGGCCACGGAGCAGCGTCCCTCCTGGGGGTACGCGCGCGCCATGGCGGACCGGCTGGCACGGGCGGGGGCCGCGCTCGACATCCAGACCGGGGGAGGGGAGGTCCTCGCCTCCGCGCCGGTGCTGGCACCGCTCACCGTGGCCACCGAGTCCTGGCCGCCGAACGTCGCCCGCGCCACGGCTCTGCTCCATCCGCGCGGCGCCGCGGTCGTCGCCGATTCCGACGAGCCGCCGCTGCCCTTCGCCGACCGGGCCTTCGACCTGGTCGTCAGCCGGCATCCGGTGAAGACCTGGTGGGACGAGATCGCCCGGGTCCTGGCGCCCGGAGGCACGTACTTCTCCCAGCAGGTCGGCCCGGAGAGCGTGTTCGAGCTCGTCGAGTACTTCCTCGGCCCGCTCTCGCCCGAGCAGCGCGGCGCCCGGGACCCGCGGCGCGCGCGGGAGGACGCGGAAGCCGCCGGTCTGGAGGTGACGGATCTGCGCTCCGAGCGGCTGCGCATCGAATTCCTCGACATCGGCGCAGTCGTCTACTTCCTGCGCAAGGTCATCTGGATGGTTCCGGGGTTCACCGTCGACGCCTACCTGCCGCAACTGCGCTCCCTCCACCGCCAGATCGAGGAGGAAGGGCCGTTCGTCGCGCACAGCGCCCGCTTCCTTGTCGAGGCGCGGAAGCCTGAGGGCACACCAACGGCCCTACGCTGAGGGCGGCTTCACAGGCCCCGGATGCAACGGCATCCCCTGCCCCTCCGTCCTACCCATGAGTAGTGCGACCCTGGTGGTTGAGCGCACAACGAAGGAGCAGGTCATGTCGGTGGGAAGGGAAATGCCGGGCGGAGAGATCAGCCCGCCGGCCGGCCGGCCGCGCCACGGTAAGGCCGACTGGCTCACGGGGGCGCGGATCATCGCCGTCCACGGCCTGTTCTACCGGCCCGAGGGCCGCGCGGGGGAGCCCGAAGCCGTCGAATTCGTGCTGGAGGGCGGGCAGTCGGTCCTGCTGACCTGCGCCTCCGACCACACGCTGAGCATCACCTCCGGGGCCTGGCCCGGCCTCCCCGACTGGTGTGTGCCCGCGGGCCAGTGGCAGTTCGAACAGCTGAGCCGGCTGCCTCCCCCTCCGTACGGCGGGGCCTGGACGGTCGTCGGGACGCAGGAGCGGCGCGACGAGTACGGAGAGGTGCGCGAGGCCGTACTCCGGTGCGAGAACGGCGACTTCGTGATCGTCGGCGGGGACACGGTGGCGATCCGCTTCGTGGCCGGCTGAGCCCGGCAGGCCCTACGCGTGGCCGCCCACGGTCACCTTTCCCACCGTCAGCTCCGGGGTCCCCTCCAGCACGTCCCCCAGCCGTTCCACCTGCTCCTCCAGCTCCCGCGTCCGCCCGGCGTCCAGCGGGCTCAGGGGCTCCACGGTGACCGCGATCCGCTTCCCCGAGCGGCGCTGGTGCCACACCCCGGCGACCGTGCCGTCCACCAGCAGCACCGGGAAGTTGCCCGCCTGGCCGCCGGCCAGCGCGCGTGCGTACGCCGCGCCGGGGAAGAGCCGCTCACGGGGCCGGGAGGCGATGGCGAACGCGTCGAAGTAGGGCAGCAGCCGCACACCGCGCGGCCCCGCCGAAGGGAACCGGGTGTCGCCCGCCGCCACCCAGGCAGCCCCGGCGCCCTCGAACACCACCTGTTCGATCGCACCAGCCCCGGCCAGGTCCTCGAAGAGCCGCCCGGCCCAGCCGCGCGGCGCCGCGAGCCACTGGGCGAAGTGGACCGGCGTGGCGGGACCGTAGGCCCGCAGATAGCGCCGCACGAGCGCTGCCGTCGCCTCCTGGGCGGGCATCGGGGCGGCCCCGGGGTTGGTGTACGTCGCCTTCCGGCCCCGGTTCGGCGCGTAGCACAGGGCGCCCCGGTGGCCCGCCAGATGCAGCACCTGGCGCCAGCGCGGCCACATGCCCTGGAACGCCGGCATCACCAGGTCGCCGGCCCAGGGGCCGGTGCGGGCGACGACCTCGTCGGAGAGCTCGTCGATGGTGAGCTCGGCGCCCGTCAGGGCGCCGGCCACCGCGGCCACGACCGCCTCGACCTGATCGGGAGTCATCCGGGCGTCCTTCGGGAACGGGCTGCCGCCCGCCGGCACGGCCGACAGGGCCCCCGTCCACATCGGCAGCTCCCCGGCGGGCAGCAGATGCACGGTGCCGCGCGGGCCGAACGTCTTGACCAGGCTCCGGTCCGCCCACAAAGCCGTACGCACATCTGTGCGCGTCGTCCCCGGCGCGCGGAGGCCGACCGAGTGTTCGGCGGCCGACAGGACCTGCGCGTGCGCCCCGAGCATCGCGGCCACTGCACCGGTGACGTCAGGGGCGGGACGACCGGCCGGGGACGGGCTCCCGGAGAGGAACTGCCGGTCCAGGCGCCGGGCGTTCGCCTGGGACCAGCTCACGGTCGCCCTGCGGGCTCGTGTCGTCATGGGCCGAATGTAGGACCCCTACAGGACAGAAACTGTCCTGTAGGGCGGGATCCGTGCCCCGGAAGACCCCCTGGAGCCGTGCCCGCAGCGCAGTCCGGCGAATTCGGAGAGTGATTATTTCGTGGCGTGGCACGCAGCAGCACTTACGAAGGGTTATGGTGGAAACCCCCCCTCGGGCCGGTCCGTAACCCCCCCCACGGACCGGCCCGTTTTTTTGTGCCCGGACGGTGTGCCGGATGTGCGGCCCGTGTGCGGGGCCTGTGGCGGCTCCGGGCCGTGCCCCGGTCACCTACCGGAACACGGCGCCGGGGAGCCCCCTTCTCAGCCCCGGTTGGCCCAGATGTTGGTGCTCGCGGTGTCCACGGCGAAGGTGTCGATCTCCTTCAGCTCGGCGGCGGTCAGCGCCGGTGCGGACAGCGCGGCCACGTTCTCCTCCAGCTGCTTCACGCTCGACGCGCCGATCAGGGCCGACGTCATACGGCTGTCGCGCAGGACCCAGTTCAGCGCCAGCTGCGCGAGGGACTGCCCGCGACCGCGCGCGAGGTCGTTCAGCCCGTTCAGCCGCCGCACCATCTCCTCGTCGAGCAGCCCCGGGTCCAGGGACTTGCCCTGGCTGGCGCGCGAACCCTCGGGGATGCCGGTCAGGTACTTCCCGGTGAGAAGCCCCTGCGCGAGCGGCGCGAAGGAGATGCAGCCCATACCGGCCGTCTCCAGCGTGTCGAGCAGCCCGTCCGACTCGATCCAGCGGTTGACCATGGAGTACGAGGGCTGGTGGATCAGGGCGGGCACCCCCATCTCCTTCAGGATCCGCGCCGCCTCGGCGGTCTGGGCCGCGTTGTAGGAGGACACACCCGCGTACAGGGCCTTGCCCTGGGCCACGGCGGAGGCGAGCGCGCCCATCGTCTCCTCGAGCGGCGTGTGCGGGTCGAAGCGGTGGGAGTAGAAGATGTCGACGTACTCCAGGCCCATCCGCTTCAGCGAGGCGTCGAGCGAGGACAGCAGGTACTTACGGGACCCCCACTCCCCGTACGGGCCGGGGTGCATCAGATAGCCGGCCTTGGTGGAGATGACGAGCTCGTCCCTGTACGGGGCGAAGTCCTGACGGAAGAGCTTGCCGAAGTTCAGCTCGGCCGATCCGGGCGGCGGGCCGTAGTTGTTGGCCAGGTCGAAGTGGGTCACACCGAGGTCGAAGGCGCGGCGCAGGATCGCCCGCTGGGATCCGAGGCCCCGGTCGTCGCCGAAGTTGTGCCAGAGGCCCAGCGAGACGGCCGGCAGCTTGAGCCCGCTGCGGCCGGTGCGGCGGTACTCCATGGAGTCGTAGCGCGACGCGTCGGCGAGGTAGGTAAGGGAATCAGTCACGTTTCACTCTAAGGCCGACCGGCGTGGCCGGGCTTATCACGGAGTTGTGACAGGCCGGGTTGGGCCCCTGTGCCCCCGCCGCAGTAATGTGGCGGCTTCGGGACATGCCGATCCGCGGCGCGGAAGCGCGGTGCGCGGACCGCACGGCGATCCCCCGGGGGGCGGCCCCGGACCCCCCGCGAGGGGGAGGACGGGCCTGGGGCCCGTACGGAACCGAGAGGGTGAACTCAGTGAACTTGCGCGACCTGGTGTACGGGCTCTACGCACGCCGGGTGGAAGGCCGCCTGGACCACGACCAGGTGCCCAAGCACATCGGAGTCATCCTCGACGGCAACCGGCGGTGGGCGAAGGCGTCCGGCGGCTCGGCCGTGCAGGGACACCAGGCCGGGGCGGACAAGATCTCGGAGCTGCTCGGATGGTGCAGCGAGACGGATGTCGAGGTCGTCACCCTCTGGCTGCTGTCCACGGACAATTTCGACCGGCCGGAGGCGGAGCTCATCCCGCTGCTCGGCATCATCGAGAACACCGTGCGCCAGCTGGCCTCCGACGGGCGGTGGCGCGTCCACCACGTCGGCACGCTCGACCTGCTGCCCGCCAGGACCCAGACCGTCCTCAAGGAGGCGGAGGAGGCCACGGCGGGCATCGACGGGATAATCGTGAACGTCGCCGTCGGCTACGGCGGACGGCAGGAGATCGCGGACGCGGTCCGCTCCCTGCTCCTGGAGCACTCCTCCCGGGGCACGACCTTCGAGGAGCTCGCCGAGATCGTCTCCACGGACCTGATCTCCGAGCACCTCTACACCCGCGGACAGCCCGACCCGGACCTCGTGATCCGTACGAGCGGGGAGCAGCGGCTGTCGGGCTTCATGCTCTGGCAGAGCGCCCATTCGGAGTACTACTTCTGCGAAGTCTTCTGGCCGGCCTTCCGCAAGGTCGACTTCCTGCGCGCCCTGCGTGACTACGCGGCGCGGCACCGGCGCTACGGGGCCTGACGGGCTCCGCGCCCCGCCGTACGGCCGAGGGGCGGGACGGGCACCCCGGGGCGACCTTGTCGCAGGCAGGGGCATGGCTTCGCGTGTTCGAGGGAATACAGCTCTCAGGTCGACGTCCGGTCAGTAACCGGGCGGACGTCGCAGCCAAGTGAGCGGCAGGCCCGCTCGCCCGGGAGGCCCTTTGCACACGAAGGACCGCACACCGTGCGGCCGACGCGGAGGGCCGGTGTTCGGCCCGCGCACGGGGTCCGAACCCGGTCCGTCCTCTCCCTTCGGGAAGTTCCGCGACCTCCGTCGCACTCCCCGACCTCGTCCGAGGGGGTACGTCCTTCCGTGGTGACCAGCACCAAGCGCCGCATGCCCGACAGGCGCACCTATGTTCTCGACACCAGCGTCCTGCTGGCCGACCCCAAAGCCATGACCCGGTTCGACGAGCACGAAGTCGTGCTGCCGATCGTCGTGGTCACGGAGCTGGAGGCCAAAAGGCACCACCCCGAGCTCGGATACTTCGCCAGGCAGGCCCTGCGCCTGCTGGACGACTTCCGCGTCCGGTACGGCCGGCTGGACGCCCCGATCCCGCTCGGGGATCTGGGCGGGTCGCTCCGTGTCGAACTCAACCATTCCGACCCCGGCGTCCTTCCGGCCGGCTACCGGTTGGGGGACAACGACTCACGGATCCTCGCGGTCGCACGCAACCTGCAGGCCGAGGGGTACGACGTCACGGTCGTCTCCAAGGACCTGCCGCTTCGGATCAAGGCGTCCTCGGTCGGCCTCCTCGCCGAGGAGTACCGCGCCGAACTCGCCGTCACCGACTCCGGCTGGACCGGGATGGCGGAGCTCACCCTCGCGGCGGAGCAGGTCGACCTGCTCTTCGGCGAGGAGAGCCTGTACATCCCCGAAGCGGCCGAATACCCCGTGCACACGGGGCTGGTGCTCCAGTCCGAGCGCGGCAAGGCGCTCGGCAGGGTCACGGCCGAGGGCAACGTCCGTCTCGTGCGCGGCGACCGGGAGGCCTTCGGGATCCACGGACGCAGCGCCGAGCAGCGCATCGCGCTCGATCTGCTCCTCGACCAGGACGTCGGCATCGTGTCCATGGGCGGCAGGGCGGGCACGGGCAAGTCGGCCCTGGCTCTCTGCGCGGGCCTGGAGGCCGTGCTGGAGCGCCGTCAGCACCAGAAGGTGATGGTCTTCCGTCCGTTGTACGCGGTCGGCGGGCAGGAGCTCGGCTATCTCCCCGGCAGCGAGGCCGAGAAGATGAGCCCCTGGGCGCAGGCCGTCTTCGACACGCTGTCGGCGGTCGCAGGACGCGAGGTCATCGAGGAGGTGCTGGGGCGCGGGATGCTGGAGATCCTGCCGCTCACCCACATCCGGGGGCGTTCGCTCCACGACGCGTTCGTGATCGTGGACGAGGCGCAGTCACTCGAGCGGAACGTCCTGCTGACCGTGTTGTCCCGTATCGGGGCCAATTCGCGGGTGGTGCTCACGCACGACGTGGCACAGCGGGACAACCTCAGGGTCGGCCGGTACGACGGAGTCGTCGCCGTGGTCGAGAAGCTGAAGGGGCATCCGCTCTTCGCACACGTCACGCTCACCCGCTCCGAGCGTTCGCCCATCGCCGCGCTCGTGACCGAAATGCTGGAGGACGGCCACATCTGACACGTAACACCCCATAGATGCCGCCCGGCGAGCCAAGGAGCTTAGCCGGGCGGCATTGTGCTGCGCCGTCATTTCCGAAAAAGTTGTGCGCCAAACGGGGTGTGACCTTTCACACGCAACACAGAATTGCAACGCGCCGTGTCCTTCCGGCAGAGTCTTGCTTCCGTCAGGCCCCGCATACGGCACTTGGGCACCTCCAGAGGCGCCCCGCACCACACAACTCAACAATCGCCGTCCGTATGCCGCCCGCGAGCACCACGCGGCGCTTCCGCGAGGAAGTCGCCCACCGGGCCCGTGCCTCCCGTGACCCAAGCAGTAGGGAGGCCAGTGTCAGGGGCACGATTGCGCCCGCGAGGTCACCTAAGCGGGCGATGCTGGAAGGACACCGTGTGAGCCGGATCTCGGTCCGGGGGTTCGCAGTGGCATCTGCCACCGCCGTAACCACCGTAGGCGCCGTCGTAGGCGTTGCGTCGGGCAGCACTCCCGCTGCGGACGACAACAACTTCGAGGCGGCCGCAGCCGACACCACGCTGCTCGCAGACATCCCCGCGGGCCAGCAGGCCCAGGTTCAGACCGCTTCGCTGACGCAGCAGGCCGACGCGCAGGCCTCCGCGGCCGAGGCGGCGGCCAAGAAGTCGGCCGAGGAGACGGCCCGCATCCAGGCCGCCAAGGACGCCAAGTCCAAGAAGCAGGCGGCCGAGGACAAGCTGGAGGCGGACCGCGAGGCCAAGAAGGAGGCCGACCGCGCGAGCCGTTCCGCCGTGCGCGACGCCACCTCCTTCTCCGCGCAGAGCTCCTACAGCGTGGCCGAAGTGCAGGCGATGGCCCGCCAGATGGTCCCCGCGGACCAGTTCCAGTGCTTCAGCAACATCGTCAACCACGAGTCGACCTGGAACTACCAGGCGAGCAACCCCTCCTCGGGTGCGTACGGACTCGTGCAGGCGCTGCCCGGCTCCAAGATGTCGTCCGCCGGTGCCGACTGGCAGACCAACCCGGCCACCCAGATCAAGTGGGGCCTCAGCTACATGGACGGCCGCTACGGCAGCCCGTGCGGCGCCTGGTCCTTCTGGCAGGCCAACAACTGGTACTAGGAGCCCCGCAAGGTTCCGCGCTCAACCCCGAGACGCCCCGCACCGTCCTACGGTGCGGGGCTTCTCGCGTGTACGGTCGATCCGGACAGCTCCCGGGGGCGTGCGGGGAGCGTACGGGGGAAAGGGAAATTCCATGTCGAAACTTCCGGGGTGGCTCGGCCGGGTGGGTGCCGAACTCACCGAGATCGGGGCGCGCCTGGAAGAACGCCGCGCCGAGGACGAGCGCCGCGCCGACGCGGACGCCGTGAGCGGCTCGTCGTCGACGCTCTCCACGGTCGTCGCCGAACAGGTCCCCGCCCCGCCCTCATACGCCCCCTCCGTCGCGGCCAAGCCCGACCCGGTGGCCGCGATCCCCTGGGGGATGCGCGTGGCCGCCGAGGCGGGCTGGCGGCTGCTGGTCCTGGCCGGCACCCTCTGGGTGCTCATGCGGATCATCAGCGCCGTCCAGCTGGTCGTCCTCGCGTTCGTCGCCGCCCTGCTGGTGACCGCGATGCTCCAGCCCACGGTCGTACGGCTGAGGCGGCTCGGGCTGCCGCGCGGTCTGGCCACCGCGGTCACGGCGGTGCTCGGCTTCGTCGTCATGGGGCTGGTCGGCTGGTTCGTCGTCTGGCAGGTGATGGACAATCTGGACGACCTCTCGGACCGGGTCCGGGATGGCATCGACGAGCTGAAACGCTGGCTCCTGGACAGCCCGTTCCATGTCACCGAGTCGCAGATCAACGACATCGCGAAGAACCTCAGCGACACCATCGGCACCAACACGGAGGAGATCACCTCCGCCGGCCTCCAGGGCGTCACCGTGATGGTGGAGGTCCTCACCGGGCTGCTGCTGGCGATGTTCTCGACGCTCTTCCTGCTCTACGACGGGAAGCGCATCTGGCAGTGGGTGCTCAAGCTGGTGCCCTCCCAGGCGCGGCCGGGCGTCGCCGGCGCCGGACCGCGCGCCTGGCGGACGCTGACCGCCTATGTGCGGGGCACGGTGATCGTGGCCCTGATCGACGCGATCTTCATCGGGCTCGGGATCTACTTCCTCGATGTGCCGATGGCGGTCCCGCTCGCCGTCTTCATCTTCCTCTTCGCCTTCATCCCCCTGGTCGGCGCCGTGATCTCCGGCGCCCTCGCGGTGGTCGTCGCGCTCGTCACCCAGGGCGTGTTCACCGCGCTGATGGTGCTGATCGTGGTGCTCGCCGTGCAGCAGATCGAGGGCCACATCCTGCAGCCCTTCATCCTCGGCCGCGCCGTACGCGTCCATCCGCTGGCCGTCGTGCTGTCGGTCGCGGCGGGCGGCATGGTCGCGGGTATCGGCGGTGCGGTCGTCGCCGTACCCCTGGTCGCCGTGACCAATACGGTGGTCGGCTATCTGCGCTCGTACGGGCGGGGCCAGGCCGTGGTCCACGGGTCGGGGCCGCACGGCGCCACGGCGCTCTCCGCCCTCCCGCCGACGGAACCGCCCTCCGCCCGGCCCGCGGAGGAGCCCGCCGGTGAGGACGAGCGGCCGGAGCGCCCGGCGGACGAGCCGGGAAAGTGACATGAGGCCGGGAAAGTGACATAAGAAGGGCCCCAGGGACGGTCGGTCGTCCTCGGGGCCCTTCTCGTTCATGGGTACTACTCGGCGAGCACGGCCTCGGAATCGAGGGTCACGCCGACCGCCTGGATCACCGAAGCAATCTTGACGGCTTCCTGAATGGTCTCACGGTCGACGCCCGCCTTGCGCAGCACCTGCTCGTGGGAGTCCAGGCACTGGCCGCAGCCGTTGATCGCGGAGACGGCGAGCGACCACAGCTCGAAGTCGACCTTCTCCACGCCCGGCTTGCCGATGACGTTCATCCGCAGGCCCGCACGGAGGTTTCCGTACTCGGGGTCCGACAGCAGGTGCCGGGTGCGGTAGAAGACGTTGTTCATCGCCATGATGGCGGCGGCCGACTTCGCCGCGGTGTACGCCTCGGCGGAGAGGTTGGCCTTGGCCTCCGGCTCCAGCTCGCGCAGCACCTTCGGCGAGCGCGAGGCGATCGCGCAGGCCAGGACGGTGCCCCACAGCTGCTGCTGCGGGAGCTCGCTGTTGCCGATGACCGAGCCGAGGTTCAGCTTCAGGTCCTTGGCGAAGTCCGGTATGGCGGACTTCAGTTCATCGAGTGCCATGTCGGTATCAGCTCACTCGCCGGAGAGAAGGGCGACCGGGTCGAGGGTGTTCTCGCCCTTGGTCCAGTTGCACGGGCACAGCTCGTCGGTCTGCAGGGCGTCGAGGACCCGCAGGACCTCCTTGGGGTTACGGCCCACGGAACCGGCGGTCACCATCGTGAACTGGATCTCGTTGTTCTGGTCGACGATGAAGACGGCGCGCTGCGCGAAGCCGTCCTCGCCCTCGATGCCGAGGTCACGCATGAGCTCGTGCTTCGAGTCGGCCAGCATCGGGAAGGGCAGGTCGGTCAGGTCCGGGTGGTCCTTGCGCCAGGCGTGGTGCACGAACTCGGAGTCACCGGAGAAGCCGAGGATCTGCGCGTCACGGTCGGCGAACTCGTCGTTCAGCTTGCCGAAGGCGGCGATCTCGGTGGGGCACACGAAGGTGAAGTCCTTCGGCCACGCGAAAATGACCTTCCACTGACCCTCGTAGGTCTTGTGGTTGATCTGCTCGAACTCCTTGCCGCTCTCCAGCGACACGCAAGCGGTCAGGTCGAACTCGGGGAACTTGTCACCGACAGTGAGCACGCGCACTCCTTGCTGCGTAGGAAATCCCCTTTTGAGGGCGTTCCTGGGGGTTGGACGGTCCCCACCTTGGCACAGAGTGCATTGATCACGGAAATAGCTACACTCGGTCCGTATGATCGGAGGTGCCTATCAGTGGCGTATGTAAATCAGGCTATTAGGGTCAAGCAGCCCAGCCTCTCGCAGCTGCGCGCCTTCGCGGCCGTGGCGGAGCATCTGCACTTCCGGGACGCGGCGGCTGCAATCGGGATGAGTCAGCCCGCGCTCTCCGGGGCGGTGTCCGCGCTGGAGGTGGCACTGGGTGTCCAGCTCATCGAGCGTACGACGCGCAAGGTGCTGCTCTCGCCCGCGGGGGAGCGTCTCGCGGTGCGGAGCCGGGCGGTGCTGGAGGCGCTCGGCGAGCTGATGGAGGAGGCCGAGGCGGTGCGCGCGCCCTTCACCGGGGTGCTCAGGCTCGGCGTGATCCCGACGGTCGCGCCGTATCTGCTGCCCGCCGTGCTCAGGCTGGTCCATGAGCGCTACCCGGACCTGGATCTCCAGGTCCACGAGGAGCAGACCTCCTCGCTGCTGGAGGGGCTGGGGGCCGGCCGGCTGGACCTGCTGCTGCTCGCGGTGCCGCTGGGGGTGCCCGGTGTCACGGAACTGCCGCTGTTCGACGAGGACTTCGTGCTCGTCATGGAGAAGCAGCACCAGCTCGCCGGGCGTACCGGCCTGTCGCGCGGGACGCTGCGCGATCTGCCGCTGCTGCTGCTCGACGAGGGGCACTGCCTGCGCGACCAGGCGCTGGACATCTGCCGGGAGGCGGGGCGCACCCAGGGGGCGCCGGTGACCACGACCGCGGCCGGGCTCTCCACGCTGGTCCAGCTGGTCGCCGGCGGGCTGGGGGTGACGCTTCTTCCGCGTACGGCCGTGACGGTGGAGACCGGGCGTAACGAGGCGCTGGCCACCGGGTACTTCGAGGATCCCGCGCCCTCCCGGCGGGTGGCGCTGGCGGTGCGGACGGGCTCGGCGAGGCACGAGGAGTTCGAGGAACTCGCGGCCGCGCTGCGCGGGGCGATGGGGGCGCTGCCGGTCAGGGTGCCCGAGGAGGGGTGAGCGCGCCACCCGGCGCGCTCACCCCCGCCCTCACTCCGTACGCAGCCCGTCCGGGCGCATCAGTCGCCACAGCAAGGGCAGGGAGAGCACGGTCACGGCCACGATGAGCCCGCCGCCCGCGCCCGCCATCGGCAGGAACAGCCACCACTGGGTGACCGGCTTGGCCAGCATCCACGTCAGCAGGGCCCCCAGCCCCAGGCCGCCCGCCGTCGCGACCAGCAGGCCGACGACCACGGGGAGGGCGGTCTGCCAGAGCACCGACCAGCCGAGGGTGACCCGCCTGGTGCCGAAGGCGACCAGCACCGACAGCAGCCGCTTGCGCTCCCGGAGCTGCTCCAGCTGCGAGACCAGCATGGACACGGCGATCAGCATCAGAGTGGCCACCGCCCCCAGCCGCAAGGCCGTCTGGACACTGGCGTACTGACGGTCGCGCGCCACGGAGGTCAGGGTGGCGACCCGCATCGCGGGGTCGATCCTGGCCGCGGTGTTCCGCACGTGTTCGGCGACGTCCTCCACGCCCTGGTCGACCCTGAGCTGGGCCGTGATCTGGGCGTTCGGCAGGGTGCCGGGATCGATCGCCCCGGGCGTCGCCATGATGCCCCAGTGCTCCTTCCCGAGCGGGTCGAGCCCGGCCCGCACGGTCGGGGCCCCGGCCGGCAGGGTCCAGAGCATCGACTTCGCGCCCGGCTCCAGGCCGTGGGAGGAGTTGAGCTCGATCTCCTCGCCCTTGCGTGCCGTCTCGTCGATCCAGTCGGCCTGCTCCTTGTCGTCCTCCGGGTGGGCGACGAATACGTCCCCGTCCGTGCAGGAGCCGATCGCCGCCAGCTCCTTCAGGGTGGCGCAGTCGCCGACGGTCAGGGTGGTGGTGGGCTGGATCTCGTCCTGCCCGTACGTCCCCGGCTTGGTCACGTACGTCTCGACCGTGCCGATGACGGTCTCGACCCCCTCGGTCGCCCGGAAGTCCTCGATGGTCCTGACGGCGGCCTCACCGCTGACGTCCTCGGAGTAGGTGGTGAACTGCGCCCGTGACGGGTCCTGGCCCGTCATCCGCTCGAAGTCGTCCCCCATGGCGGCGAACAGCATCTGCAGGGCGATCGCGCCCGCCACCGCGACCGTGATGCCGCTGACCGCGCGGGACGCCGCACCGCTGGTCAGCTGGAGCCTGCGGACGGCGAGCTGCCAGGACACCGGGCCGCCGTGGATCCGCTTCACGACCGCCTCGACCAGCCAGGGGAGCAGCAGCGCGAGCCCGACGAGGACCAGCACGGCGCCGGCAGCGACCGGATAGGGGTTGACGGGGGTGAACTCGTCCACCCGCCCGGTCAGCGCCAGCACGGCGATTCCGGCGGCCGGCACCAGCAGCCGCCACCAGAGGCGGCGCCGCCGGCCGGCGGTGTTGCGCACGACGCCGAGCGGTTCGATGACCACGGAGCGCAGGGCGGCGAGGGTGACGAGCACCGCGGCGAGGGGCACCGCCACCGCGATCAGCGCGGTCAGCCACCCGGCGGGGACCAGGTCGGAGGGGAAGGCACTGTGGCCCCACAGTTCCACCTCGCCCACGAACCTGCGGCCGGTCAGGAAGAACGCGGCCCCCGCCAGCAGGCCGAGCAGCGAGCCGAACAGGGCCTCACCCGCGGCGATCCTGCGGGTCGCCCGGATGTCCGTACCGACCAGGCGCAGGGCTGCCAGCCGGCGGTCCCGGCGTTCGCCGCCGAACCGTACGGCGGTGGCGATGAAGATCGCCACGGGGACGAGGAGCACGACGCAGATGATGATGACCAGGACGACCAGGACGGGCGGCAGCTCGTCGCTCCAGTTCCTGTCCCCGTAACCGCCCACCCGGTGACCGCCGGTGGCCGGGGTCAGGGTGTCGCTGCCCGCGTAGTAGTACAGCTCCCCCGGGGAGAGCAGGCCCGCGTCACCGATCGTCGCGGAGATCCGGTACGGGAGGCGTTCCCTGAGGAGGCCGCCATCCGGGGAGGCCAGCAGCTCCTTCAGGGCGGGGGAGGCGATCATCTCGCCCGGGGCGGGGAGGGACTCGACTCCGGGAGGGGTGACCGGGTGCGCGCCGTCCGGCCGCATCAGAAAACCGGTGACGACCTGTCCCCTGAACTCGGTGTCCGCGCCGATCCGCAGCACGGTGGTGTCGGACTTCTCGACCTTCCCGTTCCAGGAGGCCGCGCCCTCCGCCCGGGCGCGGTCGCGCGCGGAACGCTCGTCCAGCAGATGGGGGACCGACGAGGCGACCAGCAGCAGCGCCACCCCGAGGCCGACCCCGACGGCGGTGAGCGCGGTCCGCGCCCAGCCCTCGCGTCCGCCCGCGGCGGCGAAGCGTATGCCGAGGCCGAGGTCACGCAGCCAGGTCATACGGCGTACTCCAGATCGCGGCACCGGCCGTCGCGCACGACGATGTCGCGGTCGGAGTACGCGGCGACCCGTGCCTCGTGCGTGACGAGTACGACGGCCGTGTTGGCCAGCCGCGCGGACTCGGTCAGCAGCTCCATCACCCGCTCGCCGTTGAGGGAGTCCAGCGCCCCCGTCGGCTCGTCGGCGAAGATCACCTTGGGGGAGGCGACCAGGGCGCGGGCCACGGCGACGCGCTGACCCTGACCGCCGGACACCTGGCCGGGGCGCTGCGCGGCGAGGTCGTCGACCTCCAGGCGCTCCAGCCACTCCCGGGCGGTGCGTTCGGCCTCCTTGCGCTTGACGCCGTTGAGGCGGAGCGGCAGGGCGACGTTCTCCAGGCAGGTCAGCTCGGGGACGAGCTGGCCGAACTGGAAGACGAAACCGAAGTCGCTGCGGCGCAGGGCGCTGCGCTCGGCGTCGGACATCGCGGACAGCTCACGGCCGCCGTAGCTGATGGTCCCCGCGTCGGGGGTGACGATGCCGGCGAGGCAGTGCAGCAGCGTCGACTTGCCGGAGCCGGAGGGGCCCATGACGGCGACGACCTCGCCGGGGTGGACGGAGAAGGAGGCGCCGTCGAGCGCGGGGGTCGAGCCGTAGACCTTGTGGAGGTCGTGGGCGGCGAGCAGGGAGCCGGCGGGGGTCACGGGGCGACCACCTCGGCGAGCTTCCCGAGCCGGGCGGCGGTCAGTTCAAGCCAGCGCAGATCGGCTTCGAGGTGGAAGAGGGCGTGGTCGCAGATCAACTGGTCGGCGAGGTCGCCCTGGCGCTTGCGGTCGGTGAGGATGCGCATCAGACGCAGGTGCTCGGAGCGCTGGGCGTCCAGGATGTCGGCGGCGTCGCGGCCGGTGAGCAGCGCGAGGACGACCTTCGTGTACAGGGTCGACTGGAGGTACGGCTCCGGCTTCTCGGGCTGCGCGAGCCAGGTGCTGACGTCGGTGATGCCGGCGTCGGTGATGGCGTACCGCTTGCGCTCGGGCCCGCCGTCCGTCTCGACGCCGTCGACCTCGACGAGCCCGTTCTTGAGTAGGCGGGACATGGTCGCGTAGACCTGGCCGTAGTGCAGGGGACGATCGTGCCCGAACTTCTCGTCGAAGGCGCGCTTGAGGTCGTAGCCGTGGCGGGGGCCGGACTCGAGGAGCCCGAGGAGGGTGTGACCGATTGACATGGCGCGCACTATACATGGCATGTATACGCGGCATGCATACGACTCCGGGGCACGGCGCCCGGGCCCGCCCCAAGGGCTCCGCCCCCGAGCCCTCGCGCCTCAATATCCGGCGGGGCTTGGGTGTGCCGGCCTGTGGCGGTGGGCGCAGGGGCAGAATCAAGCCCGTTGGGGGTCCCCCCGGACGAAGTCTGGGGGAGATCGAGGACGAAGCCGGGCCGGGGTCACTCCGGTGGTTCGGGCCGATCCGGGGGCGGGCTCTTCGGGGGGCGGCCCCGGCGGGGGATCGGTGCCGCGCCGCCCGGGAGCCGGCCCGCCTCCGCCAGCGCCCGCCGCAGCAGGAACTCGATCTGCGCGTTCGCGCTGCGGAGCTCGTCCGACGCCCAGCGGGCCAGCGCGTCGTGCACCGCCGGATCGAGCCGCAGCAGCATCTGCTTGCGGGCGGGGCCGCGCCGGGCCGCCCGGCCGGGGGGAGGAGCCGCGTCGTCGGTCACTGGTAGAGCGTGCCCGTGTTCAGGACCGGCTGCGCCGCACGGTCACCGCACAGCACCACCATCAGGTTGCTGACCATCGCCGCCTTCCGCTCGGAGTCGAGCTCGACGATGTCCTGCTCCGCGATCCGGGTCAGCGCCATCTCGACCATGCCCACCGCACCCTCGACGATCTGCTGGCGTGCCGCGACAACCGCCCCGGCCTGCTGCCGCTGGAGCATCGCCGAGGCGATCTCGGGGGCGTACGCGAGGTGGCTGAAGCGGGACTCGATGATGCGTACGCCCGCCGCCTGCACCCGCGCGGTGAGCTCGACCGCGAGTTTCTCGGTGATCTCCTCGGCGTTGCCCCGCAGGGAGAGCCCGCCCTCCTCGTGGGCGTCGTACGGGTACTCGATCGCGATGTGCCGGACCGCCGCCTCGGTCTGGGTGGCGACGAACTCCAGGAAGTCGTCGACCTCGAAGAGTGCCTGAGCGGTGTCCTCGACCTTCCAGACGACGATGGCCGCGAGTTCGATCGGGTTGCCGTAGGCGTCGTTGACCTTCAGGACGGCCGTCTCGTGGTTGCGCACCCGGGTGGAGATCTTGCGGCTGGACGTCAGCGGGTTGATCCAGCGCAGGCCGTCCGCGCGGATCGTGCCGACGTAACGGCCGAAGAGCTGGATGACCCGGGCCTCGCCCGGAGCGACCATCTTCACACCGCTCATGCAGAAGAAGGAGGCGACGGCCAGGAGCAGACCGAGGACGACGAGCGGGATGCCGACTCCGTTGTGGCCGTCGGAGGCGAGGACGCCGCCGATGATGGCCAGGGCCACGCCCAGGAGCACCCCCAGGACGGTCAGGAGCAGGCCGAGCCCGCCGGGGATGGAGTGGGCGGTCACCTCCCTGACCTGGGGTGCGGGCATCTCAGGGGCGTCGGGCGTCAGATCGGCGCCGGGGCCGGTGGTGCCGGGCAGGTCGTGTGGTGCGGACATGGGTCCCCCGTTTCGTACGGCATAGCGCCGCGCTAGCAATGTGATTACACATTAACGCTCCTCGCAACCTTGCTCACCCCTCGGGAGTCGGTTCCTACGGGAGTGGGTGCTGATTCTCACGTCCGGAAAAGACCGGATCGCTTGCCATTTGTCCAGGCTTTCAGTGTTAGCTGGCAGGTCTGACCGGATCGGTACGAGCAGAAGAACGGGAGCACTACAGCGATGGGTCGAGCGGATGCGCGACGGGCTGCCAGGAGCGGTGGCATACGCCGGCTCTTCACCTGGCGGAAGATCCTGGGCACCTTCTTCGGTCTCTGCCTGCTCGTGATGGGCGCCTTCGCGGCCCTCTACGTGTACGTGGACGTGCCTGAGGCCAACGCCCAGGCCCAGAAGCAGAGCAACGTCTACAGGTACAGCGACGGCACGCTCCTGGCTCGGACCGGCAAGGGCGTCAACCGCGAGATAGTCGACCTCGGCGTCGTGTCGAAGAAGGTCCAGCACGCCTTCGTCGCCGCCGAGAACAAGTCCTTCTACCGGGACCAGGGCGTCGACCTCAAGGGCACCACGCGCGGCCTGCTCAACACGCTCTCCGGCAAGGGCAAGCAGGGTGGCTCCACGATCACCCAGCAGTACGTGAAGAACTACTACCTCACGCAGGACCAGACGGTCAGCCGCAAGCTCAAGGAGCTGGTGATCTCCCTCAAGGTCGACCAGCGCATGAAGAAGGACGACATCCTCGCCGGGTACCTCAACACGGTCTACTACGGACGCGGAGCGAGCGGCATCCAGGCGGCGGCACAGGCCTACTACGGCGTCGACGCCAAGGATCTCGACACCGCCCAGGGCGCCTACCTCGCCGCCCTGCTCCAGGCCCCCAGCCAGTACGACTGGGCGAACGCCACCCCCGCCGGCAAGAAGCTCGTCAAGGAACGCTGGGCCTACACGCTGAACAACATGGTGGACGAGGGCTGGCTGGACAAGGCCGAGCGGGACAAGCTGACCTTCCCCGTCCCGGACGCCCCCAAGGCGGCCCCCGGCATGGAGGGCCAGACCGGCTACCTCGTCGAGGCCGCGAACGACGAGATGGAGCGCCAGGGCATCACCGAGGAGATGCGGGAGGCCGGCGGCTGGACGGTCACCCTCAACATCGACAAGAAGCGACAGAAGCAGCTGGAGAAGTCGGTCGCCGATCAGTTGGAGAACCAGCTCGACCGCAAGAACAGCAAAGTCGACGCGACGGTCCAGGCCGGGGCTACTTCGGTGGACCCGAAGACCGGCAAGGTCGTTGCGCTGTACGGAGGTGTCGGCGCGACCGAACATTGGTACAACAACGCCACCCGCCAGGACTACCAGCCGGCCTCCACCTTCAAGCCGCTGGTGCTCGCCTCCGCGCTGGAGAACGGGTCGACCACCCAGGACGGCGACCTGATCGGCCTGAACACGGTCTACGACGGCACCAGCAAGCGCCCGGTCGTCGGCAGCGACACCCCGTTCGCCCCGCAGAACGAGGACGACATCAGCTACGACAGTCCGACCGTCCAGACGGCGATGGACAAGTCGATCAACTCCGTCTTCGCGCAGATGGTCGTCGACGTCTCCCCGAGCGCCGTGAAGAAGACCGCGCTCGACATGGGCGTACCGGACAAGAACTTCCCGGAGCGTCCCGCGATCACGCTCGGCACGATGAACGCCTCGACGTGGGACATGGCCGGGGTGTACGCCACACTCGACAACCACGGCAAGAAGGTCACCCCGACCATCGTGAAGTCCGCCGAGCACCGCGACCGCACCATGGAGCCCGTGGACGGCGTGGGCGGCCAGGTGATCAGCCGGGCGTCCGCCGACACCGTGACGAAGGCGCTGACCGAGGTCGTCGACGTCGGTTCGGGCCGGGAGGCCAACACCTCCGCCTACGACGCGGCCGGCAAGACCGGCACCTCCGAGGACAACAAGGCGGCCTGGTTCACGGCCTACACCCCGGAGCTCACCACGGCCGTGGCTCTCTTCGGTGAGTCCACCAAGGAGGGCGGCGGCCAGGTCAGCCTCACCGGCACGGCCAACTCCGGCCGGGCCAACGGTGGCGGGTTCCCCGCCAAGATCTGGGCCGACTACACCCTGGGCGCGCTCGGAGGCGGCTCCGACGCCACATTCGACCTGCAAGGAGTCGAAGAGGGGGAGACGCCGGTGACCGAGACCCCCTCGACCACCCCGTCCGAGACCGAGGAGCCGTCGGAGACCCCGTCCGAGGAGCCCGAGACGCCCAGCGAGACGCCGAGCGAGACCCCCAGCGAGGAGTCGCCCCCGGCCGAGACGCCGAGCGAGACGCCCTCCGGAACGCCGAGCGAGTCACCCAGCACGACGAAGGACCCCGACGACGGTGACTGGCCGCCGGGCGAACGGCCCGGCAGCGAGGACGTACTGGGGCAGTAGCGACGCGTGAGGGGCGGGTGCCGGTCCGGCACCCGCCCCTCACACATGTCCGGCGTCAGCCGCCGTCGGCCCCCCCCGGCCGGTCCCTAGGGGGTGGCCATCTCGAACCAGACCACCTTGCCCGTCGACAGCCGGGTCGCTCCCCACCGCCTGGCCAGCCTGTTGACCAGGAACAGCCCTCGCCCGCCCTCGTCCGTCTCCCGGGCGCGCCGCTGCCGGGGCAGCTGCGGGGAGTCGTCGCCGACCTCGCAGCGCAGGATGTCGGTGCGCAGCAGCCGCAGCGTCACCGGCCGCTCCGCGTAGCGCACGGCGTTGGTCACCACCTCGCTGACCAGCAGTTCCATCTCGTCCGACAGGTCGTCCAGACCCCACCGGCTCAGCGCCCTGCGGGCCAGCCTGCGGGCCCGGCCGGGCGCCGCGTCCTCCGGCTCCAGGAACCAGTACGCGACATCGCTCGGCGCGATCCCGTCGAACCGCGCCGCCAGCAGGGCGATGTCGTCGTCCCGGTCGCCGGGGCCGAGCATGTCCAGCACGTCGTCGCAGAGCGCTTCCAGCGGCGGCGAGTGGTCCGGGCCCGTCAGCTGGGCGGTGGCGGCGAGCCGCTCCCGCAGGATCTCGATGCCCGTCCAGACGTCCCGCATCCGGGACTCCACCAGTCCGTCCGTGTACAGCAGCAGCGTGGCTCCGGCCGGGGCGTCCAGCTCGACGGCCTCGAAGTCGACCCCGCCTACCCCGATCGGCGCGCCCGGCGGCACCCGCAGCACCTCGGCCCGGCCGCCCAGGTGGAGCAGCACCGGCGGCGGATGGCCGGCGTTGGCGATGGTGATGCGGTGCGCGACGGGGTCGTACACCGCGTAGAGGCAGGTCGCCATGCGGTCGCTGCCGAGCCGCTGCGCCTGCTCGTCCAGATGGTGCAGGACCTCCTGCGGGGGCAGGTCGAGGCCGGCCAGGGTCTGGGCGGTGGTGCGCAGCTGGCCCATGATCGCCGCGGACGTCATGGAGTGCCCCATCACGTCACCGACGACCAGGGCGACCCTGCTGCCGGGCAGCGGGATCGCGTCGTACCAGTCACCGCCGACCCGGGCCGTCTCGGCGGCCGGGAGGTAGCGCGAGGCCAGGCGTACGCCCGTGGGCTGCGGCAGGGAGTCGGGCAGCATCGTGCGCTGGAGCTCGTCGGCGATGTACGCCTCGCGGCCGTACAGCACCGCCTTGTCGATGCCGAGCGCGGTGTGCGTCGCCAGCTGGGCCGCGACCAGGAGGTCGTTCGCCTCGAACGGCGGACGGTCCGTGCCGCGCAGGAAGACGGCGGCGCCGATCACCCGGCGCCGGCCGCGCAGCGGAGCCAGGATCGCGCGGTGCCCGGTCGGCACGGTCCGGCCGGCCCCCAGCAGCTCGGGCAGGGCGACGCGGGCCGCGGCGGAGTCCCCGAAGACCGGCCGCACCCCGCGGAGCACCTCGGCGAGCGCGCCGCCCGCCCGGATCTCGCAGAGGTCGGCGGCAGGCAGCAGCCCGGCCTGCGGGTCGGTGACGGACAGCCGCAGCCGCTCGCCCTCCGGCCCGCTCTCGCTCTCCTCGTCGGCCAGCCGCAGCCTGTCGGTACGCCGCAGCCGCAGCACGAAGGGGCTGACGGGCCGCTCGTCACCCACCGGGAGCGGGTCGCGGAGGTAGACGAGTATGGCGTCGGAGAACGTGGGCACGCTCGCCCGGCAGAGGCCCAGCACGATCTCGTCCAGGTCTATGCCCCGCGCGATCCGGCGGGTCGCCGCGCCGACGAACCGCAGCCGGTCCCCTTCGCGCCGCGTGACCGTCTGGGTGTCGGCGACGGGAGCGTCCGCGCCGGGCGCGGGGCTCGGTACGGCGTTCGCCACCGGGCCCTTCGCCGGGTGCGGCACCGGGGAGGGGCCGGGGATCGCGGCGGTGGCAGCGGTGCCCGGCGGGGCGTCCTCCTGCCGGGGCCGGGCGCGTTCCTGCGGCCGGGCGGCGAGGGGCTGCCGGCCTTCGTGGGAGGTGGGATGCTCCGTCACGCGTGGGATTCCGTCCGTCCGGGCCGGTTGTATGAGGCAATCACCTTGTGAGGCGCCACTGTGCCCCGGCGAGAGCGGTGAGAACAACGGCTGTCACCGGATGCCCCTGGAAAAGGGGCCGAAACCGTACGGCCGCCAGGGCGACCGGCAAGGGGTCTTCCGGTGGCCGGGCAGCGGACAGCGAACACGTCTCCACCCCTCGTAGTGGTTCGTGCGTCCGCACGGTCCACCCGGCTCCGTGGGCCGTGTGACTCATGCGGTGCGTTCGGTGACTGGTGGTCAGGCCCCTGACCGGCCGCGCCGGTTGTGGCGCGTCGGTCCGGCGGAGCGGTTCATGGAGGGTGATCCTACGTTTGCCCCCCTGGGGTGCATCAAGGGTCTCACGACGGCGTGGGGGCGGGGGTGCGGTCCCAGTCATCAGGCAGCGGGGGGACCTGCCACCTGGGGTCGGGCCGCCAGTGCTCCCATCCGTCGCTGAACGGTGCGCCCCAGCGCTGGATCACCTCGACGGCCGCGAGCCCCGCCTCGCGCACCCGCCGCGCGGTGGCCTCGTCCATCAGCCCGACCCGCTGCGCCTGTGCGAACTCGTCCTCGTCGAGCCACTCCCAGCTGTGGTCGGGACGCACGGAGATGTCGAGGAAGTGGTCCTGTGAATCCACCCCGCCCGACCAGCGTGAGCGCGGCTCCTCGAGGTTGACGTACCAGTTGCGGAACAGCCAGCCGCGGTCCCAGAAAAGCCAGACCGACCAGGGGTCGCCCGGTCTGGCGAGCTTCAGGACACCTGAGCCGAACCACCGGGACCGGACCGTCGTGCGCGGGCGTGTGTAGCGGGTGGCGAGCGGTTCGGCGTGCACCTGGGTGCCGTCGGCGAGGACGGGCCTCACACACTCGGTGCCGGACGCCATCCACACGGCCAGCAGCTCGTCGGTGTCCTGGACGACGGTGACCGGCCGGCAGATGTGGACGCTGTGGCCCTCACCGTCGCCCGGCCTTCCGTTGTCCCGGTACCGCCAGAGGATCCGGTCCCCCGGCGACCAGCGCCCGCCGTCCCCCGCACCCGCCCCGGTGCCCGCTCCCGTACCCGCTTCCGTCGCTGTCATGAAGAGATCTTAGGGACGGCCCCCCGGTCCCACGGTGCGTTACGCGTCAGGGCCGGGTCATACGCAGCACGTCCAGGGCCTCGTCGAGCTGTTCCGGCGTCAGGTCACCGCGCTCGACGTACCCCCCGGCCAGCACCGTCTCCCGGATCGTCGTGCCGTCGGCCAGGGACTTCTTGGCGACCTTCGCCGCCTCCTCGTAGCCGATGTACTTGTTCAGCGGTGTCACGACCGAGGGCGAGGACTCCGCGTACTGCCGGGCCCGCTCCACGTTCGCCGTGATGCCGTCGACCGTGCGGTCGGCGAGCAGCCGGGAGGCGTTGGTGAGGAGCCGTACGGACTCCAGCAGGTTCTTCGCGATGACCGGGAGCATGACGTTGAGTTCGAAGTTCCCGGCCGCGCCCGCCGCGGCGACCGTGGCGTCGTTGCCCGTCACCTGGGCCGCGACCATCAGGACGGCCTCCGGGATCACCGGATTGACCTTCCCCGGCATGATCGACGAGCCCGGCTGCAGGTCGGGCAGGTTGATCTCGGCCAGCCCGGTGCGGGGCCCGGAGGCCATCCAGCGGAGGTCGTTGGAGATCTTGGTGAGCGACACGCCGATCGTGCGGAGCTGGCCCGACGCCTCGACGAGCCCGTCCCTGGCGCCCTGCGCCTCGAAGTGGTTGCGGGCCTCGGTGAGCCGCAGGCCCGTCGTGCGGGTGACCTCCGCGATCACCGCGGCGGAGAACCCGGGCGGGGTGTTGATCCCCGTGCCCACCGCCGTGCCGCCCAGGGGGAGTTCGGCGAGGCGGGGCAGCGAGGCCCGCAGCCGCTCGACGCCGTAACGGATCTGCGCCGCGTAGCCGCCGAACTCCTGCCCCAGGGTGACGGGGGTGGCGTCCATCAGATGCGTACGGCCCGACTTCACGACCTCCGAGAATTCGGCCGATTTCCGCTCCAGGGCGGTGGCCAGGTGTTCGAGCGCCGGGATCAGGTCGGCGGTGACGGCGGCGGTCGCGGCGATGTGGATCGACGACGGGAACACGTCGTTCGACGACTGGGACGCGTTGACGTGGTCGTTGGGGTGGACCTCGCGCCCGAGCCGCTCCGTGGCGAGCGTGGCCACGACCTCGTTGGTGTTCATGTTGGACGAGGTGCCGGAACCCGTCTGGAACACGTCGATGGGGAAGTGCTCGTCCCAGCGTCCCTCCGCCACCTCCGCGGCGGCCTCCTGGATCGCGTCCGCGATGTCCGGATCCAGCACCTTCAGCTCGGCGTTGACCTTGGCCGCCGCGGCCTTGATCCGGGCCAGGGCCTCGATGTGGGCCCGCTCCAGCCGCTGCCCGGAGATGGGGAAGTTCTCCACCGCCCGCTGTGTCTGTGCCCGCCACTTCGCGTGGGCGGGCACCTTCACCTCGCCCATCGAGTCGTGCTCGACGCGGTACTGCGTGTCCTCGGCCGGTTCGCCCATGGTGTCGTTACCTCCTGCTGGAACGAGCGCGGTCGGCGCCCGCCGTATTCCGCTACTCCTGCCCCGGACCGCCGGACGGATCACGCCCCGCCGCGACGTTCACGCCTCCACCGGACCCGTCCGCACACGCCGAAGGGGCGCACCCGGTGGCCGGGGCGCCCCTTCGGCGGGGTGTGCGGTCAGCCGAGGCCGGGGCCGCGGACCGGGATGCTGGTGAAGGTCGGGGCCGGGGCGGGCTCGGTGAAGAAGTCGTTGCCCTTGTCGTCGACCACGATGAACGCGGGGAAGTCCTCGACCTCGATGCGCCACACCGCCTCCATGCCGAGCTCCTCGTACTCGACGACCTCGACCTTCTTGATGCAGTCCTGCGCGAGGCGCGCGGCGGGGCCGCCGATCGAGCCGAGGTAGAAGCCGCCGTGCGCGTCGCAGGCGTCCGTGACCTGCTTGGAGCGGTTGCCCTTGGCGAGCATCACCTTGGAGCCGCCCGCCGCCTGGAACTGCGCGACGTAGCTGTCCATGCGGCCGGCCGTCGTCGGGCCGAAGGAGCCGGAGGCGTAGCCCTCGGGGGTCTTCGCCGGGCCCGCGTAGTAGACCGGGTGGTCCTTGAGGTACTGCGGCATCTCCTCGCCGGCGTCGAGCCGCTCCTTGATCTTGGCGTGCGCGATGTCGCGCGCCACGACCAGCGGGCCCGTCAGCGAGAGCCTGGTCTTGACCGGGTACTTGGTCAGCTCGGCGAGGATGTCGTCCATCGGCCGGCTCAGGTCGATCTTCACCACGTCGGACTCGTCGAGGTGCTCGTCCGTGGTCTCCGGCAGGAAGCGCGCCGGGTCCTTCTCCAGCTGCTCCAGGAAGACGCCCTCGGCGGTGATCTTCGCGGTGGCCTGGCGGTCGGCCGAGCACGACACGGCGATGGCGACGGGCAGCGAGGCGCCGTGCCGGGGGAGGCGGACCACGCGCACGTCGTGGCAGAAGTACTTCCCGCCGAACTGCGCGCCGATGCCGATCTTCTGCGTCAGCTCGAAGACCTTCTCCTCCAGCTCCTTGTCCCGGAAGCCGTGGCCGGTCGGGGAGCCCTCGGCGGGCAGCTCGTCGAGGTAGTGCGCGGAGGCGTACTTCGCGGTCTTCAGTGCGAACTCCGCCGACGTGCCGCCGACGACGATCGCCAGGTGGTACGGCGGGCAGGCCGCCGTACCCAGGGAGCGGATCTTCTCCTCCAGGAACTTCATCATGGAGGCCTCGTTGAGGACCGCCTTGGTCTCCTGGAAGAGGAACGACTTGTTGGCCGAGCCGCCGCCCTTCGCCATGAAGAGGAACTTGTACGCGCCGCCGTCCGTCGCGTACAGCTCGATCTGGGCCGGGAGGTTGGAGCCGGTGTTCTTCTCGTCCCACATGGTCAGCGGGGCCATCTGCGAGTAGCGCAGGTTGAGCTTCGTGTACGCGTCGAAGATGCCGTGCGACAGGGCCTCCTCGTCACCGCCCTCGGTGAGCACGTTCTGGCCGCGCTTGCCCATGACGATCGCCGTGCCGGTGTCCTGGCACATCGGCAGGACGCCCGCGGCGGCGATGTTCGCGTTCTTCAGGAGGTCCAGCGCGACGAACTTGTCGTTGGAGGAGGCCTCCGGGTCGTCCACGATGCGGCGCAGCTGGGCCAGGTGGGCGGGCCGCAGGTAGTGCGAGATGTCGTGCATGGCCTCGGCGGCGAGGGTGCGCAGGGCCTCCGGAGCCACCTTGAGGAACGTACGGCCGTCGGCCTCGAAGGTCGAGACGCCGTCGGCGGTCACCAGCCGGTACGGCGTGGTGTCCTCTCCCAGGGGGAGCAGATCGGAGTACGCAAACTCTGGCATTACGGCCATTCCTCACTCGGCGACAGCGGCTGACCACCCTTGGGCAGCGCATCCACCAGGGTAGAACGCCGCCGACGCGCCGAGCCTGTGAGGTAGGGCTCACCCCGGGACGCTTGCTCCCGCATGGCCGATTCGCGCACGACGGATCCGGTACGGGGCCGGAGAGGTGCTGTCGCGATCTATCGCGTTTCGGTACGCTGTCCCGGTGGACCTTGAGAAGCAGCCTCAGCAGCCCGTCGCTCCGGCCGGTCCCGCGCCCGCCGGAATCCGCGCATCCGACGCGGACCGCGACCGGATCGCGGACATCCTGCGGGACGCCATGGCCGAGGGCCGGCTGACGGCCGAGGAGCACGCCGAGCGGGTCGACCTGGTCTACCGCGCCAAGACCATCGGCGAGCTCGAGCCGCTGGTCCAGGACCTCCCGGCAGCGGGCGCCGCCCGCCCGGCCCCCTCGCCCTACGGTTACGGCCCGGAGGCGGCGACCGGTCCCGCCGAGAATCTGGTGGCGGTCTTCAGCAGCTCCACCCGCAGGGGCCGTTGGCGCGTCGGTGGGCGCACGAACGCCTTCTCGCTCTTCGGCAGCGTGGAGATCGACCTGACCGAGGCGCTGTTCGGCCAGCGTCTGACGGTCATCAACGCGACGTCCATCTTCGGCAGTGTCGAGATCAAGGTCCCCGAGAACATCTCGCTGCGCGGCAGCGGAACGGGCATTTTCGGCAATTTCGAGGTCGACACACTGGAATCCACCGACCCCGAGGCACCGGTGGTCGTCGTCAACGGCTATTCCGTGTTCGGGAACGTCGAGGCGAAGCCCAAGCGTGGCAAGCTCATCACCAACCTCCAGCGGCAGCTGCGCAAGCACCTCGGCCACTGAGGCCGCGCGGCCGGGGACCGCGAATTCCGGCCGGCGGGCGCCGTGATGGCGTCGCGGGGGCCGGAAGGCGGCGCCACTCAGTGCATAGGCGTGCGTACAGCGGGTAGGGAGAGCTGCATCGCCTCTCGCTCACGAAGCCGAAGCCGTCGTCAGGAGTGGACCGTGCTGCACATGCCGCATCAGCCCCTGCAGGTCGCCGCCGTGCCGTCCCAGCGCACACCCGCGCGGGAGGACCAGGCGGGGCCCTGGCACTCGGAGGCTGTGTGCCGCCGGGACGAAGCCGGGCTCTTCTTCGCCCCGTCGAAGGAGCCGACCGCTGCCCGGCTGGCCCGTGAGGAGGCAGCGAAGCAGGTCTGTGCGAGATGCCCGGTGATGGTGGAGTGCCGGGAGCACGCGCTCATACAGCCCGAGCCCTACGGGGTGTGGGGCGGCCTCACCGCCGCCGAACGCCGCGTGGTGCTCGCCCGGCGCCGCAGGCGCGACGTGGAGCTCAAGGCCGCGGCGCCGACGGGCCGCATAGCCGGCTGAGACCGTACGTGGATGTGGGGGCCGTCCGGTCGGGCGGCCCCCACATCCACGCGCTCCGGAGCTACTTGGCGCGGTCGAAGTCGATCGCGCTGTAGGCGCGCAGCTTCGACAGCCGGTGGGTCGAGGAGATCGTCCGGATCGTGCCGGACTTGGACCGCATCACGATCGACTCGGTGGTCGCCGTCTCCGCGCGGTACCGCACACCGCGCATCAGCTCACCGTCGGTGATCCCCGTCGCTACGAAGAACACGTTGTCGCCGCTGACCAGGTCGTCGGTCGACAGCACCCGGTCCAGATCGTGGCCGGCGTCCAGCGCCTTCTGCCGCTCGGCCTCGTCCTTGGGCCAGAGCTTGCCCTGGATGACACCGCCGAGGCACTTTATGGCGCAGGCCGAGATGATGCCCTCGGGGGTACCGCCGATGCCCATCAGCAGGTCGACGCCGGTGCCCTCGCGGGCGGCCATGATGGAGCCCGCCACGTCGCCGTCGGAGATGAACTTGATCCGGGCGCCGGTCTCGCGGATCTCCTTGACGATGCCGTCGTGGCGCGGGCGGTCCAGGACGACGACGGTGACGTCCTCGGGTGTGGAGTTCTTCGCCCGTGCGACGCGCCGGATGTTCACCGCCACGGGGGCGTTGATGTCGACGAAGTCGGCGGCCTCGGGTCCCGTGACCAGCTTGTCCATGTAGAAGACGGCGGACGGGTCGAACATCGCGCCGCGGTCCGCGGCGGCCAGTACGGCGATCGCGTTGGGCATGCCCTTCGCGTTGAGCGTGGTGCCGTCGATCGGGTCGACGGCGATGTCGACCTCGGCTCCGGTGCCGTCGCCGACGCGCTCGCCGTTGAACAGCATGGGCGCTTCGTCCTTCTCGCCCTCACCGATGACGACGATGCCGTTCATGGACACCGTGGAGACGAGCGTGCGCATGGCTTTGACCGCGGCGCCGTCGGCGCCGATCTTGTCCCCGCGGCCGACCCAGCGCCCGGCGGCCATGGCGGCGGCCTCGGTGACCCGCACCAACTCCAGGGCCAGGTTGCGGTCGGGGGCCTCGGGGGAGACCTCGAGCTGGGACGGCAGATGATGCTCGGACATCGGAGCGCACCTTTCTGTACGACGACGACCGGAAAAGAGGGTGCTGTGACTCTATCGGTAGGTCGATAAAATGAGCAGAGCGGGTCACGTATGAGCGGGTGCCCGCTGGCCGGGCGTCCGGTGGCCCATGCCACCATTGAGTCCGTGGCAAGCAAGCGAGGCAAGCAGACCGTCCGGGACATGATCCTGTCGATGCTCGTGATCACCGCAGTGGCGGGCGTCGTCTACATCTTCATCCCGCACGACGACAAGGCCGACCCCATCAAGGCGGTCGACTACCGGGTCGAGCTCGCGACGGCCCGTCGCGCCGCGCCGTACCCCGTGGCCGCCCCGGCGGGGCTGCCCGAAGGCTGGAAGCCGACCTCCGTCTCGTACGAGGGGCACAACGGCTCGGGATGGCACCTCGGCTTCCTCGACCCGGACAAGAGGTACGTGGCCGTCGAGCAGTCGACGGCCCCGGCGAAGAAGTACGTCTCCGAGGTCAGCCGGGACGCCGAGAACACCGGGCGCACGCGCGAGGTCTCGGGCCGGGACTGGGAGATCTGGAACGGGCCGAAGTACGACGCGCTGGTGCTGCACGCCGAGGGTGTGACGACGGTGGTCACCGGCTCGGCCCCCGCGGACCGGCTGGCGGAGATGGCCGCCGCGCTGAAGGCGCCCGCCCCCTCCGCCGCGCCCTCCGCCTCCTGACGGCCCGTACCACCGGAAGAGCCCCGCGACGCTCGGCGTCGCGGGGCTCTTCCGCTGTTCCCGGGAGGCCGGCGCCTCCGGGAAGGGGATCAGACGGTCGTGATGACCTCGTCGTAGGACAGGCGCGGCAGGCGCGGGAACCAGGCGTCCTCGCCGGGCTTGCCGATGTTGACGGCCATGAGCAGCTTGTGGTCGCCGTCCAGGAACTCCTTCTCGATGCCCGCGGCGTCGAAGCCGGTCATCGGGCCGGCGGCCAGGCCGGCGGCGCGGACGCCGATGATGAAGTAGGCGGCCTGCAGGGTGGCGTTGAGCGCGGCCGACTGCTCGCGGACCGGGCGCTCGGAGAAGAACGCGTCCTTGGCCTGCGGGAAGTGCGGCATGAGCGCCGGGAGCTCCTCGTGGAACTCGTGGTCCGCGACGAGGAGCGCCACCAGCGGTGCCGCCAGGGTCTTCGGGCGGTTGCCCTCGGCCATGTGCTTCACGAGGCGCTCGCGGCCCTCCGGCGTACGGACCAGGACGACGCGCAGCGGCGACTGGTTGAAGGCCGTGGGGCCGTACTTGACCAGGTCGTAGATCGCCTGGACCTGCTCGTCGGTCACCGGCTCGTCGGTGAACGTGTTGGCAGTGCGGGCCTCACGGAAGAGGAGGTCCTGGGCGGCGGGGTCAAGAACGAGGGACATCTGGAGCGTTACCTTCCGGGCTGTGCGGATCAAGCGACACGATCACCGTAACGAGAGATAGATTAAAGTTCAACTAAATCGGTCCCGGAGTGATCCACCGCACAAGAGGTCCCCGAAGTGGCCGGAAGCGCCTACTCCGCGCCGCCGCCGGCCTCCGAAGGCTCCTCGGGGCGTGCCAGCGCCGCGTCCAGCCTGGCCCGCGCACCCTCCAGCCAGTGCCGGCACACCTTCGCCAGCTCCTCGCCGCGCTCCCACAGCGCCAGCGACTCCTCCAGCGTCGTGCCGCCCGCCTCCAGGCGGCGTACGACCTCGATCAGCTCGTCCCGCGCCTGCTCGTACCCGAGCGTGCCCGTCGCGGCAGCCGTCGTCGTCCCGTCGTCCGTCATGCCGACCACCCTATGCGCGGGCTCCGACAAACCCGGCGGCTCACTCCGCGACCCGTACGGTGAACTCGCCCTCGGAGACCCGCGCCCGCAGCTCCTCGCCCGGCGCCCCGGCGTCCGCGGGGGAGCGCACCACATGGCCGTCCGGCCGCTGCAGCACCGCGTATCCCCGCTCCAGCGTCGCCGCCGGCGAGAGCGCCACGACCCGGGCCCGGGTGTGCGCGAGCTCCGAGTCGGCGCGGTCCAGCAGGTGCCCGAGGACCCTGCGGCTCCGCCCCACCAGTGCGTCGACCTCCGCTTCCCGCTCGTCCACCATCCGCTGCGGCCGCTCCATGGAGGACCTGCCCAGCGCATGCGCCAGCCCCCGCTCCTCCCGGTCGATCAGCCCCCGCACGGTCCGCAGCGCCCGGTCCCGGAGCTGCTGGACGCGGTCGAGCTCCTCACCCACGTCCGGCACGACCTTCTTCGCCGCGTCCGTCGGCGTCGACGCCCGCACATCGGCCACCAGGTCGAGCAGGGGCGAGTCCGGTTCGTGCCCGATCGCGGAGACCACCGGTGTGCGGCACGCCGCCACCGCCCGGATCAGCGCCTCGTCGGAGAACGGCAGCAGGTCCTCGACACTGCCGCCGCCACGGGCCACGACGATCACGTCGACCTCCGGCAGCCCGTCCAGCTCCTGGACCGCCTGGACCACCTGATTCACCGCGTGCACACCCTGCACCGCGGTGTTACGGACCTCGAAGCGCACCGCCGGCCAGCGCCGCCTGGCGTTCTCCAGGACATCGCGCTCCGCCGCCGATGCCCGTCCCGAGACCAGACCGATCAGCTGCGGCAGGAAGGGCAGCGGCTTCTTCCGGTCCAGGGCGAAGAGCCCCTCGGCCGCCAGCGACTTCTTCAGCTGCTCCAGCCGCACCAGCAGCTCGCCGATGCCCACCGGCCGTATCTCCGTGGCCCGCAGGGACAACTGCCCGCGCGGGGCGTACCACTCGGGCTTCGCGAGGACGACCACCCGCGCGCCCTCCGTCACCACATCGGCGATCCGGTCGAAGACCTGCCGGAAACAGGTCACGCTCACCGAGATGTCGTGGGAGGGATCGCGCAGCGTCAGGAACACCACCCCGGCGCCGGGCCGGCGTGACAATTGGGTGATCTGCCCCTCGACCCAGACCGCACCGAGCCGGTCGATCCAGCCGCCGATCAGCCGCGACACGTCGCCGACGGGTAGCGGGGCTTCCGGAGACGTAGTGAGAGCCATACGGGCGAGCGTATCGGCCCGTACGGACAACCGGCCTTTCCTAAGGGCTGTCCCGTAATCCCTGGCGGGCGCACGACGACAGCTACGGCACCTCGCTGCGTTGTCGGAACGCCCGAATACATCCAGTATGCGAACGCCCCTCCGCCTTGCGATGCACCGCATCTGACGCCGTGCGCTGATCCACCAGGGATTACGGGACAGCCCTTAGGCCGCCCGCCGCCCCCACTGCACCGCGAGCACCACCAGACCGATCCCCAGCCAGCACAGCCCCACCAGCTGGGCGCTCGTCGTCGCCTCCAGGATCACCGCGACCAGCACGCCCGCGCCCACCACCGGCACCACGATGTGACGCCACCAGTTCGGCGGCCCCTCCATCCGGCGTACGGCGAACCAGCCGACCACCGACGCGTGCAGCAGCACGAACGCGGTGAGCGCGCCCACGTTCACGACCGACACGAGGTGGTCGAGACCGTCGTCGCGCCGGGCCGCCCACACCGCCGCCACCAGCGTCACGACCGCGGCGCACGCGATCGCGACCCGCGGCACCCCGGACCGGCTGTCGACCCGGGACAGGAACGACGGCAGCCGCCCCTCCCGCCCCATCGCGAACACCAGCCGGCCGGCCGCCGCCTGCCCGGCCAGCGCCGCGAAAGCCGCGCCGACCGCCTTGCTGGCGGCCACCAGATCGTGCAGCCAGGAGCCGACCGAGGCGTCCACCGCGTCGTAGAACGCGGACCCCTGCTTCACCGGGTCCGCCGCCAGCTCCGCCGAGCTCACCGGTTCCAGCAGCGCCGCCAGGTACGACTGGACCACGAACAGAGCGCCGGCGAGCACCAGGCAGAACAGCACCGCCCGCGCCACCTTCGCCGAACCCCCCGTCACCTCCTCCGCGAACGAGGCGATCGCGTCGAACCCCAGATAGGACAGCACCGCGACGGACACCGCCCCCAGCACCGCCGTCATCGAGAACCCGGTGTCCCCGGTGAGCGGCGACAGCCAGCCCCGCTGCGCCCCGTCCCTGGCCAGCACCACCACCGCCGACACCACGAACACCAGCAGCACCACGATCTCCATGGCGAGCACCGCGAACCCCACCCGGGCCGCCGCCCGTACGCCCCAGAGGTTGAGCAGCGTCGTCACCACGACCGCGATCGCCGTCCACACCCACCGCGACACCTCGGGGACCAGCGCGTTCATCGCGATCCCGGAGAAGAGATAGGCGACGGCCGGGATGAGCAGGTAGTCGAGCATCGCCATCCAGCCCGCGATGAACCCCGGCCCCTCCCCGAGGCCCTTGCGGGCGTACGCGAAGACCGACCCGGCGAGCGGGGCCACCCGGACCATCTGGGCGTAGCTGAACGCGGTGAAGGCCATCACGAGGGTCGCCACGAGATACACCAGCGCCACGGCCCCGTCGGACTTGGCGTCCAGGGTGCCGAAGACGCCGACCGGGGCCATGGGCGCGATGAACAGCAGCCCGTAGACCACCAGGTCCCGGAACCCGAGTGTCCGCCGCAGCTTTCCCTCTTCCGTGCTGCTCCCCGCCATGAACCCTCCGTCGCTGGTTGCGTACGCATCAGTCTCGCGACCCCGTCGGCCCGGCGCCTGTTCGGTACGGCCTTACGATGGGACGCATGACTGCTTCTCCTGCCCGCCGTGTCCTGCTCGCAGCGCCCCGTGGCTACTGCGCGGGCGTGGACCGCGCCGTGATCGCCGTCGAGAAAGCACTGGAGCAGTACGGTGCCCCGGTCTACGTCCGTCACGAGATCGTGCACAACAAGTACGTCGTGCAGACCCTCGAGAAGAAGGGCGCGATCTTCGTCGACGTGACCGCGGAGGTGCCCGAGGGCTCCATCGTGATGTTCTCCGCGCACGGGGTCGCCCCGACCGTCCACGCCGAGGCCGCCGAGCGCAAGCTCGCCACGATCGACGCGACCTGCCCGCTGGTGACCAAGGTCCACAAGGAAGCCGTGCGCTACGCCAAGGAGGACTACGACATCCTCCTGATCGGCCACGAGGGCCACGAGGAGGTCATCGGCACGAGCGGCGAGGCCCCCGACCACATCACGCTGGTCGACGGCCCGGACGACGTGGCGAACGTCGAGGTCCGCGACGAGTCGAAGGTCGTCTGGCTCTCCCAGACCACGCTCTCCGTCGACGAGACGATGGAGACGGTCGGCGCGCTCAAGGAGAAGTTCCCGAACCTCCTCTCCCCGCCGAGCGACGACATCTGCTACGCCACGCAGAACCGCCAGATCGCGGTGAAGAAGCTGGCCGAGGACGCCGAGCTGGTCATCGTCGTCGGCTCGAAGAACTCCTCCAACTCGATCCGCATGGTCGAGGTCGCCCTGGACGCCGGCGCGCCCGCCGCCCACCTCGTGGACTTCGCCGCCGAGATCGACGAGGCGTGGCTGGAGGGCGTCACCACCGTCGGACTCACCTCCGGCGCCTCGGTGCCCGACGTCCTCGTCGACGGCGTGCTGGAGTGGCTGGCCGAGCGGGGTTACGCGGACGTCGAGACGGTGAAGACCGCCGACGAGTCGATCACCTTCTCGCTGCCCAAGGAGCTCCGGCGCGACCTGCGGGCCGAGGCCGCCGCGCTCTCCGCCCAGTGACCGGGGGGCGCCCGGCTCCCGGCCAGGCGACCCGGGTGCACCCGCCGGATCGCTCTTCCGGGGAGTGATCCGCGCCACCTGCCCGTACCGTGGATCACATGGAGATCTTCGGTGTGGATATCGGCGGTTCGGGGATCAAGGGTGCGCCCGTTGACCTGGACCGCGGAGAGCTGGCGCAGGAGCGCCACAAGGTACTGACACCTCACCCGGCCACGCCCGAGAGCGTGGCCGACGGTGTGGCCGAGGTCGTCGGCCATTTCGACTGGCAGGGGCCGGTCGGCATCACGTTCCCCGGAGTCGTCACCGGCGGCGTCACCAGGACCGCGGCCAACGTGGACAAGGGCTGGATCGACAAGGACGCCCGGGCGCTGCTCAGTGACCGTATCGGGCAGTCCGTCACGATCCTCAACGACGCCGACGCGGCCGGTGTCGCCGAGATGACCTTCGGGGCGGGCCGCGACCGCAAGGGCACGGTCATCATGCTGACCCTCGGTACGGGCATCGGCAGCGCGGTCTTCACCGACGGGCAGCTCGTCCCCAACACGGAGCTCGGCCACCTGGAGCTGCACGGCCACGACGCGGAGAAGCGCGCCTCCACGAAGGCCAAGGAGGACGAGGACCTCAGCTGGTCCCACTGGGCGCACCGGGTGCAGAAGTACCTGCTCCACGTGGAGATGCTGTTCTCGCCCGAGCTCTTCATCATCGGCGGGGGCGTCAGCCGCAAGGCGGAGAAGTTCCTGCCGCTCATCGAACACGTACGGGCCGAGATGGTCCCGGCCCAGTTGCAGAACAACGCGGGCATCGTCGGTGCGGCCATGGCGGCCGCCGGCAAGTAGCGTCTAGGCGCGGGGGCGGCGGGCGGCCCGGTCGGCCCTGACCAGGTGTCGCTGCCGCTCCCGCATCTGCCGGATCTTCCGTACGGAGGCGATGAGACCCGCGACGAGCGTGCCCCCGTACAGCCAGCCCGCCTGGACGGCGAGCGCGGTCACGACGGCCATCGCCTGCCCGCCGAAGCCGCCCGTGCCCCCGGCGACGGGGATCACGCCGACCGCGAAGGCGATGGGCACGATGATCGGGGCGGTCACCAGGTCGGCGGGCCGCACCCAGAGGGCGGTCAGGGCGCTGACGGGCAGGAAGAGCAGTCCGTACACGAGCTCCGAACCGCCGAAGAGCAGCCGGTCCACGCAGGCCAGCAGGAACATCGCCAGGGCCGCGAAGAGGCCGGCGCCGATGCCGGTCAGCCGGGGGTTGGGGAATCTGCGCAGCGCGAGGACCACGGGCGGGGCCCCGCGCCGGGGCCCGGGACCCGGGCCGGCCGCCGGAGCCGGGGCGACCGCCACCGCCACCGGGGAGCCGGCCGCACCCGTGGCCTCACCGAGGCCGCGGGGCGGTGCGGGCCGGCCCTGCGGGGGCTGGGTGCGCTGCGGGGTACGTGTCCTGTGCTGGTCCACCCCGACAACCTAGGACGCCGGGTGCACTCTTTCGGGCGTTGGACACGCGCTTTGGGTGACCTTGGCGTTGCGTTCGATACCGCACGGCCGAAACAGGCCCGTTCGGCCCCCGGCCGGACTCCTGCCCCGCACCCGTGACGGGCCGACCGGCCCCGCCCGTAAACTGGAGAATCGGTCCACCCCCGGCCCGCCCGCACAGCCCCGCTCCTCACTTCAGGAAGTCGCCAAAGTGTCGCTCACGATCGGAATCGTCGGCCTGCCGAATGTCGGCAAGTCGACCCTTTTCAACGCCCTGACCAAGAACGACGTGCTGGCGGCCAACTACCCGTTCGCCACCATCGAGCCGAACGTCGGCGTCGTGGGCGTCCCCGACCCGCGCCTGAACACGCTCGCCGAGATCTTCAGCTCGCAGAAGCTGCTCCCCGCCACGGTCGACTTCGTCGACATCGCGGGCATCGTGCGGGGCGCGAGCGAGGGTGAGGGCCTGGGCAACAAGTTCCTCGCGAACATCCGCGAGTCCGATGCGATCTGCCAGGTCATCCGCGCCTTCAAGGACGAGAACGTCGTCCACGTCGACGGCAAGGTCTCGCCCAAGGACGACATCGAGACGATCAACACCGAGCTGATCCTCGCCGACCTCCAGTCCGTCGAGAAGGCCGTCCCTCGCCTGACGAAGGAAGCCCGCCTCCAGAAGGAGAAGGCCGCGGTCCTCGCCGCCGTCGAGGAGGCCCAGAAGATCCTCGAGGCGGGCGACACGCTCTTCTCCCAGGGCATCACGGCCGGCACCGAGAAGGGCCGCCTGCTCCACGAGCTGCACCTGCTCACGACGAAGCCCTTCCTGTACGTGTTCAACGTCGACGAGGACGAGCTCGTCGACGAGGACTTCAAGAACGAACAGCGCGCCCTGGTCGCCCCTGCGGAGGCCATCTTCCTCAACGCCAAGATCGAGTCCGAGCTGATCGAGCTCGACGACGACGAGGCCCTCGAACTCCTCCAGTCCATGGGCCAGGAAGAGCCCGGCCTGGCCACCCTCGGCCGCGTCGGCTTCGACACCCTGGGCCTCCAGACCTACCTCACGGCAGGCCCGAAGGAAGCCCGCGCCTGGACGATCAAGAAGGGCGCCACGGCTCCGGAGGCGGCCGGTGTGATCCACACCGACTTCCAGAAGGGCTTCATCAAGGCGGAGATCGTCTCCTTCGACGACCTCGTCGAGACGGGCTCGGTCGCGGAGGCCCGCGCCAAGGGCAAGGCGCGCATGGAGGGCAAGGACTACGTGATGCAGGACGGCGATGTGGTGGAGTTCCGCTTCAACGTCTAACGATTCGTCAAGAGGCCTGCCCGGTACGCCTGCTGGCGGCCAGGCAGGCCTCTGTTCGTGTGGAGTCCATGCCTGTGAGTCGTTGGAGGCGGGTCTGTGCGGAGCGACCGCGGCCGGTGTTCAGACCTTGACGACCTCTACGGTAGGCCCGCACAGGAGCGTCAGGTCCTCGGGGTCGGAGGTCAGGACGGTGACCGGCCGGGGCGAGGTGCGGGCGATGACGGCGAAGGCGGCGTCGATGGCGTACTTGTGGCCGTGGAGACGGTGGGTGCGCAGAAGGGCGGCGGCTTGGTCGGTGATCTCCTTGGTGACGTCATGGACGTCGACGCGGGAAAGGACCCACCTGATGCGTGCGGGGTGGATGCGCTCGTAGTCGGCCTCAAGAGTGGTCATGGCGCTGGTGGCGACACGGACGCCCTCCTCAGACGCTGCTTGGACCAGAGCCGCGACGGTGCGGTCCTTGCGATAGAGCTTCGAGAGGCCTTCGCTGTCGAGCAGGAGGGTGCCGGGCATCAGGCGGCGGCCCCGCCGACCCGCCGGTGGTCGTGGCGCAGCAGCGCACGGGCGGCCTCGACCTCCTCGCGGGTGAGGGCTTCGTTGTCGGTCTCGAAGTCGGCGACGATCTCCCGGAGCTTGTCCATGGCGATCCGCTGTTCGAGAGCTTCGGCGACGTAGGCGGAGAAACCGCCGGGTCCGACGTGGGCGCGTGCGGCTTCGGCGAGATCCTCGGGCAGGCTGATGGAGTACTTCTTGCTACCGCTCATGGTGCCGATGCTACCAACGGTCGTACGATGTCGCGGGGAAAATGGCGGTGCCAGCGCAGACCGGCGCAACGTGGCCGGTCTCCTCGGGGTGCCGCAACGGCATCGGTCACTTCTCCGGGTGCAGGTCGGTACGGTCGATCCAGGTGGGGGCGACGAAGATGTTGTCGCCGGCGGGGGCTTCGGAGGCTTCCAGTAGGTAGCAGGTGCGGGACTCCTCGACCAGGTGCTCCCAGGGCGCGGTCCAGTGGAGTTCCCAGTCCAGGCCGGGGCCAGAGACGCTGTATGTGCGGCCGGCGTTCACTTGCCAGAACTGGGAGTAGAGGATCACCTGGGCGTGGTCGGCCAGGTCGTTGATGATCTCGGTGAAGTGGGCCGAGGGACAGCCGGGGGCGTATCCGCAGCGGTGGCTCGCAGGCGCGCGGTGAGCGGTGGGACTTCGGGGGTGCGCGCCGAGTTCGGTCAGGGCCGCCGCTGCACGGAGCCGGGCCGCGCTCGATCGGCCGAGTCGTGTCGGCGGTAGCCTGCTCGACGTGCCGCAGAAGTATGTCGAGTTCCGCCTTGCTTCGGAGGACATCTCCACCGTCCGATTCGGCGTGTCGCCAGGGCATGAGATCGTCCACGCGGTGCGGACCCTCAGTCGACCGCAGGAGCAGCCGCTGCAGTGGGGATGGCTGCGCGCCGTTCGCGACGATGTCCCCCGGGAGTCCCTCGAGTTGCTGCGCCTCGTCGTGGGCGAAACCGGGTACGCGCCCGATCTGTTCACGTCGGCCGCGTCGTGGGATCTCACGCCTGCGGATGAGATCGAGCGGCTGCGACAGGCGCCGCTCGCGCCGATCTCGGTCGACCTGAGCAAGCGCGCGGTCCGCAGCGCCGGCGTCGCGCGGGCCGCGCTCGAGAGGATGGCGGCCGAGCCCGCGAGGATCCGCGCCGTGATCGTGCGCCACGTCGAGGCGCTCTGGGAGGCCGCGCTCGCGCCGTACTGGGCGCAGATCGAACGCATCCTTCATGCGGACATCGGCTCTCGGGTGCGACGGATGACCGCGGACGGTCTGGCCGGGATGGCGGCCGATCTCGGCGAAGGTGTCGAGTGGAGCGCCGACACCGGCTTCGACACCGTGCGCGTGCGGATGGAACGACACGAGGAGATCGTCGACTGCCAGGGGCGGGGCCTCGTGCTCGTGCCGTCGTTCTTCGGGCGCCACTGCGCGGTACTCACGGAGCCGCCTGCGCAGCCGACGCTGTTCTACCCCGCGCTCGGGGTGTCCGAGGTGTGGCATCGTGCCGATTCGCCGGACGCGCTGGCGGGCCTGCTCGGGGAGAGCCGCGCCGCGGTGCTCGTCGCGCTCGGCGTGCCGCTGTCGACGACGGAGACCGCAGGAGAGGCCGGGATCGCGGCTTCCACCGCATCCCACCACCTCGACGCCCTGCGCGCCGCCGGGCTCATCGCGTCCCGGCGTGCCGGGCGGCGCGTGCTGCACGTGCGCACGCCGCTCGGTGACGCGCTCGTCCACCGCGTCTGACGCGGCGGACGAGCGCATCCGGGACCGGCACGGAGGGTCACCGCCCGGGAACGAGGTCCGGTCCCGCGCCGTGCTCGGCGACGTAGGCCTCGGGGCCCTGCTCGGTGGCCTGGGGCTCCATGTAGAGGAACTCGAGGACGTTGCCGTCCGGGTCCTCGATGGAGCGCCCATACATGAACCCGTGGTCCTGCGCGGGGCGCGGTTCACGGCCGCCCGCCGTGACACCGGCGTCGACGGTCCTGTCGACGTGGTCCCGCGAGTCGCGTGAGAACGACAGCAGCACCTGGGCGACCGTGTGCGGGTCGGCGATCTGCTTGTCGGTGAACTGCGAGAAGTGCCCATGGGTGAGCACCATGAAGTTCGTGTTCTCGTCCCAGACGACGCACGCGGCGTTCTCGTCGGTGAACATCGGGTTGATGCCGCAGCCGAGCGCCGTGTAGAAGGCCTTGCTGCGCTCGAGGTCGGTTGTGGTGATGTTGACGAAGATCATGTGGACTCCTGGTATCGGGTGGACGGGGCCTGCAGTTGCCGAGATCAGGCTGGCACCAGGGTCGTAGGCATCCAATCGATTCGACGTGCGTCGAAAGGTCGCGGTGCCGGGCGTATCGATCGCGAGCGTCGACCGGGATTGCTGGGGGCCGCGCTGAAGGCGGTCGCCGCGAAAGGCGGGCGGCAGGTCGGCCGGCTGACCCGGCCACCTCGGTGGAGGGGCCCGCCGCCATCGCACGACGCGGTCGTCCGGCCGAGCCGCGAAGCTGCCGGTGGGCGGCACGCCGGGTGCTGGTTGACTGCTGGTTCGATGGCCGCCGACCGGGCGTATCCACTGGTGACGTGGTGCTGACTCAGCCGCGGCGGGGTGGGGCGAGCTTATCCAGGTCGAGGTTGATCTCGAAGGGCACCGGACGGTTGCGTGCCCCGCGCGGCCCCCCACGAGGTGATGCCTCGCCGCCCAGGCCCGAGCCGACGAAGCGGTCGCGGCCTGGACCCAGGCCGTCGTCCTCATGGAGGGCTCTACCTCGGGCTTTCCGCGCGCGGCGAGCGGGTTGCAGGCCGAGTGGATCGTAGCGTCAGGACGGCGCGGATGCACCGTCCTGAACGGGGCCCTCGGAATCCGGGTGACCTGGACGGTCGGTCGAGGCAGCGCCGCGCAGTGCTGCCTCGACCCGGCGGTTGCTGGTCATGGTCGCCGTGACGGCGGTCATGGCCAGGAGGAGGCCGCCGGCTGTGTAGAGCGGGGTGCGTACGTCGTACGTGCCGGCCAGCCAGCCGCCGAGGAAGGCGCCGAACGGGGCGGCGCACATGGCGAGCATGCGGGAGGTGGAAGCGACCCGGCCCATCAGGTGGGGCGGGACGATCGCCTGCCGGAGCGAGGGCGCGAGCACCATCGTGGCGCCCATGCCCGCCCCGCAGACGGCGAGCGCGAGACCGGCCACGTACGGATTCGGGGCGGCGGCAAGACCCAGGACGGCCAGGCCCTCGACCGCGGCCGTGCACGTCAGGGCTGCCCCGGTGCCGAGCCGTCGGCCGAGGGAGGACGCGATGCCCGCGCCGAGCAGGCCGCCGGTGGCCTCCGCCGTGAGGAGCAGGCCGTAGCCGAAGGTGTCGATGCCGAGCCGGTCGTGCGCGAAGAGGGCGAGCACGGTCTCCACCGCGAGGAAGGCGACGTTCCCGACCGCGGGACGGAGCGCGAGCCCGAGCAGCAGCCGGTCCCGGAAGACGTACGAGGCCCCGGCCCGCGCCTGCTGAAGCAGCGACTCGCGGGCCTGCGGTACGGGGCGGGGTACTGCGGGCAGCGACCGTACGAGCAGCGCGGAGAGCGCGAACGACACCGCGTCGGCGAGCAGCGGAACCGCCCGCCCCAGCGCGAGCAGCGCGCTGCCCGCGGGCGGCCCCGCGAAGCCGGACATGGCGGTCTGGGCGCCGCGCAGGCGGGAGTTGGCACGGGCCAGGAGTGCGGGGTCGCGGCCGAGCAGATCCGGCAGATAGGCGGTGGCGGCCGTGTCGAAGAAGAGCCCGCCGAGGCCGAGCAGGAAGGCGACGGCCGCGAGCAACGGAATGTTCAGCACGTCGAGCGCGGCGGCCGCCGCCGGTATCGCGAGCAGCACCGCACGCGCCGCGTCCGCGATCCACATCGTGCGCCGGCGGTCCCACCTGTCCACGAGCGCACCGCCGAGCACCCCTAAGAGCAGCCACGGCAGCGTTCCGGCGGCGGTGACGACGGCGAGCGCCATCGGATCCCGCGTCAACGCCAGCGCGAGCAGGGGCAGCGCGGCATGCGTCACCCCGTCGCCGAACGAGGACACCGTCTGCGCGGTCCACAGTCGGCCGAACCCGGTCGGCAACTTCCCTGCGTGGGGTGTCACTTGGATCCCCCCTCGGCCTGTTCGCGTGTCGCCGGCCGGAACAGCGCGAAGGCGAGCGACACGTCCGGCAGCGATGGGTCGGACAGCTCCTGGTACTCGTCCGCCAGTGCCTCCAGCCGCGCCCCCAGCTCCGCGAACTGCTCCCCGGTGAGGCGCAGATGCGCCATCCGTACGTGCCGCTCGCCGTCCACCGGCGCGGCCTCCAGGTCCGCCACCGCCTGCCGCATCAGCACATCCGGTCCTCCCTCGCCCGGATCCGGCAGCACGATCGCCCGCGCGGCCATCGCGTAGTACCGCTCGGTGACCCCCCGCACCTTCCGCGTCCGCACCACCTTCACCAGGCCGGCCCGCTCCAGCAGCCGCACGTGGTAGCTGGAACTTCCCTTCGCTAGCCCCAGTTGCTCGGCGATCTGGGTGATCGTCGCCGGCTCGAAGCGGAGCACGGCCATGATCCGGTGACGCGTGAGGTTGGAGACGGCGCGTAGCTGCTCGTCGGTGGTGACGTGGAACGTCTCGGGAAGGTCTTCAGCAGGCATGGGGCCAATGGTCAACGTTTGTTGACCATTGGGCAAGGGGTTTTCGTAGGCCCTGGGGCGAGCGAGCTGGTCAGCCGGCGCCCGAGCCGTCGGCCGCACCGGCGCGTCCCGGGCCGGATCTCACCGTGAGCGGACCACGGTCAGGCACGAGTCGACGAAATCCTCGACGACGGGGTTGTCGTCGGCGGCCGGGGGCCGGACCACGGCGACGGTGCAGGGGGTGACGCCCGTGACGGGGCGCTGGGTGATGCCGGGGCGTGGGTAGTACCGGGCGGCCGCCGACGGTGCGAGTGCGATGCCGTAGCCGTTGGCGATGGCGTTCAGCCAGTCGTCCGGGTGGCGCGTCTCGGCGCCGACGCGGGGCGGGTGGCCCTCGCGTGCGTCGGTCGCCAGCCACCAGTCGCGCCATTCGCCGGCCTCTGGCGGCGTGGCTACGAACGGCTCGTCCCAGAGCTCCCGGAAGGCGATCGACTCGCGGTCCGCCAGCCGATGACCGGAGGGCAGCAGCACGCAGCGGGGCTCGGTGAACAGCTCGGTCACCCGCCAGTGTTCCTGGCCGGGGAAGGGTACGTACAGCAGCGCGGCATCGACGCCCCCGTCGGCCAGCCCGGCGGTCGGCTCGGACCACACGCCCTGCCGCAACTCCACCCGCCAGCCCGGTCGGCGGTCGCCGAACGCCGAGATGATCGCGGGGGTCGCCTCGTTGGCCCCGCTGCCCATGATGCCGACCCGCAGAATCCGCTCCGCCCGGCTCGCGGTGGCCTTGGTCTCCCGTACCGCCTCGTGGAGGGCGTCGAGCAGGGCCGGCACACGGTCGGCCAGGGCCCGGCCCGGGCCGGTGAGGGTCATGCCGGTCCGGGAGCGGACGAAGAGCCGCACGCCCAGCTTCGTCTCGAGTTGCTTGATCTGCTTGGTCAGGGACGGTTGCGCCATGAACAGGCGTTCCGCGGCACGGGTGATGTTGCCCTCGTCGGCCACGGCGACGAAGTAGCGCAGCAGGCGGGTGTCCACATCCATGCCAACAGGCTATGGATACAGGTATTGGACCGCCACGGCAGGAGCCCGCGAGGGTGGAGGTGATCCGGAAAGGACCCTCATGTATCCCGCGTATCTCGTCCTGACCCTGCTGACCGCCACCGCCACGGGCATCGGCGCCTACATGGACTTCACCCGGCACCCCATGATCGTTGCCATTGCGGAGCGGCTCCAGGTGCCGGTGTCCTGGATGTACCCGCTCGGCGCCTGTCTGGGCGCGGCGTCGACGGGCCTGCTGGCGGGCCTGGTCGTACGGCCCTTCGGGGTCGCGGCTGCGGCGGGCCTGGTCCTGTACTTCGTCGGCGCCGTGATCACCCACCTGCGGGTGCGCGACCTTCAGCTCGGCGGTGCGCTGCTGTTCCTGACCCTGTCCGCTGCGACGCTCGCCACAGCCCTCGCTGCCTCATGAGCATGGGGAAGCAGGGCATGGGCTCAGGTCACGGACGCCCAGCCGTCGGCGAAGTCGCACTGGAGATCGGTCCGGCGGCGCTGCGCGGCGGGGGTGAATCCGGGGTCGCCCTGGAGGTGCGCGAGGGCCTGGACCCAGCGGTCCCAGAGGCCGTCGGGCTCCGTGAACCGGTCGGCGTGGTGGGTGCCGAGGTGGGCGTCGAGGCGGAGGAGGGCTCCCAGGGCGGCGGGCTGGTCGTAGCGGAGGTCGGTGCGGGGGAGGTAGCGGTCCAGGTAGGAGGCGAGGATGTCGGCGTCCGCGTGTGTGCCGAACCGGGCCAAGGCGAAGCAGTAGGCCCCGCCGGAGAAGCAGAACTCGCTGGCCAGAAGGAGGTCGCCGATGCGCTCGCGGAACGTCGTGCGTCGGCCTACGCCGATCAGCCAGGCGGCGGTGAAGCGTGAGCGCCACTCGTAGCCGAGGATCGCCTCCAGCTCGGCGTCGGTGATCGTGGCCGCGTCGTCGATGAGTTGACGCGTGAAGCGTTCGGCGTGTGGCCACCCGGGGCGCAGGGCACGACCGCTCTTCAGGTCGCGGTAGCGCGGGCGGTCCGAGTCATTCCTCTTCACGTAGCGCTCGATCACGTAGCCGTAACCGATCTCCTCGGGGTGCTGGAACGGCATGGGGTCACCTCTCCGGGTGCAGGTCGCTACGGTCGATCCAGGTGGGCGTGACGAAGATGTTCTCGCCGACCGGTGCGGAGCGGGTCCACAGAGCCGGTCGGCCACCTCCTCGAAGACCTCGGTGGCGGTCAGCTGTCCGAAACTGCCGAGGGAGGGCCGGCCTCGCCGTCGAGTTGCTGGACGAGTCTCTCGACGCGGGAGGTCATGACGCAGGGTGGTCCCGACGCCAGATGGTGGGGACCCACTGGAAGAGCCCCGAGTGGTCGTCGGGCCACGGGACGCGGTCCTCGGCTGCCGGGTACTCGACGGATTCGCTCACCTGCGCAGTCTTGTCGCAGCCCGACCCGTGCGCCATGGGTTTTCTGACTGACTGACTGACTGCTTGCCCGCCCGCGTCTCCCTCGGAGCGCGATGGCCGGAGGTGAGGTCGCCCCTGACGCCCGGTCCGCCGGGGCGGGGCCGATCCCGCCCCGGCGGTCGGCCTCGTTCCGTCAGCTGCCGATCACGTCGGGGACGAGGTTCTCGGTGCGGGTCACCGGTCGCGGGGCGGTCCTGGGTCGCAGAACCTCGCCGAGGGACTCCTCGCGCCACCGCTTCAGCAGTTCGTGGAAGGCGACGGCGCCGTGGGGGTAGGCGCTCGGGGAGTTCGGACGGCCGAGTCCCTCGCGGTTGTAGTAGCCGGGGGTGCACCCGGCGTGGAACCACTCGTGGTCGGGCGCGTCCTCGGCCATGAGGGAGATCCAGGCGTCCTCGGACTCGCGCGAGGGTTCCAGGAGGGCGTTCCCCGCCTCGGCCGCCGCGACGAGGGCCGCGGCGTGGACGGCCTGCTCGTCGAGGACGTGCGTGAAGTTGACGCTGCTGGCGTTGTGCAGCGACCCCATCCGGATCAGGTTCGGGAAGTTGTTGCTGGTGAAGCCGTGCAGGGTGCGCGGGCCCTCCTGCGCCATCGCGTGCAGAAGCTGGACGCCGCCCCGGCCGTGGACGGGCAGCTTGCCGGAGTGGATGCCGGAGACCCCGACGGAGAATCCCGTGGCGAAGATCAGGCAGTCGAGTTCGTACGTCTCGCTGCCGACGACCACACCGTGTTCGGTGACGCGCTCGATGCCGTGGGTGTCCGCCGTGTCGACCAGGGAGACGTTGTCGCGGTTGAACGCCGGGTAGTACCTGTCGGAGAAGGTGGGGCGCTTGCAGGCGTACCGGTACCAGGGCTTGAGCTTCTCCGCCGTACCGGGATCGGTGACGGTCTGTTCGACACGGGTGCGCAGCTCGTTCATCTTCGCGGCGTCGGCCACCTCGTACGCCGCTTCGAAGGTGGCCGCGTCGCCCTTGCGGCGGTAGCTCGGCACGAGCTTCTCCAGGAGGCCGGCCGAGGAGGTCCAGCCGTCGGCGACGAGGTCCCGGTCGGCCGCCTCGCCGGAGACGATGCGCAGGAAGTTCTCGCGGCGCTCCCGCGCCCAGCCGTCACGGTCGGCGCCCACGTCCTCCGCGGTGGTGCGGCGGTTGGCGCGCACGTCCACGCTGGAGGGGGTGCGCTGGAAGACGTAGACGTGCTGGGCGTCCTCGGCCAGCATCGGAATGACCTGGACGCCGGTGGCGCCGGTGCCGACGATGCCCACGCGCTTGCCGGCGAGGCCGGTCAGGCCGCCGTCCGGGGTGCCGCCCGTGTAGGCGTAGTCCCAGCGCGACGTGTGGAACGTGTGGCCCCGGAAGGTCTCGATTCCCGGTATGCCAGGCAGTTTCGGCTCGGTCAGCGTGCCGGTGGCGGTGACGACGTACGTGGCGTGGAACGCGTCGCCGCGGTCGGTGGCCACGATCCACGTCTCGGACGCCGCGTCCCAGGTGAGCGAGGTGACCGCGGTGGAGAACAGGGCGTCCGGACAGAGGTCGTACTTCCGCGCGATGCGCACGGCGTGGCGGCGGATCTCCTCGCCGGGGGAGTACTTCCATTCCGGTACGTACCCGGTCTCGTCGAGCATCGGCAGATAGACGTGCGACTCGATGTCGCAGTGGATGCCCGGGTAGCGGTTCCAGTACCAGGTGCCCCCGAAGTCCCCGCCCGCCTCGACGACGCGGACCCGCTCCACGCCCTGCTGCCGCAACCGGGCCCCGGCGAGGATCCCGCCGAACCCGCCGCCGACCACGGCGACGTCCACGGTGTCGTGGCGCGCCTCGCGCCCGGCCGGTTCCCCCGCGTACGGATCGGCGGCGTAGTAGCCGAACTCGGCGTCCGTGCTGAGGTACTGGCGCGCTCCGTCGGGCCGTACGCGCCGTTCGCGCTCCAGGTCGTAGCGCTGCCTCAGTGCCGCGAGTTCGTCGGGGGCCGGCGCTTGAGTGGTGGTCATGTGGGGGTCTCACTCCAATCGGTCAGCCGCCCTGGGCTGAACGGCCGTCAGCTACCGTAGCAACAACCGGACAACGCTGTCCGGTTGCCTGTGCGGGTGGCCGGAAACACCCGTACGGGACGTGCCCGCACCCCCGCTCGGGCCCGTCGGCCTCCGGTCGGCGGCCCCCCCTCGCCCCCCGCAGACAGGAAGAGTGATCCCCCATGCGACGATCTCCGGTCCGGTCCCTCGCCGTACTCGCCACCCTCGGCGCCCTCGCCCTCACCGGATGCGGTACGCAGACGCGTGCCTCCGCCGGCGGCGAAGCCTCCGTCGGCTCGGACAGGACCATCCGCGCCCACCAGGTCATGCGGTTGACGACGGTGCACGAAGAGACCGGGATGACCCTGCTGGAGGGCCCGGTCTTCGACGAGAACGGCGACCTGTTGGTCGTCGACGTCACCGCACCCGAGGGGAAGCCCAAGGTGATGCGCGTCGACGTGCGGAAGGAGAAGGCGCACGCGTTCCACACGGACGGCCGGGGGGCTTACACCTCGGCCCAGTTCAGTCCGTACGACGGACGGCTCTACCTCACCGACTACGCACACGGCGAGATCGTCAGCCTGGCCCCGGGCGGCGGCGACCCGCGGACCTTCTTCTCCGGTGAGGTGGACGGCGCGCGGATGAACCCCGACGACATCGCGTTCGACGAGGAGGGCAACCTGTACGTCAGCGACTCACGCAGCCTGTCCGCCGGCGACGCGCACGCCCGGGTGGTGCGCATCGGACGCGACGGTGCGAAGGCCACCGTCCTGGCCGGAGGACTGGCCTCGGTGAACGGGATCTCGTTCGACACGGACTACCAGGGACTGTGGATCAGCGAGCTCACCGAGAACCGGATCTCCTACCTCCGCCTCGACGGAGAGGGAGGGCTAGCCTCCCGGCACACCGCCATCCGCGTGGACGCCGGGATCGCCCAGACCGACTCGATCGCCGTGGACGCGGACGGCAACCTCTACCAGGCGCTGCACGGCCGCGCCGCCATGGCCGTGTACGACAAGCACGGCGAGCGCCTCGCGACGGTCGAGGTCCCGGCCGGCGCCCGGGGGCTCGAGTCGGCGACGAACGTGGCGATCACCCCTGGCGGGACGAAGGCGTACATGACCGTCAGCGGACCCGCCGGCGGCTACCTGTACACCTTCGACGCCCTGGCGGAGGGCATCCGGCAGTCCAACGGCGGCTGACGCCCCACCCTCAGGCGTCGAACCGTCCTCAGGCGTCGAACGCGTCCTCAGGCGTCGAACCGTCCCAGGCGTCGAACGCGCCCTCAGGCGTCGGACCGTCCTCAGGCGTCGAAAGGCCGCACCGGCCCCACCTCGACGCCGAGCAGCCGCCACGCCGCCGCCGCCCGACGCTCCCGCACCTCGCGTGTGGGGCCGTTGGTGGCGCCGGAGACCATGGCGACGGCGAGCATGAGATCGTTCTGCGCGCTCAGCCGGTGCCCTTCGGGCAGGCGCACCCGCAGGGCACGTTCGACCCGGTCCGAGAGGGTCAGGGCGTACGCGAGCGCTTCCGAGCGGGCGGCGGACCCGCGCACGTGCAGCAGACCGAGGAAGGCCGCCGACTCCGTCAGGTGCCAGGTCAGGACGCCGAGGACGTCGGCGAAGAGCATGTCGTCGGCCGCGGCGGCCTGTTCGATCTGCCGCACGTTCTCCTCCAGGACCGCGGTCGCCACCGCGTCCCGGTCGGGGAAGTGCCGGTACAGAACGCCCTGCCCGACCCCTGCCCGCCGCGCGATCGCGGAGAGCGGGGCGTCCAGTCCCTGCGCCGCGTAGATCTCCCGGGCGGCCGCGACCAGAGCGGCGCGGTTGCGGGCGGCGGCCTTCGGGCCGCCGTTCGCGGGCCGTCTCACATCCGGCAGAAGGGGCTGGCTCATCCCGAAAGGGTACCGGCCGGCCGGAACAGGCCTACCGGTCCCGCCCGGTGGCCACGCGGGTGCCGAGGAAGGTCAGGAGCGCGTCGTTGAAGGCGTCGGGCTGCTCGGCGCCCGGGAGATGTCCGGCCTTCTCGATGACGACGAGATCGGCGGACGGGACCAGGCGGTGCATGGCCTGGGCCTCGCCCACCGGGGTGTAGGCGTCGTCGGCCCCCACCAGGATGAGGACGGGTACGGAGGTTCCGGCGAGGGTGTCGCGGTAGTCGGGCCGTTCGGCCCTCCCGCGCAGCGCGGCAGCGGCTCCCTCCGGAGCGGTGGCGCGCATCATGGCCAGGACGTGCGCGGCGACGTCCGGGAGGCCCGTGACGTTGTACGGGGCGATCATCCTGGAGATCACCTCGTCCGCGTAGGGCCCCATGCCTTCCGCGAGGAGCCGGTCGGCCAGGGCGATGCGGAAGGCCTTGCCCTCCTCGGTCTCGGCGACCGGGGACGTGTCGGAGAGGACGAGCCCGCGCACCCGTTCCGGACGGGTCCGCTGGAACTCCATGGTGATCTGGCCGCCCATGGAGACCCCGCCGATGACGACGGACTCCAGGCCGATCGTGTCCAGGAGTCCGGCGATGTCGTCGGCGAAGTCGGAGAGCAGGCACGTGCCCGGCACGACCTCGCTGCTGCCGTAACCGCGGAGGTCCGGAGTCACGACGCGGTATCCGGCGGCCGTGAGGGCGGAGACCTGGGGCGCCCACAGGGTGCGGTCGAACGGATGGCCGTGCACGAGTACCACGGGTATGCCGTCCGACGGCCCCTGGTCGTCGTAGTGGATGGACACGCCGTTGACCACAGTCCTGATCATGCAGGGCACTGTAATCGCCGCCGTTATCCGGGGCGGCCGTTTCCCGGAGGGCACACCTGGTCACGCCTGGAGCATGCTGAGTGCCTTCATCGCGTCGTGTTCGATGCGCGAGAGCTCATGGAGGACCGAGCCGGCCTCCGTGAGGCGGGTCGCGTCACCGGACTCGCCCGCTGCCGTGACGAGCGTGGCCACCTGTGTCCACAGGTCGGCCGCCTCGGTGTACAGGCCCAGGCCGGTGCGCAGATGGCCGCTGTCGACCGACTGGGCACTCTCGGCGAGGAAGTCCCGGTAGAGATTGCGGAACAGGGCGCCGCCGGTGCCCGCCCTCTCCATGAGGAGAGCCGCCTGAGGCAGGTCCTCCTCCGGACTGCCGGTGCGCCGCAGCCACTTGGGCACCTGCTCGGCGGCCTTCTCGATGCCCCGGTGGCCCAGGTTCGCGATGGGCGGGTTCAGGAAGGTGTCGGCGCAGGCCCTGATCGCGGGAATGATCCGGTCCTGCGGTGACGCCGGGCCGCCGGGCGCCGTGAGGGTGAAGGAGCGGTGCCTGGCGGTCATGGGGCCGCGCGCGGCCCGGGCCCTTGCCAGGGCGGCGAGGCCGGTCGAGACGGCTCCGCCCTGTGGCTCGGTGTCCACCAGGTAGGCGTTCTGTTCGTCGTAGCCGTACATGGCCACGACGTGCCCGCCGAAGTGCACCCCGGTGCGGAAGTAGTCCAGGTGGTAGCTGTCGAGCTGAAGGCCGACCGGCCGGCCGGCGTCGATGGGCGCCGCCACGTTCTGCCACGCCTTGCGCGCGGAGGTGGTCTCCCCGACCAGCAGCTCCAGACCCAGCCTTACGGCCAGATTCCTGGTGAGCTCGAACGGCTTGACCCGGCCTCCCAGGAAGGGGAAGCCCATGCCCTTGCTGTCCCAGTAGATGAAGGACAGCCCGGAGCCGAGCCCGAACAGCATGGGCTCGGACAGGTCGATGCCCTCGTGCCGCAGCAGCACGCCCAGCGCCGTCGTCTCGCAGTGCTGCATGCCGCGGGCGTCGATGCCTTCCACCATGCTCATGCTGCTCATTCTCCTCCCGTGACGGACGACGACGCCGTGACGTGGCTGCGTGGCTGATGTCGCTGACGTACGACGACGCTCAGGAACGGTGCCGCACGCGTACGACGACGCTCAGGAACGGTGCCGCCCGAAGCGGATGTACGCGAACGACTCGCCCTCGCGCGGCGCCCGTGCCCAGGAACGGGTGGTGAAGGTACGGAGACGGCCACAGGTCAGCGCGAAGCGGGGCAGTGAAAGGCCCAGTTCGGTGTGCAGGGCCTCCAGCACCCGCAGTTCGTTCTCCGGTTCGGTGTCCTCCGGGCGGAACAACCGGGCGGGGTCCAGCGCCTCGGGTATCGCGCCGGAGCGCTGGATCTCCGTACCCCGCACGGTGAACGCGTAGAGCTCCTCGCCCTGTTCGGCCACCGACAGGTGGAACGGCGTGGGGTGACCCTCCGGGTGCGAGCGCGCCGGGTCGCGCCACACCACCACCGCGCGGCCGGCGGAGGAGGCGGCCGGAGCGGGGGACACGAACCGGTCGCTCAGGTGGTGGGGGTGGCCGTCGAAGGCGAAGGTCCACGCGTCGGTGCGGCCGACGGCGACCACGGCCCGGTCCTCCCAGGGCTCCGTCTTCGTCTCCGGCGTGGGCCGCCGCCAGAAAGCCACGCGCTGATCCATGGGCGCGCCCAGGCCGGCGCCTTCCTCGCCGATCAGGGCGGGCAGACGGCCGGGGTCGGTTCCCTCGACCCAGACACAGCGGTACCCGTCGAACGGCAGCCGGTTCGAGACGGGCTCCGTGAGCCAGGCGAGGCCCGGCGGGTCGAGATCGGGTACGGGCTCGGGGGCGGGGCCCGTCTCGCCGGCCCGCGGTGTCGCGAGGATCTCCCGCCCGCGCTCCGGGGTGATCAGCGAACCCAGGACCGGATCGGCGAGCAGGCCGATCGGCGCGATCAGCGTGGGCCCGGGAGCCTCCCACAGCGGGAGCGCCTCCCGCAGCACTCGCCACGCGGCGTCGGTCGCCCCCCAACGGGCCGGCTCCCGGGCCTCGGCGACGGCCCTGCCCCATGGGCCGGGAGGGGCGTACTGATGGGTGCCGTCCCGCATCGCGCCCAGTACCGTCTCGGCGGTCTCCCGGGGCACCCCGCGGGCGGCCATCATGCCGAGCCAGTGGTCGTCCCCGCCCAGCCGCCATTCGCCGCGTGCCGGTTGCATGGCCTGCACGGGGAGGAGCTCGGGCAGGCAGTGCGGGTCGGCCACGAGCAAACCGTAGTCCCGGTAACCGTCCGGCGCCGACAGATGCCGGAGCTGGTGCAGCAGGACGGCGCTCCGTGGACGTCCGAAGGACAGCGCCTCCTCGAGCAGGGGCAGGGCTTCCTCGTGCCGTCCGCGCAGGGCCAGCAGACGGGCCTCCTCGACGTGGGCGTCCTGTGCACGGGTGGTCGCGTTGACGAAATCGGGCCTCTCCACCCGGTCGGAGTGGAAGCCGCGGTACATGGCCTCCATGTATGCGCGGAACGACGGGTAGCGGTCCGGGTATTCGCCACCCCAGCCCTTGTAGAGGTAGAGCGCCCACTCGCCGTCCTGGTCGCTGTCGCCCGGGTCGAGCAGGGCGTACGACATGTCGGAGTCCGTCTCCAGCTGCAGCGCGCGGCGCCACATCCCGGCCAGCAGGACCTCTTCCTCGCTAGGGTCGTCGCCCAGACTCTCCTCGTACATCGGGGTCATGCCGAACGGGTCCTGGAACCAGTCGATGTCCGCGACGCCGCCGAGCTGATAGACCCCGGCCACCTGGTCCACGTGCCATCCGTCGCTCACGGCCAGGAACTCCCGGTACGAGGGCGGCAGCCGCCGGCCCAGCCGATCCTCGGCTGCGGCGATCGCGGCCTCGCCGGCCCCGGGTCTGCCCTGGCTGACGAGGATCTGTCCGTCCTCGTCCTCCTCCGCGTCCGCGCGAGGGACCCACTCGTCCTGCCAACGCCCCAGAAACGCACGCCAGTCGAAAGACTCACTGTTCATGACCGGATGGTGTCATCGGGCACTGACAACAGCAGGCAGAGGGAGGACCCCGGCCGAGCCACCGGTGGTGATGACGGACGGCACCGGAGACGGCTTCGTGGAAGAGATGACCGGCACGTCCACAGGAAGGGGCGGGACGGACACGGGCGTGGTCACGGACGGCAGGCCGACGAGGCCCGTCCGTATCCTCACGGCCGCCGCGATCTGCGGCCCCCCAGGCGTCGACGAGTGCCCCGGATCGGGCCGCGCCGTGCCCCGGCCCGCCCCTTCGGCGCGTTGCGGGGAAGGGGGCGGCGGAGTGTGCGGACGCTCCGGGTGCGGGCGAGAGGTGGGGAGCTCCGTGTCCGGGACGGGCCGCAGGGTGCCTGAGCCGGCCCTCGTCGGCGGGGCGTCCGGCCTGTCGGGAGGAGCGGCAGGCAGGGACAGACCCACCGAGACGGCCGTCACCGCCGCCGATGCCGCCACCGCCGACTGTGTGATGCCCGTGCGGGGGAACCTGCGGACGGACACCCAGACGGTCAGGGCCAGGGTGACACTCCCGGCGAGGACGCTACGCAGCGACCGTCTGGCCCTGGCGAGCAGCGACTCGGCCCCTCGACAGCTCAGGCCCATGGCCTGGGCCACCTGCCCGACCTCGAGATCCTGGGACCGGAGCCTCAGCGCCTCTGCCTGCCGGGCGGGCAGCAGCTCCGCGCTGCGGGCCGCCAGCCACCTGGCCTCTGCCCGGTCGCATGCCACTTCCTCGACCGGCCGGGGCTCGGCAGGAGCGGCCAAAGGGCTCCTGCTCACCTCCGAGTCGCGGGCGACCTGACGGTGCCGTTCGGCGCACACGCGTACGGTCGCGTGCCTCAGCCACGAGCCCACCCGGGCGTACTGGACACCCGGGTCCTCCACCGCGCGGAGCATGGCTTCCTGGACGGCGTCCTCGGCCTCCTCGGCGCTCGACGAACGACGGAGCGCGATCTCCAGCAGCTCGTCCCGGTGGCTCCAGACGAGCTCCCACCGATTGCCCGGGCCGGGCGGACGATGAGCGGGGCACCGGCGTTCCCTCACGTGCGAAATGCCTCCGGTCCGTGGGTTCGGATGCGTGTCGGTCGCGGCCCAACGGCCCCTATGCCCCGCGGCCTGGCCGGCATCGGGGCATACGGGCTCGGCGTCGGCTCAGGCCGACAGCGTGGCGGCGGAGCCGAGCCCGGCGACGCCCAGTCCGTCGGCGCCGAGGACGCCCGAGAATCCGGCGGAGAGCGACGAGAGCGGCGTCTGGAGGGAGACCTCGCCGGCCAGACCGGCGGAGACGCCACCGGACACGCCGTCCAGGTCCGCGTCGGCGATTTCCTGGGTCTGTATCTGGGGGGCGGAGCTCATGAGGTGAATTCCTTTCACGTTGTTCCGAATGGCCGGGCCGACCCCGTCAGGAATGCGGGCCCTTGCCGATTGCACGGTTGTGGGGCTCCCGTGGTGTGGAGGATGAAAGCACGTGAGCGCGTTGCGGGGCCACCGTCCTGTGGCCCCTGGAGCTGCCCTTTCGACACCGAAACGCCGTGACAGTCACATCGGTTCATGGACCGGTACGATTTCTTCACTTGATCGATCGACGGACTTTCCGTCAGTCAATTCTTTGATACGCCATGAAGAGGACATTCTTCGCGACGGGTGCGTGTGGCTCACTCCCTGCGGGGGAAGTCGCCGGAGGCCGGGGATCACCTGCGTGCGCCGTGTGCAGATCCGCCGCAGACGGCCCGGCGCCCGGCGTCCTTCAGCAGGCGCGTCACGGCATCCTGAGGCTTTCGCGCAGTGTGCTCATGTGGGCCTCGATGCTGTGTCCGGGGGCCGGTCCGGCGGGGGCGGGGTCCGCCCCGGGAGGGGTCCGGCGGCAGGGGCGGCAGAGGCCGTCCGGGAGTGCTGCGGCCGGGCCTGGGCGACCGCACGAGGCGCACTCCACCAGGAGGCGGCGTACGGGAGCGGCCGTTTCCGGGGTGGCGGGGAGCAGGGGCGGGAGTTTGTCGATGAGGCGGCGGCGTACGAGGCCGACGGGTGAGGCCACGTGGTCCGGCAGGCCCGAGGTGAGGGCGCCGGTGAAGTGGTCCGTGCTCACGCCGTGGGTGAACCATGCGGCGGCCAGCTGTTCCAGAGCCGCGCAGTCGGCGGCCGAGAGGGCCAGGCGGGCGTCGGTCCGGCCGAGCCCGGCCAGGGCGAGGTAGGCGGGGGAGGGCGTGCCGGCCGGTTCCGGCACGGGCGTCCGCTGCTGCGGTACGGCGGGGGCGGCGGGCGCGGCCGGTACCTCTGGCGCCTGCGGGGCCTGCGGGGCCTGCGGGGCCTGCGGGGCCTGCGGTACCTCCGGGGCCTGCGGGACTGCTTCCGGGGCGGCCTGGTCGCACTCGGCCTCTGTGTGAAGGTGCTTGGTCCACCACTCGTTGTCGCGGGCGGTGCGGGACCAGTACGTGAGGGTGACCCAGCGCTGCTGGCCGAGCGATTCGACGCGGCAGCGTACGTGGCGGAGGTGCCCGGCGACGGAGAGGGCGCGCAGGGCGGTGCCGATCGCCATCTGGCCGTACGGCGGGAGGTCCTTGGCGAGCGACTTGATGTCCATCGCCGCGCCGTCGGGGAGACGGTCGACGTATCCGGCGATGTACCGCTCACGCTCCGGCAGGAACGCGAAGTCGTCAGGGTGCGTCGGGCTGTGGTCCGAGGCGGAACGCTTGCCGTAGCCGCGCGGCGCCCTGGTGTACGGGCGGGACGGTGCGGGCGCGCGAAGGGCGGAGTTAGGGTGCTGGGTAGCCACGGGATCGGGTCCTTGTCGATCTTGGGGTCAGGCCCCGGCCGGTGCGCTAACACCGTGTCGGGGCCGATTCGTCGGTGGCACCGTAAGCAGCCGCCACTCTGCGCCGCAAGTCGGTCACGATTAGTCATACTTGCTGGCCGTGACGGGTAAGGGAGGGTGGGGAGGTTTTCCAAAACCCTTCTTTTCCCACCCGGTTGAACGACATCGCTCGAATCCCGGCCCTCGGAACCCGGCGCCCGTGTCCCGGAGCTTGAGCGCCGGGCCCGGACACTTCGCGGTACCCCCGAATGGGCGAACAGCCCGTCCCGGCGCTCGACCCCCGGGACACGAGGCCCGAGCGACGGGCCTATTCGCCTGCCGTGGCGGTCAGTTCGGCCACCCCCGTCGGCTTCTCCGCGTCGGCCGAGCGGACGGTGAGCCTGACCTGGCGGGCCGTGGCGCCCGGTTCGTACGGGCGCCAGGTGCGGCCGTCCAGGGAGGTCTCCAGGGCGTGGGAGGCCGGTGCGGTGTCCGTCCAGCGGGGGGTGAGCGAGGCGAGCCGTGTCACGTGGCGCAGCTGCACCGTCAGCGTGCCCGTCGCGCCGTCCGGGGACCAGGAGGTCGACGGGCTGCCGTCCACCGCCGCCTCCGCGTACAGGCCGGGGGCCTCCGAGGTGGCCGTCGCCGGGCGGCAGCGGGCCGCGTCGGACGTCGGGGCGAGGTCGGGGCGGCGGGTGGGGAGCGTGAGGGTGCCCGAGAGGCGGCGCGGACCGGCCGGGGTGTGGACCGTGAAGGGCTCGCCGTCCGTCAGCCGGACCGTGGTCGTCCGGGGGCCGACGGCGATGTCGTACGTACGGCCCCGGTAGCGCAGCCCGGTCAGCTCCACGCCCTCACGGAGCTGCGGGGGCAGGAGCGGGTCGAGGCGTACGCCGTCCTCGCGGAGCCTGAGGCCGGTCAGGCCGTGCGTGAAGACCTGGAGGAAGCCGCCCTTCCCGGTGAGGAAGTCCTCGGCGGGGAAGCCCGAGAGCGGGTCCTCGGCCCCCGACTTCTCGCCCCGCGCCTCGGAGAAGAGGTTGTAGGGGCCCCGGACGAACGGGCGTACGGCGCGCCGGAGATACGTGTACGTGGCGCAGCCGGGCTCCCCGATCGCAGCGGCGTCGATCGCGTGCACCGAGTCGGTCATCGCCGGGCCGTCGGGGTCGGTGCGGGCGGCGTAGTGGTCGAGGGTCGCGGCGGCGGCGCCCTCCTCCATCGGCCACTCCAGCGGGTAGACCAGCAGCACCGTGTCGGCCTGCTTGATCGTGGAGCCGTTGTAGCCGGCGTACTGGAGGAAGAGCTTCCGCTCGGCGTCGTACGGGATGCGTAGGCCGTCGGCGACCCGGGTCCAGCCGGCGGGGGCCTCGTGGCCGAGGAGCTCTGCGGCGCGGGTGGCGTTGCGCAGGGCGGTGGCGGCGACCGCGTTGGTGAAGACGCCGTCCGTGACGCCGTTGCTGTACTCGTCGGGACCGGCGACGTTCTTCACCGAGTAGCTGCCGTCGGGGTTGGCCGTGGCGCGCGACTGCCAGAAGTCGGCGATGCCCTTCAGCAGCGGCCAGCCCCGGCCGGCGAGCCAGGCGCGGTCACCGGTGGCCAGGTAGTACTGCCAGACGGCGAGCGAGATGTCGCCCTGGAGGTGGTTCTGCGTGAGGCAGTGCGGCGGGTCCCAGCTCTGGCACTCGGAGTCCAGACGTCCCTTGCTCGCGCTCGTCCACGGGTAGAACAGCCCTGCGTGGCCCAGCTTCGCGGCGTTCGCGCGGGCGGCGCCGCGGGTGCGGTAGCGGTACTCGACGACCGAGCGGGCCAGGTCGGGGCGGGTGGCGAGCAGCCCCGGATACATCCAGGTCTCCGCGTCCCAGAACACCATGCCCGCGTAGTTGTCGCTGGTCAGCCCGGCCGGGGCGATGCTGTCCGAGGAGCCGGGCCGGGTGTTGGCGAGGAGCCCGTACTGCGCGGCCCGCAGCCAGGCCTGGAGGTCCGGGCTGCCCGGCGTCCTGACGTCCGAGGCCCAGGCCCGGCGCCAGGCCGCCGCGTTGGAGGCGAGGACCCGTGACCAGCCGCGCCGGGCCGCACGGTCCGCCGCCGCCCCGGCCGAGGCGAGCGGGATGCGGGAGGTGAGCGAGGTGTCGACGCCGACGTACTTCTCGAAGGTGTACGACCGGCCGGCCCTCACCCGGGCCGTGCGGGCGCCGTCGGTGCCCCGCTGGGCGATCGCCCCCGACGTGCCCGTGCCCAGCGTGCGGAACGTGCCGTCGTCCGCGACCGTGACCCGGCGCGCCCCGCGCTCGTCCAGCCGGCCCGTCACCGTGGCGGTGCCGCTCCAGCGCGGGGTCATCCGCAGGCGTACGGCGCCGGTGTGCACGTCGGAGCGGTCGGCCAGCACCTCGTAGGTCAGGTCGGTCGCGCGGCCGTCGGCCGTGGTCCACCGCAGGGAGGTAACCACGACGCCGCAGCGCAGGTGGAGGGTCTGACGGTAGCGGGAGACGCGGCCGGCGGGGGTGGCGGAGCCGTACGTCTCGGAGCCGACGCGCACGTCGAGCGTGGTCCAGGACGGCAGTGCGGCGATCACCTCACGGCCCTCGGCGAGGCTCTTGTCGCGGGCGTAGAGCCCGGAGACGAAGGCCCCGTCGTACCGTGGGGTGTAGAGGGGCCAGCCCGTCTTCCCGCCCGTGGCGGCGTATCCGGCGCCGGTGGCGGGCACGCGGTGGCCCAGGTAGCCGTTGCCGACATAGGGGTCGTATCCCGCGGCCTCGCCGAAGGCGGTGGACGTCGGCGCCCACGAGGCGTCGGGGTGCGTGCCCGTGCTGCCGCACACCGGATCCTGGGCGGACCCGGTGGCGTGCGAGAGCGGCGGCAGGGGGAGGACCAACGCGCCCGCGACGACCGGCGCGAGAAGAGAGATGCGCTTGAGGCTCACCCCACGAAGGTAGGGAAGACGACGCCGCCGGTGCGGTACCGGCGCGCGGGACGAGCGGACCGGTCCACGACCGGAGGCAGGGAGAGCGGCATGTCCTATCCGGAACCCGTCTACACGGACGGCGCGGGCGAGATCAGCGCGACGTACCGTCCGGCCGACACCGCCCCGAATCTGCTGACGCGCGGCGGCGGATCCACCCACTACCTGGCCACGACGGAGTCGACGCACGGAGAATTCGGGCTGTACCGGATCAACATGGGCCCCAGGGCGGGCGGCCCGGCCGAGCACTTCCACCGGTCGATCTCCGAGTCGTTCTTCATCCTCGACGGGACGGTGCGGATCTACGACGGCGAGCGCTGGGTCGACGCCACTCAGGGCGACTTCCTGTACGTGCCCCAGGGCGGCCTGCACGCCTTCCGCAACGACTCCGAGGAACCCGCTTCCATGCTGCTGCTCTTCACGCCGGGTGCGCCCCGCGAGGAGTACTTCGAGAAGGTCGGGCAGGTCTCCGACTGGCCCGAGAAGCAGCGGGCGGAGTTCTTCTTCAAGCACGACACGTACTGGACGGACTGATTCCAGGCGCGGGGACCGTGCGGGGGCGGCCACGCCCCCGCACGGTCACATCGGCCGCCGGTCAGCGACGGCGCAGTCCCCGGTCGACCGCGGTGATCAGCTCGCCGTCGTCCGTGTCCCCGTCCAGCGACCAGAACATCGCGCCGCCGAGACCCCGGTCGCGGATGTACGAGGACTTGGCGCGCAGCACCTGCGGATCGTCGTACGTCCACAGGGTGGTGCCGTCGAACAGCCAGGCATGGCCGTCGCGGGTGTCCCGGTGCACCGCGAACCGCCCGGATTCAGCCAGTTTCCTGAGTGCCTTGTAGTCCTCGTAGCCGGCGGCGTACGTGGCGGGCGCGGGCGCCGTCGCGGGCTGTCCGAGGCCGTCCCCGCCCCCGGTGACGCCCGTCCATCCCTGACCGTAGAACGGCATGCCCATCACGAGCTTGCGGGCGGGAGCGCCACGCTTGATCCAGTCGCGGACCGTCCCGTCGACGCTGAAGTCGCCCTTGGCGTACAGCGCGGACTGCTGTGCGGTCGTCGTCTCGCCCGAGACGTGGAAGTCGTAGCCCTGGAGGTTGACGAAGTCGAAGTCCCGCATGATGCGCGGCACGTCGAAGCCCGCGTCGATCTTGGCGGGAGCGGTGGGGACGAAGGCGGACAGCTCGTAGTGCTTCGGCTTCGCCTTGCCCTTCCGGTTGCTCTTGGCGTAGGCGTCGAGCTGTGTCCGGAACTCGTGCACCAGGGCTGTGAAGTTCTTCTTGTCCTCGGGGCGGTACACCGTATCCGTGTCGCCGTCCGAGCCGGGCCACTCCCAGTCGAGGTCGATGCCGTCGAAGAGGCCGGCGGCGGCTCCCTCGCCGCCGCGGGCGCCGTCCACGGGCAGATCGCCCTTGATGTACAGGTCGAGGCAGGAGGAGACGAGCGCCTTGCGGGACGCGGCGGTGCGGGCCGCGTCCGAGAAGTGCGTGGACCAGCTCCAGCCGCCCAGGGAGATCATCACCTTGAGGCCGGGGTGCGCGGCCTTGAGCTCGCGCAGCTGGTTGAAGTTGCCCGCGAGGGCCTGCGTGTCGGTGTCGGCGACGCCGTCGACCGACCCGGCGGCGTCCAGCGGACGGGCGTAGTCCGCCCAGGCGTCGGCCTCGCCGGGCACGTTGCCGGTGAAGCACCGGCCTTCGGCGCTGACGTTGCCGAAGGCGTAGTTGATGTGCGTGAGCTTGGCCGCCGTGCCACTGGTGTCCAGGTCCTTGACCTGGAAGTCGCGTCCGTAGACGCCCCATTGGGTGAAGTAGCCGACGGTGCGGTACGCGCGGTCGTGGTGGTCCGTGCCCCGGTCGTGGCCGGGCCCGCCGGCGGTGGCCGCGGGGGCGAGGCCTGTCAGCAGGGTCAGGGCGCAGGCGGCGGTGGTCAGTCCGGTCAGGGTTCTTCGGCGCATGGGGCTCGTTCCTGTGCGTGGTCCGGGAAGGGCTGGAGCCGTGCTGTGCACAGGAAGGTATTGGTCTGGACCAAAAACGGTCAAGGGTCCGGGGCATGCCGGACGCGCGCCTGGCCCGGGTATGCGCAGGTGGGCAGGGAATCATCACTTCGAGTGAAACCCTGGCCTGTGCTTGCGGTACTCAACCCACGGTTGCAACGCTGTTGCTGTCTGTCAACCTGTTGGGAGTGGCCTGTGCCTTTCGGTGAGCAGCCCGCCTATCTGCGCGTGGCGAGCGATCTCAGGGAGAAGATCGTCAACGGCGCGCTGCCGCCCCATACCCGCCTGCCGTCGCAGGCCCGCATCCGTGAGGAGTACGGCGTCTCGGACACCGTGGCGCTGGAGGCACGCAAGGTGCTGATGGCCGAGGGGCTCGTCGAGGGACGCTCGGGCTCCGGCACGTATGTGCGCGCGCGTCCGGTCCCGCGCCCGATCGCCCGCTCCGGCTACCGGTCGGGGGCCGGGGCCAGTCCGTTCCGTCAGGAGCAGACGGCGGAAGGGGCGCGGGGGACCTGGGAGTCCCGCAGCGAGCAGGAGGGGGCGAGCGCCGAGATCGCCGAGCGGCTCGGGATCGAGCCGGGCGACCGCGTGATGCGCACGAGGTACGTCTTCCGGGAGGCGGGCGAGCCGATGATGCTGTCCACCTCCTGGGAGCCCCTGGCCGTCACGGGGCGCACGCCGGTGATGCTGCCGGAGGAGGGCCCGCTGGGCGGCTGCGGTGTCGTCGACCGCATGGCGGCGATCGACGTCGTCGTGGACAACGTGGCGGAGGAGGTCGGCGCGCGCCCCGGGCTCGCGGAGGAGCTCCTGGCGCTCGGCGGGGTGCCGGGCCATGTCGTGATGGTGATCGGGAGGACGTACTACGCCTCGGGGCTGGCGGTCGAGACGGCCGATGTGGTCGTCCCCGCCGACCGCTACAGGATTGCCTACCATCTGCCGGTCAAGTAGCCGCCGGGGCGCGTGGGGTGACAGGTGGGACGGCTGTGGTGACCGCTGGGAGCGACAGCTTGTCCGCGCCGGTTGACGCGGAGTTAACGAACCCGCGCCGCACGTAACCGGCGGGCAACCGTCCCCCGCGCCCCCTTGTCATGTCCAAGTCCTAACTTCCCGTTCGTCACCCGCACACCGGACCGACGAACGGGAAGTCACCGATGACGGACATCGCAACGCCCACGGCGGGCGAGGCGCCGCGACAGGAGCCGCAGGAAGGCCCCCGGCCGCCCCGGCGCAGCTACGCGAAGCTCGCGGCCGACGAGAGCCGCGAGGACTACTCCCTCCGCTACGCGCCGCACTCCTTCCGGCGCTGGTCGCCCTCGACGGTCGCGGGGACGGCGCTCGGCGGCATCGCGTATCTGGCCGACTTCGCGATCGGCGCGTCGATCGTCTTCACGTACGGCTTCACCAGCGGGCTCGCGTCGATCCTGGCCGCGGCGGCGATCATCTTCCTCACCGGCATCCCGATCGCCCGGGCGTGCGCGAAGTACGGCCTGGACATGGACCTGGTGACCCGCGGGGCGGGCTTCGGCTACTTCGGCTCGACGCTGACCTCGCTGATCTACGCGTCCTTCACCTTCATCTTCTTCGCGCTCGAAGGCTCGATCATGGCGCAGGCCATGCACCAGGCCGTCGGGCTCCCCGTCGAGGCCGGCTATCTGATCACCACGCTGATCGTCATCCCCATCGTGTTCCGGGGCATGGGCGCGCTGGCCAAGGTGCAGGCCTGGACCCAGCCGGTCTGGATCATCGGCATGGTGCTCCCCTTCGTGGTGCTCGCCGTCGAAGCCCCCGGCTCCTGGGGCGCGTTCAGCTCCTTCACGGGGACGGAGGGGGCGGAGCCGGGCTTCTCCTGGATCGCCTTCGGACTCGGCACGGGCGTCGCCCTCTCGCTCATCGCCCAGATCGGTGAACAGGCCGACTACCTGCGCTTCATGCCGGCCAAGACCGCCGAGAACAAGCGCCGGTGGAACCTCGCCGTCCTCGCGGCCGGCCCCGGCTGGGTCGTCATCGGAGCCGCGAAGCAGCTCGGGGGCGCCTTCCTCGCCTTCGTCGCGCTGGAGGCGGTCGGCAAGACGCACGCGCTGGAGCCGATCGCCCCGCAGATCGAGGCGCTGAAGCCGTGGCTCGGCTCGTTCGCGCTCCCGGCCGCCGCCCTCTTCGTGATCGTCTCCCAGATCAAGATCAACGTGACCAACGCCTACAGCGGCTCGCTGTCCTGGTCGAACTTCTTCTCCCGGATCACGCACAAGCACCCGGGCCGGGTCTGGTACATCTTCCTCAACCTCGCCATCGCGCTGACGCTGATGGAGATGAACATGTTCGCGGCCCTCAACAAGCTGCTGGGCTTCTACTCCAACGTGGGCATCGCCTGGATCGCGGCCGTCGCCGCCGACCTGGTCATCAACAAGAGGATCGGGCTGAGCCCCCGTTACATCGAGTTCAAGCGGGCCTACCTGTACGCGGTCAACCCCGCCGGCTTCGGGGCGATGGTGATCGCGTCGACCGTCTCGATCCTCGCCTTCTTCGGTCTGTTCGGCAGGTACGCCGAGGCCTTCTCGACCTTCATCGCGGCCGGACTGTCGCTGGTCCTCTGCCCGTTGATCGCGTGGCTGACGAAGGGGAAGTACTACCTGGCCCGGCCGAACCCGGTGAACGGCCCGGACGTCGACATCGCCGACATCACCGCCACGCACACCTGCGCGGTGTGCGAAACCGCCTACGAGCTCCCGGACATCGCCGACTGCCCGGTCCGGTCGGGGCCGATCTGCTCCCTGTGCTGCTCGTTGGACGAGGAGTGCGGAGACGTCTGCCGCAAGGAATCCGCGGCCGGCCCCGTGCTGATGCCGGTGCCGGTCGTGCGGACACCCGCCGGCTGATGCCGTAGAGGCACCGGCTCGTGGCCGGTAGGGGGCGCATTCGGGGGAGTGCGCCCCCTTTGGTATGGCCGGATGCGTGTCTCTTTGTGTAAACACGCATCCGCTGAGTGAAGGTCAGGCGTACGCTCGGGCATATGCGTACTGCGGTTTCCTGGGGATCCTTAGACACGTGCACGCCGGTGGGGAGAGGGGCGGGATGCAGGGGAGGGACGTCATGACTGACAGCGGTGCCGTGCTCCCCTGGCTGGTGATCAGACAGGACGACAACGGCAACAGATACCGCGTCGGGCGTTATGCGACGCAGGACGAGGCCCAGAAGATCGCCGACGGCCTGGACCGTCATGGACACAAGCAGCTCTACTGGGTCGAGCGAACGAGCCGGAGCGCACGCCCTTAGGCCCTGACCCGGCGCCACCGGCGGGAGAGGGCCACCGGTTACGCTCCCGCACATGAGTGATTCCGTGGTGGTGGCCGGGGCCGTCTGCGACGGCGGGCGGCTCCTGGCGGCCCGCCGCAGCGCCCCGCCGGAGCTGGCCGGACGCTGGGAGCTGCCGGGCGGCAAGCTGGAGCGCGGCGAGAGCGGCGAGCAGGCACTCGTACGGGAACTCCGCGAGGAGCTCGGCGTGGAGGCGGAGCCCCTGGAGCGCATCCCGGGGGAGTGGCCGCTGAAGCCCGGCCTCGTGCTCCAGGTGTGGACGGTGCGGCTGCTGTCGGGCGAGCCCACCCCGCTGGAGGACCACGACGAGCTGCGCTGGCTCGCGCCGGAGGAGACGGACAGCGTCGACTGGCTGGACCAGGACCGCCCCGCCGTGGCCGAAGCCGTACGCCGACTGCGGGAGGCCACGCGGGCCTGAGCGGCGCGGCCGCGAGCCCCTGGCCCGTGAGGGCTGCGCCCCGTTGCAGGCTGCCGGTCGGCAGTGCGATGTACACCCGTACGCCCCATAGAGCAGCAGCTGCGATAGGTTGCGTCGAATATCGGGTATGTGCCGATTATGCCCTTTGAAGAGGGCGCGCCCCCGCTGCCGGCTCTGGGAAGTGATCGGCGTGACCGATACCGAAGGCGATTCTGCCGAGTGGAGCTTTCCGGCGGTGCCGGGCTCCGTGCGCAGCGCCAGGCATGCGGTCCGTGACGCACTGCACCAGTGGGGGTTCGACGCGGCGGTCGGGGACGTCGCCGTGCTCCTCGTCAGCGAACTCGTGACCAATTCCCTGCGCTACGCCTCGGGCCCCATCGGCGTCCGGCTGAGGTGGCCGCATCCCGACGGTGAGGCGCCCGACGCAGGTGCCGAGGGGCGGGGTCTGCTGGTGGAAGTCTCCGATCCGGTTCCGGATCCGCCCACCGAACGCACGGCCGGACCCGAGGACGAGGGCGGTCGCGGACTGCAGCTCGTGGCTTGTTCCGCGCGCCGCTGGGGAACCCGGCGCGGGAAAAGTGGCAAGACCGTGTGGTTCGAGCTCGCTCTGCCTGGTTAGGAGTGGGGAGGGACGCACAGCGATCACCGGAGGTCGGGCAGAACCTGGCTGAAAGGGACTGAGACCGTGCTGTGATCGTGAACGCCGTGCCGGTGAGGGCCGTAGTGCTGAATACTGCGGGCAGGACCGGTCCGGTGTGTGAGCTGGAGGGGACGGTCGCGTGAGCGAGATACCTGGAACGGCGGGCGACGTCATGTGGCAGAGCAGCCCGCCCGGCTCGATCTATGACTACATCAGGGTCGCATCGTTCTCGATCGGGCCCGACGGGCTGATCGAGCAGTGGAGCCGGCGGGCCGCCGGTCTCTTCGGCATGGCCTCCGACGAGGTGGTGGGCAAGGACCCGGTCGAGGCCTTCATGCCCGCCGAGCTGCGCCCGGACGCCCACAGGCGGGTCGCCGAGATCCTGGACGGCAAGGAGTGGACGGGCGTCGTCCCGTTCCGGATCCCGGGTGAGAACGGGGTCGGCGGACTTGCCGAGATCTATGTCATGCCGAGCGAGACGGGGGCCGGTGAGCGCGCCGCGCTCTGCATCGTGGTCGACGTCCGGGCGCTGCGGCGCATCGAGACGGACCTCGCCGCCTCGCAGGCGATATTCGGCCAATCTCCCTTCGGCTTCGTCCTCTTCGGTACGGACTTCACCGTCGTACGCGCCAACAAGCGGTTCGCCACCGTCTTCGGCGGCGAGGCCGACGACCACCGCGGCCGCACGGTGGACGACTACCTGACCCGCCCGGAGGCCGAGCGCCTCTCCAGCACGCTCAAGCGGGTCCTGGAGACCGGCGACGCCGTCACCGACCTCCAGCTCGTCGGCACCCCGCCCGGCACCACGGGCAGGCGCCACTGGTCCATGAACCTCTACCGGGTGCACAGCGGCGCCGGGCGTCCCGTGGGCATCGCCGGACTCGCCACCGACGTCACGCAACGGCACATCGCCGCCCGCGAGGCCGCCAGCGCCCGCCGCAATCTCGCCCTGCTCAACGAGGCCAGCGCCCGCATCGGCAACTCCCTCGACCTGGAGACCACAGCCCGGGAACTGCTGGACGTCGCGGTGCCCGTCTTCTGCGACCTCGCCTCCGTCGACCTTTACCAAGGGCTGCTCACCGGCGAGGAGGCCTCGCCCGCCAGCTGGGGCAGGCACCAGGAGTCCGGCACCGGCTCCGCGGAGCTGCGCCGGGTCGCCCAGGCCAGCGCCGTCTCCGACGCCCTCCCCGGAACCTTCTCCGGCGTGGGCGGAGGGGTGGAGGCCGCCGGGGACACGGTGCCGCCCGCCCTCGGTTCGGTCCACCGCTACCCGTTCCACTCGCCCTGTGCCGTCGCCCTGCGCACCGGCCGCGTCGAGGCCGTGCCCGGCGACGAACGCGGCTTCGTCCACTCCACCCTCGCCGTGCCGATGGTCGCGCACGACGTCGTCGTGGGCCTCGTCCAGTTCTCCCGTACCAAGGGCAGCGAGCCCTTCGGCGAGCGGGACCGGGCGCTGGCCACCGAGCTCGCCGCCCGCGCGGCCGTCTGTATCGACAACGCCCGCCTCTACCGCCGGGAGCACGAGCGGGCGCTCATCCTCCAGCGCAGCCTGCTCCCGCCGGGCGACCCCGAGGCGGCGGGCCTGGACATCGCCTGCCGCTACCTTCCGGGCAACACGGCCACGGAGGTCGGCGGCGACTGGTTCGACGTGATCGAGCTCCCCGGTCACCGCACGGCCCTCGTCGTCGGCGACGTGATGGGCCGTGGACTGCGGGCGGCCGTCGCCATGGGTGAACTCCGCACCGCCGTACGCACGCTGGCGCTTCTGGACCTGGAGCCCGCCGAGGTCCTCTCCGCCCTGGACGAGGTCGCCCGGGGTCTCGGCACCCCGGGAGGCGGCGAGCGGAGCGAAGGCTTCGGCGCGGGCGGCGGCGCCCAGTGGCCCTCGCGGGCCGCCCACAAGTCACGCGAGGCAGACCTCTCCGAGGTGTATCTGGCGACCTGCGTGTACGCGGTGTACGACCCGGTCACCCGGCGGTGCACCTTCGCCAACGCCGGTCACCTCCCCCCGGTGGTGGCCGAGCCGGGCGAGCCCGCCCTCCTGCTCGACGTGCCCCCGGGCATGCCGCTCGGCGTCGGCGGCGAGCCCTTCGAGGAGGTCGAGGTGGAGCTCAAGGAGGGCGCCCTCCTCGCCCTGTACACCGACGGGCTCGTCGAGTCGCGCGACCACCCGCTCGACGAGGGCCTCGACGCCTTCCGGCACGCCCTCGCCGAACCGTCGCAGCCCCTCGAGGACGTCTGCGACCACGTGCTGACGACCCTCGACACCCGGCACGGCGAGGACGACATCGCCCTGCTGATGGCCCGCATCCAGGGGCTCGCCCCGGACGCGGTGGGCGACTGGCGGCTTCCGCGGGAGCTCCGCTCGGTCGCCCGCGCCCGTGAGCTGGCCCGCACGCAGCTCGTCAGCTGGGGCCTGGACGACCTGGTGGACACCACCGAACTGCTCGTCAGCGAACTCGTCACCAACGCCCTGCGCTACGGCGAGGGAGAGATCCGGCTCAGACTGCTCCGCGACCGCACGCTCGTCTGCGAGGTGTGGGACTCGGGCCTCGTCCAGCCGCGCCGCCGGCGCGCCCGCGACACCGACGAGGGCGGGCGCGGGCTGCAGCTCGTCGGGCTGCTCAGCGCGGCCTGGGGATCGCGGCGCACCCCGCGCGGCAAGACGGTCTGGTTCGAACTGGCGCTGCCCGACGGGGAGCCCGCCGCCGAACTCTCCGTGGAGCAGCTGCTGAGCATGTACTGACGGGGCCGGCCGGCGCGGTCCAGGTCAGGAAGCGGACTTCAGGGCGGCGAGCCGGGCCTCGATCTCCGCACTGTCCCCGAGGCCGTCCAGCTGCTCGAACTGGGCGTCCAGGGACGACGCGGCGAGTTCCTGCTTGCCCACCGCCCTCGCCTCCTCGCGCCGCACCTTGTCCTCGAAGCGGCCGAGCTCGCTCGTCGGGTCCATGACGTCGATGCTCTTGACGGCGTCCATCATCCGGTTCTGCGCCTGGGCGGACGCGGCGCGCGCGACCAGCTCGTCGCGCTTGGACTTCAGCTGGGTCAGCTTGTTCTTCATCTGGTCGAGACCCGACTTCAGCTTGTCCACCACCACCGTCTGCGAGGCGATCGTCGGCTCGGCCGTCTTCGCCTCCTGCTCCGACTGGAGCTGCCTGCCCAGTGCCACCTTGGCGAGGTTGTCGAACTTGTCGGCGTCCACCCCCGCTCCCGCGGCCCGCAGCTCGTCGGCCTTCCTGCTGGCGGCGAGCGCCTTCTGGCCCCACTCCCTGGCCGAGTCGACATCCTCCCGGTGGTCCTCCTCCAGCAGCCTCAGGTTGCCGATGGTGGCGGCCACCGCCTGCTCGGCCTCCGCGATGTTGTTCGTGTAGTCGCGGATCAGCTGGTCCAGCATCTTCTGCGGATCCTCCGCCTGGTCGATCAGGGCGTTGATGTTGGCCCGCGCCAGCTGAGTGACGCGGCCGAGGACGGTCTGCTTGGTCATGGCACCTCTCCTTGTGCGAGATCTCTTCGTACGAAAGCCGGTGGGCGTATGGAAGCCGGTGGGGCGTACGGAAGCCCGTCGGGGTGTGGCGCGGTCAGAAGCGGCCTCCGCCGCCCCGCCGCCCACGGGTCCCCCCGCCGCCGAAGCTGCCCGGCCCGCCGCCGAACCCGCCCCCGGAACCACCGAACCCGCCCCCGAAGCCGCCGCCGAACCCTCCGCCCCGCCCGCCGAGCAGCCCGCCGAGGAGGATGCCGCCGAGCACGGCACCGCCCGTCCCGCCTCCACCGCGCGGACCGCCGAAGCCGCCCCCGTCGCCGTAGCCGCGTACGTCCTGCTCGGCCAGGCTCCGCGCCTGCGCGGCCAGCGCGTCCGCCTGCTGCGCCTCGGCCAGGGCGGCCTGCGGGTCGCCCCCCTCCGACAGCACCCGGGCCCTCTCCCACCGTCGCTGGGCCTCCGCCAGCCGGGTGCGTGCCTGGCTGCCGACCGCGCCCCGGTTGGTGGTGATGTAGTCCGCGGCGGCACCGATCGCCGCCCGCGCGGTGAGCATCGCCTGGTCGAGCAGCGAACGGGCGCGCCGGGTGCCGTGCTCCTGCTCGCGGGCTCCGGCCAGCGCCTCGTCCAGCGCGGCGTCCGCCTCCTCCACCCTGCGCAGCGCGTCGACCGGGTCGTACGGGCCGGAGCCGATCTCCGCCCTCACATCGCCGGCCACCGCCTCGGCGCGGGCCACCCGGCCCCGCAGATCCGCGGTCGGCACACCCTCAGGCGTGCCGTCCAGCAGCCCCCTGGCGTCCGCCAGGTCCGTCTCCGTCTCGGTGAGCGCGCCCGGCAGCTTGTCTGCGGCCTCGGCCAGCTCCCCGGCCCGCCGGTCCACCGCGTCCACGAGGGTGGCCACCTGCTTGATCGCGCCTTCCGCCGCACGGACGTACACCGCGGCGCGGGAGTTGTCCTCGCTGTCCACGGCCTGGCGCGCCTGGTTGAGGGTGGAGGTGACGAAGACCAGCCGGTCCTGGGCCTGTTCGACGTCCCCGGCGGCGGGAGCGGTCGCGGACTCGGCGTACCGCTCCCGCATCGTGCCGAGGGCCGTCTCCGCGGCGGAGACGCGGGCGACCAGGTCGCGGTAGGCGGTCTCGGCGGTGGCCACGGCCTGCGGGGCGGTCTGTTCGAGGGAGCGCAGCCGGTCGAAGTCCTCGGACATGGCGTCCAGGCGTCCGTCCGCGTCCGCGCAGCGGCTGATGATCTCGTCGAGCATGCGGCGCCGTGTCGCGTCGTCCTCGGGGAAGGCGTCGTCCAGCTGCTGCCGCAGCCGGAAGGCCGCCGTCAGCTCGTCCTTGGCGTACCGGACCGCCTCGGCGAAGGGGGCCGCGGCCTCCTCGCCGAACTGGGCCGTGGCGAAGCCGAGCTCCTCCTCGCTGGTGCGCACGGCGTCGTCCGTGTCGACCAGGTCCTCCTTCGCCCGCGCGTCCAGGTCCGGCAGGGGGACCGGCGGTTCGGCCGCCGCCCCGGCCTCGCCGCCCCAGCCGCCCGCCGCCGGCGTCGTCCGGGTCTTCGTACGCCGTCTGCGGCGGGTGAGGGCGAAGGCCGCGACGGCGCACACGACGACGAGTACGGCCACGGGCACGATCAGGTTCGCCGAGGCACCGCTGCCGGAGTCACCCCCGGGATCGGCGGCGCCCGGCGTGATGGCGGGGGCCGGTACGGGGTCGCCGGCGAGCACCGCGGCGTAGCCGTCGGCGGCGCCGATCGCGGCTCCGGCCCAGTCGTTCTGCCGGAGCGCCGGCTCGATCGCCGTGTTCGCCACGTCCCGGAGCTGCGCGTCGGTGAGGCGTGATCCCTGGTCGACGGAGTAGGCGTACTGCCGGTCGTGCGTGGCCACGGCCAGCAGCACGTCCTCCTGGCCCAGGCCGTTGCGGTTCGCGGTCTCGTCGGTCCAGGTCTGGGCGTCCCGGCCGGAGAAGTCACGGACGTACGCCACGAACAGCTGCACCCGCTGCTCTTCGAACAAACGGTCGAGGGAGGCCTCGACCTGCCGCTCCCGGTCGCCGAGCGCGTCCACCGTGTCGGTGATCTGCCCGTCGCGGGACAGGGGCACGGGGTCCTCGGCCCGGGCTCCCGGAGCACCCGGCAGGGCGGTCCAGAGCACCGCCACCAGGGCGGCGACGAGGACCCTGCCGGGTATCGAAAGCCGGGACATCCCGGTACGGATCGCAGGCGGCGTCACATTTGGGAGGCTATGTCCGCCCCCTGCCGCCCGCGACCCGGCGCCGAGATCCGGTCAGATGCTGAAGCGCTCCGCGGCGAGCAGCGGGCGCACCCGCGTCCGGAAGCCGCCGGACCGGAACGGCCCCTGGAGCAGTCCGGGCCTCAGGGCCTGGGCCAGCGCCGCGATGATCATGCCCTGGTCCAGTGCCAGCATGAAGTCGCTGACCCGGCCGGTGCCCACGTTGACCGAGTCCCGGAAGCCGTAGCCCTCGTGGTACGCGCCGAAGTCGCGGTCCAGTGCCCGGAGGTTGTCCACCGCCTCCCGGCGGGCGTACGGCAGCGCGAGGAACGAGGCGTGCGGGGTGACCACGCCGTTGGTGAACGCCGACGGGTCCGGCAGCGGCGCGCCGTCCGTGGTGTACGTCCGGTCCGTGTTGGACGCGTAACCGTCGGCCTGCATGCCCAGCGCGTCGACGCCGTACTCCTGGTAACCGCCCTCGGGGACGTTCGCGGGGGAGAAGCCCCAGTAGCCGTACTCCGCCTCCTTGAGGCCGTGCTCGATCTGGCTGCGGACGTACCGCTGGTGGGTGCGGCCCCAGGACCGTGGCGACCACTCCGGCTCGGGTACGAAGAGCGGCACCATCAGCGCCTCGAACATCGAGCCGCCCCAGGTGGGGACCAGCTTCCGTCCGCCGTGGGTGTAGTGCCCCTGCCAGACCCGCACACCGTCCATCACGGCGTACGCGCCGCCCGGACGCTGCTCCTGCTCGTGCTCGGGCAGCATCGTGCGCATCAGGTGCCAGTAGTGGCCGGACGGCAGGGAGCCGTCCGCGATGCCGAGGTAACTCGCCATGCGCGGCTCGGTGTTGAGGGCGCCGTAATGGTGGGCCGTGGGCTCCTCGGTGTCGGTCCAGAAGCCGCCGCGCAGCTGTCCGGGGCCGGTCACGGGGTCGGACGGGTCGTACGGCGTGTAGTAGTACGACCAGTCGGCGGTGGAGAGGATCCGCTCGATACGGGGCCGGAGCGACGGTGCCGCGTCGGCGGCGATCCGCAGTCCGGTGACCAGCCAGGCGTTGTCCACCGAGGAGAGGAAAGGCCGGACGGGGTCCCCGGTGCCGGGCCACTCCGTCAGCACGGAACCGTCGTGGGCGTCGTACCAGTTGAGCCAGAAGCCGTGGTGGCGCTCCAGCTTCTCGACGGCGGCGACGGTCCGCTCCAGCGCCCGCAGCATCGCGGCCCCGCCGATCACGCCGAGCCCGCCGGCCGCCACCACCGACCAGAGGCCGCAGCCGATGTCGGTGGGCGAGGTCTGGCGCGAGACCACGGGCGTCGAACCGCTGACGTCGATCGTGTCGGCGGTGAGACCGAAACCGGTCGTCATCGCCTCGACCGAGCGGTACGTGTCGCGGAACCAGGTCAGGAGCTGCTCGGATCCGGATCGGTCCGCCGGTGCGGCGACGGCGTGCGGGGCGGTGAGGGCACCGGCCGACAGGGCGGCGGCCCCTGCCCCGGCGGCGGTGAGAAAGGTGCGACGGTCCATCGGGTACCTCTCGGGAAGGGTCATCGACTGTCACGGTGCGCGGGCCCGGACGCGTCCGGGAGGGGGGGGCGGGGGAGCCGTCGCCGGTCAGGTGACGGCGGCTCCCCCGCCGGAGGGACCGCCGCGACGGTCCCTGTTCCGGGGCCGGCCCGGTGCACGCTCGGGGCGCCGGGCCGGGGCGGGTGTCAGCCGGCGGTGCGGGGCAGTTCGCGGGAGCGGCCGAGGGACCCCAGCCACTCGGCGGAGGGGCGGGCGGTCCGCTCGAACGTCTCCCGGTCCACGCCGATCAGGCCGAAGGTCGGGGTGAACGAGCCCCACTCGTAGTTGTCCAGGGCGCTCCAGGCCAGGTAGCCCTGGACGTTGAGCCCGTCCTCGATCGCGGAGGCCACCTCGTTGAGCGCGCCCGTGTAGTAGGCGACGCGGCGGGTGTCGTCGGAGGTGGCGATGCCGTTCTCCGTGACGATCAGCGGCATTCCGGCGCCGGCGACCTCGGCGGTGTGGCGCAGGGCGTGCCCGACGGCGGCCGGGTAGTACTCCCACTGCGTCAGCGTCCGCTCGACGTCACCGGACGCGGGGACCGGGCCGTCCGGGCCGATCTCCGTACGGGTGTAGGACTGGACGCCGATCCAGTCGTCGCCGCGGGCGGCCTCGATGAAGACGTCCTCGCGCGGGTGGCGGTAGGCGGCGGTGACGTCCTCGGCTCCCGGACGCGCCTGGTAGACCTGGTTGGCGATCGTCCAGCCGACCTGGATCCCCGCGTCGAGCGCCCGGACCTCCTTCACGGCCGCGTGGTGCGCGGCGATGACCGCCTCGGTGGTCTCGTCGTCCGGGGTGGGCAGTCCGGCGGGCGGGAAGCCGATGTCGCCGCGCTTCGCCTGGCCCGCCATCACGGCGATCATGTTCGGCTCGTTGATGGTGCAGACGTGGCTGACGCCTTCGGAGATCACCGGTGCACAGGCCGCGACGTACCGGGCGAAGAGCTCGACGGCGCCGTCCGCCGTCCAGCCTCCGCGCGCCTCGAACCACTGCGGCACGGTGAAGTGGTGGAGGGTGACCATCGGGCGCAGCCCGCGGGCGATGGCGCCCTCGACCATGCGCCGGTAGTGGGCCAGCTCCGCCCGGGAGAAACGGCCCTCCACGGGCTCGACGCGTGCCCACTCGACGGAGAAGCGGTAGTCGGTGAAGCCGAGGGACGCGAGCAGGTCCATGTCCTCGGGCCAGCGGTGGTAGCTGTCGCAGGCGTCGAGGCTGGGCTCCTGGATGTGCGTGCCGGCGGTGTGCTCCTTGACCCACCAGTCGCTGTTGGTGTTGTTGCCCTCGATCTGGTGGGCGGCCGTGGAGGCGCCCCAGAGGAAGCCGTCGGGGAACGGAACCGGGGTGTGCGTCATCGCGAAACGTCTTTCCTGTGCGTGAAGGGGAACGGGCCGGGGTGGGGTGCGGCCTCGTGCGTGTGCGGAGGGCGGGCCGGGCTACTTCATGCCGGCCGTGGCGATGCCCTGGGTGAAGTGCCGCTGAAGGGCGATGAAGAGGATCAGGACCGGCAGCACGACCAGGAAGGCTCCGGCCATCAGCATGCCGTTGGAGCCGCCCGCCTTGTTGGGGTCGGTCGCGAACGTGGCCAGGGCGACCGGGAGCGTGTACTTGTCCGGGTCGTTGGTCGCGATCAGCGGCCAGACGAAGTTGTTCCAGGAGCCGAGGAACGTGAAGATCGAAAGCGTCGCGAGAGCGGGCTTCACCAGCGGCATGACGATCCGCCAGAAGATGTACCACTCGCCGGCGCCGTCCATCCGGGCCGCCTCCAGCAGCTCGTCCGGGATCGACTGCATGAACTGCCGCATCAGGAAGACGCCGAACGCCCCCGCGGCGAAGGGCAGCACCAGACCGGCGTACGAGTCGATGAGCCGGAGCTTGCTCATCAGCACGAAGAGCGGCAGCAGCATCAGGTTTCCGGGCACCATCAGGGCACCGAGGACCACACCGAAGATCTTGTCGCGGCCGGCGAACCTCAGCTTGGCCAGGGCGTACCCGAGCATCGAGCAGAACACCAGGTTCGAGACGGTGACCAGCACCGCCACGATCACGGAGTTCATGAAGTAGAGCGGCAGGTCCAGCTTGTCCAGCAGCTCACGGAAGTTCGCCAGGGTCCACTCGGTCGGGATCCACACCGGGGGACTGGCCGAGAGGTCGCTCGTCGTCTTGAAGGACGAGAGGGCCATCCAGAGGAACGGCGCCGACATGATCAGCAGGCCCAGCGAGAGCAGGACGTAGACCAGGGGCCGCCCGAAGGCGCGGGACTTTCCGGTGGGCGCCGTCCGCACGGCACCGGGTGCTTGTTGGTGGACGGTCACTTCGTGTTGTCCTTCAGCAGTCGGAGCTGCAGCACCGTGATGCCCATGATCACCACGAAGAGCACGTACGCCATGGCGCTCGCGTAACCCATGTGGAAGAAGTTGAAGCCCTCGCGGTACATGTTCAGCGACACGGTCAGCGTGGAGTCGGAGGGGCCGCCCTGCGTCATCACGAACGGCTCCTCGAAGACGTTGAGGTACCCGATGGTCGTGATCACGGTGGCGTAGAGCAGCGTGGGCCGCAGCAGAGGCACCGTGATTCCGCGGAACTCCTGCCAGACCCCGGCGCCGTCGAGCCGTGCGGCCTCCCTGACCTCGGTCGGGATGGCCTGAAGGCCCGCGATGAAGAGCACCATGACCGTGCCCACGTTGCGCCAGACCGCCATCGCGATCATCGACGGCATGGCCAGAGTCTCGGAGCCGAGGAAGTCCGGTGCGGTGAGGCCCACTTCGGAGAAGAGGCCGGCGATGAGCCCGTCGCTCGGGTCCAGGACGAACCGCCAGACGACGGCGACGGCCACGATGGTGGTGACCACCGGGGCGTAGAAGCCGACCCGGAAGAAGGTCCGCGCCCGGTCGATGCCGTTGTTCAGCAGCACGGCGACGACCAGCCCGAGGGCGATCGTCAGCGGGACGCCCACCACGACGAAGTACGCCGTGTTGAAGAGCGACTTGAGGAACTTCTCGTCGCCGAACAGCTCGACGTAGTTCTCGAAGCCGATGAAGTTCGCTTCCCAGGGGCGGGTGACGTTGCGCAGCCCGAAGTCGGTGAAGCTCATCAGCAGCGTGGCGAGGATGGGGAACGCCATGAAGACGGTGAACAGGACGAGGAACGGGGTGGAGAACAGCCACCCTGCCGCGTTCTGTACGCCCATCTTCGGGCGCTTCGCCCGTCCCTGCCCGTCCCGGGGCGGCCGGGCCCCTGGGTCTTCTTTCACCTTGGCCGGCTGCGCGGCCCCTGCGGTCGTGGTGCCCATGGCTACTGCTTCACGAGGCCTTCGATCTCGGACTGCGCGGTCTTCAGCGCGTCCTCGGCGGAAGCCTTGCCCTGCGTCACCTTCGCGATCGCCTGGTCGACCTTGTCGGTGATCTCCGTCAGCCTGGCGGAGGACGGCGAGGACTTGGCGGTGTCCATCTGCTTCCTGAAGACCTGGAGGTTCGCGTCGTCGGCGAGCTTGCCGGAGTCCCAGGCGGCGGTGTTCGCGGGGAGGTCCTTGGTGCGCTCGTACCAGTCGGCCTGGCCGTCGGTGCCGGTGAGGTAGGTGATGAACTCCTCGGCGGCGGCCTTGTGCTCACTGTCCTTGGAGACCACCAGCGAGGAGCCGCCGGCCATGGAGGCGGAGGTCTTGTCCGCCGGGACGGGGGCCACCGCCCACTTGCCCTTGATCTGCGGCTGTCCCTCGTCCAGCAGGGTGACGTGCCAGGGGCCGCCGAAGAACATGGGGACCCGGCCGTTGCCGAAGTCCTTCACCACGTCGTAGCCCGGCTGCACGGACTTGTTGGAGAGCCCCTTGTCGAAGTACGAGCCGTACTCCTTCAGCGCCCTGACCGCCTCGGGGCTGTCGATGACCGCCTCGCCCTTGTCGTTGACGATCTCTCCGCCGGCGGAGTACAGGAAGGAGTAGAAGTTCTGCACCGTGTCCAGGCCGCTGGGCTGGATGGACAGGCCCCACTTGGTGCCGGCCTTCTTCTGGTAGGCGGTCGCCAGGTCCTGCATCTCCCGCCAGTCGGTGGGCGCCTGGTCGACGCCCGCCTTCTTCGCCAGGTCGGTGCGGTAGTAGAGGACGCGGGTGTCGACGTACCACGGCACGCCGTACGCGGTGCCGTCCACCTCGCCCTGGTTCCAGCCGGCCGGGAAGAAGTCCGCCTTGTCGAAGACCTTCGTGTCGACCGGCTCCAGGACGCCGAGCTCGGCGAACTCTCCCATGTAGCTGCCGCCCATCTGCGCCACGTCCGGCATGGTGCCCGCCGCGGCGGCGGAGACGAGCTTCTGGTGGGCGACGTCCCAGCCGACCGGGGTCACCTTGACGGTGACGTTGGGGTGGGACTTCTCGTACACCTCGGCCACCTCGGCGAGCTTCTCGCCCTCGGCCCCCATGGCCCAGACGGTGAGCGTCTGCTTCGCGTCCGCGGCGACGTCGGCGCCACCGGAGCCGCCGCACGCGGAGACGGAGAGAGCGAGCGACACGGCGATGGCGGCGGAGGCGGTTCTGGCGGTGCGGGACATGGAGGGCTCCTCCTCGAGCAATCCGAATGTATGCGCTGCCTGTAAGCGCATACATCACTCTGCGACAGTCGTTCGGGAATCCGCAAGAGGGTGCCGGGTCACACTCGTGCAACGTGCTCGACACCTGGAGGACCCTGGGGCTCCGCCGTGGAACCGTAAGCACACCGTTTGCGGAATTGAAGTGGATGTGACCGATTCCGCTTGATTCGAGGGATTAGGGGCCCAGGGGCGGGCCCGGCGGAGCCTCGGGGAGGCCCTACTGTCCTGCTCATGGCCTCGTTCGCGCACGACTTCCCCTTCGACCCCGCCTACGGCAGGACGCTCGACGACCTGCTGCGCATACCGGCGCCCGCGCCGCCCGGGGACTTCGAGGACTTCTGGCGGGCGCGCCACCGCGAGGCGCGCGCGGTCGTCACGGCGCCCGAGGCGGGACCGGTCGAGGAGGAGCGCGACGGGGTCCGCCTGCACGGCGTGACCTTCACGTCCGTCGGCGGCGTACGCCTCGGCGGCTGGCTCGCCCTGCCGGCCGGGGGCGACGCGGAGCACGGCTTCGTCGTCGGGCACGGATACGGCGGCCGCCAGGAGGCCGGGCCCGACGTGCCCTTGCCGCTGCCCCGGTCCGCCGCGATCCTGCCCTGCGTACGCGGCATGGGGGCCCGCGGCCTGCTGTCCGGCGTCCCGGACGAGGCCGCGGGCCATGTCCTGCACGGCATCGGCTCGCGCGACACCTACGTCATCGGCGACTGCGTGGCCGACCTCTGGTGCGCGGCCTCGGCGCTCCAGGAGCTGCTGCCCCGGCTGGCCGGACCCGGTCGCCTCGGCTACCTCGGGGAGAGCTTCGGCGGCGGGCTCGGGGCGCTCGCGCTGCCCTGGGACGAACGGTTCGGCGCCGCGCAGCTCACCGTACCGACCTTCGGGAACCATCCGCTGCGGCTCACCCTGCCCTGCGCCGGCAGCGGGGAGTCTGTACGCGCCCACCACCGCGAGCACCCCGAGGTGGCGGAGGTGCTGCGGTACTTCGACGCGGCGACGGCCGCCGCACGGCTGGAGCTGCCGACGCTCGTGGTGGCGGCGCTGTTCGACCCCTCGGTGCCGCCGCCGGGCCAGTTCGCCGTGCACAACGCGCTGCCCGGCCCCCGGGAGCTGATGGTGCTGAGGGCGGGGCACTTCGCGTACGACGGGCTCGCGCAGGAGAGCGCCGAGCTCGCCGCGCGGCGCGAGCGCTTCTTCGGGACGTGGCTCCGAGGCTGATCGCGGCTCCAGGACACCGCCCCGGGCCGCCGCGGGTCAGCCGCAGCCGCAGCTCGCCCGGCGGGCCAGGGAGACGGGCAGCTCCAGCGACACCGGGGCGCGGCCCGGGTCGGCAAGTCGTTGCACGAGCAATTCCACCGCCTGCTCGCCCAGTTGGCGGATCGGCTGCCGTACGGTCGTGAGGGACGGCCGCACGATCCGGCTCAGCGGGATCCCGTCGAAGCCGGTCACGGCGATGTCCTCCGGCACCCGCACCCCGCGCCGCTCCAGCGCGCGCAGCGCCCCCACCGCCATCTGGTCGTTGGCGAAGAGCATCGCCTCCGGCGGCTCGGTGTCCCGGTCGAGCAGCGCCTCGGCGGCCCGCGCACCCTCCGCCCGCGTGATCATCGCCGTCCGCAGGTCCGGCGCGTCCGGTACGGGCAGCCCGGCGTCACGGCACGCGTCCCGGTAGCCGTGGAACCGCGCCTCGGCGTCGGGGGAGTCCGGATCGCCCCCGACGAAGGCGAGCCGGCGCAGCCCGTGGTCCTCGATCAGATGGCGCGCCAGCTCCCGCTCGCCTGCGGCGTTCGCGACGACGATGTGGTCGAGGTGGTCGATCTCGCGCGGCCCGGCGAGCATCACCACCGGAAGCCGGCGCGATATGACCTCCAGGTCCTCGGTCGGCACGGTCTGCGCCAGTACGGCGAAGCCGTCCACCCGCCCCGCGACCTTGGCGACGAGGCTCTCCGGCCCGCCCTGCAACGACGCGGCGATCAGGAGGGCGTAACCGTGGCGGCGGGCCGCCCGCTCCATGCCGCGGATGATCTGGTCGGAGTACAGCATGGCTGCGTCGTCCGCCCCGCTGTCGGTCTCCGCGTCGGCCTCGGCGTCCGGATCGGCGTAGTCCGGGAAGCAGAGCCCCAGCACCCCGGTGGTGCGGCTGGCCAGCCCCCGGGCGTTGCCGCTCGGCACGTAACCGAGCTCACGGGCGGCCTCCAGCACCCTTTCGCGCGTCTGGGCGCGCACGGAGTCGGGGTTGCGGTAGACCCGGGAAACCGTGGCGATCGAGACGCCCGACCGCTCGGCGACGTCGTACACCGTAGGGGCGCTCACTCGACCGACCGTCCGCTTCTTCTTCGTACGCTGCACCCGCTGCTGCGGGTGGCGGCCCTCTTCTGAAAGCGCATTCACCCTAGATCGCGGGCCCGGCGGCGGGCAACAGCGGGCCTGCCCGCGCGCCGTCCATGGCGCACGCCCGGCCTTTGCCCAAGAATAGACAGGCTGCCTTGCAAGATGCCCTGTCCATCTTTACGGTGGAGAACATGTCCGGAACGTCCGAGAACCCCGATACCGCGGCGCCGCGGACCCCCGCCGACCCCACGGCCGAGGATGTGGCGACGGATCTCTCGGCCGTGGTCGGGCGGCTGCTCAGGCGGCTGCGGAGCTCCTCGGCCGACAGTCTGCTCACCCCCTCCCAGCGCTCGGCCCTCGCCAGACTGGAGGACGGCGGACCGGCCACCACGGCGGCGCTGGCCAGGGCGGAGCTCGTGCGGCCCCAGTCGATGCGGCTGACTCTCGGCGCGCTGGAGAGCCAGGGCTTCGTCTCCCGCGCCCCCGATCCGGCGGACGGCCGGAAGTCCCTCGTGTCGGTGACGGAGGAGGGGAGCACCGTCCTGGCCGGGGTGCGGGCCGCCAAGCGGAGCTGGCTGGCCGACGCGATCGCCGGTGAACTGGACGGGGCGGAGCGCCGGGCGCTCGCCGAGGCCGTCGGGCTCATCGGCCGTCTGGTTGACACGTGACCCGGTACGGGACGGACCCGACCCCCGGCGCGCCGGCGGCGGAGCCCCGGCCCGCCCCGCCCGTGGAGGACCGCCCCGGATTCGGCGCCCGGCTCACCGCACCACTGCTGATGGGCTCCCTGCTCAACCCGCTGAACACCACGATGATCTCCACCGCCCTGGTGGCCATCGGACACTCCTTCGGCATCGGGGCAGCCGACACCGCCTGGCTCATCTCCGTCCTCTACCTCGCCAGCGCCGTCGCCCAGCCCGTCCTCGGCAAGCTCGCCGACACCCTCGGCCCGCGCCGGGTCTTCCTGGCCGGCCTCGTCGTCGTGGTCGTGTCCGGGCTGGTCGGCGCGCTGGCCCCCGGTTTCGGCACCCTGATCGTCTCCCGGCTGCTGCTCGGCATCGGCACGTCGGCCGCCTACCCGGCCGCCATGGCGGTCCTGCGTGACGAGTCGCGCCGGCTCGGCCGGCCCACCCCGCGCCCCGTGCTCGCCAGGCTCTCCTTCGCGGCCCTGGGCAGCGCCGCCGTCGGCCCCGCGCTCGGCGGGCTGCTCGTGTCGGTCGTCGGCTGGCGCGGCATCTTCGCCGTCAACGTGCCGATCGCCCTGCTCGCCCTCGGCGCCGCGCTGCTCTGGGTCCCGGCCGACCCGCCGCGCGAGCGGGCCGCGGACGGGGACGCGCCGAAGCTCTCCCTGGACCCCCTGGGCATCGGGCTGTTCACCACCGCGCTGACCGTGCTGGTCTTCTTCCTGCTCGACCTCGCCCACCCGCAGTGGTGGCTGCTCGCCCCCTTCGCCGTCCTGACGGCGGTCCTGGTCCGGTGGCAGCTGCGCACCCCGCAGCCGTTCATAGACATCCGGATGCTCGCGGGCAACGGCCCCCTGCTCCGTACGTACCTGCGCCACGGCCTCAGCTACCTGCTGATCTACTGCGTCATGTACGGCTACACGCAGTGGCTGGAGGAGGCCCGCGGCTTCTCCTCGGGGCACACCGGGCTGCTCATGCTGCCGATGTCCGTCACCGCGCTCGTCTGCTCGCTGCTCGGCGCCCGTACGAAGGGGCTGCGCGCCCCACTGACCGTGGCCTGCCTGCTGCTCACCGCAGGCGCCGGCATCCTCCTGTTCCTCTCCGGCGACACCCCGCTCGCCGTCCTGCTGCTCGCCGGAGCGTGCTTCGGCGCCCCGCAGGGGCTCATCGGCACCAGCAACCAGGCGGCCGTCCAGGCGTACGCGCCCCCCGAGAGCATCGGCGCCGCCGCCGGGCTCCAGCGCACCGCCCAGTACATCGGCGCCATCACCGCGTCCAGCCTGATCGCCCTCGCCTACGCCGACGCGGCGAGCGACGCGGGACTGCACCTCATGGCGGCGGTCTCCGTCGTCCTGGCCGTGCTGCTGGCCGTCCTGACCCTCACCGACCGCGCCCTGCGCGCCCGCACCTGACCTCCCCCAGCACATCCGCACATCCGCACATCAAGGAGTACGCACATGACCGCCACCGTCCTGGACCCCCGGACCGCACTCGTCGTCGTCGACCTGCAGAAGGGCATCGTCGCCCTCCCGACGGCCCACCCGGCCGAGGACGTCGTCGCCCACTCGGTGACCCTCGCCGAAGCCTTCCGCGCCAAGGACCTCCCGGTCTTCCTCGTCCGCGTGACAGGCGGCGCCCCCGGCCGCAACGAGGGCCGGGCCCCGGCCGGCGAGCCCGCCGCCGACTGGGCCGACATCCTGCCCGAGCTCGGCCCGCGCGACGGAGACACCGTCGTCACCAAGCAGCAGTGGGGCGCCTTCCACGGCACGGCCCTCGACCTCGAACTGCGCCGCCGCGGCATCACCCAGGTCGTGATCACCGGCATCGCCACCAGCATCGGCGTCGAGTCCACCGCCCGAGCCGCCCACGAACACGGCTACCACGTCACCGTCGCGACCGACGCCGTCACCGACATGGACGCCGACGCCCACCGCAACAGCGTCGAGAAGATCTTCCCGAGGCTCGGCGAGACCGACACCACCGCCGCGATCGTCAAGCTGCTGGGCTGACCGCCGCCGGGCCGGTACCGGGGCCGCACGGGTGACGTGCGCGGCCCCACCGGCCGCGCCTGCCGCCTCCCGCGCGTGAAGGTGCTTTCAGTGGATCAGCGAATCAGTCTGATCAACTGCAAATGCCACCAGAACGCATCATCCGGTCCATTCCGGTACGGGGTGGGCCGGGCCGGCCCCGGAGGTATCAGCCATGGCCCACGTCGGCGTCCCACGCGGGACGGCCCGAAAGCGCCGCTCGGTCGCGCTCCTGGCGACAGGTGTGCTCACGATCCCGGTACTGGCGGGCTGTACCTCGGACAGTGAGGGCCCCGCCCCGGTGGCCGTCCCGCAGGACATCGCCCCGGCCCCCCGGGACCGGGTGACCGAGGGCTCCACCCTCACGTGGGCGATCGACGCGGTCCCCGCCACCCTCAACACCTTCCAGGCCGACGCCGACAGCGCGACCACACGGATCACCGGCGCCCTGCTGCCCTCGCTCTTCCCGCTGGACGCGCGGGGGGAGCCCGAGCTGAACCCCGACTACCTGGAGTCGGCGAAGGTCATCGAACAGGAGCCCAAGCAGGTCGTCCTCTACAAGCTCAACCAGCAGGCCGTGTGGAGCGACGGCAGGGAGATCGGCGCCCCCGACTTCGTCGCCCAGTGGCGAGCGCTGAGCGGCAAGGACTCGGCCTTCTGGACCGCGCGCAACGCGGGGTACGAGCGGATCGAGAAGATCGAACGCGGCAAGGACGACCTGCAGGTCCGGGTCACGTTCGCCAAGCCGTACGCGGACTGGCGCTCGCTCTTCTCGCCGCTGTACCCGAAGGAGGTGACCGGGTCGCCCGGCACCTTCAACGACGGCGCCAGGGCCACCCTGAAGAACACCGCCGGACCGTTCCGGCTGCGCGGCGTGAACAAGGACAAGGGCACGGTCGTCCTCGACCGGAACCCCCGCTGGTGGGGCGACGAGGCCAAGCTCGAATCCCTGGTCTTCCGCGCCGTCGAGCCCGAGGACCGCACCGAAGCGCTGACCGAGGGCACGGTGGACGTCGCCGACATCGACTCCGCCACGGCGAACGACATCGCCCTCGCGGCCCGCTACGAGGGCGGCAACGGGCAGCCACCCGCCCACGGCCCGGGAGCCGGCATCACCCCGGCCGCCGCCCTGCGGTCCTGGGCCCTGGCCCACGGTTCGGACGAGGAGGCCGCCGAGACCGCACAGGCCGCCCGCGAGAAGAACCGGGAAGCCGTCGCGGTGTACGCCGCCGAGCAGAAGGCGCTGAAGGGCTTCGCCGTACGCAAGTCACTGGAGCCCGCCTACACGCAGCTCGCGCTGAACGGCGAGTCCGGGCCGCTCTCCGACGACCGGGTGCGCCGCGCCATCGCCCGCACCCTGGACCGCCAGGAGCTCGCCGACACCGTCCTGAAGCCGCTCGGCCTGCCCGCGAAGCCGCCCGGCAGCCACCTGGCCCTGGCCGGGCAGCCCGGCTACAAGGACGGCAGCGGCGCGCTCGGCGACCGGGACACCAAGGAGGCGCAGGCGCTGCTGGCCGACGCGGGATGGACCGTGGGCGGGGCCGTCCGCAAGACCGAGGACACCAAGGCGGGCAGCGAGGCCGAGAAGAACGCCGAGGAGAAGAAGGCCGGGGAGAAGAAGGCCGAGGAGAAGAAGGCCGGGGAGAACGGCGCCGACAAGGCGGACACGGACACGGCGGACAAGGCGGAGAAGGACGACAAGGCCTCGCGCGAGGAGGGGACGTACATCGTCGGCGACGAGAAGCCGGGCGACCGCCCCGCCGGCGACGCCGAGGTCACCGCGCAGGACAAGCAGCCCGGCGGCGCCCCCGGCGCCTACGCGCCCGCGGGCACGGCCGCACCCGCCCCCGCCGCCGTCAAGGACCGCCTCGGCAAGGGCGGCAAGCCGCTGACCCTCCGCTTCGTCCTGCCCTCGGGCCCCGGGTCGCAGCCGCTGCGGACCGTCGGGGAGAAGATCGTCGAGATGCTGGACTCGGTCGGCATCAGCACACAGATCACCAAGGTCGACGACGACAGCTACTTCAAGGACCACATCGCCTCCGGCGACTACGACATGGCGCTGTACTCCTGGCCCGCCACCGCCTACCCGGCGACCGACGGGCGCCCGATCTTCGCCAAGCCGGAGCCCGCCACCGACGGCTCGCTCCTCGTCGAGCAGAACTACACGCGGGTCGGCTCGGACCACATCGACCAGCTCTTCGACCGCGCGGTCTCCGAGCTCGACGCCAACGCGTCGAGGGACCTCCTGAAGCAGGCCGACGCCCGGATCTGGGCCGCCGCGGGATCGATTCCGCTGTATCAGAGGCCACAGCTGGTCGCCGTCGACAAGAAGCTGGCGAACATCGGGGCCTTCGGCTTCGCCACCCCTCGTTACGAGGACATCGGATTCACCGCGCGAGAAGCGGCAGGTTCCCCCGCGAATCGGAAGAAGTAGCAGGTCAAGACCACATTCGAAGCTCAGATGCAGCTCAATTCCCTTGCCCGCCGGAGCCCCCGGCGGGCAAGGTGGTGTCCGCCCAGACCCGGGCTGCTCGTCTTCTCACGCCCCTTGCCGTCCGGCTGCCCACCGGCTGGACGATGACGTAATACCGGCTGAATATCGGCTGAATAGTGGCTGTAGCCCTGGCCCGTGGTTCGGGCCGGGAAGCCCCGGACCGATCGGGCCCGTACCATTGGACTAGCCGTGGCGTGCCGCCCGGCGGGCGTACGAGGACTCGAAGACCGACTGAGACGCCTGATCCCACGATCCGAGAGAAGCGCAAGCCACCCATGCCCACGCGCCACGACATCCGTAACGTAGCCATCGTCGCCCACGTCGACCACGGCAAGACCACGCTGGTCGACGCCATGCTCAAGCAGGCGGGCGCCTTCGCCGCGCACGCCGCCGAGAACCTCGACGAACGCATGATGGACTCGAACGACCTGGAGCGTGAGAAGGGCATCACGATCCTCGCCAAGAACACGGCGGTGAAGTATCACCCCAAGGACGGCGGGGACCCGATCACGATCAACATCATCGACACCCCCGGCCACGCCGACTTCGGCGGCGAGGTCGAGCGTGGTCTGTCGATGGTGGACGCGGTCGTCCTGCTGGTCGACGCCTCCGAGGGCCCGCTGCCCCAGACCCGCTTCGTGCTGCGCAAGGCCCTGACCGCCAAGCTGCCGGTCATCCTCTGCATCAACAAGACGGACCGGCCGGACTCCCGCATCGCCGAGGTCATCGACGAGACCTACGACCTCTTCCTGGACCTGGACGCCGACGAGGACCAGATCGAGTTCCCGATCGTCTACGCCTGTGCCCGTGACGGCGTCGCCTCGCTGACCAAGCCGGAGGACGGCACCGTCCCCGCGGACAGCGACAGCCTGGAGCCCTTCTTCACGACCATCCTCTCCACGGTCCCCGCGCCGGAGTACGACGAGGCCGCCCCGCTGCAGGCCCACGTCACCAACCTCGACGCCGACAACTTCCTCGGCCGTATCGCGCTGTGCCGCGTCGAGCAGGGCGAGCTGCGCAAGGGCCAGACGGTCGCGTGGATCAAGCGCGACGGCACGATCTCCAACGTGCGCATCACCGAGCTCCTCATGACCGAGGCGCTCACCCGCAAGCCGGCCGAGAAGGCGGGCCCGGGCGACATCTGCGCCGTCGCCGGTTTCCCGGACATCATGATCGGCGAGACCCTGGCCGACCCCGAGAACCCGGTCGCGCTCCCGCTGATCACGGTCGACGAGCCGGCCATCTCGATGACCATCGGCACGAACACCTCGCCGCTCGTCGGCAAGGGCGGCAAGGGCCACAAGGTCACCGCCCGTCAGGTGAAGGACCGCCTGGACCGCGAGCTCATCGGTAACGTCTCGCTCCGCGTCCTGGACACCGAGCGCCCGGACGCCTGGGAGGTCCAGGGCCGTGGTGAGCTCGCGCTGGCCATCCTGGTCGAGCAGATGCGCCGCGAGGGCTTCGAGCTGACGGTCGGCAAGCCGGAGGTCGTCACCAAGCAGGTCGACGGCAAGACGCACGAGCCGATCGAGCGCATGACCATCGACTCCCCCGAGGAGCACCTCGGTGCCATCACGCAGCTGATGGCGACCCGTAAGGGCCGCATGGAGACGATGACGAACCACGGCTCCGGCTGGGTCCGCATGGAGTGGATCGTGCCCTCCCGCGGCCTCATCGGCTTCCGTACGGAGTTCCTGACCCAGACCCGCGGCACGGGCATCGCGCACTCCATCTTCGAGGGCCACGAGCCCTGGTTCGGGGAGCTGCGCACCCGTCACAACGGCTCGCTGGTCGCCGACCGGTCGGGCACGGTGACGCCGTTCGCGATGGTCAACCTCCAGGAGCGCGGTGTCATCTTCACCGAGGCCGGCACCGAGGTCTACGAGGGCATGATCGTCGGCGAGAACTCCCGCGCCGACGACATGGACGTGAACATCACCAAGGAGAAGAAGCTCACCAACATGCGTGCGGCTTCCGCGGACACCACGGAGAACGTGGTCCCCGCCCGCAAGCTCTCGCTGGAGCAGTCCCTGGAGTTCTGCCGCGAGGACGAGTGCATCGAGGTGACCCCGGAGACCGTGCGTATCCGTAAGGTCGTCCTGGACCAGAAGCAGCGCGGCCGCACGGCCTCGCGCGCGAAGAACGGCTGACCTGGTCCCGATCGCCCGCGCCGGCGTCCGAACCGTCGGAACGAGCCATTGACATGAGGCCTGGACCCCCGCAGACACTGTGGGGGTCCAGGCCTTTCGTCAACTCTTTTTCATGACCGAGGTGTCCGGATATCGTGCGTCGCTCTCCGGAACATGTGTTAACGGTCCGTTTCGGGGGTGTCTGTCTGGGATCACTTTGTCCGGATTTCGGGCAACCACCCCTTCTCGATGTTGTCAAACCGAGACCCTTTAAGTGTGGTTTACAGCCCGGTGTTCCTTAATAGTTGGCTCCATTGAGCTCGGGTCAATGGGTCGGCGCACTGTGGGGAGTGCGGACTCACGAGCACACTCGGGGCACTGCAAACGATCGCCGTCAGGGGTGTCGGTGGATCTGTCCAGTGCCCCTCTTGTAGTCAAAAGTGGACTCATGAGGAGGAAACCCATGCGCGGTGCCAAGAGCGCCAAGTGGGTCGCGGGAGCGGCAATCATCGCCCTGGCCGCGACTGCCTGTGGCGGGGGCGACAGTGACGACAGCAGCAATGCCTCGAAGGAGAAGGGCAAGCCCGCGGGCTACGTCTCCATCGACGTCGGTGAGCCGCAGAAGCCGCTGATCCCGGCCGACACCAACGAGTCGCTCGGCAGCTACGTCATCCAGTCGCTGTTCACCCAGCTCCTGGACTTCGACGCGGACGGCAACATCGTCTACACGAACGCCGAGTCCGTGAAGTCGACGGACAACAAGACGTGGACGGTCAAGCTCAAGGCCGGCTGGAAGTTCCACGACGGCACCCCGGTGACGTCCGAGTCCTACATCAAGGCCTGGAACTGGTACGCCAACAGCAAGAACGCCCAGCAGAACGCGTTCTGGTTCGAGGACATCAAGGGCTACGCGGACGTCCACCCGGAGAAGGGTGACCCCAAGAGCACGGAGATGTCCGGTCTGAAGGCGGTCGACGACACGACCTTCACGATCGAGCTCAACAACCCCGTGCCGTACTACGAGTACAAGCTCGGCTACACCACCTTCGCCCCGCTGCCGGAGGTGTTCTACAAGGACACCAAGGCGTTCGGCCAGGCTCCGGTCGGCAACGGTCCCTACATCTTCGAGAAGTGGGACCACAAGAAGCTCATCCAGGTCAAGGCCAACCCTGACTACCAGGGCCCGAACAAGGCCAAGAACAAGGGTGTCCTCTTCAAGAACTACGCGACCGTCGAGGCCGCGTACCAGGACCTCCTCTCCGGCAACCTGGACATGATCCGCCAGGTCGGCCCGAAGGACCTGCCGAAGTACAAGACGGACCTCGGTGACCGCGCGATCGACGAGCCGTACGCGGCCATCCAGTCGATCGTCCCGACGTTCTACTCGAAGACCTTCAAGGACATCGACCCGAAGGTCCTCCAGGGTCTGTCGATGGGCATCGACCGCGACACGATCACCAAGACCGTGCTCAACGGCACCCGCAAGCCCGCCACCAGCTTCACGCCTCCGGGCGTCGCCGGTAACCAGGACCTGGGCACCGACGTGTTCAAGTTCGACGCGGCCAAGGCGAAGCAGCTCGTCACCGAGGGCGGCGGCGTTCCGGACAACAAGATCTGGATCCAGTACAACGCCGACGGCGGCCACAAGGAGTGGGTGACCGCGGTCTGCGAGTCCATCCGCAACTCGACCGGGGTCGACTGTGTCCCGGACGCCAAGCCGGACTTCCAGACCGACCTGGAGGCGCGTGACAACGACCAGGTCAAGTCGATGTACCGCGGTGGCTGGGTGGCCGACTACCCCGTGAACGTCAACTTCATGCGGGAGCTGTACGGCACCACGGCTGAGGCCAACAACGGCCGGTTCTCCGACAAGGAGGTCGACGCGGCCTTCAAGAAGGGCGACAACGCGAAGACCCTGGACGAGTCGATCAAGGCTTACCAGGACGCGGAGAAGCTCCTCCTCGAGAAGATGCCGGCGATCCCGCTCTGGGAGTACAAGACCAACGGTGGTTACTCGAAGGCTGTCGACAACGTGACCATCGACTTCCACGGTGACTACAACATCACCGAAGTCACGGTCAACAAGTAACACACGCCTGAGGGCCCCCACTCGGCCATCAGCCGCCCACACCAGGCAGTAGGTCCCGGGGGGCCGCTCTCCGTATCCGGAGGGCGGCCCCTGGGCTGCTTTATCCCTAATCGGAGGCAAACATGGGGCGTTATGTCGCGCGGCGACTGCTCCAGATGATCCCGGTCTTCCTCGGGTCAACCTTGCTGGTCTTCGCCATGATGTACGCGCTGCCCGGCGACCCCGTGCGCGCGCTCGCGGGCGAACAGGCCGTCGACCCCACGCAGATCGCGGAAATGAAGAAGGAGCTCGGGCTCGACCTGCCGCTCTGGCACCAGTACTGGAACTACCTCGTGAACCTGTTCCAGGGTGATTTCGGCACACAGATCGCCAGTGGGCGACCCGTCGCCGACATCATTTCGGAAGCGTTCCCGATCACCGTCCGGCTGGCCCTGTTTGCCTTCATCTTCACGGTCGTCGTCGGTATCTCCATGGGCATCTTCGCGGGCCTGAAGGCGGACACCCTCCGCGACCGCGGCCTGCTCGTCCTCACGCTCCTGCTCATCTCGGTCCCCTCGTTCGTGCTGGGCTTCCTCGGCCAGTACTTCTTCGCCTTCCAGCTCGGCTGGGTCGAACCGAACGTGAGCCTGGAAGCGACCTCCAGCGAGCTGATCCTGCCCGCGGTCGTCCTGGGGTCGCTGTCGCTCGCCTATGTGGCGCGACTGACCCGTACCTCGGTCGCGGAGAACCTGCGCTCCGACTACATGCGCACCGCCGTGGCCAAGGGGCTGCCGCGCCGTCGCATCGTCGGTGTCCACCTGATGCGCAACTCGCTGATCCCCGTCGTCACCTTCCTCGGCACCGACCTCGGCGCCCTGCTGGGCGGCGCCGTCGTCACCGAGGGCATCTTCAACGTCAAGGGTGTCGGTTACAACGTCTTCGACGCGCTCCGGCACCGCGAAGGCGCCACCGTCGTCGGCATCGTGACACTGATCGTCGTCGTCTATCTCATCGCCAGCCTGGTCGTCGACCTGCTCTACGCGGTCCTGGACCCGAGGATCCGTTATGCCTGAGACGCTCAAGGAAGCCACCCCGGACACGCCCGGGGCCGTGGCGGCACCCGCCGCCGCCTCACCGGTCGGCAAGCCCCGCAGCCTGTGGTCGGACGCCTGGCACGACCTGCGGCGCAGCCCGCTCTTCGTCGTCTCGGCCGTCCTGATCTTCTTCCTGCTGGTGATGGCGATATTCCCCGGCCTGTTCACCGGCGCCGACCCGCGCTACGCGGACCTGGCCCACCACTACCTGCAGAAGCCCAAGTGGGGGAACTTCTTCCAGGAGGACTGGTTCGGGTACGACATCCAGGGGCGCTCGATCTACGCGCGTGTCGTCTACGGCGCCCGTGCCTCGATCACCGTCGCCGTCGTCGTGACCGCCCTGGTCACGATCCTGGGCACCGTGGTCGGCATGCTCGCCGGCTACTTCGGCGGCTGGATCGACACGATCCTGTCCCGGGTCACCGACATCTTCTTCGGCGTGCCCTTCATCCTCGGCGCGATGGTCGTCCTGACCTCGTTCGAGGAGCGCAAGATCTGGGTCGTCATCCTGGCCCTGGCCTTCCTCGGCTGGACCCAGATCGCCCGTGTCGCTCGCGGCTCGGTGCTGACGATCAAGCAGGCCGACTACGTGATGGCGGCCAAGGCGCTCGGCGCCTCGACCACCCGCATCCTGCTCCGGCACATCCTGCCCAACGCGATCGCCCCGGTGATCGTGGTCGCGACCATCGCGCTCGGCGGCTACATCTCGGCCGAGGCGACCCTGTCCTTCCTGGGCATCGGGCTCGCCGAACCGACCGTGTCGTGGGGTGTCGACATCTCCTCCGGCCAGGAGCAGCTGCGTAACGCCGCGTTCGTCCTGATCATCCCGTCGGTCATGGTGTCGATCACCGTTCTGGCGTTCATCATGCTCGGCGATGCGGTGCGCAACGCCCTCGATCCCAAGCTGCGCTGAGGGAGGCGTACATGACCATCATCGACAAGACGGCGGATGTTCCTGCTCCGCGTGGTTCGAACGACGAGAGCGGCCCGCTGCTCGAAGTCCGCGATCTGCACGTGGAGTTCCACACCCGTGACGGCGTCGCCAAGGCCGTCAACGGAGTCAACTACAGCGTCAGCGCCGGCGAGACCCTCGCCGTGCTCGGCGAGTCCGGCTCCGGCAAGTCCGTGACCGCCCAGGCGATCATGGGCATCCTGGACATGCCTCCGGGCCGCATCCCCAAGGGCGAGATCTTCTTCCGCGGCCAGGACATGCTCAAGATGTCCAACGAGGAGCGCCGGAAGATCCGCGGCCAGAAGATCGCCATGATCTTCCAGGACGCGCTCTCCTCGCTGAACCCGGTCCTCTCCGTGGGCTACCAGCTCGGCGAGATGTTCCGCGTGCACCAGGGCCTCTCCAAGAAGGAGGCCAAGGCCAAGGCCATCGCGCTGATGGACCGCGTGCGTATCCCGGCGGCCAAGGAGCGGGTCAACGACTACCCGCACATGTTCTCCGGCGGTATGCGCCAGCGCATCATGATCGCGATGGCGCTGGCCCTGGAGCCCGACCTGATCATCGCGGACGAGCCCACCACGGCGCTCGACGTGACCGTCCAGGCGCAGGTGATGGACCTGCTCGCGGAGCTCCAGCGCGACTTCAACATGGGCCTGATCCTGATCACGCACGACCTCGGCGTGGTCGCCGACGTCGCCGACAAGATCGCCGTGATGTACGCGGGCCGGATCGTCGAGACCGCTCCGGTCCACGAGATCTACAAGCGCCCCGCGCACCCGTACACCAAGGGCCTGCTGGAGTCGATCCCGCGCCTGGACCAGAAGGGCCAGGAGCTCTACGCGATCAAGGGCCTGCCGCCCAACCTGCTGCACGTGCCGTCCGGCTGCGCCTTCAACCCGCGCTGCACGATGGCGCAGGACATCTGCCGTACGGACATCCCGGCGCTGCGCCCGGTGACCGAGCAGGACGGCACCGAGCTGGTCGGCCGCGGCAGCGCCTGCCACTTCTGGAAGGAGACGATCCATGGCTGACCTCGACAAGGGGCCCGTGGACGCCACCCCGAACGTCACCGAAGTGGCGACGGTCAACGCGAGCACCGAGTCCGAGGCCGTCGCGGCCATCGAGGCGCCGGTCTCGCAGGGGGAGCCGATCCTCCAGGTGCGCAACCTGGTCAAGCACTTCCCGCTGACCCAGGGCATCCTGTTCAAGAAGCAGGTCGGCGCGGTCAAGGCCGTGGACGGGATCTCGTTCGATCTCTACCAGGGCGAGACGCTCGGCATCGTGGGCGAGTCCGGCTGTGGGAAGTCCACGGTCGCCAAGCTCCTGATGACGCTGGAGCGGGCCACCGCCGGTGAGGTCTTCTACAAGGGCCAGGACATCACCAAGCTGTCCGGCCGTGCGCTGAAGGCCGTGCGCCGCAACATCCAGATGGTGTTCCAGGACCCGTACACCTCGCTGAACCCGCGTATGACGGTCGGCGACATCATCGGGGAGACCTTCGAGATCCACCCCGAGGCGGCCCCGAAGGGTGAGCGGCGCCGCAAGGTGCAGGACCTCCTGGACGTCGTCGGTCTGAACCCGGAGTACATCAACCGGTACCCGCACCAGTTCTCCGGCGGTCAGCGCCAGCGCATCGGGATCGCCCGGGGCCTCGCGCTCAACCCGGAGATCATCATCTGCGACGAGCCGGTCTCCGCGCTCGACGTGTCGGTGCAGGCGCAGGTCATCAACCTGATGGAGAAGCTCCAGGACGAGTTCAACCTCTCCTACCTCTTCATCGCGCACGACCTGTCGATCGTCCGGCACATCTCGGACCGGGTCGGGGTCATGTACCTCGGCAAGATGGCCGAGATCGGCACGGACCAGCAGATCTACGACCACCCGACGCACCCCTACACCCAGGCGCTGCTGTCGGCGGTCCCCGTCCCGGACCCCGAGGCCCGTGACGGACGCGAGCGGATCATCCTCTCCGGTGACGTCCCGTCGCCGGCGAACCCGCCGTCCGGCTGCCGTTTCCGTACGCGGTGCTGGAAGGCCCAGGACAAGTGCGCCACCGAGGTGCCGCTGCTGGCGATCCCCGAGCGCTTCAAGGCCTCGGACACGCCCGCCGCGCACGAGTCGGCGTGCCACTTCGCCGAGGAGAAGGACGTCGTCCACGCGGCGTAGGACCTGACTGGAGCGAACCGGAACGCCCGGCCCCCGAGGGGGCCGGGCGTTCCGGCGTTGCGTCCCGCCCGTACGGCGTACGGCGTAGGCCGACATGCGACGGAGTGTCATATGGGGTGGTATGAGGCATTGAGCCACTCAAGGGAACCCTAGGAGGCACTCCATGCGCGGAGCCACACAGGCCAGGTGGGCCGCATGCGCCGTCGCTGTCGCCCTGGCGGCCACGGCCTGCGGCGGCGGGGACAGCGGTGGCGGCGGTGGCGCCGATGGGATCGTGAGCTCGTCCTGGGGAGACCCGCAGAACCCGCTGGAGCCGGCGAACACGAACGAGGTGCAGGGCGGCAAGGTCCTTGACATGGTCTTCCGCGGGCTCGTGCGCTACGACCCCAAGACCGGCGAGGCCGAGAACGAGATCGCCGAGAAGATCGAGTCGACGGACTCGCAGAACTTCACGATCACGATCAAGGACAACTGGACCTTCAGCAACGGCGAGAAGATCACCGCGAAGTCGTTCGTCGACGCCTGGAACTACGGCGCGGCCCTGAAGAACAACCAGAAGAACGCCTACTTCTTCCAGTACATCGACGGTTACGACAAGGTGCACCCGGAGTCGGGCTCCGCGTCCGCCACCACGCTCTCCGGCCTCAAGGTGGTCAACGGCACGACCTTCACGGCCAAGCTGTCCCAGAAGTTCTCGCTCTGGCCCGACACCCTCGGCTACGCCGCGTTCGTGCCGCTGCCCAAGGTCTTCTACACCGACCACGACGCCTGGCTCTCCAAGCCCGTCGGCAACGGTCCCTACACCATCGACCAGTACGCCAAGGGCTCGTCGATGAACCTGCGCCGGTGGGACGACTACCCCGGCGCGGACAAGGCGCAGAACGGTGGCATCGACCTCAAGGTCTACACCGACAACAACACCGCCTACACCGACCTGACCGCGGGCAACCTCGACCTGGTCGACGACGTGCCCGCCTCGCAGCTCAAGAACGTCGAGGCGGACCTGGGCGACCGGTACATCAACACACCCGCCGGCATCATCCAGACGCTCGCCTTCCCGTTCTACGAGAAGGCCTGGAACACCCCGGACGCGATCAAGGTCCGCCAGGGGCTGTCGATGGCGATCAACCGGGCCCAGATCACCGACCAGATCTTCCAGAAGACCCGCACCCCCGCCTCCGACTGGACCTCGCCGGTCCTCGGCGCGGAGGGCGGCTTCAAGAAGGGCCTCTGCGGCCCCGCGTGCGAGTACGACAAGGCGGAGGCCAAGAAGCTGATCGAGGAGGGCGGCGGCATCCCCGGCGGCCAGCTCAAGATCTCGTACAACGCCGACACCGGCTCCCACAAGGAGTGGGTCGACGCGGTCTGCAACAGCATCAACAACGTCATGGGCAACAACAAGGCGTGTGTCGGCGGCCCCGTCGGCACCTTCGCCGACTTCCGCAGCCAGGTCTCCACCCAGAAACTGACCGGAGCCTGGCGCGCGGGCTGGCAGATGGACTACCCGCTGATCCAGAACTTCCTCCAGCCGCTCTACTACACCAACGCCCCGTCCAACGACGGCAAGTGGAGCAACCAGAAGTTCGACGACCTGGTCGACAAGGCCAACGCGGAGAGCGACAAGGCCAAGGCCGTCACCACCTTCCAGGACGCGGAGAAGGTCCTCGTCGAGCAGATGCCCGTCATCCCGCTCTGGTACCAGAACGGCAGCGCGGGCTACTCGGACCGGGTCGAGAACGTCTCGCTGAACCCCTTCAGCGTCCCGGTGTACGACCAGATCAAGGTCAAGTGACCCGCTGAAGCCGGGTGGCCGGTGCGGCAGCCCGCACCGGCCACCCGGCTTTCCGGTCCTTCCGCCCGCCAGCCCCGACCCCCCCGGAGCCCCTCATGGGACGTTATGTGATCCGGCGGCTGCTGCAGATGATCCCGGTCTTCTTCGGCACCACGCTGCTGATCTTCCTCATGGTGAACGTGATGGGTGACCCCGTCGCGGGCCTCTGCGGCGACCGCCAGTGCGACCCCGCGACCGCCGCCCGGCTGCGCAGCGAGTTCGGCCTCGACAAGCCGGTCTGGCAGCAATACCTGACCTACATGGGCAACGTCTTCACCGGCGACTTCGGCACCGCGTTCAACGGCCAGAAGGTCACGGAGCTGATGGCCACCGCCTTCCCGATCACCATCCGGCTCACCATCGTCGCGATCGTGTTCGAGATCGTCATCGGCATCAGCCTCGGCGTCGTCACCGGCCTGCGCCGCGGCCGGCCCGTCGACACCACGGTGCTGATCCTGACGCTGGTCGTCATCTCCGTACCGACGTTCGTCACCGGCCTGCTGCTCCAGCTCCTCCTCGGCGTGGAGTGGGGCGTCATCAAGCCGTCCGTCTCCTCGGAGGCCCCGGTCGACGAACTCATCGTGCCCGGGCTGGTCCTGGCCTCCGTCTCCCTGGCCTACGTCACCCGGCTCACCCGCACGTCGATCGCCGAGAACGCCCGCGCCGACTACGTCCGTACCGCCGTCGCCAAGGGCCTCCCCAGACGCCGCGTGGTCGTGCGGCACCTGCTGCGCAACTCCCTGATCCCCGTCATCACCTTCATCGGCACGGACGTGGGCGCCCTGATGGGCGGGGCGATCGTCACCGAGCGCATCTTCAACATCCACGGCGTCGGCTACCAGCTCTACCAGGGGATCCTGCGGCAGAACTCCCAGACCGTCGTCGGGTTCGTCACCGTCCTGGTCCTGGTCTTCCTGGCGGCCAACCTGATCGTCGACCTCCTGTACGCCGTACTCGACCCGAGGATCCGCTATGCCTGAGCAGAAGCCGTGGGACGAGACGACGGGAAGCGGAGCGATCTCGGGCGCCGGCGCGGGCGGTGCGATGGACCTCGCCATGGACGAGGGCACCACGCTGGAGAAGACGCCCGGCGGCCCCGAAGGCACCGGGCCCGCCGGCAAGCCGCGCAGCCTGTGGTCCGACGCCTGGCGCGACCTGCGCCGCAACCCGGTCTTCATCATCTCCGGGCTGGTCATCCTCTTCCTGGTGATCATCTCGATCTGGCCGTCGCTGATCGCCGACCAGGACCCCCTCAACTGCGACCTGGCGAAGGCCCAGGAGGGCTCCCAGCCCGGACACCCCTTCGGCTTCGACGGCCAGGGCTGCGACGTCTACACCCGCACGGTCTACGGCGCGCGGACCTCCGTGGCCGTCGGCGTCCTCTCCACCCTCGGGGTCTCGCTGCTCGGGGGCGTGCTGGGCGGCCTCGCCGGTTTCTTCGGCGGGACGTGGGACGCCGTGCTCTCCCGCATCACGGACGTCTTCTTCGGCATCCCCGTGGTCCTCGGCGGGCTGGTCTTCCTGTCCGTCGTCACCAGCTCCACCGTCTGGCCCGTGATCGGCTTCATCGTGCTGCTGGGCTGGCCCCAGATCGCACGCATCGCCCGGGGCTCGGTCATCACCGCCAAACAGAACGACTACGTCCAGGCCGCCCGCGCGCTGGGTGCCTCGAACTCGCGGATGATGCTCCGGCACATCACCCCCAACGCCGTCGCCCCGGTCATCGTCGTCGCGACCATCGCCCTCGGTACGTACATCTCGCTGGAGGCGACCCTGTCGTTCCTCGGGGTGGGCCTGAAGCCGCCGGCGGTCTCCTGGGGGATCGACATCTCCGCCGCCTCCCAGTACATCCGCAACGCCCCGCACATGCTGCTCTGGCCGGCCGGGGCGCTGGCGGTCACCGTGCTCGCCTTCATCATGCTCGGCGACGCGGTGCGCGACGCCCTCGACCCCAAGCTGCGCTGAGGAGTCCGCTGCCATGTTGCTCGAAGTGCGCGATCTGCACGTGGAGTTCCACACCCGGGACGGCGTCGCCAAGGCCGTCAACGGGGTCAACTACTCGGTGTCCGCGGGGGAGACGCTCGCCGTCCTCGGTGAGTCCGGCTCGGGCAAGTCCGTCACCGCCCAGGCGATCATGGGCATCCTCGACATGCCTCCCGGGAAGATCAGCGGGGGCGAGATCCTCTTCAAGGACCGCGACCTGCTGAAGCTCAGGAACGAGGAGCGCCGGCGTATCCGCGGCCAGGAGATGGCCATGATCTTCCAGGACGCGCTGTCTTCGCTGAATCCGGTCCTCAGCGTGGGCGCGCAGCTCGGCGAGATGTTCGTCGTGCACCGGGGGATGTCACGCGGCGACGCCAAGGCCAAGGCGATCGAGCTGATGGACCGGGTGCGCATCCCGGCGGCCCGTCAGCGGGTGGGCGACTTCCCCCACCAGTTCTCCGGCGGTATGCGCCAGCGCATCATGATCGCGATGGCGCTGGCCCTGGAGCCCGACCTGATCATCGCCGACGAACCGACCACCGCCCTCGACGTGACCGTCCAGGCGCAGGTCATGGACCTGCTCGCGGAGCTCCAGCGCGAGCTCAACATGGGCCTCATCCTCATCACCCACGACCTCGGCGTCGTCGCCGACGTCGCCGACAAGATCGCCGTGATGTACGCCGGCCGGATCGTCGAGACCTCGCCCGTCCACGAGATCTACAAGGCACCGGCCCACCCGTACACCAAGGGCCTGCTGAGGTCGATCCCGCGCCTGGACCAGAAGGGCCAGGAGCTGTACGCGATCAAGGGGCTGCCGCCCAACCTGCTGCACATCCCGCCGGGCTGCGCCTTCCACCCGCGCTGCCCCATGGCGCAGGCCGTCTGCCGCACGGACGTGCCGCCGCTCTACACCGTGGACGAGGAACGCCGGAGCGCCTGTGACTTCTGGAAGGAGACGCTCGATGCACGCTGACGAGACGGGCCGCGGGGGCGGCGGTTCCACGCTCCAGGCCGAGGCGCCCGTGCGCCCGTACGCCGAGGGCGACCCGATCCTGGAGGTGCGCGGACTGGTCAAGCACTACCCCCTGACCCGGGGCATCCTCTTCAAGAAGCAGGTCGGCGCGGTCAAGGCCGTCGACGGCGTGGACTTCGACCTCGCGGCGGGCGAGACGCTCGGCATCGTGGGGGAGTCCGGCTGCGGCAAGTCGACCGTCGCCAAGATGCTCGTCCACCTGGAGCCGCCGACCGGGGGCTCGATCCGCTACAAGGGCGAGGACGTCACCAAGCTGTCAGGGCGCGCCCTGAAGGCCGTACGCCGCAACATCCAGATGGTCTTCCAGGACCCGTACACCTCGCTGAACCCGCGTATGACGGTCGGCGACATCATCGGGGAGCCGTACGAGATCCACCCCGAGGTGGCGCCCAAGGGGAGCCGCCGGCAGAAGGTGCAGGACCTGCTCGACGTCGTCGGTCTGAACCCGGAGTACATCAACCGCTATCCGCACCAGTTCTCCGGCGGTCAGCGCCAGCGCATCGGGATCGCCCGGGGCCTCGCGCTCAACCCCGAGATCATCGTCGCCGACGAACCGGTCTCCGCGCTCGACGTGTCCGTCCAGGCCCAGGTCGTCAACCTGTTGGACCGGTTGCAGACCGAATTCGACCTGAGCTTCCTCTTCATCGCTCACGACCTGTCGATCGTCCGGCACATCTCCGACCGGGTCGGTGTCATGTACCTGGGCAGGATCGTCGAGATCGGCACGGACGAGGAGATCTACGACCACCCGACGCACCCCTACACCCAGGCCCTGCTGTCGGCCGTCCCGGTGCCCGACCCGACGGCCCGCGAACACCGCGAGCGGATCATCCTGCACGGTGACGTGCCCTCCCCGGCGAACATCCCGTCCGGCTGCCGCTTCCGCACCCGGTGCTGGAAGGCGCAGGAGCGGTGCGAGCTGGAGGTGCCGCTGCTGGCGGTGCCGGCGGTCTTCCGGGACACGGCGACACCGGCCCGGCACGACTCCGCGTGCCACTTCGCCGAGGAGAAGCAGGTGGTGCCGTCGGAGGACCTGCGGGAGAGCCCCGAGGACGACAAAGGATGATAAATGAGCCTCATATTCGTTAACACAGAGGCAACTTGACCGTCGTCACACCGATATACGGACCTCCCACCATAGAGAGCGTACGGCCGTGCGGGTGCCGTGAACCGGCCGGGGCGTTCATCACGTCGCCCCGGCCGGTTTCCCGTTCCCGCTCTGCCCCACAGGTCCCCTTGTCCATCGGCGGACCGCGGTGGAGTATCGCCGGTGTGATACTCACACGGGGAGCCAGAATCACCGGAGCGGTGCTGTGCGCCGTGCTCGCGGCCGTCGTCGCGGGATGGATCGTGCGGGATCTCCGGGCCGTCGGCGACGTGTCGGTCCTGCTGCGCTACTGGGCCGGATACACGGACGGCTGGCCGCAGGCACTGCCCGCCACCCTCCAGGCCGATCCGGTGCTGCTCGTCGTCTACGTCCTCGCCCTGATCGCCGCGCTGCGCTCCTCGGTCGCCGCGTCCGCACTGGTGGCCACCGGACTGATCACGCTCGCCCTGCGGCTGCCGGGCGTCTGGACCATCGGCTCGTCCTGGATGGACGGGCGGTTCGGCGACGAACTGCGCACCCGCGCCCTCATCGGCACCTTCGTCGCCCTGGCCGCCGGCCTCGCCCTCGTCGTCACCGGAGCCGCGGGCCGCAGACAGCCCGAGGGCACCTACGAGCCGCGGCCCACCCGGCCCGGACGCGGCGCCGGGGTCACGGCCTTCCTGGCGCTCGGCACCTCGGGAGCGGTCCTGATCGCCTGGGAGATCCGCCAGCTCTTCACCCTCCCCGACGCGATCTATCCCGCCTGGTTCATCGGCGGAAGGGCCCTCACGCTCGGGCTCACGGCCACCCCGCCCGGCTGGAGCAGCGTCGCGCTCGGGACGGCCTGCCTCGTGGTGGCCTGGACCGCGCTGTTCCGCGCCGTCCACGCCCGTCCGCTCGGCATGATCGTCGCCGGATTCCTGCTGGTCTCCGGCGGCTGCGGAATCGCCCGCGTCCTCGACAACGGGTGGCTGGAGGACTTCGGCGGGGCGCCGGTCGAGCAGCAGCTCAGCATGGGCACCTCGTTCCTCCTCGCCTTCGCCGGGGCCGCGGCTCTCCTCGTCCTGGCGCGCAGGGGCTTCGAGAGCACCGACGGACAGAACGAGGGGTACGGCGGCTACGGCTATCCGCAGACCGGGGCGGCGGGTTACGGCTATCCGCAGGCGGGGGCGCCCGGTTACGGCTACCCGCAGACCCGGGCGCCCGGTTACGGCTATCCGCAGAGCGGCGGCGGGCCGGGCAACCCGCCGCCGCCCGCGTCCCCGCCGCCCGGCTGGTGACGGCCGGGACCAGGAGGCTCCGCCCGGGGCCTGCCTACGCCCTGGACAGCCCCAGGGACCGCCGGAGGAAGTCCACCTGGAGCAGCAGCAGATTCTCGGCCACCTGCTCCTGCGGGGTCATGTGCGTCACCCCGCTCAGCGGCAGCACCTCGTGCGGCCGTCCGGCGGACAGCAGCGCGGACGAGAGCCGCAGCGCGTGTGCGACCACCACGTTGTCGTCGGCCAGCCCGTGGACGATCATCATCGGCCGCACCGTGCCGGCCGGCTCGGAAAGCCCCTCGTCCGTGACCAAGGAGTTGCGGGCGTACACCTCGGGCCCGGTCGCGGGGTCGCCGAGATAGCGCTCGGTGTAGTGGGTGTCGTACAGCCGCCAGTCCGTCACCGGAGCGCCGACGACGGCCGCGTGGAAGACATCGGGGCGCCGCAGCACCGCGAGTGCCGAGAGGTAGCCGCCGTACGACCAGCCCCGCATGGCCACCTTGGAGAGATCCAGCGGGAAGCGTTCTGCCAGGGCGTGCAGCGCCTCGACCTGGTCGTCCAGGGTGAGCGTGAGATCGTCCCGCACCGCCTTCTCCCAGCCGGGCGAACGGCCGGGCGCGCCCCGGCCGTCCGCGACGATCACGGCGAAGCCGTGGTCCGCGAACCACTGGGACGTGAGGTGCGGATTGTGGGCCGCTACCACCCGCCGGCCGTGCGGGCCGCCGTAGGGATCCATCAGGACCGGAAGCGGCCCGTCCGATTCCTCGTATCCGGTGGGGAGCAGCACGGCGCACGGGATCCGCCGTGCGCCCCCCTCCGTCAGCCGGACGTTCGCGGTCAGGACCGGCTCCTGGGCGAGATTCGCCACATCGGCGATCCGCTTGCCGTCCCGCAGCACCCGCACGGCCGTCCCGGGGTGCTCCAGGGACGCCGACACCAGCACCGTCACACCGCCCGCGCGCACCGCGGAGTGCACCCCGGAGCCCTCGCTGACGCGCTCCACGCCCAGCTCGTTGACCCGGTACACATGGCTCTGCCCCGTCTCCGGGTCCGCCGCGCCCTCACCCGCGGTCGCCTGCACCAGGACGTCGGACTCCCCGATGTCCAGCACCGCCTGGATGTGCAGCTGGTCGCCGGTCAGCGGCCGGTCGCCGACCGAGAGCACCCGCGCGCCCCCCTCGTCGGCGACCCGCACGAGCCGCCCGTCGGGCGCCCAGGCGGGCACCCCGGCGAAGAGATCAAGCCACACGCCGTCCTCGTCGACGTGCACCGTGCGGGTCGCGCCGGTCTCCGCGTCGACGGCCAGATACAGCTGACTGCGCTGGTCACGGGCCTGCACCAGAAGCAGCGGGGCGCCGTGCGAGGACCAGTGGACCCGTGCCAGATAGGGGAAGCGCGACCGGTCCCAGACGACCTCCGTGCGGGTCCCGTCCAGGCTCATCACGAAGAGCCGCACCTCGGCGTTCGCCGTCCCCGCCGCCGGATAGGCCACCTCGGCCGGCTTGCTCCCGGGGTGGGCCGGATCGGCGATCCACCACCGCTGTACGGCGCTGTCGTCGGCCCGGGCGACCAGCAGGCGGTCCGAGTCCGGCGACCACCAGAAGCCGCGGTAGCGGCTCATCTCCTCGGCCGCGACGAACTCCGCCAGGCCGTACGTGGTGTGCGCGTCCTCCGGCTCGGCGACCGGCCGGTCACCGTCGCCCTCCGCCCCCACTACGCGCAGCGCGCCCCGCGCCACGTAGGCGATGTGCCGGCCGTCGGGGGAGGGGCGCGGGTCGATCACCGGACCCGGTACGGGCAGGGCGCGTGCCGTGCCCGCCCTCAACTCGGCGACGTACGCCTTCCCGGAGAGCGCGAAGGCCGCCAACTCGGCCGCGTCGTCCACCGCGTAGCCCACGATGCCCGCCGAGCCCTCCCGGGTCCGCTCGCGCCGCGCTCTCTCCTGGGGCGACAGCTTCTCCGCCGAACCGCCCAGCAGGGTGCCGGGATCGGCCGCGATCCGCTCCTCGCCCGTCCCGGTGTCCAGCACCATGAGCCGGTTCGTCCGGTCGGTGCCGGAGGACGACCGGAGGAACAGCACCCGCGTCCCATCCGGTGAGACGGTGAAGGCGCGGGGTGCGCCGAGGGTGAACCGCTGGGTGCGGGCGTGCTGGCGTGGAAAGGTCAACTTCTGCGAGGTCATGGCCCCGAACCTAGTTGCAGACGACCGGTCCGTGCGCCCCTCGTGCTGCTGTGCCCCGATCAATGCGTCGGCACGGATAGTTATGATCCGTAGCGCTCGGTGGGTAAGAACCTGCTGGCTCCATGTGTGCTGCCTGTCCCGACCGTACTGATGGAGGTGAACCGCCGTGGCACTCTCGATTTCGGCGGTGGTGCTGCTGGCGATCGTCGTCTTCCTGCTGATCCGGAAATCCGGACTGAAGGGCGGACACGCGGTGGTCTGCATGTTGCTCGGCTTCTACCTCGCGAGCTCGTCGATCGCCCCGACCATCTCGGAGGTGACGTCGAACGTGGCAGGCATGATCGGGGGCATCAAGTTCTGACGACCGTCCCGCCCTCCGACGGATACCCCGCCGGGCGCCCCCCACACCGTGGGGCGTTCGGCCGGTGGGCCGGCCTGCTCGTAGGGTGGTCCCATGAAGGACCTCCCCACCCGCCGTCTGCTCCTGGTGCACGCGCATCCCGACGACGAGTCGATCAACAACGGCGCCACCATGGCCAGGTACGCGGCCGAGGGCGCCCACGTCGCCCTCGTGACGTGCACCCTCGGCGAGGAGGGTGAGGTCATCCCGCCGGACCTCGCACATCTCGCCGCCGACCGGGACGGCGGACTGGGCGAGCACCGCATCGGTGAACTCGCCGCCGCGATGCGGGCGCTCGGGGTCACCGACCACCGGTTCCTGGGCGGCCCCGGTCGGTTCCGTGACTCCGGGATGATGGGTACCGAGCAGAATCACCGGCCCGGCGCCTTCTGGGCCGCCGGCCTCGACGAGGCGGCCGGCCACCTCGTCGGAGTGATCCGCTCGCTGCGCCCCCAGGTCCTCGTCACGTACGACCCCGACGGCGGCTACGGCCACCCCGACCACATCCAGGCGCACCGCGTCGCGATGCGCGCGGCGGACCTGGCCGCGGATCCCGCGTACGACGCCGACGCCGGAGCCCCGCACACCGTCGCCAAGATCTACTGGAACCGGGTGCCCCGCCCCGTGGCCGAGGCGGCCTTCACACGGCTGCGGGAGACCGCCCCCGACGCCTTCCCGGGGATCGCCGCGGTCGACGACGTGCCCGGTGTCGTGGACGACGCGGTGATCACGACGGAGATCGACGGGACGGCCTACGCCGAGGCGAAGACCGAGGCCATGCGGGCGCACGCCACCCAGATCGCCGTGGACGGACCGTTCTTCGCTCTTTCGAACGACTTGGGGCAGCCCCTCTTCACCACCGAGTACTACGAGTTGGTGCGGGGCGCCCGGGGCGGGGACGACGGTTCCCGCGAGCACGACCTCTTCGCGGGCGTGCCGGACGCCGCCCTCGCACCGGGAGCACAGACATGAGCAGCAGGCAGAGGCCACGCGCCTCGTCGCAGGCACCGCGCACCAACGCCCCGCCGAGGAGCCCCGCGCCCACCGGTCTCGCCGCGCCGTTGAACCCCGCGCGGATCCCCCTGTACGTGGGACTCGCGGTGCTCGGCGCGGCCGTCGGGATCGCGGGCACCCTCGTCCAGGCGGCCCTGTTCCCGGGCGGGTTGCTGCTCGCCCTCGCGGCGTCGGCGGGCCTGTTCTACGGCGGCCGGGTGCTGACGGGGACACAGCTCGGCGCACTGGCACCGGCGGTGGGCTGGTTCATCGCCGTCCTGGTCCTTCTCGGCGGGCGCCCCGAGGGCGATTACGTCTTCGGGCAGGAGCTCGGCCTGGCACTCTTCATGCTCGGAGGGACGGCCGTCGCTGTGATGTGTGCCACGATGTCGCGGCTGCCGTATCCGGCCGACGGCACCGGCCGAACCGGCACGTGATGTGGTATGTCCGCTACCGGATTGCCCCTCCGCGCGGTGATGGGTGCATCCTTGTTCCCCCCCGGGCGCGGAGAGTCTTACGGTGGCGGCCAGTATGGTGGTGCGCGCGCCGAGCCGTCCCCTGGCCTGCGGCATGGGGGAAGTACGGGCGGCGGAGCCAATCGGGAGAACCTGCTTTGAGTCGTGAAACTGACAGTTCGTCCTCCGGGCCCCAGGGGCGCGGAGGAGCCGCGTACCCGTCGGGTACGCCGCCGTACGGATCACGCCAGTATCCGTCGCTGCACCCGTCCCAGGACGGGACGGAGGAGACTCCGGAGCCTGCGGATCCGCCTCAGCCCGAGGAGCCCAGAACCGAGACGACGCTGACGACGCGTATCCGGATCAACATCCCGGGCTCGCGTCCGATCCCGCCTGTCGTCATGCGTACGCCGATGAGTGACGCGTCCGCCGACCGCCCGGACCCCGAGCGCACCGGCTCCACCCCGCGGCCCGGGGCTCCCGCGCCGTCGTCCGGTGGAGCGCCCGCTCCCGGTCCGGACGCGCGCGACGGCGGCCCGGCCGCCGACGCGCCGGCCGAGAAGCCGGCCAGGGAGAAGAGCGGCAGCGACTGGTTCGCCCCGCGCAAGGCCCCGGCCCCCGTCCCGGGTGCGGGCGCCGCGCCCGCGGCCTCGGCTCCGGGCGCGCCCGGTCAGGGTCCCGGCCCCGGCCCCGGTCAGGGTCCCGGCCCCGGTCAGGGTCCCGCCGGGCGAGGCCCGGGTCAGGGCCCCGGTGGTGGATCCGCCGGCGGTCCTTCCGGCGCGGGCCGTGGCCCGACACCGCCCCGCCCGGACGCGCCGTACTTCCCCGACGGTCCGCAGCAGCCCGGCGACCGGGGCGGCGCGCCCCGTCCGGGCCGCAGCGCCCTCGACGACCTCGACTCCGGCCCCCGGACCACGCCGAACCCCGGCATGCGGCCGCCGGCCGGCCCGGGTCCCTCCGGGCCCACCACCGGCCCGGCCACGGGAAGCTCTTCGCTGACGCCGAACCTCGACCGCCTTCCCGGCGGACCCGGCCAGGCGCCCGGCGGCCCGTCCGGCCCCCGGCCCGGCGGCCCCGGCGGCGTACCCCCGCGGATGTCGGACGACACCGCGATCCTGACGCCGCAGGCCCCCGCCCCGGGGCCGGGGTCCGGCTCCGGCGGCCACGTCTCCGGCGACACGCTCACCAGCGGTATCCCGGTCATCCCGGCGGAGCCCCGTTCGGCCTTCCCGGGCGGACCCGGCGGGATCCGGCCGCCCGAGGGCCCCATGGGCGGCGGACCGGTGGACGAGGGCGCCCCGGCGCCCGCTCCCACCCCCCGGCCCGCCCCGAAGGCCGCGGCGCCCGCCAGGAAGGGCCGCTCCAAGGTGGTCCTGCTGGGCGTGGCGGTCGTCGTGCTGCTCGGCGTGGCCTACGGCGCCGGCCTGCTGATGAACCACTCCGAGGTCCCCAAGGGCACCACCGTGCTCGGCGTCGACATCGGCGGCGGCACGAAGGAGGAGGCGGTCACCAAGCTCGACGCCGCCCTCGGCAAGCGCGCCCAGGCGCCTCTGCGGCTGTCCGTGGACGGCAAGGAGGAGAAGCTCGCCCCCGACAAGGCCGGCCTCACCCTGGACAGCCAGGAGACCGTCCGTGGCGCCGCGGGCAGCGACTACAACCCGGTCTCGGTGATCGGCTCACTGTTCGGCGGGGCACGTCCCGCCGACCCGGTGATCCCGGTCGACGAGGAGAAGCTCGGGGTCGCGCTGAGCGACCTGGCGGGCGTCTCCGGCTCCGCCAACGACGGCACGATCAAGTTCGAGCCGAACAAGGCCGTGGCCGTCCCGGGCAAGTCGGGGAAGTCGCTGGACGTCAACCGGTCGATGATCTCCGTCCGCGACGCCTATCGCGCGCAGGTCCAGACGGGTGAGCCGGCCGTCGTCGAACTGCCGGTGGCCGCCACCGAACCCACCATCACCAAGGCCGAACTGGACCGGGCGATGAAGGAGTTCGCCGAGCCGGCGATGTCCGGTCTGGTCACCATCAAGGCAGGGCCCAAGCAGATCGACTTCGGCCCCGCCAGGTCCCTGCCGCAGATCCTGTCCATGAAGCCGGTCGACGGCAAGCTGGTCCCCGTCTACAACAGGGAAGCGATCGACACCCTGCTGGACGGCGTCTTCGACGGCATCATGATCACCAAGGGTGACGGGAAGAAGCACCAGGTCAGCTCGACCGACGTGGCCCAGGCCATGCAGGGCGCGCTGCTCGGCAAGACCCCCGCGGAGCGCACCGTCGCGATCGACCTGACCGGCGCGGGCTGACCGGACCCGGAGGGTCATGAGTCCCGCGTGGTCCGAACGGCACGCGTGACAGGACGGGACGGGGCCCGGCCGCATTCGCGGCCGGGCCCCGTCTCTCTCTCCCCCCGGTCTACGGGAAGGACACCACCTGGGACGGGATGGTGTCCGTACCGGATGTGGGGGATCCGGTGTCGTTGATGACGTGGTCGTACTGTCCCTGGCCGCCGAGGGAGACGACGAGCAGGTCGTGGAACTTGACTCCGGGTTTCACCGGGGCCTGGAAACCGTGCTGCTGGCGGATGGTCGGGTCGACGTTGAAGTAGCAGTAGCTGCCCATGCCCCAGCCCTCGTGGGTGGTGACGGAGTCGTCGACCTTGTAGGCGGCGTAGCCCTTGATGTCGCCGTTCTGGATCGCGGCCTGGTTGGGGGCGTCGTACGCCTTCTCGTTCTGGAAGAAGATCGTCTTCCCGTTCTCCCCGGACCACTGGACGTCGTACTTGTTGAAGTGCTCGACGAACAGCCCGGTGGCCAGCACGTCGTCGCCCTTGACGTGGACGCCGTAGTCGGCGCGGTTGGTCTCCCAGCCGACGCCCTCTCCGTGGTCGGCGCGCCAGACCCAGGTGTGGTCGATGACCGTGTCGTCGCTGTTGACGACGATGCTGGTGGTCGCCTTGCCGGGGCCGGCTCCGCCGATGCGTACGAACACGTCCTGGAGGCTGGTCGGGTTGGCCGAGTGGTCACCCGAAGCGCCCTCGGGGCCGACCTCGACGAGGGTCTCGGAGTTGACCGGCCCCGCGTCCACGAGGAGTCCGGCGAGCTTGACGCCGTCGACGTCGCCGACCTTGATCGCGGTCACGCCGTTGTCCGGGATGATCGTGGCGAGCCCGAGACCGAGGGCCACGGTGTTCGCGCGGTCGATCTCGATGGGCTGGTCGACGTGGTAGACGCCCGGGGTGAACAGCAGGTGCAGGCCCTGGTCCACGGCCGCGTTGATCGTCTGGGCGGTCGCGCCCGGCTTCACGACGTAGAACTGGTCGAGGGGGATGGACTCACCCTCGGGGGTTCCGTCGGCCCAGGTCGTGCCCCGTGCGTTGGTGCGCTTGGCGGGGACGAAGACCTTGTAGGCGTCGCCGTCGAGGTAGAGGAAGGGCTTCTCGCGGGAGACCGGGGTGGTGTCCAGCGTCGTGTACGGCGGCTCGGGGAAGCTCTGGGCGGGGGCGCCCTCGACGCCGGAGAACGTCATGTTCCAGACGCCGTTGCCCCAGCTGCCGATGGAGCTGTCGCGGGTGTACCACTGCTGCTGCGAGTACGGGCCGACCTGGCCGTCGATCTTGCTGTCGGCGATGTAGCCGCCGCTCGCCCATCCGTAGCCGTCGGGTGCGAGGTTGAGTCCGCCCTTGACGTGCATACGGCGGAAGGGGGCGGCCTGGGAGACGGCCCAGCGGTTGGTGCCGCTGACCGGGTTCAGGGCGAGGTTCTCGGCCGAACGCCAGAAGTTCTGGGTGGCGTTGCCGTTGAACCAGCCGGCGTCGACGGTGACATCACCGTTGAAGGTGGTGTCGTCGGGGTTCAGGCCGAGTCCTGCGATGGAGGTGTAGAAGCCGATCTGGGCATTGATGTTGTCGTACGTGCCCGGCTTGAACATCAGCGCGTAGCGGTCGGTGCCGAACTGGTTCGACTCCTGCTTCTTGAAGACCTCGTCGACCTTGCCCTGGATGTCGGGCGTCGAGGGGTCGAAGACCAGCACGTTGGGGCCGAGGTCACCACCGCCGGGGACCTCCTCGGCCTCGTCACCGAACGCCGACTGGGCTGTGGGGAAGGCCATGAGCAGCGAAACGGCGAGCGCGGCGACGCCGAGCGCCTTGGAGCGGCGGTGTCGGCGAGGCGCGGTGGGGGGCGCGGAACTCGTGGGGGGAGCTTGCATGGATGACATCTCCTGGGGCGTGGTACGGGTGCACGACGGAACCTCGAGAGAGGCGAGAGAGCGCTCTCTCGTCTCGCCGATGTAACCGCTGTTGCCTTGGACACGTCAAGAGGTGTGCGTCAGGAGCCTCGACCGATCGCCGTACGGGCAACAGATGTGGTGAGCTGTACGGCAATTGAGGCGCTTTGCGTGCAGACGGCGCCCCCCGTGAGTTCACAGGGTGACCGCACAGCAGGCCGCCCTAGTTCAGCAGCGCTCTGGCGGCCTGGGCGCGGTGGCGGATGGCCTCGGCCGCCGTCGGCTCGATGCCGTCGACGATCTCGGCGTACTCGTCCATCTCCGCCGCCCCCCGCAGGAACTCGCCACGCTGCACGAGGAGCTGGGCCCGCTCGTAGCGGAGCCTGGCCGGGTGCGAGGGCAGCAGCAGGGAGAGTTCGAGGGCCCACAGCGCCACGTCCGTACGCTCGGGTCGCGCCGCCGCCCAGGCCCGGACGTTGTTCAGGATCCGCAGGACCGTCTCCAGGGGCCTGGCGGCCATGGGCGTCGCCGCACCGGGGGGCTCTCCGGTCATCCCGGTCACCATCAGGTCCGCGTCCTCGCCGCTCAGGGGCGCACCGCCGGCGAAGGGGTCGGCCAGCACCCGCTCGGCCGGGTCGCCGAAACCGACCACGTAATGGCCGGGGAGGGCCAGCCCGTAGACGGGTGCCCCGGCCCTCCGCGCGACCTCGATCCAGACCACGGACAGCAGGATGGGCAGCCCCTTGCGGCGGCGCAGCACCTGCTGGAGCACCGACGAGTCCAGCCGCTGGTAGTCCTGGGACGATCCAGCGAAACCGCAGCGCTCGCCGAGCAGTTCGGCCAGGGCGGACGCCCACGCGCGGGCGTCGCGGGCTCCGTACGGCAGGAGGCCCGCCAGCCGGTCCAGCTCGATCTGCGCCGCGTCGATGCCGTGGGGGTCGGCGTCCCCGGGCGACGGCGGCGCGGCCTCCGCGCCGAGCAGCAGGCAGAGCAGCGCGAGGTCGGGCCGTTCGGCGCGCGCCTCCTCGGCGAACCGCCGCCGTCGTTCGGCCGTGCCGGCATCCTCGGCGCTCATGTGTGCACGTCCCCCTTGCTGCTCTCCCCGCTACGCGGGCCGGAAGTGGTGATAGCGGTGGTGGGTGGCGAAGCCCATGCCGTCGTACAGCGCACGGGCACCTTCATTGTCCGCCTCCATTTGGAGCCACGCGGCCGAGGCACCCTCGTCCAGCGTCGTGCGGGCCAGCGCCGTCATGACAGCCGTCGCGAGCCCCCGGCGCCGGTGCTCCGGGCCCACCTCGACGGCCATGAACCCCGCCCAGCGGCCGTCCACCACGCAGCGTCCGATCGCGGCGGGCACCCCCGCCGGACCGTCGCCCGGGACGGAGGCGAACCACACCGAAGGCCCGCTGCCCAGCACCTTCAGCACATGGGGACCCGGGGTCTCGAAGCGCTGGTACCGGGAGAGCCACGCCTCGTCCGGCTCACGGGCCATCCGTACGGCGGAGATGTCCGCGTCCAGGTCCCCGACGGGAGCGAGCGCCGCGATCCGCACCTCGGCGGTCACCTCGCGCCGCCACCCGTGCTCCTCCAGGTCGGCGCAGAGCGCCTCCTGCGTGCCCTCGGCGCCCGTGGCGGTCTGGACGTATGCGGGCAGGCCCCGTTCCCCGTACCAGCGGCGGACACGCCCGAGCGCCTCGCCGATCGGGAGACCCGGATCGCCGAGCGGCAGCACCGAGTTGGCGCGGCGGGTGAACCCGCCGGCGGCGCGCAGCCGCCAGTCGCCCAGGAGTTCGCTCTCGACGGGCTCCCAGGCGCGCGCGGTCGCCCGGGCGAGTTCGCCGAACGAGGCGGCGGGACCGCGGCGGCGAGCCGGGGCCGGAGGCACCACCTTGCCCGCCACCAGCGTCGATTCCGCGATGCGGATGCTCTCCCCGTTCTTCGTCGTGACCGACAGCACTCCGCCGTCCCACGATGTGAGAACCCCGACCGTGTCGGTGAACTTCGCGCCCTCGCCCCGCACGTCGGCGGCGCGCCGCACGGACACGCGTTTGCCCACGTCAGCAGGGGTTATGCGAACCTCGAGCCGTCCGCCCATGGTGAATTCCACAGCTCTGTCTGCCCCTCCTGTTCGGATCGTGCCCCGGAACGGAGATACTAGGGGCGGGCATCGACGACGCCGCGCTCCCGCGCGAGAGCCAACGCCCTACCGAGGAGGAACGACAGCGTGACCTACGTCATCGCGCAGCCTTGTGTCGACGTGAAGGACAAGGCCTGCATCGAAGAGTGCCCCGTCGACTGCATCTACGAGGGCTCCAGGTCCTTGTACATCCATCCGGACGAGTGTGTCGACTGTGGAGCCTGTGAGCCGGTCTGCCCGGTCGAGGCCATCTTCTACGAGGACGACACCCCGGAGGAGTGGAAGGACTACTACAAGGCGAACGTCGAGTTCTTCGACGACCTCGGCTCGCCGGGTGGCGCCTCCAAGCTGGGTCTCATCGAGCGTGACCACGCGTTCATCGCCGCGTTGCCGCCGCAGAACCAGTAAGCGGTCGCACGGGCGTCGCCCGGTCCCGTACGGCTTGTCACCGTGCGGGACCGAGGCGTTTCCCGGCCACCACGCCCCCGTACGAGAAAGCAGAGTTCCGTGTCCGCAGCAGTTCCCGTCTCCTCCCGCCTCCCGGTCTTCCCCTGGGACAAGCTGGCGCCCTACAAGGCGACGGCCGTGGCCCATCCGGACGGCCTCGTGGACCTGTCGGTCGGTACGCCCGTCGACCCGGTTCCCGAGCTGATCCAGCGGGCGCTGATCGCCGCGGCGGACAGCCCCGGCTATCCGACGGTGTGGGGGACCGAGGCGCTGCGTGACGCGCTGACCGGCTGGGTGGAGCGCAGGCTCGGCGCGGCGCCCGGTGTGACGCACGCGAACGTGCTCCCGGTCGTGGGCTCCAAGGAACTGGTCGCCTGGCTGCCGACCCAGCTCGGTCTCGGCGCGGGCGACAAGGTCGCCTACCCGCGGCTCGCCTACCCGACGTACGAGGTCGGCGCGCGGCTCTGCGGCGCCGAGCCCGTCGTCTACGACGACCCGACGGAGCTGGACCCGCAGGGCCTGAAGCTGCTCTGGCTCAACTCCCCGTCCAATCCGACGGGCCGCGTCCTGCCGAAGGACGAGCTGACCCGGATCGTCGCCTGGGCGCGCGAGCACGGGGTGCTGGTCTTCAGCGACGAGTGCTACCTGGAGCTCGGCTGGGAGGCCGAGCCCGTCTCCGTGCTCCACGCGGACGTCTGCGGCGGCACGTACGAGGGCGTCGTCGCCGTCCACTCGCTCTCCAAGCGCTCCAACCTCGCCGGGTACCGCGCGGCCTTCGTCGCGGGTGACGCGGCCGTCCTCGGCGAGCTGCTCCAGATCCGCAAGCACGGCGGGATGATGACCCCGGCCCCGGTCCAGGCGGCGACGGTCGCGGCACTGGGTGACGACACGCACGTGGCGGAGCAGCGGGAGCGCTACGCGCGGCGGCGCACGGCGCTGCGGGCCGCACTGGAGGCCCACGGCTTCCGGATCGAGCACAGCGAGGCGAGCCTCTACCTCTGGGCCACGCGCGACGAGCCCTGCTGGGAGACCGTGGCGCGTCTGGCGGAGCTCGGCATCCTCGTGGCGCCGGGCGACTTCTACGGGCCGGCCGGCGACCGCTTCGTACGGGTGGCCCTGACGGCCTCGGACGAGCGCGTGGACGCGGCGGTCAAGCGGCTGTCCTAGGGTCTTTCGTTTGGACGAAAGACCCTAGCCGCCCCGGTACGCCGAGGGGCCTCGGGAGTGCGCACTCCCGAGGCCCCTCCGTGCGCTCGTGACAGCGCGTGTACCGGCTGTTCAGCCGATCGGCAGGCCCTTGGTCGGCAGGCTCTTGGTCGGGAGGGTGTCCTCCGTCAGCTCGCCGTCCGCCACGGTGCCGGCCTTCTGGAGGGTCTTGCCCGCGGCGGGAAGGGTCGTGCCGACCACCTTGCCGCCGGTCTCGTTCGCCACCTCGGAGCCCTGCTTCGAGGCGGAGTCCAGCGTGCTGCTGAGTCCGGCGCCGTCGAGCGAGGTGAGGCCGCCGAGCGCGGGGGTCTGCGGGAGCCCCGCGGCACCCGCGGCACCGGCCGCGCCGACCACGGGGGCCGCACCCGCGGCGATCAGCAGCGCGGCACGGGCGATCCGGCGGGTCAGGGGGAGGGACATGATGCTCCTTCGACGGGACGTCAACGGTTACGCGGCGGATGTGGAATCCGCCTGTCCGGTGATCGGACGCACTGAACAACCGGTCCGGGGGCGGGGAAGGTTGCGGGGCACCGAGGTAAAGACTGAGTAATGCGTCAGATAATCCGCAACGGAGGAACCCGGGCGAACGGCGCATTCGGCGGGCACCTGATGAACCGTCACTTCCCGGCGCGGGCAAGGGAACCGGCCCGGAGTGCGAGGGCGGGGAAATGCTTGTGGCAGCGGGGGTCCGGCGGTCGCCGAACGGCCCGTACGGAGGACGGCCCGTACTACTGAGCGAGGCGCATTCGGACCGCTGTGGCGCCCGATTCCCCGCGTTCCGTCCGCCAGCCCGACTCGGCGGTCCACGTGCGGCCCGCGTACGAGACCTCCGCGATCCGCAGGGTTTCGGCCCGCGCGACCGCCCAGTGCGCGAGCTCCCAGCCGCGCCGGGGCGCGGCGCCGTCCGAGGCTCGCACGGGCACCGACACCGTGCCCGCCGCGGAGGCGCCCGCCGACCCGGCGGACGGCAGGACGTCCTTCCCGAAGGCGCGCACCAGGTCGGACCGGACCTCCGCCGCGTCCCCGGACTCCCCGGCGGCCGGCGCCGGGCCCGTGCAGGTCAGCGAGGCGGGGGCGCGCCCGGTCAGCGCGTCGGCCAGCAGCCGGGCGTCCGGCTCGTGCTTGGCGTACGCGTCCGGGAACGCGCTCTTCTGCACCCACTGGGCCGCGACGGTCAGCTTCAGGTCCAGATAGCGCGGGACCTCGACGAGGTGCTCGTAGAACTTCCCGGCCGCATAGACCGGGTCCATGATCTGCTCGGGCCTGCCCCACCCCTGCGAGGGACGCTGCTGGAAGAGCCCGAGCGAGTCCCGGTCGCCGTGGTCGAGGTTGCGCAGCGTGGACTCCTGCAGCGCGGTCGCCAGTGCGATGGTCACCGCGCGCTCCGGCAGCCCCCGCGAGGTGCCCACGGCGGAGATCGTGGCGGCGTTGGCGGCCTGGTCCGGGCTCAGCTCGTACGTGCGTCCCTCGCCCCCGTCCGCGGGGCCGACCGTGCAGCGGGGCACGCTCCTGTCACCCGAGACGTACTGCACGGCCAGATAGCCGGCCAACGCCATGAGCACGGCGAGGGAGGCCGCGACACGGAGGGCGCGGCCGCGGCGGGGGGAGGCACTGGTCCGGGGCACGGGGCCACCGTACTGGAGGGTAGGACCGGGGCCCGGTCACGTGTCCCTTAGGGTCGTGGCCATGGATGGACACACGCTCGACCTCGCCCTGGACGGCCCGGCGCTCACCGCACGGCTGGTCGATTTCCCGTCGGTCAGCGGGCAGGAGAAGGACCTCGCCGACGCCATCGAGGCGGCCCTGCGCCCGCTGCCGCACCTGACCGTCGACCGCCACGGCAACAACATCGTGGCCAGGACGCAGCTGGGCCGTGCCGAGCGGGTCGTGCTGGCGGGACACATCGACACCGTCCCGATCGCGGACAACGTGCCGTCCAGGCTCGACGACGACGGCGTGCTGTGGGGCTGCGGGACCTCCGACATGAAGTCGGGCGTCGCCGTCCAGCTGCGCATCGCCGCGACGGTGCCTGAGCCCAACCGCGACCTCACGTTCATCTTCTACGACAACGAAGAGGTCGCCGCCCACCTCAACGGCCTCGGTCACGTGGCCGAGGCGCACCCCGAATGGCTCGACGCGGACTTCGCCGTCCTCCTCGAGGGCTCCAACGGCGAGGTCGAGGGCGGCTGCCAGGGCACGCTCCGCGTCCACCTGCGGTTCAAGGGCGAGCGGTCCCACTCCGCGCGCGGCTGGATGGGGTCCAACGCGATCCACGCGGCCGCCCCGGCGCTGGCCCGGCTGGCCGCGTACGAGCCGCGCCGCCCGGTCATCGACGGCCTGGAGTACCGCGAAGGGCTCAACGCCGTCGGCATCGAGGGCGGCGTCGCCACCAACGTCATCCCGGACGCCTGCACCCTGGTCGTCAACTACCGCTACGCCCCCGACATCACGGCCGAGGAGGCCGAGGCGCACGTCCAGGAGGTCTTCGCGGACTGCGGTGTCGACGAGTTCGTCGTGGACGACCACACCGGAGCCGCGATGCCCGGTCTCTCGCACCCCGCCGCCAAGGCCTTCATGGAGGCGGTCGGCGGCGTCGCGAAGCCCAAGTTCGGCTGGACGGACGTGTCCCGGTTCGGCTCCCTGGGCGTCCCCGCGGTGAACTACGGTCCGGGCGATCCGCTCTTCGCGCACAAGCGGGACGAGCACGTGCGTGTCGAGCGGATCACGCACTGCGAGGACCGCCTCCGCTCCTGGCTCACCAGCTGACTCACGGCATTCCCCTGCGCGTAACCTCCGCCGATCTACGCTGAAGCGACACACGCACATCGCAGGTCGGCGGAGGGAGCAGGTCATGGGCAACCCGGAGGACGCACGGATCCCCGAGGGCGCGCAGATTCCCGAGGGTGCGGTGAAGCCCGAGGAACAGCGAATGGGTCCGGTACTGCGCCGCAGGGACCAGGTCCAGCCGGGCACGACCGATCAGCGGCTGCTGGATTCCGAGGGCGACTCGGAGTGGGTCCACACCGACCCCTGGCGGGTCATGCGGATCCAGTCCGAGTTCGTGGAGGGGTTCGGCGCGCTGGCGGAGCTTCCCAGCGCCATCAGCGTCTTCGGTTCGGCGCGCACCCCGGCGGGCGGACCGGACTACGAGGCGGGCGTACAGATCGGCAAGGCGCTCGTCGAGGCGGGATTCGCCGTCATCACGGGCGGCGGCCCCGGAGCCATGGAGGCGGCGAACAAGGGGGCCAGGGACGCAAAGGGCGTCTCCGTCGGACTCGGCATCGAGCTGCCCTTCGAGTCCGGGCTGAATCCACATGTCGACATCGGCGTCAACTTCCGCTACTTCTTCGTCCGCAAGACGATGTTCGTGAAGTACGCGCAGGGCTTCGTCGTCCTCCCCGGCGGCCTGGGCACGCTGGACGAACTCTTCGAGGCGCTGACCCTGGTGCAGACGGGCAAGGTGACGCGCTTCCCGATCGTCCTGTTCGGCACGGCGTACTGGGGCGGCCTGGTCGACTGGCTGCGGGACACCGTGGTCGCGGGCGGCAAGGCGTCCGAGGGGGACCTGATGCTCTTCCACGTCACGGACGACGTGGACGAGGCGGTCCGGCTGGTCACGAAGGAAGTCGGCCGCTAGGGCCTCTCGTCCGGATGATGCTGGGCTCGCGTGCCCTGGCGAGACCCTGGCCGGGCCCGCCGCGGCCCCCTCTCCCCGGCCCGTCCGCGGGAGAGGGGTACGGGCCTACGCGAGGCCCCGCCGCGCGACCGCAGGCGGCCGGTGGCCCGCGATGGAGGCCACCATGTCGAGGACCTGCCGGGTCTCGGCCACCTCGTGCACCCGGTACACCTGAGCCCCCAGCCACGCCGACACGGCCGTCGTCGCGAGGGTGCCGATGACGCGTTCCTTGACCGGCTTGTCGAGCGTCTCCCCGACGAAGTCCTTGTTGGAGAGGGAGACCAGCACCGGCCAGCCCGTGGCCGTCATCTCCTCCAGCCTGCGCGTCGCCTCCAGCGAGTGCCGGGTGTTCTTCCCGAAGTCGTGCCCCGGGTCGATCATGATCCCGTCCGGCCGCACCCCGAGCTCCACGGCACGCCCGGCGAGATCCAGGGTCACGCGCAGGATGTCCGCCATCACATCCTCGTAGGCGGTCCGGTGCGGCCGTGTACGGGGCTCGGCGCCGCCCGCGTGCGTGCACACCAGCCCAGCCCCGAACCGCGCGGCCACCTCCGCCAGCTTCGGGTCGACGCCGCCCCACGCGTCGTTCAACAGGTCCGCCCCGGCCTCGCAGACGGCCTCGCCCACGTCGTGGCGCCAGGTGTCCACGCTGATCACGACGTCCGGGTGGCGGCGGCGCACCTCGGCGACGAAGCCGACCGTACGGCGCGCCTCCTCCTGCGCCGTGACCTCCTCGCCGGGGCCGGCCTTCACCCCGCCGATGTCGATGATCGCGGCGCCGTCCGCGACGGCCTGCTCGACCCGGGAGAGCGCGGGTTCGTCGCGGAAGGTCGCCCCCTGGTCGTAGAAGGAGTCGGGAGTCCGGTTCACGATCGCCATGATCACCGGCTCGTGCGGCCCGAACTCCCGCCGTCCCAGCCTGAGCGTCCCGCTTCGCATTCCTTGGTTCCTCCCTGTAGCCCGCCTGCGACTTTAGACCGGCCGGCGAGTGGGAGGCGGCACCAGGTCACACGGCGGAGTCCAGGCCTCCGCGCTGCTCGGCGGGCAGCCCGAGACACCCCCGCGAGGGCCTCGTCCGGCTGCTCGACCGTGCTGACGCCGACGACCGGCGTGACCGCCGGACGTCCTGCGGCGGCTACGGCGACATCGGCGAGACGGAGATGCCTCCGGCCGTCGAGCTCCTGCGTGAGGCGCCGGGCCCGGCTGTTCCGCGGCAGGGCCCTGACTGTCAGCGGCGCATGGCACGATCTGACCTGGACAGGTATTCCGCTCCCGGGGAGATGCACGTGTTCTGGTTCTTGCTGCTCACGATGGCCGTGGTCGTGGCCGCGGTCACCCTGGCGGTGGTCGGCGGAGGCGGAAGCGCGGTGCTGCAGGACGTCGAGCCCGAGCGGCTCATCGACCCGCTGCCCGCCGACCGTCCCGTCGGCCGCGCCGATGTCGAAGCCATGCGGCTGCCCATGGCCGTGCGCGGCTACCGCATGACGGACGTGGACGAGGCCCTCGGCCGGCTGGGGGCGGAGCTCGCCGAGCGCGACGCCCACATCGCCGAGCTGGAGTCGGCGCTCGCCGGGGTCCAGGCGACCGCGGTGAACGGCCCCGACCTCTTCAAGCGGCCGGGTGAGCCGCCCGCCGCCGGTGACGGGCCGCAGGACGAGGAGAGCGGGCGATGAGCGGCGCGGAGCCGGCGGCGGACGGGCGGCCGCGCTGCCCGTGGGGCCTGTCCACGGAGGACTACCTCGCCTACCACGACACCGAGTGGGGGCGCCCGGTCCACGGCGACGACGCGCTCTTCGAGCGGCTCTGCCTGGAGGCGTTCCAGTCGGGGCTGTCGTGGCTGACGATCCTGCGCCGCCGCGAGGGCTTCCGCAGCGCGTTCGCCGGATTCAAGATCTCCGCCGTGGCGGAGTTCACCGACGCCGACAAGGAACGCCTCCTCGCCGACGCCGGAATCATCCGCAACCGCGCGAAGATCGACGCCACACTCGCCAACGCCAAGGTGCTGGCCGGCTGGGACGAGGGCGAGCTGGACGCGCTCATCTGGTCGTACGCACCGGAACCGGCCTCGCGGCCGGCCCCGCGCGCACTCGCCGACGTCCCGGCGGTCACCCCGGAGTCCACCGCGCTGGCCAAGGACCTGAAGAAGCGCTCCATCCGCTTCGTCGGGCCCACGACCGCGTACGCCCTGATGCAGGCCTGCGGCCTCGTCGACGACCATCTCGCCGACTGCGTGGCCCGGGGCGGCGGCCGGTAGGGGCTTCCCGTCCGGATCAGGGATCCGGACGGAGGGCCCCCGGTCCTACCTGCCGAGATACTTCGGCGGCTGCTTGGCGAGGAACGCCTCGACCGCGATCGTGTGGTCCTGCGACGCGCCCGCCTTCGTCTGGAGTTCGTCCTCCTTCTCCAGGGTCTCGGCGAGGGTGTGCCCGGCGCCGTACGCCACGGACGCCTTCAGCGCCGCGTACGCCACCGTCGGCCCGTCCGCCAGGGCGCGGGCCACGGCGTGCGCCTCCTTGGCCAGGTCGGCCGCGGGCACCACCTTGTTCACGAGGCCCAGCTCGTACGCCTCCTGGGCGGAGATCGAGCGCGGGAAGAACAGGAGGTCCGCGGCGCGGCTCGCGCCGATCAGCCGGGGCAGGGTCCAGGAGACGCCCGAGTCGGCGGTCAGCGCGACACCCGCGAAGGAGGTGTTGAAGGCCGCGGTGTCGGCGACCACGCGGTAGTCGGCGGCGAGCGCGAATCCGAAACCCGCCCCCGCGGCGACCCCGTTGACGCCCGCAACCACGGGCTTCTCCATCTCCGTGATGGCGCGGACGATGGGGTTGTAGTGCTCCCGTACCGTGCTCAGCGCGTTGCCGCCGTCCGACTCACGGGCCTCGGAGAGCTTGGCGACGTGCTCCTTGAGGTCCTGGCCGACGCAGAAGGCGCGCCCGGTGGCCGTGAGCAGAACCGCGCGCACGGCGGGGTCGTCCGCGACCGCCAGAAGGGCGTCGCGGAGCGCGACCTTGGCGGCGGTGTTCATGGCGTTCATCGCGTCGGGGCGATTGATCGTGATCGTCGCGAGCCCGTCGCTCACGTCTGTGAGCACCGTGTCAGCCATTGCGGGTTCTCCTTGCGGGTCCGGCGTCGTGCCTGTCCAGGCAAGCATGGCGGACTTCCGGCGGGCCGGACATGTGACCTGCGTCTAACGATTGGACTTCGGCTGGGGGCCGACGGCGGCGCAGTATCGCAGCCGGATCGCCGAATTAGGTGGTTTTGCGAGAGCGCGTTGCGCAAGCGATGCCGACCGATGTTGGTCATCGGGGTCTCCGATGCGGGATAATGCGGAGGAAGCATTGTGTTCGACGCCGGTGAGGCAGCGCCTGTCATGGGGCCGCCGGCTGCGATGAGCTGGTTTCAGGAAGGGGAACGAGCATGGCGGCCATGAAGCCGCGGACGGGCGACGGCCCGCTCGAGGTGACAAAGGAGGGGCGGGGCATCGTCATGCGCGTTCCGCTCGAAGGCGGCGGTCGGCTTGTCGTCGAGCTGACTCCGGACGAGGCCGATGCACTCGGTGACGCGCTGAAGAAGGTCGTCGGCTGAGGCGGAGGCGCCCACACTTCACTGCTGCCCCGGCACGGATTCCGTGCCGGGGCAGCAGTGCGTCGGGGGAGGCCGGGCGGTCGTGCCCGGGACGGCCGGCTCAGCCGCGCCGTACCGCGCACAGCAGGCCGTCGCCCACCGGCAGCAGCGTCGCCATGAGCTCCTGGCTCTCGCGCACGGCCCGCAGGAGCTCGCGCAGGCGCAGTACCTCGGCCGGCTGCGCCGCCGAGTCGATCGTGCGGCCGTCGGCGAAGACGCCCTCGAAACAGACCAGTCCGCCAGGTCGCAGCAGGCGCAACGATTCAGCGAGGCAGTCCAGACTCTCGAGCCGGTCGCCGTCGCAGAAGACGAGGTCGTAACCGCCGTCCGCGAGCCGCGGCAGCACGTCGAGGGCACGGCCCGGGATGAACCGGGCCCGGTTCGTGGCGAAGCCCGCGGCCCGGAAGGCCTCGCGGGCGAACTGCTGGCGCTCGGGCTCCGGGTCGACGGTGGTCAGCACGCCGTCCGGTCGCATGCCCTGCAGCAGATAGATGCCGGACACGCCGGTTCCGGTGCCGATCTCGGCCACCGCCTTGGCGTCCGCGGTGGCAGCGAGCAGGCGCAGCGCCGCGCCGGTGCCTGACGACACCGGGCGGAGCCCTGTCTCGTGGGCCCGGTCCCGGGCCCAGAGCAGAGCTTCTTCCTCGGCGACAAAGGCGTCGGCGAATGCCCAGCTCGTCTGCCGGTTGGCGGTAATGACCCTCTCCTGTCCCCGTAGTTGGCGCAACGGTGACTGTATCCGCTGGACCCGGGAACCCGCAGATGGGACCGGGCGTTATGAGAGGACGGAGGAGAACACGTGGACCGGGCCCCGCGGCCGGGTCCGGAATGTGCCTCTTGCTCCCGGGGACACCGGGACACCAGCAGGTAAAAAGGCTTATCCGGAGCTAACGGGCGAGGTGGCTATGGTAGGGGCTCCACTGGACACCACCAGAGCCGATAGGGGAGGTGCGGCTGCGCCTGTGGATCGGAGAGGTGCGCTGCGGCGCTTTCTCAGGTCGGCGGGTGAGCCGAAATCCGTGACCGACATCGCTGACCGTTCTTCCAACGTTTCCGCACCGACCGCGACCTTCGCCTCAGATGCGGATTCCCAGGCGTGGACCCCGCCCTCATGGGAAGAGATCGTCAGCACCCACAGCGCCCGGGTGTACCGCCTCGCCTACCGGCTGACGGGTAACCAGCACGACGCCGAGGACCTCACCCAGGAAGTCTTCGTCCGCGTCTTCCGGTCGCTGTCGACCTACACGCCGGGCACTTTCGAGGGCTGGCTGCACAGGATCACGACGAATCTCTTCCTGGACATGGTCCGCCGCAAGCAGCGGATCCGTTTCGACTCCCTCGGCGACGACGCGGCCGAGCGGCTGCCGAGCCGTGAGCCGTCCCCGCAGCAGGTCTTCAACGACACGCACTTCGACGCGGACGTGCAGCAGGCGCTGGACACCCTCGCGCCCGAATTCCGTGCGGCGGTCGTGCTCTGCGACATCGAGGGCCTCTCGTACGAGGAGATCGCCGCCACACTCGGCGTCAAGCTCGGCACGGTGCGCAGCCGCATCCACCGCGGCCGCTCGCACCTGCGCAAGGCGCTCAAGCACCGTTCGCCCGAGGCCCGCGCCGAGCAGCGTTCCCTCGCGGACGCGGTCCTGGCAGGGGAGGGCGGAACGGCGTGAGTGGCACAGGTCCGACCCCCGCGGAGCAGCATCTGGGGGACCGGCTCGCCGCGCTTGTCGACGGCGAGCTCAAACACGATGCCCGGGAGCGGGTCCTGGCCCATCTGGCCACCTGTGCCCGGTGCAAGGCCGAGGCCGACGCCCAGCGACGGCTGAAGAGCGCCTTCGCGACCTCCGCCGCCCCTTCGCCCTCCGAGGGCTTCCTCGCCCGCCTGCAGGGCCTCCCCGGGGGCCCCAGCGGCAGCGGCGGCGGTCCGGACGACGGCTCGGACGGCCGGCGGCGCTTCGCTGACGGAATCCTCCCCGTGCTGCAGCCCGGCTCCCCGGAGTCAGGCCGCTCCCCGCTGGACGGCTTCGGTTACCTCCCCACCCCTCACGGCTCGACGGCCGTGCTGCCGGGTGGCGCGACCGGTTCCGGCTTCCGCATCCATGACGTCGCCCGTGAAGCCGACCGCTCACCCTGGCGCGCCCGGCGCTTCGCGTTCGTCGCGGCCAGCGCGGTCTCGCTCGCGGCCATCGCCCTGGGAGGCTCGCTCCCGCTCGACCACAACCCCGAGGCTCCGCTCAGCGCCGAAGGCGCGGGCAGCAACGTGACCCCGCTCGACGCCGAGGAGCGGACCGGCGGCGCCGGTGCGGCGGCCAGCCGCAGCGGCGGCGGCGCACTCGCCGTCGGACAGGGCCAGGATCTCCGGCCGGGCGCCGTCCCGTCCTCGTCCGCCCAGCCGTCCTCCGCGCCCTCGCTGTTGAGCACCTCGGCGCTCACCGGGGGTACGTTCGCCTTCCCCGTGCTGAACGTGACCGTGCCGCCCCTCATACGCCCGACCGACGCCGACCCGCTGTACTCCTCCGCGCTCCGCGCGGGAGCGGAGCCGGAGCCGTCCTCGACGGCCTCCGCCCCGCCGCTGCGGGAACGCGCGATGCCGCTCACACCGCTGCGCTGACCGGGACCCTGCGCACGGATTCGCAAACCTGGTTGAATTCCGGGAGGGACGCCTCTGTGAGGCGTGCAAGGGCCAGTTGCGGGGAGAGCATGGACGACGGGAAGCCCAGCGGGCCGAAGACGAAGTGGTGGAGCCGTCCCTCTACGGAACGGGACCGCCCGGCCGGTCCGGAGCACGCGGTGACCGTCTCCGACGCGGACGGGACGACGCCGCCCCCGCGCAGGGAGCAGCCGGCCGGCGAGGCCGCCGCACCCACGGCCGGAGAGCCGCCCGCGCCCGGGACGGACGGCGACTTCGTGCCCGCCCCACCGGCCGCCCGGCCGGCCTCGCCGTCGGCAGCCGAGCCGCCCGCACCGCCGGCAGCCGACCGGCCCGCGCCGTCGGACGGCGAGCCTCGCGATTTCACCCCCGCACCCCCCGCACCCCCCGCACCCCCCGCCGCCGAGCCGGCGGCGCACCGTACGCAGCCGCTGCACGCGCCCGACGAGTACAGCACCCCGCCCTACGGCGGCCCGGGGCCGTGGGCGCCCGCGCCGCCCGTGCAGCGCCCGGTGCCGACTCCGGCCCACGGGACCCCCGTACCGCCGCCGTACGCGGGCACGAACGGGCACGGCGTGGCCGCGCCCGTCCCCGTATCCGCCCCCGCTCCGGCGGCGGGCGCCCAGGGGCACCCCGACGGCTGGGCGCCCCCGCCGCACGCCGTGCCGCAGCAGCAGCCCCCCGCGCAGTCCCCGCCGCAGCCCTCGCAGTGGCTGCGGTACGACCCCTGGGGCACGCTCCCGCAGCAGCCGTTGAGCCACCCGGGCCCCGCCCAGGGTCCGGACCCCCGCCCGCGGGGCAGCCGCCGTGGGTCCGTCCTCGTCGGGGCGGCGCTGCTCGCCCTCGTGGCCGGTGGGATCGGCGGCGGAATCGGTGCCTACGTCGAGCGCAACGGCGGCCTGACCACGGTCGAACTGCCCCAGGCCGGCCGGGACAACGGCGGCCGGGCGCCCGACAGCGTCGCCGGGATCGCCTCCAGCGCGCTGCCCAGCGTGGTCACCCTGCACGTCAACGGCTCCGCCGAGTCCGGCACCGGCACCGGCTTCGTCCTCGACGACAAGGGCCACATCCTGACCAACAACCACGTGGTCGCCCCAGCGGGCTCCACCGGCGACATCACCGTCACGTTCAGCGGCGGGGAGAGCGCGCCGGCCGAGCTCGTCGGCAAGGACAGCGGCTACGACCTGGCCGTCGTCAAGGTGACCGGTGTCTCGGGCCTCAAGCCGCTGCCCCTGGGGAACTCCGACAACGTGCGGGTGGGCGACCCCGTGGTGGCCATCGGCGCACCCTTCGACCTGTCCAACACGGTCACCTCCGGCATCATCAGCGCCAAGCAGCGCCCCATCACCGCGGGCGGCGAGAAGGGCGACGGCACCGACGTGAGCTACGTCGACGCGCTGCAGACCGACGCCCCGATCAACCCGGGCAACTCGGGCGGCCCCCTGGTCGACGCCGAGGCCCGGGTCATCGGCATCAACAGCGCCATCCGCGCCGCCGACAGCGGATCAGGTCTCGACGGCGGCCAGTCCGGCTCCATCGGCCTCGGCTTCGCGATACCGATCAACCAGGGCAAGCGCGTCGCCGAGGAGCTGATCAACACCGGCAAGGCCACCCATCCCGTGATCGGCGTCACGCTGGACATGGAGTTCACCGGTGACGGAGCCAAGGTCGGCGGCAAGGTGGCCGACGGCGGAGCGGCGGTGACCGAGGGCGGCCCGGCCGACAAGGCGGGCATCCGCACGGGCGACATCATCACCGAGGTGGAGGGCCAGCGCGTGCACAGCGGCGAGGAACTGATCGTCAAGATCCGCGCCCACCGGCCGGGTGACCGGCTCGGGCTCGTCCTGACCCGCGGTGGCAAAGACCTGTCCATGACTTTGACGCTGGGTTCGGCGAGCGGCACCTGACGGCCACCGGCAGGTACCGCACGGACAGCTTCGCCGGGTACCGTGGAGCGGTCCGGGCCCCCTGACCTGGCGGCGGAGACCACGCGGAGACCACGCAGAGAACACGAGGAGCAGCAAGGTGTTCAATGACATAGGCGCACTCGAGCTGCTGACGCTCGTGGTTCTCGCCGTGCTCGTATTCGGTCCGGAGAAGCTGCCGAAGGTCATCCAGGACGTCACGCGCACCATCCGCAAGATCCGTGAGTTCTCGGACAGCGCCAAGGAAGACATCCGGTCGGAGCTCGGACCTCAGTTCAAGGACTTCGAGTTCGAGGACCTCAACCCCAAGACGTTCGTCCGCAAGCAGCTCATGGACGGGAACGACGACCTGGGGCTCAAGGAGATCCGCGAGAGCTTCGACCTGCGCAAGGAGATGGCTGAGGTCACCGACGCGGTGAACGGCCGCGAGAGCGCCCCGTCCGCCGGCACCGCCGCCGCGGCAGCCGCGTCCGGTGCCGCCGCCACGCCGGACCTCCTCAAGAAGCCCGCGCAGCCGGCCAAGGACGAGCGCCCGCCCTTCGACGCAGACGCCACCTGAGACCGTCAATCCCGACTCGTCCGGACGGTATGGCTATTCTCCATCTGTCCGGTTGCGAGGTTGCCCATGCCCACGGGGGGAGGGCCGCTCCGGATCAGCGAAAGATCGAGGAGGCGGCCGGGCAGATGGAGACGACGAGTCGGGTAGGGGCGGATGGTGCGCCCAGCACAGTCACCGCAGAGGGGGTGCCGGCGACCCGGCGTACTGTCGACGGCTATCTCAAGGCGCCGTTCCCCTGGTACGGGCTGGACGAGGCCTTCACGGGCCCGCGCTGGCTGATGACCGTGACCGCCGCGGCGGACGACACGGTGCAGCACGGTTCCACCGGGCACGGCGAGGAGCCCGTCGTACGGGCCGACGCGGGGGCGGAGAAGGCGCGCTTCGCGGTGGTCGTGACCGTGGGCAGCAGCCCCGTACGGGACAGCGACGACGGTACGGGCGTCCTGGACGCCACCACGGTCTCGTCGGCGGCCTGGCTGGCGGGCTCAGGCCTGCTGGACTGCACCTGGCCCCCGCAGATGGACCACACCCTGCGTGGCGAATGGCTGAACCAGCAGACCGAGACCGCGTTCGAGCTCGCGGACGACCTGGGCCGGGAGCCCTGGTCGACGCTGTCCCTTCCGGTGGACGGCGTGCCGGTGGACTTCCACTACCGCGAGTCGGAGTTCGGCTGGGTGCTCGCGGGCTCGGCCCCCGACGGGGTGCACATCGGCGCCTACGGACGCGGCATGAGCGCCTACGGCCTGGGATTCGCGGTGATCGGCGACATCGCGTCGTACGAGAACTGAGCCGACGGGCGGGGGCGGTCTCCTCAGGAGACCGCCCCCACCCGTACGCCGCTCAGAGCTCAGAACTTGTTGCGCGGGGTGAGCCCCAGGGACATGCCCGACAGGCCGCGCTGACGGCCGCTCAGCTTGTCCGCGATGGAGCGCAGCGCGGAGCCCGCGGCGGAGTCCGGGTCGGACAGGACGACGGGCTTGCCCTCGTCGCCGCCCTCACGCAGCCGTACGTCGATCGGGATGGTCCCGAGCACCGGGACCTCGGCGCCGACGGTCTTCGTCAGCCCCTCGGCGACCCGCTGTCCGCCGCCCGAACCGAACACGTCGACGATCTCGTCGCAGTGCGGGCACGGCATGCCCGACATGTTCTCGACCACGCCGACGATCTTCTGGTGGGTCTGGACGGCGATGGAGCCGGCCCGCTCGGCCACCTCGGCAGCGGCCTGCTGCGGGGTCGTGACGACCAGGATCTCGGCGTTCGGGACGAGCTGCGCCACAGAGATCGCGATGTCACCGGTGCCCGGCGGCAGGTCGAGCAGCAGGACGTCGAGGTCGCCCCAGTACACATCGGCGAGGAACTGCTGCAGCGCGCGGTGCAGCATGGGGCCGCGCCACACCACCGGGGTGTTGCCCGGGGTGAACATGCCGATGGAGATCACCTTCACGCCGTGCGCGGACGGCGGCATGATCATGTTCTCGACCTGGGTGGGCTTGCCGTCGGCGCCGAGCATCCGGGGCACGCTGTGCCCGTAGATGTCCGCGTCGACCACGCCGACCTTGAGCCCGTCGGCCGCCATCGCCGCCGCGAGGTTCACCGTCACCGAGGACTTGCCGACGCCGCCCTTGCCGGACGCGACCGCGTAGACCCGGGTCAGCGAACCGGGCTTGGCGAACGGCACCTCCCGCTCCGCCGTGCCGCCGCGCAGCGACGAGGCGAGCTCCTTGCGCTGCTCGTCGCTCATCACGTCGAGCGTGACCTCGACCCGCGACACGCCTTCGACGCGGGCGACCGCGTCGGTGACGTTCTTCGTGATCGTCTCGCGCATCGGGCAGCCGGAAACCGTGAGATACACGGTGACAGCGACCACACCGTCAGGGTCGATCTCGACAGACTTCACCATGCCCAGCTCGGTGATCGGTCGGTGGATCTCCGGGTCGTTCACTGTCGCCAGCGCTTCGCGCACCGCGTCTTCCGTAGCCATACGGACGATGGTACGGCGCCGGGGGCTACGCGTGGGTAACGCGTCAGCGGTCGCCTTCGTCACTCTCGACCTGCGAGAGGATCCGGCGCTCCTCCATGTCCTTCAGCATGGCCTCCAGCTCCGAGCGGATCCAGTCCCGCGTGGCGACCTCACCGAGGCCCATCCGGAGCGCGGCGATCTCCCGGCTGAGGAATTCCGTGTCCGCGATCGAGCGCTCGTTCTGCTTGCGGTCCTGCTCGTGGGTGACCCGGTCGCGGTCGTCCTGGCGGTTCTGCGCGAGGAGGATCAGCGGGGCCGCGTAGGAGGCCTGGAGGGACAGCATCAGGGTCAGGAAGATGAACGGGTACTCGTCGAACCGCAGTTCCTGCGGCGCGAAGATGTTCCACACCACCCACAGGATGATGATCAGGGTCATCCAGACGATGAACCGCCCGGTGCCCAGGAAACGGGCGATGCGCTCGGAGAACCGGCCGAACGCCTCGGGGTCGTACTCCGGCAGCAGCCGGCGCCGCGGCGCCTTCGGCTGGTCGAGCCGGGGACGCGGCGGGCGCACGATGCCCGAGGCGCCCGTCGGCACGGCCCTCGCGCGGTCGTCAGCGGCCACCGGTGATCTCCTCCTCGCCCAGGAAGTCCGTCTCGCGCCAGTCGTCGGGCAGCAGGTGGTCCAGCACGTCGTCGACGGTCACCGCGCCCAGCAGCGAGCCGCTCTCGTCCACCACAGGCACGGAGACCATGTTGTACGCGGCCAGATAGCTGGTCACGGCGGGCAGCGGGGTGTCCGGCGCCAGGGGGACCAGGTCGCTGTCGACGATCGAGCTGACCAGGGTGAACGGCGGATCGCGCAGCAGCCGCTGGAAATGCACGGTGCCCAGGTACTTGCCGGTCGGGGTCTCGTCCGGCGACCGGCAGACGTACACCTGGGCGGCGAGCGCGGGGGAGAGGTCCTGCTGGCGGACCCTGGCCAGCGCGTCCGCGACCGTCGCGTCGGGCCGCAGGATGATCGGCTCGGTCGTCATCAGCCCGCCCGCCGTCCGCTCCTCGTACGCCAGCAGGCGCCGTACGTCGGCCGCGTCGTCCGGGCGCATCAGGGCGAGGAGCCGCTCCTTGTCCGCCTCCGGCAGCTCCGAGAGCAGGTCGGCCGCGTCGTCCGGGTCCATCGCCTCGAGGACGTCCGCGGCACGGTCCTCCGCCAGCTTGCCCAGGATCTCCACCTGGTCGTCACCGGGGAGCTCCTCCAGCACGTCCGCGAGCCGCTCGTCGTCCAGCGCGGCGGCGACCTCGGCACGGCGCTTGGGCGTCAGGTGGTGCAGGGCGTTGGCCACATCGGTGGGGCGCAGGCGTTCGAAGGTGGCCACCAGACTCTCGGCGCCCTGCCCGTGCTCCTCCAGCGAGAAGCCGCTGATCGCCGACCACTCCACCGTCAGCGTCTCGCCCTTGCGGCGGAGGGCGCCGCCGCGACCCTTGCGTACGAAGAACTTGTCGATCTCCCAGTCGCGGCGGGCCGGGAGCTGCTGGATGGCGACGTCGAGGACGGTCACCTCCTCGTCCGTCTCCTTGAGGCGCACCCGCCGGTCAAGGAACTCGCCGAGGACGAGTCGCTCGGTCGGGCGCTGCTCGAAGCGCCTCATGTTGACCACACCGGTGGTGATGACCTGGCCCGACTCGACCCCAGTCACCCGGGTCATGGGCAGGAAGATGCGCCGCCGGCTCACGACCTCGACCACCATGCCGAGCAGCCGTGGGGGCTTGCCGCCGACCCGGAGCATCGCCACCAGATCCCGGACCCTGCCGACCTGATCACCATTCGGGTCGAACACCGATACGCCGGCGAGGTGTGAGACGAAAACCCTGGGAGTGACTGCCGCCATCCTGTGCGCCTCCCTCTGTGCCTCACATCCTCCTTCGCCGTGATCAGGCTAGCCCGTACCGGTCCGTCACGCCTTGGCGGGCCGTCCGTACGGCGCTCTGCCGAATGGCGTACGCGGCACAGGTACGCTGCCGTCTGCCACCCCCAGACACACAGATGAGAGGCAGTGCGCCTGTGACCTCTTCCGTCCCGGCCGTCCGGGCCCACCGCCGGACCGCTCTCGCCGTGGTGCTCTGCGCGGGGCTGACCGTCGCGCTCACGGCCTGCGCGGGAGAGGACCCGGACAAGGGGACCAACGGCGTCGGCAGACTGACGGCCTCGCAGATCGAGAAGAAGGCGCTGGCCGCCGCCGGGGCCGCGGACGCGGTGCGGCTGACGGGCAAGCTGGTCAGCAAGGGCGGGACGTACACCCTGGACATGCAGCTCAGCGGCGACGGCGGCACGGGGTCGGTCACCTCGAAGCAGAACACGTTCGCGCTGCTGCGCATCGGTGACGAGCTCTTCCTCAAGGCGGACGCCGGCTTCTGGAAGGACGAGAAGGCCGACGACGAGAGCGATCAGGCCGCCGACAAGCTCGGCGGCAAGTACGTGAAGGTGCCGGAGGACGACCCCACCTACCAGCAGCTGCGCGGCTTCACGGAGAAGAAGACGCTCCTCGACGGGATGCTGTCCCTGCACGGGGAGGTCAACAAGGGCGCCCGGGACACGGTCGGCGGCGTGCGCACCGTGCAGATCATGGGCGGAAAGGGTGAGGGGGGCGCACTCGACGTCTCCCTCAAGGGCACTCCGTATCCCCTGCGGGTGGCCCGTGGCGGTGGCGGCGGGACCGTCACCCTCGCCGACTGGGGCAAGTCCTTCGGGCTGGAGGCACCGGCCGAGGACGACACCGTCGACTACGGCGGCGAGCTGCCCAGGTCCTCCGGCTGACGGAGCCGGTCAGCGCTTCCCGCGGCGCTTCAGCAGCAGCCGGGGAAGCGCCGCCGGCGCCGTGCGCCGCGTCGTCGCCCCCGTGGGCAGCGGCGGTGCGGCCAGGGAGGTGTCCGGCAGCTCCGTGCGGGACTCGCCGGGCGCCAGCCGTACGACCCGGCACTCGCGCGCCCAGCGCTCCGTCATCTGTTCGGCGTCCGGCGCGTTCAGCCGCTTGCCCTTGAGCTCGCCGACCGCCGCCTCCCACTCCTCGGAGTGCGGCTCCAGCACCGTGACGGCGGCGGTCCAGGCCACGAGCCTGCCGCCCTTGTCCTTGCTGCGCACGGTCACCTCGGCGGCGGCGCCGGCGTCCAGCCCGGCGGGGAGCGGCTGCTCCCCGGGGCCGTCCCCGACGAGCACGGCCGCACCCTCGTGCCACACGTGCCACAGCGCCCGGGAGGGGCCGGTGCCCCGCACCCAGATCAGGCCGGACTTCTTGGTGGCCTCCTCGACGAGAGCCCGGGCAAGCAACACGTCAGCAGCAGTCATGCCCGAACTCTATTAGAGCCAGCCGTTGCGCTTGAGGGTGCGGTGGATGGAGAAGCAGACGACGCCGATGAGCGCCAGCACCATCGGATAGCCGTACGTCCAGCGGAGTTCGGGCATGTGCTTGAAGTTCATGCCGTACACCCCGCAGATCATCGTCGGTACGGCGATGATCGCCGCCCAGGACGTGATCTTGCGCATGTCCTCGTTCTGCGTGACGGTGGCCTGCGCCAGATTGGCCTGGAGGATCGAGTTGAGCAGTTCGTCGAAGCCGATGACCTCCTCGTGCACGCGCGCCAGGTGGTCGGCGACGTCGCGGAAGTACTTCTGGATGTCGGGGTCGATCAGCCGCATCGGGCGCTCGCTCAGCAGCTGCATCGGCCGCAGCAGGGGCGACACGGCGCGCTTGAACTCCAGCACCTCACGCTTCAGCTGGTAGATCCGGCCCGCGTCCGACCCGCGCGGGGTCCCTTTGGCGGGCGTGGAGAACACGTCGATCTCCACCTCGTCGATGTCGTCCTGCACCGAGGCCGCCACCGCGATGTAGCCGTCGACGACGTGGTCGGCGATGGAGTGCAGCACGGCGGACGGGCCCTTGGAGAGCAGTTCGGTGTCCTCCTGGAGCCGGTGGCGCAGGGCGCGCAGCGAACCCTGCCCGCCGTGCCGGACGGTGATCACGAAGTCCCGCCCGGTGAAGCACATCACCTCACCGGTCTCGACGACCTCGCTGGTTGCGGTCAGTTCGGCGTGCTCGACGTAGTGGATCGTCTTGAAGACGGTGAACAGCGTGTCGTCGTAACGCTCCAGCTTGGGCCGCTGGTGGGCGTGGACGGCGTCCTCGACGGCGAGCGGGTGGAGACCGAACTCCCGTGCGATACCGGCGAATTCCTCCTCGGTCGGCTCGTGCAGGCCGATCCAGGCGAAACCGCCCTCCTCCCGCACGTGCAGAATCGCCTCGTGCGGTGTCAGGCAGGAGGCCTCGGTGATCCGGCGCCCGTCCCGGTAGACCGCGCAGTCGACGACGGCGCTGGAGGCGGACGGGTCACGGGTGGCGTCGTAGCTGTTGTACGGGGTGTTGCTCTTGCGCAGGGACGGGCGCACGGCGGCGCGCAGGTCACGGATCATCGACATGGCTGGCTCCTCTTCACGGAGGGCCGTCGGTGGGCACGTGGAACTGCCCGGAATGGGGACGTGCACTCACGTCCGCAAAGCGGGCGGCACCGCGTGGGCACGATGACGGCGTTCGCTACAGACAGGCAAAAACGCGGGGCTCTTCCGTTGCGCGAACTGCCGTGGTGACGTCCGGGAAGGGCGTCAGATCACAGAAGGAAGGCGTCGTGCGGAAGGGCGGTTGGTACTGCACGGTCGACTTGGATCCACCGCAGCCCCACCTCCTCCGGCCGGTCCCCCGTGGGGGATCACGTGTTGTCAGGACTGAGAGCGCGCTCCGCGTGCTGTCCCGACCGACGCCTCAGGCTATCAGCCGGTCGAGGAGCCAATCCCTTTCTGTTCCCATTCCTTACGCGATCTATGCTCGCGGCATGGGAGAAATTCTTGATCTGGTCGAGGCCCGGCTCCGTACGGCGCTGGGGGAGCCGGACGCACGCGCCGATGTGACGTTCCTCGGCACGGACCGCATCGAGGTGCTCCGCTTCATCGACGGCGACGTGGTGCGCTACGCCACGCTGGGCATGTCCGCGCAGCCGATGGCCGACCCGACCGCGCCGCTCGCCGACCCCGTGAAGGGCCCGCGTGCCGAACTGGTCCTGTCCGTACGGGTGGGGCTCGCCGACACCGACCAGGTGCTGCGGCCCCTCGCCGTACTGGCGGCCTCCCCGCAGGTCGAAGGGCTGATCGTGGCCCCCGGGGCGTCACTGGACCTCGGGCAGCCGCTCTGGTCCGGGGCGCCCTTCAGCTCCGTCCTGGTCGCCGAGCCGGGCGGCCTGGTCGAGGACCTGGAGCTGGATGCCCCGATGGACCCCGTGAGCTTCCTGCCGCTGCTGCCGATGACGCACAACGAGGCGGCCTGGAAGCGGGTCAGGGGCGCCCAGGAGCTCCAGGAGCGCTGGCTCTCGCACGGGACCGACCTGCGTGATCCGCTGCGGGCGTCCGTACCGCTGGACTGACGCGGCCCGGGCACGGGAAGCCCCGCCGCGCGGTCAGGAGGGGGGAACCGCGGGCGGGGCCGGAACGGGGGGCCTCAGTCGGCGAAGACGGTGACGCCGTCCTCGGTGGCGTGACGGGGCTCCAGCTCCTCCGCCTCGTGCGTCAGCGCCGCGCGCCGGATCCAGACGACCGCCGCGCCGACGAGGGCCGCGACCGCGGCGACGGTGAACGGCATGTGGATGTCGCTCCACTCCTCGATCTTCGGGGCGAGGTAGGGGGCCGCGGCCGCGGCGAACCAGCGGACGAAGTTGTAGCCGGCGCTCGCCACGGGGCGCGGGGCGTCCGAGACGCCGAGGGCCAGTTCGGTGTAGACGGTGTTGTTCATGCCGATGAAGGCGCCCGAGACGATGGTGCAGACGATGGCCGTCGTGTGGTTGCCGTAACCGAGGACCACCAGGTCCGCGGCGAGCAGCACCAGGGAGCCGCCGACCACCTTCAGGGAGCCGAAGCGCCGCTGCAGACGCGGCGCGACGAGCACCGAGAAGACGGCGAGGAGCAGGCCCCAGGCGAAGAACACCGCCCCCGACCTGTACGGCGACATGTTCAGCACGAACGGCGTGAAGGCCAGGATCGTGAAGAACGCGTAGTTGTAGAAGAACGCCGACGTGGCGACCGAGGCCAGTCCGCCGTGGCCGAGCGCCCTCACCGGGTCGAGCAGCGAGGTCTTCCGGGCCGGCTTGGGCTGTTCCTTGAGGAACGCGGTGATGCAGAGGAATCCGATCGCCATCAGGGCCGCGGTGCCGAAGAACGGGTAGCGCCAGCTGGCGTCGCCGAGCAGGGCGCCGACCAGCGGCCCGCACGCCATGCCGAGGCCGAGCGCCGACTCGTAGAGGAGGATCGCCGCAGCGCTGCCGCCGGCGGCGGCGCCGACGATCACCGCGAGGGCGGTGGAGACGAACAGGGCGTTGCCCAGGCCCCAGCCCGCCCGGAAGCCGACCAGTTCGGCGACCGACGAGGACGTTCCGGAGAGCGCGGCGAAGACGACGACCAGCGCCAGGCCGGCCAGCAGCGTCTTGCGTCCCCCGATGCGGCTGGAGACGAAGCCGGTCACGAGCATCGCGACGGCGGTGATCAGGAAGTACGACGTGAACAGCAGGGATACCTGACTGGGTGTCGCCTCCAGTCCCTTGGCGATGGACGGCAGGATCGGGTCCACCAGACCGATCCCCATGAACGCGACGACCGAGGCGCCCGCCGTGGCCCAGACGGCCTTCGGCTGACGCAGGATGCTGGTCGCCCCTTCGTCGAACGGATCCTCTGCCGGCATGGGTTCTCTCGCTCTCCACCAGTCCGTTGGGTCATCCACAGAATAAGTTAGGCAAGCTAATAAGTGCAACCCACACCTATTTCCCCCGGTCGAAGCCGCGCTGCGGACGGGTGATCGTCCTTGACGCGGCGACGACCGGAGAGGACCGTTGGGCGTTATGAGGGGCGAACCCAGTTGCCCGAAGTGCGGTGGCCGGGTCAGGGCGCCCGGCCTTTTCGCCGATGCCTGGCAGTGCTCCGCGCACGGCCAGGTGCACCCGATGCAGCCGGTGGTCCCGCCCAGCGTCGAGGCGCTGGGCGTGGTGGTGCACCGGGCCCGGGTGCCGGTGTGGATGCCCTGGCCGCTTCCGGTGGGCTGGCTGTTCACGGGCGCGGCGTACGCGGGCGACGACCGTAGTGGCGGCCGGGCGACCGCCGTCGCGTGCACGGGCCCGGGCCCGCTCGGCGGCATGGGGGAGCTGCTGCTCGTCGCAGAGGAGCTCGGCGTCGGGCTCGGCGCGCGTTACGCGGGCATCGACGGCCCCGACCCCGGCTCAGGACTGGCCGTCGAGGCCGCCCCGGACGCCAAGGTGCTCGCGGCGGGGCGCCCCACCCCGCTCTGGCACGTCAGGAACGCCCCCGCCGACCGTGCGGTCTTCGCGGGCGAGGCGCGTGGCCTGTGGCTCTGGGCGATCGTCTGGCCCGAACAGTCCGGGCTGTTGATGTACGACGAACTGGTGCTCACCGACCTGCGCGACGCCGGAGGGGAAGTGGACCTCCTGCCGTGCGGTGCGCTCACACCCCGGCTGCTCACACCGCCCTGACCCGGCGGCGGGAGGGGGCCGGACGGGTGACGCCCGGCGGTTATCCTTGAGCGTCCCCTGTCCGCCCGCCAGCTCCGGAGTACGCGTCGTGCGCATCGATCTGCACACCCACTCCACCGCCTCGGACGGCACGGACACCCCCGCCGAGCTGGTGGCCAACGCGGCGGCGGCCGGCCTCGACGTCGTCGCACTGACCGACCACGACACGGTGGGAGGCCACGCGCAGGCGCTGGCCGCCCTCCCCGAAGGGCTGACGCTCGTCACGGGCGCCGAGCTCTCCTGCCGCGTCGACGGCGTCGGCCTGCACATGCTGGCCTACCTCTTCGACCCGTCCGAGCCCGAGCTGTCCCGCGAGCGCGAACTCGTCCGGGACGACCGGGTGCCGCGGGCGCAGGCCATGGTGCGCAAGCTCCAGGAGCTGGGCGTCCCGGTCACCTGGGAGCAGGTCGCGCGGATCGCCGGGGACGGCTCGGTCGGCCGCCCGCACGTCGCGACCGCGCTGGTGGAGCTCGGCGTCGTCGACACCGTCTCCGACGCCTTCACCTCGGCCTGGCTGGGCAACGGCGGACGGGCGTACGCCGGTAAGCACGAGCTCGACCCGTTCGACGCGATCCGGCTGGTCAAGGCCGCGGGTGGCGTCACCGTCTTCGCCCATCCGCTCGCCGTCAAGCGCGGCGAGGTGGTTCCGGAAGCCGTGATCGCGAGGCTGGCCGACGCCGGGCTCGACGGCATCGAGGTCGACCACATGGACCACGACGAGCCCACCAGGGCCCGGCTGCGGGGGCTCGCCTCCGAACTGGGGCTGCTGCCCACCGGGTCCAGCGACTACCACGGCACCCGTAAGACCGTCCGGCTCGGGGAGTACACCACCGACCCCGAGATCTACGGCGAGATCACCCGGCGCGCCACGGGCGCGTTCCCCGTGCCGGGCGCCGGCGGACCGGTTCCCGCGTAACGGGTCTCCTCCCTCCCCTTTTCCCTCGTCGCACCCCGTGCGCCCGGGCGTCCCCATGGCGTGCCGGCGCGCGTCCCCCTGTTCGGCCCGCTCTTCTCTCGCAAGGCTCACCGTGTTCGACATAGCTGTCTTCGGATCCCTTTTTCTCACCCTTTTTGTGATTATGGATCCGCCCGGAATCACCCCGATCTTCCTGGCCCTCACCGCGGGCCGCCCCGCCAAGGTGCAGCGCAGGATGGCTCTGCAGGCCGTCGCCGTCGCCTTCGGCGTGATCGCCGTCTTCGGTCTGCTCGGCCAGCAGATCCTCGACTATCTGCACGTCTCCGTGCCGGCGCTGATGATCGCGGGCGGGCTGCTCCTGCTGCTCATCGCGCTGGACCTGCTCACCGGCAAGACGGACGAGCCGACGCAGACCAAGGACGTCAACGTGGCCCTCGTGCCGCTCGGGATGCCGCTGCTCGCCGGTCCCGGCGCGATCGTCTCGGTGATTCTCGCGGTGCAGAACGCCGACGGGACCACCGGCCAGATCTCGGTCTGGTCGGCGATCGTCGCGATGCACCTCGTGCTGTGGGTGGTCATGCGGTACTCGCTGCTGATCATCCGCGTGATCAAGGACGGGGGTGTGGTCCTGGTGACCCGCCTTGCCGGGATGATGCTCTCGGCCATCGCCGTACAGCAGATCATCAACGGCGTCACCCAGGTCATCCAGAACTCCTGAGGCCCGCAGGGTCCGGACGCGGTCCGGACACCACAGCGCCCCCGCACGGGCCTTCCGTGCGGGGGCGCTTCGTCTTCAGCTCATGTCATCCGCTCGAAATCAGCGACGCCGAGCAAAACAAGGTGTTACGAAGCCGACGTGTCGGCCGGCCGGATGTAGATGCGCTGGCCTATGGACGCGGCCTGCTGCACGATCCGGTTGACGGAGGCGGCGTCCACGACGGTGCTGTCCACGGCGGTACCGTCGACATCGTCGAGTCGCATGATCTCGAAGCGCATATGGCTTCCCTTCGTCTGATCCTCCTGCTGGAGAACTACTGGGAGGACGGGCTTGCCGTCCGCAAGGATGGGGAGCGCAAGGCGTCTGCGTCTCGCGCTCCACAGGGGGTACAACGACTTGCCTACTGCAAACATTCCCTACGCTAAGGAAATTTTTTGGATGTCTAAGTACCCGTCGGTAATCAACCATGTGCAGACAATGAGGCTCGTATGAGCCACCCGGACACGCGGCCGGACGAAGGGCCGGGCATCCGCGCATACCTGGACCGCACCAACGAGCTGCTCCAGCGCGTACTGGCGGAGGTGTCCAAGACCCCCTCCACCCACGCGATCTTCGTCGACGCGGGTTACGTCTACGCGGCGGCCGGGCTGCTCGTGACCGGCACGGAGGACCGACGGTCCTTCGACCTGGACGCGGAGGGGCTGATCGAGGCCTTCATCGACAAGGCCCGCACGATCTTCGCGGACAGCAGGCTGCTGCGCGTGTACTGGTACGACGGGGCCAGGCGCCGGATCCACACCGTCGAGCAGCAGTCGATCGCCGAACTCCCCGACGTCAAGGTCAGGCTCGGCAACCTCAACGCCAACAACCAGCAGAAGGGCGTCGACTCACTCATCCGCACGGACCTGGAGTCGCTCGCCCGGCACCGCGCCATCAGCGACGCCGCGCTCGTCGGCGGCGACGAGGACCTGGTCTCGGCCGTCGAGGCCGCCCAGGGCTACGGTGCCCGCGTCCACCTCTGGGGCATCGAGGCGGGCGAGGGCCGCAACCAGGCCGAGCCGCTGCTCTGGGAGGTCGACAGCCAGCGCACCTTCGACCTCGACTTCTGCCGCCCGTACGTGACCCGGCGCTCCGTCACGATGTACGACGACGACAGCCCGGCGCCCGCGCGCGAGGACGTCCGCTTCGTCGGTGCGCAGATCGCCGCCGGCTGGCTCTCCTCGCGCGGCCGCGAGGCCCTCGCCGACCTGCTGCCCGGGCATCCCTACCTGCCGGGCTCCGTCGACCAGGACCTGCTCGTCGAGGCCGAACGGCTCCTCCAGCACTCGCTGCGCGGCCACGCCCCTCTGCGCAGGGCGCTGCGCGACGGCTTCTGGCAGCACCTCCAGGCGCAGTACTGACCCGGGCCGCCGCGGCGGACCGGGCCCGCGGGTGAAGCTCAGACGCTCTTCCAGAACGAGACGAGGGCCGCCGCGGTCTCCTGGGGCCGGGCCGTGTTGGGGGAGTGCTCGGCTCCCTCGATCACGGTGCGGTGGGCGCCGAGCCGCTCCGCCATCCGGTCGAGCAGCGGCACCGGCCAGACGTCGTCGCGCTCGCCCGAGACCACGTGCACGGGGAGGGGGAGCGCGGCGAGTTCGTCCACCCGGTCGGGTTCGGACGACAACTGCGCGCCGGTGGCGATCAGCTGGGCCGGGTCGTGCAGCATCCAGCGGCGGCGCAGATCCTCCCCGTCACCCGTGTCCGCGTCCTCGGGCGGGTCCATCGCGCGCATCATCTGCCAGACCTGGGCCATGCTCCAGCGGCTCAGCGCGTCACTGAGCAGCCGTGCCTTCTGCTGCTGCGCGGGGTCGATCTCGGCGGGGCCCGACGACATCAGGGTCAGCGAACGGAAGGGCGTGGCGTCGAGCAGTACCGCCGCGCGGGCGATCTGGCCGCCGAGGGAGTGCCCGAGCAGATGGATGGCCCCGGGCAGCGCGGTGTCGTCGGCGGCGGCCGCCTGGGCCAGCACATCACGGGCCAACTCGACTTGCACGTAGGGATTCTGACGATCCGTCCGCTCGGTCTCGTACTGCCCCCGCCCATCGACGGACAGCACGCGGAACCCGGCGTCGGCGAGGGGTTCGAGCAGCGCGATGAAGTCCTCCTTGCTGCCGGTGTGCCCGGGCAGCAGGAGGGCGGTGGAGTGCGCGCCCGCGGGCGGCGCGGCGTCCAGCACGGCGAAGTCCCCGCGCTCGGTACGCAGTACGCGGGCACGGGCACAGGGGGGCGGGGTGAAGGTGGGCGGCCGGCTCATGGGGCCGAGGGTATCGCCGGGTGCCCGGCCGCGCCCGGGCAGACGTACGGCCCCGGCCTCCGCGGAGCGGGAACCGGGGCCGTACGGAGGTGAGGCGGTGCCGGGATCAGCCCTCGGCCGACTCGGCGGCCACTGCCGCGCGGGACCGGCGCCTGCGAGGCTTCGCGGGCGCCTCGCCGTCCGTCACGGTCTCGGTGACCGCGGCGGTCTCCGCCTTGTCCGCAGCAGCGGCGCGCGGCCGACGACGGCGCGGCTTGGTCTCCGCCGCGTCCTCGGCGGGGGCCGTGGAGGCCACGACCTCGGCCTTCGGCTTGGCGGCGGCACGCGGACGGCGGCGCGACCTGGTCTCGGTCACCGGCTCGGAGGCCGGGGCGATCTGGAAGTCGACCTCGTCGGCCGGCTTCACGACCCGGGTGCGGCGGCGCGGCTTGGTGGCCACGGGCTCCGCCGCGGGCGCGGCGACGGCCACGGTCTGGAAGTCGACCACGGGCTCGGCGGCCGGGGCCGGCGCGAGGGCCGGCTCGGTGGCGACGGCCGTGGCACGCGCACGGCGACGGCGCGGCTTCGCCTCCGGGGCCGGCTCGGCCTCGGCGACGGGCGCGGGCTCGACGACCGGGGTCTCGGCCACGGCCACCGCGGCCTCGGCCACGGCCTCAGGGGCGGCAGCACGGGTACGGCGGCGACGGCGCGGGGTGCGCGGCTCGGACGCGTCCTCACCGGCCGCCTCGGCGGCGGGGGCGGGCACGGTGACGGCGGCGGCCTCGTCGGTGACGCTGCCGCCCCTCGTGCGGCGACGCTGACGCGGCGTGCGCGGCGGACGCTCCTCACGGGGTGCCGGAGCGGAGGCGGCGGACTTGCGGCCTCGGCCGCCGGTCTCGCCGAGGTCCTCGACCTCCTCCGCGCGCAGACCGGCACGGGTCCGCTCGGTGCGCGGCAGGACACCCTTGGTGCCCGCGGGAATCCCGAGCTCCTCGTACAGGTGCGGGGACGTGGAGTACGTCTCCGGCGGGTCCGGGAACTTCAGGTCCAGGGCCTTGTTGATCAGCTGCCAGCGCGGGATGTCGTCCCAGTCGACCAGCGTGATCGCGATGCCCTTGGCACCCGCGCGGCCGGTACGGCCGATGCGGTGGAGGTACGTCTTCTCGTCCTCCGGCGACTGGTAGTTGATGACATGGGTCACACCCTCGACGTCGATGCCGCGCGCGGCGACGTCGGTGCAGACGAGGACGTCCACCTTGCCGTTGCGGAAGGCGCGCAGCGCCTGCTCGCGGGCTCCCTGGCCGAGGTCACCGTGGACCGCGCCGGACGCGAAACCGCGCTTCTCCAGCTGCTCCGCGATGTCGGCGGCCGTCCGCTTCGTACGGCAGAAGATCATCGCCAGCCCGCGGCCCTCGGCCTGCAGGATGCGGGAGACCATCTCCGGCTTGTCCATGTTGTGCGCGCGGTAGACGTACTGCGCGGTGTTCTTGACGGTCGTGCCCTCGTCGTCGGGCGATGTGGCGTTGATGTGCGTCGGCTGCGACATGTAGCGGCGCGCGAGGCTGATGACGGCACCGGGCATGGTGGCCGAGAACAGCATCGTCTGGCGCTTCGGCGGCAGCATGGTGATGATGCGCTCGACGTCGGGCAGGAAGCCCAGGTCCAGCATCTCGTCGGCCTCGTCGAGGACCAGGACGCGGATGTGCGACAGGTCGAGCTTGCGCTGGCCCGCCAGGTCGAGCAGCCGCCCCGGGGTGCCGACGATGACGTCGACGCCCTTCTTGAGGGCCTCGACCTGGGGCTCGTACGCACGGCCGCCGTAGATCGCGAGAACGCGGACGTTACGGACCTTGCCGGCGGTCAGGAGGTCGTTGGTGACCTGCTGGCACAGCTCGCGGGTGGGGACGACGATCAGGGCCTGCGGCGCGTCCGTCAGCTTCTCGGGCGCGGCGCGGCCGGCCTCGACGTCGGCGGGGACGGTCACACGCTCCAGGAGCGGAAGACCGAAGCCGAGCGTCTTGCCGGTGCCGGTCTTGGCCTGGCCGATGACGTCGGAGCCGGAGAGCGCTACGGGGAGCGTCATCTCCTGGATGGGGAAGGGGGACATGATGCCGACCGCCTCGAGGGCTTCGGCCGTCTCGGTAAGGATTCCGAGGTCGCGGAACGTAGTCAGGGTGCTGCCTCTTCTGTGAGACGCGGCCCGAGGCGAACGCTGGGGGTCGTACCGTGCCGGGGTTGGTCATCCGGCCGTGGATGGGCCGGGTGGCGCGGGACCACTGCCGTCGCTCGAGCGCTCGTGCCGCTGAGGGGGGCCCCTCATCTGCGGTCGTACGTGGTGTACGCCCCGCGTGGAGGGCTGTCGGGTCGGAGCCGATCGGGCCACCGACCGGGCATCCTCATTCAATGTCGCGCTCCTGGCACAGCAAATGCTCAGTAAGCGCAATACCACTGTACCCCGGATTCGCGCATGCGTGTTGGGCGAATTCATTGGATCGGTGTGATGTCCCCCGCTGAGCGGGCCCCTCGGTCCCCGGCGGGGCGGGCTATTCTGCGCTCCATGGAGACGCCTGACAACGCCACTGAAGCATCCGCCGAAGCACCCGCCCCGACCGGTATCGCCGCCCAGGACTGGGCCACCGCGTCCGAGGACCCGCAGTACCGCGCCGCGGTCGTGGATCTGCTCGGCGCCCTCGCCTACGGGGAACTCGCGGCCTTCGAGCGGATCGCCGAGGACGCGAAACTCGCGCCGACACTCGGCGACAAGGCGGCACTGGCGAAGATGGCGTCCGCCGAATTCCACCATTTCGAGCAGCTGGCCGACCGCCTCACGGCCATCGACGAATCGCCGGCCGACGCCATGGAGCCGTTCGCCAAGGCGCTGGACGACTTCCACCGTCAGACGGCCCCGTCGGACTGGCTGGAAGGCCTGGTCAAGGCGTACGTCGGCGACTCGATCGCCAGCGACTTCTACCGGGAGATCGCGGCCCGTCTCGACACGGACACCCGCTCCCTCGTCCTCTCCGTGCTCGACGACACGGGCCACGGGAACTTCGCGGTCGAGAAGGTGCGGGCCGCCATCGAGGCGGAGCCCCGCGTCGGGGGCAGGCTCGCCCTGTGGGCGCGCAGGCTGATGGGCGAGGCGCTCTCGCAGGCGCAGCGGGTGGTCGCGGACCGCGACGCCCTGTCCATGATGCTGGTGGGCGGTGTGGCGGACGGCTTCGACCTGGCCGAGGTCGGCAGGATGTTCTCCCGGATCACCGAGGCGCACACCAAGCGGATGGCCGCGCTCGGCCTCGCGGCCTGATCCGGACGGCGGGCCCTACTGGGCCGCCGCTGATCGCACCGGCCGGCCGGAGCGCGGGCGGATCAGCAGGGACAGGGTCACCGCCCCGACCAGCACGGCGCCGGCGGGCGTGGCCAGCACATGGCCGGAGCCCAGTGTCGAGTGCGTCAGATACGCGCCGAAGAGGGCACCCAGCCCGCCCGTGACGAACACCACGCGGGAGGACGGGAGCCGGCCGGGCAGGGAGCGGAGCACGACCCAGGACAGGGCGAGTCCGAGCACGACGGCGCTGATGGATTCCCAGAGCACAGGGGTCACCTCGCTACTGATTGCGTGACAGTCGGTCGGTCGTAGGCCGTCTTACCCGGGGCTTGCGGAATACAACCCTCCCCGGCCGTTGTGAACCCCGCCGAGGGAAGAACACGGAGCCGATCCGGAGGAGAAAAGGTGGAGGCCCGGCGGACGATTCCGCCGGGCCTCCACCTCTGCTGCCGTGTCGCGCGGGCTACAGCGCGCCGAATCCCACCCGTCGGGTGCTGGGCTCGCCGATCTCCACGTAGGCGATCCGGTCGGCCGGCACCAGGACCTTGCGGCCCTTGTCGTCCGTGAGGCTGAGCAGCTGCGCCTTGCCGTTGAGCGCCTCGCCGACCGCGCTCTCGACCTCTTCGGCGGAAAGTCCGCTCTCCAGAACGATCTCGCGGGGCGTGTGCTGCACCCCGATCTTGACCTCCACGGCTATGTCCCTCCGACGGTCCGTCTCTGCGCGGTGAACCGCGCCGTACGCAGCACACATTAGCCCGGTGAAGGGACGGACCACGGGTCGACCGGCAACGCCCGCAGCGAACACCGGCCGCGGCTCACGCCGTGCTCAGTGCTGATCGGCGCCGTGCAGCGGGAATCCGGCGATGCCCCGCCAGGCCAGCGACGTCAGCAGCTGTACGGCGGAGTCGCGCGGAATGCCGGACGGGCTGGAGAGCCAGTAGCGCGCCACGACCTGGGAGACGCCGCCGAGGCCGACCGCGAGCAGCATCGATTCGTCCTTGGACAGGCCCGTGTCACCTGCGATGACGTCGGAGATGGCCTCCGCGCACTGCAGCGAGACCCGGTCGACCCTCTCGCGGACCGCCGGCTCGTTGGTCAGGTCGGACTCGAAGACCAGCCGGAAGGCGCCGCCCTCGTCCTCCACGTACGCGAAGTAGGCGTCCATCGTCGCCTCGACGCGCAGCTTGTTGTCCGTGGTCGAGGCGAGCGCCGTACGGACGGCCTGGAGCAGTGACTCGCAGTGCTGGTCGAGCAGGGCGAGGTAGAGCTCCAGCTTTCCGGGGAAGTGCTGGTAGAGCACCGGCTTGCTGACACCGGCCCGCTCGGCGATGTCGTCCATCGCCGCGGCGTGGTAGCCCTGGGCGACGAAGACCTCCTGGGCGGCGCCCAGCAGCTGATTGCGTCGGGCACGGCGGGGCAGCCGGGTGCCCCGCGGGCGCGCCGCCTCTGTCTGCTCGATGGCTGTCACGCCGCCTCCCAAATTCGTGATCGAACACAGCCGTACCGTGAACGCTGCGCCGTCGGGCCATCGTACTTTTGAGTAACCCGGGTGCGCGCGGCGCGGACGCAGAATTTCACGGACCGGACGGCTGCGGAAGCCGCAGAAACGTCGGCCCATGCCGCAAAGCGGTGCGTTTTACCGGTAATCGTCCTCATCTTGTGTGACAACGCGGGCCTGCTCCGCCGCATCCGCCTCGTTCGCGGTGGAGCGGTCGATTCCGGTGAGCGGTTCGTCGCGCTCCGGCCGGACGGTGGCCTGCTGTTCAGCGGTGTCGGCTTCGGGGGCTTCGGGGTCCGGTTCGTCCGGCTGCGGATCCTCGAACGTCTCCGGGTCGCTCGGGTCGACCGTCATGATGGCTCCCTTCCTTCCCTTGCAGCCTAGGAGCAACCCCCCACAGGCGCGATGCGGCCTGTGACCGCGAACACATGAACCACCGCGTGATCGTCTCGTAACATTGCCTCCATGTCTTCGACCGAGCTGCCCGGTATCAACCACGCCGCCGCCGCGGTGGCGCCCACGGTCAGTGCCGTCCGGGTCGCGGAGGGTGAGGAGCTGCGCTCCGTCGCGCTGCCCGGTCTCACCCTGACCGTCCGTTCCCGTCCGCCGGAGACGGAGGGGGCGGATCCCGCCCTCTTCGTGCACGGACTGGGCGGCTCCTCCCAGAACTGGTCGGCCCTGATGCCGCTGCTGGCGGACAGGCTCGACAGCGAGGCGGTCGATCTGCCCGGCTTCGGGGACTCCCCGCCGCCGGACGACGGCAACTACTCCATCACCGGACACGCCCGGGCGGTCGTCCGGCTGCTGGACGCCGGCGGGCGCGGTCCCGTTCACCTTTTCGGTAATTCTTTGGGTGGCGCCGTTGCCACCCGGGTCGCGGCCGGCCGGCCCGATCTGGTGCGCACCCTGACGCTGATCTCCCCGGCCCTGCCCGAGATCCGGGTCCAGCGGCCCGCCGTGCCGACCGCGCTGCTCGCACTCCCGGGCGTCGCATCCCTGTTCGTCCGGCTCACCCGGAACTGGACCGCGGAGCAGCGCACCCGCGGCGCCATGGCACTCTGTTACGGCGATCCGGCACGTATCTCCGACGAGGCCTTCCGCCACGCGGTGGCCGAGATGGAGCGCCGGCTGGAACTGCCGTACTTCTGGGACGCCATGACGCGCTCGGCACGGGGCATCGTCGATGCCTACACGCTGGGCGGACAGCACGGGCTGTGGCGCCAGGCCGAGCGGGTGCTCGCACCGACCCTGCTGGTGTACGGCGGACGGGACCAGCTGGTCTCGTACCGGATGGCACGCAGGGCGTCCGCGGCCTTCCGCGAGTCGCGCCTGCTGTCACTGCCCGAGGCGGGGCACGTGGCGATGATGGAGTACCCGGAGACGGTCGCCCAGGCGTTCCGGGAACTGCTCGACGAACGTGGCAGGAGCTGATCCGGGGCGTGGGACGACACAGCCGAAAGGGCCCCGAGGCCACCCGGCGGGACACCGGGACCGCGGCGGGCACCGCCGCGGAACGCGGTACCGGCCGGCGCGGGCGGGATTCCGTCACGCCGCCTCCGCGGGACGGCCACAGCCCGTTCCGCGAGGCCCCGCAGGTGCGCGGCGGCCACCCCGAACAGCGTGAGCCGGGCGGCGGCTGGGGGACGGCGCCGCAGCCGAGCGGCCGGAGGGACCCGGAGGGTCCCGGCGCCCAGGAGCTCTTCCGGGCCAGGCAGGACGCCATGGCGCGGCAGCGGGCGGCGCAGCAGGCGGCCGGGCGGCGCACGGCCGGGCCGCAGACCGGCAGTGCCGCGCTGATACCGGGCCCCCGCAGGGAGTTCCTGGAGGCCTTCGACACCGCTCCCTCGCGTCCCGCACCCCCGGCTCCGCCCGAGGAGACGACCGGGGCCCCCACGGAGCCCGTCGGACCCGACGAGGCCCCGGACGGCGAGGGCACCCCGACGGCCAAGGGGGGCAAGGGCCGCGCGTTCACGGGGATCGCGGCCGCCGCCGTGACCACGGTGCTCGCGGTCGTGGTCGCCGGGCAGGTGGCGCGGGACTCCGGAGGCGCGGGGGACGGCCCGCGGACCACGGGCGTCGACCGGCAGGACTCCGAGGACGCCTCCCGCTCGGTGGACCGGGCGACCCCCGAGGTGCAGCGGCAGGAGGTCAAGCCCCTGTCGTACGCGCAGAAGATGGCCACCGCCTTTCCGCTGGCGCCGGACCTGAAGGCGTCCGGGAAGTTCGAGGCGGTACCGGGGCTGGCGAAGGCTCCCGGCAAGGGGCACAAGTACCGGTACCGGATCGACGTCGAACAGGGGATGGGTCTCGACGCGGGACTCTTCGCCGAGGCGGTGCAGAAGACGCTCAACGACGACCGCAGCTGGGCGCACAACGGCACGATGACCTTCGAGCGGATCTCCTCCGGCGAACCCGATTTCGTCATCACGCTCGCCAGTCCGGGGACCACGGGCGTCTGGTGTGCGAAGTCCGGCCTCGACACCACCGAGGACAACGTCTCCTGCGACTCGGCCGCCACCGACCGCGTGATGATCAACGCCTACCGCTGGGCGCAGGGCGCCTCGACCTTCGGGGCGGACAAGCTCCTGCCGTACCGTCAGATGCTGATCAACCACGAGGTCGGCCACCGGCTGGGACACAACCATGTGAGCTGCCGCACCCCCGGCGCCCTGGCGCCCGTGATGCAGCAGCAGACCAAGACCCTGAACCTGGACGGCATCAAGTGCCGCCCCAACCCCTGGGTCTATCCGGGGAGTTGAACCACCCCGAGGCCGCTCTGTCCGTATGGCGGGACGCTCGTCTCAGTGCGCGTTGACATTCGGGAGAGGGGTCGTCCATATTTCTCCGCATGTCACGCAGCCCCGCATCCTCCGAGCGCGCCGCCCTTGAGCTGGCGCTCCTCGGCGTGGCCGGGCACTGCGTAGCCGACGTTCTCTGTCGCTGACGCCTGCTCGAGCGCGCGTCGGCCCCCTGACGAGCCCTTTCCGGGCGCGTCGGCCCCTTCCCATCCGCGCCCGGGCGAACTCCGTCCGCAGGCGCGGCATTCCGGTATCCGGTCCCTTCCCCGTCATCGGGGCGGGACCCGCTGCGCCCGCGGGCCATGTCTCCTCCTCCCCGCCGCAGCACACCGAGAGGTCATCTTCCGATGAGTCAGCCGTCCGTCATATCGCGCCGCGTGGCGACCACCGCCGCCGTCAGTCTCGCCCTGGTCGCCGGCCTCGCGGCCTGCGCGGGGCCCCAGGACAACGGGGAAAGCGGGGGAGGCTCCGGCGCCTCGGGCAAGCCGCGGAAGGGCGGCACGCTCACGGTCCTCAACAGCAACCCGCAGGAGGACTTCGACCCGGCGCGGCTCTACACCTCCGGCGGCGGCAACGTCCCCTCCCTGGTCTTCCGTACGCTCACCACCCGCAACCGCGAGAACGGTGCGGCGGGCGCCGAGGTCGTCCCCGACCTCGCCACCGGCCTGGGCACGCCCAGCAAGAACGCCACCGTCTGGACGTACACCCTCAAGGACGGGCTGAAGTACGAGGACGGCACCGCCATCACCAGCGCGGACATCAAGTACGGCATCGAGCGGTCCTTCGCCGCCGAACTCTCCGGCGGCGCGCCCTACCTGCGCGACTGGCTGATCGGCGGGGCCGACTACCAGGGCCCGTACAAGGACAAGAAGGGCCTCGACTCGATCGAGGTGCCGGACGAGAAGACCATCGTCTTCCACCTGAACAAGCCCGAGGGCGAGTTCCCGTACCTCGCCACCCAGACGCAGACCACCCCGGTGCCCCAGGCCAAGGACACGGGCACCAAGTACGAGGAGCACCCCGTCTCCTCGGGGCCGTACAAGGTCGTCTCGAACGAGAACGACGGCGAGCGGCTCGTCCTGGAGCGCAACGAGCACTGGTCGGCCGACACCGACGAGGAGCGCAAGGCCTACCCGGACAAGATCGACGTACGCTCCGGCCTGGACCCGGCCGTCATCAACCAGCGGCTCTCCGCCTCGCAGGGCGCCGACGCCGCGGCCGTCACCACCGACACCAACCTCGGCCCGGCCGAGCTCGCCAAGGTGTCGGGCGACAAGAAGCTCGCCGCCCGCGTCGGCACCGGCCACTTCGGCTACACGAACTACATCGCCTTCAACCCGAAGGTGAAGCCGTTCGACAACCCGAAGGTGCGTCAGGCGATCGCGTACGCCGTCGACCGCTCCTCCGTGATCAACGCCGCGGGCGGCTCCTCGCTCGCCGAGCCCGCCACGACCTACCTGCCGAACCAGAAGTCCTTCGGCTACACGCCCTACGACCACTTTCCGGCGGGCGAGACCGGCAACGCCGCGAAGGCCAAGGAGCTGCTGAAGGAGGCCGGTCACCCGAACGGTCTGAAGGTCACCCTCACGCACTCCAACGACAAGGACTTCGAGACCAGCCCGGAGATCGCCACGGCGCTCCAGGCCGCCCTCAAGAAGGCCGGCATCACCGTCGAGCTCAAGGGGCTGGAGGGCAACGACTACTCCGACACCATCCACAGCGCGACCGAGGAGCCGGGCTTCTTCCTCGCCCACTGGGGAGCTGACTGGCCCTCCGGCGGCCCGTTCCTCGCGCCGATCTTCGACGGCCGCCAGATCGTGAAGGACGGAGCCAACTTCAACTCCGGCTTCCTGAACGACGCGTCGGTCAACAAGGAGATCGACGAGATCAACAAGCTCACCGACCTGGACGCCGCCGCGGTGCGCTGGGGCGCGCTCGACAAGAAGATCGGCGAGAAGGCGCTGACGGTGCCGCTCTTCCACCCGGTCTACAAGCGGCTCTTCGGCCAGGACGTCAAGAACGTGGTCATCAGTGACTGGACCGGCGTCCTCGACATCTCCCAGACCGCGGTCAAGTAACCATGTCGGAAGCACTACTGGCCCAGGAGGCGGGAGCGGCGCCGGTCGCCGCCCCCGCCTCGGGGGCCCGGCAGTTCTGGCGGCGGCTGCGCGCCCAGCGCGCGGCCACCGTCGCGGCCGCCGTGGTCCTCCTGCTCTTCCTGACCGCGATCGGGGCGCCACTGCTCGCCGCGCTCGCGGGCCAGGACCCCGACACCTACCACCCCGGCCTCGTCGACTCGGCGGCCGGCGGGGTCCCCATCGGCTCCTTCGGCGGCATCAGCGCGGACCACTGGTTCGGCGTCGAACCGCAGACCGGCCGCGACCTCTTCGCCCGCGTCGTCTACGGGGCCCGGGTCTCGCTCGGCGTGGCCGTAGCGGCCACCGTCCTCCAGGTCGCCATCGGCGTGCTCGTGGGGCTCGCCGCCGCCCTCGGCAACCGCTGGGTCGACCAGGCCCTCAGCCGGATCACCGACATCAACGTCGCCCTGCCGCTCATGGTCATCGCCCTGGGCCTGCTCGCGATCGTGCCGTCATCCTTCCCCCGGCCCGTCCTGATCGCACTGGTCATCGGTGGCATCAACTGGGCGGGTACGTCGAAGATCGTGCGCGCCCAGGCGCTCGCGCTGAAGTCGCTCGACTTCGTCTCCGCCGCCCGGCTGAGCGGCCGCGGGCGGTGGAGTATCGCCCGGCGCGAACTGCTGCCGTCGCTCGCCGCGCCCGTCATCACGTACGCCGCGCTGCTCTTCCCCGCCAACATCACCGTCGAGGCGGCCCTGTCCTTCCTCGGCGTCGGCATCAAACCGCCCACTCCGTCCTGGGGACAGATGCTCACCGAAGCGGACACCTGGTACCAGTCGGCCCCCACCTATCTCCTGCTGCCCGCCGGACTGCTCTTCGTCACCGTGCTCTCCCTGACCGTCCTCGGCGAGGGCGTCCGTACGGCACTCGACCCACGGGCCGCGTCCCGGCTGCGGATCGGCACCGGACGCGGGGAGCGCAAGGAACGTACGAAGGAGCAGGCGTCGTGACCGGATTCCTGCTGCGACGGCTCGGCGGCGCCGTCTTCGTGCTGCTCTCCCTGACCGTCATCCTGTACGCGGTCTTCTACGTGGCCCCGGGCGACGTCGCCCAGATCGCCTGCGGTCCGCGCTGCTCACCCGCCCAGGTCGCCCAGGTCACCGAGCAGCTCCGGCTCGACGACCCCGTGTACACGCAGTACCGGCACTTCCTCCAGGGCATCGTCGCCGGGCGCGACTTCTCCACCGGCACGGGCGTGGAGCACTGCTCCGCACCCTGCCTCGGGGTCTCCTACCAGAGCGACCAGCAGGTCATGCGGCTGATCCTGACCAAGCTGCCGGTCACCGGCTCGCTCGTCATCGGCGCCTTCGCCCTGTGGATCCTGCTCGGCGTCGGCACGGGCGTGCTGTCCGCCTGGCGGCGGGGCCGGATCACCGAGCGGGTCCTCACCTGGCTGACCCTGGCCGGGACCGCCACCCCGGTCTTCGTCATCGGGCTGCTGCTCATCATCATCTTCTGCTCCACGCTGCGGTGGCTGCCGTCACCCACCTACGTGCCCTTCGGCGAGAACCCCGAGCAGTGGGCCTGGGGGCTCCTGCTGCCGTGGGTGTCCCTGGCGCTCATCGAGTCCGCCAAATACGCCCGGCTGACCCGTAGCTCCATGCTGGAGACGCTCGCCGAGGACCATGTGCGGACCTTCCGCGCCTACGGCGTCAGCGAGCGCGCCGTCATCGGGCGGCACGCGCTGCGCGGTGCTCTCGCCCCCGTGATCGCGCTCAGCGCCCTGGACTTCGGCTCCATGTTCGGCGGCGCCGTGCTCACCGAGTCCCTCTTCGGGATCCCGGGCATCGGGCGCGAACTCGTCCACGCCGTCAAGGTCGTGGACCTGCCCGTGGTCGTCGGCATGGTGCTGGTGACCGGCTTCTTCGTGGTGCTCGCCAATGCCGTCGCGGACATGCTGTACGCGCTGGCCGACCGACGGGTGGTCCTGTCATGACAACGCCGCTGGTCCAGGTCGAGGACCTCACCGTCGACTTCGGCACCGTCCGTGCCGTGGACGGGCTCTCGTTCACCCTTGAGGCCGGCGCCGCCCTCGGCGTCGTCGGCGAGTCGGGCTCCGGCAAGAGCGCCTCCGCCTCCGCGCTGCTCGGGCTGCACCGGGGCACCGGCGCCCGGGTCACCGGGACCGTCCGGGTCGCCGGTACGGACGTGGGCGCGGCGGACGAGGCCGGACTGCGGGCGCTGCGGGGCGCGAAGGCAGCCATGGTCTTCCAGGACCCGCTGTCCTCGCTCGACCCGTACTACACGGTCGGCGACCAGATCGCCGAGGTGTACCGGGTGCACAACTCAGCCTCCCGGCGCGCCGCCAGGGCCCGGGCCGTCGAGGTGCTGGACCGGGTCGGCATCCCGGACGCCGCCCGGCGCGCGCGGTCCCGGCCGCACGAGTTCTCCGGCGGGATGCGGCAGCGCGCGCTCATCGCGATGGCGCTGGCCTGCGAACCCCGGCTGATCGTCGCCGACGAGCCGACCACCGCCCTCGACGTCACCGTGCAGGCCCAGATCCTGGACCTGCTGCACGACCTGCGCCGCGAGACGGGCATGGGGCTGCTTCTGGTCACCCATGACGTGGGCGTCGCGGCGGAGAGCGTGGACGACATCCTGGTGATGCAGCACGGCCGTGCGGTGGAGCGCGGCCCGGTCGCCGAGGTGCTGGGCGCCCCCCGGCAGCCGTACACCCGCGAGCTCCTGGCGTCCGTACCGAGGATCGACGGGAAGCGGGCCGGCGTCCCCGGCCCGAGGACCGTGCCCCAGGACGCCGTTCCGCTCATCGAGGCGGACGGTCTCCGGCGCGAGTTCGGCCGGGGCTCCGGCCGTGTCGCCGCCGTGGACGGCGTCTCGCTCACCGTCCACGCCGGTGAGACCCTCGGCATCGTGGGGGAGAGCGGGAGCGGCAAGACGACGCTCGGGCGCATGCTGGTGCGGCTGACCGACCCGACGGCGGGCCGGCTGCGCTACGGCGGCCGGGACATCGGCTCGCTGCCGGAGAGGGAGCTCCGTCCGTTCCGCCGCGAGCTCCAGATGGTCTTCCAGGACCCCGTCGCCTCGCTCAACCCGCGCCGTTCGATCGGTGAGTCCGTGGCCGATCCGCTGCGGGCCGCGGGGGAGACCGACGAGACCCGGATCCGGGACCGGGTGCGCGAACTGCTGGAGCGGGTCGGCCTCGACGCCGGCCGGTACGAGCGCTATCCGCACGAGTTCAGCGGTGGCCAGCGTCAGCGGATCGGCATCGCCCGCGCTCTCGCCGCCGAGCCGAAGCTGATCGTGTGCGACGAGCCGGTCTCCGCGCTCGACGTCACGACCCAGGCCCAGGTGATCGCACTCCTCGCGGAGCTCCAGCGGGAGCTCTCCATCGGCCTCGTCTTCATCGCCCACGATCTGGCCGTCGTACGGCAGGTCAGCGACCGGGTGGCGGTGATGCGCCGGGGCCGGATCGTCGAGCAGGGCGTCGTCGACGAGGTCTACGGGGCGCCGCGGGACCCGTACACCAGACAGCTCCTGGCGGCGGTGCCCGCGCTCGATCCCGCGCAGGCCGCTGCCCGCCGTGCGACCCGCTCGGAGCTGGCCGCAGCCTGACTGTGCGTCACCGGTCGCCCACTTATCGCAACAGAACGCGACCGGGGCGAGAAAGTTACGCCGGTTCACCCCTTTCGGTGGTGCGACGGACAACCGTCCGTCGCACCGCCCATGTATCCGCATACGGTCGTCCCGCTGCGAGTCGCCGAGCAACGGCGGCTGCCCACAAGGGAGATCGGGGGTGTGCTCGTGCGGATCGGACTCCTCACGGACGGTGGTTATCCGTATGCGACCGGTGAGTCCAGACTCTGGTGCGACCGTCTGGTGCGCGGCCTTCCCCAGCACGAGTTCGACCTCTTCGCCCTCAGCCGCTCCGCGGACCAGGAACAACAGGGCTGGGTCAGACTTCCCGACCGGGTCGGCAGGGTGCGGACGGCGCCGATGTGGACGCACGAGGAGGACCCCCGGCACACCGGCCGCCCCAGGGGCCTGACGGGCAGAATCGCCACCGGGCTGGGGCGCTCGTACGGACGACGGGACCGGCGGCGCTTCACGGCGCACATGACGGCGCTCGTCGGCGCGGTCTGCGCCGGCGCGGAGGCGGGGCCCGAATCCGAGGACGCGCACACCGGGACGGCCGCCGGCCTCTTCACGGAGGGCCTGTACGGCTTGGCCGAACTGGCCCGGGAACGCGGGGGACTGCACCACGCCCTGCGCTCCGAGACGGCCGTACGCATCGTGGAGGCGGCCTGCCGCGCGCCGGGTACCGGGCGGACCGTGAACAGCGCCACCGTCCCCGACTACCTCGCCTTCGTGGCCGAGCTGGAGCGCACCCTGCGCCCCCTCTCCCTCGACTGGTACGACGAGGACGGCCTCGGCGCGGTCGACCTCTGTCATGCGGCCTCCGGCGGCGCGGCCGCTCTTCCGGGGCTGCTGGCCAAACGCTTCTTCGGCGTGCCGCTGCTGGTGACGGAGCACGGCGTGCCGTTGCGGGCCCACTACCTCGCGGCGCCCGAAGCCCCGCTCGGTGCGCCGGTGCGCGCCCTCCTGGCCAACTTCCACGGGCTGCTCGCCTCCGAGGTCTACCGGCAGGCCGCGCTGATCACCCCCGGCAACACCCATGTCCGCCGCTGGCAGGAGCGGTTCGGCGCCGACCGCGGCAAGCTGCGCACGGTCTACCCGGGCATGGAGGCGGAGCGGTTCGGGGCCGTGGGGGAGGGCGACGACCACGGCGGCCCCGGCACCCTGGTGTGGATCGGGCGGATCGAACCCGCCAAGGACCTGATCGCCCTGCTCCACGCCTTCGCCGAGGTGCGCAGGGCCGAGCCCGACGCCCGGCTGCGCATCTTCGGCGCTCCCGTCCAGGGGGGCGAGGGTGACACCTACCTCGCCCACTGCCGGGCGCTGGCCGCCCAGCTCTTCCCCGACGAGGCCACGGACGCACACGCCGTCGGCGACAACCCGGTCACCTTCGAGGAGATCGGCGGTCCCGAGGTGCCCGACCTCGCGGAGGCCTACGCCGCGGGCGGCGTCGTCGTGCTCTCCAGCGTCGTCGAGGGCTTTCCCATCAGCCTGGTCGAAGCGATGTTCTGCGGCCGGGCCACCGTCTCGACGGACGTGGGCGCCGTCGTGGAAGTCGTCGGCGGCACGGGGCTGGTGGTGCCCCCGCGCAATCCGCGGGCGCTCGCCGACGCCTGCGTCGCGCTCCTGCGCGACCCGGAGCGCCGCGCGCGCCTGGGCGCGGCGGCGCGCGCCCGGGCGCTCGAACTCTTCACCGTCGAGCAGAACCTCACGGCATTTCGCGGCATTTACCTCGACCTGGTGGCCCACTCACCGGCCCGTTGGGCGACGCCGCCGGATCCGCAGGATCCGGCCGGCCCGCCGCGTCCCTTCGCCACACCACCGGAGGCCCATGTGCTGGGTGCTCCGCCCCTCGGCCGGATGCCGGCGCTGCCCGCCGGGGTCGCCGCGGGTGCCTCCCGGGTGCCGAGCTGGGCGCTCGGCGAGGAAAGCGTGTGCGCGGGCGCACGCGGGGCGGGTGACGGCGATGTGTGACGGCATGAGCGGACGCGATCACGGAGGAGCCCCGATGGGCAGACCGAACGACACCCCGGGCCAGGACGCCGGGGACGAGCCGGCGGACGAGAACCCGGGTGCGGTCCGTTCCGCTGTCCGGGCACCCGAGATCGCCTACCGTCCCGCCCGCAGGCCAGTGGTCCGGCGCGGGCCCGCGGACCCCGTGAAGGCGCTCATGCACCGGCACCGGGACCTCTGCGAGCGCGCCGTCGACCCCCTGGAGATCGCGGCCGGTCTGGAGGCGCACGGGCTCACCGACCGGACCGCCGCGCGCTACCGGCACCGTGACGTCTTCTCGCTCGCGGAGGAGCTCTACGCCCGCGTCCCCGGTACGGCCCGGCCCGTCCCCCGTACCCCGGGGCCGCAGCCGGACCCCGGCAAGGAGGCGAGGGCCGGATGGACACTCGCGGCGCTGCTCCCCGGCGCCGCCTGCCTCGCGACCGCCGGGGCGCTCAGGGCGACCGAGGGGGTGCTCGGCGGCGAGGCCCGGCTCGCGGTGACCGCCGCCGGGGCGGTGCTCGTCCTCCTCGGGCTCCGGCTCGCTCTGCGCGGCGGCCCGCTGCGCGCCCCGGACGGCACCGGCGGCGTCACGCTGTACGTCTGCTGGCTCCTCGGCTACGTCGTGTACGGCGACGACCTGCTCGCCCAGGTCATCAGCGGCGGACCCGACGGGCACTGGACCGCCGCCCCCGCCCCCCTGCTCGGGCTGACGCTCGCCCTGGCCCCCGCGGCCTGGTGCGCCCAGCTGTTCGCGGTGCACGCGCGTCGTCGGCTCGCCGCATCCCACGGCCTGTCGGACTTCGGCGCCGGCGTGCGCCCCCTGCTCTTCGGCGTCCTCGCGCTCTTCCTCTGCGCCCTGACCGCGCTGCTGTTCCTCGCCGGCCTCGGCCAACCCGGCGCGGGAGGCCCACTCGTGGGGCCTGCCGCCCTCGGTGCCCTGCTCTTCCTCGCCCGGCTGCTGGCCGTCCACGGCTTCCCCGAACCCGCGGCCACCGGACTCGCCGCCGCCTGCGCCGTGGAAGTGGCGGCCCCCTTCCTGGTCCTGGCCGGGCGGCTGCCCGGCCTCGGCCTCCTCGCCCGGCCCGTCGACTCCGTCGTCGTCGCGGCCGGACCCGGCGGCGTACCCGTGCTCGCCTGCGGCATCGCCGCGTTCGGGCTGCTGGTCCACGCGTCGGTCACCCTCACCCGGGCATCCGCCCACGCCACGGCCTGACCGGGCCCCCTTCCCCACCCCGCGGAGCCGACGCCGCGGGTCTCCCGTACCGCACACACCTTCCTCAAGGAGAAACCGGACATGACCCCCCAATCCCCCGCCCCGGCAGCTCGCCGTCGGTACCGAGGGGGCGCGCGATGAGGGTTCTGCTGCTCGGAGCGAACGGGTTCCTCGGGCGCTTCGTCGCCGACCGGCTGCTCGCCGACCCGGCCGTGCACCTCACGGCGCTCGGCCGCGGCGACGACGCCGACGTGCGCTTCGACCTCGCGGGCGGCAGCCCGGGGGCGCTCACCCGCTTCCTGGACGCCGTCCACCCCGGGGTCGTCGTCAACTGCGCGGGCGCCACCCGCGGTGGGGCCCGGGACCTGACCCGCCACAACACCGTCGCCGTGGCCACCGTCTGCGAGGCCATGCGCCGCAGCGGCTGCAGCGCACGGCTCGTCCAGGTCGGCTGCGCGTCCGAGTACGGGCCCTCGCAGCCCGGCTCGTCCACCGCCGAGGACGCCGTACCCCGCCCGGGAGGCCCGTACGGCGTCAGCAAACTCGCCGCCACCGAGCTGGTCCTCGGCTCCGGCCTGGACGCGGTCGTCCTGCGGGTCTTCTCGCCGGTGGGCCCCGGCACCCCGGCCGGCTCCCCGCTCGGCCGGCTCGCCGAGACCATGCGGCGCGCCATGCAGACCGGCGACCCCGAGCTCAAGCTCAGCGGCCTCGGGGTGCAGCGCGACTTCGTCGACGTACGCGATGTGGCGCGTGCCGTCCACGCGGCCTCGCTCTCCGCGGCCCAGGGCGTCGTCAACATCGGCACCGGCCGGGCCGTACGGCTGCGTGACGCGGCGGCGGTCCTCGCCAGGGTGGCCGGTTACGCCGGAGCGCTCCACGAGCTCGACACACCCCCCGGCCGGCTCCCCATCGGTGCCCCCCGCGCCTCCTCGGAATCGGTCGTGGAGCACCTCGCCGCCACCCCGTCCCCCTATCCCGACGGCTGCGGAGCCTGGCAGCAGGCCGATGTGCGCACCGCCCGGGACCGGCTCGGCTGGCGTCCCCGCATCAATCTGGAGGAGTCCCTCGCGGACATCTGGATGGAGGCGGCGTGCCGTATCTGACCAGCACCAATTCCACCCTGCGGACCGGCGGGGCGGAACATCTCGGCGTCGGTGTGCCCGGGTACGCGCACCCGCTGGTCGCGCCCGCCGAGTGGGCCGGGCTCAACCGGCCGGGCACACCGCTGCACTGGGCGGTCCTCAACATCGACAACGGGCCGGGGGCGCGGCCCGACCCGCACTGCCTGGAGGCCGCCGGGCGACTGCGCAACGCCCGCGAGCGGGCTCTGCACGGAGAGACCCCCGAGGACACCGTCCGGGCCTCGGGGGGCAGGCTGCTGGGCCACCTCGACCTGGCCTTCGGCGGCCGCCCCTTCGGTGAGCTGATCGCCGACGCCCGGTCCTATCTCGACTGGTACCGCGTCGGCGGCTTCTATCTGGACCGCTGCCCGGACGGACGCGACGGCCTCCAGGCGGTCCGCCGGCTGACCAGCACCCTCTCCGCGCTGCTGGCCGACAGTGACAGCGCGGACGAGGAGGGCGGGCGGCTGGTCCTGGGGCACGGCACCCACCCGCACCCCGGCTACGCCGAGGCCGCCGACCAACTGGTCACCTTCCGGGGGCCGTGGACCGACTACCGCTGGTCCCAGGTGGCCGAGTGGACCGCCGCGTACGAACCGGGCCGTTTCGCGCACTTCGTCCACGGGGTCCCGCGCACCCATCTGGAGGAGGCCATGCGCATCGCCCGCTGGCAGGGCGCGGGCACGATCTTCTTCACGGACCGGGACGGAGCGAAGGGGCAAACCGATCCATTTGCGGCACTGCCCAGCTACTGGGACGAATTCGTCTCGCGGATCGGACCTGGTATCTCGGAATGAGGAGCGGCGTGGCAGTGTTACGGGAGAACAACCGTACGTAGATGAAGTACGTAGAAACCGACCACCTGCATTGTTGAGGTTCCTGTGTCGCTGCCACCCCTGGTCGAGCCAGCTGCTGAGCTCACCGTCGATGAGGTCCGCAGGTACTCCCGCCACCTGATCATCCCGGATGTCGGGATGGACGGACAGAAGCGGCTGAAGAACGCGAAGGTGCTCTGTGTCGGCGCCGGCGGCCTCGGCTCGCCGGCCCTGATGTACCTGGCCGCGGCCGGTGTCGGCACGCTCGGCATCGTGGAGTTCGACGAGGTCGACGAGTCGAACCTGCAGCGCCAGATCATCCACAGCCAGGCCGACATCGGCCGGTCCAAGGCCCAGTCGGCCAAGGACTCGGTGCTGGGTATCAACCCGCTGGTGAACGTCGTCCTTCACGAGGAGCGGCTCGAAGCCGAGAACGTGATGGACATCTTCGCGCAGTACGACCTGATCGTGGACGGCACGGACAACTTCGCCACCCGCTATCTCGTCAACGACGCCGCGGTCCTGCTGAACAAGCCGTACGTCTGGGGCTCGATCTACCGCTTCGACGGCCAGGCGTCCGTCTTCTGGTCCGAGCACGGCCCCTGCTACCGCTGCCTCTACCCGGAGCCGCCGCCCCCCGGCATGGTTCCCTCCTGCGCCGAGGGCGGTGTCCTGGGTGTGCTCTGCGCGTCCATCGGCTCCATCCAGGTCAACGAGGCCATCAAGCTGCTCGCCGGTATCGGTGACCCGCTGGTCGGCCGTCTGATGATCTACGACGCGCTGGAGATGCAGTACCGCCAGGTCAAGGTCCGCAAGGACCCCGACTGCGCGGTCTGCGGCGAGAACCCCACCGTCACCGAGCTCATCGACTACGAGGCCTTCTGCGGCGTCGTGTCCGAGGAGGCCCAGGAGGCGGCGGCCGGTTCCACGATCACTCCCAAGCAGCTCAAGGAGTGGATCGACGGCGACGAGAAGATCGAGATCATCGACGTCCGCGAGCCGAACGAGTACGAGATCGTCTCGATCCCCGGCTCCCGGCTGGTCCCGAAGAACGAGTTCCTGATGGGCAACGCCCTCCAGGACCTGCCGCAGGACAGGCGCATCGTCCTGAACTGCAAGACCGGCGTCCGCAGTGCCGAGGTCCTCGCGGTCCTCAAGTCGGCGGGCTTCGCCGACGCGGTGCACGTCGGCGGCGGCGTCATCGGCTGGGTCCACCAGGTCGAGCCCGAGAAGCCGGTCTACTAGACCTGCGAACGTGACGTACGAAGGGGCCGGCTCCGAGGGGAGCCGGCCCCTTCGCGTATCCGGGGCTCAGGAGCAGGTGCGCCCGTCCGCCGGCACCTTTCCGTCGAGGAAGTAGGCGTCGACGAGCGACGTCACGCAGGCGCTCTCGCCGTAGGAGCCGTGTCCCTCGCCCTTGTTGGTCAGCATGACGCCGACGCCCTCGCCCAGTTCGTCCGCCATCCGCTGCGCGCCCTCGTACGGGGTCGCCGGATCGCCGGTCGTGCCGATGACCAGGATCGGGGCGGCACCCGGAGCGCTCGCCTCCGGGGTGTCGTGCTCCCCCTCGACCGGCCACCCCGCACACCAGCCGGCCGTGTCCCAGGCCAGGAACGGGCCGAAGACCGGTGACAGCTCCCGGAATTCGGGGAGCAGCGACCGGGCCTCGGCAGCCGTCGGCCTCGCCTTGGCGTCGGCGCAGGAGATCGCCCGCTGGGAGTGGCTCTGGGTGTCGTAGTGTCCCTTTTCGTCGCGGCCGTTGTACGAGTCGGCCAGCCGGAGGAGGCCGTCGCCCGTGCCCTCGTCCTCCGCCTCGTCGAGTGCGGCCGTCAGGGTGGGCCAGCCGCTCTTCGAGTAGAGGGGAGCCACGATGCCGGTGACGGCGAGCGATTCGTTGAGCTCGCGCCCGGAGGAGGTCGGCAGCGGGTCCTGGTCGATCCGCTCCAGCAGCCGCGCTATCCGCCGGGTGCCGGCCGCCGGGTCCTGGCCGCGGTCCTTCAGATAGTTCTCCAGGGCCCGCTGGAATCCCGTCGCCTGATTGCGGGCATGTCCCACCGAGTCGGCCGTCGGGTCGACGACCGCGTCCAGCACGACCCTTCCCACGGTCTCCGGGAAGAGGTGCGCGTAGGTCCCGCCGAGCTCCGTGCCGTACGAGATGCCGAAGTACGACAGCTTCTCGTCGCCGAGTGCCCGGCGGATCGCGTCCATGTCCCGGGCGGCGTTCACCGTGCCGACGTGGGGGAGCACCGCGGCGGAGAGGCGCTCGCAGCCGGCGCCGAAGTCCCTGCCGTCCTCGACGAACGCGGCTTCCTCCGCCGGGGTGTCCGGGGTCATGTCGATCTCCCGGTAGGCCGTCTCCTGCTCCTTGTCGCCGCGGCAGCGGACCCCCGCACTGGCCGCGACCCCGCGGGGGTCGAAACCCACCAGGTCGTAGCGGGTGTTGAGCTCCTTGTACGAAGCGGCGGCGCGCGGCAGGATGCCGACCCCTGAGCCGCCGGGGCCGCCGAAGTTGAACAGCATCGAGCCGAGCCGCTCGCTCTTCCTCGTGGCCGCCTTGCGGATCAGGGCGATGCCGATCGTCTTCCCGTCCGGCCGCGCGTGGTCCAGGGGGACGTCGAGCGTGGCGCACCGCCAGGCGGGACCCGGCGCGGTGCCGCCCTCGGGGGCGTCGCAGCGCTTCCAGTCCAGGGGCCTCGACGGGTCGGGCGCCCGGGACGAAGCCCCTGAGGCTCCAGCCGAGGAGCCCTTGGACGAGCCCTTGGACGACTGCGGTGGCGCCGGGCCGTCGTCGCACCCCGTGAGCACCGCCGTCGCCAGCAGCAGAGCCGCCACGGCGAGCGCCGGGCCTCCGCGCGCCCGTCCACGTACACGCATGCGCGCTTCCTCCCCCCTGCCCGAAGGCGCCCCGTGCCCGGCCCCGTGCCCGAAGGCCCCGGGCCCGGATACCGCCCGGCGGCGGCCGGACCGCCGTCCCTGTCCGGCCGTTCAACGAGCGGTCACTCGCAGACCGTTCCCGACTTCGGGACCTTTCCTTCCAGGAGATAGGCGTCCACGGCCCGCTGCACGCAGGTGCTGCCGCCGTTGTACGCCCCGTGGCCCTCGCCCTTGTACGTCAGCTCGACCCCGACTCCCTTGCCGAGCTCGGCGGCCATCGCCTTCGCGCCGGCGTACGGCGTCGCCGGGTCCCCGGTGTTGCCGATCACCAGGATCGGGGCCGAACCGGGCGCGCCGACGTCGGGGGTGTCCCAGGCGCCCGCGACGGGCCAGCCGGTGCAGGCCATCAGTCCCCAGCCGAGGTAGTCGCCGAACACGGGGGAGGCCTTGCGGAATTCGGGGAGCGCCTTCCTGGTCTGCTCCAGGGTGAACCGCTGCTTGGAGTCCGCGCAGTTGATGGCGGCGTTGGCGGCGTTCGAGTTGTCGTAGTGCCCGTCCTCGGAGCGGCCGTTCAGGGAGTCGGCGAGGGCGAGGAGCAGGCCGCCGTTGTTGCCGTCCGCCTCGTCGAGGCCCTGCTCGAGCAGCGGCCAGGTCTCCTTGGAGTAGAGGGCCGACGCGACGCCGGTGGTGGCCTGGGTCTCGGTCAGCTTCCGTTCGCCGAGCCCCGGGACGGGCTTCTTCTCCAGCTTGGCCAGGAGCGCGACGATCCAGTCCTGGACCTCCTTCGAGGTGGCCCCGGGGAGCTTGCAGTCGTCGCGCTCGGCGCAGTCGGCGGTGAAGTTGTCCAGGGCGAGCTGGAAACCCTCGGTCTGGCCGAGTGAGGACTTCAGGGAGTCCTCCGTCGGGTCGACCACCGCGTCCAGGACGGCCCGGCCGACCCTCTTGGGATACAGGTGGGCGTAGACGCCGCCCAGTTCGGTGCCGTACGAGATCCCGAAGTAGTACAGCTTGTCGTCCCCGAGCACCTGGCGCAGCAGATCCATGTCCCGGGCCGCGTTCGTCGTGCCGACGTAGGGCAGCTCGTCCCCGGAGTTCTCCTCGCAGTCCGCGATGTAGGACTTCTGGTCCTCGACGAACGCCTTCTCCTCCTCGGCGTCGTCCGGGGTCCCGTCCTGCTCGTACCGCTCGTCCAGTGTGCTGTCGTCCGAGCACTCGACGCCCTCGCTGCGGCCGACCCCGCGCGGGTCGAAGCTCACCAGGTCGTAACGGGTGCGGAGCGCGTCGTACGCGGTGCCGAACGACGGCAGCGTGGCGACACCCGAGCCCCCGGGGCCGCCGAAGTTGAAGACCAGCGAGCCGATCCGCCGGTCCTTGTTCCGGGCGGCGGCGCGGATGAGCGCCAGTTCGATGGTCCGGCCCTCCGGGTCCGCGTAGTCGAGGGGTACGTCCATGAAGGAGCACTCCCAGGACGTCCCGCCCGGCAGCGGTGAGGGGGACGTGCCGCTGCCCTGGGCCTGGTTGGGGGGCGGGCACGGCTTCCAGTCGAGCTTCTGGGAGGACAGCTCCTCCGCCGTCGCCGTGGGGGACGCCGTCGACGCGGCCGACGGCCTCGCACTCCCCGTACCTCCGTCGTCCCCGTCGTCCGAACAGGCGGCCAGGGGCAGCAGCACGGTGGCGGTGGCGGCGAGGGCGGCGGCACGCAGCGCGGGGGAGGTCCTCATGACCCCATCGTGCGGCGGGGCGCGGTGGACCGCGCGGGGCGTCGTCCATGCGAGTGGCGCGCCCTCGCGCGTACGTTCTAGAGCTCTTCCTTGCGGGTCAGCTGGTTGAAGCAGATCCAGCCGGGAAGGACCGGCAGCCAGAGCGTCATCACGCGGTACAGCAGCACGGCCGGCGCCGCCACCTCCTTCGGCAGCCCCACGGCGATCAGACCCAGGGTCAGCGCGCCCTCGACCGCGCCCATGCCGCCCGGGGTGGGCGCCGCGGACCCGATGGCGTTGCCCGCGAGGAAGACCACGGCGATGCTGGCGTAACTGAGCTGGGGGACGTCGGGGCCGCTGAACGCGCGGATCGACGCGTCGAGGCACAGCACGAACAGCCCGGTCAGCAGCAGCATGCCGCCGATGCCGGTGACCAGCTTCTGCGGGCGCTGCACCACATCGAGCATGCGGGGGACGACTCCGGCGAACAGGGACCGCACCCGGGTGACGACGAACTTCCGCAGGAACGGGATCGCCGTCACGACCAGCACGAGCACGGCGACCGTGAGCAGTCCCGCGATGACCGTCCTCGACGGGGTGAGCGAGTCCGGGGTCTTCTCCGTGCCGGTCAGATAACCGAAGAGGGCGAGCAGCAGGATGTGGCAGCCGAGACCGAACAGCTGGGAGGCGCCCACGCTCGCGACGGCGAGCCCCGGGCGCACCCCGGCGCGCTGCAGGAAGCGCGTGTTCAGAGCCACGCCGCCGACCGCCGCCGGTGCCACGATCTTCACGAACGACCCGGCCACCTGTGCCAGGACGGTCTTCCCGAAGGGCACCCGCTCGGGCACGAAGCCGAGCAGGCTCATGGCCGCGGCGACATAGCTCAGGGCCGAGAAGCCCAGCGCCGCCGCCACCCAGCCCCACTCCGCCTGCTCCACGACCGTGCCGAAATCGGCCTCGGTGACCTGGGAGATCAGGAAGTACGCGGCGATGGAACCCGCGATGAAGCTGAAGAGGGTGCGCGGCTTGATGCGCTCCAGGCGGACCGGCTCGACCGGCGCCTGCGGCCTGATCAGCAGCACCTGGCGGCGGATCTGGGCCAGCATGTCCTCCTCGCGGGCCTCTTCCAGGGCGTCGTCTATCGCCCGCTTCTCGGCCTGCTTCTCCGTGCGCAGGGACTTGCGCACGGCCTTGCGGTCGCTGGTCGTGGAGCCCTGTTCCTCCGTCTTGCTCTGCTTCGCCGCCTGCGAGGCCTCCAGCACCGCCTCACGCTCGCGCTGCGAACGCTCCCGGGCGATCCTGCGCAGCGTCGCCCGGGTGGAGCGGCTCAGCGCGATCGGCTGGAGCAGCGGCAGGCAGTCGGCGACGGCGTCGGGCCCGAGCACGGCGAGTGCCCCCTCGACGGCCCGTTCGGCGCCCACGCGCAGACCGGTGGTGGTGAGCAGCTGGGCGATGTCCATGCGCAGGACCAGGTCGCCGGCGGCGATCTCGCCGCCCCGCAGATCGGTGACGAACACCGTGCCGGAACCGTCCACCAGAATGGCGTCCCCGGTCAGCCTGCGGTGCGCGATCCGACGCGACTGGAGCGCCTTTACCTGCCGCCAGGCACCGCGCACCAGGTCGTCGGTGATCTCCTCGTCCTCCATCGCGTCCAGCGAGCGCCCGCCGATGTGCTCGTACACGAGCATCACGGCGTCCGGGCCGAGTTCGGACGTGGCGATCAGCTTGGGCGCGTTGGCTCCGGCGGCGATCGCCGCGTACGCGAGGAGTGCCTCCTGTTCCAGGGCCTGGCGCAGGGACAGGATGGAGCGGCGCTGGGTGATGCTGCGCAGGGTGAGCCTGCGCCACACCCGGTAGAAGAACCCCTGGGCCTGCTGTTCACGGTCGACGACCGTGACGTCCAGCGGTGGCCCGTCCTCCAGGGTCACCAGATAGCGGCGGCCCCGGTCGCTCTGGTCGATGTTGTCGGGAGCGTCCTCCGTGCGCATCGCGGCGACCGGACGGAAGCCGACGTGGCGCAGGCCGGCCATCAGGTGCTGGCCGGTCGGACGGACGTTCGGGGAGCCGACCGCGTACAGGGTGCCGTACGCCACGGTCCAGCCGATCAGCACGGTGAGGACGATCGAGAACGGGGTGGTGTAACCGCCGACCAGCATGGCGAAGGCGTCCAGGAGCAGGACCACCCACAGGACGACCCGCCAGCGGGGCCTGCGGGCCATCCCGACCGCCGTCATATAGGCGATGACGGGGGCCAGATATCCGTGCACGGGATCGGTGAGCGCGTCGCCCGGCTGTGGCTGGGTCAAAGCCTCCCGGATCGTCCCGGGGGCCGACCGGGCGACCCAGAGATCGGTGGCCAGGGTCACCCCGTGCGCCAGTACGGCGGCGAGCACCCCGTCCGCGATCCGCAGCCCGTCGCGTTTCACCAGACGCTCGATCGCGAAGGCGACCGGCACGAGGAGCACGGCGATGCTGGACACCAGGCCGGCGAGCTTGATCAGAAGATCGGGGGCCTGGTCGGTGCCCTTGGAGATGTCGTCCTCGAGGCCCGTGGTGGTCCCCTGGGCGAACGCGGCGACGAAGAACAGCAGAGCGATCGCGAGGACCCCGATGAGGAGACGCATCAGATCGGAGGGGCGGTGGACCCGGGCGGGCAGCAGGGGCTCGTCGCCGGATACGCGGTCCGTCAGTCCCGTGCCGGCCGACGCGAGTGTCGAACCCGCGAGGTGCTCCCCGGACGTCCCAGGGGTCTCTTCGGACGTCCCGGGGGCCCTCCCCGACGTCCCGGGGGTCTTCCCGGCACCGGCCGCACCGGGGCCGCCCGCACCCGGAGCGTCGGGCGCGTCCGGGCGCGGCTCGGCGTCAGAGGCGCCCGCCGCCTTCGGTGGCTGCACGCCCTGCTCCTTAGCCTCTGACGAATCTTCGTGTTCTCGTATCACCGGTCACCGCCCGCATGATGGTGGCACGGCCTGCAGACAGAGGGGGGCATCAGGGTGCATTGCGCGGGCGCGATGCGCAACATACGCGGCTTCGCCACCGCGCGCGCGGTGTTCCGACCGGGACGGCCCGTACAGCCCCCGTTGTCGGTGGCGTACGGCAGGATGGGGCGGATGAGCGAAGACCGGACGAGAGGCAGCGGCCGGCCCGGGGAGGCCCCGCCCCGCCCCGTGACCGCCGAGCTGCCCGTCTACGCCGAGCGGGTCCTGGACGTGGCGGACCTGATCCCGCCCGGCCGGGTCATGACGTACGGCGATGTCGCGGAGTGGCTGGGTGACGGCGGGCCGAGGCAGGTCGGCCGGGTGATGGCCCTGTACGGCTCCGCGGCGCCCTGGTGGCGTGTCGTGCGCTCCGACGGGCTGCTGCTGCCGGGCCACGAACTGCGGGCGCTCGGCCACTACCGCGAGGAGGGCACGCCGCTGAGAGGGGCCCCGCGCAACGCGGAAGGGCATGTCCCGCGCCTCGACATGAAGCGCGCCAGATGGGACGGCGTGACCGGTGGTGCGGGCGACGAAGCTCACATCTGACAGCTTCCGCCATCGTGCCCCGCCGGGACAGGCGGCCGGCCGGTGAGCGGGGCGCTCCGGTGGGTCCGTATGTGACGGGTGACGCGCCCCACCGCCCGCTGTCGGCCTCGCCGCTGGCGTAGCGTCGTCCACACGCGACACGCTCCGCTCCCTCATCCGTCCGTCACGACTCCGTCCGTCACGATTCCGTCCGTCTCCGTCCGTCCGTCTGCGTTTGTCTCCGTCACGACCGGGCCGCCCGCACCCGGGACCCGTCGGACACCAGCAGGCGTCACACCCGGGCCGTCACCTCATGGCCGGCCTCCGCGCAGACCCAGTACACCCACCAGGACCGGCGATCCACGTGAGCTCCTCCTTCACCACCCGGAACAGCCCGCACCGTCAGGCACGGCGGCGGGCTCCGGGCGCGTACCGGCTGGTGCGCACGCCGCCGGGATCCGTGGACCTCCCTCTCCTGGACGCACCGCAGCGGGCCGTGGTTGACCACCGGGACGGCCCGCTGCTCGTCCTCGCCGGACCCGGCACGGGCAAGACCACGACGCTGGTCGAGACGGTGGCCCGGCGCGTGGCCCGCGGCACCGACCCCGCGCGCATCCTCGTCCTCACCTTCAGCCGAAAGGCCGCGGTCGAACTCCGCGACCGGATGGCCGCCCGGCTCGGCGGCACCCGGGGTCCGCAGGCCACCACCTTCCACTCGTACTGCTACGCCCTGGTCCGCGCCCACCAGGACGCCGACCTGTTCGCCGATCCGCTGCGCCTGCTCTCCGGACCCGAGCAGGACGTCGCCGTCCGTGAGCTCCTCGCCGGACAGCTCGGCCTGGAGCAGGCGGGGCTCGCCCATGTCCGCTGGCCGGACGAGCTGCGGGCGTGCCTGACCACCCGGGGCTTCGCCGACGAGGTGCGCGCGGTGCTGGCCCGCAGCCGCGAGCTGGGCCTGGGCCCGGACGCCCTGGCCGCCTTCGCCCGCCGGACGGGCCGCCCGGACTGGAGCGCCGCCGCCCAGTTCCTCGCCGAGTACCTGGACGTCCTCGACGCCCAGGGTGTCCTCGACTACGCCGAACTGGTCCACCGGGCGGTCCTGCTCGCCGAACGGCCGGAGGTGGCGGCGGAGCTGGCCCGGAGCTACGACGTGGTCCTCGTCGACGAGTACCAGGACACGGACCCCTCCCAGGTGCGGCTGCTGCACGCGCTGGCCGGGAACCAGGGCGGCGCCGCGCCGGGCACCGGCGGCGGCCGGACGCTGATCGCCTTCGGGGACCCCGACCAGTCGATCTACGCCTTCCGGGGTGCCGACGTGAACGGCATCCTCGACTTCCCGGACACCTTCCGCCGTGCCGACGGCGCTCCCGCGCCCGTCGGGGTCCTCACCACCTCCCGCCGCTCCGGTGCGAAGCTGCTCGAGGCCACCCGGCTGCTCACCCGCCGGATGCCGCTCACCCGCCTGCCCTCGGCCAAGGTCCGCGCCCACCGCGAGCTGTCCGCCGTGCGCGGAGGCGGCCGTGTCGAGGCGTACACCTATCCGACGCCCTCGACCGAGCTGGAGAACATCGCCGACCTGCTCCGGCGCGCGCACCTGGAGGAGGGAGTGCCCTGGAGGGACATGGCGGTCCTCGTGCGCGCGGGCGGACGTTCGATCCCTGCCGTGCGCCGGGCGCTCACCTCCGCGGGGGTCCCCCTGGAGGTGGACGGCGACGATCTCCCGCTCCGTCACGAGCCGGCGGTCGCCCCGCTCCTGACCGCCCTGCGCACCGTCGCCACGGCCGCCATGCAGCCCGCCCCGCCCGAGGACCCGGACGAGGGGGACCGGACCGGAGGAGAAGCGCGCGGCCCGCTCGACACCGAGACCGCCCTCGCCCTCCTCACCTCGCCCCTCGGCTCCATGGACGCCGCCGACCTGCGCCGTCTCGGCCGGGCCCTGCGCGACGAGGAGCGGGCCGCAGGGAACCGCGTACCGCCGCCGTCCGGGGAGCTGCTGGCCCGGGCGCTCGCCGAGCCCGAGCGCCTGGCCACCCACGATCCGGCGTACGCCCGCGGAGCGCAGCGGCTCGGCGCGCTCCTGCACAAGGCCCGTGAACTCCTGGAGAGCGGCGGCACCGCCGAGGAGGCCCTGTGGACCCTGTGGAACGGCACCCCCTGGCCCGGCCGTCTCGAACGGGCGGCGCTGCGCGGCGGTGCGGGCGGCCGGAACGCCGACCGGGACCTCGACGCCGTATGCGCCCTCTTCGACACCGCGGCACGCGCCGAGGAGCGCACCGGCGGACGCGGCGCGCTCAACTTCCTGGAGGAGGTCGACGCCCAGGACATCGCCGCCGACACCCTGTCCCGGCGTTCCGTGCGGCCCGAGGCCGTACGCCTGATGACCGCTCACCGCTCCAAGGGCCTGGAGTGGCGCCTCGTGGTCGTCGCCGGTGTCCAGGAGGGGCTCTGGCCCGACCTGCGCCGCCGGGGATCACTCCTGGAGGCGGACCGCATCGGGCGCGACGGCCTGGCCGAACCGCTCACCCCGGGGGCGCTCCTGGCCGAGGAGCGCCGCCTGTTCTACGTGGCCGCGACCCGGGCGCGTGAACGTCTGATCGTCACCGCCGTCAAGGCCCCCGCCGACGACGGCGACCAGCCCTCCCGCTTCCTCACCGAGCTCGGCACCGAGCCCCGGGACGTCACCGGACGCCCCCGCCGCCCGCTCGCGGTCGCCTCGCTCGTCGCCGAGCTCAGGGCGACGACCGTCGACCCCGCCGCCTCGGAAGCCCTGCGCGACGCCGCCGCACAACGGCTCGCCCGGCTCGCGGCGCTCACCGACGACGAGGGCCAGCCGCTCGTGCCCGCCGCCCACCCGTACCGCTGGTGGGGTCTGGACGAGCCCACCCGCTCCGAGGTCCCGCTGCGCGACCGGGACCGCCCCGTCGCGCTCTCCGGGAGCGCGCTCGACCAGCTGGCCAACACCTGTGCCCTCCAGTGGTTCCTGGGCCGGGAGGTCAAGGCCGACGCCCCGGCGACAGCGGCCCAGGGCTTCGGCAACGTGGTCCACGTCCTCGCGGACGAGGTGGCCTCCGGGCGTACGGGCGCCGACCTGGACGTCCTGATGGAGCGCCTGGACTCCGTGTGGGACGGCCTGGTCTTCGACGCACCCTGGAAGTCGCAGCAGGAGAAGGACCAGGCGCGCGACGCCCTGGAACGCTTCCTGCGCTGGCACGTCATGGACCGCGGGGGCCGCACCCCGACGGCGAGCGAACACGACTTCGACGTCACCCTCGAAGCGGGCGAGTACGCCGTACGCATCAGGGGATCCATGGACCGGGTCGAGCAGGACACCGAGGGCCGGGCGTACGTCGTCGACTTCAAGACCGGCAAGGGGGCGCCGACCAAGGACGAGGTGGCGTCCCACCCCCAGCTCGCCGTGTACCAGCTGGCGGTCAGGGAAGGCGCCGTCGACGAGGTCTTCGACGGCCGCCGTCCCGACGCGGGCGGCGCCGAACTCGTCCAGCTGCGCCAGCCCGCCCCCAAGAAGGAGGGCGGCGACGCCCTTCCCAAGGTGCAGGCGCAGGAACCCCTCTCCGGGGAATGGGTCTCCGACCTGCTGGCCACGGCCGCCGGCCGGGTCCTGGACGAACGGTTCACCCCGACGACCGGCCAGCACTGCACCCACTGCGCGTTCAAGGCGTCGTGCAGCGCGCAGCCCGAAGGCCGGCAGATCATCGAATGACCGTTTCCGCCGGATCCGGGCGGGACCGCGTTGTCGGTGCGTCCGGTTAGCCTCTCTGGAGTGTCCTCGCGTATCACCGATCCCGAGCAGCTCAAGGAGCTCCTGGGGATTCCCTTCACCCCGGAGCAGACGGCCTGCATCACCGCGCCGCCCGCCCCGCAGGTGATCGTGGCCGGAGCCGGCTCGGGGAAGACCACGGTGATGGCCGCCCGGGTCGTCTGGCTGGTCGGGACCGGGCAGGTCGCCCCGGAGCAGGTCCTCGGCCTCACCTTCACGAACAAGGCCGCCGGTGAGCTCGCCGAGCGGGTCCGCCGGGCGCTCGTCGCCGCCGGGGTCACCGACCCGGACGTCATCGACCCGGACAACCCCCCGGGCGAGCCCAGCATCTCCACCTACCACGCGTTCGCCGGACGGCTCCTCACCGACCACGGCCTGCGGATAGGCCTCGAACCCACCACCCGGCTCCTCGCCGACGCCACCCGCTACCAGCTCGCCGCCCGGGTGCTGCGGGAGGCCCCCGGCCCGTACCCGGCTCTCACCCGGTCCTTCCCCACCCTCGTCAGCGATCTGCTGGCCCTGGACGCCGAGCTCGCCGAGCACCTCGTACGGCCCGAGCAGCTCGCCGAGTACGACACCGAGCTGCTCCACACCCTGGAGACGGCCAGGCTCACCAACGCCGAGCTCCGCAAGCTCCCCGAGACGGCGGAGGCCCGCCGCGAGCTCCTCCAGCTGACCCGGCGCTACCGGGCGGCCAAGCGCAGCCGGGACCTCCTCGACTTCGGCGACCAGATCGCCCTCTCCGCCGAGCTGGCACTCACCCGGCCCGAGGTCGGCGCCATCCTCCGCGACGAGTTCCGGGTGGTCCTGCTCGACGAGTACCAGGACACCTCCGTGGCCCAGCGGCTGCTCCTGGCCGCGCTGTTCGGCGGAGGTGGCGGGAGCGGCACGGCGGGCCACGCGGTCACCGCCGTCGGCGACCCCTGCCAGGCGATCTACGGCTGGCGCGGCGCATCCGTGGCCAACCTCGACGACTTCCCGCACCACTTCCCGCACGCCGACGGCACCCCGGCCACCCGCTACTCCCTCAGCGAGAACCGCCGCAGCGGCGGCCGTCTCCTCCATCTCGCCAACGGCCTCGCCGAACCCCTGCGCGCCATGCACGAGGGCGTCGAGGCGCTGCGCCCCGCACCCGGAGCCGAGAGGGACGGCACGGTCCGGTGCGCCCTCCTGCGCACCCACGCAGAGGAGATCGACTGGCTCGGCGACTCGCTCGCCCACCTCGTGCGGACGGGGACGGCACCCGGGGAGATCGCCGTCCTGTGCCGGACCGCGGGAGACTTCCCCCGCATCCAGGCCGCCCTCGTCGCCCGGGACATCCCGGTCGAGGTCGTCGGCCTGTCCGGGCTGCTCCACCTCCCCGAGGTCGCCGACCTCGTCGCCGTCTGCGAGGTCCTCCAGGACCCCGGGGCCAACGCCTCCCTGGTCCGGCTGCTCACCGGGCCGCGCTGGCGCATCGGACCCCGGGACCTCGCCCTCCTGGGACGCCGCGCCCGCCTCCTCGTCCACCGCTCCACCGCCGGTGACGACGCCGACCCGGACCAGCGCCTGGCCGAGGCCGTCGAGGGCATCGACCCCGCCGAGGTGATCTCGCTCGCCGACGCCCTCGACACCTTCCTGGAGTCCGGCGGGTCCGAGGACGACCAGCTGCCCTTCTCGGCCGAGGCCCGCGTCCGCTTCGCCCGCCTCGCCACCGAGCTCCGCGACCTCCGCCGCTCGCTGGCGGACCCCCTCATGGACGTACTGCACCGGGTCCTCGCGACCACCGGCCTCGAAGTGGAGCTCTCCGCGTCGCCGCACGCCCTGGCCGCGCGCCGCCGCGAGACCCTCGCCAACTTCCTGGACGTCGCGGCCGGCTTCGCCGCGGTGGACGGGGAGGCGACGCTGCTCGCCTTCCTCGGCTTCCTGCGCACCGCCGCGCAGTACGAGAAGGGCCTGGACAACGCCCTGCCCGGTGGCGAGAACACCGTGAAGGTCCTCACCGCCCACAAGTCCAAGGGGCTGGAATGGGACGTCGTCGCCGTCCCCGGCCTCGTCGGCGGCCAGTTCCCCAGCACACAGTCCCGGGACGCGTGGACCTCGCAGTCACAGGTCCTCCCGCACGCCCTGCGCGGCGACGCGGCCACGCTCCCCGCCCTCCACTCCTTCGACGCCAAGGGCCTCAAGGCGTTCAAGGAGGAGCTGAAGGGCCATCAGCACACCGAGGAGCTCCGCCTCGGCTATGTCACCTTCACCCGCCCCCGCAACCTGCTGCTCGGCTCCGGCCACTGGTGGGGCCCGTCCCAGAAGAAGCCCCGGGGCCCGTCCGCGTTCCTGGACGCGCTGTACGAGCACTGCGCGGCCGGCCACGGCGAGATCGAGGTCTGGGCCGACGAGCCCGGGGAGGACGAGGAGAACCCGGCGCTCCAGGAGAAGGACGCCGACCATGCCTGGCCGCTCCCGCTCGACGACACCGCCATGGCCCGCCGCCGCGCCGCCCGGGACACGGTGCTGGCACACCTGGAGGCACTGGCGGCCACGCCCGTACCGGATGTGTACGAGGCGCAGGAACCGCCCCACGACGACGAGCCTCCCTATGAGGACGAGCCCCCGTACGAGGACGAGTTTCCGTACGAGGACGAGGTGCCGCCGTACGACGAGGCGGACGCCCCGTACGACGACCCGTTCCCCGACGGCGAGCCCGTCGCACCCACCGGGCGGGTCCCGTCGCCGGACGGCGGCCAGGGCCCGGACGGCGCCGGGCCGCCTCCGCACGGAGCGGCTCCCGCCCCGCACGTCCCGGCCGCCCGTGCCCCGGGGGACGAGGTCCTCACCCCGGAGGAGTCCCGCGCCCTCGCCTCCTGGGACCGGGACCTCGACGCCCTCGCCGGTGAGCCGCGCCGCGCCCGCGCGGCCGTGCGCGACGTCGTCGTACCGGCCACGCTCTCCGCCACCCAGCTCCTGCACCTCGCCGACGACCCCGACGGCTTCGCCCGGGAGCTCGCCCGCCCCATGCCCCGCCCCCCGCAGCCCGCCGCCCGCCGGGGGACGCGCTTCCACGCCTGGGTGGAGTCCCGGTTCGAGGAGCTGCCCCTGCCCATGCTGGGCCCGGACGAGCTCCCCGGGGGCGACGGAAGCGACGCGGAGATCGCCGACGAGCGTGACCTCGCCGAGCTCAAGGAGGCATTCGAGCGCACCGCGTACGCCCGGCGCACCCCGTACCGCGTCGAGACACCGTTCCAGATCACGCTCGGAGGCCGGGTGATCCGAGGGCGGATCGACGCGGTCTACCGCACAGGGGACTCGTACGAGATCGTCGACTGGAAGACCGGCCGGCACCGCACGGCCGACCCGCTCCAGCTCGCCGTCTACCGCCTGGCCTGGGCCGAACTGCACGGGCTGCCGCTGGAGGCGGTCACCGCGACCTTCCTCTACGTGCGCACCGGGGAGACGTCCCGCCCCACGGGGCTGCCGGGCCGGGAGGAGCTGGAGAAGCTCCTGCTGGACGAGCCACCTCCCCAGGGCCGATAGGCTCATAACCATGAGCGACACCCCGGACAGCGCCGTCCGTACGTACACCGAGCAGCACCGCGCGGCCTTCCTCGACGACCTCGCCGAGTGGCTGCGCATCCCGTCCGTGTCCGCCCAGCCGGAGCACGACGGGGACGTACGGCGCAGCGCCGAGTGGCTGTCCGCCAAGCTCGCGGAGACCGGGTTCCCGGTCACCGAGATCTGGGAGACGCCCGGCGCTCCGGCGGTCTTCGCCGAGTGGCCCTCACAGGACCCGGACGCACCCGTCGTCCTCGTCTACGGCCACCACGACGTGCAGCCCGCGGCCCGCGAGGACGGCTGGAGCAGCGACCCGTTCGAGCCGGTGATCCGCGACGGCAGGATGTACGGACGAGGTGCGGCCGACGACAAGGGGCAGGTGTTCTTCCACACACTCGGTGTGCGCGCCCACCTCGCCGCGACCGGCCGCACGACCCCCGCCGTGCACCTCAAGCTCCTGGTCGAGGGCGAGGAGGAGTCGGGCTCACCGCACTTCCGCGCCCTGGCCGAGGAGCGGTCCGCCCGCCTGGCGGCCGACGCCGTGATCGTCTCCGACACCGGCATGTGGGACGAGAACACCCCCACCGTCTGCACGGGCATGCGCGGCCTCGCGGAGTGCGAGATCGAGCTGTACGGCCCGGACCAGGACATCCACTCCGGGTCCTTCGGCGGTGCGGTGCCCAACCCCGCGACCGCGCTGGCCCGCCTCGTCGCAGCTCTCCACGACACGGAGGGCAGGGTCGCGGTCCCTGGCTTCTACGACGGCGTCGCCGAGCTCACCGAGACCGAACGCGCCCTCTTCGCCGAGCTGCCCTTCGACGAGGACGTATGGCTGCGCACGGCCGCCTCCCACGCCGCCGCGGGTGAGGCCGGCTACTCCACCCTGGAGCGCGTCTGGGCCCGCCCCACCGCCGAGGTCAACGGCATCGGCGGCGGTTACCAGGGGGCGGGCAGCAAGACCGTCATCCCCTCGTCCGCCCTGGCGAAGCTGAGCTTCCGGCTGGTCGCGGGCCAGGACCCGGAGCGGATCCAGGAAGCGGTCCGCACCTGGGCCGAGGCCCTGATCCCGGCCGGTGTACGCCACCGGATCACCTTCGCCCCCGCCACCCGTCCCTGTCTGACGCCCCTGGACCACCCCGCCCTCCAGGCGGTGGCCCGCGCCATGGGGCGGGCCTTCGGGACGAAGATCCTCTTCACCCGCGAGGGAGGTTCGGGTCCCGCCGCCGACCTTCAGGACGTGCTCGGCGCACCCGTTCTCTTCCTGGGTATCTCCGTACCGTCCGACGGCTGGCACGGCCCCGACGAGAAGGTCGAACTCGGCCTCCTCCTCAAAGGCGTGGAGACCACCGCCCATCTGTGGGGCGAGCTGGCCGACGCACTCCGCTGAATCTCTGAACGCCCGATCCACCCCCGGGGGAGTAGGAAGCACCTGTGAGCACCTTCGACAACGCCACCGCAGACCGTCCGATCGGTCTCACCGCGCCCAGTGGCATCGACCGCGCGGCGCACCACCGGCTCGACGAGGCCTGGCTCGCCGCGGCCTGGAGCCACCCGACGACCAGAGTCTTCGTCGTCTCCGGGGGCCAGGCGCTCATCGACGACACCCCCGACGGCGGCACCGAGCTCGTCATGACGCCCGCCTTCGAGGCGCCCGTCACCGAGACCCACCGCTACTTCCTGGGCACCGACGAGGACGGCGTGAGCTACTTCGCGCTCCAGAAGGACTCCCTTCCGGGCCGTATGGACCAGTCCGCACGGCCCGCCGGTCTCCGCGAGGCCGGGATGCTCCTCGGCCCGCGGGACGCCGGACTGATGGTGCACGCGGTGGCTCTGGAGAACTGGCAGCGGCTGCACCGCTTCTGCTCACGCTGCGGCGAGCGCACCGTCATCGCGGCGGCCGGGCACATCCGCCGCTGCCAGGCCTGCGGGGCGGAGCACTACCCGCGTACCGACCCCGCCGTGATCATGCTGGTCACGGACGACCAGGACCGTGCCCTGCTGGGACGCCAGGTGCACTGGCCCGAGGGCCGCTTCTCCACTCTCGCCGGCTTCGTCGAGCCGGGGGAGTCGATCGAGCAGTCCGTGGCCCGCGAGGTGTTCGAGGAGGCCGGGGTCGTCATCGGCGAGGTCGAGTACATCGCCAGCCAGCCCTGGCCGTTCCCCTCCAGCCTGATGCTCGGCTTCATGGCGCGCGCCACCACGTCCGAGATCGACGTGGACGGCGAGGAGATCGAGGAGGCCCGCTGGTTCTCCCGCGAGGAGCTGACCGCCGCCTTCGACTCGGGTGAGGTGCTGCCCCCCTTCGGCGTCTCGATCGCGGCGCGTCTGATCGAACTCTGGTACGGCAAGCCGCTCCCCAGGCCGGGCGCCAACGGCTGACGGTCCGGGCGGACACGGCTACGGCCCCGGGGAGTCCCACCCGGGGCCGCTCGGACCGAGTACACGAAACCCCCGGTCAGCTCCAGGCCGATCAGGGGTTGTGCGTGCGTCACGCCGGTCAGACGCCGAGGGCCTGCTTCACCTGCGCGAGGCTCGGGTTCGTCATGACGACCTCGGAGCCGCCCTGCGCGGGAACCACCAGAACCGTCGGAACCGTCTGGTTTCCGCCATTCGCCTTCTCGACGAAGGCTGCCGAGTCCGGGTCCTGCTCGATGTTGACCTCGGTGTACGCGATACCTTCGCGGTCCATCTGCCCCTTGAGCCGGCGGCAGTAGCCGCACCACGTGGTGCTGTACATCGTCACAGTGCCCGGCATGTCGTCGGCGCTCCTTCGTCTTGTCCGTCTGAATGCGGGACCGTCCGCACGCGCACGTTCCCGCATGGAGGCAACGCACGGGACCTGACCACCATTCCCGCGCGGCCCCGGCCGGTATGACGAACGGCACCCCCTGTGGACAACCGCCACGGCGGCCCCTCACGACCTGGCAGCATGGCAGGGTGACAGCAGCAACGCATTCCACCCTCTTCCCACAGGTCCCCGACACCGCGGACGCCGTGCTGGACGGGCTCGACCCCGAGCAGCGCGAGGTCGCGCTGGCCCTCGGCGGACCCGTGTGCGTGCTCGCCGGAGCCGGGACGGGCAAGACGCGGGCGATCACGCACCGCATCGCGTACGGGGTGCGTGCCGGGATCCTCCAGCCGACCACCGTGCTCGCCGTCACCTTCACCAACCGGGCCGCCGGGGAGATGCGGGGGCGGCTCCGCCAGCTCGGAGCCACGGGAGTCCAGGCCCGTACGTTCCACTCCGCGGCCCTGCGCCAGCTCCAGTACTTCTGGCCGAAAGCAGTCGGTGGCGATCTTCCACGCCTGGTGGAGCGCAAGGTCCAGCTGGTCGCCGAGGCCGCGGCCCGCTGCGGGGTCCGGCTCGACCGCAACGAGCTGCGGGACACCACCAGCGAGATCGAGTGGGCCAAGGTCACCCAGACCGTCCCCGCCGACTACCCGGCGGCGGTGGCCAAGACCCAGCGGGACGTCCCGCGCGACCCGGCCGAGCTCTCCCAGATCTACGCGATGTACGAGCAGCTGAAGCGCGACAGGTCGGTGATCGACTTCGAGGACGTGCTGCTGCTCACCGTCGGCATCCTCCAGGACCGCCACGACATCGCCGAGCATGTGCGCCGCCAGTACCAGCACTTCGTCGTCGACGAGTACCAGGACGTCAGCCCGCTCCAGCAGCGGCTCCTCGATCTCTGGCTCGGCGACCGGGACGATCTCTGCGTCGTCGGCGACGCCGGCCAGACGATCTACTCCTTCACCGGTGCCACCCCCGACCACCTGCTGAATTTCCGCACCCGCCACCCGGACGCGACGGTGGTCAAGCTGGTGCGCGACTACCGCTCCACGCCCCAGGTCGTCCACCTGGCCAACGGCCTGCTGAGCCAGGCCCGGGGCCGGGCGGCCGAACACCGGCTGGAGCTGGTCTCCCAGCGGGACAAGGGCCCCGAACCCGTCTACACGGAGTACGCGGACGAGCCCGCCGAGGCCGAGGGCACCGCACGCCGGATCCGTGATCTGATCGCCGCCGGCGTCCCGGCCGGTGAGATCGCCGTGCTGTACCGCGTCAATTCCCAGTCCGAGGTCTACGAGCAGGCACTCGCGGACGCGGGCGTGCCCTACCAGCTGCGCGGCGCCGAGCGCTTCTTCGACCGGCCCGAGGTGCGGGAGGCGGGCGTCGCCCTGCGCGGTGCCGCCCGCGCGGGAGGCAACGACGCGCTGCTCGACGGCGCCGACGACCTGCCCTCCGAGGTGCGGGCGGTGCTCTCCACCAAGGGATGGACCTCCAAGCCGCCGGCCGGCTCAGGAGCGGTGCGGGACCGCTGGGAGTCCCTCGCCGCCCTGGTGCGCCTGGCCGAGGACTTCGAACAGGCCAAGCCGGGGGCGACGCTCTCCGATCTCGTGGCCGAGCTCGACGAGCGGGCCGCCGCCCAGCACGCGCCCACGGTCCAGGGCGTCACTCTGGCGTCGCTGCACTCGGCGAAGGGACTGGAGTGGGATGCCGCGTTCCTCGTCGGCCTGACCGAGGGCATGATGCCCATCGCCTACGCCAAGACGGACGAACAGGTCGAGGAGGAGCGCCGCCTGCTGTACGTCGGGGTCACCCGGGCCCGCTTCCACCTCTCGTTGTCCTGGGCGCTGTCCCGGTCACCGGGCGGCCGGGGGAACCGCCGGGCGACCCGCTTCCTCAACGGGCTGCGGCCCGGCTCGGCCGCGCTCGGCACGCGGGGCGGCGCCGGGGGAGGAGGCGGCATCGACCGGGGATCACGCGCGGGCACGGGCGCCTCCGGCACGGAGCGGCCGGTCCGGGCCGGACGGAGGGGCCCGGCCCGGTGCCGGGTCTGCGGCAAGACCCTCACCGAGGCCGGCGAGATGAAACTGATGCGCTGCGAGGACTGTCCCTCGGACATGGACGAGGGGCTGTACGAGCGGCTGCGCGAGTGGCGCGCGGACCGGGCGAAGGAGATCAGCCAGCCCGCGTACTGCGTCTTCACCGACAAGACACTCATGGCGATCGCCGAGGCCGCGCCGGTCAGCGAGGGGGAGCTCGTCGTCATCGCCGGTGTCGGGAACCGGAAGCTGACCAGGTTCGGGGCCGACGTGCTGGACATCTGCGCAGGTCGGACGGTGGGTCAGGAGCTCGGAGAGGGCGACGGCGAGGTGTGAGGAAAACTCGTCGAGAAAATAGTTTGCGCCCACAGCAGTCATCACCATAGGTTCTTAACCACGGGAACAGCGACTTCTCTGAAGCCCTGACTCCGTGCTGTACTTATCCGAATACCGCAGGATCGGCCCCGGCCGGTCCCTTGAGACGCCGAGAGGAGGCGATTGTCGTGATCAGCATCATCAACACCATCAAAATGACCGATCCGTCGGTCGTCTCCACCTGCTCGCTCGGCCTCACCCGCTCTTCGGAGCTCTCGCTTCGTGGCACCGGTGTGTCCGGCATCTCCGTGGTCAGCCCGCTGTCCCTGGCGAGCCTGCCCGTGCGGGAGCGCAATGAGCGACCGACCGAGGCACCGGAAGCAGCAGTAGTGAAGGGACAGGCCTCGGCCTATGCCTTTGCGGCAGCCGCAGCCGGTGCCGGAGCCAAGAAGCAGACGACGCAGCACCACACGATGTGGGCCTTCCGTGGGCCTGAACCCTGGAGTGATCCAGCCTGAGAGCAATCAGGCCGGCGCCTTCAGGGCCGCGGAACCCCACTCGGGATCCGCGGCCCTTTTGTTTTGTCCGAACGGATGAGACGAGACGAAGGAGCCTCGGGACAGCAGGACCTGGTACCAGCCGCCAACCGGCCAACAGGCCGGCACGACCAGACGAGGACAACGCCACCGTGCAACTCGAGACGCACGCCCCGTCCGTACCGCCTTCCGACACGATCTCCCCGCCCGGCCTCACGGAGGACTCCACCTTGATCCCCCTCACCGCGCTCACCGCGCTCGACGACGCCATCGAGAACCTCGGCGTACCCGTCCCCTGTCGTTCCTACGACCCGGAGGTCTTCTTCGCCGAGTCCCCGGCCGACGTCGAGTACGCCAAGTCCCTCTGCCGGACCTGTCCGCTGGTCGAGGCCTGCCTCGCCGGCGCCAAGGAGCGGCGCGAGCCGTGGGGCGTCTGGGGCGGCGAGCTCTTCGTCCAGGGCGTCGTCGTCGCCCGCAAGCGGCCGCGTGGCCGCCCGCGCAAGAACCCGGTCGCGGCGTGACTCCCGGCCTGGGGGTCATGTCCCCCACACGAACGAAGCGCATCGGAACCATCGACCGTCCCCAGACCCATGACCCCCGGAATCAGGCACCAATGACCACCACGACGAGGGAGCCCGTCGGCTCCGCCACCCCGGACGTCACCATCATCGGCGCGAACGACTCGCGTCAGAACAGGACCCGCGAGATGCAACTCATCCCAGAAGCCCTGGCTCGTGCGCATATGCACGACCGCCTGAGGGAAGCCGAGGAGGGACGTCAGGCAGTGCGCCTGGTGGCCGCCCGGCGGATGCAGCGCCGTGCGGAGCGTGCCTCGATGCGCGCCCGCCGCGCGCTCGCCATGGCCGTCATGCACTGACAGCCGAACCAGCAGTACGGCGCACCACGGCTGCCGGGCCACCGCTCGGCCCCTGAGGCAGCCACCCTCCCCATCAGCGGGGCCGGTCCGAACAGGCCGGCCCCGCAGTGCGTTGCGGCGCGCGCCGTCCGGCCTGCGGCGTTATCGTCGCGAGGTGGACGAGGAGACCCAACACCCCGCGGACCCGGCCGGCGGCCACGTGGCGTGTGCCCGCTGCGGCACCGTCGCCGACTCGGACCCGCCGCCTCCGACATGGCTCTGCTCCATGGAGAACGGCGGACGCGAGTACTTCTGCGAGGACTGCGCGCGCACCCACATCAGGGCGATCGAGAGCAGGCTCGACTCAGCCTGGTGGTGACCTCGCTACACCCCGCTACACCTCGACCGCCGTCTCCTCCTCGGCGCCGTCCTCGTCCGGTTCGTACTCCAGGAGGAACCCCGGCAGCCAGGACTCCAGTTCGTCGCGGAGACGGACCGTCGCCCCCAGCTGGCAGAGCACCCCGATCGTGCTCAGCGTCACCCGGTGTATCAGCAGATACGAGGGCGGGAGGTTCAGCTGCTTCCCCAACTGGTGTGCCGGCGAGCGCGGATCGGCGATCCGGGCGGCCTGGCTGCGCAACCAGGAGCGGGTGAAGGTGAACTCGTCCGCCTGCGCCGGTTCGATGATGGGGATCAGGTAGTCGAGCACGGCGTCCGGTTCGAGATCGATCGACTCCTTCACGAAGCCTGCCTCACGCAGCATGGCGTAGACGGCGTCGGCGTCCCCGTCCAGCGTCATCCGCAGGGCATCACCGATGGTCTGCGGCAGACCGCCCGGAAGCCGGTCCACCGTGCCGAAGTCCAGCACCCCCAGCCGCCACAGGTCCGCGTCCCCGTCGAGGCCGTCCGCGTCCCCGGCGGTCGCCTCCGGCGGGGGCAGCAGCCGGAAGTTGCCCGGATGCGGATCCGCGTGGAGGAGACCGGTGCGTGCCGGCCCCGAGAAGAGGAAGCGCGCCAGCAGCTGGCCAGCCCGGTCCCGCTGTTCCGCCGTGCCGTCAGCGATCACCTCCGACAGCGGAATTCCGTCGATCCACTCCGTGACCAGCACCTGTTCGGACCGGTGGACCACACCCGGGATCACCACATCGGGATCGTCCTCGAACTCCGCGGCGTGCTCCTGCTGGGCCTGTGCCTCGAGCTCGTAGTCCAGCTCCTCGGACACCCGGTCGCGGAGCTCCGTGATGAGCGGCTTGATGTCCATCCCGGGGACGAGCGGCCCGAACAGCCGTGCGAAGCGGCTGAGTTGGGTGAGATCCGACAGCAACGCCTCACCGGCGCCCGGGTACTGCACCTTCACGGCGACGTCCCGCCCGTCGTGCCACACGGCGCGGTGGACCTGCCCGATCGAGGCGGCGGCGGAGGGCAGGTCCTCGAACTCGGTGAACAGCTCCCGCCAGTCCTCGCCGAGCCGCTCCGCCAGGACCCCGTGGACCGTGCGGGTCGGCATGGGTGGCGCCGCCTCCTGCAGCTTGGTCAGCGCCGCCCGGTAGGGCCCCGCGACATCTTCGGGCAGCGCGGATTCGAAGACGGACAGCGCCTGCCCGAGCTTCATCGCACCGCCCTTCAGTTCGCCGAGGACCTTGAAGAGCTGGTCCGCCGTGCGCTGCTGGACCTCGCGGGCCACTATCTCGGCGGACTTCCCGCCGATCCGTTTGCCCAGACCCCATGTGGCACGGCCGGCGAAGCCGAGCGGCAGGGCTGCCAGCTTCGCGGTACGGGTGACCGCCTTCCGGGGAAGATCAGACATGTGCCCCTCCATTTCCCAGACTGCCGTGCGGCGTGCGTATCGGCTCCGCTCCGGCGGCGGCGGTCACCCGGCCATTGTGTCCTGCGTGGCGCCGACCGCGGGGGTGAGCTCCACCTCAGTGTGCCCGGCGGCACCGCAGTCGCAGCCGGGGTGGGGCCGCAGTTGCTCCGACCGCCAGTCCAGCATCGGCATGGCGGCCTCCCACCGCGCCCCCGTGCTGGCGGGCAGCTCTCCGTCGAGAAAGGAGAGCGCGTGGGCCGCGGCGAGGCCGGCCACGGCGGTCGCCACACCCAGATCGCAGGCCTGCACGCAGGTGCGCCGCCCGGACCTCCACTGCGCGAGCATCCGTGGCCACTGGGGATCCGCCTCCGCGCGGCGCAGCGCAAGACAGCCCGCGCAGCCGGTGCCTCCGGGCAGCACCAACGGCCCGACCACTCCGGTGGCTTCGATCACTCCCGCGTAGAGGTGCGGCGTACCCGAAGAGATCCACGGTGCGGCGGTATTCGGATCGGGGGCGTACACGGAGAGGCCGTCCCTGGGCGCCACCACGATCAGGGACAGCGCGGGTTCGCCCCGCGCCGGAGCCTCGGACGCCCCGCCCGACCGCGGAGGACCACCGACCGCGGACCTGCGCACCAGCTGCCGTGCCGCCGTGTCACGGCGCTCGCCGACCGACGACGCCGGGAGGCCGCCCGGCGCCACGTCCCAGGGCTCGGTGCGGCCCCCGTCGAGCACCTCGACGTGGCCCACCCCTGACCCGGACAGCACCGCGGCGACCGCCGCGCCGACCCGGCCCGCTCCGCGCACCTGCACCCGCATCGCGCGCCGGGCCGCGAGCGTGCGCAGCCCGCCGCCGGGCGTCGGATGGACCACGGAGAGCGCCGCGGCGTCGGGACGCTGCCGCTCGAGGGTCTCGGCCCGCCGGCGTAAGGCCTCGGCCTCGGGGCCGCCCGCATCCGGATCGTCCAGCAGACCTGCCTCCGTGAGGCGCGATACGAGAATGTCCACGTGACGGTCCGACAGGTCAAGAGCCCTCGCCTCTTCGCGGAGCAGAGGAAGTCCGCGTGTTCCGTCGAGGAGTTCCAGAAAGCTTCCGGTGGCGATGTCCATCGGCCCCAGCGTTACCGCGTGTGCGGGCGTCACGCCGAATTGCACGGTGTTCCGTCCACGCCAGGCACGGCGGAGTGCGGGCTTCAGCATAGGATGCATGACTTCTCCCAGGTCGGTGTCGGGATCCGTTGCCAGAATGCAACATGGCGGCGAAACGGGCGGAAAGTTATCCACAGGCTGGGGCATTAGTCGTTCAAACGGTGCAAGCCGAGAAGTGGATCAACGTCGGACCGCCGAGGAGGCGGGACTTCCCGCGCCGCCAACGGGTAACGTCGAGTCGTGCCCGCCGACCCCTCTCCCGGTCTCGCCGGTGAGACCCCTGCGCGCAGCGCCGGACGCCAGCAGCGCAGCGCAGCCACCCAGCAGCCCCGCGCATCGGTGACGAGCGCGGTCGAGGTCCGCAGAAGCACCCGTCGCAGCAGAACGGTCTCCGCGTACCGCGAGGGCGACCGCACCATCGTGCTCATCCCGGCCCGGATGTCCGAGGCCGAGGAGCAGCGGTGGATCGGCGTGATGCTCGACAAGCTCGCCGCGCAGGAGAGCAGACGCCGCATCGGCGACAGCGACCTCGCCGACCGGGCCGAGCGGCTCTCCGGTCAGTACCTCGACGGCCGGGCGCGGCCGGCCTCCGTGCGATGGGTGACCAACCAGAACACCCGTTGGGGCTCCTGCACCCCGGCCGAGGGCAGCATCCGCCTCTCACACCGCCTGCAGGGGATGCCGGAGTACGTCCTCGACTACGTCCTCCTCCACGAGCTGGCCCATCTGCTGGTGCCGGGCCACGGACCGCGTTTCTGGCGGCTCCTGGAGGCGTACCCCCGGACCGAGCGGGCGCGGGGCTACCTCGAAGGAGTCGTGGCGGCCGACCGGCTCCCGCATCTGCCCGCAGCCCGCGAAGAGTGACGTCGCCGATTCTGTACCGGGTCTGTACCGGCTTGGCTCGATGTCGTGGTTTGCGGTTAGCCTGACGCGAGGCATTCACCTTCGGGATGGGGGACGGTCGTTACGCATGGCCAGGGAATTTCAGCGCGGCCACAAGGCCAAGATCAGTGATCTCACGTCAGGGACGGATCTGTACGTAGGTGTGCAGATCGCGGGCCCCGGCCTGACGTTCGACATCAGCTGCTTCGGTCTCGACGCCAATGAGCAGCTCTCCGACGACCGGTATTTCATCTTCTTCAATCAGCCGAAATCACCGGAGGAGTCCATTCAGCTTCTCGGTGCCCAGGCCGGTGACACCGAATCGTTCCGCGTCACCCTCGACCGCATTCCGGCGAACATCCACAAGCTGTCCTTCACCGCCACGCTCGATGGTGCCGGGCAGATGTCGCAGGTCGGCCCCGGATACATCCGGATCGTCGCGGGCGGCGAGGAAGTGGTGAAGTACGCCTTCACGGGCTCGGAGTTCACCACCGAGCGCGCGGTCATGCTCGGCGACTTCTATCTCAAGGACGTCTGGCGGTTCGCCGCAGTCGGCCAGGGCTTCGACGGCGGACTCGACGCGCTGCTCAAGAACTTCGGCGGGGAGGTCGCCGAGGAGGCCCCCGCCGCGCCGCCCCAGGGCGCCGCCCCCGCGTTCGCACCGCCCGCCCAGGCCTCCGCGCCCCCTGCCTTCGGTGCTCCGGCCGCACCCCAGGCACCGCAGCCCGCTCCGGCATTCGGCGCTCCGGCGGCACCGGCTCCCGCGCCGCAGCAGCAGCCGGTGCACGCCGCGCCGACCCTCGCGGCCCCCATGGCGCCGGCACCGCAGGCTCCCGCACCGTACGGGCAGCCGCCCCAGCAGCCGCAGTTCGGACAGGTCCCGGGGCAGGGTGCCCCGCCCGTCGCCCCGCCGTACGGACAGCAGCCGCCGGCCGCGCCGCAGTTCGGCCAGCAGGCTCCGGGACCGTTCGGCCAGCAGCCCCCAGGCATGCAGCCAGGTGCGCCGCAAGGCGTACCCCAGGGTGTCCCCGCGGGTGGCGCGGGCCTCCAGGCCGCACTGCAGCCCTACAAGGAGACGGCCACCGGGCAGCGCTGGACCTCGCAGAACCAGCAGCTCATGCGCGTCGACCTCACGATGGGCGGCACACCGGTGCTGGCCCGCCAGGGCAGCATGGTGATGTATCAGGGCAAGGTCGACTTCGGCTACAAGGGAGCCGGCTTCGCGGGCCGCATGGTCGGCAACGCCACGGGCCAGGAGATGCAGCTGATGCGCTGCAGCGGCCGTGGCCAGGTCTTCCTCGCCGAGGACGGATCGCATCTGCATCCCATCGAGCTGCAGGGCGACGGCATCTGCGTCTCCGCCGAGAGCGTGCTCGCCTTCGACGAGTCCCTGCAGTACGAGGTCCGCAGGATCGAGGGCCACGGGATTCCCGGCGGCGCCCTCTTCACCATGCAGTTCCAGGGCACCGGCACCGTCGTCGTCAAGACCCACGGTGTGCCGGTCGTCCTGCCGGTCACCCCGACCACCTTCGCCGACTGCAACGCCGTCGTGGCCTGGTCGTCGGCGTCCCAGGTGATCATCTCCAGCCAGGTCCGGCTGCGCCGCAACGCGTACCCGGGGCACAGCGGGGAGACCGTGAACCTCCAGTTCCGGGGAGCGCCCGGCAACTTCATCGTCGTCCAGCCCTACGAGGTCTGAGGGAGCCCGTCATGAACCAGCAGCTCGCGGGCTTCGCCCCGACCCCCGTCACGGCCCGCATGGAGAACCACGGCCGCACGATGCTCAAGGTCGCCATGGCCACCGGCCAGGACCTCTACGCCCGCACCGGCTCGATGGTGGCCTACGAGGGCTTCATCCAGTACGAACCCAACCCGCCGGCCGTCCGCCAGATCGCGTCCCAGTGGATCACCGGCGAGGGCGCACCCCTGATGAAGTGCGCCGGCGACGGACTGCTCTACCTCGCCGACTACGGCGCCGACGTGGTCGTCATCAATCTCAACAACGACTCGCTGTCGGTCAACGGCACCAACCTCCTCGCCTTCGACGGCCACCTCACCTGGGGCGTGGAGCGGGTCAAGGGACTCGCCAAGTTCGCCGGCCAGGGCCTGTGGAACGTCGGGATCCAGGGCACGGGATGGGTCGCCATCACCTCGCGCGGCACACCGATCGTCGTCGACTGCGGGCGTGGCGAGGACGAGACGTACGTCGACCCCGACGCCCTCGTCGCGTGGTCCCCGAACCTCAAGGTGAAGGGCAAGCGCAGCTTCAAGGCGAGCTCGCTCATCGGGCGGGGCAGCGGAGAGGCGTACCAGATGGCCTTCTCCGGTCAGGGCATCGTCGTCGTCCAGCCGAGCGAGGACAGTACCGACCGTCTGCGGATCCGGAACTGAGCGGGGGAGAACACATCATGCAGAGTCCGCTTTTCAGCTACACGGAACAGCAGTCGCAGGACCGCTACACGGTCCAGAACCCGCAGCTCCTGCGGGTCGCGCTGGCCGGCCACGACGACGTCCTCGCCCGTAAGGGCGCCATGGTCGCCTACCAGGGGCTCATGGAGTTCGACGGTGAGTACCAGTCGCATGGCCAGCGCCGCGCCCGCAGGAACACGGGCGAGGGCCTCGACCTCATGCGCTGCTCCGGTCAGGGCACGGTCTACCTGGCCAACCTCGCGCAGTACATCCACGTGGTCGACGTCGACCACGAGGGCATGACGGTCGACAGCGCCTACGTCCTGGCGCTGGACTCCTCGCTGCACACCGAGGTCATCGCGGTGGACAGCCAGTACGGGATCTCCGGCACCGGCAAGTACCAGCTCAACATCTCCGGGAGCGGCAAGGTCGCCCTGATGACCTCCGGCCAGCCGCTGATGATGCAGGTCACCCCCGACAAGTACGTCAATGCCGACGCCGACGCGATCGTCGCCTGGTCGAGCGGGCTGCGGGTGCAGATGCAGGCCCAGACGCACTCCTCGGGAGTCTTCCGGCGCCGTGGCAACACGGGGGAGGGCTGGGAGCTGAGCTTCCTGGGCCAGGGTTTCGCCCTCGTCCAGCCGAGTGAGGTGCTGCCGCCGCAGAACGCCCAGATCGGCCAGGGGGCCGCGGCGCAGTTCGGTATGGGGCAGCAGGGCTCGCACGGACAGAACCAGAACAACTCCTGGAACTGAGCCGCGCCGGGCACAACGGGTGGGGGCGGCTTCCCGCGGGAAGCCGCCCCCCACCCGTTGTCTAGCGGCCTCGCGCCAGCCGTGTGCGGGTGCTCGCCAGCAGCCGCTCGACCGAGGCGTCCGCCACGCGCCCCACCTCGTCGTAGGGGAACCAGCGCAGATCCAGGGACTCCTCGCTGATCCGCTCCACCGCCCCGGCCGACGCCGTCGCCGCATACTGCACGTCGAGGTGCCAGTGGCAGGGCGCCGGGATGGGATGCCGGTCCAGCCGCACGGGCCCGCCGGGCAGCAGGGTGAGCCCGGCGATCCCCGACTCCTCCGTGGCCTCGCGCAGGGCCGCCGCCTCCAGGGTGGTGTCCTGGGGCTCGCAGTGCCCGCCCATCTGCAACCACATCCGAAGCTTCCTGTGCAGGGTCAGCAGGACCCTGCCGCGCTCCGGGTCGACGACCAGCGCGCTGGCCGTCAGATGCCCCGCTCCGCACGCCTTCCACATGCCGTCGGGATGCCCGGCCAGGTGGTCCAGGTACGTCCGGCGCAGCACGGCCTGCTCCGTGTCGCCGTCGTCGTAACCCTCGAGTACCGAAACCGCGTCGTCGTGCAGGCTCACCGGCCGGAGTCGCCCTTGCCGTCGCTCTTCGGGTCGTCGTCGCCGGGCTCGCCCTTGCCGGGCTCGTCCTTGCCCTGCTCCTCGGCGGCGGGCTTCTGCGGGCCCTTCGCCGCTTCGCCGAGCATCTTGTCGAGCTCGGAGAAGTCCAGTTGCTCGTGGTGGACGAAGCCGTCCGGGTCGTCCAGGTCCTGAGCCGTCGGCAGCATGTCCGGGTGCTCCCAGAGGCCGTCACGCCCGTCGACGCCCCGGGCGTCCGTGAGCGAGGCCCACAGCCGCGAGGCGTCCCGGAGCCGCCGCGGGCGCAGCTGGAGTCCGATGAGCGTGGCGAACGTCTGCTCGGCGGGACCGCCGGACGCCCGGCGCCTGCGCATCGTCTCGCGCAGCGCGTCCGCCGAGGTCAGCCGCGACTTGGCGGCCTCGTGGACCACCGCGTCCACCCAGCCCTCGACGAGGGCGAGAGCGGTCTCCAGACGGGCCAGCGACGCCTTCTGCTCCGGGGTGTCCTCGGGCTGGAACATGCCCTGCTGGAGAGCGTCCTGCAGCTGCTCGGGCTGGGACGGGTCGAACTGGCCGACGACGTCCTCCAGCTTGCTGGTGTCGACCTTGATGCCGCGCGCATAGGCCTCGACCGCGCCGAACAGATGCGAGCGCAGCCACGGAACGTGGGCGAAGAGCCGCTGGTGGGCCGCCTCGCGCAGCGCCAGATACAGCCGCACCTCGTCCTGGGGCACGCTCAGGTCCTTGCCGAACCGCTCGACGTTCAACGGAAGCAGCGCCGCCTTGCCGGCCGGAGCCAGCGGGAGGCCGATGTCGGTCGAACCGACGACCTCGCCGGCGAGCACGCCGACGGCCTGCCCGATCTGCTGGCCGAACATGGCGCCGCCCATGGACCGCATCATGCCGATCAGCGGGCCGGCCATGGCCTGCATCTCCTCCGGCAGGACATCGCCCATGGCCAGGCCGACGCGCTCGGCCACCGGGTCCACCAGCTGCTGCCAGGCGGGAAGCGAGGCCTCGACCCACTCGGCGCGGCTCCACGCCACCGTCGAGACGGAACCCGAGGGCAGCGACGTCACACCGTCCAGCCAGAGGTCGGCGAGACGCAGGGCCTCGTCGACGGAGGCCCGCTCCGCGGGCCCGACGCTCGCGTCCTTGCTGCCGTCCGTGGTGCCCTGCGACACCGTCTGGCGGGCGATCTGCTTGGCCATGTCCCAGTTGACCGGGCCGCCCTCGTAACTCAGCATCTGGCCGAGCTGCTGGAAGGCCGCACCCAGGTCGTTCGGGTTCATCGAGCCGAACATCGCGGCGAACGGGTTGTCGCCGCCCGCCCCGGGCGGGAAGCCGAACGGGTTCGCCGGCCCGCCCGAGCCCTGCCCAGCACCGGTGGGGTCCTTCTTCTTGCCTTCGTCGCCGTCTTCCGGCTCCTCCGGCGGAAGGCCGAATCCGAATGGGGTGTCACTCACGGGTTTCCTCGGCTCGTAGGGCCGCCGGCTCGAACCGACGGCGACTGCCCGATATCACCATCCAGCGTAGACACCGAAGACCGCTTGGGCCCTCAGTGCTCCGCCGGCTCCCGGCCTGCGGCAGGATGGACGCCACCTGGTACGTACGCGTCATTCGGGTACGTACTGAAGACAACCGCTGGAGACGCCCGGTGAGTTCCCCAGATCCGCAGGTTCGCGCAGCGCGAAACCTGACCGACCCCACGACCGAGAGCAAGCCCACGAAAAATCTTCCCCGGAACCGCGGCCCCGTCGTCGCGGTCACCGGTGCCGCGACCGGCGTCGGTGAGCTGCTCACCGCCCGTCTCGCCGCATCGGACGAGATCAAGCAGGTCATCGCCATCGACGAGCGCCGGGGGGACGTCTCCGAGGCGACGTGGCACATCCTGGACGTACGGGACCCAGCCATCGCCGAGAAGCTGCGCGGCGCGGACGTGGTCGTGCACATGGCACTCGACCTAGACCTGGAGACCGACCCCGCGGCCCGTACCGCGTACAACGTCCGCGGTACGCAGACCGTGCTGACTGCCGCGGCGGCCGTGGGCGTCCACCGGGTGGTGCTGTGCACCTCCGCGATGGTCTACGGCGCTCTGCCCGACAACGACGTCCCGCTCTCCGAGGACGCGGAACTGCGGGCCACGGCGGAGGCCACCGGTGTCGGAGACCTGCTGGAGATCGAGCGGCTCGGCCGCCGAGCACCCCGCGCCCACCCCGGCCTCAACGTCACGGTCGTACGGCCCACGGTCCTGGTCGGCGGTACGGACACGGCGCTCACCAGGTACTTCGAGTCCCCCAGGCTCCTCGTCGTCGCCGGCTCACGCCCGGCCTGGCAGTTCTGCCACGTCGACGACCTGGTCAGCGCCCTGGAGTACGCGGCTCTCGAAAAGATCGAGGGGGAGTTCGCGGTCGGCTGCGACGGCTGGCTCGAACAGGAAGAGGTGGAGGAGCTTTCCGGAGTGCGCCGTATGGAGCTGCCGTCCGCCGTCGCCCTCGGTGCGGCCGCCCGCCTCCACCGGATCGGTCTCACCCCGTCACCCGCGGGGGATCTCGCCTACACCATGCACCCCTGGGTGGTCAGTGTGAGCCGGCTCCACGACGCGGGATGGCGCCCGGGGTGGACCAACGAGGAGGTCCTGGCAGCGCTCCTGGAAGAGGTCGAGGGGCGCCACACCGTCGCCGGACGGCGGCTCGGCCGCAAGGACGCCACCGCAGCCGGTGCCGCGGGAGCCACCGTCGCGCTGCTCGGCACGGCGGCACTGGTCCGGCGGGCCCGCAAGGCGCGCCGGCGTTTCTAGCCGGCCGTCGGCCCGGTCGGCCCGCCCGGGCGGAAGCCCCGATCCCCCCGCCTGGTAGGAGGCTCCAAGCGGACCGGCAGGCCACCGGTCGAAAACGCTATTCCGGGATGTGCCCGCCGTGCGGCACGATGGCCCCATGGCACGCACCCACGACCACCCCGGCGAGCAGGCTGCTCAGGACCCGATCCGGCTCCTGGACATCCGTGACACACCGCTGTCCGTCGACGAGATCTTCCGCGCGGTGGGGGACGACGCCGCGGGAGGCATGGCGCTCTTCGTCGGCACGGTGCGCAATCACGACGACGGGCAGGATGTCGGCTCCCTCGGATACTCCTGCCATCCGACCGCCGGTGACGAGCTCCGGAGAGTGGCCGAGAAGGTGGTGGCGGAGTTCCCCGTGCGGGCTCTGGCCGCCGTCCACCGGGTGGGTGAACTGGGTGTGGGCGATCTGGCGGTGGTGGTGGCCGTGTCCTGCGCCCATCGGGGTGAGGCCTTCGACGCCTGCCGCAAGCTGATCGACGACCTCAAGCACGAGGTCCCGATCTGGAAGCACCAGCGTTTCTCCGACGGCACGGAGGAGTGGGTCGGCGCCTGCTGAGCGCAAACCGCCCCGGGGGGCATCAGCCCCGATTTGCGTAACCGCACCCCTGCCGTGAGCGTTGGTCCTGCAGGTGGTTAATCTTCTGATCGTCAGTTGCGGTCGCTCAGGGGTAGGGAGGTCGTGATGGCAGCACTCGCTTGGCTCTTGATTCCGCTTATAGCTGCTCTTGGCGCGGCGATATGGGGAGGGTGGGCAGCCCGCAATCGAACGACCGGCGACGTCACCGAACTCGCCGGCTACGCCAGGTTCCGTGAGGCGATGGAGAAATCGCACTCCGGTTCCGAGGCCCTCTGAGACTCCGCAGCTGTACGCAGTTGCCAATTCCGCACCGCACCCGCTCCCTCCGGGCGCGGTCCGCGCAGCGAGCGAATCCGCGGCGCCCCCGGTCCTTCCGGATCTCCTCCGCCGTCCGCCTCGTACGGACCGGCCCCGACGGTGCACTGACAGGCCGTTCCCGTACTGTCGTTCCATGCCACGCCGCACCGCGACGATGCTCGCCTCCACCCTCATCCTCATCGCGCTGCTCTGCGCAGGCGTGCTGATTCGTGTGCCGTACTCGGAGATGTCCCCCGGCCCGACCGTCAACACACTCGGCGACGCGCGTGGCGAGCCCGTGCTGCACATCAGCGGGCACAAGACGTATCCCACGTCCGGGAACCTCAACATGACGACGGTGCGCGTCACCGGTGCGGACTACGACATGAACATCGTCGAGGCCGTCTACGGCTGGCTGGCGCATGACAGCGTGGTCGTGCCCCACGACACCCTCTACCCGGACGGGAAGACGGAGGAGGAGTCGACGCAGGAGAACGCCGAGGAGTTCAGCCAGTCACAGGAGAGCGCGAAGGTCGCCGCCCTGGAGGAGCTGAAGATCCCGGTCACCTCCCGGGTGGTGGTCTCCACGGTCGTCAAGGACAGCGCCGCCGAGGGTGTGCTGCACGCGGGCGACGTGATCGAGGCGGTCGACGGCAAGGCGGTCGAACAGCCGGAGGACGTCGCGAAGCTCGTCACGAAGCACAAGCCCGGCGAGGACGTCGTCTTCACGGTGATCCCGGCCAGGACCGCCGCCGCGGCGGAGAAGGCGGGCAAGGAGCCCGAGGGCTCCCGTGACGTCACCCTGACCACGCGGAAGGCACCCGAGGACCCCTCGAACCCCTCGGAGGACCGGGCGATCGTGGGGATCCAGGCGGGGACGGACCACACGTTCCCGTTCGAGGTCGACATCAAGCTGGCCGACGTCGGCGGCCCGAGCGCCGGACTGATGTTCTCGCTGGGCATCATCGACAAGCTGACGCCCGACAAGCTGACGGGCGGCAAGTTCATCGCCGGCACCGGCACCATCGACGACGACGGTGAGGTCGGCCCCATCGGCGGGATCAACATGAAGCTGGTCGGCGCGCGCGACGCGGGCGCCCGGTACTTCCTGACCCCGGACGACAACTGCTCCGCAGCGGCCTCCGACACCCCGGACGGCCTCACCCTGGTGAGGGTGAAGACCCTCCACGACGCCAAGAAGTCCCTGGAGAAGATCCGGGCGGGGGACACGGCCGGCCTGCCGAGCTGCTCGAAGGGCTGAGAGGCCGCCGGGGCGGCCCGGAACCGGGCGGAGGCCGAGAGCCTCCGAGGCCCGGCCCCCGCCGGGGTGTCAGGACTCGAAGGTGGCCGCGAGTGCCTCGGCGAGCCCCGGAACGAGGCCCGCGCCGGTCAGGACCTCGGTCGGGGAGTCCTTCTCCCGCAGGCGCACGGCGGAGTCCCGCGCGCCGTCCCGCAGAACCGCCACGGTCATCCGCACCTCCTGCCGGTCGGGGTGCTCGGCGACCCACTTGGTCAGCTGGGCGTCGGACAGTCCCTCGGGTACGGACGCCTCCGCCGAGGGCGGCAGCATCAGCCGTTCGACGGTCATGGCGCAGCCGACCACGGCGTCGGGCCAGGCGATCGTGGCGAGGAACTCGTCCAGCGCGGTGCCGGCGGGCAGCTCCTCCTGCTCGACGGGGGTGAGGGTGGCGGTCGTGGAAGCGGTGTCGTCGAGGCCGAGCTGGGCGGCGAGGCCGGGCTCGTGGGCGCGCAGCCGGGCGGTGTCGACGAGGGCGAACAGCCGGGCCGGCTGGTCCCAGCCGAGACCTGCGGCGTAGGCGTCGATTTCGAGGACGGCGACGGTGAGGGGGCTCGCGGCCATCGGAGGGCCTGAGGGGGAAACGTTGGGCATACCCAACATCCTGCCTCCTTCAGCCCCGGGAACGGGAACTAGGTAAAGCCTCAGTAAGTTGCATAGGTGGGCTCTACGATCGCTGGGCCTGCTTCACACGACCGCGAACTTCGAGGTGCGCACGTTGGCTTTCCAGATGCCGGACCGCGGCGGAGGCCCGACCGGGCCACGGATCAGAGTCGGCCGCCCGTCCCGGCGCGTCCGTACCCTGCTCATGACATTGGGTGTCCTGGTGGTTCTCGCCATGGCCTTCGTCATGTTCGCCGGGTTTTGGACGGACTGGCTCTGGTACAGGTCGGTCGCGTATTCGTCCGTTTTCACCACCACTCTGTGGACCAAGATCGGACTGTTCCTCGTCTTCGGACTGCTGATGGCCGTCGCCATCGGTGTGAACGTCTGGCTCGCGCACCGGCTCCGGCCGCCGCTGAGCGCGATGTCGCTGGAGCAGCAGAGCCTGGACCGCTACAGGATGAGCGTCGCCCCGTACAAGAAGTGGGTGCTGCTCGCGGTCACCGCTCTCGTCGGTCTGATCGCCGGAGCCTCCGCGTCCGGTCAGTGGCGCACCTGGCTGATGTACGTCAACGGCGTGCCCTTCGGGCAGAAGGACCCCCAGTTCAAGCTGGACGTCGCCTTCTACGCCTTCGACCTGCCGTGGTACCGCTTCCTGCTCGGATTCGGCTTCGCCGCGGTGGTGCTGTCCCTGATCGCGGCGGCGCTGACCCACTACCTCTACGGCGGGCTGCGGATCACCAGCCCCGGCGCGCGTGCCACGGGTGCCGCGACGGGTCATCTCTCCGTGCTGCTCGGCGTCTTCGTCGCGCTGAAGGCCGTGGCGTACTGGCTCGACCGGTACGGCCTGGCGGTGAAGTCCAGTGACTTCAAGGCCACGGACAACTGGACCGGTCTGCGGTACGTCGACGCCAACGCGTACCTGCCGGCGAAGACGATCCTCTTCTGCATCGCGGTCATCTGCGCCGTGCTGTTCTTCGCGACGCTCTGGCGCCGCACCTGGCAGCTGCCGGTGATCGGCTTCGGCCTGATGGTGCTCTCGGCGATCCTGATCGGCGGGCTCTACCCGGCGATCGTGCAGAAGTTCCAGGTCCAGCCCAACGAGCAGGCCAAGGAAGCGCCGTTCATCCAGAAGAACATCGACGCGACGCGCGACGCCTACGACATCGACGACGCGAAGGTCGACGACTACACGGGCACCAGCACGACCGACGACAGCACCAAGCTGAGGGCGAACGCTGACGCCGCCGCCAGCTACCGCGTCATGGACCCGAACGTCGTCTCGCCCGCCTTCCAGCAGCTCCAGCAGAAGAGGAACTACTACCAGTTCCCCCAGACGCTGGACGTCGACCGCTACAAGGGCGAGGACGGCAAGGAGCAGGACACCGTCGTCGGCCTGCGCGAGCTGAACCTCCAGGGCCTCCCCAAGAGGAACTGGATCAACGACCACTTCACGTACACCCACGGCTACGGCGTCATCGCGGCGCGGGGCACCACGACGGGCACCAACCCGGCGGGGTCCCCCGACTTCACGGAGTCGGGCCTGCCCACCACGGGCGAGCTGGGCAAGTACGAGCAGCGGATCTACTACGGCGAGAAGACCGAGCAGTACTCCATCGTCGGCGGGCCCCAGAAGGAGCTCGACTACGAGGAGGACGGCGAGAAGACCACCAGTTACGAGGGCGACAGCGGGATCAGCCTCTCCAGCGCCTTCAACCGGGCGGCCTACGCCGTGTCGTTCAGCGAGCCGCAGATCCTGTACTCGGGAGCCATCGGCGACGGCTCGCGGATCCTCTACAACCGCACCCCCAAGGAGCGCGTCGAGGCGGTCGCACCCTGGCTGACGATCGACGGCGACGCCTACCCGGCGGTCGTCGACGGCCGGATCCAGTGGATCGTCGACGCGTACACCACGACCAACGGTTATCCGTACGCCTCGCGTACGACGCTCGGTGACACCACGGCCGACTCGCTGACCACCAACCAGCGCGCGGTCGTCGCCCAGCAGAACCAGGTCAACTACATCCGGAATTCGGTGAAGGCCACCGTCGACGCGTACGACGGCAAGGTCAAGCTCTACGAGTGGGACACCGAGGACCCGGTGCTCAAGACGTGGCGCAAGGCGTTCCCCGGCACGGTGGAACCCCGGGCGGACATCCCGCAGGAGCTCATGGACCACCTGCGCTACCCGCAGGACCTGTTCAAGGTCCAGCGTGAGCTGCTGACGCGGTACCACGTGGAGAACCCCGCGCAGTTCTACAGCGGCAGTGACGCCTGGCAGGTGCCGGACGACCCCACCAACAAGGAGCCCGGGTCCGTCCCGCCGTACTACCTGAGCATGAAGATGCCGGACCAGGACGCGCAGAAGTTCTCCCTGACCACGACCTTCACCCCCAAGGGGCGCCCCAACCTGGGGGCGTTCATGGCGGTGGACGCGGACGCGGCCAGCAAGGACTACGGCACGATCAGACTCCTGAGAGTCACCAGCACGATCAAGGGGCCAGGCCAGGTACAGAGTGAGCTCAACGGCAACGACGACGTCGCCGAGTTCGTGAGAAACCTGAAGGGCACCGACTCGGACATCGAGTACGGCAACCTGCTGACGGTCCCGCTCGACGGAGGCTTCCTCTACATCGAACCGGTGTACACGCGCGGTGGTACGCAGAACTATCCGCTGCTGCGCAAGGTCGCCGCTTCGTACGGGTCGAAGATCGTGTTCGAGAACAGTCTCGGCGAAGCGCTGAACGCGGTGTTCGGGGTCGAGGGCTCGGATACGACGACACCGCCGACCGAGCCGGACGAGCCACCGGGCGACACCACGGAGCCCCCGGCCACCGGGGACGCGGCTCTGAAGAAGGCCATCGCGGACGCCCAGAAGGCGTACACCGCCGGCGAGACGGCTCTCAAGGAGCAGGACTGGGAGGCCTACGGCAAGGCCCAGGCCGACCTCCAGGAGGCTCTCGAGCGGGCGGCGGCGGCTCAGCCCGACGGGGCAGGCGGCGCCGCGTCGAACGAAGGCGCCAAGAAGCCGGAGGGCGACGACCAGGGCAGTTGAGAAATGTTCACCCCGCGTCGTGGTACGGTTTGAACACAACGACGCGGGGTGGAGCAGCTCGGTAGCTCGCTGGGCTCATAACCCAGAGGTCGCAGGTTCAAATCCTGTCCCCGCTACTGAAAGACGAAGGCCCGGATCCCTTGGGATCCGGGCCTTCGCCATGTCATGGGCCTTTTCTCAAGTTGTCGGAGTGAAGTGCGGTTCATGGGGCATGAGTTGGAGCCAGTCGTGTTTCACTTGTCTCTCTGTGGGCATGTCGACAAAACGCCGAAGTGACTTCACTGGCCGCGGTATACCAGGTGTACGCGGGTAGCAGGTGGTGCGACGATGGTATTTATGGGGGACAGGGCAACTCTGTTGGAGACAGGGCGGTTTGTGCAGCGACGCGGCCGGACGACGGAAAGCACCGCAGATGCGGCATTCGCCGCTGCCCTGGCCGGGACCGCTGACATCGCCGACGGCGTCCGTGAGGACGCCGCCTTCACCGTGGACACCACCGGCACGGCCGGTGCCGCAGAGAGCGCCGAGGCGGCCGGGGACGCGGACACCACCGGGAGCGCGGACACCGCGGACGGCACGGATCACGCCGACGAGACCGAGGCCCGGCACCGGCGCGCCGCGGAGGCCGGCGACACGGCGTCGATGAGCGTCCTGGGCGCTCTCCTGCTGCGCCGTGGTGACCTGGACGGCGCCGAGGTCCACCTGCGCGCGGCCACCGCCGAGGGTGACCGGGCCGCGGCCAACAACCTCGGCGTGCTCCTGCATCAGAGGGGATACGCCGACGAGGCGGCCGGGTGGTGGCGCATCGCAGCCGTCGCCGGCTCCGCCGCCGCGGCGCACGCCCTCGGGCGCCACTTCCGGGAGCGCGGGGACGAGCCCGCCGCCGAGTACTGGCTGTGCCAGTCCGCCGAGCAGGGCCACGCGCTGGGCGCGTACGCGCTGGCCGACCTGCTGGAGCACCGCGGTGACGCCGGGGCCGAGCGCTGGCTGCGCGCCGCCGCGGAGCAGGGGCACAGGGAGGCCGCGTACCGCCTGGCGCGGACGATCGAGCGCAACGCCGTCGGCGCCGCCCACGACGCCTTCGGCCTGGGCCGCGTCGTGGGCGACGGCCGCAGGGAGCTGGACGCCGGTGCGCCGGTGAAGCCGGACGGCCCCGTCGCGGGTCCCGACTCGGGACGCGTCGGCGAGGCCGAGCAGTGGTACCGCCAGGCCGCGGCGCGTGGTCACCGCCGTGCCGCCCTGCACCTCGGCGCCATCCTCGAGCAGCGCGGCGAACTGAAGGAGGCCGGCCGCTGGTACCTCACCGCCGCCAAGGACGGCGAACCCCGTGCGGCCTGCGCCCTCGGGTTCCTGCTGCGTGACGCGGGCGACGAGGAGAGCGCCGCCGTGTGGTGGCTGCGTGCCGCCCAGGACGGCGACGGCAACGCCGCCAACGCCCTGGGCGCCCTGCACGCGGCCAGGGGCGAGCAGCAGACCGCGGAGCGCTGGTACCGCGCCGCCATGGACGCCGGGGACGTCAACGGCGCGTACAACCTCGGCCTGCTCTGCGCCGCCCAGGACCGGATCCCGCAGGCCGAGCAGTGGTACCGCCGGGCCGCCTACGCCGGGCACCGGGAGGCTGCGAACGCGCTGGCCGTGCTGCTGCTCCAGGCCGGGGACGCGACCGGGGCCGAGCCCTGGTTCTCCAAGGCGGCGGAGGCCGGCAGCGTGGACGCCGCGTTCAACCTCGGCATCCTGCACGCCGGACGGGACGAGGACCGCACGGCGCTCGGCTGGTACCAGCGGGCGGCGGCGGCCGGGCACACCGACGCCGCGCTCCAGGTGGGCATGGCCCTCCTGCGTGACGGCGACGAGCGGCAGGCGGAGCGCCATCTGCGCTGCGCCGCGGGCGGCGGCAGCGCCGAGGCCGCGTTCCGGCTGGCCGGCGTCCTCGACCTGCGCCAGCCGGCACCGGGGCCTCCCGCGCTCGGGGAGCAGATGCCGGAGAAGACCGAGTGCGAGGAGTGGTACGAGCGAGCGGCCGAACAGGGCCACCGCCGTGCCCAGGTCAGGGCCGGGATGCTCGCGGCCGCGCGCGGCGACATGGCGAGCGCCGCGCGCTGGTACCGCGAGGCCGCCGAGTCGGGCAGCCGCAACGGTGCCTTCAACCTCGGCCTGCTGCTCGCCCGGGAGGGCAGTGAGCGCGAGGCGGCCCTGTGGTGGAGCCGTGCCGCCAACGACGGGCACGGCCGCGCCGCACTGCGTCTCGCGCTGCTCGCCGCCCGCCGGGGTGAGCTGACCGAGGGGCAGCGCTGGTGTGCCCGGGCGGTCGAGCTGGGGCCGGCGGAGGTGGCCGAGCGGGCGGCGCGTCTGCTGGAGGCGCTCCACCAGGAGCTCACCGCGTGATGCCGGCCCGGTCGGCCCATGAGGGCGCACGGGTGTCCGGCGAATGAATTTGCTCCGGCCGGTGCGGGTGCCGTAGTGTTGCACTCACAACGGCGCGGGGTGGAGCAGCTCGGTAGCTCGCTGGGCTCATAACCCAGAGGTCGCAGGTTCAAATCCTGTCCCCGCTACTGAAGACCGGGGCCCGGATCCTTTCGAGGATCCGGGCCTCGGTCGTATGCCCGTGCAAAGGCCACGCCCCGGCGAAGCTCCGCCGGACGCCGGGGGCTCAGGCCGTGGCGGAGCAGTTCGGGCAGATGCCGCGGTAGGTCACCTCGACGTCCGAGACGGTGAAGCCGAAGCGCTCCTCGTCGGGCAGGTCGGCCAGCGGATTGCCGGACGGGTGCACGTCCCGGATCGCGCCGCAGCGCCCGCACACCAGGTGGTGGTGAGGGCGGTGGGCGTTGGGGTCGTACCGCTTCGCCCGGCGGTCGGTGGTGACCTCGATGACCTCTCCGAGGGACACCATCTCGCCCAGCGTGTTGTACACGGTGGCCCGGGAGATCTCGGGGAGCCGGTCGACGGCCTTCGCGTGGACCTCGTCCGCCGTCAGATGCACATGGTCCCCTTCCAGAACCTCGGCCACCACGCGCCGCTGTGCCGTCATGCGCCAGCCGCGTCCACGAAGTCGTTCCAGGAGGTCACTCATGGAGCCCAGCGTAACAGTGGAAGGGCCCGAGTCCCGAGTAGGTGTGACTTTAGATGCTTGCTTGACTTGGACTAAGTCCATTGTAGGATCGTTTACGTATTGGCCAAGGACAGGCTGCGGCCGAGAAACACGCTGTACAGGGAACGACGCTGTGCAGGACATGACGCAGGAGGCGCGCGTGACTCAGGGACCGCTCACCACGGAGGCCGGCGCTCCGGTGGCCGACAACCAGAACAGTGAGACCGCCGGCCCGGGCGGACCGGTTCTCGTCCAGGACCAGGCGCTGCTCGAGAAGCTCGCCCACTTCAACCGCGAGCGCATCCCGGAGCGCGTGGTGCACGCCCGCGGGGCCGGCGCGTACGGCACGTTCACGCTGACCCGGGACGTCTCGCAGTGGACCCGGGCCGCCTTCCTCTCGGAGGTCGGCAAGCAGACCGAGACCTTCCTGCGCTTCTCCACGGTGGCGGGCAACCTCGGCTCCGCCGACGCGGCGCGTGACCCCCGCGGCTGGGCGCTGAAGTTCTACACCGAAGAGGGCAACTACGACCTCGTCGGCAACAACACCCCGGTGTTCTTCATCAGGGACGCCATCAAGTTCCCCGACTTCATCCACACCCAGAAGCGCGACCCGTACACCGGCTCGCAGGAGGCGGACAACGTCTGGGACTTCTGGGGGCTGTCGCCCGAGTCCACGCACCAGGTGACCTGGCTCTTCGGCGACCGCGGCATCCCCGCCTCGTACCGTCACATGGACGGTTTCGGCTCGCACACGTTCCAGTGGAACAACGAGGCCGGTGAGGTCTTCTGGGTCAAGTACCACTTCAAGACCGACCAGGGGATCAAGAACCTCACCACCGAGGAGGCCGTGCGCCTCTCCGGTGTGGACCCGGACAGCCACCAGCGCGACCTGCGCGAGTCCATCGAGCGCGGTGACTTCCCGTCCTGGACCGTGCAGGTCCAGATCATGCCCGCGGCGGAGGCGGCGACGTACCGCTTCAACCCGTTCGACCTGACCAAGGTCTGGCCGCACGCCGACTACCCGCCGATCGAGATCGGCAAGCTGGAGCTCAACCGCAACCCGGAGAACGTCTTCGCCGAGGTCGAGCAGTCGATCTTCAGCCCGGCGCACTTCGTGCCCGGCATCGGTCCGTCCCCCGACAAGATGCTCCAGGGCCGTCTCTTCGCGTACGGCGACGCGCACCGCTACCGCGTCGGCATCAACGCCGACCACCTGCCGGTGAACCGCCCGCACGCCACCGAGGCGCGCACCAACAGCCGTGACGGCTACCTGTACGACGGCCGGCACAAGGGCGCGAAGAACTACGAGCCCAACAGCTTCGGCGGCCCTGCCCAGACGGGCCGGCCGCTCTGGCAGCCCGTCCCCGTCACGGGCGGCACGGGCAACCACGAGACGCCGCTCCACGCCGAGGACGACGACTTCGTGCAGGCCGGCAACCTCTACCGGCTGCTGTCCGAGGACGAGAAGGTCCGGCTGATCGACAACCTCGCCGGCTTCATATCCAAGGTCTCGCGCGACGACATCGCCGAGCGCGCGATCGGCAACTTCCGTCAGGCCGACGGAGACTTCGGCAAGCGGCTCGAGGCCGCGGTCCAGGCCCTGCGCGGCTGACACGGGGCGCCGGCCGTAGGTGGTGGGCCGGATTCCCGGGAGGTGCTCCCGGGGGTCCGGCCCACTGCCGTCCGCGGGCCGGACGCGCCGGTCAGAGGGCCATTTCGGCCCGGGACCGCCGGGCCGGCGCCCAGCACCTGATGATGTCGCGCACCGAGACGATGCCGACGGGACCGTCGCCGTCCAGCACGATCAGATGCCGGAAGCCGCCGTGTGTCATGGCCTCGGCGGCCTCTTCGAGGGTCCAGACGGGAGAGGCGAAGACCACGTCGGTGGTGGTGTGGGTGGACGCGGTCTCGACGTCGGGGTCCAGTCCGGCGCCCACGGCGTCGAGGATGTCGCGCTCGGTGATGATGCCGAGGCCGCAGGTGTCCGGGTCGTGGACGACAGCCGCTCCGATACGGCGGGCCGACATCAGCCGGGCCGCCTGCCGGAGCGTGTGGGCCGGGCCGATGGTGAGGACCAGGGTGCTCATGGCGTCACGGACGAGCATGCGGGGAGCCACCTCCTTGAGTGAGCGATCCTGCGAGGCGGCCTTCGTGAGCCGATTCACAAGTTCACAAGTGGGGGGACTCTCAGAGTCGCACCCAGGAGGGGACTCAACAAGGGGCCGCGCCCGCCGGGGATTGCGGGACGTGCCTCAACAGCCTGCCTCAGCGGCCCTCGGCGGCGTTCAGTAGCGCTGGTTGAGATAGCCCAGCAGCTCGTGGTGGAGCAGGCCGTTGGACGCCGCCGCGTTGCCGCCGCCCGGGCCGGAGACCCCGTCCAGGCTGGTGAACTGTCCGCCCGCCTCCTGGACGATGATCGCGTTCGCCGCCATGTCCCACAGCGAGAGCTCCGGCTCCGCGCAGATGTCCACCGAACCCTCGGCGACCATCATGTACGGCCAGAAGTCCCCGTACCCGCGCGTGCGCCAGACGGCCCGCGTCAGGTCCATGAAGCCGTCGAGGCGGCCCTGCTCCTCCCAGCCGGTCATCGAGGCGTAGGCGAACGAGGAGTCCGCGATCCGCTCGACCTTCGACACGTGCAGCCGGGTCGCGGACGTCAGGCTCCGGCCGGAGAAGGCACCGGCGCCCTTCGCCGCCCACCAGCGGCGGTTCAGCGCGGGAGCCGACACCACACCGACCACGGGCTGGAAGCCGTCCTCGCCCGCCTCCATCAGGGAGATCAGCGTCGCCCAGACGGGGACGCCCCGTACGTAGTTCTTCGTGCCGTCGATCGGGTCGACGACCCAGCGCCGCGGACCGGTGCCCTCGATCCCGTACTCCTCGCCCAGGATCGCGTCACGCGGGCGCGCCCGGTGCAGGTGCCCGCGGATCAGCTCCTCCGCGTGTTTGTCGGCCTCGCTCACCGGGGTCATGTCCGGCTTCGTCTCGACCTTGAGGTCCAGAGCCTTGAACCGGTCCATCGTCGCCGCGTCGGCGGCGTCCGCCAGTACGTGGGCCAGGCGCAGATCATCGTGGTAGTCGGGCATGCCGTCACAGTATCCACAGCCACCCGCCCGGGCTACACGGCCCCGTGCGGGCGGCCGCCGGGCCCGCCGTGCGCGGACCCTTGACAGTGCCACCGGGCGCCTCGACTCTGATGCGCAGGTCCCCGGCGTGGGAGGCGACGATGCCATCGGCGCGAGAAGCCCTGCTGGACTCCGCACACGCGGCGCTCACCACGCTTCCCTGGACGGCCGTGCGCATGGTCGACGTGGCGGCCCGGGCAGGGGTCTCCCGGCAGACCCTCTACAACGAGTTCGGCAGCAAGGACGGGCTGGCCCGCGCGCTGATCCGGCGGGCGGCCGACGGCTATCTGGCCGGCGTGGAGCAGGCGCTCGGCTCCGCCCGCGCCCGCGGTGAGGGGCCCGCCGAACTCGCTCGCTGGACGGTCCGGGCGGCCCGCGCGAACGTCCTGGTCAAAGCTCTTCTCACGGGCGTCTGGGGAGAGCACCTGCCCAGACCGGGGGCCCCGCCCGCCGGCAGGCGCACCGACACGGCGCCGCCCACGGCCACCGAGCTCCTCACGCTCGTCCGGGACCGGGCCGTGGCCGCGCTGGGGGGAGGGCCTTCGCCGCGCGACGCGGCGGAGCTGGAGCTGAGCTGCGAGATCGCGCTCCGGCTCGCCGTCTCCTACGCGCTGGTGCCGGCGCCGCCGCTCAGTGCGCGGAACCGGACAGCTGCAGACCGATCACACCGATGATCACCAGCGAGATCGACACCAGCTTGAGGGCCGAGACCACGTCGTCGAGGAAGACCATCCCGTAGATCGCCGTCCCCGCCGCTCCGATACCCGTCCACACCGCGTACGCCGGGCCGACGTCGAGCTTCTTGAGGGCCAGCGTCAGCAGGCCGAAGCTGCCGAGGGCGAACGCGCAGAACGCGATCGTCGGCCAGAGCCGGGTGAATCCGTGCGAAAGCTTCAGGCACACGGCGAAGCCGGTCTCGAGCAGTCCAGCGACCACGACCAGCAACCACGCCATCGTCAGGTGCCTCCCACGTAGGTGACGCTTCGTCTCGCTTGCGCGATTATGCCCTTACCAGCCGTGGGAGGCCGCAAACGTGCGCGAGTCGGGTGGCGCCGCGGCTCAGTCGCCCTCGCGCCGCTCGCGGGTCGCCAGCAGCCTCCGCAGCGAGTCGAGCCGCGCCGGGTCGGCGTGGCCCTCGGCGACCCACGCGTCCAGGGCGCACTCCGGCTCGTGACCGTCGTGGGTGCAGCCGCGCGGGCAGTTCTCCGTGCCCGGCTGAAGATCGGGGAAGGCGTTGATCACCCGGGAGGGGTCGACGTGGTGCAACCCGAACGACCGTACGCCCGGGGTGTCGACCACCCAGCCGCGGCCGTCCGGCAGCGGCAGGGCGAGCGCAGACGTGGTGGTGTGCCTGCCGCGCCCCGTGACGGCGTTGACCACCCCGGTGGTCCGCCGCCGGTCCTTCGGCACCAGCGCGTTGACGAGCGTGGTCTTGCCGACCCCGGAGTGACCGACGAAGGCGGTCACCCGGTCGTTCAGCAGCTCCCGCACGTGCTCGGCGGCGTCCCCGTTCTCCAGCTCCTCGCGGCTGGTCACGACGTACGGGACACCCAGCGGGGTGTACGCCTCCAGGAGTTTGTCCGCCGAGGCCAGGTCGGACTTGGTCAGCACCAGGAGCGGAGTGAGCCCGCCGTCGTACGCCGCCACCAGGCAGCGGTCGATCATGCGGGGGCGGGGCTCCGGGTCGGCGAGGGCGGTGACGATCGCCAGCTGGTCGGCGTTGGCGACGACCACCCTCTCGAACGGGTCGTCGTCGTCGGCCGTGCGGCGGAGCACGGACGTGCGCGCACCGATCCGCACGATGCGCGCCAGGGTGTCCTTGGCGCCGGAGAGGTCACCCACCAGGGAGACCCGGTCGCCCACCACGGCGGCCTTGCGGCCCAGTTCGCGGGCCTTCATGGCCGTCACCGTACGGTCCTCGACCAGACAGGTGAGCCTGCCCCGGTCCACGGTGAGGACCATGCCGTCCTGGGCGTCCTCGTGCTTGGGGCGTGTGTGCGTACGGGGCCGGTTGCCCTTGGGGTTGGGGCGGACGCGGATGTCGTCCTCGTCGGGGTTCTTCCCGTAGCGGCGCATGTCCTCAGACCCCGCGCCCGCCGGCCGGTGCGCCGAGCGCCGCGGACGAGACGCCGACGGCGCCGGAGGGTTCCCCGAGCATGCCGGTCCACATGTCCGGGAAGTCCGGCAGGGTCTTGGCCGTCGTGGCGACGTTCTCGATCTCCACCCCGGCGACGGCGAGGCCGATGATCGCGCCGGCGGTCGCCATGCGGTGGTCGTCGTACGTGTGGAACGTTCCGCCGTGCAGCGGGCGGGGGTTCACGCGCAGGCCGTCGGCGGTCTCCGTGACGTCGCCGCCGAGTGCGTTGATCTCCTTGGTGAGCGCCGCCAGCCGGTCCGTCTCGTGCAGCCGCAGGTGGGCCACGCCGCTCAGGGTGGACGGGGAGTCCGCCAGGGCGGCGAGGGCCGCGATGCCCGGGGTCAGCTCGCCGACCTCGCCCAGGTCGACGTCGATGCCGTGGACCGAGCCCGAGCCCCGGAAGGTCAGACCGCGCTCGGTCAGCTCGCACGCGCCACCCATTGCGGTGAAGATCTCGCGCAGCGCGTCACCCGGCTGGGTGGTCCGCAGCGGCCAGTCGGGGATCGTGACCCGGCCCCCGGTCACCAGTGCGGCGGCCAGGAAGGGCTGGGCGTTCGAGAGGTCGGGCTCGACGGTCAGGTCGCGGCCCAGCAGGGCGGAGGGGGAGACCCGCCAGACATTCGGCTCGCCGCCCGACTCCGGCTCGTCGACCTGGGCGCCGACCGAGCGGAGCATGTCGACGGTCATCCGGATGTGGGGCATCGAGGGCAGCGCCGAGCCCGTGTGGCGCACCTCCACGCCCTGGTTGAACCGGGGCGCGGACAGCAGCAGCGCGGAGACGAACTGGGAGGACGAGGAGGCGTCGATGGACACCGGTCCGCCGTCCAGCGCGCCCGCCCCGTGCACGGTCAGCGGCAGTGTCCCCCGGCCGTCGTCGTCGATCCGGGCCCCCAGGGACTTCAGCGCGCCGATCACGCCGTGCAGCGGGCGCTCGTACGACCGCGGGTCCCCGTCGAAGTGGACGGGGCCGTCCGCGAGGCAGGCCACGGGCGGCAGGAAGCGCATCACCGTTCCCGCGTTGCCGACGTCCACCCGCGCCGGGCCGTGCAGACCGGCGGGGATGACCCGCCAGGCCTCGCCCGAGCCGTCCGGGCCCACGCCCTCCTCGATGCCGACGCCCATCGCGCGGAGAGCCTGGGCCATCAGGAGGGTGTCGCGGGAGCGCAGCGGGCGGCGCAGCCAGCCGGGCTCGGAGGAGAGGGAGGCGAGGACGAGGGCGCGATTGGTGACCGACTTCGATCCGGGCACGGTGACGGTCGCGTCGACGGCCCCGGTCGCTCGAGGGGCGGGCCAGAGGGCAGGGTGCACGGAACTTTCGGTCATGCCCCTCACTTTAGTGGCTCAGCGCAATCCCAGATCCTGAACAAAAGGGATGAAACCGGGGCGTAATACAAGGGTGATAGAGGCGGGTTGCCGACCACACCCGATCAGGTGTCCTCACAGCCCGAGGAGCCAGCGTCCGCCGCCGATCAGCGAGCAGAGCGACACGGCGTGGAAGAGGAAGAGCCAGATCGCGGCCGGTGCGTGCGTGAGCCGGGCGAGCTGGTCGGCATCGGAGTCGGGGGCGCCGCCGTACCTGCGCTTGGACTGCAGCTCGAACGCCGGGCGCACGCCGCCGAGCAGCAGGAACCAGACGACGGTGTACGCGAAGGCCGACTGGACGTCGGCCGAGGTCAGCCAGGACACCAGCAGGAAGGTCGTACCCGTGAGGATGACCGTCAGCGCCCCGTACAGATTGCGGATCATCACCAGCATCACCGCCAGCAGTGCCGTCGCCAGCCAGAGGAGCAGGGTGATCCGGCCGTTCGTCAGCAGCCAGGCGCCGCCGAGGCCGAGCAGCGGTGGCGCCGTGTAGCCGGCCGCCGCGGTGAGGATCATGCCGATGCCGGTGGGCTTGCCGCGGCTGACGGTGAGGCCGCTGGTGTCCGAGTGCAGCCTGATACCGGACAGCTGGCGCCCGGTGAGCAGGGCGACCAGGCCGTGCCCTCCCTCGTGCGCGATGGTGATCGCGTTGCGCGAGAGCCGCCATATGAGGTTCGGGACCACCGCGACGAGCGCCGCCGTGGCCGTCACGACCACCAGCCACTGCTCGGGCGCGGGCTGGGTTCCGAAGACGCGATCCCACAGATCGCCGAGGTCGGTGCTGTCCATGGTGCGGGCGGCTCCTTGAGGTGCTCGAGGGAATCGGCATCCACTCGACTGGCGGGTCGTGGCAGTCTGGCACTTATGTGCGGACGGTATGCAGCGAGCCGGCGGCCGGAAGATCTGGCCGGGCTCTTCGGCGTGGAGAAATGGGAACCCACGGAGACCTTGGAGCCCGACTGGAACGTCGCGCCGACCAAGGAGGTCTACGCGGTTCTGGACCGTCCTGTGAAGGACGCGGACGATCAGCGGCCGGTTCGCCAGCTGCGCACCCTGAAATGGGGACTCGTGCCGTCCTGGTCGAAGTCGCCGGAAGGCGGCGCCCGCATGATCAACGCCCGCGCGGAAACCGTCCACGAGAAGCCGTCCTTCCGCCGTCCCTTCGTGTCCAGGCGCTGCATCCTGCCCGCCGACGGCTACTACGAGTGGGTCACGGGCGCCGACGAGCGTCAGCTGGAGGAGAAGGGGAGGAAGAAGCGGCCCCGCAAGCAGCCGTACTTCGTGACGCCCGCCGACGGCTCCGTCTTCGCCATGGCGGGCCTGTACGAGTTCTGGCGTGACCGGACGCTCCCCGACGACCACCCGGGGGCCTGGTGGGTGACCTGCTCGGTGATCACCACCGAGGCCGAGACGGCCCCGCTCGCCGTCGCCCCCGCCGAAGGGCCCGCGTCGCTCTCCGACATCCACCCCCGGATGCCGCTGATGCTGACCCCGGACCGCTGGGACGACTGGCTCGACCCCTCGCACACCGGCATCGAGGAGCTGAAGGCGCTGCTGGAGCCGCCGCCCGGCGGGCTGATGCGGGCCTACCCGGTGGCCACCGCCGTCAGCAACGTCCGCAACAACGGTCCGGAACTCCTGGAGGAGCTGGCCGCGCCGGAGGAGAGCACGCTCTTCTGACCCGGCAGGATGGGGCTGTGAGCCGTACTACAGCGACAGAGCGGAAGACCGAGCGCGTCGGCACGGACGCCGGTGAGGCCAGGATCACCTGGCTCCCGGCCAGGAGGGCCCGCCTGGTGCTCGCCGTCAGCCATGGCGCCGGAGGCGGCATCGAGGCCCGCGACCTCCAGGCGCTGGCCGCCGTGCTGCCGGGCCGCCGGGTGACCGTGGCCCTGGTGGAGCAGCCCTGGCGGGTGGCCGGGAAGAAGCTGGCGCCCGCTCCCCGGACCCTGGACACCGGCTGGCGGGGCCTGTGGCCGGCCCTGAAGGCCCCGGGGCTGCCCGTCGTCTCCGGGGGACGCAGCGCGGGGGCCCGGGTTGCCTGCCGTACGGCGGCGGAGCTCGGCGCCCGCGCGGTCCTCGCCCTGAGCTTCCCGCTGCACCCCCCGGGCAAGCCGGAGAAGTCCCGCGCGGACGAGCTGCTCGGCGCGGGCGTCCCCACCCTCGTGGTGCAGGGCGGCCGTGACCCCTTCGGACGCCCGGAGGAATTCCCTCCGGGGGAGCACGCGCTCGTCGAGGTGCCGTACGCGGATCATGGCTTCGCCGTGCCGAAGAAGGCACCGCTGACCCAGGATCAGGCCATGGACGACCTCGCCGGCGCGGTCGCCGGGTGGCTCGACGGGCTCTCCTGACGGCGTCGTTCCCCTCACACTCCCGGCGCCCGCCCCGACCCCGGGAATGCGCCGTGAGGGGCGGCTGTTGTGGCTGGTGTCGGTACAGCAACGTCGTACGTGGAGAGGGAGTCCGTCGCATGGGTTCGACCATCTGCCCGAGCCGCTCGAACGCCGCAGAACTGGAGTGGACGGTGCTTCACGCGGCCAGGAGCACTCCGGCGCGCGCTCCGGGCGGAGCCGATCGACAGCCCGCGCAGAAGCAAGGTCGACTATTCTCCGATGCGAGCGGGTCCGGTTTCGGTTCCGCCACATCGTTGGAGGAGGTGGGTCCGGTCACTGGGACCGACACAGGGACCGACGACGGCCGTGCGCAGGAGACGACTGCCGAGCGCAACGCGCGCTTCGAGCGGGACGCCCTCGGATATCTGGACCAGATGTACTCGGCCGCCCTGCGCATGACGCGCAACCCCGCGGACGCCGAGGACCTGGTACAGGAGACGTACGCGAAGGCGTACGGCTCCTTCCACCAGTTCCGTGAGGGCACGAACCTCAAGGCGTGGATGTACCGCATTCTCACCAACACCTTCATCAACTCGTACCGCAAGAAGCAGCGCGAACCCCAGCGGAGCGCCGCCGAGGAGATCGAGGACTGGCAGCTGGCGCGTGCGGAGTCGCACATGTCGACCGGTCTGCGCTCGGCGGAGTCCCAGGCGCTCGACCACCTGCCGGACTCCGACGTGAAGTCCGCACTGCAGTCGATCCCCGAAGAGTTCCGCATCGCCGTGTATCTCGCCGATGTAGAGGGCTTTGCCTACAAGGAGATCGCGGACATCATGGGGACACCCATCGGTACGGTGATGTCCCGGCTGCACCGGGGACGCCGTCAGCTGCGCGGCATGCTGGAGGACTACGCGCGTGAGCGCGGGCTCGTCCCGGCCGGAGCCGGTGAGTCGGACGACAGGAAAGGCTCGGCCTCATGAGCTGCGGAGAGCCGCACGAGACGGACTGCTCAGAGGTTCTCGATCATCTCTACGAGTTTCTCGACCATGAGATGCCCGAGGGCGACTGCACCAAGTTCGAGGTGCACTTCGAGGAGTGCTCCCCGTGCCTGGAGAAGTACGGCCTGGAGCAGGCCGTGAAGAAGCTGGTCAAGCGCTGCTGCGGACAGGACGACGTCCCGGCCGACCTGCGCTCGAAGGTGATGGGACGGATCGACCTGATCCGTTCCGGGCACGCCGTGCCCGAGCAGGACGTGTCCGTGGGCGCCGACCGTCCGGCCCCCGCCGAGTGACCTCCCCCCGCCGGTGCCCCGCGCACTGAACCCCGGTCGTGTCACCCGAATGTGCTAATCCGGCCCGTTCGGGCCCCGGCCGAGCCCCAACTCGCTAGCGTGGCGCCTCCATTGAGCAGGCTGGGGGCGGGCGGTACGGGTGAGGGGCACACCGGGGGCGGCACGCGTCCACATCCTGTGCGCGGCGGTCGGCGCCGCACTCTGCGCCGTTCCCGCGCTGTCCCCGGGGGCCGCCACGCCCTGGGGGACCCTCGCGCTCCTCGCCGCGCTCTACCTGGCCTGTGAACTCCCGGGCCGCTGCCCCTTCTTCGGCAGCTCCGTGCCGATCGGTGCCGGATCGTTCTTTCCCCTGCTGCTCGCCGCGGCGTTCCTGCTGCCTCCGTCCGCCGCCGCGCTCGTCGCCGTACCCGGCGCGCTCGCGGGCCGGGTGGAGCGACCGCCCGCCACGGCCCGCCGTGTCTGGCGCGCCGCCCAGCTCGCGCTGACCGTGGCGGCCGCCTCATGGGCGTACGCCCGTCTGGGCGGCCCCGCCACGCTCGGCGGGGCCTCGGGGGGCGCCGCGCCCGATCTTCCGTACGCCCTCCTCCCGGCCTGTGCGGCGGCTCTCGTCTTCAGTCTGGTGCTGGCCGCGCTGGACGGCTCGATCCTCGTCACGGCCGAGCGCGTGGCCGTCAGGCACGCCTGGCGAGGGCTGCCGGCCCGCTCCGTGGGGCCGCATCTGGTGCACGCGCTCGCGGGGCTGATGATGGCCGTGCTGTGGCACAGCTCCTACGGTCCGCTGTCCGCGCTGGTCGTCCTGCTGCCGATGTACATCTCCTGCTGGGTCTTCGCGCAGTACCACCGCCAGGACGCCGCTCACCGCGCCACCATCAGGGCGCTCGTCCAGGCCGTCGACATCAAGGACGGCTACACCCGAGGGCACAGCGAGCGGGTCGGCCGCGCCTCCGAGCTGATCGCCCGCGAACTGGGCATGGAGGAGGACCGGATGGAAGCGCTCCGCTTCGCCGGCATCCTGCACGACGTCGGCAAGCTAGGCGTCCCCACCCGGGTCCTGCGCAAGGACGGGCCGCTCACCCCGGAGGAGCGCCGCGTCATCGAGCTGCACCCGGAGTACGGCCACGAGATCGTCCGGGGCATCGGCTTCCTGGACGAGGCGCGCGCCGCGATCCTGCACCACCACGAGCGGCTCGACGGCAGCGGCTATCCGTACGGCCTGGCCGGGGACCGGATCCCCGAGTTCGCCCGGGTCGTCGCGGTGGCCGACGCCTTCGACGCGATGACCTCGACGCGCTCCTACCGGCGCGGGCGACCCGTCCCCGCGGCCGTGGAGGAGCTGAGGCGCTGCGCGGGCAGCCAGTTCGACCCGCGCATGGTCCGCGCGCTGGCGCGCGCCCTGGAGCGCCACGGCTGGTCCGCGGCGGCCAACACGGTCACCTCGGAGGAGGAGCCGCCCGGGCTGCCGCGGCAGCGGGCGGGGGCGCGGCCGCCCGCCACGGGGTCGCCGGACCGGCCCGGGCAGACCCGGTGAACCCGCTCCACCCGTCGCCGGCCGTCCTCGCGGTCCGTGGCGCCGCGCTGGTCCTCGCGGCCGTCGCGCTCGGGCACACCCTGTGGAACGGCGTCGCCGAGCCCGGCCACGCCCTCGCCTTCGGGGTCCTGGTCACCGTGGGTGAGCTGGCCCGCTGGGGCGCCCTGCCCGGTGAGCGGGAGCCCGCGCCGCTGGGAGCGGCCGGAGCGCTGGCGTACGCGCTGCTCGGGCGCAGCGCGGGACAGGACACGGCGCACGGCGTGCTCCAGGTGATCACCGTCGTCGCGGCGGCGCAGCTGCTCGCCTCCGTGCCCCACATGGCGCGGGGCAGCGGCCCGGGGCCCGACCAGGCGGCCCGCCGTGTGCTGGCCGTGGCCTTCGCGGCCGTGTGCTTCCAGCCGCTCCACCACGCGGGCCTGTCGGAGCGCTGGTTCGGCGAGGGACCGTACTTCGCCCTCTTCCTGCTCGTGCTGCTGATGCTCACCGCGCTCTGCGACGCGGTCCTCGCGGCTCTCACGGCCGGGACCTCCCGTCCGTACGGGCCGCAGCTCCGCGACGAACTCCGCGCGCTCAGCGGTATCGGCTCCGCGGTCTGCGCGACCGGGGCCGTGATGGCGCTGGGGGTCGCCGTCGCGGGGCTGTGGGCCCTGCCCGTCCTGTGCGTACCGCTGCTGCTCACCCAGGTCTCGTTCCGCAGGTACGCCGCGGTCCGTACGACGTACCGGCAGACCATCGCGTCGCTGGCACGGTCCACGGAGATCGCGGGCTACACCCCGCACGGTCACGCCCGCAGGGTGGCCGGGCTCTCGACGGCCGTCGGGCGTGAGCTCGGGCTCACCGGCCCCGAGCTGACCGTCCTGGAGTACGCGGCGCTGATGCACGACATCGGGCAGCTCTCGCTGGTCGACCCGGTCGCGGACGGGGCGACGGCCGTCCTCCCGGCCGATGAGCAGCGCAGGATCGCGCTGCTCGGCGGTGCGGTGGTCCGGCAGACCGGCGTGGACCCCGCGGTCGCCGTGGTGGTGGAGCAGCAGGCGGATCCGTACAGGGAACAGCAGACCTCCGCGAGGATCGTCCGTGCGGTCAACGCGTACGACGACCTGTGCGGGGAAGGCGTCAAGGGGTCCCTGCGGGCCCTGGAGCAGCTCAGGCTCGGCACCGGCCGCGACTACCAGCCACAGGTGGTGGAAGCACTGGCCAGAGTCCTGGCGCGGGGCGGCCCGGCTCCGGCCGGGGCCGGGTAACCCATGGGTAATGAGCGGGCGTCCGGCCGGGCATGGTTGGATGCGAAGAGAGCGGAAAACGAGGGTGTCCAGTCGGGACAGGCGGGAATCGTGAGGATCTTCGGGAAGGTACGGCATCGGCCGTCCGCCTCTTGGCGGCAGGCCACGGACCGCGCGTTCACGCTGATCGGCGACGGCCGGTACGAGGACGCGGGGGCGCTGCTGACGCGCGCGGCGGACCTGGAGCCCTGGCTCTCCGAGTCCTGGTTCAATCTGGCGCTGCTGCACAAGTTCCGGCACGACTGGGAACAGGCGAGGGCCGCGGGCCTGCGCGCCGTCGCCCTGCTCGACCGGGAGTCCGGGGCCCCGGACTGGTGGAACGTCGGGATCGCGGCCACCGCGCTCCAGGACTGGCCGCTGGCGCGCCGCGCCTGGCAGGCCTACGGGCTGCGGGTGCCGGGCAGCGGTCAGCACAACGCGGCGGCCAACAGCGAGCCCACGGGCATGGAGCTGGGCAGTGCTGCCGTGCGGCTCTCGCCCGAGGGTGAGGCCGAGGTCGTCTGGGGCCGCAGGCTGGACCCGGCGCGGCTGGAGGTGCTGTCGATCCCGCTGCCGTCCTCGGGACGGCGCTGGGGCGAGGTCGTCCTGCACGACGGTGTGCCGAACGGCGAGCGGATCACGGCGGCCGGGCCGTCGTACCCGGTCTTCGACGAGATCGAGCTGTGGGCGCCCTCACCCGTCCCCACCTGGGTGGTCCTCCTGGAGGCCGCCACCGAGGCCGACCGGGACGCGCTGGAGAAGCTCGCCTCGGATGCCGGATTCGCCGCCGAGGACTGGTCGTCCTCCGTGCGGCTGCTCTGCCGCGCGTGTTCGGAGAGCCGGATGGAGAGCGACGAGGGCGACGGCGAGCACCTGGACCCGCACGACCACAGTGAGCCGGGCCACCCCGGGCCCCTGGGCCACCGCACCGCCGGTGACCTGTGGGTGCCGGAGCGTGAGTGCGGCATAGCGGCCCCGGCCGGGCTGGTGCGCGGTCTGCTGGACGGCTGGGTGGCGGACAGCCCGGACAGCCGCGAGTGGCGGGATCTGGAAGAAGTCTGCTGATGCGTGCCCGTAGGCTGTACGGGCACCGATTCAGGTGCGGGTACTCACGGGTTCAGGGTTGCAGGAAGGCGAACGGCGGACATGTCGCAGCAGGAGACGGACGAGCAGACCGGTGTGGACGACGAGGGATTCCTCGTGGACACCGAGGACTGCGAGGCGCGCGAGGCGGCGCACCGAGAGCGCGGCACGTCCCGCCCCATCACGGTGGTCGGTAACCCGGTTCTGCACAAGGAGTGCGCCGACGTCACGGAGTTCGACGACGAGCTGGCGCGGCTGATCGACGACATGTTCGCCAGCCAGCGGACCGCGCAGGGAGTGGGCCTCGCAGCGAACCAGATCGGCGTGGACCGCAAGGTCTTCGTCTACGACTGCCCGGACGACGACGGGGTCCGGCACGTCGGCGCGATCTGCAACCCGGTGCTGGAGGATCTGGCCCCGGAGCAGCGCAACCTCGACGACTCCAGCGAGGGCTGCCTCTCCGTGCCCACGGCGTACGCCGCGCTCGCCCGCCCCGACTACGCGGTCGTGCGCGGTCAGGACGCCCAGGGCAACGCGGTGAAGGTCCGGGGGAGCGGCTACTTCGCGCGCTGCCTCCAGCACGAGACGGACCACCTGTACGGCTACCTCTACATCGACCGGCTCTCGAAGCGGGACCGCAAGGCGGCGCTGAAGGAGATGGCCGAGGGCACCCCGCGCTACGAGGTCGTCCCGAACGACTGATTCCCCTCGCTGTACGGAGAAGGGCCCTGCCGCAGGCGGGGCCCTCTCCCGTGTCCGGAGGTGCGGACGGACGAAGGGCCTCCGCCAACCAGAGCGGACGGAGGAGGGGACTCCGCCAACCAGCGTTCTCCGTCGCGTAGTTGACGCGCGTCGACCCGTCCGCCAGGCTCGTCCCCACGCCACGCCTCTACGCCTCACCGTGCAGGGAGACCCCCATGCTCAGACGTACCGCACATCTGCTGCTCGGCCTTGTCATGACCATGGCCTTCGCCATCGGCGGCGCCGTCGTCACCGCGGGCACCGCGCAGGCCGACGGCTGCTTCACCTGGACCCGCACCCTGTCGTCCGGCGCCACCGGCAACGACGTCACCCAGCTCCAGATCCGGGTGGCCGGCTATCCGGGATACAACTCCGTGCTCGCCATCGACGGCTCCTACGGCCCCGCCACCAAGGCCGCGGTCCAGCGCTTCCAGTCCGCGTACGGCCTCGCCGCGGACGGGGTCGCCGGGCCGGCCACGCAGAACAAGCTCTACGCGCTCCAGGACGACGACTGCACCCCGGTCAACTTCACCTATCCCGAGCTCAACACGTGCAACAGCACCTGGGCGGGCGGTGCGGTCGCCGCGGGTACGGCCAAGGCCAACGCCCTGAGCAGCATGTGGAAGCTCCAGGCCCTGCGGCACGCGCTGGGCGACCAGCCCCTCCGGGTCACCAGCGGCTTCCGTTCCACGTCCTGCAACGCGGCGGTCGGCGGGGCCACGAACAGCCGCCACCTCTACGGTGACGCCGTCGACCTCGGCGCCGGGCCGCACTCCCTGTGCACCATCGCCAAGCAGGCCCGCAACCACGGCTTCCGGGGGATCCTCGGCCCGGGCTACGCCGGCCACAGCGACCACATCCACGTGAACCAGGGGCCGAACCACTTCTGGTCCGCCTCGCAGTGCGGCATCTGACCGCACGCCCGTGACGAAGGGGTCCGCCGGCTGCCCGGCGGACCCCTTCGTCAGGCCGCCGCGGTCATCCCGGCCGGCCCCCGGAAGGTGCGGCGGTAGGCGTGGGGAGTCGTGTCCAGCGACCGTACGAACTGATGGCGCAGGGCCGCCGCGGTCCCGAAACCGGTCTGTCCCGCGATCGTGTCCATGGTCTCGTCCGAGGTCTCCAGCAGGTGCTGTGCGAGCAGCACGCGCTGGCGGAGCAGCCAGCGGTACGGGGTGGTGCCGGTCTCCTGCTGGAAGCGGCGCGCGAAGGTCCGGGGCGACATGTGGGTCTGGGCGGCCAGCTGTTCGACGGTCATCTCCTGGTCGAGGTGGCGCTCCATCCAGGCGAGCGTCTCGCCGACCGTGTCGCACCGGGTGCGGGGAAGCGGACGCTCGACGTACTGCGCCTGGCCTCCGTCCCGGTGCGGCGGGACCACCATGCGGCGTGCGATGGCGTTCGCGACGGCGGGGCCGTGCGCCTGACGGACCAGATGCAGGGCGGCGTCGATGCCCGCGGCCGTGCCGGCCGAGGTGATGACCGCGCCCTCGTCCACGTAGAGCACGTCCGGCTCCACGACGGCCTTCGGGAAGCGGCGCGCCAGCTCGTCGGAGTGCCGCCAGTGGGTGGTGCAGCGGCGGCCGTCCAGTAGTCCTGCCTCACCGAGGACGAAGGCCCCGGAGCAGACGCTCAGCACGCGCGCGCCGCGCTCCACGGCCCGTCGCAGGGCGTCCAGGACCTCCTCCGGGTACGTCCGCTCGACGAAGTGGCTCCCGGCGGGTACGACGATGAGGTCGGCCTCCTCCAGCCTGTCCAGGCCGTAGGGGGTACTGATGGTGAACCCGGCGTGCGTCCGCAGCACCGGCCCCTCCGCCGAGACGACGGCGAAGTCCTGTACCGGCAGCCCGTCCTCGGAGCGGTCAAGTCCGAACACCTCGCACACGACGCCCAGTTCGAAGGGATGGACCTCGTCGAGCAGCAGGGCGGCGACATTCTTCAGCATGAGGCCAGTGTGGCAGCAATTCGATGGTGTGTGACAGTCCTGCCACTGACCAAATCCTGGCGCGCGGACGACAGTAGAGCCATGAACACATTCCTGAGCTTCCTGGCCGTAGCCGCACTTTTCGCCCTCGTCCTGCTGCCCGCCCTCGTCGGCCTCGCACGGGAGCGCCGGATCGACCGCGAACTGAGGGACGCGCAACGGGGCCGGGGGGAAGCGCCCCCGGAAACGGCAGGCGCCGCGCAGCCGGTCACGGCCACGCGGCGCCCGTACATCAGGTCCTGGGCGCGGATCTAGAAGATGACGCCGGCCCCGCCGCGCCGTGGAGGCACCCGCCTCGCAACAGGGGGCGGTCAGGGCGGCGCGATGCGCAGCAGGACCTTGCTCGACTTTGTCGGGTCGGCGGCCTGGGCGAAGGCGTCGCCGGCCTTCTCCAGTGGGTACACATGGCTGACGACGGCGTCCAGCGCGGGCGTGGCGTGGAGGAGCCGGACCGCCTCGTCCAGCTCGACGTCGAACCGTTGCGAACCGCGGTAGCTGACCTCCTTGGTGATCAGCGGGGCGAGTTCGACTCCGAGCGGCCCGTTGGGCAGGATGCCGAGCTGGACCACGGTGCCGCCGGTGCGGACGGCGCGCAGTGCTGTGTTCAGCGAGCCGACGGCGCCGGCCGATTCGATGACGACGTCGAAGGAGTCCGGCTCGGGGCCCTCGTCCACCCCCATCCGCACGGTCTCCGTGGCGCCCGCCCTTCGGGCCGTCCGCAGCGGGAACTCGTGCAGGTCGGTCGCGATGATCTGCGATGCGCCCCGGGCGGCGAGCGCGGCGACCGTGAGGCAGCCGATCGGACCGCTGCCGCTCACGAGGACGCGCGCGCCACGGATGGTCCGCCCTGCCCGCGCGATGCCGTGCAGGGCGATCGCCAGCGGTTCGGCGAGCGCGGCTCGGCGCAGCGGCAGACCGGCCGGCAGCCGCCGGATCTGTTCGGGCCGCACCGCAACGCGCTCGGCGAATCCGCCCTGGGTGTGCGGGTCGGTGGACGCGCTGCCCAGGTATGTGCCGCCCGCCAGCACATTCAGCCCGGTGCTGACCGTCGTGCCGGCCGGTGGTGCCGGCCGCGCCGGGTGTACGGCGACCGGCTCGCCGACCCGGTGGTCCCCCTCGGCCGCGGGGCCGACCCAGTCGACGAGCCCGACGATCTCATGTCCGAGGACCAGTGGTTCCCGCAGGGCATATCGTCCGTTGGCACCGTGCTGCGCGTAATGCAGGTCCGATCCGCAGATGCCGCCGTAGACGACACGGACGGCGATCTCGTCCTCGGGGATGTGCGGGTCGGGCAGGTCATCGACCCGCAGATCGCCTGCCCCGTGCGCGACGCACGCTCTCATGTCACTTCCCCTTCGCTCGGTCTACCACTCGGTCAGAGAACCGTCGGTGTTGCGCCACACGGGGTTGCGCCAACGCTGCCCCACCTCGGCGGCCTTGCGTACGGCGGCCTCGTCGACCTCGATGCCGAGTCCGGGTGCGGTCAGCAGGCCGATGTGGCTGTCGGCGAAGTCGAAGACGCTCTTGTCGACCAGGTAATCGAGGAGATCGGAGCCGCCCCCGGTGTTGTAGTGGATGCCCAGGCTGGTTTCCTGGATCAAGGCGTTGGGGCTGGCGAAGTCGATCTGCAGGCAGGCGGCGAAGGCGATGGGGCCGAGCGGGCAGTGCGGGGCGAGCGCGACACCGTAGGTCTCCGCCATCGCGGCGATCCTGCGGACCTCGGAGATTCCGCCCGCGTGGGACAGGTCCGGCTGCGCGACCGCGATCCCCGATCCGAGAAGATCACGGAAATCCCAGCGCGAGTAGAGCCGTTCCCCGGTGGCGATCGGCACGGTCGTGGAGGAACAGATCCGCCCGAAGTCCGCGGAAAGCTCCGGCACTATCGGCTCTTCGACGAACATCGGATGCAGCGGCTCCAGCAGGCGCAGCGCCTCACGGGCGACCGCGGGCGAGACGCGCCCGTGGAAGTCGACGGCGATGTCGGCCGTGTCACCGATCGCCTCGCGTACGGCGGCGACGCGGCCCACCAGCGCGTCGAGTTCGGCCTTGGACTCCAGTGCGCGGGCCTTCCCGGTCCCGTTCATCTTGACCGCGTCGAAGCCCTGCTGCATCCGTTCCAGCGCGTGCTCGGCGACTCCTTCCGGTTCGTCACCGGCGATCCACGAGTAGGTGCGCACCCGGTCGCGCACCGCGCCGCCGAGCAGTTCGTACACGGGTACGCCGAGGGCCTTGCCCTTGATGTCCCACAGGGCCTGGTCGATGCCGGCCACCGCGCTGGAGAGGATCGGCCCTCCACGGTAGAAGCCGCCCTTCGTCATCACCTGCCAGTGATCCTCGATACGGAACGGGTCCTGGCCGATGAGGTAGTCGGAGAGCTCCTCGACGGCTGCGGCGACCGTGGCCGAACGACCCTCGACGACCGGCTCGCCCCAGCCGGTGATGCCCTCGTCCGTGCGTATGGCGAGGAACAGCCAGCGGGGTGCTACGGAGAATGTCTCCAGCGCGACGATCTTCATCGGTCTTCCTTTCCGGTCCGGGGTCCGGTCGTGGTGAGGGTTCGGGTGGATCCGATCGCCTCGATGAGTTCGGGGAGGCGGGCGAACTGTCCGGGGTCGGCCAGCGCCGATCCGAGGGACACCGCGGCGGCCCCGGCGGCGAGGAACTCCGCGGTGTTCTCCAGGTTCATGCCGCCGGTCGCGACGAAGCGCGCTTCCGGGAAGGGGCCCAGCATCGAGGTGATCCAGCCCGAGCCGAGGTCGGCGGCGGGGAAGGCCTTCAGCCAGGTGAGCCCGAGGGCCTGGGCCTGCTGGATCTCGGACGCGGTCGCGACACCCGGCAGATGGGGGAGGCCGGCGGCGAGTGATGCTTCGGCGACCTCGCGCGAGAAGCCGGGGGCCACGGTGAATCGGGCACCCGCCCGCGCCGCCCGTTCGACGCGCTCGACCGTGGTCACCGTACCGGCGCCCACCACGGCACCGCGCTCCCGGCCCGCCTCGACCGCCGCGCGCAGCGCGGCCACCGCCGTATCGTTCTGTACGGGTACTTCGACGAGCTCGATGCCGACGTCCCAGGCCCGGTGGCTCACCGCGACGGTGCGTTCGACGTCGAAGCCGCGCAGGATCGCCATGAGGGGCAGTGCCTCGAACGCCTCCTGGAAGAGCTGACCGGATGTGCTGATGGCGGATGTGGTCATTGGGTCCACCCGAGTGCTCGTGAAATGGTCTGTGCCGTGTGCCGGATGGCCGGCAGTTGCTCCTGGAGGGCGGTGAGATCGGTCTGCGCCCTGAGCGCGGTCACCGAGAGGGCCGTACGCACCGTTCCGGTTCCGTCCCGGACGGGGACGGCCACGCAGTTGACGAACGATTCGTACTCCCCGTCGTCCTCGGCCCAGCCACGCGCCCTGATGTCGCGCAAGCGGGCCGCGAACGCGTCGGCCGTGGTCAACGTGGTGTCGGTGAACCGCTCGTAGACATAGCCGTCCAGCAGTTCGGCGCGCTCCTGCTCAGGCATGAACGCGAGAATCGCCTTACCGACGCCGGAACTGTGCAGCACCACCGGCTTCCCGATCTGTGAGTACAGCCGGACGGTGCCCTGCGGTTCGACCTTGTCGACGTAGATGACGCGTCCGTCCTCGACGGTGGCGATGTGCACGGTCGCCCGCAGCTTGCGGCCGAGCTCGACGAGGAACGGGTGCGCGATCGCGCGCAGGTCGAATTGCTCCAGTGCGGCCTGCGCCAGCCCGGCCAGCCGGTATCCGACGGCGAAGGTGCCGTCCTCGCGCTTGCGTGCGAGGCCGCCCTTGCAGAGATCCTGGAGCAGGCGCAGCGCGGTGGTCCGGTGTACGCCGAACCGTTCGGCGATCGCGGTCGGATGCTGCGGACCCTCACTGAGCATCTCCATGATCTGGATGGCCCGCTCGACGGTCTGGCTCACCGCACGGCCCTCTCCTGGCGGGCGCGGGGCGTCGGCTCGCGCAGCGAGGTCGCGTCGACGTGATCATCCACCGAGCCGAGCGCGAAGGCGGCGACCCGGTGGCCGAGGCGCAGCCGCTCGGCCGGGGAGGCGCCCCGCAGCCACGCGGACAGGTAGCCCGCCGCGAACGCGTCGCCCGCGCCGACAGGTTCCACCACCTCGACCCGCTCGGCGGGGACGAACGTCCCCGTCTCCGTGCCGGTACCCGCTTCGAACAGCGTCGCTCCGACCTCGGCGTCCTTCACCACGACACTCACCGACGACGAGCCGATCAGCTCGCGTATGTCTTCGGCGGTCGACGTACCCCAGACCTGCTGCGCCTCGTCGAGCCCGACGAGGACGACGTCCGCCTGCCGGGCCAGGGCGAGCAGCGGTGCGGCGGCCTTCTCCGTACTCCACAGCGCGGGGCGGTAGTTGACGTCGAAGGACCGGAGCACCCCTGCCGCGCGGGCGCGTTCGAACAGAGCGGTGGAGGTGGCGGCGCAGCTGTCCGACAGCGCCGCGGTCGTGCCGGAGAGGTGCACCAGACGTGCCGACGAGACCGGCAGCCTGTCCAGATAGGCGGGGGTGAGGCGGGAGGCCGCGGACCCCGCCCGGTAGTAGTGCACGCGGGTGCCGTGGCCGGGCGTCGGATCCTTGAAGTAGACGCCCGTCGGCGCGGCCGGATCCCGTTCGACGTGTGTGACGTCCACACCGGGCCGCGCCACCGCTGCCAGCACCTGGTCTCCGAGCGGGTCCTGTCCGACCCGGCTGGCCCACATGGCCCGGTGACCGAGATCGGCGAGGTACTGGGCGACGTTCGACTCGGCACCCGCGACCCGGATCGCCGCTTCGCGGGCCGTGGCGAGCCGCTCCCCCGGCGGGGGGGCCACCAGGACCATGGCCTCCCCGAGGCAGAGCACTTCGTGATCTGACACTTCTTCTACACCTCTGCGTACTCGACATCGACAGGAATGCTGTCGTCGCTCTTCCCGGACCTGACTGCCTTGCGGCGCAGTGCGCGGGGCGCGGTTTCCGGCAGCAGCCATACCGAAATGGCCGTGATGATCCCTGAGAGTGCCATGTAACCGGCGAGCAGCCACGGACTGCCCCCGCCGGCGTGCACCAGCAGGGTGGCGATGAACGGCGCGGTGCCCGAGAACAGGACTGCCGTCGTCTCGCGGGCGAGAACCAGGCCGGTGAAGCGCACCTCGGTCGGCAGGAGTTCGGAGTAGAACGAGCCTGCGGGGCCGAAGATCATCGAATTGAGCATGATGGCGAACCCGAGGCTGACCGCCATGGCGATCAACGGCAGCGACTCGGTCCCGACCAGGAGCCAGAACGGCGCCGCGAACAAGGCTATCGCGATCCCACCGCCGATCATCAGAGGCCGCCGCCCGACGCGGTCGGAGAGCCAGCCGCAGAACGGCACGCCGAAGACGGACACGGACGCGGCGATGGTGATCGCTATGACCGCCACGTTCGCGGGCATCCCCAACTGCTGTGTCGTGTAGGCGGGCAGGTAGCCCTGGATGGAGTACGAGGCGACGGCGGTGGCACAGCCGGCACCGATCATCAGCAGGATGGTCCTGCCGTGGCTGCGTACGGCGGTGACCAGCGGCAGCTTCTCCTTCTTGCCCTCCGCGACCGCTTCCTCGAAGGTGTCGCTCTCCTCGGCCAGGTAACGGAGGACGAAGCCGGCGATCACCACCACGACCGACCCCAGGTAGGGCAGACGCCAACCCCAGCTGAGGAACTGTTCCTCGTCCATCGACGAGACGATGGCCATCGCGCCGGACGCGCACACCACTCCGATGAACTCGCCGCCGCCGGGCAGCGCCGCGTAGAAACCGCGCCTGCTGGGCTTGGCGCTCTCGGTGGTCCACACGTACGCGCCGCCGAGCTCCGCGCCGACGCCGAGACCCTGGAGGATGCGACAGAACACGAGCAGGACGGGCGCCCATACGCCGATCTGCTCGTACGTGGGCAGCATCCCGATGGCGAGCGTGCCGACGCCCATCATGACGAGTGTGATCTGCAGGACCGGCTTCCGGCCCCACCGGTCGCCCAGGTGGGCCAGGACCAGCCCGCCGATGGGACGGGCGGCGAATCCGACCGCGAAGGTCGCGAACGACGCCAGCGTCGCCATGTACTCCGACTCACCGGAGAAGAAGATCTTGTTGAAGACCAGCGCCGCCGAGGTGCTGAAGAGGAAGAAGTCGTACCACTCCAGTACGGAACCGACCACCGCGGCCGCCGCGTTGCGGTTCTGCTTACTGCTTCGTGGGCCGTGCCCGGCCGCCCCTGCTGCTTGCGTGTCCGCCATGCGTGCTCCCTTGCACGGGTATCCGTATGCGCCCTGCCCTTGGTGTTTCGCTTACGTTAACCTCGGAACAAGCAATATACGCACGCCCTGTGCACATGTTGCACAGCGCTTCGCCGGAAGGTGCCCCGATGCCCGTTGAGAACCCGTTCTCCCTGCACGGCCGGACCGCCGTGGTGACCGGCGGCGGCCGCGGCCTGGGCGTCGGCATCACCGAAAGCCTGCTGGCCGCCGGGGCCGACGTGGTCGTGCTGGCCCGCAGGCCGCTCGACGAGACCCTGACGGCATACGCGCACGGTCTGGGCCGCTCGGTCTCCCTGGTGGAACTCGACCTCGCGGATCCGGCCGCGATCGCCACGCGGGTGACGGAGCTGCTGACGTCCACGCGCGTCGACATCCTGGTCAACAACGCCGGCCTTCAGATCCGGCACCCCGCGGCCGAATTCCCGCTCCACGAGTTCGACGCGGTGCTGAACGTGAACCTCCGAGCCGTGTTCGACCTGTGCCAGCGGTTCGGTGCCCCCATGCTGGAGCGGGGCCACGGCAAGATCATCAATATCGCGTCCCTCACCACCTACCAGGGCGGGCTGAACGTGCCCGCGTACGCGGCGGCGAAGGGAGCGGTGGGGCAGATCACCAAGTCGCTCTGCAACGAGTGGTCGGCACGAGGCGTCAATGTCAACGCGATCGCCCCGGGTTACATGGACACGGACCTCAACGAAGCGCTGATCGCCGACCCGGTGCGCAGCGAACAGATCTCGGTACGCATCCCGGCGGGCCGCTGGGGCACACCGGCGGACATCGGGGGTGCCGCCGTGTTCCTGGCCTCGGCCGCCGCCGACTACGTCCACGGCGTGACACTGCCCGTCGACGGTGGCTGGCTCAGCCGCTGACAGCGCTCCCCGCCGGCAGGCACGGAGCCGGAACGCCTTGAGTACGACTCCGGGGGGCGGGCCGGGCCTTCACACCGTCCCGCCCCCCGATCGAACGGCGACGGATCTAGAAGTCGTCGTCGAAGCCGACGGACCCCTCCACCGCCACCTGGTACGCGGACGGGCGCCGCTCGAAGAAGTTCGTCAGCTCCTGCACCCCCTGGAGCTCCATGAACGAGAACGGGTTCTCGGAACCGTAGAGCGCGGGGAAGCCGAGCCGGGTGAGCCGCTGGTCGGCGACGCACTCCAGGTACTGGCGCATCGACTCGGTGTTCATCCCCGGCAGGCCCTCGCCGCACAGGTCACGGCCGAACTGCAGCTCCGCCTCGACGGCCTCCCGCAGCATGTCGGTGACCTGCTGTCGGAGCTCGTCGTCGAAGAGGTCCGGCTCCTCCTTGCGGACGGTGTCGACGACCTCGAAGGCGAAGTTCATGTGCATCGTCTCGTCACGGAACACCCAGTTGGTGCCCGTGGCGAGACCGTGCAGCAGGCCGCGCGAGCGGAACCAGTAGACGTACGCGAACGCGCCGTAGAAGAACAGCCCTTCGATGCACGCGGCGAAGCAGATCAGGTTGAGCAGGAAGCACCGGCGGTCCGCCTTCGTCTCCAGCCGCTCGATCTTCTCGACCGAGTCCATCCACCGGAAGCAGAACTGCGCCTTCTCGCGGATCGAGGGGATCTCCTCGACCGCGTCGAAGGCCGCCGCACGGTCCTCCGGGTCGGGCAGATAGGTGTCGAGCAGCGTCAGGTAGAACTGGACGTGCACGGCCTCCTCGAACAGCTGACGCGACAGGTAGAGCCGCGCCTCGGGCGAGTTGATGTGCTTGTAGAGCGTCAGCACCAGGTTGTTGGAGACGATCGAGTCACCCGTCGCGAAGAACGCGACCAGCCGGCCGATCATGTGCTGCTCACCGGGGGAGAGCTTGGCGAGGTCGGAGACGTCGGAGTGCAGATCGACCTCCTCCACCGTCCAGGTGTTCTTGATCGCGTCCCGGTAGCGCTCGTAGAAGTCCGGGTAGCGCATCGGACGCAGGGTCAGTTCGAAGCCCGGGTCGAGCAGGTTCTTGTTCTCGTGGGAGCTCATCACTGGCAGGCCTCGCAGGACTCGGGGTTTTCGAGGGAGCAGGCGACCGCGTCCGCGTCGGGAGCGGAAGCCTGCTGTACGGGAATCGGGGCAGCGGCGGCGGCCGTCCCGGACGCCGCGCGGGCGATCCGGGTCGCCGGGCGCGAACGCAGGTAGTACGTCGTCTTCAGCCCCTGCTTCCAGGCGTACGCGTACATCGAGGAGAGCTTGCCGATCGTCGGCGTCTCCAGGAACAGGTTGAGCGACTGGCTCTGGTCGAGGAACGGGGTACGGGCGGCCGCCATGTCGATCAGGCCGCGCTGCGGGATCTCCCACGCCGTGCGGTACAGCGCCCGCACGTCCTCGGGGATCCAGGCGAAGCCCTGCACGGAGCCGCTCGCCTCGCGCAGCGCCTCACGGGTCCGCGCGTCCCAGACGCCGAGCCTCTTCAGCTCGTCGACCAGGTAGGCGTTGACCTGGAGGAACTCTCCGCTGAGCGTCTCGCGCTTGAAGAGGTTGGAGACCTGCGGCTCGATGCACTCGTACACCCCGGCGATCGAGGCGATCGTCGCCGTCGGCGCGATGGCGAGCAGCAGCGAGTTGCGCATGCCGGTCTTCGCGATCCGGGCGCGCAGCGCGTCCCAGCGCTCCGGCCAGTTCAGCTCGGTGTCGTAGTGGTCGGGGTGCAGGACGCCCCGGGCCGCGCGGGTCTCGGACCAGGCGGGCAGCGGGCCCGACCGCTCGGCCAGGTCGCAGGAGGCCTCGTACGCGGCGAGCATGATCCGCTCGGAGATCCGGGTGGAGAGCGCGCGGGCCTCGGGGGAGTCGAAGGGCAGCCGCAGCTGGAAGAAGACGTCCTGGAGGCCCATCGCGCCCAGGCCCACCGGGCGCCAGCGGGCGTTGGAGCGGCCGGCCTGCTCGGTCGGGTAGAAGTTGATGTCCACCACGCGGTCCAGGAAGGTCACCGCCGTGCGGACGGTGGCGTCCAGCCGCTCCCAGTCGATGGTGCCGTCGGCGACGAACGCGCCCAGGTTGACCGAACCCAGGTTGCAGACGGCCGTCTCGCCGTCGTCGGTGACTTCGAGGATCTCCGTGCACAGGTTCGAGGAGTGCACGACACGGCCCGGCTCGGCGGTCTGGTTCGCCGTGCGGTTGGAGGCGTCCTTGAACGTCATCCAGCCCTGCCCGGTCTGGGCGAGGGTCCGCATCATCCGGCCGTAGAGCTCACGGGCCGGCAGGGTCTTGCGGGCCAGCCCCTTGGCCTCGGCGGCGCGGTAGGCGGCGTCGAACTCCTCGCCCCACAGGTCCACGAGCTCGGGGGCGTCGGCCGGGGAGAACAGCGACCACTCGGTGTCCGCGTCGACGCGGCGCATGAACTCGTCCGGGATCCAGTGCGCCAGGTTGAGGTTGTGCGTACGCCGCTGGTCCTCGCCGGTGTTGTCGCGCAGCTCCAGGAACTCCTCGATGTCCGCGTGCCACGTCTCCAGGTAGACGGCCGCGGCACCCTTGCGGCGGCCGCCCTGGTTCACCGCTGCGACCGAGGCGTCGAGCGTCTTCAGGAACGGCACGATGCCGTTGGAGTGCCCGTTCGTGCCGCGGATGAGCGAACCCCGGGCGCGCACGCGGGAGTACGAGAGCCCGATGCCGCCCGCGTGCTTGGAGAGGCGCGCCACCTGGTGGTAGCGGTCGTAGATCGAGTCCAGCTCGTCCAGCGGCGAGTCCAGCAGGTAGCAGGACGACATCTGCGGGTGGCGGGTGCCCGAGTTGAAGAGGGTGGGGGAGGAGGGCAGGTAGTCGAGCCGGTTCATCAGGCCGTACAGCGCGGCCACTTCCTCCAGAGCCCGCTCGGAGGTGTCCTCGGCGAGCCCGGCGGCGACGCGCAGCATGAAGTGCTGCGGGGTCTCGACGACGTCGCGGGTGAGCGGGTGGCGCAGCAGGTACCGGCTGTGCAGGGTCCGCAGCCCGAAGTAACCGAAGCGGTCGTCGGCGCCGTCGGCGAGCGCCTGGTCGACGAGCGCGTCGAGGGCGGCGGCGTGCAGCGTGACGAACTCGGCCGTTCGGTCCGCGATCAGGCCCTCGCGGTGTCCGACGGCGACCGACGCGGAGAAGGAGACAGCGCCCTGGCCGGCGGCCTCGTCCGCGATGGCCCGCGTGAGGAGCCGGGCGGCGAGCCGGGAGTAGGCGGGGTCCTCGGAGATCAGGCCGGCGGCGGCCTCGGTGGCCAGCGAGCGCAGCTCGGCCTCGTCCGACCGGGCGTTGCGGCCGCGCAGTGCGGCGGCGGCCACCCGTCCGGGGTCGGTGTCGGGCAGATCGGCGGTGAGGCCGGTCAGGGTCCGCAGCAGTGCGGTCCCGGGCGCGTCGGTCGTGCGGCCTTCGGATTCCGTGGCTGAAACCGGGTCGGCTGGCGCGATGGTCACTGGGGCTATCCCTCGCTCGGCTCAGGGCCTGCGGGAGCGGGGCAGCCGGGCACGGCGGCGCCCGGGGAAGGGCAGCACGGCGCACGGCGTCCACCGGCCCTCCGCGGGGCCCGGACGTATCGGCGCCCGGTTCGGTCGAGCCGGGCGCACTGTCGACAGGTCTTCGGACTTCGGGGTGCGCGAAGCACGCCGATCACACCGTTGCGGGACAGTTCCGGATTCTCACCGGATTCCCCTGCGGCGACAGCGAGGTCGAGCATACATGTGGGGGCTGCCGATTGAAGAAGCCCCCACATCTTGTGTCGTGAAGGGTCAGAGCTCCAGACGGAAGGTCAGAAGCACGAGCTCCGGCAGCGGGTACCAGTCCCGTTCGGGAGTCCGTACGAAGCCGAGGCGGCGGTATATCCGATGGGCGCCGTGCATGGCCGGGGCCGTCGACAGGACGATCCCCGAGACGCCCTCGGCGGCCCGTGCCCGCTCGACACAGGCCCGTACGAGCGCCTCGCCCGCGCCCCGCCCACGGGCCTCCGGCGAGACGGCCAGCATCCGGAACTCGGCCTCGCCCTCCCCGGCGATGTCCGCCCACGGGCTGCCCGGCGCGACGTAGGTGACACCGCCCAGCAACCGGCCGTCGGCGTCCAGCGCGACCAGCACCTCGGCCTCGGCGGCCCGCCGCCCGACCGCGCGGAGCTGTTCCAGGTAGGGGTCGTCGGCGCCGAAGTCCAGGAGTCCGTCGTCCAGATACGCCTGCGCGGTGATCTCGCCCAGCTCCGCGAACTGAGCGGGCCGGGCCGGCCTGATCGATACGTCCATGGGCGGCAGTCTGCCCCGGCCGCCGGGCGCGGCGCGCCCCGTTTCCGGAGGCCGACGGCCCCGGGGGCCGGCCCTGACACGACTCCGTCCCGGCAGGGAGGACCCTGCCGGGACGGACGTCTTGCCTCGGAGCGACGGCTGTGGGGTCAGTGGCCGCCGGGGGCGCCCGCCGTGGCCGGCGGGAGCTCGACCTTGACGCCGGGGTCGCCCGCGTCCGCCGTGTAGTCGGACGGGGAGGTCTCGTCCACACCGGCCGGCGCCTTCACCGCGTTGAGGACGACGGTCAGCACGAGCACGACGACGACGTTCAGCACGAACGCGGTGAGACCGATGTAGCCGATCTCGCCGATACCCGGGATCTCCTTCGAGGACCCGCCGAAGTGCTTCTGGGTCGGGCTGGCGACGCCGTACGCGGCCACCGTGCCGTAGATCATGCCGACCGCCCAGCCGGCGATCAGTGCCCAGCGGTGGAACCACCGGGTGAACAGGCCGCCCACCAGGGCCGGCATCGTCTGGAGGATCCAGATGCCGCCCAGCAGCTGGAAGTTGATCGCGACCGTCTTGTCCATGGTGAGGACGAAGGCGAGTGCGCCGACCTTGACCAGCAGCGAGACCAGCTTGGAGACCTTGGTCTCCTGCGCCGGGGTCGCGTCGGGCTTGATGAAGTCCTTGTAGATGTTGCGCGTGAAGAGGTTCGCCGCGGCGATCGACATGATCGCTGCCGGTACCAGGGCACCGATTCCGATCGCGGCGAAGGCCACGCCCGCGAACCAGTCCGGGAACATGTTCTCGAACAGCTGCGGAATGGCGAGCTGGCCGTTGTCGACCTTGATCCCGGCCGCGATCGCCATGAATCCGAGCAGGGCCAGCAGACCCAGCATCAGCGAATACAGCGGGAGGATCGTGGTGTTGCGCCGGATCACCTCACGGCTGCGGCTGGAGAGCGTCGCCGTGATCGAGTGCGGGTACATGAAGAGGGCCAGCGCCGAGCCCAGAGCCAGCGTCGCGTACACCCACTGGCCGGAGGCACCGGGGGCGAGTCCGGCCACCGGTTTGCCGGCCGCCTCGTTCGCGGCGGAGAACTTCTCGCCTGCCGCGGCGAAGATGTCGTCGAACCCGCCCAGCTTGATCGGGATGTAGATGATCGCCACGGCGATGACGAGGTAGATCAGCCCGTCCTTGACGAACGCGATCAGCGCCGGTGCCCGCAGCCCCGAGGAGTAGGTGTACGCGGCGAGGACGGCGAAGGCGATGAGGAGCGGCAGGTCCTTGATGAACCAGTGCGTGTTCTCGCCGCCGCCGACGCCCATGACGTCCAGGACGGCCTGGATGCCGACCAGCTGGAGCGCGATGTACGGCATCGTGGCGAGGATGCCGGTGACGGCCACCGCCAGCGAGAGCCCCTTCGAGCCGAAGCGGCCGCGGACGAAGTCCGAGGTGGTGACGTAACCGTGCTTGTGCGACACCGACCACAGGCGCGGCAGGAAGGTGAAGATCAGCGGGTACACGAGGATCGTGTAGGGGACGGCGAAGAAGCCGGCCGCGCCCGCCGCGTAGACCGCCGCGGGCACCGCGACGAAGGTGTACGCCGTGTAGAGGTCACCGCCGAGCAGGAACCAGGTGACCCAGGTGCCGAACGACCGGCCGCCCAGGCCCCATTCGTCGAGGCTGGCCTCGTTCTCGGCCTTGCGCCAGCGCGCGGCCATGAAACCGATGACCGTGACGGCCAGGAAGAAGAATATGAATACGGCGAGTGCGATGCCGTTCACGCCGTCCCCGGCGGCCGCGATGCTGTTCAAGCCGTCCTTCATGCTGACGCACCCCCCTTGCGGGCGCGCTGGTCACGCTGCCACAGCTTGTACGCGATCATGGTGAGAGCGGTCGAGATGAGCACCCACAGCATCTGGTACCAGTAGAAGAACGGAATGCCGATGAAGGTCGGATCGACCTTCGCGTACGACCCGACCCAGAGCATCGCCACGAACGGAGCTATCAGGCAGAGCCCGATGACCACCCTCATGGGTGTCACTGTCGGCGCTGTCGGTGGGTTCGCATCGGTATCTTCTGGCATGTGGCGACTCCGTCCCCTCGCTGATCACCTGGTGTAATGCGCAGGAAATCTAAGCGCACGCCCCGTCCACCGTCACCCCCCGTCCGCATTGCGGTCCTGCAACGGTCCGGTGTCGCCCGAAATGCCTGATCCCCCTGCGTGTGCAGGGGGATCAGAGGTTTCGGGGCCCTGAAGGCGCCCGGTACCGCGGGGCGCTTCGGTCCGTTGGGCGCTCAGTCCGTGGGGCGCTTCAGGCGGGCGACGAACTTGTACCGGTCGCCCCGGTACACCGAGCGCACCCACTCCACCGGTTCGCCGCCGCCGTCGACCGAATGCCGGGACAGCATGAGCATCGGGAGGCCGACGTCCGTGCCGAGCAGTCCCGCCTCGCGCGGCGTGGCGAGCGAGGTCTCGATGGTCTCCTCGGCCTCGGCGAGCCTGACGTCGTACACCTCGGCCAGCGCGGTGTAGAGCGAGGTGTACTTCACCAGTGAACGGCGCAGCGCGGGAAAGCGCTTGGCCGAGAGGTGGGTGGTCTCGATGGCCATCGGTTCACCGCTGGCGAGCCGGAGCCGCTCGATCCGCAGCACGCGGCCGCCCGTCGTGATGTCCAGCAGCCCGGCGAGCGTGTCGTCCGCCGTGACGTAGCCGATGTCCAGCAGCTGGGAGGTGGGTTCCAGGCCCTGGGCGCGCATGTCCTCGGTGTACGAGGTGAGTTGCAGGGCCTGGGAGACCTTCGGCTTGGCGACGAAGGTGCCCTTGCCCTGGATGCGCTCCAGCCGGCCCTCGACCACCAGCTCCTGGAGGGCCTGACGCACCGTGGTGCGCGAGGTGTCGAACTCCGCCGCCAGGGTCCTTTCGGGCGGCACCGGGGTGCCGGGCGGCATGGTGTCCGTCATCTCGAGGAGATGGCGCTTGAGCCGGTAGTACTTCGGGACGCGTGCCGTGCGCGCTCCCGCACCGGTCTCGCTCGTACTGCTGCCCCCGTCGGCACCCATGGCCCGCCTTCCCGACTGCTGCGTTGCTGCCGTCACCGGCTCCTCCGTCTGTCGCGGCTCACATGGTGGCACGGTCCGGTCACGGGTCGTCGCCCTCCCTCAGGTGTCGGTCCGATAACGGACGCGAGTGCACTTCTTATACACCCTTGACACCCCTAAAGGTCTAGGCCAAGCTCCCGGTACTGGTCTAAACCATTAAAGACCAGGTCCCAGACCCACAGGTAGCGCCAGGCGTACGTCTTCGCGGTGGGCGGGGGGTTGCTGGTATCCCTGAGGAGGGTGTGGCATGAAGCGCAAGCTCATAGCGGCAGTAGGCGTCGCAGCGATGATGACCGGAATCGCGGCGTGTGGTGGGGACAGCGGCGACAACGCTTCGAAGGACCCGAAGGACCGTACCGAGAGCCTGACGGTCTGGCTCATGGTCGACGCGCAGAGCACCTGGCCGGAACTGGTCAAGGACGTCAACGCGCAGTTCAAGAAGAAGTACCCGAAGGTCAAGGTCGACGTCCAGTACCAGCAGTGGGCGGACAAGGCCAAGAAGCTCGACACCGCGCTCGGTGGTGACAAGTTCCCGGACGTCGTCGAGCTCGGCAACACCGAGACGATGCAGTACATCCTCAACGGCGCCCTGGCCGAGATCGACCCCAAGAAGTACGACAACTCGGATACCTGGATCAAGGGTCTGAAGGACACCTGCACCTTCGAGGGCAAGCAGTTCTGTGTGCCCTACTACGCGGGTGCCCGTGTCGCGGTCTACAACAAGGACATGCTCAAGAAGGGCACCGGCAGCGACGCCCTCCCGGAGACCGAGGACGAGATGCTCGCCGCACTCGACAAGGTCTCGGCCGAGTACAGCAAGAAGGACAAGCGCTTCTCGTCCCTCTACCTGCCGGGCCGTTACTGGTACGCGGCCATGTCCTACGTCGCGGCCTACGGCGGCTCCATCGCCGAGTACGACGAGGGCGCGAAGGAGTGGAAGGGCAACCTCTCCTCGCCCGACTCCCAGAAGGGCATCGAGCACTTCGTCAACCTGGTCAAGAAGTACAACAAGGCCGACCAGACCAAGGACGAGCAGGACCACGCCAACGTCATGGCCAACGAGAAGGCGGCCCTGATCTACGGCAACGGCTGGGAGGCCGGCTCCGTCGTCGACGGCGCCAACAACGGCAACCCGAAGCTCGAAGGCAAGATCGGCACGGCCGGCATGCCCGGCCCGAACGGCAAGGCCCTCCCGTCCTTCATCGGCGGTTCGGACCTCGCGGTGACCGCCAAGTCCAAGGTCACCGACCTGGGCGAGGAGTGGGTCTCGCTCTTCACCAGTGAGAAGTCGCAGGAGGTGCTCGCCGCCAAGAACATCCTCCCGAACAACGAGAAGCAGCTCGAGCCCCTGAAGTCCAAGCCGGAGACGGCCGCCGTCGCCAACGCGGTGCCGGACGCCTGGTTCACGCCGATCGCGCCGGGCTGGACCTCCATCGAGAAGGAGGAGGTCCTGGAGAACATGCTCCTGGAGATCCTCAAGGGCGGTTCGGTGGCCGACGCCACCAAGAAGGCCGACGACAAGATCAACGAACTGATCAACAAGTAGTCCCCGGGCCTACGGCTCTCCAGGCGGGGGTCCGGCGAACACCGGGCCCCCGCCCCCTTTTTCTCAGGTAGAACGCCGTGATTCCCGGGTGCAGATCCCCGGAATCCCGATGGAAGGTCAGTCACGTGACTGCTGCCGACACCAAGGCCGCCGGTCCACCGGTCCCCGTACCGAGTGTCCCGGAGAAGACCGGGACCTCGCCCTCCGAGCGGGAAGCCGCCGGGCCGCGCCCGAAGAAGCGGCGGAAGAAGGGGGAACTCCTCCCCTACCTCCTGATCCTGCCGGCGATCCTGGCGATCGCCGCCGTCTACGTCTACCCGCTGGTCAAGACCGTGATCATGTCCTTCCAGGACCTGGGACGGGCGGCCCTCTGGGGCAACGGCGAGGCCCCGTGGGTCGGCTTCGAGCAGTTCACCAACATCCTCGGCGACCCGGAGTTCTGGTCGGTCGTCGGGAGAACCGTCGTCTTCATGACCGTCTGCGTCGTGCTGACCATGGGGCTCGGCCTGCTCATCGCCCTGATGATGCTGAAGGTCTCCACCTGGGTGCGGCTCGTCCTCACGGTGGCGCTGATCGCCGCCTGGTCCATGCCGCTCATGGTCGCCGCGTCGGTCTTCCGCTGGCTCTCCGACTCCGACTACGGCCTGATCAACACGCTGCTCGCCGACATCACGGGCAACGAGGACCGGTGGCTCGGCCACAACTGGTTCCTCGACCCCTGGCAGGGCTTCGGCATCATCACGCTCCTGGTCGTCTGGGGCGCCATCCCGTTCGTCGTCATCACGATGTACGCGGCCCTCACCCAGGTCCCCAAGGAGCTGGAGGAGGCGGCCGCCCTCGACGGAGCCACCGCGTTCGGGGTCTACCGCTACGTGACCTGGCCCGTCATCAAGCCGGTCTTCACCATGGTCGCCACGCTCTCCGTCATCTGGGACTTCAACGTGTTCGGCCAGATCTGGCTGCTGCGCGGCAACAAGCCCGAGCCCGAGTACGAGACCCTCGGCCTCTACTCCTTCTCCAAGGCGTTCGAGTCCACCTCCTTCAGCCAGGGCAGCGCGATCGCACTGATCACCGTCCTGATGCTCTCCGGCGTCGCCGTGTACTACCTGCGCCAGCTGATCAAGACGGGAGAGGTCGAATGAGCGCCTCCACGCCCACGAACACGCCGGCCCAGGTCCTGCGGCCCGACCGCAAGAGGAACCGCCTCGGCTACAACATCCTGGCGCTGGTCACGGCCGGGCTCATGGCCTTCCCGGTCTACTGGCTGATCGTCAGTTCGCTGCGTCCCAACCACGAGATCCGGTCCTACGACCAGACCCTGTGGCCGTCCTCCCTCACGTTCGACAACTTCGCGCGCGCGGTGAAGCAGGACAACTTCTCCACCGCCATCCAGTCGAGCCTCATCGTCTCGGTCACGGCCGTCGTCGGCGGCATGATCATCGCGACCCTCGCGGCGCTCGCCATCGGCCGCTTCCGCTTCTTCGGGCGGAAGGCGCTGATGATGGTCATGATCCTGGTCCAGATGCTGCCCCCGACCGCGATGCTGATCCCGATCTACCTCCAGCTCAACGCGATGGGAGGCATCGACGAGTACTGGGGGCTCATCGTCGTCTACCTGGTCTCCACGCTGCCCTTCGCGACCATCATGATCCGCGGCTTCGTGATCAACATCCCCGTGGAGCTCGAGGAGTCCGCGATGGTGGACGGCTGCACCCGCATGCAGGCCTTCCGCCGGGTCATCTTCCCGCTGCTGGCGCCCGGGCTCGCGGCCGCGTCCATCTTCGCGCTGGTCAACGCCTGGAACGAGTACCTCTTCGCGTACATCCTGATCAACGACAACTCCAAGTACACGCTCAACGTGTGGCTGATGACCTTCACGACGGAACGCGGAACGGACTACGGCGCGCTGATGGCGGCCTCCACGCTCATCTCCGTCCCGGTCGTCATCTTCTTCATGATCATCCAGGGGAAGATGGCTACGGGGCTCACCTCAGGCGCCGTGAAGGGATAACGCAGCCCCATGACCACCCTCGTATCCACCATGGACACCGTCACCCGCGACGCGCTCGCCGTGCTCCAGCCCGGCTTCACGGGGACGACCGCCCCGGACTGGCTCCTTCGCAGGGTCGGGGAAGGCCTGGCCTCCGTCGGCCTGTTCGGCCGGAACATCCACTCGCCCGAGCAGCTCTCCGCGCTCACCGCCCGGCTGCGCGCCGAGCGCGACGACGTACTCGTCGCGATCGACGAGGAGGGCGGCGACGTCACCCGGCTGGAGGTCCGCAACGGCTCGTCCTTCCCCGGCAACCTCGCTCTCGGCTCCGTCGACGACACCGGCCTGACCAGGGCCGTCGCCCGGGAGCTCGGCCGCCGGCTGGCCGAGTGCGGCGTCAACCTCAACTGGGCGCCGTCCGCCGACGTCAACTCCAATCCGGACAACCCGGTCATCGGCGTACGCTCCTTCGGCCCGGGCACCGGGCTCGTCGCCCGCCACACCGCCGCGTATGTCGAGGGCCTCCAGTCCGCCGGTGTCGCGGCGTGCACCAAGCACTTCCCGGGGCACGGCGACACGGCGGTCGACTCGCACCACTCGCTGCCCCGCATCGATGTGGACTTGGACACCCTGCACGCCCGTGAGCTGGTGCCTTTCCGGGCGGCCATCGCGGCGGGTTCCAAATCAGTGATGAGCGCACATATCCTGCTTCCCGCACTCGACCCGACGCGGCCCGCGACTCTGAGCCCCCAGATCCTCACCGGTCTGCTGCGCGAGGAGCTGGGCTACGACGGGCTGATCGTCACCGACGGCATGGAGATGGACGCCATCGCCGGCACGTACGGCATCGAGCGGGGATCCGTCCTCGCCATCGCCGCGGGCGCCGACGCCATCTGTGTCGGCGGCGGGCTGGCCGACGAGGACACCGTGCTGCGGCTGCGCGACGCGCTGGTGACGGCGGTGCGGACCGGTGAACTGCCCGAGGAGCGGCTGGCCGACGCGGCCGCACGTGTACGGGCCCTCGCGTCCTGGACGCAGGGGGCCAGGGGGGCTGCCCCGGGGCCGGGCGCGGACACGCAGGAGGGGACCGCGCCCGGCCCCGGAGCCGACATCGGGCTGGTCGCGGCCCGGCGGGCCGTGACGGTCACGGGCACCGCCGAGCCGCTGCGCGAGCCGGCCTACGTGGCGGCTTTCACCCCGGTGGCCAACATCGCGGTCGGCGACGAGACCCCGTGGGGCGTCGCGGCCGAGCTGGCCCGGATCCTGCCCGGCACGGAGACCGGCACCTACAGCACCACGAGTGCCACGCCGGCCGTCGAGGTGCTGAGGGCGGCGGGGGAGCGGCGCATCGTCGCCGTCGTCCGTGACGTCCACCGGCACGCGTGGATGCGCGAGGCGCTGGACGCCGTGCTGGCCGCCCGTCCCGACACGGTCGTGGTCGAGATGGGCCTGCCCTACGCGCCGCCCAGGGGTGCCCTGCACATCGCCACACACGGTGCGGCGCGGGTCTGCGGGGTCGCGGCCGCGGAAGCGCTCACGGGCTCCTGAGCCCGGGGGAGTGAACGCGTGAGGGCCGGGCACCGTCACAGGTGCCCGGCCCTCACGCGTACGGGCCCTACAGGCCCTGCCACCGCGGCTTCGCGGCGTACGTGGCGCGGAAGTAGTCCGCCAGCTTCAGCCTGGACGCCGCCGCCTCGTCGACCACCACCGTGGCGTGCGGGTGCAGCTGGAGCGCCGAGGCCGGCACGACCGAGGCGACCGGGCCCTCGACCGTCCTGGCGACCGCTTCGGCCTTGCCCTCGCCGGTGGCGAGCAGGATCGGGTGGCGCGACTCCAGGATGGTGCCGATGCCCTGGGTGATGACGTGGCGGGGCACCTGCTCGATGTCGTCGTCGAAGAAGCGCGCGTTGTCGATCCGCGTCTGCTCGGTCAGCGTCTTGATGCGGGTGCGGGAGGCGAGCGAGGAACACGGCTCGTTGAAGCCGATGTGCCCGTCGGTGCCGATGCCGAGCAGCTGGAGATCGACGCCGCCTGCCTCGGCGAGCGCTTTGTCGTACTCCTCGCAGGCCGCCTGGACGTCCTCGGCGGTGCCGTCCGGGCCCATGAAGGACTTCTCGGACAGGCCGAGCGGTTCGACGACCTCGCGCAGCACGACCGAGCGGTACGACTCGGGGTGGCCCGCGGGCAGCCCGACGTACTCGTCGAGCTGGCAGATGCGGGCGCGCGAGGCGTCCACGGCGCCGGAGCGGACCTTCGCGGTGAGGGCCTGGTAGATGGGCAGCGGGGTCGAGCCGGTGGCCACGCCGAGCAGGGCGTCGGGCTTGCTGCTCAGCAGGGACGCGATGGCCTCCGCGATCAGTTCGCCGCCCGCTGTGGCGTCCGGGACGATGACAACTTCCACGCTGTGCCTGCCGATCTGGAGAGTGGCGTCATGTGGTATAGACCAATCTGGAAGCCAATCTAGCAGAACGGCGCGGCCTTGAGGTGAACCGTCCGCCTGTAGGTCATCGGTTGTCGCCCTGTCGGCGGACCGTCCCGGCCGCAGGGGGGTGCCCCCGGAAACACCCGCGGGCCGCGGCGCCAGGACGGGACCCTCAGCCCGTCCGGTACCGCAGCCCGGAGCTGCGGGCCTGCCCTTTCGGAACAGGCCCTGCCTGGCCGGCGGTGTGCGGTGCCTCCGGCCACTGGAGGCACCGGCGCAGTCAGGGCAGAGAGCGCCGGTCACCTCGATCCGCTCTCCTGTGCGGGGAGAGCGGAGGTCTGTCTCGCAGGGGACACGTCCTGACCGTGTCACCCCTACGTGGTGCATTGTGGACTAGACCAATAGTCTCTGTCCATCCGTGTGCGCGGACAATCTCCCGTCCGCACGCGCCCCCTCACAGTGTCACGTATCCGGGGACCGAACGGTTCGGAACCTCTTCGTCCACACAGGTACGCTCGCCCTGTGCCCTCCATGAACGACCTCGTCCGCCAGCACACAGCCCTGAGTGACACCGACCTCGAGTGGCTCCATCTGCTGGTCTCGGAGTGGCAGCTGCTCTCCGACCTCTCCTTCGCCGACCTCGTCCTGTGGGTGCCCACCCGCGACGGGACCCGCTATGTGTCCGTCGCGCAGATGCGGCCCAACACCGGCCCCACCTCCTACCAGGACGACATGGTCGGCCACCTCGTGCCGCGCGGCCGCCGGCCGCTGCTCGACGCCGCCCTGGACGAGGGCCGCATCGTGCGCGAGGGGGACCCGGAGTGGCGGGAGGAAGTGCCGGTCCGGGTCGAGTCGATCCCCGTACGCAGAGAGGGCCGCATCCTCGGGGTCATCGCCCGCAACACCAATCTGCTCACCGTGCGCACGCCGTCGAGGCTGGAGCTCACCTACCTCCAGTCGGCGTCCGACCTGGCCCAGATGATCGCCGCGGGCTCCTTCCCGTTCCCCGGCCAGCAGGTCGACATGGACGCCTCGCCGCGCGTCGGTGACGGGCTGATCCGGCTCGATGCCGACGGCGTCGTGCAGTACGCCAGCCCCAACGGCCTCTCCGCCTACCACCGGCTCGGCCTGGCCTCGGACCTCGTCGGCCACAACCTCGGCGCGACCACCGCCGAACTCGCCCCGTCGCGCGGCCCGGTGGACGAGGCCCTCGTCAAGGTGGCGAGCGGATACGCGCCCCGGGAGTTCGAGGTCGAGGGTGCCGGCGGGGTCATCCAGCTGCGCGCGATCCCGCTCAAGCCCAAGGGGGTGCGGATCGGTTCGCTGGTGCTCCTGCGCGACGTCACGGAACTGCGGCGCCGTGAGCGGGAATTGATCACCAAGGACGCCACCATCCGGGAGATCCACCACCGGGTGAAGAACAACCTCCAGACCGTGGCCGCCCTGTTGCGGCTCCAGGCGCGCCGGATGGACTCGGAGCGGGGCCGGGAGGCGCTCAACGAGGCGGTGCGGCGCGTCGGTTCGATCGCCATCGTCCATGAGACGCTGTCCCAGAATCTGGACGAGCGGGTCGAGTTCGACGAGATCGCCGACCGGGTGATCGCGATGGTCGCGGAGATCTCGCCCGGAAAGGTCACCTGCCGGCGCACGGGGCGCTTCGGGATTCTCGACGCGGAGGTGGCCACTCCGCTCTCCATGGTGCTGACCGAGGTGCTGCAGAACGCCCTGGAGCACGCGTTCACCGTGGCCGAGCACGGCACGGTGGAGGTGTCCGCGGTGCGCGGCGGCTCACCGGCCGAGGGCCGGCTGCTGATCACCGTGACGGACGACGGGCGCGGGCTGCCCGAGGGGTTCGACCCGCAGCGGGCCGGCAATCTGGGACTGCAGATCGTGCGGACTCTGGTCGAGGGCGAGCTGGGCGGCACCTTCGGCATGGTCCCGGCCCCGGCGCGCGGTACGCAGGTGGTGCTCGACATCCCCGTACAGAACGACAAGTAGCGCGGCGGCGGCGACGGCCGCCGCACAGCAGTGGGCCCGGACCGTGGTAACGGTCCGGGCACACTGCGTGGTGCTCACGGTGCGATGCGCTTCGGGGGTACTGCGCGCTGCGACTCGAAGGCGGGGCTGTGCGTACGCTCTGTACGCGCCGCCTGGCTGAGGCTCGTTGTGGGGGGCGTCGGTCAGGCGCTGGCGTTACGCGCCCGGTTGCGAGCGGCGCGGCGCTTCATTGCGCGGCGCTCGTCCTCGCTGAGGCCACCCCAGACGCCGGAGTCCTGGCCGGACTCGAGCGCCCACTGCAGGCACTGCTCCATGACGGGGCAGCGACGGCAGACGGCCTTGGCTTCCTCGATCTGCAGCAGCGCAGGACCGGTGTTGCCGATGGGGAAGAACAGCTCGGGGTCTTCCTCACGACAAACGGCGTTGTGACGCCAGTCCATGGCTGCTACCTCTCCTTGGTATTACATGCTGGTGCTTGTGAATGTGAACGCTTTCACGAATCCCCCCGCAGACGAAGGTCCGACGCCCAGATGAACTGGATGTGGTCCTGTTGTGGTGAGGAGGGGTTCTGGCTCTCAGTGGAGGCCGATGTTGCGGGCCGTCCCGATCGCCATGTAGAGATTCGCAAACCTCGGCGGCGGATACAACCCCTTCTGGAAAGTTTTTTTTGATTCCTCGGTGTCGACTAGGTCACAGCCGTACTTCTAAGGGGTGGGGGCCAGCCCAAACGTTCGAGTTAAAGGACTTTCGCCCCTTCTACTCACACAATCACACGCAGTGCACGGCGTACGCCTGTGAACGTCACGCTCGTACGCAGTCCCAGGTGGTCACCGTCCATCTGGAAGGGCAGTGGGGCCTTGGAATGCAAGGTGAAGTCCGTGAGGTCGTGCAGGGACACCGCGTGCTTGCCGTGCGGCCCCTTCTCCGGGCTCGAAGTGAGCAGCTGAGTGGCGTACCGGGTCACGGCGGGGGTGGAGAGACGCTTCAGGCCGAGGACGTCCAGAGCGGTGTCGAAGGATGCCTTCGGGGAGGCGTATATCGGACGGTTCCCCAGGTAGGTCCAGGGTGCGGTGTTGCAGATTATCGACAGCGCGAGGTCGGTGACCGGGTCCTGTCCGGGGACCTCCAGCGTGATCATTCCATTGCGCCGGTGCGGGTCGTCCATGAACTGCCGCAGCACCTGGCGCACGTACAGCGCATGGGTCGAGCGCTTGCCCAGCTCGCGCTTCTGTTCGACCCGGCCGATGACGCCCGCGTCGAAACCGAGCCCCGCGCAGAAGGTGAACCACCGGCCGGGGACGGCCTCGTCCGCCGTGCCCGGGGTGCCGACCGCCAGGCCGAGCCCCACCGTGCGCTCGCTGCGGGCCTCGAGGGCGTCGAGGATGGCGCCCGTCGCCTCCACTGCGTCGTTCGGGATGCCCAGGGCCCGGGCGAAGACGTTGGTGGACCCGCCGGGGACCACGGCGAGGCTCGGCAGGCCCTCCGGGTCGGGGCCGTCGTGGAGCAGTCCGTTGACCACCTCGTTGACCGTGCCGTCGCCTCCGAGCGCGACCACCAGGTCGATGTCGTCGGAGTCGGCTGCCCGTCGCCCCAGGTCCCGGGCGTGCCCGCGGTACTCCGTGGTGACGGCCTCGATCTTCATCTCGCTCGCCAGGGCGTGGATCAGCACGTCACGCGTACGCGCGCTGGTAGTGGTGGCAGCTGGGTTGACCACGAGAAGTGCGCGCATGCCCGCCAGGGTACCTACCGCGCGGTACCGCCCTGAAGTCCCGATCCGCCGGGTCCACGCATGGTCACTCAGCGTGATCCGTTCGCCGTGCCGTGTGCGCCGGCGCCCCGGCTTCGCGTTCGAGGGGCCGGGATGCGAATCTGAAAGGCGTGAGCACTCAGCAGAACACGCCCTCTCCGTCGCCCTCGGCCGGCCAGGAGAAGCCGGGGCGGATCGCCGCACTGGCCGGACTCAACGCGCTCGAAGGCGCGGCGCTCGCCGTCGGCGGGCTCTACATGCTGGCCGTCGGTCTTTTCGGCCGGCCCGACAGCATCCAGCAGGCCGAGATGGGCGGACTCACGCTGGTGGCACTCGGCCTGATCCCGCTGTTCGCCGCACGTGGCCTGCTGCGGCGCCGCAGCTGGAGCCGGGGCCCCGCTCTCATCACCCAGCTCATGGCGCTGCCGGTGGCCTGGACGCTGCTGCGCGCCCAGGGGGCCCTGATTCCGGCGGGCATCGCCCTCGCGGCGGTCGCCGTGACGGCGCTCGTTCTGCTGTTCGACCCCGCGACGACCGAGGCGCTGGGCATCCGCCGGGGGCCGCGGACGACCCCCGACGCCTGATCCGCCGCGGACGACCGCCGAGGGCTGATCCGCCCCGGCGCGACCGGTCCTGCCACGGCTCCGGCCGCCCGGAGGCGGCTACTCCTCCACGAGCAGCCGCTCGCGCAGCTGCGCCAGCGTGCGGGCCAAGAGGCGGGAGACGTGCATCTGGGAGATGCCGACCTCCTGGGCGATCTGCGACTGGGTCATGTTGCCGAAGAAGCGCAGCAGCAGGATCCGCTTCTCGCGCGGCGGGAGATCCTCCAGCAGCGGCTTGAGCGATTCGCGGTACTCGACGCCCTCCAGCGCCTCGTCCTCGGAACCCAGGGTGTCCGCCACCGCCGGCGACTCGTCGTCCGTGTCCGGGACGTCGAGCGAGAGGGTGCTGTAGGCATTGGCCGATTCCAGCCCCTCCAGGACCTCCTCCTCGGAGATGCCCAGACGCTCCGCCAGCTCGTGCACGGTGGGGGAGCGGCCGTGCTGCTGCGAGAGCTCGGCGGTTGCCGTGGTCAGCGACAGCCGCAGCTCCTGGAGGCGCCGCGGGACCCGTACCGCCCAGCCCTTGTCCCGGAAGTGGCGCTTGATCTCGCCGACGACCGTGGGGGTCGCGTACGTCGAGAACTCGACGCCGCGGTCCGGGTCGAACCGGTCGACCGACTTGATCAGTCCGATCGTGGCGACCTGCGTCAGATCGTCCAGCGGCTCGCCGCGGTTGCGGAATCTGCGGGCCAGGTGCTCCACGAGCGGCAGATGCATCCGCACCAGCCGGTTGCGCAGCTCCGCCTTCTCCGCCGACCCGTCCGGAAGCTCCCGGAGCTCGATGAAGAGCGCCCGTGCCCCACTGCGGTCGTGCGGATCGTGGTGTCCGTGCTCGCTCATCCGGCCCGCCCGCTCCGTCTGCGACTGCTCAGGCGCGGCAGGCCGGCCCTGCGCACCGTCCGCCCCGCCTTCCGGATGCGGCCGGGCCTGCTGCTCCGGAAGGGCGGCCGGGCGCACCGGCTCCGACCGGATCGTCTCGTCCCGCACAGGACCGTCCCCGTTCCCGTCGCTCACGCCGGCCCGGGTCCCGCGCCGCGCTGTTTGTAGAGGCTGATGCTGACCGTACGGTCGTCGGCGACCGTGGAGTCGACCTTGCCGGCCAGCGCGGAGAGCACCGTCCAGGCGAAGGTGTCGCGCTCAGGGGCGCGGCCGTCCGTCGTGGGGGCCGAGACGGTCACCTCGAGGGAATCGCCGACGAGTCGGAAGACGCAGCTGAGGACGGAGCCGGGCACGGCCTGCTGGAGCAGGATCGCGCAGGCCTCGTCGACCGCGATGCGGAGATCCTCGATCTCGTCGAGAGTGAAGTCCAAGCGCGCTGCGAGGCCGGCCGTGGCCGTTCGCAGCACCGACAGGTAGGCACCCGCAGCGGGCAGCCGGACCTCTACGAAGTCCTGGTTCCCGGGCTCGCCTGCGATCTGGGACACCCTCACCTCCAAGGTGGCACAAACTCGTTCGAGGCTCCGGGACGGGTGCCCGGGGCCATGCGGTCCGTCGTCGGTTCTGTGGTTCGGCGACGCTGTCGCGACCCATGATGCCGTGTCGCCGAGACCGCAAGCCGATGATTACTCATGGTAGGCATATGAGTACACACAGTGGCTAGGGGTCTGCGGCGGTCAATTGCGAAGAACCGGCGCCGGTTTGACGTACCCAGGCGTCAGACGATCGAACCGTCCACGAAGCACCAGCGCCAGCTCTCCGCGCATTCGAAGCTGCGCATCACCGGGTGACCGGTCGCCTCGAAGTGTGCCGTCGCGTGCTTCAGCGGCGAGGAATCACAGCACCCGACGTGACCGCAGACGAGGCAGAGCCGCAGTTGCACGGGATGGGTGCCGGCCGCCAGACACTCGGGGCAGGTCTCGCTGAGCGGGGCGGGTTCGGGGCGCGGCAGTTCGGATACGTGGAGGCACTCACTCATGATGGCCACGTTACGACGGGTGAGGTCGTTACGTCGGATGTGAGGACAGTGAGATGGACGCATTGCCGCTGGTGGCGCTGATCGCGGCAAGCGCGGCGGTCGCGGGGGCCGCCCGCCGGACACCGGTGCCCCCGCCGCTGCTGCTGGTCGCCGCCGGTCTGCTGGCCTCGTACCTGCCGGGAGTGCCGAGCTACACGCTCGACGCGCACATCGTGCTGCCGCTCCTCCTGCCTCCGTTGCTGTACACGGCGGCGGTCGACAGCTCGTACCTCGACCTGCGGGCCAATCTGCGGCCCGTCGCCCTGCTCTCCGTGGGGTACGTGCTCTTCGCGACGGTCGCGGTGGGATGGCTGGCCTATCTCCTCGTCCCGGACCTGCCGCTCCCCGCCGCGCTGGTGCTCGGCGCGGTGGTGGCCCCGCCGGACGCCGTCACGGCCGCGGCGATCGCCCGCAGGGTGGGACTGCCCGCCCGGGTCACCACGATCCTGCAGGGCGAGTCCCTGGTGAACGACGCCACCGCGATCACCGCGTTCAAGGTGGCCCTCGCGGCAGCCGTCGGCGAGGGCATGAGCTGGGGCGCCGGGATCGGTGAGTTCGCTCTGGCGTCGGTCGGCGGCATCGGTGTCGGCCTGCTGCTGATGGTGCCGCTGCACTGGCTGCGCACGCACCTCAAGGAGGCGCTGCTCCAGAACACCCTGTCGCTGCTGATCCCCTTCGTCGCCTACGCGGCCGCGGAGCGGGTGCACGCCTCCGGGGTGCTCGCCGTCGTGGTCGTCGCGCTCTACCTGGGGCACCGGTCCTGGCAGGTCGACTTCGCGACGCGGCTCCAGGAGGCGGCGGTCTGGAAGATGGTCGCGTTCGTCCTGGAGTCCGCCGTCTTCGCCCTGATCGGGCTGCAGCTGCCCTTCGTGCTCCGGGGGCTCGGCTCCTACAGCGTGTCCGAGGCCTTCGGATACGCGGTCCTCGTGTTCGTGGCGGTGGTCGTGGTGCGCTTCGTCTGGGTGTACCCGGCGACCTACCTGCCGCACCGGCTCTCCAGGCGCGTCAGGGAGCGCGAGGGGGAGCTCTCCTGGAGCTCGCCCCTGATCGTCGGGTGGGCCGGGATGCGAGGCGTCGTCTCGCTCGCCATCGCCTTCTCCATCCCCATGGTCACGCACGACGGGGAGGACTTCCCCGCGCGCAACCTGGTGCTCTTCCTGACCTTCACGACCGTCATCGGGACGCTGGTCGTCCAGGGGCTGAGCCTGCCCCTCCTGGTACGCGTACTGAAGCTGCCGAGGCGCAGCGAGCGGGCCGCGACGCTGGCCGAGGCGCAGGCGCAGAACGAGGCCTCCACGGCCGCCGACGCCTCGCTGGAGGCGCTGCTGGCCGATCCGCGCAACGCACTGCCCGATCCCCTCGTCCAGCGGCTGCGCGCCGTCATGGAACGCCGCCGCAACGCGGTCTGGGAGCGGCTCGGCGCGGCCAACCCGGTCACCGGGGAATCGGCGGACGACACCTACCGGCGGCTGGCGAGGGACATGATCGCCGCCGAGCGCGAGGTCTTCGTACGCCTCAGGGACGAGCGCCGGATCGACGACGAGATGCTGCGTGTCCTGCTGCGGCGGCTGGACCTGGAGGAGGCCGCCGCGTACCGGGAGTCCGACGGTGCGTGATCACGCCCCGGGCGGTTCCGGGCGGCCCGTGACGACCGCGGTGACCGTGGAGCCCGCAGCGAAGGCGCCCTCTCCGGCCAGCACCGTCAGCCCGTACAGGAGTTTGGCCACGTAGAGCCGCTCGACGGGCAGGCCGTGGCGGTCCTCGAAGTCGTCGGCGAAGGCGTGCAGTTCCGGAGTGGTGCGGGCGTACCCGCCGAAGTGGAAGCGTTCGTCCAGGGACCACTGTCCGGTCGGGGCGCCGAAGGCCTCCCGCTGCAGATCGCGCACCGCCGCTCCCAGGAAGCCCCCGCGCAGGACGGGGATGCCCAGGGCGCGCTGTCCGTGGCCGAGTCCGGCGGCCAGCCCCGCGAGGGTGCCGCCGGTGCCACAGGCGACGGCGACCGTGCCGGTCCGGCCGAGCAGCTCCCGGCCGAGCTCTGTGCAGCCCTGTGCGGCGAGCGCGTTGCTGCCGCCCTCCGGGATGACCAGGCACTCCCCGAAGAGGCTCAGCAGGCCTTCCAGGACGTCGGGAGAGGCCTTGGCGCGGTAGGTCGCCCGGTCCACGAAGTGCAGACGCATGCCGTCGGCCGCGCATCGCGCGAGTGAGGGGTTCAGCGGGCGGTCGGCCAGTTCGTCCCCCCGTACGACGCCGACGGTGGGGAAGCCCAGCAGGCGTCCGGCGGCGGCCGTCGCCCGGAGGTGGTTCGAGTAGGCGCCGCCGAAGGTGAGAACGGTACGGCCGGCGGCGGCCCGGAGATTGAGGGCCAGCTTGCGCCACTTGTTGCCCGGGAGGTCCGGGTGGATCAGGTCGTCGCGCTTGAGGAGCAGCGTCACGCCGTGCCGCGCGAAGCGTTCGTCCTCGGCCGGCTGCAGGGGTGAGGGGAGCACCGGCTGCAGCCGGGAGAGGTCGAGCTCTTCGTCGGTCATGCCCCCATTGTCCGCCGCCCGGGGATCTCCTACTTCAGCCGGTCGTGGATGCGGTTGCGCATCCCCGTCATCGAGAAGCCGCGCGGGTCGACCTTGCCGGGCTGCCACTCCAGGTGCCCGATGACGGAGGGGGCGTCCCAGTTGTGGAAGCGGCAGACCGCTGCCGCCGCCTTCTCGATGGCCTCGAGCTGCACGGCGGGCCACGGGTCCTTCCCGTCGCCGAGGTTCTCGCACTCGAAACCGTAGAAGTGCCGGTTCCCGTCGGTGTTGGACTCGTTGTCCGACGGCAGGCGCTTCTCGGCGATGACGGCGCGCAGGACGTCGTCGTCGCCGAGCCCGGCGTGGTTGGCGCGGCCGTAGCCGACCAGGTGGACCCGGCCGTCCTTGGCGATCACCCCGTGGCAGAGGGGGCCCGGAAGCCCCGAGTAGCCGTCGCGGCAGATCTCGACGGTGCGGGCGGTCCCCTTCGTGACGGTGTGGTGGATCATCACGCCGTGCACCGGCCCCCAGGGGCCCTTGTGGTTGCGGTTGTGCGTGCGCCAGTCGCCCACCTGGACGACGGTGAGCCCCTCGTTCTTGAGGGCCTTGAGGAAGTTGCTGGCGGACATCGGTGAGGACATGGCCGACTCCTTCGTTGGCGGGGGAGCGTGTCCGTACAGCGCTTGTACCGGAACACGAGGCTCCGGCAAACCTGTTCGAGCACTGTTCGCGTCGTGTGCGATTCGATCCGGACAGTCCGCGAGTGCCCCGGGGGAGCCGTGCTCAGTCCTGGCCGAGCCAGAGATCGGGGCCGAACACCTCGTAGTGGATGTCTGCCGACGCCACTCCCTTCGCGAGGAGTTGCGAGCGGACGGCGCGCATGAAGGGCAGCGGACCGCAGAGGTAGGCACGGGTGCCCGGGGCCACGGGGAGGCCGCTCAGGTCCACGGTGCCGGTACGCCCGGCGGCCCGGCCGGGCTCCGGGTTCTCGTACCAGAAGTGGGCGGACGCTCTGGGGAGCTCGGCGGTGAGCGCCTCGTGGCGCGTACGGAGCGCGTGGTCGGCCGGGGACCGGTCGCCGTGCACCACGGTGACGGGCGAACGGTGCCCCTCCTCGGCGAGGTGTTCCAGCATCGACATGACCGGCGTGCAGCCGATGCCCGCCGAGGCGAGGAGCAGCGGGGCGTCGGAGCCGTCGAGCACGAGATCTCCGTACGGCGCGGAGACGCGCAGCTGGTCGCCCGCGCCCAGCCGGGCGTGCAGGTGCGCGGAGACCTCGCCCTCAGGGGAGTCCACGCCCCGTACCCGCTTGACCGAGAAGGAGCGCAGGGCGTCGCCCGGCGCCCCGGTGAGGCTGTACTGGCGTATCTGCCGGGCGCCGTCGGGGAGTTCCACCTGGACGGAGATGTACTGGCCCGGCCGGAAGGCGGGGGCCGGTGCGCCGTCGGAGGGGGTGAGCCGGAAGGTGGCCACGTCAGGGGTGTCCTCGACGCGGGAGACCACCGTCCACTCACGCCAGACGTCGCCCGCCGTCACGCGCTGCTGCGCGTAGAGCCGTTCCTCGATCGCGATCAGGGCGTTGGCCATCAGCCAGTAGACCTCGTCCCAGGCCGCGGCGACCTCGGGGGTGACGGCGTCGCCCAGCACCTCGGCGATCGCGGCGAAGAGGTGCGTGTGCACGATCTCGTACTGCGGGGCGGTGATGCCGAGCGAGGCGTGTTTGTTGGCTATGCGGCTCAGCATCACGTCGGGCCGGGTGTCCGGGTGCTCGACGAGCTGGGTGGCGAAGGCGGCGATCGACCCGGCGAGCGCCTGGCGCTGTGTGCCCGAAGCCTGGTTGCCCCGGTTGAACAGGTCCCGGAGAAGCTCCGGGTGGGCGTCGAACAGCTTCCGGTAGAAGAGGTCCGCGATGTCCCCGATGGCCGCCCCCACGGCGGGAAGAGTCGCTCGGACAGTGGCGGTCGACGTCTCGGAGAGCATCGGACGACTCCTGGGTGTGAGGGCCTGCCGGATCGCGGACGGGCGGATAACTGGTATATGAGATGCGTATTTTCGAGCGGCGTGAACGCCTGGTGCGCGCAGCGGGGTGCGTGGGGGCGGGGGTGCGGAGGGTCAGCCGGGCGCGGGGCGGCCGCTGCTGATGCCCATCAGCAGCGGGCCGGTGGGGGAGGAGACGAGATCGCCGACCGTGAGCGGGTCGAGCGAGGCGTAGAACGCCTCCTCGGCCCGGCGCAGCGCGGAGCGGAGCAGGCAGGCGGAGCGCAGCGGGCACGGTGTGCCCCCCTCGCATTCGACGACCTCACCCGGCCCTTCCAGCTGCCTCACCAGGGCGCCGATCGAGGCCGCCCGGCCGGCGGTGGTGAGGGAGAGGCCCCCGCCACGGCCGCGACGCGCTTCGACCAGGCCGAGGTGCTGGAGGCGGGCGACGACCTTCGCCGCGTGGGTGTACGGCACCTGCATGGTGGCCGCCACCTCACGGGTGGTCGGCGGGTCCTCGCCGTCCGCCGTGACGGTCAGGCGCATGAGCACCCGCAGCGCCACATCGGTGAATCGCGTCAGCCGCATGGGCGGCAGCGTAGATAAGTGGCATGAGAGATGCAACTTAGGGCGCCCGTCCGCCGTGGGAGGGACCGCGTCATCATGGGAGGTGCGGCCCCGTGACGGATGCGGGGTGCGCGCGGGCAAGAGAGGTGGTCAGCGGCAGTGCCGAAGCCGAACGCAGCCGACGGGATACCGGCGGACAAGGTCATCACCGACCCGGACAGCCTGGGCCGTTACGCGCACGACGAGGCGGAGTGGGCGCCGGCCGGGCAGCCCCTGGCCGTCGTGCGGCCCCAGGACACCGAAGAGGTGCGGGCCGTCGTCGCCTACTGCGTCGAACACCGCATCCCGGTGATCCCGCGCGGGGCGGGCACGGGACTGTCGGGCGGGGCCAACGCGGTGGACGGCGCCGTCATCCTCTCCTTCGAGGACATGAACCGGATCCTGCGCATCGACCCGGTGGAGCGCGTCGCCGTCGTCCAGCCGGGCGTCGTCAACGACGATCTGCGCGCCGCGTGCGCCGAACAGGGCCTCTGGTACCCGCCGGACCCGGCGAGCTCGCCCTGGTCGACGATCGGCGGCAACACCGCCACCAACGCGGGCGGGATGTGCTGCGTCAAGTACGGCGTGACCCGCGACTACGTACTCGGGCTCGAGGTGGTCAACGGCCTCGGCGAGACCGTGCGGGTGGGCCGGCAGACCGCGAAGGGGGTCGCCGGGTACGACCTCTGCGGTCTGTTCGTCGGCTCCGAGGGAACCCTCGGCGTGATCACCGAGATCACCGTGAAGCTGCGCGGTGCGCGGCCCGCGGAGCGCACCGTGGCGGGCTTCTTCGACTCGGTCGTCGCGGCCGGCGACGCGGTGAGCCGGGTGACGGCGGCGGGCATCGTGCCCTCGGCGCTCGAACTGCTCGACCGGCACTGTCTGAAGGCCGTCGACGAGTGGAAGAACATGGGCCTGTCGGCGGACGCGAACGCGATCCTGCTCGGCCGCGTGGACACCCCGGGAGCCGCGGGCGACGCCGAGGCGGAGGCCGTACGGGCCTGCTTCGCGGAGGCCGGCGCGGCCTGGGCCGAGGTCTCCACCGACCAGGCCGAGGCGGACGCCCTGTTCCAGGCGCGCCGGCTCGCCTACCCGGCGCTGGAGCGGCTGGGCCCGGTGCTCACCGAGGACGTCGTCGTGCCGCGCTCGCGGGTGCCGCAGATGCTCGCGCGCATCGAGGAGATCGCCGGCGCGCACGACGTCCTCATCGCCAACATCGCCCACGCCGGCGACGGGAACCTCCACCCCCTGATCATCACCGAACCGGGCGACGACGCCGCCAGGGCCCGCGCCCAGCTCGCCTTCGAGGACATCCTCGACGCGGCGATCTCCTTCGGCGGCACGGTCACCGGGGAACACGGCGTGGGCCTGCTGAAGATGGGCGGCATGGACCGCGAGGTGGGCCCCGTCAACCTCGCCATGCAGCGAGCGGTGAAGGCTGCCCTGGACCCGCACGGCATCCTCAACCCGGGCAAGGTCGTCGTGTCGGGAGCGCCGCTGGCACACCGAACGGCCCGCCCTACCGCAGAGGTTCGCTGAGCTCGACTGCGCGCAGGGCCGCCGCGAGCGACCGCTCGTCGCCGAAGTCCATGGCCGTGTCGGTCAGTTTGACGACGTGCTCGTCGCCATGGGCCAGGGCGCGTTCCATGACCTCTTCGGGCGTGACCGGGCCCGGCGGTACGTAGGCCACCGGGGCGTCCGGCGCGTACATGGCGGTCACCGCCGCGGAGGCGGTCCAGGCCGCCTGGAGACTCGGAACCCACAGGGCCTCGGGGAGCGCGGGGAGGGTCCGCAGGACGGCGTTGGGTGCCGTGGCCGCGTGGACCAGCATGGTCTCGTTGCCGTGGCCATGAGTGGCGTACCGGTGGGTGGCCGCCCGGACCAGTTCGGTGAGCCGGCGGCGCGCCTCGGCCGGGTCCGTGACCGTGGCGGCCCACACCGGCACGCTCCTGACCTGGCCGAGCCGGTCGGGGAAGCCGCCTGCCCGTTCGGCGACGGGCTCCACCGCGTCGAGAGCCGCCGCGGCGCTGCCGGCGCCGGATACGGGGACGAGCCCGGTGACGGGGTGGTGGCGGGCCGCCCAGTAACCGAGGCCGTGCGCGAGCTCGGTCAGACGCGGTCCGGTCCCGTCGTCCGCCAGGAGTGTGCGCACGGCATGGCCCACACGGATCACCGGATGCGTCGATCCGCCGTACATGCCGGGCAGGAGGCGCGGCCACCACAGGGCGAGCACCTCGCGCCAGGGATGCTCGGCGAGCTCCCGGCCGAAGTAGGCGATCCAGTCGGCGGCGCGGCGGGGGTCGCCCAGCGCGGAGCGCCAGTCGGCGTCCGTGACCGGCTCGACGCCGGCCGGGAACTCCTCGAGTCTCGACGCGTACAGGTCGAGCCAGCGGTGTACGGCCGCGGCCTGGCCGTTGGCGGCGAGTGCCTCGACGGCCATCGGCGCGTGGTTGGTGAGCCGCCCGAGCCGTTCGGGACCCGAGGTGTGCAGTCGCTGGAGGGCCTCGTCGAGGGTGCCTGTCGTATCCATGGCGGGAACGCTAGGCGCCTGTAGGCGGCGCCGTAACGGGCGGAGGACCGGGCGTGGAGCGGCCGAAGTCCTAGGACCAGCGCCCGGGTCGCCCTACATCCGGCTGGCCCGGCCCGGCCCTGCACGGTCCGGCGCGGTCCAGCCCTGCTCGGTATCCGGCGCGGTCCGGGCTGAATGCCTGCGCCTCGGTGTGGGCAACGTTCCCGCCCCAGGCCCGAATAGTCACACTCTTTTGTGTAATAGCGCGCCGTGTCCCCGGCTGGAAGTGTTCTTCTCGCAGGTCAGCCCATGATCGAGAGGATGTCGGATGTCCGTTGGTGAAGAGGTTCGCGACACGCAGCCGCCGCAGCAGAGTCTCGGCACAGCGGCTGCGCGGAACCTCGCGACGACGACCAAGTCCGCCCCGCAGATGCAGGAGATCACCTCGCGGTGGCTGCTGCGCATGCTGCCGTGGGTGCAGGTGCAGGGCGGCACATACCGGGTGAACCGGCGGCTGAGCTACTCCGTCGGAGACGGCAGGGTTACCTTCGTCCAGACAGGCGACCGGGTCACGGTCATCCCCGCCGAGCTCGGCGAACTTCCGGCCCTGCGCGATTTCGGTGACGAGGAGGTGCTGGCCGAGCTGGCGCGCCGGTGCGAACAGCGCGACGTCGCGGCGGGCGAAGTGCTCGTCGCGTCGGGCGAGGCGGCGGACCGGGTCCATCTGCTGGCCCACGGCAAGATCGAGAAGATCGGGGCCGGGCCGTACGGCGACGAGACGGTGCTCGGAGTCCTCGCCGACGGCGCGTACTTCGGCGACCAGGTTCTGCTCGACGGCGACGCCACCTGGCAGTACACGGCCCGTGCCGTGACCGCCTGCACGCTGCTGACCCTTCGCCGGTCGGACGTGCTCAACCTCGCGGCCCGGGCGGACTCGCTCCGCGACCACCTCGCGGGGCTGCTCGCCATCCCGCACCAGCGGACCAACCGCTACGGCGAGGCGGAGATCGACCTGTCCGCGGGACACGTGGGAGAGACCGTCGTCCCGCACACCTTCGTCGACTACGAGTCGGCGCCCCGTGAATACGAGCTGAGCGTCGCCCAGACCGTGCTCAAGGTCCACAGCAGGGTGGCCGACCTCTACAACCAGCCGATGAACCAGACCGAGCAGCAGCTGCGGCTCACGGTCGAGGCGCTGCGCGAGCGCCAGGAACACGAGCTCATCAACAACCGGGAGTTCGGCCTGCTCAACAACTGCGACTACGGGCAGCGTCTCCAGCCGCACGACGGAGCGCCCGGCCCCGACGACATGGACGAACTCCTGTCGCGGAGGCGCGGATCGAAGCTGTTCCTCGCCCACCCGCGCGCCATCGCCGCGTTCGGCCGCGAGTGCAACAGGCGCGGTCTGGTGCCGGAGAGCGTCGAGGTAGGCGGGCACCACGTGCCGGCGTGGCGAGGGGTGCCGATCTTCCCGTGCAACAAGATCCCGGTCACCGACGCCCGCACCACATCGATCATCTGCATGAGGACCGGTGAGGCGGACCAGGGAGTCATCGGGCTCCAGCAGAGCGGCATCCCGGACGAGATCGAACCGAGCCTCTCGGTCCGCTTCATGGGCATCGACGAGCAGGCGATCATCTCGTACCTCGTGACCGCGTACTACTCCGCCGCCGTCCTCGTGCCGGACGCCCTGGGCGTCCTGGAGAACGTGGAGGTGAGCCGCTGGCGGTGACGCTCCCCCCGCGCCCGGGCGGCGGTACCGCCCGGGCGCGGCAGGCCCGAGGCCGCGATCAAGGCGCCCCGTGGCGCCCGGAAGGAGTGACCGTGACCATGACCAGTACGGATGCCGCGATGGAGGGGCACAAGGCCGCCGCGCTCCTGGAGCACACCCGCAACGCCGTCGACCCGCACCTCCGGGCGGCCGTCGAGACGCTGCCCGGGGCGATCCGCCGCGTCGCCATGTATCACTTCGGCTGGCAGAACGCCGACGGGACGCCCGCCTCCGGGCAGGCGGGAAAAGCGATCAGACCGGCGCTCGTCCTGGCCGCCGCCCGTGCGCTGGGAGGGGACCCGGAGGCGGCGATGCGGGCGGCCGTCGCCGTCGAGCTCGCGCACAACTTCACCCTGCTCCACGACGACGTCATCGACGAGGACACCACCCGGCGGCACCGGCCCACGGCCTGGGCGGTGTTCGGTGTGCCGGACGCCGTCATCACGGGTGACGCCATGCTCTCCCTCGCCCTGAGACTGCTGGCGGACGACCCGCATCCCGCATCCGCGCACGCCGCGGTGCGGCTCTCCAGCTGCGTCATCGAGCTCTGCGCGGGACAGCAGGCCGACTGCGCCCTGGAGGACCGCGGCCCCGACGACGTCACGTTGGACGAGTGCCTGACCATGGCCATGGCCAAGACGGGCGCTCTGCTCGGCTGCGCCTGCGCCCTCGGCGCGCTCTATGCCGGGGCGGGGGAGAGGGCGGTCCGGGCCATGGACGGCTTCGGCCGGGAAGCCGGTCTCGCCTTCCAGCTCATCGACGACCTGATCGGCATCTGGGGGGACACGGACCGCACGGGCAAACCGGTCGGGGCGGACCTGACCGCGCACAAGAAGTCCCTTCCGGTGGTCGCGGCGCTCACCTCGGACACCCCGGCCGCCGCCGAGCTCGCCGCGCTCTACCGGGGGGCCATGAACACACCGGGGGAGGTGAGGAGTGCCGCCGACGCGGTCGACCGGGCCGGCGGTCGCGACTGGGCACAGACCGCCGCGGCCGACCGGATGGCCAGAGCGGTCCACCACCTGTCCCGCGCGGTGCCCGCGCCGGCCGGCGCCGGAGACCTGCTCGCCCTGGCCGAGTTCGTCACCCGCAGGACGCACTGAACCAGGCCGCCCGCGACCGGACTTGAGGGTCAACTCTAGGATTCCGTGAGTCAGTTGGGATCAACCACGGGACGAAGGAAGCGGGGCCGGTCATGGGCGTACGAGTACGACGGGCGGACCAGCGGGACAGGGATCAGGTCGTACGGATCCTGGAGGAGGCGTTCCACCACGATCCGGTGAGCAGCTGGGTCTTTCCCGACGAGGAGCACCGGCGCGCGGTGCACGGGAAGTTCCTCGGCGTCTTCGCCGACATCACGCTGGAAGGAGGCCGTGTCGACCTGCTGGAGGACGGCACGGCGACGGCCCTCTGGCTCTCACTGCCGGCGGGTGCGCCGGAGGAGGACGACGACACCCCCGCGCTCATGCGGGAGACCGCTGATCCCGGCAACGAACGGGCCGAGCTGGTGGGGAGGCTGACCGGCGCCGTCCACCCCCACGACCGCGCGCACGCGTACCTGCTGATGATCGGTGTCTCCCCGGAGCGCCAGGGGGAGGGGATCGGCGAGGCGCTGATGAGGGGGGTCCTGGAGCAGTGCGACCGGGACGGGACCCCCGCCTATCTGGAGGCGAGCAGCGAGCGCAGCCGCGGTCTCTACGAGCGGCTCGGCTTCACCTTCATGGGGAGGACCGTCGACCTCCCCGAGGGCCCGCCGATGTGGCCCATGTGGCGTGAACCGCAGGCCGGATGACCGGGGGCCCGTCGCCGGAAGGACGGAAGGGGAGGGTGCCACAGGGCGCGTGCGGGGGCACGGGCTACAGTCCCTGCTCATGACAGATGAGTCGTGGGCAGGCTGGTACCGGGACCGTCATGGTTCCGAGGCCGTCATTCTCACCACGGACGGACAGCAGCTCCGTATTCGCATCCGGGGCACGGACTTCGAGGGCGAGAGCTTCGACGGCCTGGGCCCCGTGGCCGGTGTGCCGGTTCCGGAGGGGCTGTTCGGCCTGGTGGACGGCGTGCTCGACGACTGCGTCCTGGAGTGGGACCTCCCGCTCCCGGTCCTCGTGTCCGGGACGGTCCGCCAGGCGACGCTCAGCTGTCTGCTGTCCCTGCGCAGGGCGGATCCGGATCTGTATCTCGCCCTCCACCTGGACGGGGCGGTCTACGAGTCGAACCGCGCCGAGGGCGACTTCGCGGCCGCGCTGGCCACGGTCCAGCGGATCCTGCCGCCGGGCATGCATCTGCAGACGTGCATAGCCTGTGCCTTCTCCGACTACTTCCCGGCCCCGGTCCGCGGTCTCTCCGGCGGGCTCGCCTGCTTCCGCGGCGCGAAGGACGCCTACCGCGACGTGGTGGGCGGGGACGACGTCGCGGGCCTCTGGGACCGGCGTACGGGATTCGTCCAGGAGATATGGAGCTGCCGGGAGTTCGAACCGCGCCCGGCGCACGGCGCCGGTACGGGCCACCGGGGCGCCTTCCCGCTCGAACTCGCCTGACCCGCCGCCGAAGCAGCGGAGGCCGTGAAGGCCGTGAAGGCCGTGGGGCCGCCCCGCTTCCGCGGAACGGCCCCCGTGCCGGTCGGCCCCGATGTCAGGACGTGGTGCGGGCGAGAGCCGCGAGACCGTTCTGCCAGAGGGAGTTCACCCGCGAGCGCTCCGTGGCGTCCGGGTACGCGTTCGTGCAGGACGTGCCGGGACCGCCGCCCGACATGAGCTCGCTGCACGGCCCGGTGTAGTGGTCCGGAAGCCCCAGCACGTGCCCGGTCTCATGAGCGGTGACCCGGGTCGAGTCGTACTGCTGGTTCTGGGCGTAGTCGAGGAAGATGTAGCCGCTGCCGTGCCCGTCCGTGCTCGCGTACGAACCCCGGGAGTCGTTGCCCTCGCGGTAGTCGAAGTCGGCGTTCGAGCCCTCCTGCAGCTTGACGTTGCTGACCGAGCTGTTCCAGATGCTGGTGCTGCTGGCTATCTGGCTGCGGAAGCTGGGGGCGTTGGCGGCGCTGTAGATCACGGTGACCGCCTGGGCGCCCGGGTTCGCGGCCCGCTTCTCGGCGACCGACTTCATGACGGCGTCGAAGAACGCCTTGTTCGCGGCGGCGTTCTCGCTCGAACCGGCGTACGCGGTGTAGCCGGACTGCGCCGCGGGCACGGCGGCCGCGGACGCGGGGGAGGGAGCGGCGGCGACCGCGGGGGTGGTGCCGAGCGATGCGGCGAGTCCGAGTCCGAGACCGGCTACGGCCGACATGACGGCTGTCCTGGGGTGTCTCATGGGGGGTGTTCTCCTGCCTGTCCGAAGAACCCCGTCCGGAGGCGGACGGGGACCGGGTGGGGGGTACGGCAAGAGTGTCGGGGCAGCCGGGCCCGCAGCGGATGATGTCAACCGGCGATAGCACCGCCCTATCCCCCGGACAGGGAGCACACAGAATCAGCACGTGCCGGTCGCCCCGACACCCCCTGAATCGGCCCGGTTGGTGGCGGTTGGGGCATCTGGTGCTCGACGTACGAACAGCCATACCCTCGCCGTCATGGAGCTCGAGGTGAGGCACCTCAGGGCGCTCTGCGCCATCGCCGACACAGGCAGCCTGCACCAGGCCGCACGGCAGCTGGGCGTCAGCCAGCCCTCGTTGACCACCCAGCTCCAGCGGATCGAGAAGACCTTGGGCGCGGAGCTGTTCCGCCGCGGGAGAACCGGCTGCCGGCCGACCCTCCTGGGACGTTCGGTCCTCAGCCGCGCCCGCCCTCTGGTGGACGGCATGTCCGCCCTGGTCGGCGCCGCGACGGCGGAGGCCGCGGCCGCGCGGGCCGGTGGCCCCGGTCTGCGGATCGGATCCACCGCGAGCCGGGTCATCGGCGGCTGGCTGCGCGGACTGCGGGTGCGGCTGCCGGGCACCGACATCTCGCTCCGCGTCGACGTGTCGGCCCGGGCACTGCTCGGAGCGGTGGCTGCAGGCCGGCTCGACGTGGCCTTCGTGCACGAGGTGGAGGGCTGCCCGCTCGCCGTTCCTGACGGACTGGTCCAGCGCGTACTCCTGGAGCGCGAACCGCAGTTCATCTCCCTGGCCCGGGACCATCCGGCAGCCGGACGGCCGGTGGTGGATCTCGACGACCTGGCGGGCGACCGGTGGATGGTCGACCCGTCGGTGGACGGTGAGTGGGACGGTGTGCGCCGGGTCCTCGGCGCCGCGGGTCTCGACCCGCCCGTCCTGCACGGCGACTACCTCACCGCCGCCTCCCTCGTCGTCCTCGGCGAGGCGGTCGCTCCCTGCCAGCCGACCTCCGGCCCTCGCGAGGACATGGCGATCCGCCCCCTGCGCGGTGACCCGCTGGCGGTCCGTCTGCTGCTGGTCTCGCGGCCGGGCGCGGACATCGACGCCGTGTACGAGGAGCTGGAGGCGGCCTACCGCGACGCGGCACGCAGGGCCGAGGAGTACCACCGGTGGCTGCTGCGCCACCGCAGCCCCCTCGCGCACATGTCCTGAACCGGGGAGTTCCCCGTTCTGCCGACAGCGACGTCCCGTTTCCTCCGGTCCTCCGGCTGGCACGATCACCTCATGAAGCTCTTGATGCTGGGCGGCACGGAATTCGTGGGACGCGCCGTCACCGTCGCCGCCCTCGAACGCGGTTGGGAGGTCACCGTCCTCCACCGCGGCCGTCACGCGGCGCCCGCCGGTGCCCGGACCCTGACGGGTGACCGGACGACGGGCGAGGCGGGCCTCGCCGCACTCGCCGACGGCGCCTGGGACCTCGTGGTCGACACCTGGAGCGGCGCCCCGTCCGCCGTGCGGGACGCCGCCCGCCTGCTGTCCGACAGGGCCGGCCACTTCACGTACGTCTCCAGCAGGTCCGTCCACGCCTACCCCGCCCCGGCCGGGCTGACGGAGGACGGGCCGCTGGTGGACGGGGCGTCCCCGGACGCCGGAGCTGACGTCCCGTACGCCCTGGCCAAACGCGGCGGGGAGCTCGCGGCGCTCGACGCCTTCGGCGACCGGGCGCTGCTCGCCAGGGCCGGGCTGATCCTCGGCCCCGGGGAGAACATCGGCCGTCTGCCGTGGTGGCTCACGCGGACGGCCCGGGGCGGAGAGGTCGTCGCGCCGGGGCCGCCGGACGCCGCGCTCCAGTACATCGACGCCCGCGATCTGGCCGACTGGCTGCTGGACGCCGCCGCGGAGGGCCTGTCCGGGGCATACAACACCGTGAGCCACCCGGGGCACACGACCATGGGCGAGCTCCTGGACACCTGCGTCCGCGTGACCGGCTCCCGCGCCCGACTGCGCTGGACCGACCCGGGGGTGCTCCTCGCGGCGGGCGTGGAGCCATGGACGGACCTGCCGGTCTGGCTTCCCGCCGGAGAGCTCTACGACACCCTGCACCAGGGGGACGTGGCCAAGGCGCACGCCGCCGGCCTGCGCTGCAGACCCGTCGGCGAGACCGTCGCCGACACGTGGGCCTGGCTGCGCGAGCTCGGAGGAACCGCCCCGCACCGGCCGGACCGGCCCGCCGTCGGCCTCGACGCGCGAACGGAGGCGAAGCTCCTGGCCGCGCCCGGCAGCCCTTAGCGTGAGCCCATGACCGAACAGCTGCTGCACCTCACGGAAGAGCCCCTGTGGGAGGCCGCCCGCACAGCGGGGACGTACGAGATGTCCACCCGGGGCCGCACCCTGCGGGAGGAAGGATTCATCCACTGCTCGCTGCCCCATCAGCTCCCCGCCGTGGCCCGGGCGTTGTACGGATCCGAGGACGACGGTCTGGTGGTCCTGGTCATCGACACCGGCCGGCTCCCCGCGCCCGTCCGCTACGAGGCCGTGGAGCCCGGTGGCGAGGAGTTCCCGCACATCTACGGACCGCTGCCGGCGAGCGCGGTCGTGGAGGTGCGCCGCTGGGCAGGGCCCCCGACGGCGGAGGACGGTGAGGCGGGATGATCAGCCCTCTCGTAGCGGTGACCGGCGCGACCGGGGCCGTCGGTGGCCGCGTCGCCGCCCGGCTGGCCCGGACCGGCGTCCCCGTGCGCCTCCTCGGCCGGGACCCCTCACGGCTGCCCCGGCTGCCCGGCACGGTCACCGCGCCCGCCGCCGCGTACGGCGACGGCGAGGCGATGCGCCGCGCGCTCGACGGTGCGCACACCCTGTTCCTCGTCTCGGCCCACGAGAGTCCCGGCCGGGTCCCGGAGCACACCACCGCGGTGGACGCGGCCCTCGCCGCGGGCGTCGAACGCATCGTGTACGTGTCGTTCCTCGGAGCGGCACCGGACGCGACGTTCACGTTCGCGCGCGACCACTGGCACACCGAGGCGCACATCCGGATGACCGGAGTGCGCCACACGTTCCTGCGGGACAGCTGGTATCTGGCGGCGATCCCCGCGATGACGGGCGCCGACGGGGTCCTGCGCGGTCCCGGCGGCGAGGGGCGGGTGTCGGCGGTCGCGCACGACGACATCGCGGACTCGGCCTCAGCCGTCCTGCTGGACGAGGGGACCACCCACGACGGCGCGACGTACGACCTCACGGGCCCCGAGGCGTTCACCCTGGCGGAGGCGGCCGGCGAGCTGAGCCGGCGTACCGGCCGCACCATCCGGTACGTGGCGGAGACCAGGGAGGAGGCCTACGCCTCCCGCGCCCACCACGGAGCCCCGGAGTGGGAAGTGGCCGGCTGGGTCACGTCGTACGAGGCGATCGCGGCGGGTGAGCTGGAGACCGTCTCGGACGCCGTCCCCACGCTCACGGGCCGGCCCGCCCAGAACCTGGCGGCCTACCTCCGGGAGAACCCGGACAGCTACAGCCACCTCCTGCCGGGTTCCTGACCCGGCTCGCGCCGACAACGACCGCACCCGGCCCGCCCCACCCTCGGAGGGGAAGCGGCGGACCGGGTGCGGTCGTTGTCGGCCTCGCGGAAGAGGACCGCAGGTCAGGCCTTCTTGGTCTCCCAGAAGATCTTGTCGATCTGGGCGATCAGGTCCAGAGCCTTCTGGCCCGTGGCCGGGTCGTTCGAGCCCTTGGCCGCGGAGAGCGCCTTCAGGGTGTCGTTGACCAGCTGGTGCAGCTCCGGGTACTTCTCGAAGTGCGGGGGCTTGAAGTAGTCGCTCCAGAGCACCGAGACGTGGTGCTTCGCGAGCTCGGCACGCTGTTCCTTGATCAGAACGGCGCGCGTGCGGAAGTCCGCGTCCTCATTGGCCTGGTACTTCTCCTGGACGGCCTTGACGGACTCCGCCTCGATGCGGGCCTGGGCCGGGTCGTACACGCCGCAGGGCAGGTCGCAGTGGGCGCTGACCTTCACCTTGGGGGCAAACAGGCGGGAAAGCATGGAGCTGTCCTTCCTCGTGATCGTCTTCTCAGGTGGGACATTACTCCGTAGGGAGCCTGTTTTTGCGGCTGCCCCCTAGGGCTTAGGCCAAAAGTCCGGGGTGAGGATGAGACCGGCGGCCGAAACACGGAGCGGTGCGCGCTGCCGTGTGGTGGAGGATGGACCGGGAGGTGCCACAGATGCCGGAACCGGCACAGGAACCATGGAGCGGGCGGACGGCGCGTAAGCCGTTCCAGGTGGTGGAGGTGACGGGGCCGTCGATGGTGCCCACGCTCTACCACGGCGACCGGCTGCTCGTGCAGCGCGGGGCGCCGGTGCGCCCGGGGGACGTGGTGATCCTGCGTCACCCGCTGCAGCAGGACCTGCTGGTCGTCAAGCGGGCCACCGAGCGGCGCGGCAGCGGCTGGTGGGTGCTGGGCGACAACTCGTACGCGGGCGGCGACAGCACGGACTACGGGGCGGTGCCCGAAGAGCTCGTACTGGCCCGCGTCCGGGCCCGCTACCGGCCGCTGAGGAAGGATCAGCGGTCGGTGCTCGGGCTGCTGGGCTGGGCGGTCTCCGCGGTGCGCCGGGTCTCGCCCGAGCGGTCCGCCTCCAGCCGCTTGCGGGCCCGGTAGGCCGCCACGTTGGCGCGGGTGGCGCAGCGGTCGGAGCAGTAGCGCCGGGAGCGGTTGGTCGAGGTGTCGAGGTAGGCGTTGCGGCACGGGGCCGCCTCGCAGAGGCCGAGCCGGTCCACGCCGTGCGTGGTGAGGTGGAAGGCGAGGCCCATCGCCGCGATGGCGGCGAAGCCGGCCGTCGCGTTCGACGGGTGATCGGCCAGGTGCATGTGCCAGTCCGGCTTGCCGTCCTCGTCACGGGTGTCGTGGCCGGAGATCTGCGGGTTGACCGGGAACTCCAGCAGCAGTGAGTTGAGCAGATCGACCGCGAGCGTCTCGTCGCCGCCGTCGGCCGCCTCGAACACCGCGCGCAGCCGGGCCCGCACGGAGCGGAAGCGCGTCACATCGGCGTCCGTGGCACGCCGGGCGGCCTGGGCGCTGGGGCCGAACAGCTCGCGGATGCAGTCGACGGTGGTGAGGGAGTCCTTGTTACGGGCCGGCTCCTCGGTGTTGACCAGACGCACGGCGTAATCCGAGTAATAGGCCAGTTCCACTTGTAGTCCTTACGGCGTCGGTCTATGGTCGCTGTGTCGACCAGTGTAATGGTCGGGGGCGAACACTGAGTATTACGTGGAGGATGGGATGGCGGAGACCGCTGCGGGCACCGACTGGCAGTCCTGGCAGGCGAGCTGGGACCGGCAGCAGGAGTGGTACATGCCGGACCGCGAGGAGCGGTTCCGGGTGATGCTGGACATGGTCGAGGCCGTCGTGGGGCCCGGACCCAGAGTGCTCGACCTGGCGTGCGGTACGGGCAGTATTACGGACCGGCTCCTCAAGCGGTTCCCCGAGGCCACCAGCACCGGTGTCGATCTCGATCCCGCGCTGCTCGCCATCGCGCGTGGGACCTTCGAGGGGGACGACCGGGTCACCTTCGTGACCGCCGACCTGAAGGACGCCGGCTGGACCGAGCGGCTTCCGCACACGTCGTACGACGCCGTGCTCACCGCCACCGCCCTGCACTGGCTGCACAGCGAGCCCCTCGCCGCCCTGTACGGGCAGATCGGCGGACTTGTCAGGGACGGCGGGGTCTTCATGAACGCCGACCACATGATCGACACCGACACCCCCCGCATCAACGCCGCCGAACGTGCCCACCGGCACGCGGCCATGGACCGGGCCAAGGCCGAGGGGGCCGTGGACTGGCGCGAGTGGTGGGCCCTGATGGCGAAGGACCCGGTCCTCGCGGGACCCACCGCCGAGCGGTTCGAGATCTACGGCGAGCACGCCGACGGCGACATGCCCTCCGTCCACTGGCACGCCCGCACCCTCCGGGAGGCCGGCTTCGGCGAGGCACGCGCGGTCTGGGCCTCGCCGTCGGACAGCCTGGTCCTCGCCGTGAAGTAGGGCGCGCACGAACGGGAACGAGGGGCGGCCGGAGCCGCCCCTCGTTCCCGTTTCGCAAGGCCTGCGACGGTGCTACAGCACCTTCGACAGGAAGGACTTCGTCCGGTCGTGCTGCGGGTTCGTCAGGACGTCGCGCGGGTGGCCGGACTCGACCACGACGCCGTCGTCCATGAAGACCAGCGCGTCGCCGACCTCGCGGGCGAATCCCATCTCGTGCGTGACGACGATCATCGTCATGCCGTCCTCGGCCAGGCCGCGCATGACGTCCAGCACGTCCCCGACCAGCTCGGGGTCGAGCGCCGACGTCGGCTCGTCGAAGAGCATCAGCTTCGGCTCCATGGCCAGGGCGCGGGCGATGGCCACCCGCTGCTGCTGTCCGCCGGAGAGCTGGGACGGGTAGTTCTTCGCCTTGTCGGACAGCCCGACCCGGTCCAGCAGCCGCTCCGCACGGGCTCGGGCGACGGCCTTGGCCTCGCCCTTGACCTGGATCGGCGCCTCCATGACGTTCTCGATGGCCGTCATGTGCGGGAAGAGGTTGAAGCGCTGGAAGACCATGCCGATGTCCCGGCGCTTCAGAGCGACTTCGCTGTCCTTGAGCTCGTAGAGCTTGTCGCCCTTCTGGCGGTAACCGACCAGGTCGCCGTCGACGTACAGCCGCCCGGCGTTGACCTTCTCCAGGTGGTTGATGCACCGCAGGAACGTCGACTTGCCGGAGCCGGACGGGCCGATCAGGCAGAAGACCTCACGCGGGGCGACCTCCAGGTCGATGCCCTTGAGGATGTGCGCGGGGCCGAAGGACTTGTGCACGCCTTCGGCCTTCACCATGGCGCTCATGCGGCGCCTCCCTTCGGGCGGCCCAGCGAGAGCATGTTGGCCCTGATCCTCTGGAACGGGGTGTCCGGCAGGCTGCGGCTGGAGCCGCGCGCGTAGTACCGCTCCAGGTAGTACTGGCCGATGCTGAGCATCGAGGTGAGGATCATGTACCAGGCCGCGGCCAGGAACAGCATCTCCACGGTGGCGCCGGAGGTCTGCGAGACGTTCTGGGTCGAACGCAGCAGTTCCGTGTACTGGACGGCGACCGCCAGGGACGAGGTCTTCAGCATGTTGATGACCTCGTTGCCCGTGGGCGGGACGATGACGCGCATCGCCTGCGGTACGACGATCCGGCGCAGCGTCTTCCCGTGGCTCATGCCCAGGGCGTGCGCCGCCTCCGTCTGGCCCTCGTCGACCGACTGGAGGCCGGCCCTGCAGATCTCCGCCATGTACGCGGCCTCGTTGAGCCCGAGGCCGAGCAGCGCGCAGAGGAACGGCGTCATGAAGGACGACCACTCGTCCTTGTAGATCGGCCCGAGGTTGATGTACTCGAAGACGATGCCGAGGTTGAACCAGACCAGCAGCTGTACGTAGACCGGGGTCCCGCGGAAGAACCAGATGTAACCCCAGGCTATGGACGTCGTGACCGGGTTCTTGGAGAGCCGCATCACGGCGAGTACGATGCCCAGCACGACACCGATGATCATCGAGAGGACCGTGATGATGACGGTGTTCTTGACCCCTTCGAGGATCTGGTCGTCGAAGAAGTAGTCCGGGATCGCGTTCCAGTTGATGTCGCCCTGGGCGAACGCGTAGACGAGCGAGGCCAGCAGGCCGAGCGCGACGACCGCGGAGATGTACCGGCCGTAGTGACGTACCGGGATGGCCTTGATCGCCTCCGGCCCCGCCGACGGGGTGGGCGGGGTGTCCGCCGGGTCCGCCTTCTTGATGTCAGTCACAGATGTTGCCTTTCAGCGCCGGTCTCCGGTCAGGACCCGCCGTTGATCTTCGCCTCGGTGACCGCGCCTGCCTGGACGCCCCACTTGTCGATGATCTTCCCGTACTCGCCGTTCTTGATGACCGCGTTCAGGGCCGCCTCGATGGCCTTGGTGAGCTCGTCGTTGCCCTTGGCCACGGCGATGCCGTACGGAGCCGCCTCGACCTGCTCGCCGACCAGCTGGAAGTCCTTGCCGCCGCCCGAGGTCTTCACCGCGTACGCGGCGACCGGGAAGTCGGAGGAGCCCGCGTCGGCGCCGCCGCCGCGCAGCCGGGTCTGGGCCTCCAGGTCGTTGTCGAACGCCTGGACGGCGATCTTGCCCTTGCTGCCGCACTTGGCGCTCTCGGCCTTGGCGAGGTCGTGGGAGACCGTGCCCCGCTGCACGACCAGCTTCTTGCCGCAGAGGTCCGACCAGGTGCTGATGCCCTTGTCGTCGCCCTTCTTGGTGTAGATCGAGACACCGGCGGTGAAGTAGTCGATGAAGTCGACGCCCTCGCCGACCTTCTTCTTCGTCTCGGAGTCGACGCCCTCCTGGCGGTCCTTCGTGTCGGTCATGGCCGACATCGCGAGGTCGTAGCGCTTCGAGCGCAGGCCCGTGAGCAGCGTGTCGAAGGTGCCGTTCTCGAAGACGAACTTCACGCCGAGCTGCTTGCCGAGGGCGTCCCCGAGGTCGGGGTCGATTCCGACCGTCTTGCCGGACTCGTCCTTGAACTCGACCGGCGGGTAGGCGATGTCGGAGCCGACCTTGATCTCGCCCTTGTCCTTGATGGACTGGGGGAGCAGGTCGGCGAGCGGCGCCTTCTCGGCGGAGGCCGCGCCCGACTCCTTCTTGCTCGCGCTGTCGGTCTGGTCGCCACAGGCGGTCAGCAGCAGGGTGCCGGCGACCGCGACTGCGCAGACCGCGGCAATCCGGGACTTCGCGGTCGTACGACAGAGGGTGCTTGCGGTCATGATCGGAATCCTCCGGCAGTGAGGGGATGCTGGTGGGGTGGGTACGCACGCACCTTCGAGTGCCGCCACCTCGTGTGATTAGGGCATCTTGCCATTCGGACTCACCCAATCAGGGGGCCGGTCATGTCAAAATCGGGTAACGGGCGACCCCCGAACCTCAACGGGCCGATACGGCAAGGCCGGACCATCTGCTGGAAAGTGCGTGCCCCTCCGGAGAATCTCCGGTGCGTCTCGACCTACGGACGGCCTTTGTGGGCCTTAGTGGACTTGTCCAGATATTCGGCTATGAGTCATGTCACCGAGTCGATACCGACTCGTAAGAGGCCCGGTCCGTCCGGTAAGAAAGACCTTTACACCCCTCATCCGGGGCTCAGGGCGCGTGTGCGGCGCGCCCGCGCGTATGTGTCTCCCCTGCCGGAGCGGTCCAACCGCTCAGCGCCGGGAACGTACGCGGTGCCCGCCCACCCCTCCTCAACCAGGAGTGGCCACCCTCAACTGATGAAGACTTAAGGGGTCAACACAATGGCAGCGGAGATCGTCAATCCTCGCAGCGACAGCAAGACACACGGCGAGGCCGGTGCGGCAGGGCTCAGCAGTGCGGACGAGCCCTTCGATCCGGCCTTCGCCCTCCACCGCGGTGGGAAGATGGCCGTGCAGGCCACCGTCCCGATCCGCGACAAGGACGACCTGTCCCTCGCGTACACGCCCGGCGTCGCGAAGGTGTGCAGCGCCATCGCCGACAATCCCGAGCTCGTCCACGACTACACGTGGAAGTCGCAGGTCGTGGCCGTCGTGACGGACGGCACGGCCGTCCTGGGCCTGGGGGACATCGGTCCCGAGGCCTCCCTCCCGGTGATGGAGGGCAAGGCGATCCTCTTCAAGCAGTTCGGCGGGGTCGACGCGGTGCCGATCGCGCTCGCCACGACCGACGCGGACGAGATCGTCGACACCGTCGTGCGCCTCGCGCCCTCCTTCGGCGGGGTGAACCTGGAGGACATCTCGGCGCCTCGGTGCTTCGAGATCGAGCGCAAGCTCCAGGAGCGTCTGGACATCCCGGTCTTCCACGACGACCAGCACGGCACCGCCGTGGTGACCCTCGCGGCTCTGCGTAACGCGGCGAAGCTGTCCGGCCGGACGCTCGGTGATCTGCGCGCCGTCATCTCCGGCGCCGGCGCGGCGGGTGTCGCCATCGCGAAGTTCCTGCTGGAAGCGGGCATCGGCGATGTCGCCGTGGCCGACCGCAAGGGCATCGTCAGCGCCGACCGTGACGACCTCACGGACGTCAAGCGCGAGCTGGCGGGGCTCACGAACCGCGCCGGCATCACCGGCTCCCTGGAGACGGCCCTGGCCGGCGCCGACGTCTTCATCGGGGTCTCCGGCGGTACGGTCCCCGAGCCGGCCGTGGCCTCGATGGCACCCGGCGCGTTCGTGTTCGCCATGGCCAACCCGGACCCCGAGGTCCACCCCGACGTCGCGCACAAGTACGCGGCCGTGGTGGCCACCGGGCGGTCGGACTACCCGAACCAGATCAACAACGTGCTGGCGTTCCCCGGGATCTTCGCGGGAGCCCTGCAGGTGCGTGCCTCCCGGATCACCGAAGGCATGAAGATCGCCGCGGCGAACGCCCTGGCGGACGTCGTCGGTGACGAGCTGGCCGCGGACTACGTGATTCCGTCGCCGTTCGACGAGCGGGTCGCCCCCGCCGTCACCGCAGCGGTGGCCGCGGCCGCCCGCGCGGAGGGCGTCGCGCGCCGCTGACGCGTGCGGGGCGGGGGTGGGGTGCGGGGTCCGCCGGGGCGGGGCCTGTTCCCCGCCCCCTTCCGTTCCCGGAACCGGGGCTCCGCCCCGGCCTCCGGCCATCGAGCGCCGGGCGGGCTGGGTTCTGCCCAGGCTCGCCTGCGACGCGGCGCGTGTCACACTCTCGGACGGTTACGTCACGACGCGTCACGGCCTATCGTCATGGCCATGTTCGCCGCCTACGCCGCACGCATCGACCCTGACCAGCCCCTCGACGGCCTTGAGCTGGGCGAACGCCCCTCACCCGAGAGCCGACCCGGCTGGACCACCGTCCAGGTCAGAGCCGCGTCGCTCAACCACCACGACCTCTGGTCCCTGCGCGGTGTGGGCCTCGCCGAGGACAAGCTGCCCATGATCCTCGGCTGTGACGCCGCCGGTATCGACCAGGACGGCAACGAGGTCGTCCTGCACTCCGTCATCGGCCAGACGGGCCACGGTGTCGGCCCGGACGAACCCCGCTCCATCCTCACCGAGCGCTACCAGGGCACGTTCGCCGAGCAGGTCACCGTGCCCAGCTGGAACGTGCTGCCCAAGCCGAAGGAGCTCACCTTCGAGCAGGCCGCCTGCCTGCCGACCGCCTGGCTGACGGCGTACCGGATGCTGTTCACCAACGCCGGCGTACGGCCCGGGGACTCCGTCCTCGTGCAGGGGGCGGGTGGCGGTGTGGCCACCGCCGCGATCGTGCTCGGCAAGGCAGCCGGACTCCGGATGTTCGCCACCAGCCGTGACGAGGCCAAGCGCAAGCGGGCCGTCGAACTGGGAGCCGTCGAGGCCTACGAGTCCGGCGCCCGGCTGCCGAAGCGTGTCGACGCCGTCATCGAGACCGTCGGAGCGGCGACCTGGTCCCACTCGGTCAAGTCGCTGCGGCCCGGCGGCACCCTGGTCATCTCGGGTGCCACCAGCGGCGACCGGCCCTCGCACGCGGAGCTGACCCGGATCTTCTTCCTGGAACTCAAGATCGTCGGCTCCACCATGGGTTCCAAGGACGAGCTGGAGGACCTGCTGTCGTTCTGCGCGGCCACCGGTGTGCGGCCCGTGATCGACGAGACCCTGCCGCTGGACCGGGCCCGCGAAGGCTTCGAGCGGCTCGCCGCCGGAGACCTGTTCGGGAAGATCGTGCTCACCACGTCGTGAGGCGGCAGGCCACGGAACTGCCGACGCCGGAAGGGCTGTTGCTGCGGCCCTGGCGACCCGAGGACGCCCCGGCCGTGCTCCGAGCTTTCGCGCCGGAGGAGATGGCGCGACAGGCGGGCCGGCCCGTCACGGTCGCCGCCGAGGCACTGGAATGGATCGACGCCCGTGAGAGCGAGCGGGCGGCGGGGAGTGCGTACACATGGGCCGTCGTCCGCCACGGAGTCGCGCTCGGCTCGGTGGCCGTGGCGGCGGTGAACCACGTCCACGACACCGGCTGGGTCTCGTACTGGACCGTCGAAACAGCTCGGGGAAGGGGTGTCGCGCTTGCGGGCGTACGGGCGCTGGCCCGCTGGGCCTTCGGTGAACTGGGCCTCCACCGGCTCGAGCTCGGGCACCGGACGAACAATCCCGCCTCCTGCGCCGTCGCCCTGCGGGCCGGCTTCGTACCGGAGGGCATCGACCGGCAGAAGCTCCGCTACGGGGACGTCCGGTACGACGTCGAGCGTCATGCCCGCCTCGCCACCGACGATGTCAATGAAGGTTGACAAGGTGATGGTGTCAACGTAAGTTGACACCATGACCGAAGCAACGGATCTCGCCGCGCGTGCCGGCGACCATGACCCCCGCGTCGGGCTGCGGGCGGTGGCGGCGCTGCGAAGGCTGCTCGAACAACTCGAAGCCGTCCAGGTGAGAAGCGCCCGCGTCCAGGGCTGGTCGTGGCAGGAGATCGCTGCCGAGCTGGGTGTCAGCAGGCAGGCCGTGCACAAGAAGTACGGGAGGCATTGATGTTCGAGCGATTCACCGTGGGAGCCCGGGCCACCGTGACCGGCGCGGTGACCCACGCCGAGCGGGCCGGAGCGGACTCCGTCACCGAGGAGCACCTCCTGCTCTCCTTGCTGGACCAGGAAGGCAGTCGGGCCTCCTTCGCCGTCACCGCCCTCGGACTCACCGACCGGCGCGCCTCGGTGGAGACGGCGCTCGGTGAGGCCCGCCGTCGTGGAGGGCTCACCAGGGCCGACGCGGAGGCGCTTGCCGGTATCGGTATCGATGTCACCGAGATCGTGGCCCGGGTCGAGGACGCCCACGGCGAAGGGGTCCTCGCGGGCGATCGCGGCAACAGGCGCTGGTGGTCCGGACGCCGGCCCTTCACGAGCGGCGCCAAGGGCATCCTGGAGAAGTCCCTTCGCGTCGCCCTCGGCCGACGTGACCGCTTCATAGGCGAGGAGCACCTGCTGCTGGCGCTGACCGCCTGCCCGGGCGTCGTCGCCGATGTGCTCGCCGACCACGGTGCCACCTACGCGACGGTGGAACGCGCGCTGTACGGCGACGGCGGACAGGGCCGGGCCCAGGCGAGCTGACCTGGCGGCACGGTCCGGCCGGAGCCTCCTCCGGCCGGACCGTGCACGGGGTCAGGGTGTGCCGGAGGTGCCCTTCTCCTCGTCGGCCGAGGACCGCAGCAGAGAGCCGATGCGCGTCGCGGCCGAGGCCAGATGACCTCGGGCCTCCGACAGCTGCTCCTCGGTGACACCGTGGTCCCGGGCCGCGTCACGGATGTCGTCGCGGAAGCGGTCCAGCAGGCGGTCCAGGTCACGGGCCGGGTCGCCGGTGGTCGCGGCGTCGGCCGCCCACTCGACGTCCGGCTCCTCGGGTGCCGGACGGCTGTACACCGGCCAGGCGCCGGTCCTGGCGAAGTTGCCCAGCTGGCCGGTGATCTCGGCCAGCCCGTCCCGCACCCCTGCGGGCCAGTCGCCCCGCGCGAAGTGCTCCTGGACCTGGCGCGCGGCGTTCTGCATCTGCTCCCGCGCCTTCTCGTGCACCTCCTGAGCCTGGCGGCGGGCCTGGTCCGCGTCCTCACGGGCCTTGCGGGACTCGTCCTTCGCCCTGCGGGCCTGTTCCTTCCACTCCTGCTTGGCCTTGCGCAGCTCCTCCTTCGCCGTGCGCCACGCCTCCTTGTCCCCGAAGCCGGGGTCCCAGCCGCCCTTGCCGCCGCCGGAGGAGTGGCGGGACTCGGAAGCCGCCGCGCGCATCTCGCTGCGGAGCTGGCCTGCCGCTCCCCGCACGTCGTCACGGATCTCGGCAGCCAGTTCGGAGACGGACTCGCGGATCTCCAGCTCCAGATCGGCCAGTTCGCCCCCGCGGCCCGCCAGCTCGGCGCGCCCGGCGTCGGTGATGGAGTAGACCTTGCGGCCGCCCTCGGTGGCGTGGGTGACCAGGCCCTCGGCCTCCAGCTTGGCCAGCCGCGGATACACGGTGCCCGCCGACGGGGCGTACAGCCCCTGGAAGCGCTCCTCCAGGAGCCGGATCACCTCGTAGCCATGGCGGGGGGCCTCGTCCAGCAGCTTGAGGAGGTACAGGCGCAGACGGCCGTGGGCGAATACGGGAGCCATGTCAGAGCACCTTTCCGGTCGGCTCGGCGTCCTGCGGGCTGTCCTGGGCGGGCGGGCGGCGCAACAGGGCGATCGAACCCGAGACGGTGGTCGCCTTCAGCTTCCCCGTGCCCGCGCCCAGTGTTCCGGTGATCTTCTTCGCCCCCCACTGGCCGCCCACGCGCAGGTCCTCGAAGGCATTGGAGACGGTCCCGCTCGCGGTGTTCGCCTCGACCTCCGCGTCGGCCGGGTGCGGAAGGCGGATGGCGATCTCGCCGGACACCGAGGTCAGTCTGATGTCCGTCGGCTTCGGCGAGGTGTCGAGATCCAGCACCATGTGGCCGGTGACGGACTCCGCCCTGACGGAGGTGCCGGCGCCTTCGAGGACCGTCAGATCGCCCGACACGGACTGGAAGCGCAGGTCTCCGGTGACGGTCTGGGCCTCAAGGCTGCCGGACACCGTCTCGGCCCGGACGACCCCGGAGAGACCCACCAGGGTGCTGTCACCCGAGATGCCGCGCAGCTCCGTGCGGCCCTGGATGCCCGAGACGACCGCCTCGGCTCCGATGACACCGACCTCCACCGTCGCGCCGGCCGGCACGGCGAGCGAGACCGCGGCCCTGCGGTGCGGACCCCTGCGGTCGAGCCAGGTCAGGAGGCCCTGCCACGGCAGGTCCTCGTAGGTGACGGTGAGGGTCCCGCCCTCCAGGGTCACGACCAGTGGGGGCCCCTCGATTTCGGACACCTCCAGCCGGGCGGTCGGTTCGTCGGTGCCGACGACATTGATCATGCCGTCGACGATGCGCACGTTGAGTGCTGTCACGGGGTCGTCGAAGGAGAGCTTCTGGGGCTCGGCGACGGTCCACGTCGACTCAGGCATGGATCTGACCTCCCACTGGGTGGCGCGACGCAACATATCGCGTCTTCTTGAGAACACGATATATCGCGGATGGGAGAAGTCAAGGGTCGGCAGGAACGGGTGCCGGTGGGAGAGTGAGAGGAGGTCGCAAATGGTTCGTATGCGAGCAAATTGACCTAGCGTATGGGGCATGACCGCGACATCCGTGGGCGCCCTGCTTCTGTGCCGCGCCGACCCCGAGACCGTACGGCCCGTGGCTCATCTCCTGCGGGAGCGCATGCTGCTCGTGCCCGCGGGGGACGGCTGGAGCGTGCTCGTTCCCGAAGGGAAGCCCTGGCGGAAGGACGCCCACGACGGCCACGGAACAGCACAGGCCGACGGGCCCACGGCAGCCGATCGAGGCGCCGAGCCCGTCGACCGGGTCGTCGGCGGATGGGCCACCGCCCTCGCCGTGGGCTCCACCTGGCCGGTGCTCGCCCTGTGGTGGGACGGCGACCGCTCCGGCTACACCCTCGCCTCGGGCTTCCGCCGTCCGGTCGGCTACACCTGGCTCGCCGACGGCACCCCGGCCGCCGAGGAGGAAGCCATGCGGACCTCCGCGCTCCGGCTGGGCCTCGACCCCGTCACGGACGTCCAGGCCCTGGAGGCCCTCACCCGCGAGGACCCGGGGAGCGACGCCGACGCCCGGCTGCGCGGACTGCTCGCCGTACTCACCCGGGCAGGGGTCGGACTGCCGCCCGGTCTCACCCCCGGCGAGCCCGCCGACCGGCTGCGCTCGGTCGCCGGAATCCACCCGGAGGCGGAACAGATCGAATGGGCCGGCTGGCGCGACGCCGTGCGCGTGGAACTCGACGCGGTCGAGAGCGGCGGCCTCGGCCCCTGGATGCTCGGCCCGAGGGCACGCGCCGTGGCGGCGGGTCAGGTCGCCGCCGGGCTGCCGCTGACCCTCTGGGGCGCCCGTCGGCGCAGCGGCGGCTGGGTCGCCGCGGGCGTCGTCCTCGTCGTACAGGGCCTTCTGGGGCTCGCGTACAACCGCTTCAGGGGTGCGGGCGCCGGCAACCCCGGACGGTGACTACTCGTCCTCCTCCTCGTCGTCCAGGCGGGCCAGCCAGGTGGCGAGGCGCTCGACGGGGACCTCGAAATCGGGGTTGAGGTCGACGAACGTACGGAGCTGCTCGGCGAGCCACTCGAAGGTGACCTCCTCCTCGCCGCGCCGCTTCTCCAGTTCCTCGATACCACGGTCCGTGAAGTACATACGACCAGAATAACGAGGCAGGAAAGCCCGAGGGCCCGGCCCCGCGAGATGCTCGCGGGGCCGGGCCCTTCGATGGCGTACAGCCGCTGATCAGGCCTCGAAGACCTCGGAGACCAGCTGTGCCTGCTCGGCCTGGTGGCGCTTGGCCGAGCCGACCGCCGGGGACGAGCCGTGCGGACGCGAGATGCGGCGCAGGCGCTCACCGTGCGGGACGTCGGCACCGACGGCCAGGTCCAGGTGGTCGATCAGGTTGAGCGCGATGAACGGCCACGCACCCTGGTTCGCCGGCTCCTCCTGGGCCCAGAGGTACTTCTCGGCGTTCGGGTACTTGGCGATCTCGGCCTGGATCTCCGCACCCGGCAGCGGGTACAGGCGCTCCAGACGGATGATCGCCGTCTCCGTGTCACCGCGCTTCTCGCGCTCGGCGTCCAGGTCGTAGTAGAGCTTGCCCGCGCAGAAGACGACCTTGCGGACGGCTTCGGCCTTGACCGACTCGTCACCGATGACCGGACGGAAGCCGCCGGTGGTGAACTCCTCCACCTTCGAAGCCGCCGCCTTGAGACGCAGCATCGACTTCGGGGTGAAGACGATCAGCGGCTTGTGGTGCGGGTTGTGCACCTGCCACCGCAGGAGGTGGAAGTAGTTCGACGGGAGCGTGGGCATCGCGACCGTCATGTTGTCCTGCGCGCACATCTGCAGGAAACGCTCCGGGCGCGCGGACGAGTGGTCCGGGCCCTGGCCCTCGTAGCCGTGCGGGAGGAGCAGGGTGACGCCGGACGTCTGGCCCCACTTCTGCTCGGCGGAGGAGATGAACTCGTCCACGACGGTCTGGGCGCCGTTGACGAAGTCGCCGAACTGGGCCTCCCAGATCACCAGGGACTCCGGGCGGGCCAGCGAGTAGCCGTACTCGAAGCCCATCGCCGCGTACTCGCTGAGCAGCGAGTCGTAGACGTTGTAACGGGCCTGGTCGTCGGAGAGGTACAGCAGCGGGGTGTAGTCCTCGCCGGTCTTCTGGTCGACGAGCACGGCGTGGCGCTGGCCGAACGTGCCACGGCGGGTGTCCTGGCCGGCGAGCCGGACCGGGGTGCCCTCCATGAGCAGCGAGCCGATGGCCAGGGTCTCGCCCATGCCCCAGTCGATCGTGCCGTTCTCCACGGAGGCGGCGCGGCGCTGCATCTGCGGCAGGAGGCGCGGGTGCACGGTGATCCCGTCGGGGATGTTCACCTGCGACTCGGCGACCAGCTTGACGACCTCGGAGGACACCGCGGTGTTCACGGAGACCGGGAACTCCGCCTGCGCGTCCGGGACGTGCGGCTGGGACGGCGCCGAGGTGGCCTCGCGGACCTCCGCGAACACCTTCTCCAGCTGGCCCTGGAAGTCCTGGAGAGCCTGCTCGGCCTCTTCCAGCGTGATGTCGCCGCGACCGATGAGGGACTCGGTGTAGAGCTTGCGCACCGAGCGCTTCTTGTCGATCAGGGTGTACATCTGCGGGTTGGTGAACTCCGGGTTGTCGCCCTCGTTGTGACCGCGGCGGCGGTAGCAGATGAGGTCGATGACGACGTCCTTGTTGAACGTCTGCCGGTACTCGAAGGCGAGGCGCGCGACACGCACCACGGCCTCCGGGTCGTCGCCGTTGACGTGGATGATCGGCGCCTCGATCATGCGCGCCACGTCCGTGGCGTACATCGAGGAGCGCGAGGACTCCGGGGCGGCGGTGAAGCCGACCTGGTTGTTGATCACCACGTGCACGGTGCCGCCGGTGCGGTAACCGCGCAGCTGCGACATGTTGAGCGTCTCGGCGACGACGCCCTGGCCCGCGAAGGCCGCGTCGCCGTGGAGCGCGACGGGCAGGACCGTGAAGTCCGTGCCGCCCTTGTTGATGATGTCCTGCTTGGCGCGGGCGATGCCCTCGAGGACCGGGTCGACGGCCTCCAGGTGCGAGGGGTTGGCGGCCAGCGAGACCTTGATCTGCTCGCCGTCCAGACCGGTGAAGGTGCCCTCGGCGCCCAGGTGGTACTTGACGTCGCCGGAGCCGTGCATCGACCGGGGGTCGAGATTGCCCTCGAACTCGCGGAAGATCTGCGCGTACGACTTGCCGACGATGTTCGCCAGGACGTTCAGCCGGCCGCGGTGGGCCATGCCGATGACGACCTCGTCGAGGCGGGCCTCGGCCGCGGAGTCGATGACCGCGTCGAGCAGCGGGATGACGGACTCGCCGCCCTCCAGCGAGAACCGCTTCTGGCCGACGTACTTGGTCTGCAGGAACGTCTCGAACGCCTCGGCGGCGTTGAGGCGGCGCAGGATCCGCAGCTGCTCCTCGCGCTCCGGAGCCGGGCGCGGACGCTCGACCCGGTCCTGGAGCCACTTGCGCTCCTTCGGCTCCTGGATGTGCATGAACTCGATGCCGGTGGTGCGGCAGTACGACTCACGCAGGACGCCGAGGATGTCGCGGAGCTTCATCATCGTCTTGCCGGCGAAACCGCCGACCGCGAAGTCGCGCTCCAGGTCCCACAGGGTGAGGCCGTGCTCGGTGATGTCCAGGTCGGGGTGCTTGCGCTGGCGGTACTCCAGCGGGTCGGTGTCGGCCATGACGTGACCGCGGACCCGGTAGGAGTGGATCAGCTCGAAGACCCGCGCGGCCTTGGTGACGTCGTCGTCGTGCGAGGCGTCGATGTCCTTGAGCCAGCGGACCGGCTCGTAGGGGATGCGCAGCGCCTTGAAGATCTCGTCGTAGAAGTCGTTCTCGCCGAGGAGCAGCTGGGCCAGGACACGGAGGAACTCGCCGGAGGCGGCGCCCTGGATGACCCGGTGGTCGTACGTCGAGGTCAGGGTCATGACCTTCGAGATGCCCAGCTTGTTCAGGGTGTCCTGCGAGGTGCCCTGGAACTCCGCCGGGTAGTCCATCGCGCCGACGCCCATGATGAGGCCCTGTCCGGGCATCAGGCGGGGCACCGAGTGGACGGTGCCGATGCCGCCGGGGTTCGTCAGCGAGGCGGTGACCCCGGAGAAGTCGTCCATGCCGAGCTTGCCGACGCGGGCCCTGCGGACGATGTCCTCGTAGGCCTGCCAGAACTCGAAGAAGTTGAGCGTCTCGGCCTTCTTGATGGCCGCGACGACCAGCTGGCGGTCGCCGTTCGGCTTCACCAGGTCGATGGCCAGGCCGAGGTTGACGTGCTCGGGCTTGACCAGGGTCGGCTTGCCGTCCTTCACCGCGAAGGAGTAGTTCATCGACGGCATGGCCTTGAGGGCCTGCACCATCGCGTACCCGATGAGGTGCGTGAAGGAGATCTTCCCGCCGCGGGCGCGCTTCAGGTGGTTGTTGATGACGATGCGGTTGTCGAAGAGCAGCTTCACCGGCACGGCGCGGACCGACGTGGCCGTCGGCAGCTCCAGGGAGGCGTTCATGTTCTTCGCGACGGCGGCCGACGGGCCGCGCAGCGTCACGTACTCCGGGCCGGCGGGGGCCTCGGCCGGGGCATCCGTCTTCGCGGGTGCCGGGGCCGCCTTCGCGGGCGCCGCCTTCGCGGGAGCGGCGGGAGCGGCCGGTGCCTTCGCCGGGGCAGCCGGAGCGGCGGCCGCGGGCTCGGCCGGCGCCGCGGGGTTCGCGGCCGGAGCCGGCGGCGCGGCCTGTGCCGGAGCGGTGTTGTTCACGGTGTTCGTGGCCGGGGCCGGGGTCACCGCTCCCGCAGGTGCGGGGACAGGCTTGTCCGCCGTGCCGGTCGTACCCGGCTTGTAGTCGGCGAAGAAGTCCCACCAGGCGCGGTCGACCGAATTCGGGTCCTGGAGGTACTGCTGGTAGATCTCGTCGACGAGCCACTCATTGGGGCCGAAAGCGGCTGCCGGGTTGGACCCGGAGCCTGCTTCTTGATCGGTCGAGATGCTCGAGTTACTGGGGGACTGAGACGACACGGCGGCAACCGCCCTCTTCCGCTTCACAAGGTGATGGACAGCGGAAATCAAGGCTACGCCCCCCGAGCCGTTACGTGCAGGCCGGGCCGGTCTTCGTCGTGCACATCACATCTGAAGGCGGGTTTCGGCGCATGAAATGGCGGGAAACAAGCAGGGTTCCGCTGCCCTTCGGGTACGCGAGGCCTGCGCTCAGGCCCCCTGGACCGTATCTCTTTCCCGGACGGCAGGGAGAACGGGGCCCTCCGCTTCGAACACAGGGTCAACCGTGAGCCTGGGCGGTGCCCGGAAGGGTGACCTGGATTCGGCAGCCACGGGCGGATTCGGCCACGCCGATGCTGCCGCCGTGCATATCCACAGCCCAGCGGGCGATCGCGAGCCCGAGCCCCGTACCGCCGTCGGATCCCGGCCCGTGCGGGGAGGGCGCCTGGCCCCGGTTGAAGCGCTCGAAGACCCGGTGGCGCTCCGCCTCCGGGATGCCGGGGCCCTCGTCGACGACCTCCAGCTCCAGCGACTCGGGATACTCCCCGCGCCGTGCCAGCACGGTGACCCGGCCGTGCGGCGGGCTGTGCTTGACGGCGTTGTCGATGAGGTTGGCGACCACCTGGTGCAGGCGTTCCGCGTCCGCGTACGCCGTCAGCTCGGGCGGCGACACGTCGAGGTGCAGATGGACGTCCGTACGGGAGTGGTTGCCCGAGCCGGAGGAGAGCCGGCGCTGCGAGGCGGCGAGATTGGCTTCCTTCAGTACGCCCGACAGGTACGGCCAGACCTCGAAGCGGCGCGCCTTGAGCGCCACCACGCCGTTGTCCAGCCTGGAGAGGTCCAGCAGGGTCTCGACCAGTCTGCCCAGGCGTTCGGTCTGTTTCAGCGCCGTACGCATCGTCTCGGGATCGGCCGCGGACACCCCGTCCACCACGTTCTCCAGGACGGCTCTGAGCGCCGCGATCGGTGTGCGCAGCTCATGGGAGACATTCGCCACCAGCTCCTTGCGGTGCCGGTCCTCCGCCTCCAGATCGTCCGCCATGCGGTTGATCGTCTGCGCCAGGTCGCCGAGCTCGTCACGCCGCCCGGCGCCGCTCACCCGTCTCGTGTAGTCGCCGTGCGAGATCGACCGGGCGACGGCGCGCATCTCGTCCAGCGGCGCGGTCAGGCCGTGCGCCACGAACTGGGTGATCAGCAGAGTGGCGATCACCGAGAAGACCGTGATGAACCGGAATTCGGTCCTGGTCCGCAGGGCGACGATCAGCAGTCCGGTCGTGATGAACACGGAGATCACCACGAGCGTGCCCAGCTTGGCCTTGATCGAGAAGGGCCGCAGTCCCGAGCCGGGCGGCGTCATGGCGCCGGTGTCTCCAGGGCGTAGCCGACGCCGTGCACGGTACGGATCCGCTCGGCGCCGATCTTCCGGCGCAGAGCCTTGATGTGGCTGTCGACCGTACGGGTCCCGGAGGCGTCCGCCCAGTCCCAGACCTCGGCCAGCAGCTGCTCCCGGGACAGCACCGCGCGCGGTGTGTTGGCCAGGCAGACCAGCAGGTCGAACTCCGTCGGGGTGAGGTGGACGTCGTCGGCGCGCACCCTGACGCGGCGCTGCGCGTGGTCGATCTCCAGCTCGCCGAGGCGCAGGATGCCGCTGCGCGGCGTCACCGCGGCCAGCGCGGCCCGCTCGACCCGGCGCAGCAGGACGTGGACCCGCGCCGCCAGCTCCCGCATCGAGAACGGCTTGGTCATGTAGTCGTCGGCGCCGACCCCGAGCCCGACCAGCATGTCGGTCTCGTCGTCGCGTGCGGTGAGCATCAGCACCGGCACGGGACGCTGAGCCTGCACACGACGGCAGACCTCCAGGCCGTCGAAGCCGGGAAGCATGATGTCGAGCACCATCAGGTCGGGCTGCCACGCCTCGGCCGCGTCCACGGCCGCCGGCCCGTCCAGTGCGGTCTGCACCAGGAAGCCCTCGGCCCGCAGCCGGGCGGAAATGGCGTCGACGATTGTCGCGTCGTCCTCTACCACCAGCACCCGGCGCTGAGCCCCGGGGGTGGCCGCGACGCCGTTGTGGGTGGCCTGTGTCTGTTCCATCGCCCCGCCCCTGCCCGTTCTCGCGGAGGCCATTCCCCCGGAGGCACGGTTATCGCTTGTGGATTTCGTCGGTGATCCCTTGTGCCGGTCAGCAGCGTAAAGGCACAAGGCGCCTCTCGGCTACGCAGGGTGTTGTCCGTCGTGAAGGTGTTACCCACGGGAAAGGAGACGGATCGGCGGACTTGGGCCGCCCGATCCGTGATGGGGCGGGGCCGTGGATACCGGGTGGGGGTTCAGTCGTCCCTGAGTGCGAGATGGACCACGTCCGGCACACCTCGGGCAACGGCTACTTCTTCGGTCCTTACCGCGTGGAATCCGGCATTCCGCAGAGCTTCACCGAACTCGGCGGAGGGCTGCGCGGACCAGACGGCGAGGACTCCACCGGGCGTCAGACGTGCGCGGCACGCCGCGAGACCGGCGGCTGAATAGAGGTTTTCGTTGTCCTGGGTGACGGTCCAGTCGGGGCCGTTGTCGATGTCCAGGCACAGTGCGTCGTAACGCTCCGTGGCCGTACGGAGATGGGTCACGAGGTCCGTACGGAGGATCTCGGTGCGCGGATCGGAGAGCGCCGCCCCGGAGATCCGGCCGAGCGGTCCGTCGAGGTGCCAGTCCACGATGGCCTGCTCCCGCTCGACGACCGCGATCCGGCCCCAGCGCGGCTCGGCGGAGGCCCGCACCAGTGAGAAGCCGACCCCGAGACCGCCGATCAGCACCGAGGGGTCCTGCCGGCCGGCGGGCAGCGCGGCGAGCGCCGCGTCGATCAGCAGCCGCTCGGAACGCCCGTCGGAGGTGTCCATCAGGAAGCATCCGTTGGCGATGATCTCGAAGTCGTCGCCGTGCTCGCGCAGGACGACTTCGCCGAACGGCCCTTCGCGCCGGTCGAGGACGACGGGGCGGTGGGTGTCTGGGGCGTGCATGGTGCGGTCTCCGGTCTCCGGTCGGCGGCGGGTGGTTCTCCGGGCGCCCATCCTTCCTCGTCGCGGGCCCCCTGGACCAGCGGATTCACCCGGCCTCACCCTGCGTGGCGCGGTGCCTTCGTCCCGTGGGCCGCCGTGTACTCGGCGGCCAGCCAGGGGCCCAGGTCCTCGATGAGCATCGCCAACACGGCCGGATCGGGCGAGGGGGTGCGTGCCGTGAGGGCGGCCGCGTGGACCTGCGAGGCGCGTTCCGGCGCGTCCGGGCGGAAGCGCGCGAAGAGTGCGGCGGACCGCCGCAGGTCGCTCGTCCAGCCACCCCAGACCGGCATGACCAGCGTGAACGCGGACCTGACGAGACGCCGGGCGACGCGTCGGCTCAGTCTGAGGCGCGCCTCGTCGGATGCCGCTCCGGCGGCTTGGGCGCGCCACCGGGGGAGCATGAGCGCCAGGTCGCCGTTGGTCTCACGGGCGAGCAGCGAGGTCGGCCGGTAGTGCGGCAGGCGCGCGGCCAGGTCCTCGCCCAGCAGCGGGGTGCAGAGGCAGGCGACGAAGAAGCCGAAGTCATGGCGCTCCGCTTCGCTGAGCACGGCGTGGACGGGGGAGAGGAGCAGGCCGACCCCGTCGATCACGGAGAAGCCGGCGTCCAGGGCGGCGGCGGTCTCCTCGGCCGCCGCCCGGTCCGCGTCGGTGGGTCCGTCGTGCAGCACCACCTGCAGGTCCAGGTCGGACACGCCGGGAATGGCCGTGCCCCTCGGGATGCTGCCGTAGAGGTAGGCGCTGTGCAGCCGGGAGGGGCCGAAGGCCTCGGGGACGCGTACGCGGACCGCCTCGACCACCGGGACGAACGGTGCGGTCACCTGGGTGACGGACCCCTCGCGACGGATCGTCCCGTCCGTCGCGAGCCCCTTGTCCTCTCCGTGCATGCCCGGATCCTCGCAGGTGGGAGCGGAAGGGTGAGGGTGATCGCTGAGAGCGAACACGGCCCTGGGAACATTCGCAGGCTCACAAGCATTGAGCCCACATAGCTCAACTTGCCTGCCGAAGGGGAGATCATGACTGCTGAGTCGAATGCGTCGAAGGCGTTCACGCCGATCGACCTGCCCGTGCTGCCGCTCGACGACGAGGCCGTGCTGCCCGGAATGGTGGTGCCGCTCGACCTGTCGGACGCGGAGGTGCGTGCCGCGGTGGAGGCCGCGCAGGCGGTCGCGCGGCCCGGAGGCGGCAAGCCCGAGGTGCTGCTCGTGCCGCGCATCGACGGGAATTACACCGGGACCGGCGTCCTGGGCACGGTCGAGCAGGTCGGCCGGCTCTCGGACGGTGACCCGGGCGCCCTCATCAGGGCGCGTGACCGTGTGCGGATCGGCGCCGGGACCAGTGGCCCCGGGAGCGCGCTGTGGGTGGAGGGCACCAGGATCGACGTATCCGTGCCCGATCCCCTGCCCGGCTCCGCCGCCGAGCTCGCCAAGGAGTACAAGGCGCTCGCCACCAGCTGGCTGAAGAAGCGCGGAGCCTGGCAGGTCGTGGACCGGATCCAGCAGATCGAGGACATCTCCGCGCTCGCCGACAACTCCGGGTACTCGCCCTTCCTGACCACCGCTCAGAAGGTCCAGCTGCTGGAGACCGTGGACGCGGTCGACCGTCTGAAGCTGGCCATCCAGTGGCTCGGCGAGCACCTCGCCGAGCAGGATGTCGCGGAGTCCATCGCGAAGGACGTCCAGGAGGGCGTCGACAAGCAACAGCGCGAATTCCTGCTGCGGCGCCAGCTCGACGCCGTACGCAAGGAGCTCTCCGAGCTCAACGGCGACCCGGAGGACGAGTCCGACGACTACCGGGCCCGTGTCGAGGCCGCCGACCTGCCCGAGCACGTCCGCGAGGCCGCGCTCAAGGAGGTCGAGAAGCTGGAGCGCGCCTCCGACCAGAGCCCCGAAGGCTCCTGGATCCGGACCTGGCTGGACACCGTCCTCGAACTCCCCTGGACCGAGCGGACCGAGGACGCCTACGACATCAAGGGCGCCCAGGAGATCCTGGACGCCGAGCACGCCGGACTCCAGGACGTGAAGGAACGCATCACCGAGTACCTCGCGGTACGCAAGCGGCGTGCCGGACGCGGACTGGGTGTGGTCGGCGGCCGGCGCGGCGGTGCCGTGCTGGCTCTGGTCGGCCCGCCCGGCGTCGGGAAGACGTCGCTCGGCGAGAGCGTCGCTCACGCCATGGGCCGCAAGTTCGTCCGGGTCGCGCTCGGCGGTGTCCGCGACGAGGCCGAGATCCGGGGCCACCGGCGTACGTACGTCGGAGCGCTTCCCGGACGCATCGTCCGGGCGATCAAGGAGGCCGGCTCGATGAACCCGGTCGTCCTGCTCGACGAGATCGACAAGGTCGGGTCGGACTTCCGGGGCGACCCGGCGGCCGCCCTGCTCGAAGTGCTCGACCCGGCGCAGAACCACACCTTCCGCGACCACTACCTGGAGGTCGAACTCGACCTCAGCGACGTCGTGTTCCTGGCCACGGCCAACGTCCTCGAAGCCATCCCGGAGGCCCTGCTCGACCGCATGGAGCTGGTCACGCTGGACGGCTACACCGAGGACGAGAAGGTCGTCATCGCACGGGACCACCTGCTCCCGCGCCAGCTGGAGCGGGCCGGCCTGGAGGAGGACGAGGTCGGGCTCGACGAGTCCGCGCTGCGCAAGCTGGCCGGCGAGTACACCCGGGAGGCCGGGGTGCGCAATCTGGAGCGGGCCGTCGCGCGGCTGCTCCGCAAGGTCGCGGCCCAGCACGAACTGGGCGAGCGGGAGCTCCCGTTCACGGTGGCCGAGGAGGACCTGCGGGGTCTGATCGGCCGGCCGCACCACGTGCCCGAGTCCGCCCAGGACCCCGCCGGGCGCCGCACGGCGGTGCCGGGTGTGGCCACCGGGCTCGCGGTGACCGGAGCGGGCGGCGATGTGCTCTTCGTCGAGGCGTCGCTGGCCGACCCGGAGACCGGGGCGTCCGGACTGACCCTGACCGGTCAGCTCGGCGACGTGATGAAGGAGTCCGCGCAGATCGCCCTCAGCTTCCTGCGGTCGCACGGCGCGGAGCTGGAGCTGCCGGTCGCCGACCTCAAGGACCGGGGTGTGCACATCCACTTCCCGGCGGGCGCGGTCCCCAAGGACGGCCCGAGCGCGGGTATCACCCTGACGACGGCGCTGGCCTCGCTGCTCTCCGGGCGGCTCGTCCGCACGGATGTGGCGATGACCGGTGAGGTGTCGCTGACCGGCCGGGTGCTGCCGATCGGCGGCCTCAAGCAGAAGCTGCTGGCCGCCCACCGCGCGGGCATCACCACCGTGGTGATCCCCCAGCGCAACGAGGCCGACCTGGACGACGTCCCGGCCGAGGTGCTGGAGAAGCTGGACGTCCACCCGGTCACCGACGTCCGCCAGGTGCTGGAGATCGCGCTCGCCCCGGCCTCGGCCGGGGTGCGGGAGAGGATCCCGGCCGCCGCGTAGGCGTCATGCTGTGACGGGCGTGGCATCACGCCGACGGCCGGTACGGACGGCCCGCCTTCCCCCCGGAAGGCGGGCCGTTCAGCGTGCCCGGAGGTTCAGGGGCGGTAGACCGTGCCGGGTACGGGCTCCGCGGGGGCCATCAGCTGGGGGACCGTCACGAAGGTGTAGCCGTCCTTGTGCAGGGCGTCGATGATGCCCGGCACCGCGGGCACCGTGCCCTTGTAGATGTCGTGCAGCAGGATGATCCCGTCCCTGCCCGCCTGGTCGAGGGTCCGCTTCCTGATCAGCGCGGAGTCGTTCGTCGAGTAGTCCTTGGCCGTCGTGCTCCAGAGGATCTGGGAGAGCCCCAGCTCCTCGCTGATCTCGGAGACCGTGTCGTCGGTACGGCCCTGCGGTGGGCGCATCAGCCGCGGCTTCCTGCCCGTGATCTCCGCTATCGCGTCCTGGGTCTTCTCCAGTTCGGCGCGTATCTCGTCGGGCTTCTTGCCGGCCAGGATCTCGTGCGACCAGGTGTGGTTGGCGACCTCGTGGCCCTCGGCCTGGATGCGCCGCACGGTGTCGGGGTGTTCGAGCACGTGGTTCCTGCCCAGCAGGAAGAACGTGGCCGGCACCTTCTTCTCCTTGAGGATGTCCAGGAGACGCGGGGTGTCCTCCCCGGGCCCGGCGTCGAACGTCAGGGCGATGCACTTGGCCTTGCGGCAGTCCGCCTGCCCGAAGTAGCCCTTGGCGTCGGAGGCGGCGCCGGCGCGCGCCGACCCGGGAGCCGTCGTCTCCATCGAGCAGCCACTGAGCGTCAGTGTGAGCACCGTCACAAGAGCGGCGGCCAACCCCGTACCCCACGGAGTCATCTTTCCGGGCACAACAGACACAGCGCTTCACTTCCCCAAGGCTCGGCCGCACGCCGGTGGTACGGCACGCCAGGACTATACATAGCGTGTATACGCATGATGCATAGTGGGGTGAGGGGCAGCGCTGAGCCCCGGTGACCTGGAGCTTCGTCACCGGGGCCCGGGTGCCGCGTCGTGCCGGCTCAGCCGTTCGCGAGTGCCACCACGCGGTCGAGCGCGCCGTTGAAGTGGTTGTGGTCGCCGACCGTCGGGCCCGACGACGTGTACTGCCACATCGTGTAGTAGCCCCATCCGGCCGGGAGTTCGCCGACCGTGGTGTTGTAGCGGGCCACCCAGAGCGGGTTGGTGGCACCGAAGCCCGCGTTGTTGCCCGTGCAGTCCTTCCACCAGCTGGTGGCGGTGTAGATCACCGCGTCCCGTCCGGTCCGCGCCTGGTAGGTGTTCACGAAGTCGCGGATCCAGGCGACCATGCCGGCCTGGGTCTTGCCGTAGCACTGCGCGCCGTACGGATTCCACTCGATGTCCAGCACACCGGGCAGGGTCCTGCCGTCCTTGGACCAGCCGCCGCCGTTGTCCACGAAGTAGTTCGCCTGGGCCGCGCCGCTGGTCGTGTCCGGAGTGGCGAAGTGGTAAGTGCCCCGGATCATGCCGACGTTGTAGGAGCCGGTGTACTGCTGCGTGAAGTACGTGTTCTTGTAGTACGTCCCCTCGGTGGCCTTGACGTAGGCCCACTTCACGCCGCTGTTCCACAGGGTCGACCAGGCGACGTTGCCCTGGTGGCTGCTGACGTCCACACCTTCGGTCTGGACGGCTTGCGTCCCCGTGGGGGTGCCGCGCCCCTGGCCGTCGTGGGCCATGACGCCCTGGCCCATCCTGGCCGTACCCCGTTCGGGGACGGTCGCGGTGTCGGCCGCGGACGCCGCGCCGGGCAGTGTGACCAGGAGGGCGAGGGCGGCGAGGAGTGTGCCGGCCGCGAAGAGGCGGGGGCGGCGGGCTGAAGCTGCGGATCCGGATCTGAGCACGGGCATTGCGTGCCTCCGAGGGCTCGGTGGGGGAGCTCATGGCGCGGGAGCGGGTGCGGGACGCCCCTGCGGTGCGTGCACCATGGTGTGGACATGCCACCCGTGGCACCCACGAAGCTACGCACGTAGACCCGCGCTCCGGAAGGGGGCCTGGCCGCTGCCGGAGGTCTACGCCTGCGAAATACTGGCCCAACTGCGGCGATGGCCGGAGGTGAAAAAAACTTTCATCGGCGGGAAAGCGTATGAGGGGTGCTGACGTGCACGGGAACGGAAGCGGCGGTGAACCCGGCGCGACGGCCGGGAGTGGTGTGGACCATGAATTCCTCGCCCTGGAGCGTGAGCTGGCTGTCTTCCTGCGCCGGGCGCGGGCCAACTCGGGGGAGATGGCCCGCGAGGTCCATCCGGATCTGGAAGCCGCCGCCTACGGACTTCTCGTACGCCTGGAGTCCGCGGGGCGGCAGCGCGCCACCGATCTCGCCGCCTACTTCGGCGTGGGCAAGGCGACCGTGAGCCGTCAGTTGCGCGCCCTGGAGGGCCTCGGGCTGGTCGCGCGGGAGACCGACCCGGCGGACGGCCGCGCCTCGCTCGTCCACCTCACCGAGGAGGGGCTCGCGCGCTTCCGCAGCGTCCGTGACGCGCGCCGGGGCCGTTACGCCCTCAAGCTCGCCGACTGGGACAGGTCCGAGGTCGCGGAGCTGGCACGGCTGCTGCACCACTTCAACGAGCGTGCCGAGGACTGAGCCGCCGGGCCGCGGGGCGCCCGGCGGCGGCCGTCACAGCTCCACCAGAACCGCTGTCGCGTCGTCATGCGTCTTGCCGCGGCGCAGACGCACCCGGCCGGTGTCGGCCCGCTCCAGCTCCCTGACCCGGTCGATCAGCCCCTGCGGCCCCGCCTTGCGGAGCATCCCCAGAGCCGCCGTCCAGTCGCCCTCCCGGAACTTCTCCGTCCAGCGGCTCGCCCCGTCGGTCAGCGCCGCCAGCGCCCGGACCTCGGCCCGCGGGGTCTCACCCGTCACCGCGCGTGACGACACCGAGGGGTCCGCGGCAGCCGTGAAGAAACCGCCCTCCTTGTTCCGTGCGCGTGCGTCCGCGACCTCCTCGGAGACGAGCGAGCCCGGCGGCAGCCGGTCGATCCTGTCGTCGAGCAGAGGCCGGACCGTACCGTCGGGCGCCTCCACGAGCAGCGCCGAGTCGGAGAGCACCAGGTGCTCGACCCGCTCGTCGTCCCAACGCGCCAGGACCACCGTCGCCTGAGGCGTGCGCGGGTGAGAAAGGTCACACAGGGAACGGTGTGTGTCGGCGGTGCGCCGGATGGACAGCGAGAGGATCTCGGAGAGCGTCAGATCCCGCCGCGAAGCGGACAGTTCGGCCAGCGCCCCTCCGAGTCGCGCGGTGAACCACGGAACCGAGTGCACGCAGCCGTCGCTGCCCGCAGGTGGCGTCACGCCGTCGAGCAGAACGAGCGCGCCGCCCTGGCCTGCCGCAGGCACGGCGGCCGACGCCCAGTCCTCGTTGGGGCGTTCGGGGCTGCCGGGCTCGGTGGCGAGTTCGATGCGCATCCCGCCAGTCTGCACGATGTCTTCACGGACCCTCCGTAACCCCGCGGTTGGCCCGTACCGGCAGGTCAGGTGGCACCCATTCACGGAATCCAGGGCTCCGTGCATATGCGGGCGGGCATACTGCCAAAGCCTGGCCCGAAGTTCCACCCGGCGGCGCATGCATGGCCTGCGGTGACTGTGGGGAGACTTGTTCGCCAACTCCGGAGTGATGTTCACTCGTTCGAGTGGCGGAGCGGTTGATGCACGGCTCCCTCCCAAAAGCGCTGGAATGGTCGGAAGCCGTACGGCGCACACCAGGGCGGGGCGCCCATTCACGTGACCGTGCGTCACCTCTGCTTCAAGGGCGGACGAGTCAAGATTGCGAGCACCGGTGCAGAAGAAGCGGCCTCGGAGCAAGGACAGCGCGCGCGAGGGGTCCGGGGAGATGCCTCCGGCAGCGGGTGCCTCCAAGCGGACCGTGCGGGTACGCAGCCGGCTCGTCGCCGGCGTCGCCGTCGTAGGGATCACCGTCATCGCGGCGGGCGCCCCCGCGGCCCTCGGCGCATCCTCCGATCTCAACGAGTCCCAGCGGCTGGTCACACTCGCCGAGCTGAACCAGCAGGCGATCACCCTCGCGCACTCCCTCGCGGACGAACGCGACGAGGTCACCGCCCACATCGCGGGCGGCCGTGAGGACGAGGGCGGCACCTCCGGCGCCACGAGCACCGCGGCCCGCGTCGACCAGCAGGTGGACGAGATCCGGGAGGCCGCCCCGGCGTCGCTGCGCCGGGACCTCGCCGTCGTCCCCTCGCTCCGCAGGACCGCCCTCACCGGCAAGGGCTCGGCGATGGAGGCGTACCAGGCGTACTCCGAGGTCATCGCCAAACTCCACGGTCTCGCCGACGAGCTCGCCGAGAAGACCCCGCCGCGTGCCGCCGACGCCACCCGGGCCCCGCTCGCCCTCGGCGGCGCCGTGGACCAGGCCTCCGCCACCAGGGGACTGCTCCTGGCCGCGCTCGCCGTGCCCGGCACCGAGCCGCAGCAGCAGATCGACCCCTTCACCGGTCTGCCCGTGCAGACCCAGGCCGAGGGCGACAGCGAGGACGACCGCAACCGCGACGAGCTGAGCGCCGCCGCCCAGCAGGCACGGGTGCGCGAGCTCGCCTCCCTCGCCGAATTCGACCAGGCGGCCGGGCCCTCGGCCCGGGACCGGCTCGCCTCCACGGTGACCGGACCTGAGGTCACCAGCGCGGAGAAGTACCTCACCCGGTTCACCGACCGGCCCGAGCTGTCCGACTCCGACCGGGAAGCCGACCCCAAGAAGGTCGGGGCGGCGCTCTCCGCCCGGATCGACCGCATGCGCGGAGTCGAGTCCGCACTCGGCACCGCGCAGGTCAAGCGCCTGGAAGGGCTGCGCGACGACGACGTCACGGCGCTGGAACTCCGCCTCGCCCTGCTCGGCGGCTGCCTCCTGATCGCCATCGGTGTCTCCACCGCCGTCGCCCGCACCCTCACCCAGCCGCTCGCCGTCCTGCGGATCGGGGCGGGACGTATCGCCGCCGAGCCCGAGACCGCCGAACCGGTCCGCTACACCGGGCGCAACGACGAGTTCGCCCAGGTCGTACGGTCCATCAACGCCCTCCACGGCAAGCTGCACGGACTGCACCACGACGTCACCGGCCGGCTGGAGGGCCTGGAGACCGAGCGTGGCGAACTCATCGCCGGCCGCGAGGCCCTCACGCTCCAGCGGGCCGAACTCCAGGTCAAGGTCGCGGAGCTCGGCGGGCAGCTCGAACGGCTGCGGAACACCGTCCACCACACCTTCGTCAACCTGTCGCTGCGCACGCTCGGGCTCGTCGAGCGCCAGCTCGGCGTCATCGAGGGCCTGGAGGAGCGCGAGCAGGACCCGGAACGCCTCGCGACCCTCTTCAAGCTGGACCACATGGCCACCGTCATGCGGCGCCACAGCGAGAACATGCTGGTCCTCGCGGGAACCGACCACAACCAGGGGCACGCGGGCCCGATCCCGCTCGTCGACGTACTGCGCGCCGCGGTCAGCGAGATCGAGCGGTACGAGCGGGTCACCATCCAGTCCCTGCCGCCGCACGCCCAGATCGCGGGCTTCGCCGCCGACGACCTGAGCCACCTCGTCGCCGAACTCCTGGAGAACGCGACCTCCTTCTCCCCGCCGGACTCCCATGTCGAGCTCTCCGGCTGGCTGCTGGAGACCGGGGAGGTGATGCTCTCCGTGCAGGACGAGGGCATCGGCATGTCGGCGGTCCGGATGAGCGAACTCAATGCCAGGCTGGCCGACCCGGCGTCCTTCGAAGCGGGCGAACAGGCCGCGGACGGGGCCGGGCTCGGTCTTCAGGTGACCTCGCTGCTGGCGGCCCGCCACGGCGTGCGGGTGCAGCTGCGCGAACAGAAGGGGAGCGGGGTGACCGCGGTCGTCGTCCTTCCGCAGGCGCTGCTGCCCAAGGCGCCCCCCGCGGCTTCCCCGCCGCCCGTGCCGCTCCCCGGGGACGCGCCCACACTGAACCTCCCGGGATCGGTCGCCGAGGCCAACTCCAACGCCCTGCCGCCCCGTGCGCCCCAGCCGCCTGCCGGCGACCCGCTGATCGCGGCAGCCGAGCGGACCCTGCAGACGGCGGCCCCGCAGCCCGCGGCACCGGAGCCGACCGCTCCGGAGCCGTCCGCACCGGAGTCATCCGCACCGGAGCCGACCGCACCCGCAGCGGCCGAGCCCGTGGCGGAGCCGGTGTCCGCGCCCGTGCCGGAGGCCGCTCCCGCGGCCGGACCCGGCGCCCGCGAGGAGTCCGAGTCCGAGACCACGATGCAGGTCCGGCTGCCCGCGCAGCAGGACGCGCCGAGCCCGTACGCCATCGGCCCCGACCGTCACGAGCGCGCCGCCGACACGAGCTCCGCTCCTGCCCCCGCACCCGCCGCCCCGGCCGCCCAGCCCGCCGCCGACGCCCTTCCCGGCCCCCGGCAGCCGCTGACCGGACTGGGCGAGGAGGTGCCCGACCCGGCGCCGCTGCCCGAACGCCTCACGGACAAGGGGCTGCCCAAGCGCACCCCGAAGATCGCGGCACCGCCGACGGCCCCGGTCACCGAGCGCAAGGGCACCCTGGACAAGGAGGCCCTGCGCCGCCGGCTCGGCGGGTTCCACCAGGGCGCGAAGGACGGCCGCCGCGATGTCGAGGCGGAGATCGCCGACACCGGCCCACAGACCGACCACGACCGTAACGACGGTCGAAGCGATGAGACGGGGGACACAGTCGAGGAGGCACGCAGTTGACTGCACCCAGCACATTCGGGCTGAGCGCCGAGGCCCGGAACCTTCACTGGTTGCTGAGCAATCTCGTGGAGGAGGTGCCAGGGGTCCACTCGGTCACCGTCGTCTCGTCCGACGGACTGATGCTGCTCTCCTCGGACCCCGGGCTCGCGACGGCCGAGACCGGAGCACGGCAGACGGGGCCCAGGGGCTCCAGCGCCGACCTCGCCACCATCGTCTCCGGCATCGGGTCCCTCACGATCGGCGCCGCCAAGCTGATGGACGGCGGTGGCGTCAAGCAGACGATGGTCGCCATGGACGAGGGCAGTGTCTTCGTCATGTCGATCAGTGACGGTTCCCTGCTCGGTGTGCACGCCACCCCCGACTGCGACATGAGCGTCATCGCCTACCACATGGCGCTCTTCGTCGGCCGCGCCGGACACGTACTCACCCCCGAACTCCGCAGTGAGCTGCGCAAATCGATGGAGAGCACCCAGTGACGTCAGCTGCTGAACCCGTACGAAAACTCCCGGTCCGCGGCGCCGACCGCAAGGCCGCACGGGTCCGTCCGTACTCCCTCACCGGAGGCCGCACCCGCTTCGGCCACGTCCTGCTCGTCGAGACGTTCGTCGCGGCGCTGGACGCCCCCGAGGAGCGCCGCGAGCTCACCAACGGCAACCTCGCCTCGCGCGTCATGCCCGAGCTCCGCGCCATCGTCGAACTCTGCCGCCGTATGCGTACGGTCGCGGAGATCTCCGCCCTGCTGAAGATGCCGCTCGGCGTGGTCCGTGTGCTGCTCAGCGACTTGGCCGACCAGGGAAAGATCCGCGTCTACGGAACCGGTCACGGCACCGGCCAGCCCGACCGCGCGCTGCTCGAAAGGGTGCTCAATGGACTCCGCCGTCTCTGAGGCGCCGCTCTTCACTCCGCGTCAGCGAGGGCCGCAGGAGCGGCCCGACGAGCCGGTGCAGACCTGGCAGCTCGACCACACCCGCGCGCCGATCGCGACCAAGATCGTGGTCGCCGGCGGTTTCGGCGTGGGCAAGACGACCTTCGTCGGCTCGGTCTCCGAGATAACCCCGCTGCAGACCGAAGCGCTGATGACGCAGGCCAGCGAGGAGACCGACGACCTCTCGGCCACGCCCGAGAAGGTCACCACGACCGTCGCGATGGACTTCGGCCGCCTCACGCTGGACGACGACCTCGTCCTGTACGTCTTCGGGACACCCGGCCAGCAGCGCTTCTGGTTCATGTGGGACGACCTGGTGCGCGGCGCGATCGGCGCCGTCGTCCTGGCCGACACACGCCGCCTCGCCGACTGTTTCGCCGCGCTCGACTACTTCGAGAGCTGCGGCCTTCCCTACATCGTGGCCGTCAACCACTTCGAGGGAACGACCGGTTACGAGGAGGAGGACGTCAGGGAGGCCCTGACCATAGCCCCGCACGTGCCTGTTGTGATCATGGATGCGCGTAAGAGGATCACCGTCGTCGAGTCGCTGCTCGCCCTGGTGGGCCACGCACTCGATGTCGCCCCCGAGTAACGACAGACGCGCCCAGTAGACGTAACGGAGAACCGCGATGCGGAAGATACTCATAGTGGGAGCCGGCCAGTCCGGTCTCCAGCTCGCCCTCGGACTGCAGTCCAACGGGTACGAAGTCACCCTGATGTCCAACCGCACCGCCGACGAGATCCGGTCGGGCCGGGTCATGTCGACGCAGTGCATGTTCCACACGGCTCTCCAGCACGAGCGCGATCTCCAGCTCAACTTCTGGGAGTCACAGGCTCCGAAGATCGAGGGCGTCGGCGTCTCGGTCGCCGGGCCCGACTCCTCGCGGGTCATCGACTGGGTCGGCAAGCTGGACGGATTCGCCCAGTCCGTCGACCAGCGCGTGAAGATGGCCGGCTGGATGGAGACGTTCGCCCAGCGCGGCGGCCAGCTCGTCATCCACGGTGCCGCGGTCTCCGACCTGGACTACTTCTCCCGCACCTACGACCTGGTGATGGTCTCGGCCGGCAAGGGCGAGCTCGTCTCCATGTTCGGCCGGGACGCCTCCCGTTCGCCGTACGACGCCCCGCAGCGCGCACTGGCCGTCGCCTACGTGCACGGTCTGGGCCCGCGCCCGGAGCACCCGGAGTTCGACGCGGTGCGGTGCAACCTGGTCCCGGGCGTCGGCGAGCTCTTCATCATGCCGACCCTGACGACGTCGGGCCGCGCGGACATCCTGTTCTGGGAGGGCATCCCCGGAGGCCCCCTCGACGCCTTCCAGGGCATCAAGGACCCCTCGGAGCACCTGGCCAAGACGCTGGAGCTCATGGAGCGGTTCACCCCGTGGGAGTACGCACGCGCCACCAAGGTCGAGCTGACCGACGCCAACGCCACGCTGGCGGGCCGTTACGCCCCGACCGTGCGCAAGCCCGTCGGCAGGCTGCCCGGCGGCGGCCTCGTCCTCGGCGTGGGGGACGTGGTCGTCGCCAACGACCCGATCACCGGCCAGGGCTCCAACACCGCCTCCAAGTGCGCGCACTCCTACCTGCACTCGATCCTGGAGCACGGCGACCGGCCGTTCGACGAGGAGTGGATGGAGGCCACGTTCGAGCGGCACTGGGAGAACACCCAGCACGTCGTGAAGTGGACGAACGCGATGCTCGCGCCGCCGCCGGAGCACGTGCTGAACCTGATCGGCGCGTCCGGTCAGCTCCAGCCGGCCGCCGACCGGTTCGCCAACGGGTTCAACGACCCGGCGGACTTCGACAACTTCTTCTTCGAGCCGGAGAAGACGAACGCGTACCTGGGCTCGCTCACGGGTGCGCAGGGCTGACGCCCGCGCGGGAAACCGAGCCCTCACGTCCGTCACGAGGGCGTGAAGGCCCGGTTCTCAGGCTTCCGGGGTGTCCGGGGAGTCCGGGGCGCCTTGGGCGTCGTACCCCGTGTCCGCTCCCGAGGTGGCACCCTCGGGCAGGTCGGGGGGCGTGTACGTGCTGAGCGGCTCGCCGCCCGGGTCGGGGCGTACGGCCCCCAGCAGCGGGTTCGACGCCAGCGGTGAGACCTTCACCGTGGCGCCCGGCCTGGGAGCCTGCACCACGAGGCCGTCGCCGATGTAGAGCGCGACGTGCGTCGCCTCCGGGAAGTAGACCACCAGGTCCCCGGGGCGCAGCGAGCCGACCGCCACCTTCGGGAGCTGCCGCCACTGTTCCTGCGACGTGCGCGGAATGGCCCGGCCCGCCGTGGACCAGGCCTGGGAGGTGAGCCCGGAGCAGTCGTACGACTCCGGCCCCTCCGCGCCCCACACGTAGGGCTTGCCGATCTGCTCGACGGCGTAGCGGACCGCCTCCCCGCCCTCCTCGGACGGCGGGCGGACGGAGCTGAGCGCTCCCGACGCGGTCAGCGCGTCCTGGGCGGCTCCGATGTTCTTCTCCTCCAGCTTCGCCACGGCGGCTAGCTGCTCCGCCGAGAGCGAGGCCAGCATCGCCTCGATGCCCTTCAGCCGGGACCGCACGGTGTCGCGCTGCCTCTTCTGGCGCTCGGCCAGCACCCGCTGCCGCTCCTGGGCCGCCCGGGACCTGGCCGCCAGGACCTCGGCGTGCTTCTCCGCGCCGGTGAGCCGGGCGACCACGGCCGACCGGCCGGCCTGGGCGCGCTCGATGACATGGCTCTGCTCCAGGGCGCGGGCCGGGTCGTCGGCCAGCAGCAGCCTCATGTACACGGAGAAGTCGGTGCTCCCCTGGTACTGGTCGCGCGCCAGGCGGCCGGCGTCCCGGCGCCCGGCGTTCAGCGCCCTCCGGGCGGCTGCCAGCTCGGTGCGGAGCTTCCTGGCCTCGGCGGTCCGCTTCTTCAGCTCCTCCTCGGTGCCGTTGTAGAACTCACCGGCCTCCTCGGCCTTCCGGTAGGCCGTCTGCAACTGCTTCAGGAGTCCGGCGACGCTCCCCGGCGCCCCGGCGGCCGGGGCGGGTGCCGGCTCCGGTCCCGACGGCTCGGCGACGGCGGGTGAGGCGGCGAAGACCGCGGCCAGGACCGCGGTGCAGAGGGTGCGCGCGAACCTGCGTGACACGACATCACCTCCGGTGACAGGGGCGAGGCCGATTAATCGGACTACCCCACAAGTGCTCGGATCTCGTCCATCCGGTCACTCGGTCCCGGGTGACGCAAGCACCGCCCGGCGTGCCGCCCGGGGGACACCCCGAACGGTGGACGCCTGGAAGTCACTCCGCGGGGAACGCGTAGAAAGCCCGCTCGCGCTGCACGACAGCCGTCTTCCCGGTGGCCAGCACCCTGTAGGGCGCGCTGACCGTGGCGCCCTTCGGGTCCTGGGCCCCGATGTCCTGGAACTTCCACAGCCGGCGCCCGTCCGCCGCGGCGAACGCGGTCACCTGGGAGGCGTCCGCGGCGAGCAGGGTCTTCCCGCCACCGCTCAGCGTGAGCGCGGGGGCGTCGCCACCGAGCGGAACCTCGGTGGACCGCCGCCAGACCTGCTTTCCGGTCGCCCGCTCCACCGCGCCGACCTCCTGGTTGCGATTGGTGGTGTGGAGCAGCGTCCCGGCCGGGACGGGCGTGCCGAAGACGGACGACCCGGTGCCGTTCAGCGTCCAGACCGGCTTCCCCGTACCCGTATCGAAGGCCAGGAGATCGTCGCCCACCGCGCCGTACAGCCGCCCCTCCCCGTCGCCGGCCGCCGCGCCGCCGGGCGCGACGCCGCCGAACCGACGGGTCCACAGCTGCTTCCCCGTGGTGCGGTCGAAGCAGCGGAACGACGCCTTGCCCTTGGCCGCCGCCGCGTCGGCGGCGGTGAGCGTGCCCGGTTCCTGGCGTACGACGATGTCGGCGTCCCTGACGGCCGTCAGCCGGTAGGCCGGGGTGCCGGGCGCCCGCCCGGCGGGGACGGCGACGCGCCAGAGCTCCTCGCGCCGCACGATGTCGTACGCGAAGAAGTACGCCTTGACGACCTGCTTGTCCTTGCCGGGCTTCTTGCCCTTCTTCGGCTTGGGCGCCTTCTCGGTGACGGTGTGGGAGCCGGTGAACCAGAGGACCGAGCCGGACAGCCCGGTGAGCGGGGCCACCTTCATGTTCGGTACGCCGGTGAACTGGTCCACGAAGCGCACCCGGTGCGCGATCCGCCCGTCCTTCGGCGACAGCCAGAGGAACTCGGTGGGGCTCGCCAGGAAGCAGAGGTTGTCCCCGGCCGCCAGGACGGCCTGGGCCCCCGCGGCGTCGGCGCGCTCCCAGATCTTCCGCCCGGTCCGCAGGTCCACGGCGGTCGCCCCGGCCGTCTCCGTCAGCACCAGCAGCTCGTCCCGCCAGATGCCCGCGGTGAGCGGCGCCGGCGCGGCCGCCGGGTGGGCGTACATCCACCGGGGATCCGGCGCCCGGCCCGGGACCGTGGGGCGGGGCTCGGCGGCCGGCTTGTCGTCGGCCGCCGAGGCGGGCTCGTCGGACCCGAGGACGGACACGGCCGCCCCGCCCAGGACCAGCCCGGCCGCACCGGCGGCGACGGTGGTGAGCAGCGCGCGCCGGCTGGTGGCCGGGGCGGCCGCGGGGCGCGGTGTGGGCGCGGCGGCGGGCAGAGCGGCGGGCAGGGCCTGGGGGAACGGTGCGGACACGGCGGGCGCGCCCTGCGGTGCGGCTGCCGGGTAGGCGTACGGGTACGGCTGGGCGGGTGCGGGCGGCGGGGAGTGCGGAGGGACGGGCGCGGCCACCTCCTGAGGGACGGCGAGCTGGGTCGTCGCCCGGTCGGAGCGCGGCTCGCGCGCCCCGGTCCCCAGGAAACGGGTGGTCCGGCTGTCCTCGCCGAGGTCACCGCTGTCCGTGGGCACGGCGTCGGTGGGTTCGCCGCCGTCCCGCACGGAGGCCCCGGCCGTCTCCTCACGGACCGGCGCCTCCAACGCCCGCACCCGTGCCGCCCGGTCCGTCACGGCCGCCGACAGCGGCGCGGGAAGCCAGCCGCCCTTGGCGAGGCCCGCCGCGCCCTCCAGCGCCAGTTCGGCGGCGGCCGACCCGGCAGCGGGCCGGTCGTCCGGGTCCTTCGCCAGGCAGCGTGCGATCAGCGCGCGCAGGTCGGCGGGTACGGCGCCGAGTTCGGCGGACCCGTGCGCGATCCGCTCCGCGGCCTCCTCCACGGGACCCTCGGCGAGCGGGGTCGTCCCCGTCGCGGCGTACGCCAGCAGCAGGCCCAGGACGAACAGGTCGGACGCCGGGCCCACTTCCCTGCCCTCGACCTGCTCGGGGGTGAGATAGCCCAGCCGTACGGACAGCTGCCCGCCCTCCCGGGCCTCGGCGGAGGCGGCGGCCCCCAGCGGCCCGAACGCGGTCAGCCGGGGGCCGTCCTCGGCCAGCAGCACCGTCTCCGGCGCGAGCCCCTGGAGCACGGCCCCGGTGGCGTGGACCCGGGAGAGGGTCTCGGCCAGACCCGCGCCCAGTATCCGTACGGCACGCTCGGGCAGCGGGCCCGCGAGGCCGATCGCCTCGGCGAGCGTCACCGCGGGCACGTAGGCCGTGGCCGTCCACAGGTTGTCGTCGTCCGGCGTGGTGAGCGGCGGCTGCACCCAGCCGCCGGCCAGCCGCTCGGCGGTACGTGCCTCGGACCGGAAGCGGCGCCGGAAGGCGGGCACGGAGGCGAGGGCGGGCCGGGCCGCCGTCACCACGGCGAGATCGTCGCGGTCCTCGCCCCGGGTCAGGAAGTGCACGGCGCTCGCGCTCTCGCGGAGGCGCGCCAGCGTGGTGTACGGGCCGAAGTGGCGTGGATCGTCCTGACGCAGCGCCTCCATGGCGCACCCCCCTTGTGACCGTGCCCTCGGCACCTGAGCGCAGATCTTACGGGCGGGGGCCGCGATACCGCTCAGGACCCGCTGCGGGGCCTGGTCCAGGGCCACTTGGGAGCGAAGCGCTCACGGCCCTTGGGGGCGTACTCGTACACCCAGCCGCGCTGCAGCCCGAGCCGCTTCGAATAGCCCGCCGGAGCGCGCCGGTAGGCGTACACGGTGGCGGGCCCGCCGTCGGCGTCCGGCACCGGGACCTCGTACCACTTGGGCGGATGGCCGGTCGGCCCGAGCAGGACGGGCAGCACCCGGCCGTCCAGGGGACCGCCGCGGAAGGGCGTGTTCTCGCTTTTCACCGGGCCAGTCTGACCCAGGGGGCCACCTGGACGCCTGTCCGGCCCCGCGGGATCAGCCGGGCGGCAGCAGGTGCGCGGCCCGGCCGGCCACCGGGATGATCAGTGTCGCCAGCCGCCCGGCGGGGCCGTCGGCGGTCTCCTGGCCCAGCAGGTCCGCCACCACCGCCTCCGTCTCCTGGTCCGAGGCCGCCGTGGCCGCGAGCAGGGCCATCAGGTGGTCGACCAGCCAGCCCCGCAGGTCCGAGGCGGCCGGCTGCTTCTCCTCGTCCAGCCAGATCAGGGACGCCGCCTCCACGGCCGCGATCCAGGTGCGCACCATCATCCGCAGGCGTGGCCCGGCGGGTTCCTGTCCCGGGCCCTCGCCCCGGCCCAGGTGGAGCAGGATCTGCTCGGCCGCCGACCGGCGCACACCGTCCACGATCGTGGACGTGCGCGAGGTCTCGGCCACACTGCCCCCGCGCAGCAAGGCGCTGAAGCCGGCGTCGTGCTGGTCGACGAAGCCGAGGTAGCGGTCGAGGACCCGGCTGACCCGCTCGGTGGGCGGACCGGCGGCGGGTTCCTCGAAGCAGAGCGTCAGCTGCTCGGCGGCGGACCCGAGGGCCGCCTCGTACAACTGCTGCCTGCCGCCGGGGAAGTAGCGGTAGACCAGGGGGCGGGAGACCCCGGCCGCCGCCGCGACCTCGTCGATCGACACGTCGTCCGGCGCCCGGTGGGCGAAGAGTGTGAGCGCCGCGCCCAGCAGTTGGGCGCGGCGTTCCTCGACACCGAGCCGTCGGTATGCGCGGGCCGGCGGTGCTGCGGGTGCGGAGGTCATACTCCGAAGCCTAAGCGCTACCCCCAGTAGGGGGGCCGGCCTCAGGCCAGCAGACCCGAGCTCTTCCACAGCCTGCGTCCCACCCCGTTGAGTACGCCGATGTCGTCGAAGAAGTCCGTGAGCCGCTTCGCTCCCGTCTGCATGACCTCCGCCCGGTGGCCGCTCGCCTTCACCTGCGCGACGGCCTCGTGGCGGTCCAGGCCGACGTTCTCGTACACCTGCGGGTTGACGAAGCAGACCGAGAACACGCGTGCCGCCTCACCGCAGTTGAGCCGCGTGAGCCTGCGCTGCCAGGGGGGAGCGGTGACCATCTGGCGGCGCAGCTCCTCGCGTGCGTAGCGCACGTGCCGCGCCTCCTCGACCACATGGATGCGGGTCACTCCGCGTACGAGCGACTGGACGCGCTCGTCGGGGAAGGTCAGGCGCTGCATCCAGTCCAGGATCTCCTCGCCGAGCAGGGTCGCGGCGAACGAACCGGGGGTGGTGGAGACGGTCTTCAGCACCCGCGCCAGGTTGTGGTAGCGCCGGGGGACCGGGTAGGCGGGCGCGCCGCCCCACTCGATCATGCGGGCGAACATCATGGAGTGCCGGCACTCGTCGGCTATCTCGGTGAGGGCGTAGCGGACATGCTTGCTGGTCACGGACTTGTCGTAGATGTGCCGGACGAGCAGCTGCATCAGGATGATCTCGAACCAGATCCCCAGCGAGGCCAGCGACGCGGCCTCGTGGCGGGCCAGGTCCATCCGCTGTTCCTCGGACATCCTCCGCCACAGCGGGGTGTCGTAGAGGGAGACCAGCTCGGGCGGCCAGAACCACTTGCCGTCCTCGACGGCCGAATCCCAGTCGAGCTCGGTGTCCGGGTCGAAGGAGTGCTTGGCCGAGGCTTCGAGCAGGCGGGCCGCCACCTGTTCGCGGTCCTTGAGGGGACCGAGCGCATCGCGCAGCGCCTGAATGTCCTCGTCGGTCACGGTCGTCACGGCTGAAGGCACCTCGCAGAGGGGTTACCGGCGGTCAAGTTTCCGCTCACGAATTATGAGACTGCCTGTCAGCAAGGGAGTCAATCCCTCGTGCGCGACTTGTTGACCGCGCGTCTACCAACGTGTGAACCTGCCAACTGACGTCAGCACCACGGAATGCACGATCCTCGCCGGGCGAAGGAGCTGTCCGTGTCGACACACGACCTCTACACCACCCCACCCGCCGCGCCGACATGGCAGGTGCCTGCCACGGGCGCGGCCCGGTTCAGCTGGGACTACGACGACGGCCGCGAACGCCTCCTCGCCCTCTACCAGAAGGGCAAGGACAAGCAGTGGGACGGCAACAAGCGCATCGACTGGAGCCTGGAGGTCGACCCCGCCGACCCGCTCGGCACCCCGGACGAGGCCCTCACGCTCCACGGCACCCCGCACTGGGCGAAGATGACCGAGCGGGACCGCGGTGAACTCCGCAAGCACTACACCTCCTGGCAGTTCAGCCAGTTCCTCCACGGTGAGCAGGGCGCCATGGTCTGCGCCGCGCGGATCGTGGAGTCGGTCCCCGACCTGGACGCGAAGTTCTACTCCGCGACCCAGACCATGGACGAGGCGCGGCACGCGGAGATCTACGGCCGCTTCCTGCACGAGAAGATCGGGATGCTCTACCCGGTCAACGACAACCTCCAGGGGCTGCTCGGCGACACCCTGCGCGACTCCCGCTGGGACATGCCCTACCTCGGCATGCAGGTCCTCATCGAAGGGCTCGCGCTCGCCGCGTTCGGCATGATCCGCGACACCACGACCAGGCCGCTGCCCAAACAGATCCTCGCCTACGTCATGCAGGACGAGGCCCGGCACGTGGCCTTCGGGCGGATGGCGCTGCGCGACTACTACAAGCAGCTGAGCGACGCCGAACTGCGCGAGCGCGAGGAGTTCGTCATCGAGGGCTGCTACCTCATGCGCGACCGTCTCAGCGGCGTCGAGGTCCTGGAGAACTTCGGCATCGGCAAGCAGGAGGCCAAGGACCTCTCCGAGCACTCGGAGTACCTCCAGCTCTTCCGCAAACTGCTCTTCAGCCGGATCGTCCCCTGCGTGAAGGACATCGGCCTCTGGGGCGAGCGGCTCCAGAAGGCCTACGTCGACATGGGCGTCTTCGAGCTGGGCGACTCGAATCTGGACCTCCTGATGGCCCAGGACGAGGAGATAGCCGAGCAGCTGGACCGGGAGCGCTTCGCGGCGGAGGAGCAGGAGCGGGTCGCGGAGGTCGCGGAGGCGATCGCGGAGGGCGGGACGGACGGCTGAACGGAGCCCCCGGAGCAGCCTCAGCTCTCCGCGGGGATCTCGATGGTCCTGCCGTCCTCGTCGAGGGTCCGGGTCTCCCAGTACGTGTACCACTTGTCGTCCACGCGCTCGGGCACCTTGCCCTCCGGGTAGCGGGCGTAGCCCTTGGGCGGCTCCTCGTCGTCGGACACGCACGCGCTGCCGGCGCTGCCGACGTGCAGGACCGGGTATTCGCCACCCCCGCACACGGCGTCCTGCATGGAGCAGGCGCCGGTGAGCAGGGCGACCGTGACGCCGGCGAGGGCGAGCCCGAGCGTGGTGCGGATTCGGTTGGCCGTTCGCATGGTGGGGCTCCCTCTGGTGTTCGGCTGACTGTGCCCAGCCTGCCGTGGCCGGCGAGAAGGAGCGTGAGCATCCGTACTCATATCCGGTGTACGTACCGGGTGCGCGGACGGAGGATGGCGCCATGAACTCCCCTCCCGGCCACGGTGACTCCGCGGCGGCCCGCCGCAGCCTCGAAGCGCTCGCCCTCGGCGACGCCTTCGGGGAGCGGTGGTTCCCGCTCTTCCGGCCGCCCCGCCAGGCCTACGCCGAGGTCCGGGCGCGCCGCACCCCGCACGAGCCCGTGTGGCACTGGACCGACGACACCGCGCTGGCGCTGGCGCTGCAACGGGTCCTCGACGAATACGGACAGGTCGAGCAGGACCGGCTCGCCCTGTACTACGCCCTGGCCTTCGACGCCGACCAGGCCCGTGGTTACGGCCACGGCATGCACATGCTGCTGCCGGAGCTGCTGGCCTCGCCGGCCGACTGGCGCACCCTCGCGCCGGGGCTCTTCGAGGGCGGCAGCCTCGGCAACGGAGCGGCGATGCGGGTCGCGCCGCTCGGAGCCCGCTTCCACGCGGACCTCGGACACACCGCCGAACAGGCCGTGCTCTCGGCGGTCGTCACCCACGCCCACCCGGAGGGCGTCGCCGGCGCGGTGGCGGTCGCGGTCGCCGCGGCGCTGTCGGTGCGTGGGGAGCTCACGCTGGAGGCGGTCGCCGCGCACACACCGCAGGGGGCGGTGCGCGACGGCGTGCTCCGCGCGGCGGAGGTGGCGTTCGCCACCGAGCCGTGGAAGGCCGCCGACCTCCTGGGCAACGGGAGCCGGATCAGGGCCGACGACACCGTGCCGTTCGCTCTGTGGACCGCCGCCCGGCACCCCGGCGACCTGGAGGCCGCCCTGTGGTCGACGGCGGAGGGCTTCGGGGACGTGGACACCACATGTGCCATCACCGGGGGCGTCGTCGGGGCGGCGACCGGGGTGGAGGGCGTCCCCGCCGAGTGGCGCCTCCGGCGGGAACCGCTGGGCTGACGGTCAGCCGGTCCGGCGCGGCGGTCCCGGCGGCGGCAGGACGCGTTCCACCGCGCACGCGATGCCGAGCAGTTCCGCGTCCGTCCCGCGGCCGGTCACCAGCTGGAGACCGGCCGGGCAGCCGTCCGGGGTGAAGCCGGCCGGCACGCTCGCCGCCGGATGGCCGCTGAGGTTGAACGCCCAGGTGAGCGCCGTGGAGTAGACGTCGCCCGGTCCTTCGTGACCGTGCGGCGGGTTGGGTGTCACCGGGGTGAGGAGCAGAGGCGTACGGGCGAAGAAGGCGTCGAGAGCGCGGTCGTTGGCGGCACGGAGCGCCCGGGTGGCGGGTGTCGGTGACTCCCCGCGCACTGCCGTCCATGTCTCCGCCGGGTCGAGCAGCGTGACGGGGTCCTGGACCAGGCGGATCACCCCGGCCGCGGCCAGCCGCTCCACCGCGGCTCGCGTCACCTCGGCCACCTCCGGCTCCACCGAGGCGAAGCCCAGGTCCGGGCTGTAGGCGGCCGGGACCGGAAGCCGTGCCGGCCGGGGCGCGTACCCGTCCAGCACATGGCGCAGGCAGGTCTCCGCCAGTGCCGCCGAGCTCGCGAGCACACCGGGGGAGGCCAGGCCCGTACGGTCCGGGGAGGGCAGCAGGCCCGTCGTCGTCTTCAGGCCGAACACCCCGCACCACGCAGCTGGGATCCGCACCGACCCGGCCCCGTCGCTGCCCGTCGCCAGCTCCACCATGCCGGCCGCGACCGCCACCGCCGAGCCCGCCGAGGAGCCTCCCGGAGTGCGGTCGGGCCGCCATGGGTTGACCGTACGGCCGTGTGCGCCCCGCCCCCATGTCTGCCAGTAGGTGCCAGGCCCGGGGACGGACGTCGTGCCGACCGGGACGGCGCCCGCCGCGGCCAGTCGGCGGGCCGCGTACGAGCGGAGACCCGTGCGGCCCTTCACCGCGAACGGCAGCCCGGCGAGCGGGAGGTCCCGGGCGGCCCGCTCCTCGGCGAGCGCGTCCTCGCGCCGGACCCCGGTGAACGCGTGGAGCTCCGGGTCCAGTTCGTCGATCCGGGCCAGCGCCGCCGCCACCGCTGAAGTCATGCGGTCAGTCTCGGGCATCCAGAGCGGCCTCCATCACCGCCCGGGCGATCGGAGCCGCGTTGCCGCCGCCGCTGACGTCGGCCCGGTCGGCGGCCGCGTCCTCCACCACCACGGCCACGGCGACCGCCGGGCGGCCGGAGTCCGGTGCCTGCGCCCAGGCGATGAACCAGGCGTAGGGCGTACCGGAGTTGTCGACCCCGTGCTGCGCCGTGCCCGTCTTGCCGCCGACCGTCACCCCGTCGATCGCCGCGTTCGTCCCGGTGCCGTCCTCCACGACGTCGACCATCATCCGCTGGAGCTGCTGCGCCGTCGTCGGGTCCATCGCCTGGTGGTACGAGTCCGAACCCTGCTGCCGGACCGTGTCGCCGTCGCCGGTGGTCACCCGGCCCACCAGGTGGGGACGCCTGAGGTCGCCGCCGTTCGCCACCGCCGCGGCCACCATGGCCATCTGGAGTGGGGTCGCCGTCGTGTCGAACTGGCCGATCGACGACTGGGCCAGCTGGTCGTCGCTCATGTCCGAGTCGAAGTTGCTGCGGGCCACCCGGGAGGGGATCTTCAGGTCGTCGTCGTTGAAGCCGAACCTGCCCACCGCCTCCAGCATCCCGTCCAGCCCCACCTCGACGCCGAGATGTGCCATCACCGTGTTGCAGGAGACCCGGATCGCCTCCGCCAGGGACGCCTTCTCGCAGCCGCGCGCCTCGTTGGGGAGCACGGTCGAGGTGCCGGGCAGGACGTACGGGGACGGGGTGTCGGTCTCCGCGTCCGGATCGGTGACCACCTCCGCGTCCAGCGCCGCGGCCGCCGTCACGATCTTGAAGGCCGAACCGGGCGGATAGGTCTGCCGGATGGCCCGGTTGAGCATCGGCCGGCTCTGCGCGCGGTTGAGCCGCGCCCAGGCGTCCGTGACGGCGGAGCCGGTGCCGGAGAGGACCTCGGGATCGTACGAGGGGGAGGAGACCAGCGCCAGGATCCGGCCGGTGGCGGGGTCGAGGGCGGCGACCGCGCCGCGCCGGCCGTCCAGGCCCTCGTACGCCGCGCGTTGCGTCGAGTCCTCGATCGTGGTGACGACGTCGCCGCCGGGCTGCCGGCTGCGGGTGATGTCCCCCCACAGCGGGAGGGGGGCCAGGATCGGGTCGGTGCCGGAGAGGACGCCGTCCTCGGCGTTCTCCAGCAGCGTGGTGCCGTACGTCTGCGAGGCGTAGCCGGTGACCGGCGCGTACAGCGGACCGTGACGGTAGGTGCGCTCGTACGCGAGCTGCTCGCCGGTGTCCTTCGACCCGGTGACGGGTTCGTCGCCGACCAGGATGTTGCCGCGCGGCTCGTCGTAACGGTCGATGGTGGTGCGGCGGTTGGCGGGGTTGGTGGTGAGTTCGTCGGCCTCGAAGAGCTGGACACGGGCGGCGTTGGCCAGCAGGGCGAGGAGCAGGAGCAGGCAGAATCCGGCGGCGTGCCGGATGTGGCGGATCACGGTCCCTCCCCGGCCGGCGCGGTCTCCGTATCGGGGGCGGGGGTGCGGGCCACGTCGCTGACCCGGATGAGCAGCGCCACGATGATCCAGTTGGTGACCACGGAGGACCCGCCCTGGGCCAGGAACGGCATCGCCATCCCGGTCAGCGGGATCAGCCCCATCACCCCGCCCGCGATCACGAAGACCTGGAGCGCCAGGATCGAGGCGAGGCCGACCGACAGGAGCCGCCCGAAGGGGTCCCGCAGAGCGAGGCCCGCACGGAAGCCGCGGGCGACGAGCAGGGCGTACAGCAGGAAGATCGCGGTGAGCCCGGCCAGGCCGAGCTCCTCGCCCGCGGTGGCCAGGATGAAGTCGGACTTGGCGGCGAAGCCGATGAGGATGGAGTGGCCGAGCCCGAGACCGGTGCCGAGCATGCCGCCCGCCGCGAACGCGAAGAGGGACTGCGCGAGCTGGCTCGGACCCTGGCCCGCGTCGATCGTGGCGTACGGGTCCAGCCAGTCCTCCACCCTGCTGTGCACATGGGGTTCGAACGAGCCGACGGCGAAGGCGCCGGCCGCCGCGAGGAGCAGCCCGACCGCGATCCACCCGGTCCTGCCGGTCGCCACGTAGAGCAGGATCACGAAGAGGCCGAAGAAGAGCAGCGAGGTGCCCAGGTCGCGTTCGAGGACGAGGACGCCGACGCTGAGCAGCCAGATCGCGACGATCGGGCCCAGTACCCGGCCCGTGGGGAACTGGAGCTTCCAGATCCTGCGGCCGGTGTAGGCGAGCGCGTTGCGGTTCGCCGCGAGGTACGCCGCGAAGAAGACGGCGAGCAGGATCTTGGCGAACTCGCCCGGCTGGAAGGAGAATCCGCCGACCCTGATCCAGATCTTCGCCCCGTTCACCGCCGGGAAGAAGATCGGCACGATCATCAGGACGAGGGCGGCGGCGACCGACAGATAGGCGTACCGCTGGAGCACCCGGTGATCGCGGAGGAACACCACCACCGCGATGAAGAACGCCACCCCGAGCGTGGACCAGATCAGCTGTGTCGTCGCCGCCCGGTCGCTCGGGGTCTCCAGGTCCAGCCGGTAGATCAGCACCAGGCCCAGTCCGTTGAGCAGCACGGCGATGGGCAGCAGCAGCGGATCGGCGAACGGGGCGCGGAAGCGGACCGCGAGGTGGGCGAGCAGGGCGAGGAGACCGAGACCGGCGCCGTACCCGGCGACATCGGGAGGCACGGCGTCGTTCCGGGCGAGGCCGACGGCGGCGTAGCCGTAGACGGAGATGAGCACAGCCCCGATCAGGAGCGAGAGCTCGACCCCGCGCCGCTTGGGCAGGCGTAGCTCGGGCGGGCGCGCCTCCGCCGTCGTTGCGGTCATGCCCCGCAACGTAGCAAGAGGCGGGTGTTATTTCCCTTATGTCAGCTTCGTGGCACTCCTCGGCCGCACCTCAGCGCTGGTACGGGTTCTGGCCGCCGGGAGGCGCGTAGCCGGGCTGCTGCTGCGCGGCGCCGTACGGATTGCCGTCCTGGCCGCCCTGGGCCTGCGCCAGCAGCTGGTCGGCCTGCTCCTTCGGTATCTGCCGCTCGCCGCCGCAGAAGGTGCACTGCGTCGCGTACTTCGTCGAGAACGGGAACAGCGGCACGAAGAACAGCGTGAACTTGGTGACCCGCTTGCGCAGGGTGTGCGCCGCGGGATTGCCGCACCAGCCGCACACCATCGTCAGGACTGCCAGCTGGTAGAGATACCCCTTGGTACCGAAAATGATCATGATGTGGTTCCTTTCCCCGTGTCTCCCAGGAGTGCCCGCCGGCAGAGCGCCAGCAGCCTCTCGTCCTCATAAGTGTCGTGACTGCCGTACCCGCCGTCCATCGCGTTGTGGCGGCGTACGGAGAGGAGCTCGGCACTCAGCACGTGTGCCGCGTCCGACCCTGCACCAGCCGGGCCCATCCGCGCCAGGCATTCCGCGACCCGGACCCGGACGTGACGGTTCTTCTCCCACGCCGAGAGGAGCACCGGCACCGATTCACCCGTGCGCCCCGAGACCTCCCAGAGGGCGATCGCGGCATCGACCCGGAGCCACAGCTCCTCGTGCGCCAGCAGGCCCCGCAGCCTCGGCGCCACCGCCTCGGCCCGCCTCCCCAGCCCGCCCAGCGCGCTCGCCGCCGCCCGGCAGTCGTGCACCTGCTCCGCACGCAGCCCCTCGGCCAGCACCGGCAGGACCGTATCCGCGTCGCCCGTGACCGCCCACAGGGCCTCCGCCGCCTCCGTCGCCGCCGCGGTCCCGGGCCGCCGGATCAGCCGCCGCAGCTCCGGAACGGCACAGTGGGCCGCCGGCCCGAACGACCTGAGCGCCCGCAGAGCCGCCGTACGCAGCCACTCGCCCCGGTACTCGGGAGCCCCCCGCAGCACCCGCAGCACCTCCGGAGCGGCCTCACCCGCACGCAGCGCCGTCAGCCCGGCGAGCAGCGGGCTCGCCCGGTCGTACGCCCCCTCGTCGAGGCCGACCTCGCCGAGCCTGCGCCGCAGCGTCTCCGCGAGGGGGGCCGCCGCGTCACCGAGGCACCGGACCGCGAACCCCACGTCGTGCGGCACCTCCGGCCGCTCCAGGGCGGTCGCCAGCGCGGGCAGCACCCGGGCGTCGCCCAGCCGGGCCAGCGCCTTCACCGCCGAGCCCAGACCGGGCGGCCCGCTCGCCCACTCCTTGACCCATGCCCCCGGATCCGCCGCCACCCGCGCGGCCAGCGCGTCGGCCGCCGGCGCCGCCAGCCCGAACAGCTCCTCCAGCACGTGCGAGGCGGCGTCGGCGAGCCGCGGCTCCGGATCGGTGAGCTGTACGCCGACGAGCCGCACCAGACCCTCGTACGAACCGCGCCAGGCCCGGATCAGCCCGCCGCTCATCCGTACGGCGTCGATGCGCTGCCACGGGTCCGGGCTGCACAGCTGGTCGGCCAGCAGCGCCGTGCGGTCCTCGACCCGGTCGTCCAGACCGACGTGGAGCGTCCGCAGCAGGTCGGCGGCCCACGGGGTGCTGCGGCCGGCGGACTCCTCGGCCGACAGCTCCCGCAGCTGGCCCACCAGCGTCGGAGAAGTGGCCCGGTCCGCCCCGGCGTCGTCGCCGCCCGGCGCCTTCCCGCCCGGCGGTTCCGGCCGCGGAGGCCGGGAGCGCAGCTCACGCAGCAGACCCGCAACCACCCGTACGACATCACCGGGCAGCGCGTCCGGAGCACACCTGGCCAGCTGGGCGAGGGCCGCGAGCCGCAGCCCGGGCGGATACGCCTCGGCGGCCAGCCGGCTCAGCCAGTCGGCCGCCCGCCCCGCCAGCGGCCGGTGGCGCAGGGCGATCCGGCCCGCGGCCTCGACGAGCGCGAGCCGCACCTCGTCGTCCGCCTCCACCGGCAGCCGCTCCCGCAGCAGCGCGAGCACCCTGCCCGGCCGGCCGTGCAGGGTGGCCAGGGCGAGCGGCGCGGCGAGCCGCACGCCCGGGTCCTCGTCCGCCACCAGCTCGAAGAACACCGCGGAACCGGCGGACACGGCGGCCGCGGCCATCGCGTAGTTCGCCACGCCCTCGATCTCGTCCTCGTCCAGCTCGTTCTCGTCGTCCTCGTCCAGATCGATGCCGCCGATGCTGGTGAGCAGCTCGACGATGCCGCCGCGGTCCCGTATCCCCGGGTCCACGGCCAGCTCGAAGAGGAACGGGATGCACGCGAGCGTGCAGGCGTACACATCGCCCTGGTGGTGCACCGCGCCGTACATGCCGTCGAGCGCGTTCTCCCGCTCCGCCGGATCGGCGGAGGCGAGTCCGTACAGGAGCCCCGGCACATCGTCGGCCGGGCCGTAGGCATGCTCCATCGAGGCCCAGTCGACCTCATCGATCCCCGTGAACACGCCACACCCTCCCCGTGTCTGGACCGGCCGGCACATGGGGGGGGCGGCGTCGCGGGGCCGGGCACGCACATCTGCCGCGTTGTCGTCAAGCACCATGGCCCTTCCCCAAGCTCCCGGCTTCGCCTGAGCAGGGGGAGACCCCATGGCCTCAATCTTCCGCTTTGCGGCTGCACGCGCCCGACCCCGCTCCTTCGCCCACCCCCCATGCGCCGGTCGGTCCTACCTCTGCGCCCCGGACGCGGCGGAGCCGTGCCCGCGAAGCGGCGTCTGCGCCGAGTGTGCACCACGCCCAGGACAATCCACCCTCCACTTGCGGCCTTTCCTGGCCGCGCCCGCCCTGGGCTGTGAGGGCGCTGTGCGTGCCCTGTACCCTCCGCTCCTCTCAGTCCTCCGGCAGGGGCCGGGCCTGCCCGGGATCGGTCAGCGGAGCGAGCAGATCTCCGTACCTTTCCAGCCGCCCGGTCATGTCGCCGGCGAGGAAGAGGAGATCGTCCGGCGCCCCGCAGGACTCGATCTCGTCCCAGGTGACGGGTGCGGAGACGGTCGGGCTGCCCTTCGCCCGCAGGGTGTACGGCGCCGCGGTGGTCTTCGCGGCGGCGTTCTGGCTGAAATCCACGAACACCTTCCCCGGACGCAGCGCGCGCGTCATCCGGTGCACGGCCAGGTCGGGCAGCGCACCCTGCGCCTCCACCGCCAGTCTCTTCGCGTACGCCGTCACCTCCTCGGAGGGGGTGGGTTCCAGGGGGACGAGCAGATGCAGCCCCTTCGAACCGGAGGTCTTCCCGTACGAGGACAGCCCGTCCTCCGCCAGCCGCTCCCGCAGCCAGAGGGCCACCGTGCAGCACTCGACGACCCCCGCGGGCGGCCCGGGGTCCAGGTCGAACACCATCCGGTCGGCCACGGCCGGGGCGTCCTGCCGCCACTGGTGGGTGTGGAACTCCACCACCAGGTTCGCCGCCCACATCAGCGACGGCAGGTCCTGGGCGAGCACCTGCCGGGCCCCGGGGTCGTCACTGCGGGGGACCGGGGCCGTGCGCACCCAGTCGGGCGTACCGGGCGGCGGATTCTTGGTGAAGAAGCGCAGCCCCTCAGGCCCGTCCGGATACCGGAGGAAGGACAGCGGGCGGTCGCGCAGGTGGGGCAGCATCGCGCCCGCCGCCGTGGCCGCGTAGTAGTGCAGCACCTCGCCCTTGGTCGTACCGGTGGCCGGGTACAGCACCTTGTCGAGATTGCTGAGCGCCAGGCGCCGCCCCTCCACCTCTGTGATCGGCGTCATACGATAAGAATCACATGAAATCGCACGAATGCGGTCGTGGCGGGCGTAAGGGGTGAACGGTGAGGTCCATCTGGAACGGTTCCATCTCGTTCGGTCTGGTCAGCATCCCGGTCAAGCTCATGAACGCCACGGAGAACCACGCGATCTCCTTCCGGCAGATCCACGTCGAGGACGGCGGCCGGATCCGCTACCGCAAGGTCTGCGAGCTGGACGAGGAGGAGGTGCCGGCCTCCGAGACCGTCAAGGCGTACGAGGACGCCGACGGCACGGTGATCCCCGTGACCGACGAGGACCTGGCCTCGCTCCCGCTCCCCACCGCCAAGACGATCGAGATCGAGGGATTCGTGCCGTCCTCGGCCGTCGATCCCCTCCAGCTGGACTCGGCCTACTACCTCTCGGCCAACGGCGTCCCCGCCGCCAAGCCGTACGCCCTGCTGCGCGAGGCCCTCAGGCGCAGCGGCAAGGTCGCCGTCGCGAAGTACGCCCTGCGCGGGCGGGAGCGGCTCGGCATGCTGCGGGTCTCCGGCGACGTGATCGCGATGCACGGCCTGCTCTGGCCGGACGAGATCCGCGCGCCGGAAGGCGTCGCCCCGGACACCGGCGTCAAGGTGCGCGACGCGGAACTGGACCTGGCCGACGCGCTGATGAACACCCTCGGCGACGCCGACATGGACACGCTCCACGACGACTACCGCGAGGCGGTCGAGGAACTGGTCGCGGCGAAGGCGGCCGGCGAGCCCGTGGCGGAGGAGGAGTCGGAGGAGCCCGAGGGAAAGGTGATCGACCTGATGGCGGCGCTGGAGAGCAGCGTGCGGGCGGCGAAGGAGTCCCACGGGGAGGACGGCGGCGAGGTCGCGGACGTCCACCACATCGGCTCCGGCCGGGGCGGCGGCGCGAAGAAGAAGACCGGCGCGTCCTCGAAGGGGGCCTCGTCGAAGAAGGCGGCCCCGAGGAAGGCCGCCGCGAAGAAGACCCCGGCGAAGAAGACAGCCGCGAAGGAGACAGCCGCCAAGAAGTCCGCCGCGAAGAAGCCGACCGCCAAGAAGTCCGCCGCGAAGAAGCCGGCGGCGAAGAAGACGACCTCTCCCGGCACGCGGAAGCGCACCTCGGCCTGACGCGTCACCGCGCCGGCCGAGGCCCGCTCACCTCAGCGCGCGGACGCCGGCTTCAGCGGATCCGGCAGCGTGGGCAGGTCCAGTCCGTACGGGTCCCTCTCGATCACGTAGGTGCAACTCGTGTACGAGTAGCCCGGATCGACGCTGGATCCGGAGGCGTAACTGTCGGCGGACGCCGTCGCCCCCGAGCCGTGCTTGTACAGGAAGTGGTAGTCGCCCGCCGGGAGCCGCAGTCGCGTCTTCGGGTACGACGTGCCGCTCGCCCTGCAGGCGCCCGCGGCGCCGGTGGCCTCGCTGCTGAACCGCTTACAGCCGCCGCAGGCCTTCAGCTTCACCGTGCCGGTGACCGGGCCCGTGTAGAGCACCTCGACGTCGTTGGGGGCCCCGTTGCTGATGACGAGTTCCATACGGACGCCACCTGGCTTGCCGCTCCCGGGCAGTCTTCTGCCGGCGGACGGCCGGACCTCGGCTATCTCGGCCGCCGTGGCGATGTCCCGGGCGTGCCGTCCGCGCCCGTCCTCCTCGTAGGTGTCCGCGAAGTCCGTCAGGGTCTGCCGGGCCTCGGCGAACCGCTTGTCCTTGAACTCGTCCACGCCGCAGGCGTACACCCCGTCCCGTACGCCCGCGTCCGCCTGCCGCCCCAGGGAGGGCACGGAGGTCTCGGGGAGCTCCGCGACCATGGTGCTCGTCCGCCGCAGCTGATCGGTCACGGCGCAGGGCTCAGCGCCCTTCAAGCCGGAGAGCTGCTGTCGTATCGTCCGGCTGACGGCCGGGCCCACCTGTCCGGCCTGCGAGGACTCGGGGAACGTGCGCAGCAGTGTGCCCAGCTCCTTGCTGCCGGAATCAGGCCCCGTACCGGCCAGACGGGAGACGCCGCAGCCGTACAGCGACTCCGCGAGCGGCGTGTCGGGCCAGCCGGCGAGATCGCCGAGCAGCTTCCGGTCCACCGTGCCGGGGAGTGTGCGCAGATAGGTCAGCGGCTCGACCGCCTCGCAGTGCCTCTTCGCGCGGTACGGCGTGGCGACGGCCTCGTAATAGCTCTTCAGACGCCCGGGTACGAGGGCGCCGGCGCGCGATCCGGGGTGGTCCTCGCCCAGTTCCCGGTAGAGCGTGAGCGCGTAGCGGTAGTCGGGCGCGGAGAGCAGGAACGAGCTCTTCGCCGCCTTCGCGACCAGATCGTCGCCCTCCTCCAGACGGTCGAGCAGCTCCTGCTCCACGGCCTCGTCCCGCGCGGAACCGTAGGCCACCGTTCCGGTGAGCGGGACGGCCAGCAGGAGCAGCCCGAGCACCGCTGCCAGGACGGGCCGGGGCCACCGGCCGAAGTCCGCGCGCCGGGCGATGCGGGCCGCGTCGGCTCCGGCGAGGACGAGCAGCACGAGATAGGCGGCGACGAGGGCGGCGGGCACCCCGCCCGGGTCCGCGGGGAGCGCGACGAGCAGGAGGACGCCCGTCGCGGCCCAGCTCACCGCCGCCCGGCCCCAGCGGCGCAGCAGGACGTGGCCGAGTCCCAGGCCGGAGAGGCTGAGCAGTCCGGCGGCGACGGCCCGCAGCGTGGCCCCCGGGGGCGGCGGGCCGGCAGCCGGAGGCCGGGCGGGAGGCGGCGGAGGCCGGCCGGCCCCCCACGCCTGCTCCGGTCCCGGCTCCGGCCCGGCCCCGGGTCTTGGCTCGGGCATGCCCGACTGATCACGTGACTCCATCACGGCCCCCCACCGCCGAACCCCGTCAGGTCCCCGGGAAGCTGCCCAGTTTCGTGCCCGTTCACGCGTCCTTGCGGATGTTGGCGCCGGTATGGTGCGGGATGCCGCGACCGGCGCGCACGCTGTCGGAACGCACCGCCCCGCAGTAAAGTGCGGAGAGCCGCGACTGGCGCGTACCCGGAAGGGTGCTCCGTGGAATCGACCACGAGGGAGCGGCACACCCCGGGCACGCCCCGGGGAGTCATCGCCGGAGGCCGTCCGCCTGGGCAGTCCGGGTCACCGTCGCCCCGTGCGACCGACCCGGGAGGAAACCCGTGGCCGTACAGCCGTCCGACGCACCCCGTCCCGCTCCCGCCCGCCCCGCCCTGACGGCGGCCGATCCGGCACTCGCCGCCCTGGTGGACGCCGAGGAGCGGCTCCAGGCGGACACCCTGCGCCTGATCCCCAGCGAGAACTACGTGTCGGCAGCCGTGCTGGAGGCGTCCGGCACCGTCCTGCAGAACAAGTACTCCGAGGGTTACCCCGGCAAGCGGTACTACGAGGGCCAGCAGGTCATCGACCAGGTGGAGACCCTCGCCGTCGACCGGGCCAAGGCGCTGTTCGGGATGGACCACGCCAACGTCCAGCCCTACTCCGGCTCCCCGGCCAACCTCGCCGTCTACCTGGCGTTCCTGGAGCCCGGCGACACCGTCCTGGGGATGTCGCTGCCGATGGGCGGCCATCTCACCCACGGCTGGGGCGTCTCGGCCACCGGCACGTGGTTCCGGGGCGTGCGCTACGGCGTGCGGCGTGACACCGGGCGCATCGACCTGGACGAGGTGCGCGACCTGGCGCGTGCCGAACGGCCCAAGCTGATCTTCTGCGGCGGCACCGCCGTTCCCCGGGTGATCGACTTCGCCGGCTTCGCGGAGATCGCCCGCGAGGTCGGCGCGGTGCTGGTGGCGGACGTCGCCCATATCGCCGGACTGATCGCCGGAGGCGCGCACCCGTCGCCCGCCCCGTACGCCGACGTGGTGTCGACGACCACCCACAAGACCCTCCGCGGGCCGCGCGGGGCGATGCTGCTGACCCGGGCCGAACACGCCAAGGCCGTCGACCGCGCCGTCTTCCCCGGCCTCCAGGGCGGCCCGCACAACCAGACGACCGCCGCCATCGCCGTCGCGCTGAAGGAGGCGGCCGGGGCGGACTTCGCGGCCTACGCCCACCAGGTCGTCGCCAACGCCCGTGCGCTGGGCGAGGAACTCGCGGCACGCGGCTTCGACCTCGTCTCCGGCGGTACGGACAACCATCTGCTGCTGGCCGACCTCACGGGCAAGGGCGTCTCCGGGAAGATCGCGGCCAAGGCGCTCGACCGGGCCGGGATCGTCGTCAACTACAACACCGTTCCGTACGACCCCCGTAAGCCCTTCGACCCGTCCGGCATCCGTATCGGCACCCCCGCCCTGACGTCCCGGGGTATCCCCGCCTCCGAGATGGGAGTGGTCGCGCAGTGGATCGATCTTGTGGTCGACGCCGCTCGTACAGGTGATGAAACGACCGTTTCCAAGGTCAGGGACGAAGTGAGGACCATGATGGAGGCCTATCCGGCGCCGGGTCTCCCCCTGGCCTGACCGGGGCGCCGGAGCAGCCCGGGGCACACAGGGCCCGGACTGCTCCGGAACGCCGTGCTCCCGACTCCGCGCGCCCGCTCTGCGCCCTGTGCGGGGGCGGACCCGCCGTACAGGCTGGGGGAGCAAGGACGTCGGCGGGGTGAACAGAGGGGGCACGATGCAGGATCTCAAGGTCACGTCATGGCAGCTCTTCGGGCACGACCGGCTCTATGTGAACCTGCCGGACGGCACCGCGATCGGATGGGCGGACCGGGGCAGCGGCACGATCACCGTCCTCCACCCGCGCTACCGCGACGCCGTGACCGACGCGCTCGCGCGCCAGGTCCCGGACCTGCCGGCACTCGTCGGCGAGGAGGCCCCGGCCGGGCCGCAGACCCCGCCCGCGCCGCCTCCGGTCCCGCGGATCCCGCCCATGCGGGGGATGCGGAAGCGGGGGGCCGCGCAGGAGGCGCCGCCCGTGCGGGGGCCCGCGCCCGCGGGCGAAGTGGCGCGTGCGCCGGGCGTGGCGCCCGCGGTGGAGGTGGCGCCTGCGGTCGAGGCGCCGCCCGCGCCGAGCGTGGCGCCCGCGCCGAAGACGGTGGACGGTCCGGAGCCGGCGGCCGGCCCCGTACCAGTGGCCGGCCCCGTACCGGTGGTCGGCCTCGCGCCGGTGGCCGGTCCGGAGCCGGAGCCGGCGCGGCGCCGGAGGCCGGCCGTCCTCCCCGCGCTGACCCCCTCGACCGACCTCGCGTCGCGCAGGCCGGGCGCCGGGCTGCGCGAGCAGCTCGGCGAATCCGGGACCGGCGCCCTCGTACGGGCCGCCACCGGGGCGCTGCGGCGGCACAAGGACGCGGACCCGCGGCGTGGCGCCCTCGCGGGGGAGCGGAGGGTCGGGGCCGAGCTCAAGCGGCTGACCCGGCACGGCTGGAGAGTCCTGCACTCCGTGCCGCTGCCGGACGGCACGGAGATCGGGCACCTGCTCATCGGGCCCGGCGGCGTGTTCGCCGTGAGCACCGATCACCGCCCCGGAGCATCGGTACGGATCGGCGACGGCACCCTGCGGACCGACAACGGCACCCCGCAGCCGTACGAACTCGACGGCCGGCCGGGCGCCCGGCGGGCCCGGGCCGCGCTGGAGGCGTACTGCGCCTTCGACGTGCCCGTACAGACCGTGCTGGTGTTCACCGGCGTCACGGCGCTGGAGGTGGCCTCCACACCGGCCGGGGTCCGCGTCTTCCGGGAGCGCCAGGTGTCCGTCCTCGCCCCGCTGACGGGCGTGTTCACCCCCACCCAGGTGGAGAGGGTCTACGACGTCGCGCGGAACAGGGAGGCCTGGCTGGACGCGTGAGCGCGGGACACGGCCGGTAGATTCCCCGGTGCTGCCGCAAGGCCGGCACCCGTACCGCCGAAGGGGAAGCCATCATGAAGCTCCGCTGCGCCGTGCTCGACGACTACCAGTCCGTGGCGGCCACCTCCGCCGACTGGTCACCCGTCGCCGACGACATCGACGTGGTCAGCTTCGCCGAGCACTGCGCCACGGAGGGTGAACTCGCCGACCGACTGGCCGGATTCGACATCGTCGTCACCCTCCGGGAGCGCGTGCCGTTTCCCGCGACGCTGATCGAGCGGCTGCCCCGGCTCCGCCTGATCGTCGCCTCCGGCATGCGCAACACCTCCATCGACTACGCCGCCGCCGAGCGGCACGGGGTCACCGTCTGCGGCACCGCCAGCACGGCGACCCCGCCCGTCGAGCTCACCTGGGCCCTGCTGCTCGGCCTGGCGCGCTCCGTCGTGACCGAGGCCAACTCCCTCCGCGAGAACGGACCCTGGCAGTCCACCGTCGGGACCGACCTGCACGGGCGCAGGCTCGGCATCCTCGGGCTGGGGAAGATCGGCAGCCGCGTCGCCGCGGTCGGCCGCGCCTTCGGCATGGACGTGGTGGCCTGGAGCCGGAACCTCACCCCGGAGCGGGCCGAGGAGGCAGGGGCGGGGCTCGCCGCGTCCTTGGAAGAGCTGTTGGAGACCAGCGACTTCGTCTCCGTACACCTGGTGCTGAGCGAGCGTACGCGCGGCTTGCTGGGAGCCAGGGAACTCGGGCTGATGCGGCCCGGAAGCTTCCTGGTCAACACCTCCCGGGCGGCGATCGTCGACCAGGAGGCTCTGCTCGACGTACTGCACCGAGGGGCCATCGCGGGCGCGGGCGTCGATGTCTTCGACGTCGAGCCGCTCCCGGCGGACCACCCGATGCGCGGCGCACCGCGCCTCCTGGCGACACCGCACCTGGGTTACGTGTCGCAGGCCAACTACGCGGCGTACTACGGGGACGCGGTCGAGGACATCCGCGCCTACCTCGACGGCGAGCCCGTCCGCAGGCTCGGCCGATGACCGATTAGCTTGTGCACGGGGGCACTTCGGCTCTCCCCGTACCGGAAGGCCCACCGCGTGCACACGCCCACCGACGACGAGACGGCCTCCTGCATGGTCCGGATACCGGCCGGCACCGTGGATCTGCGCGACGACCGCCGGGGCGCACAGTGGCAGGTGGAGATCGAGCCCTTCCTCCTCGGCCGCCACCCCGTCACCACAGCCCGGCAGCACCACGCGGTCACGGGGGAGGAGCTCGAACCCACCGTGCCGGGCGGCGCCCTGCCCGTGACGAACATCAGCTGGCTCGACGCCGTCGACCTGTGCAACCTGTTCTCGGCCCGCGCCGGACTCGACCTGGTCTACTCCCGGGACAGACGGACCGGAGAGGTGACCCGCGACCCTGCCTCCGACGGCTACCGCCTGCCCACGGAGGCGGAGTGGCAGTACGCCTGCAAGGCGGGGACCACGGGATACCGCTACGGCGAGATCGACGCCATCGCCTGGTACGACGGGAACTCCGGCGGCCGGCTCCACGAGGCCGGCGCCAAGGCGCCCAACCCGTGGGGCCTGCACGACATGCTGGGCAACGTCTGGGAGTGGTGCTGGGACCTCTACGACGAGGAGGTCTACGGCGAGTACCGCACCTTCCGCGGCGGCGGCTGGGCCGAACCGGAGCGCGGCTGCGGCGCCACGGTGCGCCGCCGCAGCCACCCCACGTTCGCGATCGACGACCTCGGCCTCCGGCTGGCCCGCAGCCGACCGGGGCGCGGGTGACGGAAAACCCTGCGACCGATCGAAAGCACGTGCGGTAGGTTCCTGTCACTCGAAGGGGGCGAAGTGACGAAGCTCAACCAGATCATCGCCGTGGAGAAGGGTGTCAAGAGCAAGTCGCTCCAGGACATCACCGCGGCCCACCACAAGGTGCAGAAGCCGGCGCTGCTGGCGGGCATCTCGCGTACGTACCAGCCGAAGGACGAAGAGGGCGAGCAGCTTCCGCCCGAGTCCGCGCGGGTGCAGATCAAGGCCGAGGAGGCGCTGCGTGAGATGTCCGCGTCGCTGACCCGGCTGTTCGACGTGACCGCGACGAAGGACTGGGCGAACTGCTCGGCCCGCGCGGACGTCACCGTCGACGGGCGTACGGTCGTCAGCGAGGTCCCGGTCAGCTACCTGCTCTTCCTGGAGAAGCAGCTCACCGACCTGCACACCTTCGTGAAGAAGCTCCCTGTCCTGGACGCTTCCGAGTCCTGGTCGCTCGACCCCTCGACGGACCTGTGGAAGACCGATCCGGTCCGCACCATCCGGACGAAGAAGGTCCCGCGCAACCACGTCAAGGCCGAGGCGACCGACAAGCACCCGGCGCAGGTCGACGTGTACTACGAGGACGTGCCCCTCGGGTACTGGACGACCGTGAAGTTCTCCGGAGCGCTTCCGGCGCGACGGGTGAACGAGCTGCTGGAGCGGGTCGAGAAGCTCCAGCACGCGGTGAAGTTCGCCCGCGAGGAGGCCAACAGCGCCGAGGTCACCGACCGGCGCGTCGGAGACGCGGTGTTCGGCTACCTGTTCGGCTAGGGCCGGACACCAGGCGGCACCCCCAAGAACGCCCCCGCGCGCAATGGCGTGGGGGCTGCGCACCCTGCACGAGGCGGAATTGAGGTCCGCCCCGTGTGATGAGCGCAAGCTGAAACTGACGTTCAGCCTGAAGACGCGGTAACGGTGGAGGTTCGAGTCCTCCCCCCGGCACCACACGCCGGGGTGGCCCAACATGGCAGAGGCAGCCGCGATCAATCTCAGACTCTCGCTCCAGCTTCAGTATCGCCGCCGATTGCCAGATCGACCGAGTACGGACGAACACCGTTGAATGCTGGTTCGAATCCGGCCTGCGCCTCTCCGCGGCGCGGTAGTTCAAAGGCAGAACGCGACGGTATGACGACTGATCCGCACTCTTAAACGGCGCTGGCAAGCGCAATTGGGTGGCAACCCCAGGGGCCCGGGAGCTGGATACGACTCCCGGGCTCCGCCACGTCCAGGCCGTGCCGACGTCGGCCCCGGCCGCTGTGAGTCGGTGGGAAGTCGCGGACAGGAAGTCGCCTCATATGTCCGATATGGATGTCCGTATTCTCCCACCGACCCGGGGGCAGAGTTGGCGGCGACGACCGATCGAGATCCTGAACGCCAGCCGTTAGCCCTGCATCCTGGACGACGCCGCGGCTGCCTGGTCCAGGAATCCCGCTCTCTGCGACCCAGGCCCGCTCGCCTTTCAGCTCACCTGCGCGACCGAGGACCTGTCCGGGCGGCTCGGGTGTCCGGCGCGGGCCCACGCCTCCCGGAGGCGGGCTTGACCGCGTCGGCGGGGGCGGCACACAATGCGGGACATGGCCCCCTACTCGCTGACCACCGTCGCCCTGCGTATGACGGGGCCTTGCGGCGAGTGTGCTCCGCGGTCCGTCACCTGTCTGCGCCGCCGCGGCCGTATCGGCTCGCCGCCCGCTCGCGTCGGCGTCCACTCGCGCTGACCGGTCGTCAACTCCACTCGGCCGCCTCGCGAGGCGAAGCCGAGAACCCGGTGATACCGGTGTTGTCTTCCCCCGGCCCTTCACGGTCCCGCTGTGTCCCGTACCTGCTCGGCAGGCACGCGGCGCGGGCGTGGAGGGCCCACCTCATCGCACCGCCGGAGGCCCCGGCCGCTGTCGCGGGTCCCACCCGTTCCCTTCGGGTACGGGGCCCGCCCACCGGAGCCCCCGGCGGCTCGCTCTCCGCCAAGGAGGAACCGTATGACCACCACCGCTTCCCCGCATGCGACCGCCACGCCCGCCGGCCGGCCCTCCGGCACCCCGCCCCTCCTGCGTGAGGCACGCATACCGCAGGACGGCCTGTACGAAGGGCACCGCGTCCTGGAACGGCTGCCGGCCAGCGAGACGACGCGCCCGTACACCCTCTTCGACGTCGTTCCTCAGGCCCGCACGATCGGCGCGGAGATCCACGGTCCCGACCTCTCCCGGCCGTTGGAGCCGGACCTGCGCGAAGAGCTGAACCGTGCCCTGCTGGAGTGGAAGGTCCTCTTCTTCCGGGGGCAGAACCTCACCTCGGCCGCCCAGCGCGATTTCGCACGCCACTGGGGCGAGCTGGAAGTCAACCCGCTGTTGGCCAGGGGCGACAGCGAGGACGTCGTGCGCTTCGACAAGACGGCCGGGGCACCGAAGACGTTCGAGAACGTCTGGCACACGGACGTCACCTTCCGCGAGCGTCCGGCTCTCGGCGCCGTCCTGCAACTGCGCGAGGTGCCGCCGCTGGGTGGCGACACCATGTGGGCGGACATGGCTGCCGCGTACGACAACCTGCCGCAGGAGGTGAAGGACCGCATCGACGGGGCGAGCGCCGTCCACGACTTCATCCCCGGCTTCGCCCGCTTCCACGGGCCCGAGCAACTCGCCCCTCACCAGGAGGCGTTCCCGCCGGTCGAGCATCCGGTCGTGCGCACACACCCGGAGTCGGGGCGCCGGATGCTGTTCGTGAACACCTCGTTCACGACTCGGATCGTCGGTATCGACCGGGCGGAGAGCGACCGCCTGCTGCGCTTCCTCTTCCAGCAGGCGCACGTACCCGAGTACCAGGTGCGTTTCCGCTGGCAGCCGGGCGACATCGCCTTCTGGGACAACCGGGCGACCCAGCACTACGCCGTGAACGACTACGCCCCGCATCCGCGGGTCGCCGAGCGGGTCGCCATCGCGGGGGACCGCCCCTTCTGAGCGACCCGGGACCGGCGACCGGCGACTGCCGGACGGCGGGCGCGGCACCGCGCCCGCCGTTCCGTCGCCGTACGTCCAGGGTCAGGGGGAGAGCGGCGCCATCTTGTCGACCATGCCCGGGTTCTCGTCGATCCACTTCTCCACGGCCTCTTCCTCATGGCCGGTGCCCTCGTCCTGGATGGCCGCCTCCAGGTCCCCGAGCTGCTCCTCCGACATGTGCCAGTCCTCGAGCCAGCCGCGGAACTCGGGGAACTCCTTCGGGAACGACTTGTGGCCGAGCGAGCGGATCTCGTTCACCTCGCCCCACAACTTCTTCGGGTCCTTGAGCTTGGTCAACTCGTACTTGCTGTACGCCCAGTGCGGCGACCACAGGACGACCGCCACCGGTTCGCGCTTGCGCAGCGAACGCTGCAGCTCCAGGATCATGCTGGGGGAGCTGCCGTCGGTGACCTCGTACTCCTTGTCGAGTCCGTAGCCGGGCAGCACCTCGTTCTTGAGCAGGTTCATCTGGCCGGTCCCGGGCTCGATGCCGATGATCCTGCCGCCGAACTCCTTCGACCTGCCCTTGAGGTCCGCCATCGAGTCGATGCCCTTGACATAGCTGGGCACCGTCACTTCCAGCGTGGTCTCGTCGTACCACGGACCGATGTCGACCAGGTCGTCCTTGTACTTGTCCCAGTACTGCTTCTGGGCGTTGGGGAGCCAGGCGTCGAACTCCACATCGACCTGGCCGCCGGCCATCGCGGTGAACATCGACCCGACGTCGTACTGGTGGATGCTGGGCTTGTATCCGCGCCGCTCCAGAACGTTCTTCCACAGGTAGGTGACAGCCACGTCCTCGTCCCACGGGAAGTAGCCGATGCTGGGAGCCGCACCGGCCTCCTTCCCCAGGTCCTTTCTGTCCACGTCCTGGCCGTCGTCGTCCGGGCCGGAGACGAACTGCAGGCCGCCGGCGAGCAGCGCGAGGACCAGCACACCTATACCCGCGAACGCTGTGTTGGGCCTCCACCGCAGGGCCTTTCCCGCCCGGAGGGAGGCCGCCCTGGCCAGCGCACGGCGACCGAGGGGCGAGATGCGCTGATTCAGCGCGCCGGTCATGCGATCGAGGTACATGGCGAGGATGACCACCGCGAGACCCGCCTCGAAGCCGAGGCCGATGTCCACCGAGCTGATGGCCTGGAAGACGACGGTACCCAGGCCGTCGGCGCCGACCATGCCCGCGATGACCACCATGGACAGGGAGAGCATGATGATCTGGTTCACGCCGGCCATGACGGTCGGCAGGGCCAGCGGCAGCTGTACGCGCAGCAGAATGGCACGCGGTGGGGCTCCGAACGCTTCCGCGGCCTCCACCAGCTCCTCGTCCACCTGCCGAATACCGAGCTCGGTCATCCGGATGCCCGGCGGCATCGCGAAGATGATGGTGGCGACGATGCCGGGCACCACGCCCACTCCGAAGAAGGTGATACCGGGGACCAGGTAGACGAAGGCCGGCATCGTCTGCATGAAGTCGAGAACCGGCCGAAGGACCGAACTCACCGACTTGTTGCGGGCCGCCCAGATGCCGAGAGGGACAGCGATCACCATGGTGACCGTGGCCGCCACGACGAGAAGCGACAGCGTCTGCATCGCCTTTTCCCACAACTCGATCGAGTTGACGAGAAAGAAGCCCGCGGAAGCGAGGACGGCGGCCACCACGCCCCGCAGCCACCAGGCGATCAGCGCGAGGATCGCACCCATGACCAGCGCGTCGGGGCCCGACATGACGAAGTACACCCCGTCGTACAGGCCTTGTCCGGCGGAGTGCAGGGAGTCGAAAAGCCAGGGCAGGCGAGCTTCCAAAAACTCGACCGCGCTGTTGACACCGGCACCTATCTCGAGCCTGATCACGGCTTCCCGCCTTCATCGCAACGGTGTCCGTCAGCTCCGGCAGTGCCTGGCCCGCGCACAGGTCGCCCGGCTCCCTCACCGAAAGTCCTGTACCTGCCTGGGGGCTCTGTTGTCAGCCTGGTCACGTGTGCCTTTCGCGTTGTCCCGAGACCCGGCGAAAGAGACATGGCGCAGCCCAGCCCCTCGGCGGTGTGGGACATGCGGATGCGCGCGGCGCGTGGCCGTAGCGGCGCCTCAGCCGGGCGGTCATGTGTCCTGGCAGCCGGATCCTGGCGTGCTGCCGTACCATCCGCGCCGGCTGCCCGAAGGGCGTCCGCGCCCGGACAGGGTGATGCGGGCTGCGGCTACCCAGTGTTCAAGGAGACAAACGGATGGCGAAGCTTTCGTTCGGACGAGCTCGACGAGCTCGCAGGTGCATCGCGTGTCCCTCAGCTTCCGGGCTTCCGGGCTTCCGGCGCGGACATGAACCGGCGCGGACATGAAAAAGACCCCCTGCTCAGTGTCTCCACTGATCAGAAGGTCTTTCCGGAAAGTGCCCCCGGCAGGATTCGAACCTGCGCACCCGGCTCCGGAGGCCGATGCTCTATCCCCTGAGCTACGGGGGCGATGTCGCTGCGCTCGGCGGCGACGAGTGAAACCCTACCAGCTCCGACGGGGTGTCCGGGAACAGGTTTTGCGCGTCGGCGGCGGCCGTGCGAGGCCGCGCCGGCCACCCTCCGGGGGCGGAAGTGGGCAAAACCCGGACGCAGCTCCTCCGCTCGACCTACCCTCGAAGGGTGTCAGGGGCGTACGGCCGCGTGCTTGTTGTCGACGACAACAAGGTCATCCGGCAGCTGATCAGGGTCAATCTCGAGCTGGAGGGCTTCGAGGTCGTGACCGCGGCCGATGGCGTCGAGTGCCTGGACCTGGTCCACGAGGTCTGCCCGGACGTGATCACTCTGGATGTGGTGATGCCCAGGCTCGACGGTATCCAGACCGCCGCCCGGCTGCGCGCCGATCCCAGGACCGAGCACCTGCCCGTCGCCGTCGTCAGCGCGTGCACGCCCTACGAGGTGGACTCGGGGGCGGCCGCCGGGGTCGACGCGTTCCTGGCGAAGCCCTTCGAGCCGAGCGAGCTGGTGCGCATGGTGCGACGGCTCGCCCACCGCGAGAATCCCGTGCCGGTCGACGGCAGGCGCGGCGCGGGGACGGCCGGGAGTACGGCCGGCTGAGGGCGTGCCCGGCCGGGTCGCTGCCCGTATGGCGAAACCGGTTGGCGAAGTGCCCCCCTTCCTCCCATACGCTTGTGCCGTGACCCCCGCAGATCTCTCCAGGACCGTGCTGCACGCTGTGCGCCGCGCGGTCGACGAGGACGCCCTGCGCGCGCCGGTGCCCGCGCGCGTGCGGGTGGAGCGGACACGGCCCGGCGGCAGCGGCGACTACGCCTGCGCCGTCGCCCTCCAGCTGGCCGGCCCCGCCGCGCTCCCCGCGCGGGACGTCGCCGCGCTGCTGCGGGACCGGGTCGTCGGCGCGCCCGGGATCGGACGGGTCGAGATCACCGGCCCCGGCTTCCTGAACTTCACGCTCGACGCGGACTCCGACGGTGCCGCGCGTTCCGTACGCGTACGCCAGGTGCTGGAGCAGGGGCTCCGGTACGGGTGGGGGGCCGAGTGCGCCGGGCAGGTCCATCAGCTCCACCACCGGCGCGAGGTCAGGGCGGCGGTCGTGGCGGGCACGGTGATGAAGATGCTGCGCGCGCAGGGCGCCCTGGGGCGTGTCACCTGCGAGGAGGCGTCCGACCCCGACTGGGCGCGTCTCGGCGTCACCGTCGACGCGCACGGCCGGCCTCCCGTCCCGCTCGCGCAGACCCGGCCCGTCCCCGCAGGGGCCACGGCGGGGGAGCTGCTGGAGCGGCTGGGGGCCGACGCCGCCCGCTGGGGCCTGCTGAGGCCCGCCGGGCACGACCGCGCCCACCTCGGGGACGACCTCCTCGTACAGGGCGAGGCCAATCCGCTGTTCCTCGTCCGGTACGCCCACGCCCGCTCCCGTGCGCTCACCCGCGAGGCGGAGCGCCTCGGCCTCACCGCCGGTTACGACGAGGACGTCGACGCGCCCGCGCTGCACGCCGCGCTCGCCGATCACCCCGGCGCCCTCGCCTCCGCCGCCCGCCACCAGGCACCCGACCGGCTCGCCCGGCACCTCGAAACGGTGGCGCACGCCTTCTTCGACTTCCACGATGCCTGCCCGACGCTCCCCGTCGGCGACGAGAAACCCTCGGCCGCCCACCGCTCCCGGCTGGCCCTTGCCGAAGCCGCCGGGACGGTGCTCGCAGGCGGCCTGTCCCTGCTCGGCATCAGCGCGCCCGAACACCTCTGAGACCGTAAGAGAGCAGAGCAGAACGATGAGCCGATCCGCACACCCCGCCGGGCCACGTCACGCCGACGTCCTCCCCGAGGGCCACTACACCGCCCCGGCCACCGACCTCAACGAGCTGGACCCCAAGGTCTGGTCCCGCACCGTCACCCGTGACGCGGACGGTGCGCTCACCGTCGGCGGGATCGAAGTCGCCCGGCTCGCCGAGGAGTTCGGTACGCCCGCCTACTTCCTGGACGAGTCCGACTTCCGGGCGCGCTGCCGCGCCTGGGCGGACGCCTTCGGGGCGGACGCCGATGTCTTCTACGCCGGCAAGGCCTTCCTGTCGCGGGCCGTGGTGCGCTGGCTCCAGGAGGAAGGGCTGAACCTGGACGTGTGCTCCGGCGGCGAGCTGGCCACCGCGCTGGACGCCGGGATGCCCGCCGAGCGCATCGCCTTCCACGGCAACAACAAGACCGTCGCCGAGATCGAGCGGGCCGTCGAGGCCGGCGTCGGACGGATCGTGCTCGACTCCTTCCAGGAGATCGTCCGGGTCTCGCACATCGCCCAGCGGCTCGGCGTCCGCCAGCGCGTGCAGATCCGCGTCACGGTCGGCGTCGAGGCCCACACCCACGAGTTCATCGCCACCGCGCACGAGGACCAGAAGTTCGGCATCGCGCTGGCCGACGGACAGGCGGCGGAGGCGGTGCGCAGGGCGCTCACCCTGGACGGCCTCGAGCTCATCGGCATCCACTCGCACATCGGCTCGCAGATCTTCGACATGGCCGGTTTCGAGGTCTCCGCGCGGCGCGTCGTGCAGCTGCTCGCCGAGATCCGCGACGAGCACGGCGTCGAGCTCCCCGAGATCGACCTCGGCGGCGGCCTCGGGATCGCGTACACCTCCGAGGACGACCCCCGTGAGCCGCACGAGATCGCCAAGGCGCTCAGCGACATCGTGACCCGGGAGTGCGAGTCCGCCGGTCTCCGGACCCCGCGCATCTCCGTCGAACCGGGCCGCGCGATCGTCGGCCCCACCGCGTTCACGCTGTACGAGGTCGGCACCATCAAGCCCCTCGAAGGCCTCCGGACGTACGTGAGCGTCGACGGCGGGATGTCGGACAACATCCGCACCGCGCTGTACGACGCCGAGTACAGCGTCGCGCTGGTCTCCCGCACCTCCGAGGCCGAACCCATGCTCGTACGCGTGGTCGGCAAGCACTGCGAGAGTGGTGACATCGTGGTCAAGGACGCGTTCCTGCCGGCCGACCTGGCCCCGGGTGACCTCATCGCGGTGCCGGCCACCGGTGCGTACTGCCGCTCCATGGCGAGCAACTACAACCACGCCCTGCGTCCGCCCGTCGTCGCCGTGCGCGACGGACAGGCGCGGGTCATCGTCCGGCGCGAGACGGAGGAAGATCTCCTGCGTCTCGATGTCGGCTGATGAAATTCACATCTCAAAATCCGGACGGGTGGCAGAAACCCCCGTCCGGTGAGTGAGACTGGTCCACACATCAGAAGTATGAGAAACGAGGTCGGATGATGCGTACGCGTCCGCTGAAGGTGGCGCTGCTGGGCTGTGGAGTGGTCGGCTCAGAGGTGGCGCGCATCATGACGACGCACGCCGACGACCTCGCCGCGCGCATCGGCGCGCCGGTCGAGCTCGCCGGCGTAGCCGTCCGCCGGCCCTCCAAGGTGCGGGAGGGCATCGACCCCGCGCTGATCACCACCGATGCGACCGCCCTGGTCAAACGGGGCGACATCGACGTCGTCATCGAGGTCATCGGGGGCATCGAGCCCGCCCGCACGCTCATCACGACCGCCTTCGAGCACGGCGCGGGCGTCGTCTCGGCCAACAAGGCGCTCCTCGCCGAGGACGGCTCCGCCCTCCACGCGGCCGCGGAGAAGAACGGCCGGGACCTCTACTACGAGGCGGCCGTGGCCGGCGCCATCCCGCTCGTACGGCCGCTGCGCGAGTCCCTCGCGGGGGACAAGGTCAACCGGGTGCTCGGCATCGTCAACGGCACGACCAACTTCATCCTCGACAGGATGGACACGAGCGGCGCCGGTTACTCCGAGGCGCTCGACGAGGCCACCGCCCTCGGGTACGCCGAGGCCGACCCGACCGCCGACGTCGAGGGCTTCGACGCCGCCGCGAAGGCCGCGATCCTCGCCGGGATCGCCTTCCACACCCGGGTGAAGATCGGCGAGGTGCACCGCGAGGGCATCACCGAGGTGACCGCCGCCGACATCGCCTCCGCCCGGCGCATGGGCTGCACCGTCAAGCTCCTCGCCATCTGCGAGCGCGCAGCCGACGGCAACTCCGTCACCGCCCGCGTGCACCCCGCGATGATCCCGCTCAGCCACCCGCTGGCCTCCGTCCGCGAGGCGTACAACGCGGTCTTCGTCGAGGCCGAGGCGGCCGGGCAGCTGATGTTCTACGGTCCCGGCGCCGGCGGCGCCCCGACCGCGTCCGCGGTCCTGGGCGACCTGGTCGCGGTGTGCCGCAACATCATCGGAGAGACCACCGGTCCCGGTGAATCCGCGTACACGCGTCTGCCGGTCAGCCCCATGGGCGACGTCGTCACGCGGTACCACATCAGTCTCGACGTGGCCGACAAGCCTGGCGTACTCGCCCAGGTCGCGACGGTCTTCGCCGAACAGGGCGTATCCATCGATACGGTCCGCCAGCAGAGTCGGCCGGACAGTCAGGAAACCGGCGGCGAGGCCTCCCTCGTCGTCGTCACCCACCGCGCGCCCGACGCCGCCCTCTCCGGGACCGTCGAAGCGCTGCGCAAGCTGGACACCGTGCGCGGTGTCGCCAGCATCATGCGTGTTGAAGGGGAGTAAGGACCCATGACCAGCAAGGGCACCCACCAGTGGCGCGGCATCATCGAGGAGTACCGGGACCGGCTTCCGGTCACGAGCTCCACCCCGGTCGTCACGCTCCGTGAGGGCGGCACGCCGCTCGTCCCGGCGCAGGTTCTCTCCGAGCGCACGGGCTGCGAGGTGCACCTCAAGGTCGAGGGCGCCAACCCCACCGGGTCGTTCAAGGACCGCGGCATGACCATGGCGATCACCCGGGCCAAGGAGGAGGGCGCGCAGGCCGTCATCTGCGCCTCCACCGGCAACACCTCCGCCTCCGCCGCCGCCTACGCGGTGCGCGCGGGCATGGTCTGCGCCGTCCTCGTACCGCAGGGCAAGATCGCGCTCGGCAAGATGGGGCAGGCGCTCGTCCACGGCGCGAAGATCCTCCAGGTCGACGGCAACTTCGACGACTGCCTGACCCTGGCCCGCAGCCTCTCGGACAACTACCCGGTGGCGCTGGTCAATTCGGTCAACCCGGTCCGGATCGAGGGCCAGAAGACCGCCGCGTTCGAGATCGTCGACGCGCTCGGCGACGCCCCCGACATCCACGTCCTGCCGGTGGGCAACGCGGGCAACATCACGGCCTACTGGAAGGGCTACAAGGAGTACGCGGGGGACGGCGTCTCCACGCACACCCCGCGCATGTGGGGCTTCCAGGCCTCCGGTTCCGCCCCGATCGTGCGCGGCGAGATCGTCAAGGACCCGGCGACCATCGCCACCGCGATCCGCATCGGGAACCCGGCGTCCTGGCAGTTCGCGCTCGACGCGCGGGACGAGTCGGGCGGCTTCATCGACGACGTGACGGACCGTCAGATCCTGTCGGCCTACCGTCTGTTGGCCTCCCAGGAGGGCGTCTTCGTCGAGCCCGCCTCGGCGGCCTCCGTGGCCGGTCTGCTCAAGGCCGCCGCAGAGGGCAAGGTGGACCCCGGCCAGAAGATCGTCTGCACCGTCACCGGCAACGGCCTCAAGGACCCCGACTGGGCCGTCGCGGGCGCTCCGCAGCCCGTCACCGTGCCGGTCGACGCGGTGGCCGCGGCCGAGAAGCTGGGCCTCGCGTAGCCGGCCCCCGCCGCAGCTCAACCGCCCTTCCGGGGCGGAGAGCGCATAGGAGGTGTGCGACACGCATCGTGCGCCTCCTGTGCGCCCTATGTCGCCGCAGAACCTTCCTTCGATAAGCTGTACCCGACCCGCCCCGCCGCATCCGCCGCGGTGCAGCAGCCGTCGTGACTGCCGGGCCCCCCGTCCCCCGCACAACGGCACCCCACGCACGTCGAAGTACCCTGCACACCATCCCCGCCGCCGTACAGGAAGAGTCGTCCAACCGATGGCCGGTCCCGCGTTCCGAGCCGCCGCCGTCCGGGTGCGCGTCCCCGCAACCAGCGCCAATCTGGGCCCGGGTTTCGACGCCCTCGGCCTCTCGCTGGGGCTCTACGACGACGTCGTCGTCCGGGTCGCCGATTCCGGGCTGCACATCGACATCGCGGGCGAGGGCGCCGAGACGCTGCCCCGCGACGAGAACCACCTGCTCGTACGCTCGCTGCGCACGGCCTTCGACCTGCTCGGCGGACAGCCCCGCGGCCTGGAGATCGTCTGCGCCAACCGCATCCCGCACGGCCGTGGCCTCGGCTCCTCGTCCGCCGCCATCTGCGCCGGGATCGTCGCCGCCCGCGCCGTGACGACGGGCGGCGAGGCCCGTCTCGACGACGCCGCCCTGCTGGAACTGGCCACCGAGATCGAGGGGCACCCCGACAACGTCGCGGCCTGTCTCCTCGGCGGATTCACGCTCGCCTGGATGGACGGCGGAGCCGCCAGGGCCATCCGGATGGACCCCGCCGCCTCCGTCGTGCCGGTGGTCTTCGTGCCGGCCACGCCTGTGCTGACCGAGACCGCCCGCGGCCTGCTGCCGCGCACCGTCCCCCATGTGGACGCCGCGGCCAACGCCGGTCGCGCCGCCCTGCTCGTCGAGGCCCTGACCAGGCGCCCCGAGCTGCTCCTCGCGGCGACGGAGGACCGGATCCACCAGGAGTACCGGGGTCCCGCCATGCCGCAGACCGTCGAGCTGGTGAACCGGCTGCGCGCCGACGGCGTCCCTGCCGTCATCTCCGGCGCGGGGCCCACGGTGCTCGCGCTGGCGGACGAGGGTTCCGCCGACAAGGTCGCCCGGCTGGCGGGCGAGGGATGGGCCGCGAACCGGCTCGCTCTCGACGCCCCGGGTGCGAGCGTGTTGCCGCTCGCCGCGTAACCGCATGTGATTGCCGGTGCATGAGAGGGGGAATGTTTGTTGGAGCCGGTAGTGTTAACCTCAAGTCAGCAATCGACGTCTTCGTGGCGCGTTGCTTCGTGTCCCCCTCCGGGACCACCACTCTTCCGGGAGCCTCCCCGACTGCCTGAGCAGCCCGCCTGAGCTTTCGAGCACGCTCCGGAACCGGCACGACACCCTCTTGCTCGTCCAGGAGTGGGCCGAGCAGGGGGATCTCGCGCCGGAACCCCGCACATTCGTCTCTCCGCCGTACCCGGCGGACCACCGCCCCGGCAAGGTCCGCGATCGACACGATCAACAGACCGCAGTCGGACAGCACAACCGGTCGCCGAGCCAGAAGGCCGACGTCCGCTCCAGGGAAGGACCCTTCGTGAGCGACACCACCGATCTGATGGGCGTGACTGCCGACAAGAGCGTCGACAGCTCCGTGCCCGCCGAAGGTGCTGCCACTGGCACCACCGCACGGCGCCGCCGCTCCGGCACCGGCCTCGAGGGCATGGTCCTGGCCGAGCTGCAGCAGGTCGCGTCCGGCCTCGGCATCAGGGGAACTGCGCGCATGCGCAAGAGCCAGCTGATCGAGGTCATCAAGGAGGCGCAGGCCGGAGGATCCTCCGCGCCCGCCCCCAAGGCCGCCGCATCCGCCGGTACGGACACCGGGAGCAAGCCGAAGCGGCGTGCCACGTCCAAGACGCGCACCGGTGACGAGAGCGCTGCCGCCCCGGCCGCCGACAAGGCCGACGCCCAGCAGCAGATCGACATCCCGGGTCAGCCGGCCAGCGACGAACAGCCTGCGGGCGAGCGCCGCCGTCGCCGGGCGACCGCGCAGGCGGGCAGCCCCGACACCAAGTCCGAGTCCAAGGCGGAGCCCAAGGCCGAGTCCAAGGCCGAGCCGAAGGCGGAGAGCCGCCAGGACCGCGGCGACGAGCGCGCCGAGGCGAAGGGCGAGGCCAAGGCCGAGTCCGCCGTCGACACGGCCGAGGGCCGTCGCGGTGACCGCCAGGAAGGCCGCCGTGACCGCCAGGACCGCGGTGACCGCCGCGACCGCCAGCGCGACCGCCGGGGCAAGGGCGACGACCAGGGCCAGCAGGGCGGCGGACGCCGTCAGGGCCAGCAGGGCGGCGGCCAGAACCAGGGCCAGGGGCAGAGCCAGCAGGGCGGCGGCGGCCAGCAGGACGACGGTTACGACGACGAGGGCGGCCGGCGCGGACGCCGGGGCCGCTACCGCGACCGCCGTGGCCGTCGTGGCCGCGACGACTTCGCGACCGACGTGCAGGTTGCCGACGACGACGTCCTGATCCCCGTCGCGGGCATCCTCGACATCCTCGACAACTACGCGTTCATCCGGACCTCCGGCTACCTGCCGGGCCCGAACGACGTGTACGTCTCGCTCGCCCAGGTCCGCAAGAACGGCCTGCGCAAGGGTGACCACGTCACCGGTGCGGTGCGCCAGCCCAAGGACGGCGAGCGCCGCGAGAAGTTCAACGCGCTGGTCCGCCTCGACTCCGTCAACGGCATGGCGCCGGAGAGCGGCCGCGGCCGTCCCGAGTTCCAGAAGCTGACCCCGCTCTACCCGCAGGACCGGCTCCGTCTGGAGACCGACTCCAACATCCTGACCACCCGGATCATCGACCTGGTCGCACCGATCGGCAAGGGCCAGCGAGGCCTGATCGTGGCCCCGCCGAAGACCGGTAAGACCATGATCCTTCAGGCCATCGCCAACGCGATCACGGTCAACAGCCCCGAGTGCCACCTGATGGTCGTCCTGGTCGACGAGCGTCCGGAAGAGGTCACCGACATGCAGCGGTCGGTGAAGGGCGAGGTCATCTCCTCGACCTTCGACCGTCCCGCCGAGGACCACACCACGGTCGCCGAGCTCGCCATCGAGCGTGCGAAGCGCCTCGTGGAGCTCGGCCACGACGTGGTGGTCCTGCTGGACTCGATCACCCGTCTGGGCCGTGCGTACAACCTGGCGGCGCCGGCCTCCGGCCGCATCCTGTCCGGTGGTGTCGACTCGACCGCGCTGTACCCGCCGAAGCGCTTCTTCGGTGCCGCGCGCAACATCGAGGACGGCGGCTCGCTGACCATCCTGGCCACCGCGCTCGTCGAGACCGGCTCGCGCATGGACGAGGTGATCTTCGAGGAGTTCAAGGGCACCGGCAACATGGAGCTCAAGCTCGACCGGAAGCTCTCGGACAAGCGCATCTTCCCGGCGGTGGACGTCGACGCGTCCAGCACCCGTAAGGAAGAGATCCTGCTCGGCACGGACGAGCTGGCCGTCGTCTGGAAGCTGCGCCGGGTGCTTCACGCGCTCGACCAGCAGCAGGCGATCGAGCTTCTGCTGGACCGCATGAAGAAGACGCAGTCCAACGCGGAGTTCCTGCTCCAGATCCAGAAGACGACACCGGGCAACGGAAACGGCAACGACTGACGTCGCCGCTCCACAGCTCCCCGACAGATGCCCCGTCACCTCGTGACGGGGCATCTGTCGTGTTTCCGCACCCGCCCGTTGACGTGTGCCGCCGCGCAGGAGCCGGCCCCCTCCGACCACTCCTGCCCGCAGGCCACCCACGGCGACGTGAGCGGCGGCCGCCGCCCCGGCCCGCCCGCCGGGACACCCCGGGAAGCCCCGGCGTCGGCAGGCGCCCGGGGTGCGATCTTTGCCACATACGCCGCGTTCCGCACCGGCCGGAGCAGCGGCGGTCCGTCAGGCCGAAACCCCAGGTGAGCGCCGGGTTCCCGGTCCGTGCACCCGCTTCTTCCGAGGCCCCCGTCGCCGGACGGGGGCCTCAGCCGGCTGTGCGACGCTTCTGGCTGCTCCGTCGTCCCACCGAGCGACGCCGGACCGCGCCCGTGCACCACGGCAGGGGGTAAGAGCGAGAAGCGAAAGAGGGACCGCATGAGCGAGCAGAGCAGGAGCGGCGGCCGAATACGCGGCACCGGCAGCCGCCGGAGGAAGCCCTCCCCGGCCCGCCGGGCGAAGAGGATCGCGCTGTGGGGCGCCGCCGCCCTGGTGGTCGTCGGAGGATCCGGGCTCGGTTACGCCTACTACACGCTCAACGGGAATCTGAAGGGCGTCGACATCGACGCCGCCCTGGGAGCCGAGCGTCCTGACGACGTGGACAACGGGTCGCAGGACATCCTGGTGCTGGGATCGGACTCCCGCTCCGGCGCCAATGCGGAGTACGGCGCGGACGAGGGCTCCGCCCGGGCGGACACCGCGATGATCGTCCACGTCAACGAGGGGCACACCTCCGCGAGCGTGGTCTCGGTCCCGCGGGACACCCTCGTCGACCGTCCCGCCTGCACGAGCGACACGACCGGGGAAGAGGTCGGCGCGGAGCACGAGACGATGTTCAACTCCGCCTACCAGGTCGGCGGACCCGCCTGCGCGGTGAAGACCGTCGAGTCGATGTCGGGCATCCGCATGGACCACTACGTCGAGGTCGACTTCACCGGGTTCAAGAAGCTCGTCGACGAGCTGGGCGGCGTCGACATCACCACCTCGCAGGCGATCGACGACCCCGACAGCCACCTCTCGCTGAAGCCCGGCCGCCACACCCTGAGCGGCGAGCAGTCGCTCGGCCTCGTCCGTACGCGCCACAGTGTCGGCGACGGCAGCGACCTGGGCCGCATCCAGCTCCAGCAGGCCTTCGTCAAGGCGCTGATGGACCAGGCGAAGAGCGTCGGGGTGTTCTCGAACCCGAAGACGCTCTTCGGGCTCGCCGACACCGCGACCAAGGCCGTCACCACCGACTCGCAGCTGGCCTCCGTCAAGAAGCTCACCGGCTTCGCCAACGGGCTCAAGGGCCTCGGCTCGAAGAACATCGACATGGTCACGCTGCCCGTGGAGTACGACCCCGAGGACCCGAACCGGGTGCTGCCCCAGGAGAAGGCCGACCGGCAGGTCTGGGCGGCCCTCAAGCAGGACGAGCCGATCCCCGCGTCCGCCACGGCGAAGTCGGCCGGCGACAAGGGCGGGGCCGGGAAGGTCGTACGGTAACGGCACCTTCCGTCACCATATGGTCGCGGAACGTTCCCCGTACGCACGGGAATACACACGGCCGTACCCTCGTTTTGGGAGATACGGCCGGTCCTGGCAGACTGGTACGTCGGCCCCGGTTCACGGACGCGCAATCCGCGCGAACGACCCGGAGCCCTCCCGAATCTAGGAGACACCTTGAAGCGCGACATTCACCCCGAGTACGTCGAGACGCAGGTCAGCTGCACCTGCGGTGCGTCGTTCACCACCCGGAGCACCCTTGAGGGCGGCGCGATCCGTGCCGACGTCTGCTCCGAGTGCCACCCGTTCTACACGGGCAAGCAGAAGATCCTCGACACCGGCGGCCGCGTGGCCCGCTTCGAGGCCCGCTTCGGCAAGGCTGCCGGCTCCGCCAGCAAGTAGCGAGCCACTGCGCCGGTTCCCGACGCCCTCCAACGGGGCGCCGGGACCGGCGTTTTTTCCGGCTGTGCGGCCGGGCGCGCCTCCCGGGGCGCTCCACCGGCAGCACTCCGTCCAGCAGGCCCGCAGACGTATGACGCAGAAACCAGGAGCCCGAAGATGTTCGAGGCGGTCGAGGAACTGATCGGCGAGCACGCCGATCTCGAGAAGAAGCTCGCCGACCCGTCGGTCCACGCCGACCAGGCCAACGCGCGCAAGCTCAACAAGCGCTACGCGGAGCTGACCCCGATCGTCTCCACCTACCGGTCCTGGAAGCAGACCGGCGACGACATCGAGACCGCCCGCGAATTCGCCGCCGACGACCCGGACTTCGCCGCCGAGGTCAAGGTCCTGGAGAAGCAGCGCGAGGAGATCACCGAGAAGCTCCGCCTCCTCCTGGTCCCGCGCGACCCCAGCGACGACAAGGACGTGCTCCTGGAGATCAAGGCGGGCGCGGGCGGCGACGAGTCCGCCCTCTTCGCCGGCGATCTGCTGCGCATGTACCTCCGCTACGCCGAGCGCATCGGCTGGAAGACCGAGATCATCGACTCCACCGAGTCCGAGCTCGGCGGTTACAAGGACGTCCAGGTCGCCGTGAAGACCAAGGGCGGCAACGGGGCCACCGAGCCCGGCCAGGGCGTCTGGGCCCGTATGAAGTACGAGGGCGGCGTGCACCGCGTGCAGCGCGTGCCCTCCACCGAGTCGCAGGGCCGCATCCACACCTCGGCCGCCGGCGTGCTCGTCACGCCCGAGGCGGAGGAGGTCGACGTCGAGATCCACGCCAACGACCTCCGCATCGACGTCTACCGGTCCTCGGGCCCCGGTGGGCAGTCCGTCAACACCACGGACTCCGCCGTACGCATCACGCACCTGCCCACCGGTGTCGTCGCCTCCTGCCAGAACGAGAAGAGCCAGCTCCAGAACAAGGAGCAGGCCATGCGCATCCTGCGGTCCCGGCTGCTGGCCGCCGCCCAGGAGGCCGCCGAGCAGGAAGCCTCCGACGTGCGCCGCAGCCAGGTGCGCACCGTGGACCGCTCCGAGAAGATCCGGACGTACAACTTCCCGGAAAACCGGATCTCGGACCACCGCGTCGGCTTCAAGGCGTACAACTTGGACCAGGTGCTCGACGGCGACCTCGACGCTGTCATCCAGGCCTGCGTCGACGCCGACTCCGCCGCCAAGCTCGCCGCCGCGTAGGCAGTGAGCGCCACCGCCCCGCCCCGCTCGTGAACCCGTACGGAGAACCGCGATGAACCTGCTGCTCGCCGAGGTGGCCCAGGCCACCCAGCGGCTGGCCGACGCCGGTGTCCCCTCACCGCGATTCGACGCCGAGGAACTCGCCGCGTTCGTGCACGACGTCAAGCGGGGCGAGCTGCACCATGTGCCGGACGCCGACTTCGACGCCCGCTACTGGGAGACGATCGCCCGCCGCGAGGCCCGCGAGCCGCTCCAGCACATCACCGGCCGCGCCTTCTTCCGCTACCTGGAACTCCAGGTCGGCCCCGGAGTCTTCGTCCCCCGCCCGGAGACCGAGTCGGTCGTCGGCTGGGCGATAGACGCGGTCCGCGCGATGGACGTCGTCGAGCCGCTGATCGTCGACCTCTGCACCGGATCGGGCGCCATCGCGCTCGCCATGGCCCAGGAGGTGCCGCGCTCGCGTGTGCACGGCGTGGAGCTGTCCGAGGACGCCCTGAGGTGGACCCGGAAGAACGCCGAGGGGTCCAGGGTCACCATCCACCGGGGAGACGCCCTGAGCGCCCTTCCCGAGCTCGACGGGCAGGTCGACCTGGTCATCTCCAACCCCCCGTACATCCCGCTCACCGAGTGGGAGTACGTGGCGCCGGAGGCCCGGGACCACGATCCGCAGATGGCGCTCTTCTCCGGCGAGGACGGCCTCGACACCATCCGCGGCATCGAGCGCACCGCGCACCGCCTGCTCCGCCCCGGCGGGCTCGTCGTCATCGAGCACGCCGACACCCAGGGCGGCCAGGTGCCGTGGATCTTCACCGAGGAGCGGGGCTGGGCCGACGCGGCCGACCACCCCGACCTGAACAACCGGCCCCGGTTCGCGACGGCCCGCAAGGCCATGCCGTGACCACCGGGACACCGGTACCGCACGAACCCCACCCGACAGACCCGTACATGTCCGAGGAGGCCGGCTGATGGCACGGCGATACGACTGCAACGACGCGACCGACCGTACGACCGGCCTGCGTGAGGCCGCGTCCGCCGTCCGCCGCGGCGAACTGGTCGTGCTGCCCACCGACACCGTGTACGGGATCGGTGCGGACGCCTTCAGCTCGGAGGGCGTCGCCGACCTGCTCGACGCCAAGGGCCGCGGCCGCAACATGCCGACCCCTGTCCTGATCGGCTCCCCGAACACCCTGCACGGCCTGGTCACCGACTTCTCCGAGCAGGCCTGGGAGCTCGTCGACGCGTTCTGGCCCGGCGCCCTGACACTCGTCGCCAAGCACCAGCCGTCCCTCCAGTGGGACCTCGGCGACACCCACGGCACCGTCGCCGTCCGGATGCCGCTGCACCCGGTCGCCATCGAGCTGCTCACCGAGGTCGGCCCGATGGCCGTCTCCAGCGCCAACCTCACCGGACACCCCTCGCCCGAGGACTGCGACGCCGCCCAGGGGATGCTCGGCGACAGCGTCTCCGTGTACCTCGACGGCGGCCCCACCCCCGGGATCGTCCCGTCCTCGATCGTCGACGTCACCGGCAAGGTCCCGGTGCTGCTGCGGGCAGGCGCGCTCTCGGTCGAGGAACTCCGCAAGGTGGTACCAGACCTCGAGGTGGCCAATTGACCGCCCCTGAGGGGCGTGGCATAACGGGGCGGCACGACACCTTCCGCATCCTCCACGTCAGCACCGGCAACGTGTGCCGCTCGCCCATCACCGAGCGGCTGACCCGGCATGCCCTCGTGGACCGCCTCGGCGACCCGCTCAGCGGCGGCCTCATCGTGGAGAGCGCGGGCACCTGGGGGCACGAGGGCGCGCCCATGGAGGCCAACGCCGAGGTCGTCCTCGCCGACTTCGGCGCCGACGCCACCGGCTTCGTCGGGCGCGAGCTCCTCGACGAGCACGTGATCCGCGCCGACCTGGTGCTGACCGCCACCCGCGACCACCGCGCCCAGGTGATCTCCATGGGGCACTCGGCGGGCCTGCGGACCTTCACCCTCAAGGAGTTCACCCGGCTGGTGCGGGCCATAGACCCCGCGACGCTGCCGGACGCCCGTGAGGAGGGCGTCGTCGAGCGCGCCCGCGCGCTGGTGCGCGCCGCGGCGGCCCTGCGCGGCTGGCTGCTGGCCCCCACCGCGGAGGCCGACGAGGTCTACGACCCGTACGGCGCCCCCATCACGTTCTTCCGTTCCATCGGTGACGAGATCAGCCAGGCCCTCGATCCCGTCATGACGGCTCTCACCGGGGTTCGCGCGCCGCACTGAGCCGTCTCGGGCCCACGCTCCCCGCAACGGGGTGCGCCGACCGGCGTAGAGGGGCGCCCGGCAGCGGGCAGGCGGCCCGGGGCGGGCCTACATTGGATCTGACGCCACGCACCCCCCTCCTCGAGGCCCGGAGCCGTCAGATGCCGGTCACCACTCCAGCCGCCCGCGCGGCCGCGCCCTCGCCGGACACCGCCATGCCGCAGGACTTCGGCGCCCTGCTCCGCGAGGACCCGGAGATCGGCTCCATCCTGCTGGCCGAGGCGGGGCGGCAGTCGAGCACCCTCCAGCTCATCGCCGCCGAGAACTTCACCTCACCCGCGGCCCTCGCCGCCCTCGGCTCCCCGCTCGCCAACAAGTACGCCGAGGGCTACCCCGGCGCCCGTCACCACGGCGGCTGCGAGCAGGCCGACGCCGCGGAGCGCGTCGCCGTCCGGCGGGCGACGGAGCTGTTCGGCGCCGAGCACGCCAACGTCCAGCCGCACTCCGGATCGTCGGCCGTCCTCGCCGCCTACGCCGCGCTGCTGCGTCCCGGTGACACGGTGCTGGCCATGGGGCTCCCGTACGGCGGACATCTCACCCACGGCGCTCCGGGCAACTTCTCCGGACGCTGGTTCGAGTTCGCCGGTTACGGCGTCGACCCCGACAGCGGACTCATCGACTACACGCAGGTGCGCGCCCTGGCCCGTGCCCGGCGCCCCAAGGCGATCGTCTGCGGGTCGATCTCGTACCCCCGGCACCCCGACTACGAGCAGTTCCGGGACATCGCCGACGAGGTGGGCGCCTATCTGATCGCGGACGCCGCCCACCCGATGGGACTGATCGCCGGGGGAGCGGCGCCCAGCCCGGTGCCGTACGCGGACGTGGTGTGCGCGACGACGCACAAGGTGCTGCGCGGCCCGCGCGGCGGCATGATCCTCTGCGGCGTCGAGCTCTCGGAGCGGATCGACCGCGCGGTGTTCCCGTTCACCCAGGGCGGCGCCCAGATGCACACGGTCGCGGCGAAGGCCGTCGCGTTCGGGGAGGCGGCCACACCGGCGTACGCGGTGTACGCCCACCGGGTCGTCGCCCACGCCCGTGTCCTGGCGGCCGCCCTGGAGTCCGAGGGCTTCGAGGTCACCACCGGCGGTACGGACACCCACATCGTCGTCGCCGACCCCGGCCCGCTGGGCGTCGACGGCCGCACCGCCCGCGAGCGGCTCATGGCCGCCGGGATGGTCCTGGACACCTGTGCCCTTCCGTACGGGGACGCGCGAGGGATCCGGCTGGGCACCGCGGCCGTCACCACCCAGGGCATGGACGAGGACGACATGGCACGGATCGCCGAGCTGTTCGGGGCGGCCGTGCGCGAGGAGGGCGGCCCGGGCCCGCTGCGGGCCGAGGTCCGCGAACTTGCCGAGCGCAATCCGCCGTATCCGGGGTAGGCGGTGTGAACCTCGTATGTGCAACCGACAACCCGTGGCTCGGCGTCCTTGCTCAGGAGACTAGGGTGTGGGGCTGAGATGGCCGGCGAATTCTGTGGGGCAGCCCGTGCGTGATTACCTGCTGACGCTCTGTGTCACGGCAGCGGTGACCTATCTGCTGACCGGGCCGGTGCGGAAGTTCGCCATCGCGATCGGGGCGATGCCCGCGATCCGGGCGCGTGACGTACACCGGGAACCGACACCTCGGCTCGGTGGCATCGCCATGTTCGGCGGACTGTGCGCGGGGCTGATCGTCGCGGACCACCTGTTCAACCTGAACGGCGTCTTCGAACTCTCCAACGAACCCAGGGCGCTGCTCTCCGGCGCCGCCCTGATCTGGCTGATCGGCGTCCTGGACGACAAGTTCGAGCTCGACGCCCTCATCAAGCTCGGCGGACAGATGATCGCCGCCGCGGTCATGGTCATCCAGGGTCTGACGATCCTGTGGCTGCCCATCCCCGGCGTCGGCACCGTCGCGCTCACCCAGTGGCAGGGCACGCTGCTCACGGTCGCCCTGGTCGTGATCACCATCAACGCGGTCAACTTCGTCGACGGCCTGGACGGCCTCGCGGCCGGCATGGTCTGCATCGCTTCGGCGGCGTTCTTCCTCTACACCTACCGCCTCTGGTACGGGTACGGGATCGAGGCGGCCGCCCCCGCGACGCTCTTCGCCGCGATCCTCATGGGCATGTGCCTCGGCTTCCTGCCGCACAACATGCACCCCGCCCGGATCTTCATGGGCGACTCCGGATCGATGCTGATCGGGCTCGTGCTCGCCTCCGGCGCGATCTCCGTCACCGGCCAGGTCGACCCCGACGCGATGAAGCTCTTCGAGGGCAGCGAGCGGCAGGCGACCCACGCGATGCTGCCGGTCTTCATCCCGCTGCTGCTGCCGCTCACGATCATCGCGATCCCGGCGGCCGACCTGATCCTCGCGATCGTGCGCCGGACCTGGAACGGCCAGTCGCCGTTCGCGGCCGACCGGGGCCACCTGCACCACCGGCTGCTGGAGATCGGCCACTCGCACAGCCGGTCCGTGCTGATCATGTACTTCTGGTCGGCGCTGATCGCCTTCGGCGCCGTCGGCTACTCCGTGCACTCCACGTCGCTCTGGATCGTCCTGGTCATCGTGGGGCTCAGCGCCGTCGGCCTGATCCTGCTGCTCATGCCGCGCTTCACCCCGCGCGCACCCCACTGGGCCGAGTCCTTCGTGCCGCCGCGCTACCGGCGCCGCCGGCACGACGGCGAGGGGGAGGCCGACGGCTCCTCGTCCGGTCAACACGGGGCGGAGGGTTCGCAGATGGCCTCCCCGGATCCGGAACGGGCCTCCGTGTCCGTGGGAGTCTCCGGCGTCAACGGAGCGACCGCGATCGGCCCCCGTTCGCGCTTCACGGATCGGGACCGTGCCGACTCGCCGCGTTGACTCCCCGGTGCAGAAGTCTCCATACCAGACAATGCGCCGTGATGTTCTGCACACACGCGCGGGTTAACCCTCATGTGTGACAGCTGGCACACTTTCTGAGTAAAGACCTCATCAAATAGTTTGTGATACCGTTCACGAAGCCCGGTGAGGAGGCCGAAGGACCCGAGTAGCACGGTCCTTCGACCCGAAGCATCGACTCGGACCGGGCCTACGCTCGTCCCTGACGACCACTGACCACCCCCTGCAACGCGGAGTAACCGCCATGCCGTCCAACGACGCCCGGACTCTCCTCCACACCGCCGTGCCCACTGCTGCCGCCGGTGTTGTCGCCGTCGCCGTCAGCGCTGCGCTCGCCGGCGGCAAGGGAGCGATCGGCGCTGCGGTCGGGACGCTGGTGGTGATCCTCTTCATGGGGATCGGACTCGGCGTCCTGCAGCGCACGGCGAAGTCCATGCCGCACCTGTTCCAGGCCATGGGGCTGGTGCTCTACACGGTCGAACTGCTGCTGCTCTTCGTCTTCGTCGCCGCTTTCCAGAACACGACGCTGTTCAACCCGAGGGCTTTCGCGGCCTCGTTGATGGCCGCGACGCTCGTGTGGGTCGCGGCGCAGATCCGTGTGCACATGAAGACCAAGATCCTTTACGTCGAGCCGGACTCGTCCGCGGGCAAGACGCCCGAGAACATGGGGTCTTCGACGTGAGGGGTAGGGCCGGGATAAGCGCGCGTTCGAGACCCTGCTATCGTCCGGTGCCAACTGCGGCACTGCGGGCGCGGGCATCAAAAACGGCGCCTGCTTCATCGCGAGGCGTAATGCCTGAGCCGCCCCCCATCCGTAACACCAGTCCAGTGCCGACCAGCGGCTGCTTGCCGCGCCGACACAACGAGGTTGCCGTACCTATGCGCCACGCTGAAGGAGCCCGCGGTGAGTGCTGACCCGACGACGGTGCTCGCCTTCGAGACCGACTGCCACATCTTCGACGGATGCGGCTTCCCGGCTCCTGGCCTGCACTCCTTTGTTTTCGAGCCGATGTTCACCGTTGGCGGCATCGAGATCAACAAGCCGATGCTGCTGGCGGTCCTGAGCACCGTTGTCGTCGTCGGCTTCTTCTGGGCGGCTTTCAACAAGCCGAAACTGGTGCCCGGAAAGCTCCAGATGGTCGCCGAGGCGGGTTACGACTTCATCCGCACCGGTGTGGTGTACGAGACGCTCGGCAAGCGCGAGGGCAAGAAGTACGTACCCCTCATGGTCTCGCTGTTCTTCTTCATCTGGATCATGAACCTCTGGGCGATCATTCCCCTCGCCCAGTTCCCGGTGGTCTCGGTCATCGGGTTCCCGGTGGCGCTGGCCGCGATCGTCTACATCCTCTGGGTCAGCCTGACCTTCAAGCGGCACGGCTTCGTCGGCGGCTGGAAGAACATCTCCGGCTACGACCCGTCGATCGGCCCGGCTCTTCCCTTCGTCATGCTCATCGAGATCATGTCGAACCTGCTGATCCGGCCCTTCACTCACGCGGTGCGACTGTTCGCGAACATGTTCGCCGGCCACGTGCTGCTGCTGATCTTCACCATCGCCAGCTGGTACCTGCTGAACGGCATCGGCATCGCGTACGCCGGTGTGTCGTTCGTGATGACCATCCTGATGACCGCCTTCGAGCTGTTCATCCAGGCGCTGCAGGCCTACGTGTTCGTCCTTCTGGCCTGCAACTACATTCAGGGTGCTCTCGCCAAGGAGCACTGAGCAGTCCAGCACCACCCCCGATAGTCGTCCGGTGGCCAACCCCCACCGGTTCTGAAAGAGAAGGAAGAAACGGCATGTCCGCTCTTGAGACCCTCGCCGCCGTCAACATCACGGGCAACCTCGGTTCCATCGGCTACGGCCTCGCCGCGATCGGCCCCGGCGTCGGCGTCGGCATCATCTTCGGTAACGGCACCCAGGCGCTGGCCCGCCAGCCCGAAGCTGCCGGCCTGATCCGTTCGAACCAGATCCTCGGCTTCGTCCTCTGTGAGGCGCTCGCCCTGATCGGTCTCGTCATGCCCTTCGTCTACCCGGTCGACTAAGTCGCGGCATTCCGACTGCCCGATGCGACGAAAGGCATTGATGTGAACGCCCTACAGCTGGCGTCCGAGGAAGAGATCCAGAACCCGCTGCTCCCGGCGCTTCCTGAGATCATCATCGGCCTGATCGCCTTCGCCATCGTCTTCGGCTTCCTCGCCAAGAAGCTCCTCCCGAACATCGAGAAGGTTCTGGAAGAGCGCCGCGAGGCGATCGAAGGCGGGATCGAGAAGGCCGACGCGGCCCAGACCGAGGCCCAGAGCGTTCTTGAGCAGTACAAGGCTCAGCTCGCCGAGGCACGCCACGAGGCCGCCCGTCTGCGCCAGGAGGCGCAGGAGCAGGGTGCCGTCATCATCCAGGAGATGAGGGCGGAGGGTCAGCGGCAGCGCGAGGAGATCATCGCGGCCGGCCACACCCAGATCGAGGCCGACCGCAAGGCCGCGGCGTCCGCGCTGCGTCAGGACGTGGGCACCCTCGCCACCGCCCTGGCCGGCAAGCTCGTCGGCGAGTCCCTCGAGGACCACGCCCGGCAGAGCGGCACCGTCGACCGTTTCCTCGACGAGCTCGAGGCGAAGGCCGAGGCCGTCCGATGAACGGAGCGAGCCGCGAGGCGCTGGCCTCCGCACGCGAGCGTCTCGACGCGCTGACCGACTCCACGTCGGTCGACGCGGCGAAGCTCGCCGAGGAGCTGGCAGCCGTCACCGCGCTGCTCCACCGCGAGGTATCGCTGCGCCGGGTCCTCACCGACCCGTCGCAGGGCGGCGAGGCCAAGGCCGAGCTGGCCGGACGACTGCTGCGCGGTCAGGTGGGCGGCGAAGCCGTGGACCTGGTCTCCGGCATGGTCCGCTCCCGCTGGTCGCAGTCGCGTGACCTGGTGGACTCGGTCGAGGAACTGGCGAACACCGCGGACCTCACCGCGGCCCAGCGCGCCGGTGCGCTCGACGACGTCGAGGACGAGCTCTTCCGGTTCGGCCGGATCGTCGGCTCCGACGTCGCGCTGCGCTCCGCCCTGACCGACCGGAAGGCCACGGTCTCCGCCAAGAGCCGGCTGCTCAGCAGTCTGCTCGGCGGCAAGGCCCAGCCCGTCACCGAGCGCGTGATCACGCGCCTCGTGACGCAGCCCCGAGGACGTAGCCTGGAAGCGGGACTCGAGTCCCTGTCCAGGCTCGCCGCGGAGCGCCGGGACCGCATGGTCGCCGTCGTCACCTCGGCGGTGCCGCTGTCCGATCGCCAGAAGCAGCGCCTCGGCGCCGCCCTGGCGAAGATCTACGGCCGGCAGATGCACCTGAACCTGGACGTGGACCCCGAGGTCCTCGGCGGGATCTCGGTGCGCGTCGGTGACGAGGTCATCAACGGCACGATCGCGGAGCGCCTCGAAGAGGTCACCCGCAGGATGGCCGGCTGACAGCGCGCAGCGCCCACACCGCACCAACTGAACGAGCAAGAATTGCGGCCCGGTTGGGCCGTGCAGAAATTGCGGAAGATTCCTGGGGGTCGCCCCCAGACCCCTTTGAGAAACTTCGGGCCCAACAAGGAGAGCAGGGAACCCCAGATGGCGGAGCTTACGATCCGGCCGGAGGAGATCCGGGACGCACTGGATAACTTTGTCCAGTCGTACCAGCCGGACGCGGCCTCGCGCGAGGAGGTCGGGACGGTCAGCGTTGCCGGCGACGGCATCGCGAAGGTGGAGGGCCTGCCCTCCGCCATGGCGAACGAGCTGCTGAAGTTCGAGGACGGCACCCTCGGTCTCGCCCTCAACCTCGAGGAGCGCGAGATCGGTGCGATCGTCCTCGGCGAGTTCAGCGGAATCGAGGAGGGCCAGCCGGTGCAGCGCACCGGTGAGGTGCTCTCGGTCGGCGTCGGCGAGGGTTACCTCGGCCGCGTCGTCGACCCGCTCGGCAACCCGATCGACGGTCTCGGCGAGATCGCGACCGAAGGCCGTCGCGCCCTCGAGCTGCAGGCCCCTGGCGTCATGGTCCGCAAGTCGGTGCACGAGCCGATGCAGACCGGCTACAAGGCCGTCGACGCCATGGTGCCGATCGGCCGCGGCCAGCGTCAGCTGATCATCGGCGACCGTCAGACGGGTAAGACCGCTCTGGCCGTCGACACGATCATCAACCAGCGCGACAACTGGCGCTCGGGCGACGTGAACAAGCAGGTGCGCTGCATCTACGTCGCCATCGGTCAGAAGGGCTCCACCATCGCCTCCGTGCGCGGTGCCCTCGAAGAGGCCGGCGCGCTGGAGTACACGACCATCGTCGCCGCCCCGGCGTCCGACCCGGCCGGCTTCAAGTACCTGGCGCCGTACACCGGCTCGGCCATCGGCCAGCACTGGATGTACGACGGCAAGCACGTCCTCATCATCTTCGACGACCTCTCGAAGCAGGCCGACGCCTACCGCGCCGTGTCGCTTCTGCTGCGCCGTCCGCCGGGCCGTGAGGCCTACCCGGGCGACGTCTTCTACCTGCACTCGCGTCTGCTGGAGCGCTGCGCCAAGCTCTCCGACGACATGGGCGCCGGTTCGATGACGGGCCTCCCGATCGTCGAGACCAAGGCGAACGACGTGTCGGCGTTCATCCCGACCAACGTCATCTCCATCACCGACGGCCAGTGCTTCCTGGAGTCCGACCTGTTCAACGCGGGTCAGCGTCCGGCGCTCAACGTCGGTATCTCGGTCTCCCGAGTCGGTGGCTCCGCCCAGCACAAGGCCATGAAGCAGGTCTCCGGCCGTCTCCGTGTGGACCTCGCCCAGTTCCGTGAGCTGGAGGCGTTCGCCGCCTTCGGTTCCGACCTGGACGCGGCCTCCAAGGCGTCGCTGGAGCGCGGTAAGCGCATGGTCGAGCTGCTGAAGCAGCCGCAGTACGCCCCGTTCCCGATGGAGGAGCAGGTCGTCTCCGTCTGGGCCGGCACCACGGGCAAGATGGACGACGTCCCGGTCGAGGACATCCGCCGCTTCGAGAGCGAGCTCCTGGAGTTCCTGCGCCGCGAGCGCAAGGACCTCCTGACCAGCATCGCCGAGGGCGGCAAGATGTCCGACGACACGCTGCAGTCGATCGCCGACGCGATCGCCGCCTTCAAGCAGCAGTTCGAGACCTCGGACGGCAAGCTCCTGGGCGAGGGCTGATCGATGGGCGCTCAGCTTCGCGTTTACAAGCGCCGCATCCAAGCCGTCACCGCGACCAAGAAGATCACCAAGGCGATGGAGATGATCGCCGCCTCGCGCATCGTCAAGGCGCAGCGCAAGGTGGCGGCGTCGATGCCGTACGCGACCGAGCTCACCCGTGCGGTGACCGCGGTGGCGACCGGCTCGAACACCAACCATCCGCTCACCACCGAGGCCGAGGCTCCGGCCCGGGCGGCGGTCCTGCTCCTCACGAGCGACCGCGGTCTGGCCGGCGGCTACTCCTCCAACGCCATCAAGGCGGCGGAGCGGCTGCGGGAGCGGCTGGCGGCCGAGGGCAAGGAGGTCGACACGTACATCGTCGGCCGCAAGGGTGTCGCGTACTACGGCTTCCGTGAGCGCAAGGTCTCGGAGTCGTGGACCGGCTTCACCGACAGCCCCGAGTACTCGGATGCCAAGAAGATCGCCGAGCCCCTCATCGAGTCCATCCAGAAGGACACGGCCGAGGGCGGCGTCGACGAGCTGCACATCGTCTTCACGGAATTCGTGTCGATGATGACGCAGAACGCGGTCGACGGCCGGATGCTGCCGCTCTCGCTCGACCAGGTCGCGGAGGAGAACACCGGTAAGGGCGAGATCCTCCCGCTGTTCGACTTCGAGCCGTCGGCGGAGGACGTCCTCGACGCCCTTCTGCCGCGCTACGTCGAGAGCCGTATCTACAACGCACTGCTGCAGGCCGCCGCTTCCGAGCACGCCGCCCGCCGCCGTGCGATGAAGTCGGCGACCGACAACGCCGGGGATCTGATCAAGAGCCTTTCCCGGCTTGCCAACGCGGCCCGCCAGGCCGAAATCACCCAGGAAATCAGCGAGATCGTCGGCGGTGCAGGTGCGCTGGCCGACGCGTCCGCGGGGAGTGACAAGTAATGACGACGACAGTTGAGACGGCCGCTGCCACGGGCCGCGTCGCCCGGGTCATCGGCCCGGTCGTCGACGTGGAGTTCCCCGTCGACGCGATGCCGGAGATCTACAACGCCCTGCACATCGACGTCGACGACCCGGCCGAGGCCGGCGCTCGTAAGACGCTGACCCTGGAAGTCGCCCAGCACCTGGGTGACGGCATGGTCCGCGCGATCTCGATGCAGCCCACCGACGGTGTGGTCCGCCAGGCCCCGGTGACCAACACGGGCGAGGGCATCACCGTCCCCGTCGGTGACATCACCAAGGGCAAGGTGTTCAACACCCTCGGTCAGATCCTGAACGAGCCGGAGGCCGAGGCGCAGATCACCGAGCGCTGGCCGATCCACCGCAAGGCCCCGGCCTTCGACCAGCTCGAGTCCAAGACCGAGATGTTCGAGACCGGCCTGAAGGTCGTCGACCTGCTGACCCCGTACGTCAAGGGCGGCAAGATCGGTCTGTTCGGTGGTGCGGGCGTCGGCAAGACGGTCCTCATCCAGGAAATGATCATGCGTGTGGCGAAGCTGCACGACGGTGTGTCGGTGTTCGCCGGTGTCGGCGAGCGCACCCGTGAGGGCAACGACCTCATCGACGAGATGACCGACTCGGGCGTCCTGGAGAAGACCGCGCTGGTCTTCGGCCAGATGGACGAGCCGCCGGGCACCCGTCTGCGGGTCGCGCTGTCCGCCCTGACCATGGCGGAGTACTTCCGCGATGTGCAGAAGCAGGACGTGCTGCTCTTCATCGACAACATCTTCCGCTTCACGCAGGCCGGCTCCGAGGTCTCCACGCTGCTCGGCCGCATGCCGTCCGCGGTGGGTTACCAGCCGACCCTGGCCGACGAGATGGGTGTGCTCCAGGAGCGCATCACCTCGACGCGTGGTCACTCGATCACCTCGATGCAGGCGATCTACGTCCCCGCGGACGACCTGACCGACCCGGCCCCGGCCACCACGTTCGCCCACCTCGACGCGACGACGGTTCTCTCCCGTCCGATCTCCGAGAAGGGCATCTACCCGGCCGTGGACCCGCTGGACTCCACGTCCCGCATCCTGGACCCGCGCTACATCGCGCAGGACCACTACGACACGGCCAGCCGCGTCAAGGGGATCCTGCAGAAGTACAAGGACCTCCAGGACATCATCGCGATCCTCGGTATCGACGAGCTGGGCGAGGAGGACAAGCTCGTTGTCCACCGTGCCCGTCGCGTCGAGCGCTTCCTGTCGCAGAACACCCACGCCGCCAAGCAGTTCACCGGCCTGGACGGTTCGGACGTCCCGCTCGACGAGTCGATCGCCGCGTTCAACGCGATCTGTGACGGGGAGTACGACCACTTCCCCGAGCAGGCGTTCTTCATGTGCGGTGGCATCGAGGACCTCAAGGCCAACGCCAAGGAGCTCGGCGTCTCCTGAGCCTCCGGCTCACCGAGGGGGGTGGGTGTGTCCCGCCCCCCTCACCACGCCCCGTAGAATTGAACCGACACCCGGCACGACCGCCGGGTGGTGACCCGAGGAGCCACCCTTGGCTGCTGAGCTGCATGTCGAGCTGGTCGCCGCGGACCGCAGTGTCTGGTCCGGCGAGGCCACCCTCGTTGTCGCACGTACCACGTCCGGCGACATCGGCGTCATGCCCGGTCACCAGCCGCTCCTGGGTGTGCTGGAATCGGGCCCCGTGACGATCCGTACGAGCGACGGCGCGACTGTTGTCGCCGCTGTGCACGGCGGTTTCATCTCGTTCGCGGACAACAAGCTCTCGCTGCTGGCGGAGATCGCCGAGCTTGCTGACGAGATCGACGTCCAGCGCGCCGAGCGTGCGCTGGAGCGCGCGAAGTCGGAGACGGACGCCGGTGCCGAGCGCCGCGCGGACGTGCGACTGCGTGCGGTGGCGGCGCACTGAGCGTCCCGACGAGGAGTTTTTGACTCAGCCGCGGCCCGAGCTGGAGAGATCCAGACCGTGTCGCGGCTGAGGCGATGCAGGTGCAGTCCGGTTCTGCCGGTTTCGGTATCCGTTACTCGACGATGCGAGGAGGTCGGTGGAGATGGTCCTCGCTCTGTGGGTTGGCGGTCTGGTCGTCGTACTGGTCGCGGTGGGTCTGTTCGTCTTCGGCCTCCGCAGGCGGCTGATCCAGCGCTCCGGCGGAACCTTCGACTGCAGCCTGCGCTGGGACGTGTCCGAGGAGCCGGATCCGTCCGGCAAGGGCTGGGTGTACGGGGTCGCCCGCTACAGCGGTGACCGTGTCGACTGGTTCCGGGTCTTCTCCTACTCGCCCCGTCCGCGCCGCGGCCTCGAGCGCTCCGCCATCGAGGTGGTCGCGCGCCGGCTGCCCGAGGGCGAGGAGGAGCTGGCGCTCCTGTCCGACTCCGTCGTGCTCGGCTGTCTCCACCGGGGGACGCGCCTGGAGCTGGCGATGAGCGAGGACGCCCTGACCGGCTTCCTCGCGTGGCTGGAGGCGGCGCCGCCCGGCCAGCGAGTCAATGTGGCTTAGATGAGGGTGCTCGCTGGTTGGGGGTCCCCCCGGGCGGGGTCTGGGGGAGGGTGAATGTCGCCCGAGTGAGCTCGTGGGCATGCGAAAACCGGGGAGACAGGGGGCGGACCTGTCTCCCCGGCGCTTTTTCGGGGTGCGACTGCCTCGTAGGGGTTAGTTGAGGCCGCTGTCCATCGCGCTCACGAGCTCGCCGTTCGCGGTGTCACCGCTGAACTCCCAGAAGAACGCCCCGCCCAGCCCCTGGCTGTTCGCCCAGGCCATCTTGGACGTGATCGTCGCCGGGGTGTCGTAGCTCCACCAGTTGGTGCCGCAGTGGGCGTACGCCGTGCCGGCGATCGTGCCGGTGGCCGGGCAGCTGTTCTTCAGGACCTTGTAGTCCTCGATGCCGGCCTCGTACGTCCCCGGGGCCGCCCCGGTCGCCGTTCCGCCGGGTGCCGCCTGGGTGACGCCGGTCCATCCGCGTCCGTAGAAGCCGATGCCCAGCAGAAGCTTCTTCGCCGGGACGCCCTTGGCCTTCAGCTTGGCGATGGCGGCGGCGGAGTTGAAGCCCTCCTGCGGGATGCCGCTGTACGAGGTCAGCGGGGAGTGCGGGGCGGTCGGGCCCTTGGCCTCCCAGGCGCCGAAGAAGTCGTACGTCATGACGTTGTACCAGTCGAAGTACGCCGCGGCGCCCGCGTAGTCGGCGGCGTCGATCTTGCCGCCCGCCGAGCCGTCCGCGGTGATCGCGGCGGTGACCAGGTTGTTCGTGCCGAACTTCGTGCGCAGCGCCGAGGAGAGGTTCTTCAGCGCGGCGGGCCCGCTGGTGTCACAGGTGAGACCGCAGGCGTTGGGGTACTCCCAGTCGATGTCGATGCCGTCGAAGACATCGGCCCAGCGGGGGTCCTCGACCAGGTCGTAGCACGACTGGGCGAAGGCGGCGGGGTTCTGCGCCGCGGCACCGAAGCCGCCGGACCAGGTCCAGCCGCCGAAGGACCAGATGACCTTGATGTGCGGGTACTTCGCCTTGAGCTTGCGCAGCTGGTTGAAGTTGCCGCGCAGCGGCTGGTCCCAGGTGTCGGCGACGCCGTCGACCGACTGGTCGGCGGTGTAGGCCTTGTCGTAGTCGGCGTAGGCGTCACCGATGGTGCACTTGCCGCCCTGGACGTTGCCGAACGCGTAGTTGATGTGCGTGATCTTCTCGGCGGAGCCGGAGGTCACGAGGTTCTTGACGTGGTAGTTGCGCCCGTAGACGCCCCACTCGGTGAAGTAGCCGAGGTTGACCTTGTCGCCCGGTCCGGGGCCCGGGTCCGTGGTGCCGGTGGTGCGGACGGCGACCGAGGCGCTGACCGGGCCGGTCTGGTCGGCGGTGTCACGGGCCTGCACCGTGTACGAGTAGTCGGTGCCCTTGGTGAGACCGGTGTCGGTGTACGTCGTCGTGGTCACCGTGGCGACCTTGGCGCCGTCGCGCAGGACGTCGTAGTTCTTGACGCCCTTGTCGTCGGTGGCGGCGCCCCAGGTGAGCTTCGCCGAGGTGTCGGTGATGTTGCTCGCTGTGGGGGTGCCGGGCTTGGACGGGGCGCTGTCGCCGGGGACGCTGCCGCCGTCACAGGAGGCGCCGTTCAGCTTGCAGCCGGTGGGGGAGCCGGTGCCGGTCCCGTTGAAGCCGAAGCTGATGCTGGCGCCCGGGGCGACCGTGCCGTTCCAGCCGAGGTTCTTGGCGGTCCAGTGGGTTCCGGAGCTCGTGACGGAGGCGTCCCAGGCGGAGCCGACCGCGGTGCCGGAGGGGAAGTCCCACTCGATGGTCCAGGAGGAGAGGGCGGTCGTGCCGGTGTTCTTGACCGTCCACTGGCCCTCGAAGCCGGTGCCCCAGTCGGACTTCTTGACGTACGTGGCGGTCGCGGAGGTGGCGGCCTCGGCGGGAGAGGCCAGGCCGACCATCGCGGCGAGGGGAAGCAGGAGCGCGGTGAAGGCCGCGACCGTCCTCGTCCTGGTGGTGGAGGGGGTGCGTCTCCATCTGAGACGGGTGAGGCGTACGGGGTTGTCAGTGCTCAACGGTGCTCCTCGGGTGAGGTCCGGCAATCGGGATGGTCCGTCAAACCCTGCGTCGCCCTGAGCCCGCTTTGTCATGGCGTACTCACCGCAGTGTGTCCGGTGAGATTAGGAAGGTCTGGACCAATCGTCAAGAGGTCCAGACCAAAGTTCCGCCCCAGAGGTCAGAGACCCAACTCCTGCGCCAGTACCGCCGCTTGCACCCTGCTCCGCAGCTCCAGCTTCCCCAGCAACCTGCTGACGTGCGTCTTCACCGTCGCCTCAGCCATCTGGAGCTGCCCCGCGATCTCCGCGTTCGACAGCCCCTCCCCGAGACAGCCCAGCACCTCCCGCTCCCGGCGCGTCAGCGGGGCGAGCATCTCGCGGCCCGGCCCGTCCGGCCTGCGTGAGGCGGTGGCCCCGGCGAACTCCGCGATCAGCCGCCGGGTGACCGCCGGGGCGATCAGGCCCTCCCCGCGCGCCACCGTCCGCACCGCGTCGAGCAGGTCCTTCGCGTCGGTGTTCTTCAGCAGGAAGCCCGAGGCGCCGGCGCGCAGCGCACCGAAGACGTACTCGTCCAGGTCGAAGGTGGTCAGCACCAGCACGTCCGCCAGCCGCTCACCCACGACCTGCCGCGTCGCGGACACCCCGTCGAGCCGGGGCATCTGCAGATCCATCAGCACCAGATCCGGGCGGAGCTCGCGGGCCAGGCGCACGGCCTCCTCCCCGTCGGCCGCCTCGCCCGCCACCTCGATGTCCGGAGCGCTGCCCAGGATGAGCACCAGCCCCGCGCGCACCGCCGACTGGTCCTCCGCGACCAGCACCCGGATCGTCATGTGCGGTACGTCCTCTCCTCGACGGGCAGTTCGGCCCGCACCAGCCAGACCTTCGTGCCGTCGCCCCGGGGTTCCGGCCCCGCCTCGATACTCCCGCCCAGCAGCGCCACGCGTTCCCGCATCCCCACCAGACCGGCCCCCGAACCGGGTGCGCGCGGTCCCGGCCGGTCGCCCAGCACGCTGCTCACCTCGACGGTCAGCACCTCGCGCGAACGCCCCAGCCGGACCGCCACCGGACCGGGCGCCGCATGCTTCAACGCGTTCGTCAGCGACTCCTGCACGATGCGGTACGCGGCCAGCTCCACCGGTGCGGGCAGCGGCCCGGCCTCGTCGCGGGCGTCGTCCAGGGTGACGGTGAGCCCGCTGGACGCGGAGTTCGCGCCCGCCTGCCCCACGAGGACGTCCAGGGAGGCGAGGGTCGGAGCCGCGCTCGGCGGCCCGGCCGCGCCGCTCTCCCTCAGCAGTCCGATCAGGCGCCGCATCTCGGCCAGCCCGTCGACACTGTTCTGCCGGATCACCCCGAGGGCCTCGCGGGAGGTGCCCGGATCGTCGATGGAGAGCGCGGCGGTGGAGTGGATGGCGATCGCGGAGAGATGGTTGGCGACCATGTCGTGCAGCTCGCGGGCCATCCGGGAACGTTCGGCGGTCACCGCCTGGGCCCGGTCCATCTCTGCCAGCAGCGCGGTCTGGTCGGCGCGCAGCCGGGCCGCCTCGGCGGCGTCCCGGTGGTTGCGCACGGCGGCGCCGGTGAGGGCGGGGCCGAAGAGGACCATGCCGACGACGATCCCGATGAGTACGGCGTCCGCCGAGGGGGCCCAGGCGATGAAGCCGACCGTCGTGGCGACCGTGACGAGCAGCGTGATCACCGGAATACGGCGTGAGGCGGCGGGCGTGGAGTACAGCACCGCCGCGTACACGAGGTCCGTGAACAGCAGCAGGGTCGCGAGGCTCCCCACCGTGAACTGGTCGGCCACCAGGGCGAGTGTGCCGACCGCCAGAGCGGTGAGCGGGGCGCTGCGCCGGAGCAGTTCGAGGGCCGACATCACCACGAGCGGCAGCAGGGACACCCAGGGGGCGTCGAAGAGCCGGCCGTTCTGGATGTGGATGCCGATCAGCCACAGGATCACACCGCCGAAGAGCCCGGTGACCGCGAGCAGGACGTCGTCGCGATGCGGGCGCGCAAGGGAGAACACTCCCTCATCCAACACGGCGCGGGCCCGCATCACGTCCGTACCCGGGGTGAGGCGTGGGTACATCGAAGGATGCAGTCACGTTTCCTCACTGCTGACGACGATCCGGCGCCGTACGGAAGGGAGCCTGGAGGGGACGGAAGGGGAAGTGCCGTGATCGTCACGCTGATCGTGCTCTGCGAGGTCGGGTTCTGGGTGCTGCTGGCCGCCGGACTCGCACTGCGGTACGTCGCGAGGAAGCCGCGGCTGGGCGCCGCCGTCCTGCTGTGCGAGCCCCTGCTGGAGGTCGTCCTGCTGGTGGTGACGGCCGTCGACCTGAGGAACGGCGCCGAGCCGGACTGGAAGCACGGCCTGGCGGCCGTCTACATCGGCTTCACAGTGGGACTCGGCCACTCCACCGTCAAGTGGGTCGACGCCAGGGTCGCCCACCGCTTCGCGGGCGGCCCGCCGCCGGTGAGGCCCCCGAAGTACGGGATGGCGCGGGCCGCCCACGAGTGGCGCACCGCCGCCCGCTGGATCCTGGCCTCGGTGACCGCCATGGCCCTGCTCCAGGCGGCGATCTGGTACGTCGGCGGGGGCGGCGACACCGGCTCGCTGCAGATGTGGCAGCAGAAGATGCTCTGGGTGATCGGGATCAACCTGATCATCGCCGTGGGCTACACCGTCGCCCCGAAGCAGGAGCCGAAGGACCGGGTCGGGGCGGGCCGCTGATCAGCGCTCGCCGCCCGGCACCCACAGCACGTCGCCGACCTCCTTGTTCGCCGTCCTGGCGAGGATGAACAGGAGGTCGGAGAGACGGTTGAGGTAGGTCGCCGTCAGCGCGTTCATCACCTCGCCGTGCACCTCCAGCGCCGCCCAGGTGGACCGCTCCGCCCGCCGGACGACCGTGCAGGCCTGGTGCAGCAGCGCCGCCCCCGGGGTCCCGCCCGGGAGGATGAAGCTGCGGAGCTTCTCCAGCTCCTCCAGGAAGGTGTCGCAGTCCGCCTCCAGCTTGTCGATGTAGGACTGTTCCACCCGCAGCGGCGGGTACTCCGGGTTCTCCACCACCGGTGTGGACAGGTCCGCGCCCACGTCGAACAGGTCGTTCTGCACGCGGACGAGGACCTTCACGACGTCCTCGGTGAGGTTCCCGAGCGCGACGGCCGTACCGATGACGGCGTTGGCCTCGTTGGCGTCGGCATAGGCCGAGATCCGCAGATCGGTCTTGGCGGTCCGGCTCATGTCGCCGAGGGCGGTGGTGCCCTTGTCGCCGGTACGGGTGTAGATGCGCGTCAGATTGACCATGGGGCCAGCGTAGGGTCTTTCGTTCGGGTCAGGCCGGATCAGGGAGCGGGGTCTGGTGCGTGCAGCTGCAAGGCGGAGGATTGAGGCAACGCGGAGCGTTGTCGATTGACGACAACGCGGCAGATGTGCGTGCCAGGGCACGCGAGCCCGGCCTGACCCGAACGAGAGGCCCTGGTTACGCCCCGGCCCTGCGGAAGACACGCGTGCCGACCGTCACAGCCAGAAGGGCGAACGCGAGCGCCACCAGCGTCCCGTACAGCATGTGCGCCGTGGCGTACGAGCCGACGTACGCGTCCCGCACCGCGTCCACCAGGTAGCGGAACGGCGTGAAGTGCGACAGGACGTCCAGCCAGGCGGGGCCGAGCGTCATCGGCAGCATCAGGCCGGAGAGCAGCATGGCCGGCATGGTCAGCGAGTTGATCACCGGTCCGAACTCCTGCGGCGTACGCACCTTCATGGCCAGGGCGTACGACAGCGAGGCCAGCGAGACGGTCAGCAGGCCCACGAACGCGAAGCCGACGATCACTCCGGGCAGCGGCGCGCGCAGCCCCATGACCAGCGCGGCGAGCACCAGCAGCACGGCCTGGAACATGAAGAGCAGTGCGTCCCGCAGGACCCGCCCGAGCAGCAGGGCCAGCCGGCTGACGGGGGTGACGCGCATGCGCTCCACGACCCCGGTGGACTTCTCGATGATGATCGAGAAACCGGCGAACGAGGCGCCGAAAAGCCCCAGTTGGAGCAGCAGGCCGGGAACCAGGACCTGCCAGGAGTCACCGGTGGAGCCGAGCGGGAGGCCCGTGAGGAGCGGGCCGAAGAAGAGCAGGTAGAGCAGCGGCATCAGAATCCCGAAGAAGATCTGGAACCGCGAGCGCAGGGTCTGCCGGACGTACCGGCCGAAGATCAGTGACGTGTCGTGGAGAAGCATGGGGGCGTCCTATACGGCGATGGGGGCGGCCTCGGCGGCGGGCGGGGTCCGCCCGGTGATCGCGAGGAAGGTCTCGTGGAGCGAGGCGTCGGGTGAGCCGGCGTGCTCGGTCTTCAGCGCGGCCGGCGCGCCCTCGGCGACCACCAGGCCGCCGTCGATGACGACCAGCCGGTCGGCGAGGGCGTCTGCCTCGTCGAGGTAATGGGTGGTGAGCACGACCGTCGTGCCGAAGTCGTCCCGCAGGCCCCGGACCAGGTCCCACAGGTCCTCCCGGCTGCCCGGGTCGAGCCCGGTGGTCGGCTCGTCGAGGAAGAGCACGGCGGGGCGGTGGGTGAGGCCCATCGCGATGTCGAGCCGGCGGCGCTGGCCGCCGGAGAGCGCGGCCGTCCTGCGGTCGAGCAGGTCGCCGAGGCCGAGGCGGGCCGCCAGCTCGGCCGTGCGCGCGACGGCGTCGGCCTTGCTCAGCCGGTAGAGCCGCCCCTGGGTGACCAGCTCCTCCCGCACGGTGACGTGCGGGTCCACCCCGCCGGACTGGGCGACGTAACCGCACTTCTCGCGGACCCCCGCCGGGTCCGCCGTCAGGTCGCAGCCGGCGACCGTGGCCGCGCCGCCGGTGGGGGCGAGCAGCGTGGTCAGCATCCGCAGGGTGGTGGTCTTGCCCGCGCCGTTGGGGCCGAGGAGGCCGACGATCTCGCCGGGCAGGACGGCCAGGTCGACCGAGCGCACCGCGTGGACCGGCCCCGCCTTGGTCGTGAAGGTCCGGGAGAGCCCGGACGTACTGATGATTGGCATGGCGACCACAAAAACAGAGTGACTTAAAAATTGCAATCCCTCCAAAATTTCAGGGACACCATGTGCTCCGTAGGATGGGTCCATGGCTGAGGGACTGAGGGAGCGGAAGAAGCGCCGGACGAGGCAGCACCTCTCCGACGTGGCCACCTGGCTCTTCGTGGAGCGGGGCTTCGACGCGGTCACGATCGCCGAGATCGCCCAGGCCGCCGAAGTCTCGGTGAACACGGTCTACAACTACTTCCCGGCCAAGGAGGACCTCTTCCTGGACCGCAGCAGCGGCATGGTCGACCGGCTCCCGCGTTTCGTCCGGGGCCGCGACCACGGGGAATCGGCGGCCGAGGCCGTCCTGCGCGAACTGCGGATCCTCGTGGAGGGCGTCTCCCCGACGGTCGGCCTCATGGACGGCTACGCGAGCTTCATGCGGGTCATCGAGGGCGCCGACACCCTCAAGGCCCGGCTCTGGCACATCGGTCAGGAGGCCCAGCTCCGCCTGGAGGCGACCATGCGGGAGGAGTCGGGGGCGGACGCCGGCGACCCGGTCCCGGATCTGGTGGCCGGTCAGCTCTCCTGGGTGCACAGCACGCTCATGGCGTACATCGGGCGCGAGATGGTCGCGGGCCGCAGGCCGGAGGAGGTCTCGCGCGACGCGCTCGGCCTGCTCGACGACATGGAGGAGCTCCTCGGCGAGAAGGCGCTCAACTACGCGCGGCGCGCCGCCGCGTGACACCGGACGGTGTGATGTCCGTCATGTGAGACGTGACGCGCATCTCTTCGGGGCCTCACGGCCCCTCACGGGTACTAATCTCCGCCGGAGAGCATGCGAACGACCGAGATGCATTGGGGTGCGAAACGTGGCCAGGAAGCTCGCCGTCATCGGCGCCGGACTCATGGGGTCCGGTATCGCGCAGGTCTCCGCCCAGGCGGGCTGGGACGTCGTGCTGCGTGATGTCACGGACGAGGCCCTGGCGCGCGGGCGCGGCGGCATCGAGGCCAGTTACGGCAAGTTCGTCGCCAAGGGCAAGCTGGACGCCGCCGACGCCGAGGCCGCGCTCGCCCGGATCACGACGACCACCGACCTCGACGCCGTGGCGGACGCCGACGTCGTCGTCGAGGCCGTCTTCGAGAAGCTCGAGGTCAAGCACGAGATCTTCCGCACGCTCGACAAGGTCGTGCGGGAGGACGCCGTCCTCGCCTCCAACACCTCCGCCATCCCGATCACCAAGATCGCGGCCGTGACGGAGCGCCCGGAGCGGGTCGTCGGTGTGCACTTCTTCTCGCCGGTCCCGATGATGCAGCTCTGCGAGCTGGTGCGCGGCTACAAGACCAGCGACGAAACGCTCGCCACCGCACGGGAGTTCGCCGAGTCCGTGGGCAAGACCTGCATCGTCGTCAACCGCGACGTCGCGGGCTTCGTCACCACCCGGCTGATCTCGGCGCTGGTCGTCGAGGCGGCCAAGCTGTACGAGTCGGGCGTCGCCTCGGCCGAGGACATCGACACCGCGTGCAAGCTGGGCTTCGGCCACGCCATGGGCCCGCTCGCCACGGCCGACATGACCGGCGTGGACATCCTCCTGCACGCGACCGGCAACATCTACACCGAATCCCAGGACGAGAAGTTCGCCGCTCCGGAGCTGATGCGCCGGATGGTCGACGCAGGTGACATCGGGCGCAAGAGCGGGCAGGGCTTCTACACCTACTGATCACGACCGGGTCCCCGGCTGCCTGATGTGCCGTCAGTCAGAGCCGGGGTTCCGGGATCCGACGCCGTCCGGCGCGCGGATCCAGCGGGTACCGCCGGACCTGCTTCACCCCTCGGGGTGAATTCGGTATCGGTTCGCTTACAGACGGCAACTTCCCTGTCGCTGCGGCAGTCAGTTGTGGCAGAGGCAGGAAGAGAAAACCAGACAGACCGACCATGCTGCGGAGAGTTCCGGGGAGCGCATATGCACATCAGGGGCGACCACGCCGAGCTGGTCGTCGGGGGCCGCCTCGACGTCCGAAGCGCGGCGGACGCCCGTACGGTTCTGCACTCGGCCGTCGACGACGGAGCCGGCGACCTCGTGCTGAACCTGACCGAGCTGGACTCGTGGGACGCCACCGGACTCGGCGTCATCATGGGCGCGCACCGCAGAGCCGGCCGGGCCGGCCGGCGGCTCGTCCTGCGCGGTGTGCCGCCGCAGATGCAGCGCCTGCTCGTGGCGACGAGGCTGCACAGGATCCTGGCCATCGAGGGCGGGCTCGCCGCGGACTCCCTGCCACGCGTCTGAGGGATCCGCGGGGCCCCGCCCGGCCCGAGCCGCCCTGGAGCGGCGATACACGCACAATCCTCACGAGAATGTGATGTGGGGAGCCGCGCGGCCCCCCGCTGGATCGTAGATACTGTGCGAAGGTTTAGGGTTCGGCCGTCTGCCGATCGACGAGGACCCACTGGCGGACACCGGACCGGGAGCGACAGCGGGGCGTGCGAGGCCGGAGGGGGCAACCGCGCGCTGCGCGTCTGGGGGACTTTGACGATGGACCCGACCAACCGGGGACCGGAAGAGTACGGCCACGGCGCCGACCGTTCCGGCGACGACGCCGGGCGGCGGCGGCAGTCCCGCGACCCGCTGACGCCCGACCTCGGGCACCAGACGCCTCAGCAGTCGCGCACGGTACAGCTGATATCGGGCGACTTCCTGCTCACCGTCAATCCGGTCGACGGCAGCGAGATCGAGCCCTGCCGGCCGGGGGAACGGCCCGACGCACCCGTACGGCACACCGCCGAGCGGCGTGTGGAGCGCGAACGCGCCGCCTTGCCGCCCGTCCCCCCGGGGCCGCCCGCACCGCAGATGCCCCTCCTGGAACGCCAGGAGGAGCGCGAGCGGCTCGTACGGCTGCTCGCCCGTGGCCGCTCGGTGTGCCTCACCGGGCCGGCCGGGTCCGGGCGCACAGCCCTCCTGGACGCCGTCGCGGCCGACTGCGCGGACCTGGCGCCGGACGGCGTCGTACGTCTCTCCGGATACAAGCGGACCGCCGGCGAGCTGCTGTACGGGCTCTTCGAGGCCGTCTACCGCGCACCGCTGCACCGGCCCGACCGCGAAGGGCTCCTCGCGCTCGTCCACGGCATCGGCGCCGTCGTGGTCGTGGACGACCTGGAGCTCGGCGGCGCCGCGCTCCAGGAGCTGCTCGACGCCACCCCGGAGTGCGCGTTCCTCTTCGCCGCCACCCCCGATGTGCCCGCGCCGGGCCCCGAGGCGAACCTCGAAGAGGTCTTCCTCACCGGTCTCGGCCGCAGCGCCTCGATCGAGCTGATGGAACACGTCGTGGAGCGCGCGCTCACCGACGACGAGGCGAACTGGGCGGGAGACCTCTGGTTCGAGTCCGAGGGGCTGCCGCTGCGCTTCGTCCAGGCAGGCGCCCTGCTGCGCCGGCGCGACGATCTGCGCCCCGTCCAGGACGCGTTCGACGGCTACGACGACGATCCGGCCGACGCCCCCTTCGGCCGGGCCGAGCCCGCCGGCCTCCCGCTGCCCAGCCTCGGCGAGGGCGCGGCGCCCGCCGCCCTGCTCGCCTCCCGGCTGAGCGAGGCCGCCCGCGAGACCCTGCGCTTCGCCGTCGCGCTGGGCGGCGAGGTGCCGCACCAGGCGCACCTGCCAGCCCTGGTGGGGGACACCCACGCCGACGCCGCCCTGGGCGAGCTGGCCCTCAGCGGCCTGCTCTCCCCGGCCGGCCCCCGCTACCGGCTGGCCGCGGGGGCCCTGGCCCAGCTGGAGGCGAGCGGCTACGGCGAGAGTGCGGACGCCCACGCCCGCAGCGCCGCCCAGCACTACGCCTGGTGGGCGGGGCACCCCTCCGTCACCCCGGAGCGCGCGGTCGCCGAGGCGGACGCCCTCCTGGCGTCGATGACCCGCCTGGTCCCCGGCGAGGCACCGGGACAGGCCAGCGTGGCCGTCCTGCTGGCCCGCAGCGCCGCTCCCGCCTTCGCGGCGGGAATGCAGTGGGGCGCCTGGGAGAAGGCCCTCAGAGCCGGCCAGGAAGCCGCGAGGATCGCCGGTGAGGTGGCTGAAGAGGCGTACTTCCACCACGAGTTGGGTGTCCTCGCGCTCTGCACCGGGAACCTCGACCGCGCCAGGGCCGAGCTGGAGACGTCCATCGGCATGCGCGGGGCGCTCGCCGACAAGCCCGGCGCGGTGGCCGGACGCCGGGCGCTCGCCCTCGTCGGTGACCGCTCGGGCGAACCGGTGCACAGCACCCCGGCGGGCGAGGAGGTACCGGCCCCGCGTCACGACGAGTCGGCCTCACCCCCCGGCGGCATCCCGGCGGCCAAGCCCCTGTTCCCCCGGCTGACCGACACCTCCGCGACCCTGATCACCCGTCAGGACCCGCTGCCCCCCGGCCCGCCCACCGGGCGCATGGGAGTGCTCCAGGGCGCCCGGCGCAATCTCGTCGCGGTGGGCGCGGGTGCGCTGCTGGCGGCCGTGCTCGGCACCGTGGTGACCCTGGGAGCCACCTCGGGAAGCGAGGATCCGGACGGTCGGAACGTCACGACCGAACAGTCGGCGAACGAGGACGACAGCGAGAACGGCCTCCCCGCCGACGAACCGACCGACGGCCCCGCCACCGACGGGGACACCGCCGGCGGCTCCGAGTCCCCCGGCCCGTCAGGCACCGCCACCCCGTCCGGGAGCGGCAGCCCGTCCCCGGGCACCTCGTCGAGCCCGGGAACGAGCGCCTCCACCAGCGAGAGCCCCAGCGGCTCGCCGACCCAGGACAGCCCCACGCCGACGAAGAAGCCGACGGGCAAGCCGACGAAGACGCCCACCACGCCGCCCGAGGAGTCCGAGAGCCCGACCGAGGCCCCGCCCGACCCGCCCACCACGGAGCCGACCCCGACGGACACCCCGACGCAGCCGGAGACCTCCAACTCGGCGAGCGGCCCGGCGGAGTCCGTCACGGCCTCGGCGACGGAGAGCGGGCCGGCCTCCCCGACGGTGGCCTGAACGCGAAATCGCCGTACGGCTCCGGAGACCGGGGCCGTACGGCGATCAGGAAGCGGGCAGCGGCCCCAGGTCAGAACAGCCGCAGCTTGTCGTCCTCGATGCCCCGCATCGCGTCGTAGTCGAGGACCAGGCACCCGATCCCACGGTCCGTCGCCAGGACCCGGGCCTGCGGCTTGATCTCCTGCGCCGCGAACACACCCCGCACCGGCGCCAGATGCGGATCACGGTTGAGCAGCTCCAGATAGCGGGTCAGCTGCTCCACACCGTCGATGTCGCCCCGCCGCTTCAGCTCCACGGCCACCGTCGCACCGTCCGCGTCCCGGCACAGGATGTCGACCGGGCCGATCGCGGTCGGGTACTCACGGCGGATCAGGGTGTAGCCCTCGCCCATCGTCTCGATGCGGTCGGCGAGCAGCTCCTGGAGGTGCGCCTCCACGCCGTCCTTGATGAGCCCCGGGTCGACACCCAGCTCATGGGACGAGTCGTGGAGGATCTCCTCCATCGTGATGATCAGTTTCTCGCCCGCTTTGTTCACCACGGTCCAGACGCCCTCGCTGTCGTCGGCGCCCTCCTTCAGGGTGCACGGCGGGGACATCCAGTTGAGCGGTTTGTACGCCCGGTCGTCGGCGTGGATCGACACACTGCCGTCCGCCTTCACCAGGATCAGACGGGGGGCGGAGGGCAGGTGGGCGGTGAGCCGGCCCGCGTAGTCGACGGAGCAACGGGCGATGACGAGACGCATGGTCCGCAACGCTACTCGACGACCCACGGTCCACGCGATTCCCATCCTCCTCAGGCGCATCTCCCGACCGAGGCCGATCGGTCTTGCCCCTCTTTGCAACCGTTCGTTATTGGCCGGTTGTGTTCCCAATCTCCTGGTGCGGCCCGGACTGCGCCCTTAACGTGGAAGCAGGAGGTCGCCGCCTGTGTACGCAGCGTCGCCGTCCTGCCCTGCCCGTAAGGCCCCGGCCGCCCGCCGGGGTCGCGAGAGGAGAACCCATGTCGCTCGACGTCTCACCGGCGCTGTTGGAACAGGCCGAGCGAGGCGAGGTCGACGAAGCCGACTTCGTCGACTGCGTCCGGACCTCCCTGCCCTACGCATGGGAGATGATCAGCTCCCTGGTGGCCCAGCTGAAGGTGGACGGCGGAGAATTCGCCGACAACCAGACGCCGCCGCCGGACGAGCAGGCACGTGGTCAGCTGCTGCGTGCGCTCGCGAGTGATGCGATACGCGGCGCGCTGCAGCGGCACTTCGGAGTGCGCCTGGCATTCCAGAACTGCCACCGCGTCGCGGTGTTCCCGCTGGACGACTCGGTCGACGAGCGCCTGGCCCGATTCACCTCGGTGAGGGGCCAGTTGCTCAACCAGTCGCCCGAACTACGGGACTGCTGAGCGCTTCTGCTGCCGCTTCGGGCCGCGGGAGGTGCAACTGGCTCCGGGGCGGCAGCTCCCGTACCACCGCACCACCAGGACTACCAGCGTGAACAGCTCACTTCAGCAACGGCAGCACTTCCGTGCCCAGCCGCTCCACATTGGTCTCCGTCGCCGCGAGATCGCCCGACCCCTCGACCATGAGGGCGAAGCGGGTGATGCCCGTGCGCTCCGCCGTGGCCGCGAGCCGGTCGGCGGCGAAACGGGGCGGGCCCACCGGATGCAGGCCGCAGAGGAACTCGGTGTAGGCCACGGGGTCGCGCATCACCCGGTGCCGGCCGTCGACCGTCACATGGGCGTCGAGCCCCTGCCGCAGCCACCCCGGCATCGCCTTCACGAGCGTCTCCACGGCGTCCGCCGGGCGGTCGGAGATCTGGGCCACCCCTGCGGACACATGTGCTACCCGCTCCGCGACCTCCGCCGGCTGACCGGCCTCCCGGGCCGCCGAACTCCAGAGAGCGACCATGTCGGCCTTCTCCTCGTCGCCGCAATGCATCCCGAGGAGCATCGGCAAACCCTTTTCAGCGGCGAGTTTCACGCTTTTCGGCGACGTGCACGCGACGATCACCTCGGGACCCGCAGGACCGTCCCCGAGGAGCTCGTCGGCGCGGGGCACCACGGCCACCTCGCGGAAGCCGTAACGCTCCCCGCTCCCCGCCACCCGGGGTTTGCCCAGCCAGTCGAGCAGCAGCTCCAGCGCCTCCGGGAAGCCCTTCTCGTACGCATCGAGGCCGCCGCCGAACACCTCCAGGTCGACCCACGGCCCGCCACGCCCCACCCCGAGGGAGAAGCGCCCGCCGCTGGTCAGATGCAGCAGCGCGGCCTGCTCGCCGAGCGCGACGGGGTGCTGGTTCGGCAGCACGCTCACCGCCGTGCCCACGCGGATCCTGCGCGTGCGGCCGAGCAGCAGGGCGGCCAGTGTCGTGGCGGACGGGCACACCCCGTACGGCACGAAATGGTGTTCGGCCAGCCAGACGGAATCGAGCCCGGACTCCTCCGCGACCTCCGCCGAGCGGATCGCCCGGTGCAGGGCCTCACCCTGCCCCTGGCCCGGAAACTGAGCTGCCAGTACGAACGTTCCTACGCGCATCGCCTGTTGCCTCCTTACGGCCGACGCGGCTGTCCCTCTACCGGCAACAACGTCTGACACGTGCCAAAGGCACGGTCCACGGCGAAGTTGTTGCGATTTTCCGGTAACCCACCCGCCCCTCGGGTGCTCATCCGCCACTCCCGACACTGGTCAGCCGCCGGTGGCTCTAGGCTGGACGGAACAAACCGCCCGTGCCCGCCCCGTGAGGTGTCCCGTGTCCCCGCGCCGCAACCGCCCCCGAGGCGGCGAGAGTCCTACCGGCAGCCCACGAGGGGCGGGGGAGCGGTACGGAGGGGGCGGCGCCACGGAGAGCTGGCAGGGCGAGGAGTGGTCGGTGCGCCCGGTGAGCGGCGCGAGCGCGGCGGGCAAGCGCTACCGCTGCCCCGGCTGCGACCAGGAGATCCCGTCGGGGGTCCCGCACCTCGTGGCCTGGCCCGAGTTCGGCGGGATCGACGACCGCAGACACTGGCACAAGGCCTGCTGGAACGCGAAGGACCGCCGCACCACACGGGTGCAGCGGTCCAGGAACGCTCCGCGCTACTGAGGGGCGGCCTCAGACGTCCCGCCGGTCGAGCGAGGCGAGGGCGCCGGCCATGGCCACCGCGGTGACGCCGATGATGATCCACAGCGGCTCCCAGCCGGTCGGGCCGGACGCGGTCACCGAGACGTCGTACATCGCGCCGAGCTGGTTGGGGATCGAGTACTCGAAGAGCGCCTGCTGCACCGAGGCCAGCGTCGGCGAGAACATGAAGATCGCCAGCACGAGCGGGAGAAGCACCACCCCGATCATGATCGTGATGGCGCCCGCGGAGTGCCGGATGAGCGCGCCGAGCGCGAGCGAGAGCAGCCCGAGCGTCGCGACGTAGAGGCCGACACCCACCGTGGAACGCACCCAGTAGCCGGCGTCGGGTGTGGCGCCGTCCAGCATGGCCGTCTGCAGGACGCCGACGATCCCCGTGGTGACCGTGGTGATCGTGAAGGCGAGCAGGAAGAAGACGACCGACTTCGCGATCAGCATCCGCGCCCGGCTCGGGCACGCGGTCAGCGTCGTACGGATCATTCCGGTGCCGTACTCGGACGCGATGGTGAGCACGCCGAGGGTGATCACGCAGATCGACCCGAGCAGCACGCCGAAGAAGCCGAGGCTGAGCACGGGGGTGTCGTCGAGCGGCGCGTCCGAGATGCTCACGGTGAACGCGGTGAGCAGCCCGATGCCGACCAGGAGCACGATCATCACGCCGAGCGTCCACACCGTGGAGCGCACGGAGCGGATCTTCGTCCACTCGGAGGCGATCGCGTCACCGAGGCCGGGGGTGCGCACGGGAATCGGTGAGGCGTACAGGCCGGCCGGGCCGCCGTGACCCGGCTGGGGCCGCGGCTGCGGGGGAGCCTGGTGCGCCTGCGGGGGCGGTGGCATCGTCATCGGGAGTCCTCGCTGGTCTCGCGCTCGGGCCGGTCCGCGGTCTGCGCGGGCGCGGGTCCGGCCGGCGGTGCGGCGGCGTACGGGTTCTGTCCAGGGGGCGGCGGGGCGTACCAGCCCTGCTGCGGGACCTCCGGCGGGGGCGCGGGCGCGTGACCGGGCTGTCCGTGGCCCTGGGGGCCGTAACCGGCCTGGCCGGGCTGTCCGTAGCCGGGCGGCGGCAGCTGGAGCCCTTCCTTGGCGTCCGCCGTCGAGCGGTAGTCCACGGCGCCCTGCGTCATCCGCATGTACGCCTCCTCCAGCGACGCCTGGTGCGGCGAGAGCTCCCACAGCCGGACGTCCGACGCGTGGGCCAGATCGCTGATGCGGGGGAGCGGCAGCCCGGTGACGCGCAGGGCGCCGTCCGGCTCGTGCATGACCCCGGCGCCCGCCTCCGCCAGCGAGGCCGTCAGCTTCTCCCGTTCCTCCGGCCGGTCGGCCGGGACCCGCACCCGCGCGAAGTCCGCCGAGTTGGCGGAGATGAAGTCCTTGATGCTCATGTCGGAGAGCAGCTGCCCGCGCCCGATCACGATCAGGTGGTCGGCGGTGAGCGCCATCTCGCTCATCAGGTGGCTGGAGACGAAGACGGTGCGGCCCTCGGAGGCCAGCTGCTTCATCAGGTTGCGGACCCAGAGGATGCCCTCGGGGTCGAGACCGTTGACCGGCTCGTCGAAGAGCAGCACCTGCGGGTCGCCGAGCAGCGCCGCCGCGATACCGAGCCGCTGGCCCATTCCCAGGGAGTAGCCCTTGGACCGCTTCTTCGCGACGTGCTGGAGCCCGACGACGCGGAGGACCTCGTCCACCCGGGCCGCCGGGATGCCCGCGAGCTGGGCCAGGCACAGCAGGTGGTTACGGGCGCTGCGCCCGCCGTGCACGGCCTTGGCGTCGAGCAGCGCCCCGACCTGGCGCGGGGCGTTGGGAAGGCTGCGGAAGGCGTGGCCGCCGATCGTCACATGCCCGGACGTCGGCCGGTCCAGGCCGAGCATCATGCGCATGGTGGTGGACTTGCCCGACCCGTTGGGACCGAGGAACCCCGTGACGGCCCCCGGCCGCACCTGGAAGGAAAGGTTGTGCACGGCCGTCTTCGCGCCGTAGCGCTTCGTCAGGCCGACTGCCTCGATCATTCTCCAGCCCCATCGACTTATCTGTCGTCGGGGCCCAGGCCCGCGGCCGCACGCCCCCGTAAGAGTTAGGAGGATAACCAGCCGCGGGCGGTTCCGGCCAAGCCGTACGAGGAGCGACGGACGCTACGCGTCGCGCTTCCTCAGCACCAGGTAGCCGCCGATCAGCGCCGCCACCACCCACAGCGCCATGATCCCCAGCCCGGCCCACGGCCCGTACGGCGCCGGGTCGCTGTTCAGCGCGTCCGGGACCACCTGCATGATCTTGGAGCCCGCCTGGTCGGGGAAGTAGCGGGCCACGCTCTTGGCGCCGGGGACCGCCGAGAGGATCTGCGAGACGAGGAAGAAGAACGGCATCAGGATGCCGAGCGACAGCATGGAGCTGCGCAGCATCGTGGCCACGCCCATCGAGAAGATCGCGATCAGGCCCATGTAGACGCCGCCGCCGAAGACCGCGCGCAGCACGTTCTCCGCGCCGATGTCGGTGCCTCGGTCGCCCAGCATGGCCTGGCTGAGGAAGAAGGTCACGAAGCTGGTGGCCAGGCCGACCACCAGCGCCAGGGCCCCCGCCACCGCGATCTTGCAGAAGAGGAACGACCCGCGCCGCGGCACGGCCGAGAGCGAGGTGCGGATCATGCCGGAGCTGTACTCCGTACCCACCACCAGGACACCGAAGACGACCATCGCCAGCTGTCCCAGGACCGTTCCGGAGAAGCTCACGAACGTCGGGTCGAAGGTGGCCTGCTCGGCGGCCGAGAGGTCGTCGAACTGGCTGTTCAGCAGGGCGCTCAGGGCCGCGCCCATGGCGACCGTGACGACGAACGCGGAGATCAGCGTCCAGGTGGTCGAGGAGACCGTACGGATCTTGGTCCACTCGGAATTCAGGACCGCGGGTACCGATGTCATCGCCGTCACACCCCCTTCGTGCTCTCGCCGGCGAGGCCGCCGGCCTGCTGCTGGTTCCACTGTTCGCCCCAGTGCGGCCCCACCGGCGGTGGCTGCGCGCCGTCGCGGTCGGAATGGGCGTGGTACTCCACGGAGCCCGCGGTCATCTGCATGAAGGCCTCCTCCAGGGAGGCCCGCTGGGCGCTGAGCTCGTGCAGCACGATCCCGTGCCGGCCGGCGAGGTCACCGAGCCGCTCCGGGGCCTCGCCGTCGATCTCCAGCGTGCCGTTGCCCGACTCGACCGCGACGACGCCCTCCGCGTGCAGCAGGTCGCGTAGGCGCTCCTGTTCCGGGGAGCGCATCCGCACGAAGCTGCGGGAGTTCTCCTGGATGAAGTCCGCCATCGAGGTGTCCGCGAGCAGCTTCCCCTGCCCGATGACGATCAGATGATCGGCCGTCAGCGCCATCTCGCTCATCAGGTGCGAGGAGACGAAGATCGTCCGGCCTTCCGACGCGAGGGTCTTCATCAGATTCCTGATCCAGTGAATTCCCTCCGGGTCCAGACCGTTGACGGGCTCGTCGAACATCAGGATCTCGGGGTCGCCGAGCAGCGCGGCCGCGATTCCCAGCCGCTGGCCCATGCCGAGGGAGAATCCCTTGGACTTCTTCTTCGCCACCGCGGTCAGGCCGACCGTGTCCAGCACGTGCGCCACCCGGCTCGCCGGGATGCGGTTGCTCTGGGCGAGACACAGGAGGTTGTTGTACGCGCTGCGCCCGCCGTGCATCGACTTGGCGTCCAGCAGCGCCCCGATGTGCTTGAGCGGCTCCTGGAGGTCGCGGTAGTGACGGCCGTCGATCCGCACCGTGCCGCTGGTCGGGTTGTCGAGGTCGAGCATCATCCGCATGGTCGTGGACTTGCCCGCCCCGTTCGGGCCGAGGAACCCCGTCACCATTCCCGGTCTGACCCGGCATGACAGATGGTCGACGGCAACCTTGTTGCCGAAGCGTTTGGTGAGGCCGTCGAGCTCGATCATGCGCTCACGCTAGAACGGCCGCGCGCCCGGCGCCACCACAAAGGCGGAACCGGGCGCGCATGGGTACAGCTGATGTACGCGTTGTCGCTCAGCGGGTCTGCTGGGCGGGGACCCCACGGGTGGCGGACTCGTCCTCCGCCGGGGAGCCGGCGGCGGCGACAGCGGCACCCGTCAGCGTCGCCAGCATCTCGCGGACGTTGGTCAGCTGGGCGTTGATCGAGTCGCGGCGGTTGGTGAGCGCCGCCAGCTCGCGCTCCGACTCGCTGCGGATCCGGTCGGCCTTGGCGTTCGCGTCGGCCACGATGTCCTCGGCCTGGCGCTGAGCCGTCTCCACCGTCTGACGGGCCCGGCGCTCGGCGTCCGTACGGAGCTTCTCGGCCTCCAGGCGGAGCTGCTCCGCGCGGTGCTCGATCTCTGCGAGGCGCTTCTCGGCCTTCGCCTGACGGGACGCGAGGTCGCGCTCCGACTGGTCGCGGCGCTTGGCGAGGTTCGTCTCGAAGTCCGCGGCGGCCTGGGCCGCCTTGGCGCGGGTCTCCTCGAAGAGGGCGTCCGCCTCCTCGCGCTTCTGCTGGGCGTCCTTCTGGGCGTCGGTGCGGAGCGTGCTCGCCTCGCCCTTGGCCTTCTCGACGATACGAACGCCCTCGTCCTCGGCCTTCGCCTTGCGCTCCGCGGCGAACGTCTCCGCGTCGTTGCGCACCTGCTGGGCGGCCGACTCGGCCAGCTCGCGGTGCTGCTCGGCCGCGCGGCGGGCCTCCTCGCGCAGGTCCTTCGCCTCCTCCTCGGCGAGGCGGAGGATCTTCTCCACGCGGGCGCCGAGCCCGGCGTACGACGGCTCGGCGTCGTTGACCTGGGCCTGGGCGTTCTGCGTTTCGAGATGGAGTTCCTCGATGCGCTTTTCCAGAGAGGTGATCCGTGCGAGAGCGCTGTCACGGTCGGCGACGATTTTGGTAATGCGGTCGTCCACCTGACCGCGGTCGTATCCACGTCGCACGAGCTCGAAGCCGAAGGGGGAGGAAGGGTCGCTCATGGGGTTCCTGTCGAATGAGACCGGTGAGGTGTTAGAGGGAATCCTAGGGGCCAGAACGGCGTGTCAACGTGAAGATGCCGCTTTGGTATGGAGAATGACACCCCTTTTGAGTGGCTGACCCCCGGAGGGCTTGCGACCCGAAGGTTTGAATGTTCATGGCGAAGTACGCCGACGGCTACCCGTCCGACGCCTTGCCCCCCGACCGGTTGCCCGCCGCCGCACCGGCCTTGACGCCCCCGGCACCGCCGCCCGACGCCTTGCCCGTTCCGCCCGGGGCCTCGAAAGACTCCAACGCCTCGAGGACGTCCTGGACACGGGAGATCTCCGTATTGATGTCCTCGCGCCTGCGGACCAGCAGGTCCAGCTCCCGGCGGCCCTCGTCGACCATCTGCTCCGCCTCGGCCTGGGCGTCGGCGCGCAGTTTCTCGGCCACCCGGGTCAGCTCGGCCTTCTTCGTCTCGGCCTCCTTGAGGAGCGACTCGGCGCGCTTCACGGCGGCGATACGGACCTTGCTCGCCTCCGAATTCGCGTCCGCCAGCAGCTCCTTGGCCTGGGCCTCGGCCTCGGCGCGCTGCTCCGTCGCGGCCTTCATCAGCTTGTCGACGCGCTCGCCCGCGGTCTTCATCTGCTCCGAGGTCTCACGCCGGGCGCGCTCGTGCAGCTCCTCGATCTCGCTCTCGATGCGGGCCCTGAGCTCCTCCGCCCGCTCCCGGGTGGCGGTGGCGTCCCGGCGGGCGCCGACGAGCAGCTCGTCCGCGTCCGCACGGGCCCTCTCCACCAGGGTGTTGCCCTCGACCGTCGCCTCCGAGGTGATCCGCACCGCCTCGTTGCGCGCGGCGCCGACCATGCTGTCGGCCTGCTGCTCGGCCTCGGTGGCGGCGCGCAGCGCCTCCTCCTGGGCCTTCGCCACGAGCTGGTCGGCCTGTTCGGCGGCATCGGCACGGCGCTTCGCCGCGGCCTCGCGCGCCTCGTCCAGCAGCCGGTCCGCCTCCTGACGGGCCTCCGCTCGCAGCTGCTCCGCCGCGGACTCGGCGTCGGCGCGCAGCCGCTCCGACTCCTCGCGGGTGCGGGCCGCGTGCTCCTGGGCCGAACCGACGGTCTGCGCCGCCTCCGCGCGCAGCCGCTCCGCCTCGTCGGTCGCCTCTCCGACGAAACGCTCCGACTGCTCGGCCGCCTCGGCGCGGATCCGCTCGCTCTCGGTCGTCGCCTCGGCCATGAGCCGGTCGGCCTGCGCCGCCGCCTCGGACCGGATCCGGTTGGCGTCCTCACGGGCCTCGCCGCGGGCACGCGAGGCGTCCTGCTCCGCCGACGCGAGGGCGTCGGACGCCTCCGTACGCATCCGCTGGCTGTACTCCGAGGTGTCCGAGCGCAGCTTCTCCGACTCGGCGATGGCCTCCGAGACGGTCCGCTCGGCCAGGGCCTTGGCGGCCTCCGCCTCCTCGTGCGCGACCTGGCGGACGCGGTTGGCGTCCTCGGTGGCACGCTCGCGCTCGGCGTAGGCGTCGGACCTGACCCGGTCCGCCTCCTCCTGCGCCTCGGTCCTCGTCCGCTCCGCCGAGTGCTCGGCGGCGGAACGCAGCCCGGTGATCTCCTCCTCGGCCTGCTCCTGGAGCCCGGCGACGGAGTCCCGCACCTGCTGGGCGGTCTGCTCGGCGGCCGAGACCAGCTCGGAGGCCCGGCTCTCCGCCTCCTCGACCAGCCGCTGGGCCTCGTGCTGGGCCTCCTCGACCCGCTTGCGGGCGGAGGCGAGGAGCTCCTCGCTCTGCTCGCGGGCGCGCTCGCGCTCCTGCTCCGCCTCGGCACGCGCCGAATCGAGCGCCTCCTCGGCGGCGCGGCGGCGGCGGTTGGCCTCCTCCTGCGCGGCGGCCAGGGCCTCGGCCGCCTCCGCGCCGACCCGCTCGGCGGCGGCGGCCGCCTCGGAGCGGACCCGGTCGGCGCTCTCCTGGGCCTCGGTCTTCAGCCGCTCCGCCTCGGCCGCGGCCTCGCCGCGCAGCCGTACGGCCACGGACTCGCCCTCGGCGCGGGACTGCGCGGCGTCCGCGGCGGCCTCGGTGCGCAGGCTCTCGGCCTCCGTCGTGGCCTGCTCCTGGAGCGCACGGATCCGCTCGGCGGCCTCCGCGCGCAGCCGCTCGGACTCCTCGCTCGTCTCGCGGCGGATCCGCTCCGCCTCCGTACGCGCCTCTCCGAGCGCCTCCTCCGCGGCGGTGACCCGGGCCTCGGCCTCGGTGTGCAGCCGGGCCAGCTCCTCGGCCGCCTCGGTCCTGCGTGCCTCGACCCCGCGCTCGGTCTCCTCGCGCAGCGCCTCGGCCGCCTCTTCCGCCGCGGTGGTCAGGGCGGTGGCCTGCTCCTCGGCCTCGGCGCGCACCTTCTCCGCCTCGGCGCGGCTGCGTTCCAGCGCCTCCTCGGCCTGCTTGCGGAGGGTGGCGGCGCGCTCGGCCGCCTCGGTCCTGACGCGCTCGCTCTCGGCGCCGGCGGAGGTCCGCAGCTCCTCGGCGTCGGCCTTGGCCTTGGTGAGCAGCTCCTCGGCGGTGCGGGCACCCTCCTCGAGCTGCTGGACGGCCTCGCGGCGGGCCTCGCCGCGGATCCGCTCGCCCTCGGCGACGGCTTCGGAGCGCAGCTGCTCGGCCTCGCCGCGCAGCCGGCGGGCCTCCTCCTGCAGCTCGACGGTCTTGGCCCGGTACTCCTTGGTGTCGTCCTTGGCCGCGCCCTTGAGCTGGTCGGCCTGCTCGGCGGCCTCGCCGCGCAGCCGGTCCGCCTCGGCCTCGGCCTCACGGCGGATCCGTTCGGCCTCCTCACCGGCGGCCTTGGTGGTCGACCTGGCGTCGTCGGACGCCTTGGTCAGGACCTCCTCGGCGCTCCGGGCGGCCTTCGCGAGCTGGGCCGCGGCGTCCTCGGCGGCCAGGGTGCGGGCCTTCTCGGCCGCCTCCGCGACCACCCGCTCGGCCTCCGCGCGGGCGTCGACGAGTGCCTGCTCGGCCTCTTCCTTGAGCGTCTCGGCCTGCTTCGTGGCCTCGCCGACCAGGCGGGCGATCTCGGACTTGGCCGTACGGGTGCGCTGCTCGTTCTGCGACTCGGCGCCGGCCAGCCGCTTGACCGCGGCTTCCTTCGCCTCGGCGAGGACCTTCTCCGCCTCCAGCCGGGCCTCGCGCAGCCGGGTCTCGGCCTCCTGCATGCGCTGCTCGGCGGCGCGGTTCAGCTCCGCGGTCTGCTGCCGGGTCTGCTCGGTCTCGGCGGTGGCCGTCGAGCGCAGCCGTTCGGCGTGACCGGTCGCCTCCTGGGCCTGCGTGGAGGCGGCGTCGAGCAGCCGCTCGGCGTCCCTGCGGGCCCGGAGCAGCGTGGCCTCGGCCTCGGCACGGGCCGACTCCGCCTCGGAGTTGACGCGCCGGCGGGTCTCGTCCGCGAGCCGGGCGGCCTCGGCGCGGGCAGCGGCCAGCGACTGCTCGGCCTCCGTACGCGACTCGTCCAGGAGACGGCGGGCCTGGGACTCGGTCCTGGCCCGCAACTGCTCGGCCCAGGCGACGTTCTCGTTGACGTGGGACTCGACGGTCTGCCGGCGCTCCGCCAGCTCCTGGTCGAGCCGCTGGCGCCGCTGCACGGCCTCGGCGTGCAACTCGGCCTGCAGCCGGGCCTGGTGCTCCGCGTGCTCCTGAAGGATCCGCTGCGTCTGCGCCCTGGCCTCGCGCAGCTCGCGCTCGGCGTCGGTCCGCAGCTGGTCGGCCTGGATCTGGGCGTTACGCAGCATCTGCTCGGCCTGGTAGCCGATGTCCGCGCTGTCGTGTGCGGGACGGGTCGCGAGATTGCGCCGTGCCTCGTGCAGCTTGGCGCGCAAGACCTCGACCTGGTAGCCGAGGTCCTCGGCGTGCTGGACGGCCTTCTCCCGGTCGGTCTTCAGCCGGTCCATCTCGGCTTCGAACCGCGAGAGATGGTCGTCGTCAGCTCGGTGGCTCTGCTGGCTTTCGTAGCCCCGCACTGCGCGGTCCCATCCTTCCCCGAGCTCTCAACTCTGTTCGAGCAGGGGAGACCCCAACCCTGGTCGCAATTCTCCATGCGAGTACCGCTCGCCGGCGAGCGGTCCCCCGGGGAATGGTGACAGATCAACGGCGAGGACGCGGCACGGCCCCGATCCGGCCCCGGCCCGGAACAGCCCACTCTACCGGGCCGGGTATGGGTCAGGTCAGTGCTCGGTCGCGGAGGTGACCAGTTCGGTCAGCACGCCGTGGCAGTCCTTGGGGTGCAGGAAGGTGATCCGGGAGCCCATCGACCCGGTCCTGGGCTCGTCGTACAGCACCCGCACGCCCTTCCCGCGGATGTCCGCGGCGTCCGCGTCGACGTCGGCGGTCCCGAACGCGATGTGGTGCACGCCCTCACCGTTCTTTTCCAGCCACTTGCCGACGGCGGAGTCCTGGCGGGTCGGCTCCAGGAGCTGGAGGTACGAAGCGCCGCCGTCCGAGGTGTCGTTGATCTTCAGCATGGCCTCCCGTACACCCTGCTCCTCGTTGATCTCGGAGTGGTACACCTCGAAGCCGTAGGTCGCGCGGTAGAACTCGACTGTCTTGTCGAGGTCGAAACAGGCGATTCCGATGTGGTCGATTCGCGTCAGCATGGAACCAGTGCAGCGCCCCGGGGATGGTTACGCAACGTGCGCGCGATCACACCCACTGCCGGATGACGGGCGCCGTACCGCTCAGTACATTCAGGTAAACCCTCGTTCACAACCGATCCCAAGGGGCTGTGCCTCATGTCAGGAACGACCGGAACCACCTCAGTGATCGTCGCGGGCGCTCGGACGCCCATGGGCCGTCTCCTCGGCTCGCTGAAGAGCTTCTCCGGGGCCGACCTCGGAGGCTTCGCCATCAAGGCGGCGCTGGACCGGGCCGGCATCGGCGGGGACCAGGTCGAGTACGTGATCATGGGCCAGGTGCTCCAGGCCGGGGCAGGGCAGATCCCGGCACGCCAGGCGGCCGTCAAGGCCGGCATCCCGCTGAACGTCCCCGCGCTCACCGTCAACAAGGTGTGCCTCTCGGGGCTCGACGCGATCGCCCTCGCGGACCAGCTGATCCGCGCCGGCGAGTTCGACGTCGTGGTGGCCGGCGGCCAGGAGTCCATGACCAACGCCCCGCACCTGCTGCCGAAGTCCCGTGAGGGATACAAGTACGGCGCGGTCGAGATGCTCGACTCGATGGCGTACGACGGCCTGACCGACGCCTACGAGAACATCCCGATGGGCGAGTCCACCGAGAAGCACAACACCCGCCTGGGCCTTGCCCGCGCGGACCAGGACGAGATCGGGGCCCTGTCCCACCAGCGCGCCGCCGCCGCGCAGAAGAACGGCATCTTCGAGGCCGAGATCACCCCCGTCGAGATCCCGCAGCGCAAGGGCGACCCGGTCCTCTTCGCCAAGGACGAGGGCATCCGCCCCGAGACGACCGCGGAGTCCCTGGGGAAGCTGCGCCCGGCCTTCACCAAGGACGGCGCGATCACGGCGGGCACCTCCTCGCAGATCTCCGACGGCGCCGCCGCCGTCGTCGTCATGAGCAAGGCCAAGGCCGAGGCCCTGGGCCTGGACTGGATCGCCGAGATCGGGGCCCACGGCAACGTGGCGGGCCCGGACAACTCGCTCCAGTCCCAGCCGTCCAACGCCATCCGTCACGCCCTGAAGAAGGAGGGCATCGGAGTGGAGGACCTCGACCTCATCGAGATCAACGAGGCCTTCGCGGCGGTCGCGGTCCAGTCGATGAAGGACCTCGGCGTCACCTCCGACAAGGTGAACGTCAACGGCGGCGCGATCGCGCTCGGCCACCCCATCGGGATGTCCGGCGCCCGCGTGGTGCTGCACCTGGCGCTGGAGCTGAAGCGGCGCGGCGGCGGCACCGGGGCGGCGGCGCTGTGCGGCGGCGGCGGTCAGGGCGACGCGTTGATCATCCGCGTGCCGGGCAAGTAGTCCGTACGAGCGAGCGAGGAGGCCGAGTGTGAAGGTGGACGTCCCCACCCTGGTCGAGCAGGCACGTGAGGGCAGGCCGCGTGCGGTGGCCCGGCTCATCTCCCTGGTGGAGGGTGCCTCGCCGCAGCTGCGTGAGGTGATGGCCGCCCTGGCACCGCTGGCCGGCCACGCCTACGTCGTCGGCCTGACCGGATCGCCGGGTGTCGGCAAGTCCACCTCGACCTCGGCGCTGGTCTCCGCCTACCGGAAGGCCGGAAAGCGGGTCGGCGTCCTGGCCGTCGATCCGTCCTCGCCGTTCTCCGGGGGCGCGCTCCTCGGCGACCGGGTCCGGATGTCGGAGCACGCCTCCGACCCCGGCGTCTACATCCGCTCGATGGCCACCCGGGGGCACCTGGGCGGCCTCGCCTGGTCGGCGCCCCAGGCGATCCGGGTGCTGGACGCGGCGGGCTGCGACGTGATCCTCGTGGAGACGGTGGGGGTGGGCCAGTCGGAGGTGGAGATCGCCTCCCAGGCCGACACCTCCGTCGTCCTCCTCGCCCCGGGCATGGGCGACGGCATCCAGGCGGCGAAGGCCGGGATCCTGGAGATCGGCGACGTGTACGTGGTCAACAAGGCCGACCGGGACGGCGCGGACGCCACCGCCCGCGAGCTCAACCACATGCTGGGCCTGGGCGAGTCCCGGGGGCCCGGCGACTGGCGGCCGCCGATCGTGAAGACGGTCGCCGCCCGGGGCGAGGGGCTCGACGAGGTGGTCGAGGCGCTCGAGAAGCACCGGGCGTGGATGGAGGAGCACGGCGTCCTGGCCGAGCGGCGCACCGCGCGTGCGGCCCGTGAGGTCGAGACGATCGCGGTCACCGCGCTCCGCGAGCGGATCGCCGATCTGCACGGTGACCGCCGGCTGGACGCCCTCGCGGAACGGATCGTGGCCGGAGGCCTCGACCCGTACGCGGCGGCCGACGAGCTGGTCGCGGGACTCACCGGCGGGAACTGACGGCCCCCGGGCGGCGTGCGGGCCGCCCGGGAGCCGGCCCCGGTCCGAACGGCAGCGCCCACCTGACAGGGCGTGGAAAGATGTCGTGCACGGGGCGCGTGAGGTGCGCGTTCCTGTCATGCACCGGGGGGACGCATGCTGGGGCCGCTGCGCGAGGACTCACCGATACGCATAGGGCCGTACGCCGTGCTGGCGAGGCTCGGCGCGGGCGGCATGGGTGAGGTGTTCCTCGGGCTGCGCGAGGGCTCCGGCGACGACATCGCTCCGGTCGCCGTCAAGACGGTCCGCCGCGACGTGGCCCAGGACCCCGGATTCAGGCAGCGCTTCCGCCGCGAGATCGAGGTCGCCAGGTCGGTGACCGGGCCGGCCCTGGCCCCCGTGCTGGACGGTGACGCCGACGCGGACGTGCCCTGGCTGGCCACGGGCTATGTCGCGGGCCCGACCCTGTCGGCCGCGGTCCGCCGGTCGGGCGCGCTGGACGAGGAAGTGGTCCGGATGCTCGGGGCGGAGCTCGCCCGGGCCCTGGACACCGTCCACGGGGCCGGCGTCGTGCACCGTGACGTGAAGCCCGGCAACGTCCTGCTCGCCGCCGACGGGCCGCGCCTGATCGACTTCGGGATCGCGCGCGGCGCGGGCGCCACCCCGCTCACGACGACCAGCCGCATGATCGGCAGCCCCGCCTTCATGTCCCCGGAGCACGTGGCGGGCAGCGGACGCGTAGTACCCGCCTCCGACGTCTTCTGCCTCGCGTCCGTCCTCTGCTTCGCGGCGACGGGCCGCGACCCGTTCGGCGACGGCCCGGTGGCCGCGGTTCTGTACCGGGTGAAGTACGTCGAGGCGGACCTCGACCCAGTGCCCGGCGCCCTGCGCGCGGTGCTCCGGGACTGCCTGGTGGCCGACCCCTCCGCCCGGCCCGCCCCCGCGGAACTCGCCGCCCGGCTGGCCCCGGAAGGTTCGGTGGGATGGCCCGGCCCGGTGGCGGCCCACATCGCCGAGTACGAGCGCGAACTGGCCTCCGTCCGGGCGCCGGGCGGGCCGCCGCTGCCGGGATACACCCCGACGGAGGCCGTAGGCAGCCGGACGCCCGCGGCCCCGCCGCCGGAACGGGAACCCGGTACGACGCCGGTGGACCAGCTGCCCACCCAGGGGCCCGGCCTGCCGTCCGGCACGGCCCCGGCCCGCCCCGCCCGCCGTCGCCGGCTTCTCGGCGGGGTCCTCGCCGCGGTCCTCCTGGCGGGGGTGGCCACGGGAGGCCTGCTCGCCCTGCGGGACGGTGGCGGTGGCGGTGGCGGTGGCGGGGACGCCGAGGGCGGCAGCAGCCCCACACCCTCCGGCCCCGTCGGCTGGAAGGCGTGGCACGCGACCTTCTCCGGCACCCCGCTCGGCTGCGCGGCCGGCCAGGACGCGGTGGTCTGCCGTATGGCGGACGGATCGTACGAGGCGCTCTCCGCATCCGACGGCAAGAGCCTCTGGACATACGCGGCCGTCGAGGAACAGGGCGCGGGGGACGCCCGGATCAGCCCCACCGGGCAGTTCTTCATGCCGGGAGGCTCCACCCGCCCGGTGGTGGACGCGGGCTCGGCGTACTTCGCCACCGGTAACCGCCTGCTCGCGGTCGACGCGAAGACCGGCACGTCCCGCTGGGAGGCGCGGGCCGGCGGAGCCCACATGGCGTGGAGCTCACCGCGGGTGGCCGACGGGATGGTCTTCGCGGACATCGGCGACCTGCCCGACGGATCCGAGCTCGCCGCCTTCGACGTGCGGGACGGGACGGAGAAGTGGCGGAAGCCGCTGGTCGGGCAGGACCTGGCCCAGGCCGAGCGCGGCGACTTCTGGCCGCTGGGCGCCCAGGACGGGGTGCTGTACGTCAGCAACGAGAAGGGTCTGCAGGCGTTCGGCACGAAGGACGGCGCACGGCGGGACACGGGCTGCCCCGAGGAGACACCGCCCGACTTCGTCGTCCACTGCCCGGAGACCCAGGACGGCACCGGCCAGGAAGAGCCGCCCGCCGGAGTGGGCGCCCATGCGGCCGTGGTGGCGGAGACCGACCAGGTGACGGTCTACCGGACGGGCGCGTCGGCGCCGGCGGGCGAGGACGCGGCGGCGGACACCGAGGAACCGGAGATCGTGCTGGTCGGGCGGGCCGACGGCAAGGTCCTGGGCCGCTACGGCCTGGGCAAGGACGCGGAGGCCCGCGAGGAGAACCCGGTCTCCGCCCCGGCGCTCGTCGACGGCACGCTCGTCTGGGCGGACACCGACGCGCTCCACAGCGTCGCGCTCGGCGACGGGGGCGTCCCGGGGCCCCTGAGGCGGACCCCCATCGAGGACGTGCCGGTCCCCGAGATCGAAGACCCGTACGACCCCGACTTCGGCATCGCGCTGGGCAAGGAGAACACGCCCCCCGAGATCTTCCCGGCAGGCAGGGTCGTGCACATCGTCTACCGCCACGGCATCGCCGTCTCCGTCGCGATACCCGGCCCGGACGCCTCATGATCGGGCCCCTGCTTCCCGGGAGCCGCACCCGCGTCGGTCCCTACCGGCTTCTCGGGCTGCTCGGCGCGGGCGGCATGGGCGAGGTGTACCTCGCGCGCGAGGACAGCGCCACGCCGGCTCCCGGCGCACCGCTCGCGGGGCTCGTCGCGCTCAAGACCGTGCTGCCCGGACTCGATCTCGACGACGGATTCCGGATCCGCTTCCGCCGCGAGATCGCGGCGGCCGGTGCCGTGCGCAGTCCCCACTCCGCGGCCCTCGTCGCGGGGGACGCCACCGGTGCGACACCCTGGCTCGCCACGGAGTACGTCCCGGGCCCCTCGCTCGCCGAGGCGGTCACCCGCACCGGCCCGCTGCCCGAGGCCGTGGTCCGGGCCGTCGGTTCGCGCCTCTCCCTGGCACTCGCCGACATGCACGCCGTGCGCGTACTGCACCGGGACCTCAAGCCGGGGAACGTCCTGCTGGGTGCCGACGGGCCCAAGGTGATCGACTTCGGGATCGCCCAGGCCTTCGAGGCCACCCAGCTGACCCGGACCGGGGTGGTAGTCGGCAGCCCCGGCTACATCTCGCCCGAACACGTCAACGGCTCCCGTGCGCTGGTACCGGCCTCGGACGTGTTCTGCCTCGGAGCGGTGCTGGCCTTCGCCGCGTGCGGACGCGGCCCGTTCGACGACCCGGACATGGCCGCTGTCATCTTCCGGATCGCACACGGTGAGCCGGAACTCGACCGCGTACCGGCCGCATTGCGTGCGGTGGTCGAACGCTGTCTCGCCATCCGTCCCGAGGACCGGCCCACCCCGCACGAGCTCGCCGAGCTGCTTCTGCCGGGCGGTGTTCCCGGCCTCTTCCCGTGGCACGACGCGCTCCGGGGGCAGTTCGCCGCCCACACGGAACAGGCCCTGCGCTGTGCGGCGTCGGTGCGGGCGGCCCCGCCGAGGCCGTCCGCACCGCCGCAGGAGCCACCCGCGCCACCCGCGCCCACCCGGCGGCGGGGGCCGCTGGTGGCGACGGCCGCGATCGCCGTGGTCTGCGCCGTTCTGGGGGCCGCGTACCTGCCCGGCCTGCTCGACGGCGACGGCGACGACGGCGGCGGTCCGGCCGCAGGGCGGCCCGGCGCGTCGGCCACCGCGTCCGCGCCGGCGTCCTCCTCCGGCCCCACGGTCGTGCCCGGGGCGGACGCCGGCCGTACCGACGACTTCGGGTCCCGCGACGGGACGCTCGCCGCACGGCCGGCCGGCTGGAAGCCCTGGAAGTCCGAGGAGGGCACGGGAGAGTACGGCTGCGTGCTGTCGGCCGGAACCCTCGTCTGCTCCGGTGAGCACGGCGTCACCGCCCTGGACGCCGCGACCGGCCGTGAGCGCTGGAATCTCCCGGAGCAACAAGGGGCCGGGGCCGGTACGGACGGCCGGTCCATCGCCGCGGTGGAGGACGACACGGTCTACGCCTTCGTACGGGACGAGCTGGTCGGGCTGCGCCTCACCGACGGCAAGCGGGTGTGGCGGCGGCCCCTGCCGGACGGCCGGCTGGGGACGGGCGCCGTGTACGCGAACGGGGTCATCTACTACGTCGCCCGGGCAGAGGGCGGATCGGCCGGAACCCTGGTCGCCCAGCAGATCACGGGCGGGAAGAAACCCCAGAAGTGGGACGTGGACTACGACGAGTTCGAGTTCACGCTCCTCGCCGGTGACGGCCGGGTGGTGGCCGTGGGCAGCGACGTCCGGGTCTTCGACGCCGGGACGGGTGAGCGTCTGCCGGGTGGCGGAGAGGGGAAGGCCGGGTGCGGTCATCCCGTGCTCAAGGACGGCGAGCTGATCTGTGTCGCCGGGGACAGCCTCACGGTGACGGATCTGTCCGACCCCGCCCGCCGTCGCGTCCTGGCCGAGGGCGTGGAGGGCGCGATGAAGCCGGCCGTGGCGAAGGACGGCACGGTGGTGGTCTCGACGCCCGGCCAGGTGCGGGCCTTCCGGCTGAGCGACGGTGAGGAACGGTGGCACTACGTCGACACACTGCTCGACGAAGCGGCCGGGGACGTCTCGATCGTGGGCTCCAGCGCATTCGTCCACGCGGACGTCACGGTGGACTCCTACGCACTGGACGCCGACGGTGAGAACCCTCCCGGCCCGGGCAAGACCTTCTCGCTGCCCGGGACCACGCCCGCCCTGATCGCCGTGGACGAGGCCCTGTTCCTCTCCTCGCCGGACGACGGCACGGTCCTGTCCGGCTTCGCGCCGTGAGGCGGAGCCGGACAGGACCGTGGGGGCCGTGAGCCGAGGGACGGATCAGTCGTCGTCGCCGTCGTCGTCACCGTCGTTGTCGTTGTCGTCGTCCTGGTCCACGGTGACCTTGCCGCTCTTGGCGTCGACGTGCAGCTCGTGCTGCTTGCCGTCCTTGCCCGCGACCTCGACGTCCCAGCGCAGCGCACCGCGCTTGCCGTCGTCATCGTCGTCGTCCAGGTCCACCGACGTCACCGTGCCGGGCTGCGCGCCGAGCGCCGCCTTCACCGCGGCGTCCAGGGACACGGCCGCCGAGCGGGGCGCGTGCCGGTCGCGGTCGTCGTTGTCCTCGTCCTCGCGGTCCGACAGCACCTTGCCGTTCGCCGCGTCCACGCTCACGTCGTACCAGACCTTGTCGGAGCCGTACACGTCGAGCTCCCAGACCGTACGGTCGCTGTCGTCGTCATCGTCCAGCTCGGCCCCGGTGACCGAGCCGGGGACGGCCTTCAGCGCGGCGCCGGCGGCCTCGCCGACGGTGGTGCGTCCGGCCTTCTGCTCCCCGCTGACGCCTGACGCCCGGTCCGCCGTGGCCGCCCGGTCGTCCTTGCCACCGCTGTCGGAGTCCGCGAAGGCAACGGTCGTGACGAGCCCGCCGCCGACCAGTACGGCCGCGGTGAGGGTGGCGATGGCGATGTTGCGCTTCATGGTGGGTTCCTCCCCGATGGGATGTGCTGTGCTGAGCGACGGGAACCACACTGGCCCGGCGATGCTGAACGCAGCCTGAAGCCACCTGAAGGCGTCTTCAGGTTCGGTTTGCGAAGCTGTCCCCATGCGCCTGTTGATCGTGGAGGACGAGAAGCGTCTCGCGACGTCCCTCGCGAGGGGACTCACCGCCGAGGGCTTCGCCGTCGACGTCGTGCACGACGGCCTGGAGGGCCTGCACCTGGCGGGCCAGGGCGTCCACGACCTCGTGGTCCTCGACATCATGCTGCCCGGGATGAACGGCTACCGGATCTGCGCGGCCCTGCGCGCCGCGGGGCACGAGACGCCGATCCTGATGCTGACCGCGAAGGACGGGGAGTACGACGAGGCGGAAGGCCTCGACACCGGCGCCGACGACTATCTGACCAAGCCGTTCTCGTACGTCGTGCTCGTCGCCCGGGTCCGCGCGCTGCTGCGCCGCCGCGGCGGCTCCGCCTCGCCGGTGCTGACCGCCGGCACCCTGCGGATGGACACCGCCGCCCGTCGCGTCCACCGGGGCGAGGAGGAAGTCACCCTCACCGCCAAGGAGTTCGCCGTCCTGGAACAGCTCGTGCTGCGGGCGGGCGAGGTGGTGAGCAAGGCGGACATCCTGGAGCACGTCTGGGACTTCGCCTACGACGGCGACCCGAACATCGTCGAGGTCTACATCAGCACCCTCCGCCGCAAGCTCGGCGCCGCGTCGATCCGCACCGTACGGGGCGCGGGCTACCGGCTGGAGGCGCTGTGAGGTCCGTACGGGCCAGGGCCGCCCTGGGCGCCACCCTCGTCGTCGCCGTCGCGCTGACCGCCGCGGGGCTGGCCGTGCTGCTGGTGCTGCGCGGCAACCTGACGGACCGGGCGGGCCTTGAGGCCGAGGTGACCGCCCGCGAGGTGGCGGGGGAGCTGGCCGCGGGCAGGGCGTACGCGGACCTGGAGGCGGGCGACGAGGACAGCCATCCCGTCCAGGTGACCGACGAGGAGGGGCGCGTGGTGGCCGTCTCCAAGGATCTGGAGGCGATCTCGGGGACGGGCACGGCACAGGTCGTACCGGTCTCCCCGGCGCCGGCCACCGACCCGGGCGACGACGACGACGATGACGACGACGGGACCGACCCGCCCCGCAGCGAGGTCTCCTCCGACCCGCCGGACTTCACGAACGGCACCGCCACGGTCGACGGGGAGGCGGCGGACTACCGCTTCGCCACCGTCGAGGTGACCACGGAGGAGGACGTCACCCTGACCGTCCACGCGGGCGCCCCGCTCGCGGCCGAGCAGGAGGCCGTGGACACCGTACGCAACTCCATGCTGACCGGACTTCCGGTCATGCTGCTCGTCGTCGCCGGGGTGACCTGGCTGGTCACCCGGCGGGCACTGCGCCCGGTGGAGGGCATCAGGCGGGAGCTGGCCGCGATCACCGCGTCCGAGGACCTCGGGCGCCGCGTGCCCGAGCCGGACTCCCGGGACGAGATCGCGCGGCTGGCCCGTACGACCAACGAGACCCTCACCGTGCTGGAGGCCTCGGTCGACCGGCAGCGGCGCTTCGTCGCCGACGCCTCGCACGAGCTGCGCAGCCCGATCGCCTCGCTCCGCACCCAGCTGGAGGTGGGCGAGGCCCACCCGGAGCTGCTGGACGTGCCCGGCGCCGTCGCCGACACCGTACGGCTACAGGTGCTGGCCGCCGACCTGCTGCTGCTCGCCCGGCTGGACGCGGGGGAGCGCCCGGGGCGCACGGCGGTCGACCTGGGCGCGCTGGTCCGCGAGGAGGTCTACCGGCGTGCGGCGGACCGGATCGCGCCGGAGGTTTCCGTGGCCGACGCCGAGGCGCTCGAAGTCGGCGGGTCACGCGGCCAGTTGGCCCGGGTCGTCGGCAATCTGCTGGACAACGCCGAGCGCCACGCGGAGCGTTCGGTCGCCGTCTCGGTGCGGGCGGACCGGGGCGACGTGCTCGTCGAGGTCACGGACGACGGAGCGGGCGTGCCCGAGGCCGAACGGGACCGGATCTTCGAGCGTTTCGTACGCCTGGACGACGCCCGCAGCCGCGACGACGGCGGGGCCGGGCTCGGCCTGGCCATCGCCCGTGATGTGGCCTCCCGGCACGGAGGCACACTCACGGTGGGCGAAGGGGCGGGCGGCGGCGCGCGGTTCACCCTGCGGCTGCCGGGGCGGACCGGGGCGGGAGCGGCCGACGACGGCTGAGGGCCGGCCGCGCTACGGCTTGCCGCGCCGGCCGCGCAGGTGCTCCGCGATCGGGGTCAGCGCCGCGTGCAGCGCGGAGAGCTCCTCGGGGGAGAGCAGGTCCATGAAGTGCCTCCGCACCGACTCGACATGGTGCGGAGCGACCTTCCGCATCGTCTCTCCGCCCAGGTCGGTGAGGACCGCGAACAGTCCGCGCCGGTCCGACTCGCAGTGTTCGCGCCGGACCAGGCCGGCGTTCTCCATGCGGGTGATCTGGTGCGAGAGCCTGCTCTTGGACTGCAGGGTGGCGGCGGCGAGATCGCTCATCCGCAGACGCTGGTCCTCCGACTCCGAGAGGTTGACCAGGATCTCGTAGTCGTTCATGGTCAGGCCGAACGGCTGGAGGTCCTTCTCCAGCTGATGCGTCAGCAGCCTGCTGACGTCCAGGTGGGTGCGCCAGGCGCACTGCTCCGCATCGGTCAGCCAGCGGGTGGCCGTCTCGGTCTCCATGTATGGATTCTACCTAAGATGTTGAAAGCCGGACGAAGTCTGGGAGTGTGACTCCTCGCACGCACTGCCGGGCGTCACACTCCGCAGACTACCGTTCACAGCCCGAAGCGACGCTGGAGGTCCCCCAGCTGACCGGGCATGCGAGGGGTGGAGCCGTGTTGACCACCGCCGCCCGGCACACCCGGCTCGTGCGGGACGACGCCGGTCGCCTGCTCCGGCATCAGGGCCTCGGACGACTGGAGCAGCACCGTGCCCGCCCCGACGAACTCGAACTGGTGCTCCTCGCCCGAGGTTCCGCCGATCCCGGTCAGCGAGCGCAGTCCGCCCATGACGCCCGTCATGTAGTGGTGATCGTAGTGGTGGCACGGGGAGGGGCAGTCCGCCCACCCCACCAGCGCCTGCGGATCCACCCGCAGCGGCGGCTCCATGAAGACCACCGGGCCGTTGGACGCGGCGACGAACTTCCCCGTCCCGATCAGGGTCAGAAAGCCCGGCACGATCGACTGCTTCAGCGCCAGCGTCGGCTGGTAGGCCAGCAGGTTGCCGGACCGGATCGTCAGGTTGCCGTCCTCCAGGTCGAAGGAGTTCACGTCGAAGGCCCGGTGGGCGAGCAGCATCTTGCCGCTGCCCTCGGCCACCACCCAGTCGCTCGCGTGCAGCGGGGAGTGGAAGCTCGTGCGGATCAGCCGCTCGAAGCGGCCGTGCCCGATGCCGTTGAACTCGATCTGCCCGTAGTAGGCGATCATCTTGCCCTTCTGCAGGAACCACTGGCTCCCCTTGAGCTCCACGCAGAAGGTGTACGCGTTGACGTTGTCGTCCGACGGCAGCGTCATCGGGTCGTGAATCACCGGCGTGCTCAAAGCTTCTCCTCCGAGGCCTGGACGTACACCGCTCCGTTGCCGCTGAGCTCCAGCTGGAACGCCTCACCGGAACCGCGTCCCACCATGTCGCGCCAGCCGAGCGCGGTGGACAGCTTGTTGGTCACGTCCCCGTGGTGGGCGACGTAGGCCTGCGGGTCCACATGGACCGGCCTCCCCGGCGTGATCGGCAGCTCGATCACGCCGCCGTGCGCCATGACGGCGACCGCGCCGTGCCCCTTGAGCGTCGTCGTGAACAGGCCCTGCCCGGTCACCTGGCCGCGCACCATGCCCATCACACCGCCCTGCGAGCCCATGAACATGGTGCCCTGCTGGAGCGTCCCGTCGAAGGCGAGCAGCCGGTCCGCCTCCACGTACAGGGTGTCGCCCGCGAGGTCGATCACCTGGATGTGGTGGCCGCCGTGGCCGAACATCACCGTGCCGTTGCCCTCGACGGTCATCAGCGGGGTCGCCTCGTTCGCCACCCGCCGGCCGATCATCGACCCCAGGCCGCCCTGACCGCCCTGGATGTTCGGGGTGAACGAGACGTCGCCCCGGTACGCGAGCATCGCGCCGCGCTGGCTGTACAGCGTCCGGCCGGGGCCCACCACGGCCTCGACCATCTTCGAGTTGATCTCACGGAACGGCATCAGACATCGCCCCCGACGGTGTTCCGCTCGCTGGGCTGCACGTACACCAGGCCCTCGCCCTCGAAACGGATCTGGAAGGACTCGCCGGAGCCCTCGCCCATGAGTGTCCGGAAGTTGACCCCGGACTGGAAGTGCTGCTGGAGCCTGCCCTGGTGGGCGATGTAGGCGCCGGGGTCGACGTTCAGCGGGTACTGGGGCGTCACCCGCAGCACCACGGCCGAACCGTCCGACATGATGGCCGCCTGACCGGTGCCCTCGACGGTCGTGGTGAACAGGCCGTTGCCGCTCGCCCCGCCCCGGAGCCCCGTGAAGGTGGTGCCGGTGCGCAGCCCGGCGTCGGTGGCCAGCAGATTGCTCGCCTCGACGTACAGCGTCTCGCCGTGCAGCGAGACGAGGTTGATCTCGCTCGCCCGGTCGGCGAAATAGCAGGTGCCCTGCCCCCTCACCTCCATCATGACCATCTGCTCGCCGGTCAGCCGGCGGGTCACCATGCCGCGGAGGCCCTCACCGCCGCCCGACATCTTCTTGAACGCCATCTGGCCGTCGTACGCGACCATCGAGCCGTTCTTCGCCTTGACGGCATCGCCTGTCAGGTCGACGGCGAGCGTCTTGCTGCCTTGGAGTCGGAACATCGCCACAGTGCGACGTTAGCCGCAGGGGAGCCCGGCCGGACAGGGCCCGGCGGCCGATCCCGACCCCGACCTGACCCTGATATGCGCGGATACGCGCCGCGGGGCCCGGACCCGGACCCCCTGCCTCGGGGGGTCGGGAGCGATGCCACAATGGATGTGCTTGTGCCTGCTTTCACAAGCCGACACGCCCCTCCCACCCACCGAAGGTGCCCTCGTGGACATCAAGACCGCTTCCGCCCTGCACCGGCTGCGCCTCATCTCGCTTCCCGAGGCGCTGTCCTTCCCGGCGCTGATCCTCTTCGGCTCGGTGCTCAGCCGGGTCTCGGACATCGACTTCCTGATGATGCCGCTCGGCATGCTGCACGGCATCCTCTTCACGATCTACCTGGTGTTCCTGCTGGACGTGTGGGCCAAGGCCAAGTGGCCGTTCAAGCGTGTCGCCCTGTTCTTCCTCCTCGCCGTGCTGCCCTTCGGCGGGCTCTACGGCGAGAAGCTGCTCAAGAAGTACGAGGCCGACGGCGTCATCGCCGCCCGCGCCCGCGCCGAGGGGACGGTCAGCGCGTGATCGTCGCCTTCTCCGTCAGCCCCCTGGGCGTCGGCGAGGACGTCGGTGAGTACGTCGCCGACGCCGTCCGTGTCGTCCGTGAGTCCGGCCTGCCCAACCGCACGGACGCGATGTTCACCTCCATCGAGGGCGAGTGGGACGAGGTCATGGACGTCGTGCAGCGCGCCGTGGCCGCCGTCGAGGCCCGCGCGGGCCGCGTCTCGCTCGTGCTGAAGGCCGACATCCGGCCGGGCGTCACCGACGGACTGACCTCCAAGGTCGAGACGGTGGAGCGGCACCTGGCGGGCTGACGCCCCGTCCGCGCACCGGCCCCACGCGCACGACGAGCCCCCGACGCCTTCCGGCGCCGGGGGCTCGTTCCGTTCGGGCGAAGAAATCCGCTCACTCGGACCTGCCGGGTCGACACCCCGCGGGTTCTCCCCTTCTGTGGGGACACCGGCATATCCGACCGTTGGAGGCGCGATGCCGTCGGAAAGACGTGACCACGACCGGGGCGGCAGCCGCGGCCTGCCCGCCGGGCCGCTCGCGGAGCGGCCCGCGACCGGGTACCGGGTGCGGTACCGCGGCCTCCTGCGCACCGGGTGGCACCGAATACGAGCGGTCCTCCCGCTGACGCTCGCCCCCGTGTCCGCGGGGCTCGTGCTGCTCTTCCTGGTCCTGCCCGCGCACCGGGCCGGGCGCGGGAACGGCCAGGCGTGGCTCGGCCTCGCCGACTCCGTGACCGTCGCGTCCCTCGGCCTGGTCGCCGTGTTCGCACCGGTCGGCCTCGCCCTGACCGTGCACGCCGTGACGGTCGCGCGGGACCCGGTCCCGGTGACGCCCGAGCCCGGCACCCGGGTCGCCTTCCTCACCACGTACGTACCGGGCAGGGAGCCCCTCTCCGCGGTGCGGGCCGGCCTGGAGGGCGCCGCACGGATGCGGCATCCCGGGCCGCTGGACGTCTGGCTGCTCGACGAGGGCGACGACCCGGAGGCCAGGATGCTCTGCGCCGAGCTGGGCGTGCACCACTTCACCCGCCTCGGGGTGCCCGAGTGGAACCAGGCGGAGGGCCCGCACCAGGCCGGCACGGAGCACGGCAACCGCAACGCCTGGATCGCCAAGCACGGTGACGCGTACGACCTCCTCGCCTCCGTGGACACCGGTCACGTCCCGCTGCCCGGCTTCCTCGAACGGACGACGGGCTACTTCCGTGACCCGGACACCGCGTTCGTCGTCGGCCCGTGGCTCGCCGGGGACCACGACTTCCACGCCCTGGTGCAGCGCGCGGGCAACCGTTACGGCGCGCCCGTGCTCGCCGGCCCCGGAAGCGTCGTACGCATCGCCGCACTGTGCCAGGCCGGCGGCTTCCACGGCTCCGGAACCGAGGACACGACGACGGGTTTCGAGATCCACCGGCGCCGGAACCCCGGGACCGGGCAGTACTGGCGCTCCGTCCACACCCCGGACGTGCCGGCCTCCCGCGAGGGGCACGTCTCCCCGGCGGACCGCCACGGCCGGTGGCCGCACCGGTCCCGGGCGGAACTGCTGCGGCAGTACGGGAAGGCGCTGTTCCGGGTGCCGCCCGGCCGGCTCGTCGGCTACACGCTGCTCCTCGTCCACCATCCCGTGGCCACCGCCGCCGGGCTGCTCGGCGTGCTGAGCTGCCTGGCGGCGACCGTCCACACGGCGGCCCGTGGCTGGGCGGTGCTCGCGCTGCTGATCGCCCTCGCGCCGCTCGCGGCCCGGGTCTTCACGCTGCTGCGGGAGCGCGGGTACGGAGGCGGCGCACGGCACCGGTCCCGCGTCCCCGGTCCGGGCCAGGAGACGGAGCCCGCGCTCGCCACCGCCGCGGGGACCCCGGCCGCGGGAAGCTGACCCGCCGGCATGCCCGGACGACGCGCTCACGGCTCCTGCGCCGCCAGCGCGATGCCCAGCGGCGTGCGCTCGTACAGCACCTGGTGGCCGTAGCGCCGCGAGGTGAGCAGACCCGCCGCGCGCAGCGCCGACAGATGCGCGGACACGGAGGACGGGGCGAGCGAGAGCCGGTGCGCCAGCGCGCTCGTCCCGGCCGGTTCACCGAGGGCGCACAGCACGTCGGCTCGGGCCCTTCCCAGCAGCCGGGCGAGCGCGTCCGGCGTCCGGTCGGCTGACTCCGTCCACAGTCCGCCGATGCCGCGTGCCGGATAGATCACCGCGGGCTGCCAGGGCGGCTCGTAACCCCCGACGACGTCCGGCCAGACGAAGACACTGGGCATCAGGACGAGCCCCTGCCCGCCCAGGACCCGGCTGTGGTTCCCGCTGGTGCCGGCCACCGTCAGGGTCGAGTCCGTCCAGCGCAGCCGTGGGCTGATCTCGCCGAGCAGCCGCTCGAAACCGACCTCGGCGAGGCGGCGCGAGTGGTAGGCGACGTCCGCCTCCAGCAGGGCGCGCAACCGGGGCCAGTGCGGCTCGATCATCACCTCCCACGCCCGCTCCAGCAGGTCCGCCAGCTCCTGGACCGCGCGAGCCGGGTCGGCCAGCATCCGCTGCCCGGCGGGGGAGCGCAGGCCACCCGGGATGTCGGCGAGTGCGAGCGCCATGTCGTCGCGGGCGGTCGCCGGATCCGTCGCGCGCACGGCCGCGATCTCCTCGGCGAAGGTGGCGAGCGGCCCGAGCGGCGGCGGACAGATGAAGTCCGGGTTGTGGCCGTGCTCCGGCATCAGCAGCCACAGCGGCGCGAGATCCAGCCCGGCGGCGCCCTCCTCGACCTGCCGGAGCCACGGCAGGTGGTAGCCGTGCCGGGAGGGGCGGCGGAGCGTGCGTACGGCCTCCTGCGTCTCCCAGAGCGGGGAGAGGGCGAAGCGGCAGCGGAGCAGGTCGCTCTCGTCGAAGTACAGCTGGAACGGCATGGTGCCCACTCAAGTTTCGGCGTGAGCCGAAAGTCTACGGAAGGGCCGGGTCTCTGAGCCACGCTGCGTCCATGCCGAACGACACCACGCCGACGGGTACACCCCGCGAAACGCCCGCCGTCGAGGCGCTGTCCCCGGCCCTGTCTCCGGAGCGGAACTCCTCCTCCGACCCGGGCTCCGCCCCGGAGACAGAACCCCGGGTCAAGGGCTACCGCGCCGTCTTCGCCGTACGGGAGTTCCGGGCGGTCTTCGCCGCGCATCTGCTCTCCCTCCTCGGCGTGGTCGTCAGCGAACTGGCGCTCACCGTGCTGGTCTACGACCTCACCGGCTCGCCCCTCCTGTCCGCCCTCACCTTCGCGCTCGGCTTCCTGCCGTACATCGTCGGCGGCACGCTCCTGGCCGGGGTCGCCGACCGGTACCCCGCCCGCCGCGTCCTCGTCACCTGCGACCTGGTCTGCGCCGGCTGCGTCGCCGTGATGGTGCTCCCCGCCACACCCGTCGCGGGGCTCCTCGCGCTGCGCTGCCTGGTGGCCGCGATCGCGCCCGTCTTCACCGGGACACGGACGGCGGCCCTCACCGACATCCTCGGGGAGGGCGACCTCTACGTCCTGGGCCGCTCACTGCTGCGTCTGGTCTCGCAGAGCGCCGTGCTCGTCGGCTTCGGTGCGGGCGGGCTGCTGCTCACCGCGCTGTCCCCGCGCGGGGCGATCACCGTCACCGTGGTGACGTTCCTCTGCTCGGCGGCCCTGCTGCGCCTCGGCACCCGGGACCGGCCCGCCCGCGGGGGAGGGGACGCCGGTGGCGCGCTGCTCAAGGAGTCGCTCGCCGGGGCCCGCGCCGTCCTCGGCGACCGCCGGATCCGGGGGCTGCTCCTGCTCTTCTGGGTGCCGGCCTTCTTCGTGGTCGCCCCGGAGGCCCTCGCCGCTCCGTACGCGGACGCGATCGGCGCCGGCCCCGCCGTCCTCGGACTGCTGATGTGCGCGATGGCCGTCGGCCACATCGGTGCCGAGCTGTACGTGGCGACCGCGCTCGGCCCCCGCGCCCGCTCCCGGATCGTGCTGCCCACCGCCGCGCTCGGGCTGCTGCCCCTCGTGCTGTACGCGTTCCGCCCGGGGGCCGTCCTGACCGTGGCGGCTCTCGTGCTGGCCGGGGCGGGGGCGGCGTACATCATCGGACTCGACCAGTGGTTCGTCGAGGCGGTCCCCGAGCAGCTGCGGGGCCGGGCGATGACGCTCCTCACCGCCGGGCTGATGACGTCCAGGGGCTCGGCATGGCCCTCGCGGGGCTGGCGGCGGAGTTCTTCCCGGTGCACCAGGTGGTCGCGTACTCGGGTGCGGTCGGTACCGTCTGCACACTCCTGCTGGTCGTCGAGGTGCGTAGAACGCGCGTCCGGTACCGAAGTGCGAGACGGTGCTGACCGCCATGTGACCAGTGGGTAAGGTCGTGGCCGTGCCGAAGCCGCTCAGCCTCCCCTTCGATCCCATCGCCCGCGCCGAGGAACTCTGGCACCGGCGCTGGGGGCCGGTGCCCTCGATGGGCGCGATCACGTCGATCATGCGTGCGCAGCAGATCCTGCTCGCCGAGGTGGACGCGGTGGTGAAACCGTACGGGCTGACGTTCGCCCGCTACGAGGCGCTGGTCCTGCTCACCTTCTCCCAGGCCGGCGAGCTGCCGATGTCCAAGATCGGCGAGCGCCTGATGGTGCACCCCACCTCCGTGACGAACACCGTCGACCGGCTGGTGCGCTCGGGGCTGGTCGACAAGCGCCCCAACCCCAACGACGGCCGCGGAACGCTCGCCTCCATCACGGACAAGGGCCGTGAGGTCGTCGAGGCGGCCAGCCAGGACCTGATGGCGATGGACTTCGGGCTCGGGGCGTACGACGACGAGGAGTGCGCCGAGATCTTCGCCATGCTGCGCCCGCTGCGGGTGGCCGCCCAGGACTTCGAGGACAAGTAGCCGCACCGGACGGGGCGCCGTCGCGAGGGGCAGGGCGCCGCAAGATCGCCCCGGCCGCCCGGTTACGCTCGATGCCATGAAACGCAGTGTGCTGACCCGCTACCGGGTGATGGCCTACGTCACCGCCGTGATGCTGTTGATCCTGTGCGTATCCATGATCTTCAAGTACGGCTTCGACACCGGTGAGAGCGTGACACTCGTCGTCTCGCAGGTCCACGGTGTCCTCTACATCATCTACCTGATCTTCGCCTTCGACCTCGGTTCCAAGGCGAAGTGGCCGGTCGGCAAGCTGCTCTGGGTGCTGATCTCCGGGACGATCCCGACCGCCGCGTTCTTCGTCGAGCGCAAGGTGGTCCGGGAGGTCGAGCCGCTGATCGCCGACAGCTCCCCGCAGGCCGTCAAGGCCTGATCCGCACCGCCCGAACCGCCCCGCGCCAAGCGCCGGGCGGTTTGCCGTCGACATTTACTAGGACGTCCTAGTAAATTTGTCTCCATGGACGCTCATGCGATCGAGGAAGGCCGCCGCCGCTGGCAGGCCCGTTACGACAAGGCCCGCAAGCGCGACGCGGACTTCACCACGCTCTCCGGTGACCCGGTGGAGCCGGTGTACGGGCCGCGCCCCGGCGACACGTACGAAGGATTCGAGCGGATCGGCTGGCCCGGCGAGTACCCCTTCACCCGGGGACTCCACCCGACCGGCTACCGGGGCCGCACCTGGACGATCCGCCAGTTCGCAGGCTTCGGCAACGCCGAGCAGACCAACGAGCGGTACAAGACGATCCTGGCCAACGGCGGCGGCGGACTCAGTGTCGCCTTCGACATGCCCACCCTGATGGGCCGCGACTCCGACGATCCGCGCGCACTCGGCGAGGTCGGCCACTGCGGCGTCGCCATCGACTCCGCCGCCGACATGGAGGTCCTGTTCCGGGACATCCCGCTCGGCGACGTCACCACCTCCATGACGATCAGCGGGCCCGCCGTCCCCGTCTTCTGCATGTACCTGGTCGCCGCCGAGCGCCAGGGCGTCGACCCGGCCGTGCTCAACGGCACGCTCCAGACCGACATCTTCAAGGAGTACATCGCGCAGAAGGAGTGGCTCTTCCAGCCCGAGCCCCATCTGCGGCTCATCGGCGACCTGATGGAGCACTGCGCCCGCGACATCCCCGACTACAAGCCGCTGTCGGTCTCCGGCTACCACATCCGCGAGGCCGGGGCCACGGCCGCACAGGAGCTCGCGTACACCCTCGCCGACGGCTTCGGCTACGTGGAGCTCGGCCTCTCCCGGGGCCTGGACGTCGACGCCTTCGCCCCCGGGCTCTCCTTCTTCTTCGACGCGCACCTCGACTTCTTCGAGGAGATCGCGAAGTTCCGCGCCGCCCGCCGGATCTGGGCCCGCTGGATGAAGGAGACGTACGGCGCGAAGACCGACAAGGCGCAGTGGCTCCGCTTCCACACCCAGACCGCCGGTGTCTCGCTCACGGCCCAGCAGCCGTACAACAACGTCGTACGCACCGCCGTGGAGGCGCTGTCCGCGGTCCTCGGCGGCACCAACTCCCTGCACACCAACGCCCTGGACGAGACGCTCGCCCTGCCCTCCGAGCAGGCCGCCGAGATCGCGCTGCGCACCCAGCAGGTGCTCATGGAGGAGACCGGGGTCGCCAACGTCGCCGACCCGCTGGGCGGTTCGTGGTACGTCGAGCAGCTCACCGACCGCATCGAGGCCGACGCCGAGAAGATCTTCGAGCAGATCAGGGAGCGCGGCACCCGGGCGCACCCGGACGGCAAGCACCCCATCGGACCGATGACCTCCGGAATCCTGCGCGGCATCGAGGACGGCTGGTTCACCGGCGAGACCGCCGAATCCGCCTTCCGCTACCAGCAGTCGCTGGAGAAGGGCGAGAAGCGGGTCGTCGGCGTCAACGTCCACCACGGGTCCGTCACCGGCGACCTGGAGATCCTGCGCGTCAGCCACGAGGTCGAACGCGAGCAGGTGCGCGAGCTCGCCGGGCGCAAGGAAGACCGCGAGGAGGCGAAGGTCCGCGGCGCGCTGGACGCGATGCTGGCCGCCGCGCGCGACGGCTCGAACATGATCGCGCCGATGCTGGAGGCCGTACGGGCGGAGGCGACCCTCGGTGAGATCTGCGGGGTGCTGCGCGACGAGTGGGGCGTCTACACGGAGCCGCCGGGCTTCTGACCCGGTCAGTCCTCCCGCGAGGCCGCCGCTCCCAGTCCCGAGAGCAGCAGCAGGGTGAAGCGCTGGGCCCAGTCGGTGTCGACGGGCTCGGCGCTCACCAGTGCGCGGTGCACCACGGCGCCGGCGATCACGTCGAAGATCAGGTCGGCGGTGCGGGCCGCCACCACCGCGTCCGGCTCGACGGGCAGTTCACCGCGCCGCTGCGCACGCTCCCGCCCCTGGAGGACGAGGTGCTTCTGCCGGGTCACGATCGAATCGCGTATACGGTCCCGCAGCGCCTCGTCCCGCGTCGACTCGGCGACCACCGCCATCAGCGCCGTCTTGGTCTCCGGGCGCTCCAGCAGGGCCGCGAACTGGAGGACCACCGCCTCCACGTCGGCCGCGAGGCTGCCGAGGTCGGGCAGCTCCAGTTCGTCGAAGAGGACGGCGACCGCGTCCACCACCAGCTCGTTCTTGCCGGCCCAGCGGCGGTAGAGCGTCGTCTTGGCGACCCCCGCCCGCGTCGCCACGTCGCCCATCGTCAGCTTCGACCAGCCGAGGTCGACCAGCGACGCACGGGTCGCCTCGAGGATCGCGGCATCGGCTTCGGGGCTGCGGGGTCGTCCGGAACGAGAGGGTCCGGTTGGGCTGCGGCTCAGCATGCGGCGACCATACCGGCCGGTAAGTAGTACTGACCGGCCCGGGAGCCCGTGAGACAGATCACCGGGCGCTCTTGCCCCGGAGGGGGGCCTGCCAGTTACGCTACGACCCGTAGCGTAAGAAGCGACGGTCCGTCCGTCGTGACGCCACGACCGATCGACAGCCACAGGCACCGGGTGGGGACCCGGCGCCGAACACGGGGTTTTTCAGGGCCCCGGGACCGTTTCCGTCCACCCGTCGCGCACTCCGGCGCGGCTGTGGGCGGAACCGGTTCGCGGATCGCTTTCCGGAACAGTGCGCACAGGGGGGAGGATGTACGTATGCAGCCTAGGAACATGTCCATGAGCGGCGTCGTCGACCTCGCCGCTGTGAAGGCGGCCGGCGACGCCAAGGCGAAGGCGGAGCAGGCCCGCGCGGAGTCCGCCCGGCAGGGGGGCGGCGCCGCCGTGACCCCCGCCTCGCTGGTGATCGACGTCGACGAGGCGGGTTTTGAGTCCGACGTCCTCCAGCGCTCCACCGAAGTCCCCGTCGTCATCGACTTCTGGGCCGAGTGGTGCGAGCCGTGCAAGCAGCTCGGCCCGCTCCTGGAGCGCCTCGCCGTTGAGTACAACGGCCGCTTCGTGCTGGCCAAGGTCGATGTCGACGCCAACCAGATGCTGATGCAGCAGTTCGGGATCCAGGGCATCCCGGCGGTCTTCGCCGTGGTGGCGGGACAGGCCCTCCCGCTCTTCCAGGGCGCGGCCCCCGAGAGCCAGATCCGCCAGACGCTGGACCAGCTGATCCAGGTCGGCGAGGAGCGGTTCGGTCTGACCGGGATCGCCGTCGACCCGGACGCCGGAGCGGGTGGCGAGGAGAACGCCCCCGCGGAGGTGCCCGCCGGGCCGTACGACGCGCAGCTGGAAGCCGCCGCGCAGGCGCTGGACGCCAACGACTTCGACGGCGCGGTCCGGGCCTACAGGAGCGTCCTGGCCGACGACCCGGTCAACAGCGAGGCGAAGCTGGGCCTCGCCCAGGCCGAACTGCTGGGCCGCGTCGCGGGCCTGGACCCGCAGCAGGTCCGCAAGGAGGCCGCGGAGAACCCGGACCGGCCGGCGGCGCAGATGGCCGCGGCGGACCTGGACCTCGTGGGCGGGCACGTCGAGGACGCCTTCGGCCGGCTCGTCGAGACGGTGCGCCGCAATTTCGGCGACGACCGCGACGCCGTACGGGTGCGGCTCCTGGAGCTCTTCGAGGTGATCGGCCCCGACGACCCGCGGGTCACCGCCGCGCGGACAGCGCTGGCGCGCGTCTTGTTCTGATGTGACAACACGGCCGTGGAGCCCACCGGGCGCCACGGCCGTTTTCGCGGGCGAACGACAACGGACACACCCGCTTTACCAAAACTTGATAAAAGTACGCACTGTTACTCGCAGTAAATCGCCTCCAGCGGTCTGTCCGGTTTCGGGCCGTAATCCCGCTGTTCGCCCGTCACCCCGGTGCCACCCTGTGTGGCCGGGCGGTATCCCCCTGTCGTGTACTGGTTATCGGGTCGTTACTAGTCAGTAACGACCCCCCTTGTGTCCAGGCCGCGAATGCACCACGATCGGCCACGCTCGGTCCAATACCCCCCAGCCCGACGGCCAGTCGCGCAGGAGGGTCTTTTGGGTCCCCACCGGGTGGTCGGCGGCAGTGGCGCCGATCGCGGACAGGGGGGTTCCTGCCCCTGGGCAGGGCCTGTCCGAACCGGTTGCGCAGACGCGCGGCCAGTGGTTGTCGCTCGGGGGTGATCGCCGGTGATTCGGATGCGGTACGCGCCTCCGGTCCGGGCGCTCTCCTTCCCGAGGACGTAGCACTTCTCCCATCCCAGGGCGGGCACCATGCCCGTACCGGAGATGTACGTCCGAGAAGGAGGAAATTTATGAGTTCGCAGGTTCGCGGTGGTACCAGATGGAAGCGTTTCGCTCTGGTCATGGTGCCGAGCGTCGTCGCGACCGCAGCGGTCGGCGTCGGCCTGGCGCAGGGTGCGCTGGCCGCGTCCTTCAGCGTCTCCGGCCAGAGCTTCAAGGTCAGCACCGACAAGCTCGTCGGCAAGGACTTCGTCCAGTACGGCAGCGTCGCTGTCGGCAAGGACCTCAAGGGCAAGGACGCGGCGCACCCGGTCGCCGTCTCCGGCTTCAGCAGCGCCACGATCACCAACATGTGCCAGTCGGTGGTCACGCCTGACCTTCCGTTCGGTCTCGGCAGCGTCAGCCTGGAGCTGAATGCGGGTACCGACCCGAAGAAGCCCGTCGAGGCGACGAACCTGTACCTCGACGTCGCACAGCTCGACGCGGACGCGTACTTCGAGAACATCGACATCGGCGTCGCCGCCGGTTCGGTCGGTAAGCCCGGTATCCAGCCCGGCACAGAGAAGGCCGTCAACCCGAACGGCTTCGCGCAGCGTGCCGAGACGGCCACGCTGTCCAACGTGGAGCAGACGGCGTGGGCAACCACCGCCGGCACCTTCAAGCTCAGCAACCTGAGCCTGAAGCTGCACAAGGGCGTCAAGGAGTGCTTCTAGCACTCGCCCGGGGCGGCCGGAGGGTTCCGTGAGGACCTCCGGCTGCCCACCCCTTCTCTTCTCACAGCAGTACCGGTTCCAGGGAGCTGTTTTCCATGAGCCCCGAGTCCACAGGGCAGAACGAGCACCACCTCACCGTCTACCGGCGGGGATTCCGCACCTGGCGGGGTAACCGGCCGTTCTGGGCGGGCCTGTTCACCATCCTGGGTGGTCTACCCATCGCGTACTTCCCGTACGCCAACATGCACCTCGGCAACATGACGATCGCGATGTCCACCACCGCGGGTGCGGGTTCGCTGATCATCGGAATCCTGCTGATCACGCTGGGATTCACGATGTGGTTCCACCACATCGTGCGGGTGTTCGCAGGCGTCGCCGCGATCCTGCTCGCGCTGATCTCCATACCGGTCGCCAACATAGGCGGCTTCATCATCGGCTTCCTGTTCGCCCTTCTCGGCGGAGCGCTCTCGATCGCCTGGGCCCCGGCCGAGGCCACGGGTGTCCCGGCCTCCGAGGGCCCGGAGGCGCAGATGTCCAGGGTCGACGCCCCCGAGGCGCCTGAGCACCGCCAGGAGCCCCACGACGCGGGCGAGGCCCCGCGGAGGCCGATGCTCTTCAAGGCGGCGGCGGAGGCCGACGGTGGGAGGCATCGTGCGGGGTGACGACGGGCAGATGAACGACTTCGGTCCGGAGGACCTTCCGGAGCGGAGCGGGCCCCGCCACGCGGCGCCCAGGAAGTCACTCCTGACGAAGCTGCACATGCCCGCGGGCAAGAAGGCGTTCGCGCTCGCAGCGATGCCGACGGCCGTCTTCGTGGGCATGGGACTCACCCCCAAGCTGGCCATGGCCGACGACAACGCGGACATACCCTTCGCGCCCGGGCCCTGTGTGACCCGTTCCGACGAGCCGTCCGAGTCGGAGGAACCGGAGACGGAGCCGACCCCGAGCGCCTCGCCGTCCGACGACGCGGACAAGGACGACGCGGACAAGGACGAGGCGGGCGAGGACGACGCGGGCAAGGACGACGCGACCGCGACGCCGACCCCCTCCGCGAGTGCGAGTGCGAGCGCGTCCGAGGACGAGAAGTCCGCGGATGCCTCCGCGGACAGGACCGCCACCTCGGCCACCCCCACGCCCACGGAGTCGAAGAACCCCCTCGACCCGCTGGGTGTCGGCGACGCGCTCAAGGACCTCTTCGACGGACCGGACAAGGAGACGGCCGAGCCGTCCCCCAGCGCCACCACGGAGGCCCCGAAGCCGACGGAGAGCGCCACCACGAAGCCCGTCGAGAAGGCCACGGACGCGGTGAAGGACACGGTCGACAAGACCACCGACGCCATCCGTGACGCGGCCGAGAAGGCGGGCGAGGACGTCGAGGAGCTCGACGACGACGTCAAGGGCCTCGACCCGGTGAAGGACGAGGACATCCCGGACGGCGCCAAGGAGCGCTTCCCCTGCCCGACCGCCGACCCCGAGGCGCTCGCCGCGGCCGACCTGGAGGAGGGCCTCCCGCTGCTCCCGGACGACCCGTGGACGCTGGAGACCTCGAAGCTCACGCTCACCGGGCTCGACTACGCGGGCATCGTCGAGGTGAAGACGTACAACGGCAGTGTCAAGAAGGTCCTGAAGTTCACCGCCGAAACCATCGACATCAAGGACCTGCACCAGCTGACGAAGGGCCCGGGCGGCACCACCGGCCACGTCAAGGCGGAGGAGGGTTCCACCTCCACCATCCGCAACGGCCAGGTGACGATGTACACGGAGGAGCTGAAGGGCAACCTCTTCGGCCTCATCCCCATCACGTTCAGCCCCGAGACCCCGCCGCCGCTGAACGTGCCCTTCGCCTTCTTCACCGACGCCACCGTCAAGCAGGCCGGCCAGTTCGGCGGCTCGCTCAAGGTCCCCGGACTGCAGAACTACTTCACCGGCGGCAACAGCTAGTCGCAGACCCGTCCGGGAGCCGCACGACGACCGTGGCCCGCACCCTCCGTGAGAACGGGGGTGCGGGCCACGGTCGTCGGTGCGTACGGTGCGTCAGGCGTGCTCGCCGCCCAGGTGGTGCACCCGGACCATGTTGGTGGTGCCGGGGACGCCGGGAGGCGAGCCGGCCGTGATGACCATCGTGTCGCCGTCGCTGTAGCGGTTCAGCTTCAGCAGCTCCGCGTCCACCAGGTCGACCATGGCGTCCGTGTTGTCCACGTGCGGCACGACGTAGGACTCGACGCCCCAGCTCAGCGCGAGCTGGTTGCGGGTGGCCTCCTCCGTGGTGAAGGCCAGGATCGGCTGCGCGGCGCGGTAACGGGAGAGACGGCGGGCCGTGTCACCGGACTTGGTGAAGGCCACCAGCGCCTTGCCGTCCAGGAAGTCCGCGATCTCGGCGGCCGCGCGGGCCACCGAACCGCCCTGGGTGCGCGGCTTCTTGCCCGGCACCAGCGGCTGGAGGCCCTTGGACAGGAGCTCCTCCTCGGCGGCGACGACGATCTTCGCCATCGTCTTGACCGTCTCGATCGGGTACGCGCCGACGGAGGACTCCGCCGACAGCATGACCGCGTCCGCGCCGTCCAGGATCGCGTTGGCGACGTCGGAGGCCTCCGCGCGGGTCGGGCGCGAGTTGGTGATCATCGACTCCATCATCTGGGTCGCCACGATCACCGGCTTCGCGTTGCGGCGGCACAGCTCGATGAGGCGCTTCTGCACCATCGGGACCTTCTCGAGCGGATACTCGACGGCGAGGTCACCGCGGGCGACCATCACACCGTCGAAGGCGGCGACGACGCCCTCCATGTGCTCGACGGCCTGCGGCTTCTCGACCTTGGCGATGACGGGGACCCGGCGGCCCTCCTCGTCCATCACCTTGTGCACGTCCTTGACGTCCTCGGCGTCCCGCACGAAGGACAGCGCGACCAGGTCGCAGCCCATCCGCAGGGCGAACCGCAGGTCCTCGACGTCCTTCTCGGACAGCGCGGGGACGTTGACCGCCGCACCGGGGAGGTTGATCCCCTTGTGGTCGGAGATGACACCGCCCTCGATGACGATGGTGGTGACCCGGGGGCCGTCGACCGAGACGACCTTCAGCTCGACGTTGCCGTCGTTGATCAGGATCGGGTCACCCTTGGCGACGTCGCCCGGCAGCCCCTTGTAGGTGGTGCCGCAGATGGACTTGTCGCCGGCGACGTCCTCCGAGGTGATGACGAACTCGTCCCCGCGGACCAGCTCGACGGGACCCTCGGCGAACTTCCCGAGGCGGATCTTGGGGCCCTGGAGGTCGGCGAGCACGCCGACCGCGCGGCCGGACTCGGCGGCGGCCTTGCGGACGCGGTCGTAACGGCCTTGGTGCTCCTCGTGGGATCCGTGACTGAAGTTGAAACGGGCCACGCTCATGCCGGCCTCGATCAGAGCGACGAGCTGCTCATGGGAGTCGACGGCGGGACCGAGGGTGCAGACGATTTTGGAACGGCGCATGAGGCGGATCCTATCGGTTTGTTTCACTGCGGAATATTCCGTCTGGTGGAAGATACAAAGGGGCGCGGCCCCGCTCAGTTGTGGACCAGGTCGAAGGTCTGGCCGGCGATCTCCAGCTCCTCGTCCGTGGGGACGACGGCGACCGCCACCCGGGCGCCCTCGGGCGAGATCAGCCGCGGTTCGCCGGACCGTACGGCGTTGCGGCCGGTGTCCACGGCCAGGCCGAAACCCTCCAGTCCCGCGAGCGCAGCCTCCCGCACCGGGGCCGAGTTCTCCCCGACCCCCGCCGTGAACACCACGGCGTCCACCCGGCCGAGGACCGCCGAATAGGCGCCGATGTACTTCTTCAGCCGGTGGATGTAGACGTCGAACGCGAGCGTGGCACGCTCGTCGCCCTCGTCCACCCGGCGCCGGATCTCCCGCATGTCGTTGTCGCCGCACAGGCCGACCAGGCCGCTCCTCTTGTTCAGCAGGACGTCGATCTCGTCCGCCGACATCCCCGCCACCCGCTTCAGGTGGAAGGTGACGGCCGGATCGATGTCCCCGGAACGCGTACCCATGACCAGCCCCTCCAAGGGGGTCAGTCCCATCGACGTCTCCACGCACCGGCCGCCCGCCACCGCGGAGGCCGAGGCGCCGTTCCCCAGGTGGAGCACGATCACGTTCACGTCGGCCACCGGGCGGCCCAGCAGCTCGGCCGTCCTGCGCGAGACGTACGCGTGCGAGGTGCCGTGGAAGCCGTAGCGGCGGATCCGGTGCGCGTCGGCGGTCTCGACGTCGATCGCGTACCGCGCCGCGTACTCCGGGATCGTCGTGTGGAACGCCGTGTCGAAGACCGCGACCTGCGGCAGGTCCGGGCGCAGCGCCTGCGCCGTACGGATCCCGGTGATGTTCGCCGGGTTGTGCAGCGGGGCGACGGGGACGAGCCGCTCGATCTCCTTCAGTACCTCGTCGGTGATCACGGTCGGTTCGCTGAACTTCAGCCCGCCGTGCACCACCCGGTGGCCGATCGCCGCCAGTTCGGGGGAGTCCAGCCCGAGCCCGTCGGCGGCCAGCTCGTCGGCCGCGGCCTCCAGCGCCTCGGAGTGGTCGGCGATCCTGCCGGTGCGCTCGCGGGGCTCCCCGCCCTTCAGCGGTGTGTGCACCAGCCGGGAGGAGGACTCGCCGATCCGCTCGACGAGGCCGGTGGCCAGCCTTGAGCGGTCGCGCATGTCCAGCAGCTGGTACTTCACCGACGAGGAGCCGGAATTCAGCACGAGTACGCGGTGCGCGTCAGTCATGGAGCGGAAACCTTCACTGGTCGGGTCGGTGGTCATCGCGTCATTCCTCGCCCTGGGCCTGGATCGCGGTGATGGCCACCGTGTTGACGATGTCCTGGACCAGCGCGCCGCGGGAGAGGTCGTTGACCGGCTTGCGCAGCCCCTGGAGGACCGGGCCGACCGCGACCGCGCCCGCCGAACGCTGGACCGCCTTGTAGGTGTTGTTGCCCGTGTTGAGGTCCGGGAAGATCAGCACCGTCGCGCGGCCCGCCACCTCCGACGCCGGCAGCTTGGTCGCGGCGACGGTCGGCTCGACCGCCGCGTCGTACTGGATCGGGCCCTCGATCCTCAGGTCGGGACGTGAGGCGCGTACCCGCTCCGTGGCCTCCCGCACCTTGTCGACGTCGGCGCCCGTGCCCGAGGTGCCCGTCGAGTACGAGAGCATCGCGATCCTGGGGTCCACACCGAAGCGGGCGGCGGTGACCGCCGACTGCACCGCGATGTCCGCGAGCTGCTCCGCGTCCGGATCCGGGTTGACCGCGCAGTCGCCGTAGACCAGGACCTTGTCGGCGAGGCACATGAAGAACACCGAGGAGACGATCGAGGCCTCGGGCTTCGTCTTGATGATCTCGAAGGCGGGGCGGATCGTCGCCGCCGTGGAGTGCACCGAGCCGGAGACCATGCCGTCGGCCAGGCCCTCCTGGACCATCAGCGTGCCGAAGTAGTTGACGTCCGAGACGACGTCGTACGCCAGCTCCACCGTCACCCCGCGGTGCGCGCGCAGCGCGGCGTACCGCTCGGCGAAGCTCTGGCGCAGCTCGGAGGTCCCCGGGTCGACGAGCTGCGTCTCCGCGAGGTCGATACCCAGGTCGGCGGCCTTCTTGCGGATGACGTCGGTGTTCCCGAGGAGGGTCAGGTCGCAGACGTCGCGGCGCAGCAGCACGTCCGCGGCGCGCAGGACGCGCTCCTCGGTGCCCTCGGGCAGGACGACCCGGCGCCGGTCCGAACGCGCCTGCTCCAGCAGCTCGTGCTCGAACATCATCGGGGTGACCCGGCCGCTGCGGGCCACCGAGATCCGCTCCAGCAGCGCGCCGGTGTCCACGTGGCGCTCGAAGAGGCCGAGGGCGGTCTCCGCCTTGCGGGGCGTCGCCGCGTTCAACTTTCCTTCCAGGGCGAAGAGTTCACCCGCGGTGGGGAAGGACCCGCCGGCCACCGCGATGACCGGGGTGCCCGGTGCGAGGCGGGCCGCCAGCCGGAGTATCTCCTCGCCGGGGCGCTCGTTCAGGGTCAGCAGCAGGCCCGCGATGGGCGGTGTGCCGGCGCTGTGCGCGGCCAGCGAGCCGATGACCAGGTCCGCGCGGTCGCCGGGGGTGACGACCATGCAGCCGGGGGTCAGGGCCTTGAGGAGGTTCGGCAGCATGGCGCCGCCGAACACGAAGTCCAGCGCGTCCCGGGCCAGGCCCGAGTCGTCGCCGAGCAGAACCGTTCCGCCGAGGGCGGTGGTGATCTGGGCGACGGTGGGCGCGGAGAGCGCCGGGTCGTCGGGCAGCACGGAACAGGGGACCGGGAGCTGCGCCTTCAGCCGCTCGGCGATGTCCGTACGGTCCTCGGACGCCACCCTGTTCACGATCATCGCCAGGACGTCGCAGCCGAGGCCGGCGTACGCCCGGTAGGCGTTGCGCGTCTCGGCCCGGACGGACTCGGCGTCCTGGTCCTTGCCGCCGACCACCGCGATCACCGAGGCGCCGAACTCGTTGGCGAGCCTCGCGTTCAGGGCCAGCTCGTCGGGGAGCTGGGTGGCGGCGAAGTCGCTGCCCAGGACCAGCACCACCTCGTAGTCGCGGGCCACCCGGTGGAAGCGCTCGACGAGCAGCGAGACGAGTTCGTCCGTCCCCTTCTCGGCCTGGACCGCCGAGGCCTCCTGGTAGTCGAGACCGAAAACCGTCTCCGCGCTCTGCGAGAGCCGGTAGCGGGCCCGCAGCAGCTCGAACAGCCGGTCGGGCCGGTCGTGGACGAGCGGCCGGAAGACACCGACCCGGTCGACCTGACGCGTCAGTAGCTCCATGACTCCCAGATCGACGACCTGACGGCCGTCTCCCCGGTCGATCCCGGTCACGTACACACTGCGCGCCACGCGTGGTCTCCCGTCCTGTTTGGCTGGCATTGTCCCTTTGACGATACCTACCGGGGCAGGTGAGCCGCCCGCCGGGCAGGGCGCCCGGAGCGGGCGCCACCGGGCCCGTACCGTCCTCGCGACGCGGTCGGAAGCGCGGGGGCCCGGCTCGGCGTGGGACAATCGTCGTGGCTCACGGTACGGGGGTTTCACGACGGTCCCCGGAATGCATGGCACTAGCGAGCAGGAGACAGAGCAGGATGCGCATCGGAATTCTCACCGCAGGCGGCGACTGCCCAGGCCTGAACGCTGTGATCCGGTCGGTCGTGCACCGCGCCGTGGTGGGCCACGGCGACGAGGTCATCGGCTTCGAGGACGGCTTCAAGGGGCTGCTCGACGGCCACTTCCGGCCCCTCGACCTGAACGCGGTCAGCGGCATCCTGGCCCGCGGCGGCACGATCCTCGGCTCGGCCCGGCTGGAGCGCGACCGGCTGCGCGAGGCCGCCGAGAACTGCGCGGAACTCTCCCTCCGTTACGGCATCGACGCCCTCATCCCGATCGGCGGCGAGGGCACGCTCACCGCCGCCCGCATGCTGTCCGACGCCGGGATGCCCGTCGTCGGCGTCCCGAAGACCATCGACAACGACATCTCCGCCACCGACCGGACCTTCGGCTTCGACACCGCCGTAGGCGTCGCGACCGAGGCCATAGACCGGCTCAAGACCACCGCCGAGTCGCACCAGCGGGTCATGGTCGTCGAGGTCATGGGCCGCCACGCGGGCTGGATCGCGCTGGAGTCCGGCATGGCCGGCGGTGCCCACGGCATCTGCCTGCCGGAGCGGCCCTTCCAGGTCGACGACCTGGTCAAGATGGTCGAGGAACGCTTCGCACGCGGTAAGAAGTTCGCCGTCATCTGCGTCGCCGAGGGAGCGCACCCGGCCGAGGGCTCCATGACGTACGCCAAGGGCGAGATCGACCAGTTCGGTCACGAGCGCTTCCAGGGCATCGGCAACCGCCTCGCCGCCGAGCTCGAACGGCGGCTCGGCAAGGAGGCCAGGCCGGTCATTCTCGGTCATGTGCAGCGCGGCGGCACGCCGACCGCGTACGACCGGGTGCTCGCGACCCGCTTCGGGTGGAACGCCGTGGAGGCCGTGCACCGCGGCGACTTCGGCCGCATGACGGCCCTGCGCGGGACCGAGATCGTGATGGCCCCGCTCGCGGACGCCGTGACCCGGCTGAAGACCGTCCCCAGCGACCGGATGTACGAGGCCGAGTCGGTCTTCTGACGCTTCGCCCGCCCCCGGCCGGACCTGTTCGGACGGGGCGGGGCTTCTCGCGCGTACGACGGCTCAGATGCCGGCCGTCCGCCAGAACTCCTCGACCACCCGGTCCAGGAACTCCCGCCCCTCCTCGCCCGCCGTCCCGGCCCGGTCCCGGCCCGTGGTGTTCCAGCTCAGCGTCGACACCATCAGCGACTGGTAGTCGGTGTGCAACTGCTCCAGCACGTCCTGGACCAGGATCCGGTCCAGCGGTACGAGCTTGTCCACCGGGCGTACGTACGCCTGCCAGCGCGTCGTGACCGCCCTGGTCAGCAGGTCCGCCAGCTCCTCGTTCCGGCCGGTCGCCGTCAGGAACTGCGCCGCCGACATGTCCAGTACGTCGCAGAGCGCCAGGGCCTGGCGCTCGTTGCCGCGCCAGCGGCCCGACTCCTCGATCCGCTGGTACGCGGCGGCCGTCATCCCGAGCGTCCGCGCCAGGTCGTCCACGGCGACGTCCCGGGCCAGCCGGTGCTCGCGCAAGGTGCTCGCGGCGGCCAGCAGTTCGCCCGGCGCGCACCACAGCACACCGGCCAGCGCCATCAGTTCGCGTTCGCCCGGCAGCGCCGTGCCGCGTTCCCAGGCCATCACGGTCTCGGCGGTGATCCGAAGTCCGTACTGGGCGCCGAGCCCGTACGCAACATGTCCGGGAGCCATTCCCAGCGCCTCGCGCAGGCGGCGCGCGGCGGGGGCGTTGAAGGGCGGGGTGGGGTGCACGGCCCCACCGTAGAAGGCCGGGAACAGCCTGGCTACAGGCTGTTCCTATCAGTTCACCCTTCGTATGATCCTCCTAGGGGAGCCCCGGAGGGGCGGGCCCGACCATCAGCGGGTTTCAGCCACCCAGTGGTAGTGCAGCTCGGGCCGGCCGACCTGACCGTAGCTCGGCCGCCGCACGGCGCGCCCCGCCGTCACCAGATGCTCCAGATAGCGGCGGGCGGTGATCCGGGAGATTCCCAGCTCCTCCCCGGCGGCCGCCGCGGTCACCCCCTCTGGCGCCTCCCGCAGGGCCCGGGTCACCGCCTCCAGCGTCGGCCAGCTCAGCCCTTTGGGCAGCGTGGCCGGGTCCGAGACCCGCAGCGCGCCCAGTGCCCGGTCCACCTCTTCCTGGCCGCTCGCCTCGCCGGCCGCCGCACGGAACTCGGCGTACCGGACGAGCCGGTCCCGCAGCGTCGGATACGTGAACGGCTTCAGCACGTACTGCACGACACCGAGCGACACGCCCTCCCGCACCACCGCCAGATCGCGCGCGGACGTCACGGCGATGACATCCGCGCCGTGCCCCGCCGCCCGCAGTGAGCGCAGCAGCTGCAGACCGTGCCCGTCCGGCAGATAGAGATCGAGCAGCAGCAGGTCCACCTCCGTCCGGTCCAGCGCCCGTACGGCCTCCGCCCGGGAGTGGGCGACGGCGGCGACCTCGAAACCCGGCACCCGGCCCACGTACAGCTGATGGGCGTCCGCGGCCACCGGATCGTCCTCCACGACCAGCACCCGGATCACGGGGCCACCACCTCCGTCGTCGCCGTACGGCCGACGAGCGGCAGCCGCACCGTGAACTCCGCGCCGCCGCCCTCCGCCCGGTCCAGCGCCACCGTCCCGCCGTTGCGGTGGACCGCCTGCCGGACGAGCGCCAGGCCCAGGCCCCGGCCCGTGCCGTGGGTCGTCCAGCCGCGCCGGAACACCTCGTCCGCGTCGTCCGGGCCGATCCCGGCGCCGGTGTCCGCCACCCGCAGCAGCAGCTCGCCGGAGTCCGTCCGCGCGGTCACGGTGACCAGGGCCCGTGTCGCGGTGCGCTGCGCGGGGACGGGGGCGCCTGCGCCCGTCGCCGCCTCCGACGCGGCGTCCACCGCGTTGTCGATCAGATTGCCGAGGATCGTCACCAGATCCCGCGGGGCCAGTGAGCGCGGCAGGGCCCCGTCGTCGATCAGGCTGTCCTCGGCGAGCACCAGCTCCACGCCGCGCTCGTTGGCCTGCGCCGCCTTGCCGAGCAGCAGGGCGGCGAGCACCGGCTCGGCGACCGCGCCCACGACCCGGTCGGTGAGGACCTGCGCCAGCTCCAGCTCCGCCGTCGCGAAGTCCACCGCCTCCTCGACCCGGCCCAGCTCGATCAGCGACACCACGGTGTGCAGCCGGTTCGCCGCCTCGTGCGCCTGCGAGCGCAGCGCCTGGGTGAAGCCGCGCTCCGAGTCGAGCTCGCCCGACAGCGCCTGAAGCTCCGTGTGGTCCCGCAGCGTCACGACCGTCCCGCGCCGCTCGCCGCCGACCACCGGGCTGGTGTTGACGACGATCACCCGCTCCGCCGTCAGGTGGACCTCGTCCACCCGTGGCTCGGACGCCAGCAGCGCCCCGGTCAGCGGCGTCGGCAGCGCCAGCTCGTCGACCTTGCGCCCGACCGACCCGGGGGCCAGCCCCAGCAGCTCACGCCCCGCGTCGTTGATCAGGGCGACCCGCCGCTGGCCGTCCAGCATGAGCAGCCCCTCGCGCACCGCGTGCAGCGTGGCCTCGTGGTACGTGTGCATCCGGCTCAGCTCCCGGGCGTTCATCCCGTGCGTGTGCCGCCGCAGCCGGGCGTTGATCACGTACGTCCCGAGCGCGCCGAGTGCCAGGGCGGCGCCCGCAGCCGTCCCCAGGGCCCCGAGCTGCTCACGTACCTGCGTCGAGACCCGCTCGACGGTGACGCCCGCGCTGACCAGGCCGACGATCCTGTCGCCGTCCCGGACGGGCGTGACGACCCGTATCGAGGGCCCCAGCGTGCCGGTGTACGTCTCCTCGAACGTCTCGCCGAGCAGGGCGCGCTCGGTGTGCCCGATGAAGCTCCTGCCGATCTGGCCGGGGTCGGGGTGGGTCCAGCGGACCCCCTCCGGATTCATGATCGTGACGAACGCGATCCCGGTGTCCTCACGGACCCGCTCCGCGTAGGGCTGGAGTACGGCGGACGGGTCGGGGGTACGGATCGCCTCCCGCACCGACGGCGATTCGGCCATGGCGAGGGCGGCCGCCCGCACCTGGCGGGCCGCGGTCTCCTCCGCCTGGGAGCGGCCCGAGGCGTACGCGAAGAACGCGCACCCGGCCACGACCGCGGCCACGAGCAGGGCCTGCATCGCGAACAGCTGGCCGGCCAGGCTGCGGGGGAGGGTACGGGGCAGGCGCATGCCCCACAGTCTGCCTGGCAGGGGCCGCGGGCCCAAGGTGGCCGATAAGCGTCTGTGAACGATATGAACGCAAGGGTGACGGCCGTCACAGGGAAGTGAATAGTCACCGGGGCCCCCAGGGACGGGGGAGCCGCCGCACACCCGAGGAGACCCCCGTGGCAGAGAAAGCCGCACGACGGGACCGCACCCACTATCTCTACCTGGCAGTGATCGCCGCCGTGGTGCTGGGCATCACGGTGGGCCTCGTGGCTCCCGACTTCGCCGTGGAGCTCAAGCCGATCGGCACAGGCTTCGTCAACCTCATCAAGATGATGATCTCGCCGATCATCTTCTGCACGATCGTGCTGGGGGTCGGCTCCGTACGGAAGGCCGCCAAGGTCGGTGCCGTCGGCGGTCTGGCCCTCGGGTACTTCCTGGTGATGTCGACCGTCGCCCTGGCCATCGGCCTGGTCGTCGGCAACCTCCTGGAGCCCGGCTCCAGCCTCCACCTCACCGAGGCGGCCCGCGCCGCGGGTGAGGCGCAGGCGGGTGAGAGCGAGTCCACAGTGGACTTCCTGCTCGGCATCATCCCCACGACCATGGTGTCGGCCTTCACCGAGGGCGAGGTCCTGCAGACCCTGCTCATCGCCCTGCTCGCGGGCTTCGCGCTCCAGGCCATGGGCTCGGCCGGCGAACCCGTCCTGCGGGGCATCGGCCACATCCAGCGCCTCGTCTTCCGCATCCTCGCCATGATCATGTGGGCGGCGCCGGTCGGCGCGTTCGGTGCGATGGCGGCGGTGGTCGGTGAGACCGGCGTCGACGCCCTGAAGTCCCTCGCGATCATCATGGTCGGCTTCTACGTCACCTGCGCGCTCTTCGTCTTCCTGATCCTGGGCGCGATCCTGCGCCTGGTCGCCGGGGTCAACATCTTCTCCCTGCTGAAGTACCTGGGCCGTGAGTTCCTGCTGATCCTCTCCACCTCCTCGTCCGAGTCGGCCCTGCCGCGGCTGATCGCGAAGATGGAGCACATGGGCGTCAGCAAGCCCGTCGTCGGCATCACCGTGCCGACCGGCTACTCCTTCAACCTCGACGGCACCGCGATCTACCTCACGATGGCCTCGCTCTTCATCGCCAACGCGACGGGCGACCCGCTGAGCATCGGTGAGCAGATCTCGCTGCTGGTCTTCATGGTGATCGCCTCGAAGGGCGCGGCGGGCGTCACCGGAGCCGGCCTGGCCACCCTCGCGGGCGGCCTCCAGTCGCACCGTCCCGAACTGGTCGACGGTGTCGGACTGATCGTCGGAATCGACCGCTTCATGAGCGAGGCCCGCGCCCTGACCAACTTCGCGGGCAACGCGGTGGCCACGGTGCTGGTCGGCACCTGGACCAAGGAGATCGACCGGGCCCGGGTGGACGAGGTCCTCTCCGGCGCCCTCCCGTTCGACGAGCAGACGATGACGGACGACGCCCATGGCGGCGAGCCGCACGTCCCGGACGCCAGGGACGGCGACGGGGAGCAGCCCTCGCTGGTGAAGGCGTAGGGAACGGCCTGAGCGGCCGGTACGGGGCCCCCGTACCGGCCGCTCACGCATGTCCCGTCCCATGGTGTGCGGACAGTGTGATCATTCCGTGCTGGCGCCATGGGACGGGTCCGCGCAGTATCACTCCCCTGAACAGGCGCAGAAGGTGTCCTGACCAGGCACAAGGGGTGGGGACGCTGAAGACCGTACGACACCGGAGAGCCGCGGCCGCGCTGCTGTTGCCGGTTCTCATCGGCACAGCCGGCTGCGGCGCGGGCGAGAAGGCCCCGGCGGGGGATGCGGTCTACGGGCAGCCGCTCGCCGAGCAGTTCCAGGCGGCGACGGACGCCACCCGCGAGGCCGGCACCGCAGCGTTCGTGTCGACGCTGACGTACGGCGCGGCGGGCGGCGACGCCGTGCAGCGCGCGCGGGGGAGCCAGGACTACGAGCGGGGTACGGCACGCGCGGACCTCGGCCTCGACGCACCTCGCACGTTTCCGGAGGGCACGCTGGAGCTCCTCAGGGGAGCGGCTCCGGAGGGCAAGCAGGTGCTGGCCACGGCCGACGACGACGTCTACGTCCGCAGCGGAAGCTCCGCCTGGCTGAGATACACCCCCGAGGCCGTCAGTAAGTTCGGCGAGGCCGCGGGTGAGGTCGCCGGGCACGCGGCCGGGGACGCGGCGCCGTACAGCGGGACCCTCGCGGACCTCGTCCCGCGTGCGATCCCCCGGGAGGCCCCCGAGCGCCGCGCGGACGGCAGCCGGGTCTACCGGGTGGACCTGCTGCCCGAGGTCGCGGCGGAACTCCTGCCGCGTCACCTGCGGGGCCCCGGTGACGCCTGGGGGACGGAGTCCGTCGGGCTGACGGTGAAGCTGGACGCCGACGGCAGACTGGCCTCGGCCGCCGCCGACCTCGCGCCCGTGCTGGCCGCGCTGCACGACCAGGGGACGCTGGTCGAGGTGAAGCGGCTGCGGGCGGCGTACGAACTCACCGCCTTCGGTGAGCCGGTGAAGAGGCCGTTCGACGACGATGAGCCGGTCGAGGACGCCGCCGAGGTGCTGGCGCCCGTCGCCACGCTGAAGGCCGGCCGGTGCGCGGCCACCGGCGGCACGGGACTGGGCACCGAGGAGATCGTCCGGCCTGTGGGCTGCGCGGACCGGCACGACCTCCGGGTGCTGGGCCAGGTGAAGGTGGACCGGGCGTTCGACGGCAATCGGGATGTCGGGAGCGGCGACCGCTACGGAAGAGAGGAATGCGGGCGCGCCGATGCCGCCGCGCCGAAGGACTGGCGGCGCGGCGGCCGTTACGCCGACGGGTTCAGCATGCAGGGGGAGTCCGAGGTGAGCGTGTCGGTCTCCATGGACGGGGAACCCGGCAGCGGGACGGAGACGACGGTGACGGGCTCCTACACCTGCTACCTCACGACGTCCTGACGCGGACGCCTGCCGTGCGGCCCCCGGCCTGACCGACTGCCTCCCCGTCCGCCCTCCTTTCTTCCTTCTCGCCTTGCCTTGCCTTGACGCCGACGTCAAGGATTACCGTCGCGGTATGCGAATCGGGGAACTGGCCGAACGCGCCGGGACGACGACACGGACGCTGCGGTACTACGAGTCACGGGGCCTGCTGCACGCACGCCGTGCGGAGAACGGCTATCGCACGTACGACGAGAGCGACCTGCGGCTGATCCAGCAGATCCGGACCCTTCAGGACTTCGGGTTCGACCTGGAGGAGACCCGCCCCTTCGTCGACTGCCTGCGCGCAGGCCACCCGGCGGGCGACGCCTGCCCGGCCTCGCTGGCCGTCTACCGGCGCAAGCTCGGCGAGCTGGACGCGCTCATCGGCCAGCTCCAATCGGTCCGTACGGAGGTCGGCGCACAGCTGGCCCGCGCCGAACTGGAGGCGTCCGCCGGGGTGCCGGGCGGCCCCGAACCACGATGTGAACTGAACTGGGAGGACACGAGATGATCCATGCCGAAGGTGTCGCCGAGGTGACCGACGCGACGTTCGACGCGGAGGTCCTGGGAGCCGGCCTGCCGGTCCTGGTCGAATTCACCGCCGACTGGTGCGGCCCCTGCCGACAGCTCGCCCCGGTGCTCAGCGCGATCGCCCGGGAGGAGGCCGACCGCGTCAAGGTGGTCCAGATCGACGTGGACCATAACCCGGGGATCACCAGCCGCTACGCGGTCCTGTCGATGCCGACGCTGATGGTCTTCCAGGACGGCGAACCGGTGAAGTCGATGGTGGGCGCCCGCCCGAAGCGCCGCCTGCTCCAGGACCTGGAGGACGTACTCCCGGCGCCGGTGTGACCGGGGCCGGTCGGGGCCGGTCATTGGGAAGTTACGGACACCTCGCTGGGCTGTATATCCCGATTTGGCTGTCCGTGACTTCCCACCGACCGGGGGGGGCGAGGCGGGGGTGGGGGTTAGGTGGCTGTCCAGCCGCCGTCTATGGCAAGGGCGGAGCCTGTGGCGAAGGAGGCTCGGTCGCTGCACAGCCACAGGGCCGCCTGGGCGATCTCCACGGGGTCCGCCATGCGTTTCTGCATCTGGCGGGCGACGAAGGCCGTCCCCAAGTGCGGGTAGGCCTGCACGGCTTGGTCGATCATGTCCGTCCGGGTGGTACCGACGACAAGCGTGTTGATACGGATGCCGTGTTCCGCGTACTCGGCCGCAGCGGCCCTGGTCATGCCGAGCACCGCGTGCTTCGCGGCGACGTAGGGCACGGGGGCTCCGGTGGACCCCATGGCCGCGGTGCTGGACGTGTTGACGATCGCGCCCTTCCCCGCTTCGAGCATCACGGGGATCTGGGAACGCAGGCAGTTCCAGGTGCCGTTGACATTGACGGCCATCGAGCGGTCGAAGACCGCCTGGTCGAGTTCGTGCATCGGGGACAGGTCGTCGCCGGCGAAGCCTGCGTTGTTGAACGCCGCGTCCAGGGCGCCGAAGTGCTCCTGGGCCGCGTCCACGGCACGCTGTACGTCCTGGGCCACGGAGACATCGCCCGTGCTTGTCGCCGCACGGCCGCCGGAGTCGTTTATCTCCAGGGCCAGCTGCTTCAGTACGTCCTCGCGACGGGCCATCAGGAGGACCGCCGCTCCCTCGGCGGCGAACAGTCGGGCGGCCGCTTCTCCGATATCGCTCGACGCACCCGTGATCATGACGGTCTTACCGGCCAGCATTCCACTCATGTCACTCATCGGGCCGAGTAAACCTTCTCGGGCTCCTGAAGGACACCCGGCGTACCGCATGGTGGGGCGCGGTGGTCACCTACGGACCGTACGCCGCTCCGAAAGCCGAGGTCGAGGGAGACCCGGGTGTCCGTGGTCTCCCTCCGACCGGCTGTCCGCGGTCTCCCTTCGACCCGGCCGGATCAGGCCGGCGCCGGTTCCCGCGCCTGCGCGACCCAGCAGGCCACCTCGGATTCCGGCCCGGCCCCCGGCGCCTTCAGCAGGACCGGCTCCTCCGTCCGGCAGCGGTCGACGGCGAGCGGGCAGCGGGGGTGGAAGCGGCAGCCGGGCGGGGGGCTGCCCGGGTCCGGGACCTCGCCCGTCAGCGCCCGGGGGCGGGCGCCCGTGCCGTCCGGTACCGGTACGGCGGCCAACAGCGCCTGGGTGTACGGGTGCTGCGGCGCGTTGAATATCTGCTCGACGGTGCCCGTCTCCACGACGCGGCCCAGGTACATGACGACCACCCGGTCGGCGAGCGCGCCGACCACCGCCAGGTCGTGCGAGATGAACGCGAGGGCGATGCCCTCCTCGCGCGACAGGTCCCGCAACAGATTCGCCACTGCCGCCTGCGCCGATGCGTCGAGGGCCGACACCGGCTCGTCCGCGACGATCATCTTCGGGCGGGAGGCGAGCGCCCGGGCGATCGCCGCCCGCTGCCGCTGCCCGCCGGAGAACTCGTGCGGATACTTCTCCGCCGCTCCGTCCGGAAGGCCGACCCGGCGCAGCGCCTCGACGGCCTCGCGCGCGGTCTCCGGATCGCGGCGCCCGCGCCTGGCACCCAGCGCGCGCTCGCGGGCGACCACGACCTCCTGGATCTGCGCGCCGACGGTGCGCCGCGGGTTGAGCGAGGCGTTGGGGTCCTGGAACACCATCTGCAGCGGCAGCAGCCCCGAGGCGCGGCGGCGCCGTCCCATGGCGCCGACCGGTGTGCCGTCGAAGGTGACCGAGCCGGCGTGCGCGGGGGCGAGCCCGGTGACGGCGCGGGCCAGGGTGGACTTGCCGCAGCCGGACTCGCCGACGATGCCGACGATCTCACCGGGGGCGACCTCCAGACCGACCCCGGCCAGGGCACGCATCGGAGGCTGCCCCTTGCGGGGGTACTCGACGACCACGTCCTCGACGCGGAGCAGTGGAGCGGCCGGGTGGCCGGCGTTCACGGTCATGCCTTCCTCCTGGCGGGGGCATCGGCCGCGGAGACGGGGCCGGGGGTCGACGGGATGTCGGCGGGGCGGACGGCACCGGGCTCGGCCAGCACGCAGGAGACCGTACGGGCCGGGCCGATGCTCACCGGTACGGGGCGCGTACGGTCGCAGCCGTCGACCGCCGACGAGCAGCGCGGGTGGAACGGGCAGCCGGGCACGGGTGCGTCGGCGGCCGGGGCCGAACCGGGGATGGGGCGCAGCGGCACGGCGTGCCCGACGGCGGAGCGTTCGCCGAGCGACGCGTGCGGCAGCGCCTGCAACAGGCCACGCGTGTACGGGTGCTGAGGGGAGCCGATGACCTCGCCGACGGTGCCGGTCTCGATGACCCTGCCGGAGTAGAAGACGGCGATGCGGTCAGCGATGGAGGACAGGACGCCGAGGTCGTGGGTGACCATGACGACGGCCATGCCCGTCTCGCGCCGCAGCTCGTCGAGGAGTTCGACGATCCCGGCCTGGACGGTGACGTCGAGGGCGGTGGTCGGCTCGTCGGCGATGAGCAGGCGCGGGCCGCAGGCCAGGGCGGAAGCGATGGCGATGCGCTGGCGCATGCCCCCCGAGAACTGGTGCGGATAGCGGGCGGCGGCCGAGGCCCCGCCGGGGATGCGCACCAGGTCGAGCAGCTCGACGGCGCGGGCCGCCGCCTGCTTGCGGCTGACGCCCTGGTGACGGCGGACATGATCGGTGATCTGCCGCCCCACGGTGAGCATCGGGTGCAGGGCGGAGGACGGGTCCTGGAAGACGACCGCGATGTCCCGGCCGCGTACCTGCCCCCACTCCTTGTCCGGGAGCCCGACCAGCTCGCGCCCGTCGAAGCGGACCGAGCCGGTCACCCTGGCGCGTTCGGGGCCGAGGCCGACCAGGGTCATGCCCGTCACCGTCTTGCCGCTCCCGGACTCCCCGGCGATGCCGAGGACCTCCCCGCTGCGGACGGCGAGACCGACGCCGTCGACGAGCCGGATGTCCCGTCCGGCACGCGGCAGGGTGACCGTCAGGTCCCGTACGCGCAGGAGAGGCTCGACGGCCGTGACGGAACCAGCCGTACCGGTACGGGCCGTGCCCGTACCCGCCCGGGAGTCCAGCGGGGTGCGCGCGCCGAGGGTGTTGTCCCCACTCATCATCGTTCTCCAGCGGTCGAGAGCTTGGGGTCGAGCCGGTCGCGCAGGGCGTCGCCGAGGACGTTGAAGGCGACCACGACCGTGACGATGGCCAGGCCGGGAACGACCGCGAGCCACCACTGGTTGAAGTACTGCGACGCCTCGGAGATCATCGATCCCCATTCGGCGGACGGCGGCCTGGCACCGAGCCCCAGGAAGGACAGCCCGGCGAGCAGCAGGATCGCGCCGCCGACGTCCAGCATGGCGAGGACGAGGAGCGAGCCGGCGACGCCGGGCACCAGGTCCACGAGGATCGAGCGGACCGAGCCGACCCCGGCGAGCCGGTTGGCGTGGACGAAGTCCGACTCGCGCAGCGAGAGCACGGTGGAGCGCACGGTGCGTGCGTACCCGGGCCACCAGACGAGAGCGCCCGCGAGGACGGAGTTGGGCAGGGACGGGCCGAGCGAGGCGGCCACGGCCATCGCCAGGATGATCACCGGGAAGGCGAAGACGACGTCGGTGATCCGCATCAGGACCTCGTCGACCCAGCCGCCGAAGAAGCCCGCGACAAGGCCGACGACCGTGCCGATCACGGCGGTCGCGGTGATGAGCAGCAGCCCGACCGGGACGGAGAGCCGGGCGCCGTACAGGACGCGGGAGAGCACGTCCCGCCCGGCGGGGTCGGTCCCGAGCCAGTGCGCGGACGACGCGCCCTCCAGGGGCACCGCGCTCTGGTCGAGGGGGTCGTACGGCGCGAGCACGGGGGCGAGGAGGATGACGATCAGCCACAGGAGCAGCACGCCGACGGCGACGCCCTGTGCGGGGTTGCGGCGTGCCCAGCGCCAGGCGCCGGCCACCCGTCCCGTGCGGAGGCCCGGTGCGGTGACCGGGGTGAGGGTGGCGGTCATGACAGGCGGATCCTCGGGTCGAAGGCGGCGTACAGCAGGTCGGCGACCAGGTTGACCACGACGAAGACCAGGGCGATGAGGATGGATACGCCCATCACGGCGGGCAGGTCGAGGTTGGTCGAGCTGCGGAAGGCGTACTGGCCGATGCCGTTCCAGGAGAACTGCTGCTCGATGTAGACGGTCGCGGCGAGCAGCAGGCTGAAGGAGAGGGTGGTGGCGGTGATCAGCTGGCCGGACGCCGAGCGCACCGCGTAGCCCCACAGGACACCGCGTGCGCGAAGTCCCTTGGCGCGTCCCGCCTTCACGAAGTCGGAGGAGAGTGCTTCGAGTACGGCGCTGCGGGTGAAGCGCAGCACCATACCGATGACGGACAGGGCGAGGACCGATGCCGGCAGGACGAGATGGGCGGCCGCCGAGGCGAAGGCGTCCAGGTCGCCGGCCAGGAGCGCGTCGGCCGTGTAGAAGCCGGTGATCTGGTCCGGTGGATCGAGGGCCGGGGCGAGCCGTCCGGAACCGGGCAGGATGCCGAGGTTCTTGACGAACAGCACGGCGGCGACCATGCCGATCCAGAAGGTCGGCAGGGAGACCCCGGTGAGTGACAGGGTGCGGGCGATCCGGTCGAGCCGGCCGCCGCGCCCCTTCGCGGCGAGTACGCCGAACAGCACACCGATGACGAGGGCCATCACCGTGGCGACGACGACCAGTTCGAGGGTGGCGGGCAGCTTCTCGGCGAGGTCGTCGAGGACCGGGCGCTGGGTCTGCTGCGAGGTGCCCAGATCGCCGGTGAGCAGGTTGCCGAGGTACGAGGCGTACTGCACCGGCAGCGACCGGTCGAGGCCCTGCTCGGCGCGGTAGCGGGCGACGATCTCGGGGTCGTCGAGGGCGCGCTGGCCGAGGTTGGCGGTGGCCGGGTCGGCCGGGACGACGGAGCTGAGCAGGAACGTCACCAGGGTGACGCCGAAGATGATCAGCACCGAGGAGGCGACGCGGCGCAGTGCGTACGCCAGCAGGGGCGGCATCCTGCGGGGGCGACGGCGCGCCTCCTCCGCGGGGGCCCGGGAGCCGGGGGCCGGTCCGGCGAGGGCCGTGCCGGGGGCGGTGTCGGCGGTGTCGGTCACTGGGTCATCCCTCCGAGCGGCCGAGCGCGGCCAGATCGAGGTAGTAGAGCGGGTTGCGGACCAGGCCGGTGACCTCGGGCGAGGCGACGGTGACGAAGTTCGGCTCCAGCAGCGGGACGAAGGGACCGTCCTCGTTCATCGCCCGGTTCCACGCCGTGTAGGCGGTGAGCCGGTCCTGCTCGTCGACCGAGCCGTACGCCTTCTTCGTGAGGGCGGCGAGTCCGGGAGCGGCCTTCGCCGGCCAGTGCACCCGCTTGGAGAGGAAGTCGCCGGGTGCGAAGCCGAGCACGTTCTGCGGGTCGAGGTAGTCCGGCGGGTAGGACCACAGGGCGAGCTGCGTCCTGCCGTCCACGTACCGCTGCAGGGAGGTCGACGTCGGCGAGGGCCGGAGCGTGACGGTGATCCCGATCTTCCCCAGGTCGCTCTGTATCCGCTGGGCCATCACGCCGTAATCGAGGCCGGCCAGCCGGTGGTAGTCACTGGCGTAGTCGAGGGTCAGCTCGATCTTCTTCAGGCCCTGTTCCTTCTTCGCCTTCTCGACGAGGGCGCGGGCCGCCCCGGGATCGTGGGCGGCGGCGTCCGCCTGGCCGAGACCCCCGGTGAAGACGGTCGGCAGGATGCCGGTGGCCTGGGTGGAACCGGGCCCGGCGACCTCGACGAGGCCCTTGTAGTCGATGCCGAGCCGGATGGCCTTCCGCACGTCGTCGGAGGCCGTGGGGAGGCCCTTCGCACGGCTGACCGCGAGGTAGAGCACCTCCGCCGCCCGGCTGTTGTCGACGGTGAGGTCGGCGCCGTGCAGGCCCTTGGTCTGCAGCGCCGAGATGTCGAGGGCGATCTGCGAGTCACCGGACTGCACCCCGAGCAGCTGCTGCTGCGCGGACGGAACGTTCCGGATGATCACCCTGGGGTAGGCCGGTGCGTCACCGGCGTACTCCGGGTTGGCCTCCAGGACGATCTGCGAGGAGTTGCTGTAACTCTTCAGCCGGTACGGCCCGGAGCCCGCCGACGCCGTGTTCAGCCAGGTCTCGGCCTTGTCCTCGGTGACCGCGTTCTTCGCGTCGGTGCCGCCGTGCGCGCGCACCGCGTCGGCGTTGAGCACCCCGAATTGCGGGGTGGCGAGCATGGCGGGCACGTCGGCGCGGGGCGACTCGGTGGTGACGACGACGGTCCCCGCGCCCTTCGCCTCGACGGAGATCCCGGCCATCAAATAGGCCGGGCTGGCGTCGACGTGGCGCAGCCGGTCGAAGGAGAAGACGACGTCGCTCGCCTCGACGGGGGTGCCGTCGGAGAACCGGGCGTCCTCACGGAGGCCGAACGTCCAGGACTGCCCGTCCGCCGAGTTGGACCAGGCGGTGGCCAGACCGGGCACGGGCGTACGCAGGTCCTCGCCCCGGTAGGTGGTCAGCGTCTCGTACAGCGCGTGGTCGACGAGGTAGTCGGTGGGCTGGTAGACGCGGGCCGGGTCGATGGACTTGGCGTTGAACGCCGTGTCGACGACGAGGGTGTGGCGCGCGGCTTCGACGGACACACCCGCGGTCGCACAGGAGGTGAGCGAGGCGGTCAGGGCGGCGGCCAGCGCGAGGGCGGCGAGAGCGCGCCGCCGTGGCCGGGGCGCGGGAGGACGGTGGGGCATCGGGGTCTCCACTCGGAGAGACGGGCAGGGAGGAGGCGGGGGAGTCACTCCTGGGTGGCGTCCCGGGGCGTGGGGCTCGCTCCGGGGGCGTACGGCGGCTGACGGGTGCGTCGGTGGCGGCCGGGCGGCGGTTGTCGGTCCGCCGCCGGGCCGGGCGGTCAGGCCGAGGCGGTCACGGGTACGGCCGGCGGGCCACCCCGCAGGTCCACGTCGATGGTCTGCCGGTACAGGCGCAGCCAGTTGCCGCCGCACAGCTTCTCGACCTCGGCGGGCGAGAAGCCGGCCTTGGCGAGCCCGGCGGGGATGTTGCCGAACTGGGCCGACGTCTCGAACCACTCCGGGTCCGGCACGACCGGCGACTGGCCCGGCTTGCCCGCCCCGTACTCGGGGCCGCGCGTCCAGTGGCCCTTGCGCATCTCCACCATGTGCTCCTCGGTGAGGAAGCGACCGAGGTCGGAGCCGACACCGACGTGATCGACGCCGATCCGCTCCACGGTGCGGGCGACCAGCTCGCACCAGCTGTCGACGGTCTCGCTCCACTCGCCGGCGATGTTCGGATACATCGTCAGGCCGAGCACCCCGCCCCGCTCCGCGAGCGCGTCGATGACCTCGGGCCGCTTGTTGCGGGCGTGGTCGAAGAACTCGCGCGGGTTGGCGTGGTTGACCGCGACCGGGACGGCCGAGGCGTGGATCGCGTCATACGAGGTCCGGTCACCGACGTGCGAGCAGTCGACGAGGACGCCGCAGCGGTTCATCTCCTCGACGGCGTTGCGGCCGAAGCGGGTCAGGCCGGCGTCGGTGGTCTCGTAACAGCTCGCGCCCAGGGTGTTCTGGATGTTGTAGGTGAGCTGCATGACCCGCAGGCCCATGCGCGCGAACAGCTCGATGTAGTCGAGCCGGTCCTCGATCGGGGAGGCGTTCTGGGTCCCCATGAGGACGGCGGTGCGGCCCTCGGCGGCTGCCGCCTCGATGTCGGCCGTGGAGTACGCGATCCGTATGAGATCGGCGTTGTCGCGCTCCATCCCGTACCAGTCGGCGAGGGCCTGCATGGTCTCCGCCGCGTTCTCCCAGAACGCGATGGTGTTGGTCACGCAGTCCACGCGCCCGGCGCGCAGCTCCTCGAAGACCGTCCGGTTGAAGACGCCGCACTCGAGTCCGTCGATGTTCACCGCTGCTCCTCGTTGTCCGTGGCCGTGCCGCCGACGAAGTCCACGTCGTCGGTGAGGTCGGGTTCGATCACGCCGTTCTCGTCGACGGCGGTCGCGCCGGCGTGCTTGAGAGAGGTCACCGACTCCGGGGACAGCGCGTGTGCCGAGTCCTCGAAGAGCGACCACCACAGGGCGGCGGGGGTCTCCACCCCGGTGTGGACCGCGCGTGCCGCGGGCAGCGAGCCCACGAGCGGAAGGAGCCGCAACAGTTCGCTGTCGTCGGGCAGTTCGGGTGCGCGGCGCTCCATGACGAGGAGTACGCCGTCGCCTGCCAGGGCCTCGGGCAGCGGAGGCAGCCCGGCGCCCGGCGCGGCGTCCGAAGAGGTGGGCGTCACCGTGAGCACCACGCCCCGGTCGGTGCCCTGGTGCTCCAGTACGGCGGCGAGCCCGGCGCGCTCGACGCGCCCGGCCCACAGGGTGACCCGCTCGCCGGGCTCGGCCTGGAGCAGGTCGAGCAGCGCGGGGGCGACGACGAGGGCGCTCTGCCCGAGGCAGTCGACCACGAGCGCGCCCGGGGCCTCGGCGGCGATCTCCACCCGGCCCGAGCCGGCGCGGTCGGCGGCGCTCAGCCCTTCGGAGAGGAACCGGAGCGCGGGAAGCCCGGCGGCCTGGGCGTGCAGCACGAGGTCGCGTACGGCGGGTACGGCGCCGAGCGCGAGGCCCTGGGCCTGGAGCAGACGCTCGGTGATGAGCCGCAGTTCGCGCAGTGACAGCCGGAGGGTCTCGGCGTCGGAGGCGTTCTGCCAGGTGCGCCCGAGGCGGTCGGCGGCGCCGTCGCTCCCGGTGCCGCTGGTGAGGGTGGCGGAGGTCATCGGGCGGCTCCGTTCGAGGGGGCGGGTACGAGGGCGACGGTGTTTCCGGGGCGCGGCACGGCGGGCCAGAACCACGGGCCGGTGCCGGCACCCTCCAGGTCGGCGGCGGTGGGAGCGCCCTGGAAGATCACGCCGCGCAGGTCACGGCCGAGGTAGTCCTTGGTGCGTTCCAGGCCGTAGAGGGCGGCGTTCGCCAGGCGGATGATCCGCGCGGGCACGAAGGAGGCGTCACGGATGTTGGTGTGCGGTACGGCATAGGGGTGCCCGGCGAGGGACTGGAGGCGCTCGACGGCACCCCGCAGATCCGGCCGGCGTGCGAGGAGGCGTCCGACGGGCAGGGCCGGGTCCTCGGCGGCGAGTACGCCGTCGAGGTGCTGGACCATGCCGGGGATGTCCACGGTGAGATCGACGGTGCCCTCGGGCAGTTCGGCGGTGGCGCCGCACCGGGGCTCCTCGGCGGACCGGGACTTGTACCAGGTGTTGGCGACAGCGCCCGGCGCCGTCCGGTCGACGGCGAGAGCCCAGGCGTACCGGTCGGCGAGCAGCGCGCGCAGCTCACCGGCGGCCGTCGAGCCGTCCCGGCGGAACGTCTCGTTGACCGTGAGCCCTGCCGCGAGCCGGTCCGACTCCGCCGGATCCAGCTCGGTGAGCACGGAGTTGACCACCTCGGCAGCCTCGTCGCAGACCCCCTCGACACCGTCCACCAGCTCGGCAACCGTCGGCACCCGGCCCTCGGCCTCGGCCTCGGCGGCGCGTCCGGGGATCGCGGCGAGCACGCGTCGCAGGTCGGCGACGATCCGCTCGGCGGGGGTGAAGCAGGTGTACTCGTTGACGTCTTCGCTCTGGTAGACGGCGGCCCGCTCGAGCAGGGCGACCAGGGAGTCCGCCACACCGGAACCGGGAGCCGCCGCGAGGCCCCGGGCGTGGGCGAGGGCCTGTTCCCGCAGCGAGATCCAGCGGTCCACCAGCACCGGGTGGTTGCCGACCCACAGGACCAGGCCGAGCGCGGAGCTGTTGCCGACGCCGAGGAAACGGCGCACCTGCGGATCGAGGGCCACGGCCGTCTCCGAACGGCGGGCGGCCAGCGCCTCGACCAGGTCCGCGCTCAGCTCACGCATCATGTACGCGGACAGCAACTGGGCGTGGTACGGCACCGCGAGCGGGTGGTCGTCGCCGTACGCGAGGAACGTACGGGTGCCGAAGGTGCCGTTGCCGTCGAGGCCGATGTTGCGCATCAGATAGCCGACGCGGGCGAGCGCGACGGTGTCGGGCTGCCGGCCCGCGGCCAGCGCCTCCACGACGTGCTCGAAGACGCGCAGCGAGCGGTTGGCGCGGCACCAGGTGAGCGTGTGCGCGGTGGCGCGGCCGTGGTAGAGACGCGGCATCTCGTTGCGGGTGTGCTCGACGTCCTCGGCCGTCGCGGGACCGTCGAGGAGGGCGCCCATCATGTCCCAGCCGAGGTCGAAGATGCGCAGGGTGCGCTCCTGCGACGACGGCGGAAAGGCGAAGGCCACGAAGTCCATCACCCGGTCCGCGGCGTGGATGCGGTAGACGGCCTCGCCGCTGCCGTCCGCCTCGACGGTCAGTGAGCGGCGCTCGACGCGCCAGTCCTCGCGGAGCATCCGGTTGACCAGGGAGCGGGCCGACGAGAGGCGCCCGGCCTGCAGGGAGGAGAGGGCGGCCGAGGTCATGATCTCGGCGGCCGGCCGGCCGGAGGGCCCGGCCGGGCTGGGCTGTGGTGCCACGGATGGTTCCTTTCGTGCGGGTCGTGCGGTGCGGTGCGGTGCCGGGGATCCGGCTTCCTCGGGGCGGCGGAGCGGCTCCGGGCAGGGCGGAGGACGGGCCGGAGCCAGGCATGCGGATGTACGGGAGGACACGGCCGGCAGGGGGTGGGGTCCGGTCGCGAGTGTGGTGCGCGGGGTGGCGGCACGGCGGGGCACGCCCCGGTCGGGGGCGGCGGCGCCGGGGTGCCGCGATGGGTCGTGTCCAGCGGACGAGGGCCGGGACCGTGCGGGTGGGGCGGGTACTGCGTACGGGGCCCGGGTCAGGGCCCGGTGGTGCGGGGTCGGACGGCGGCGGTCACCTGCTCCCGGAGACGATCTTGGTGACGCGGGCGGCGCAGGCCACGGCGTCAGCCGCCGCCGCCTCGGCGTCGAAGCGGACCATGGGGCCGACCACGGACAGAGCCGCCATCACCCGGCGCCTCGCGTCGAGGACCGGGGCCGCCACGGCGACCGTCGGCTCCAGCCGGTTCGGCAGCGAGATCGCGTAGCCGAGCTCCCGGATGCGCTCCAGCTCCGCGTCACCGGCGGTCGGTACACCCGCCTCCCGCAGCGCCGCGAGATCGTGCGGCAGCGCCCAGGCGGTGAGCACCCGGCCGGAGGCGGTGTCGGAGATCGGCATCCGTGCCTCGATCCGGGAGTCGACGCGCAGCAGCCGGTCCACCTCGACCCGCTGCACGATCCGCGCCGAGTCACCGTCGAGGACGGCCAGGGACACCGTCTCGTCGACCAGGGCGGCCAGTTCCTCCATCGCCGCGGTGGCCCGGTGGCCGAGCCCGGCCTGGGCGAACGCGGCGTCGGAGAGCCGGGAGACACGGAGGCTGAGCCGGTAGGTCCCGTCCTCCGCCTGCTCGGCCCAGCCACCGGCGCAGAGCGTCACCAGCTGCCGGTGCACGTAGCCCCGGCTGCCGCCGGTGCGGCGGGCCAGCTCGGACACACCCACACCCTGCGGCTCGTCGGCCAGGGCAGCGAGGACCTCCAGCGTCTTGAGCGAGGAGGTGAGGATCTGGGTGGCCACTGTGCTGTCTCCTATAAGAGGACACTGTCTCCGATCGGGATGCGTCACTTAAACACCGCACTCGTCAGGCCGTCAATGGTTGCCGGGAGAAAAACAACAGACACACCATCAGGTGCGGTATTCACCTGCGTGTGCCTTTGATTTCATTCAGATGAGCGCATCTGGCTTACGAATATGAGGTTCCGACGAGTTCGGTGCGTCACCTCCGCGTGTCTTCCATACGGAGACGGCGCTGGGTCCGTGCCGCCCTGTGCGGCTGACTACGATCTTCCCGGACCCGGAACGTGCCGAGCGTGCCGGGGGACATCGACCATGGGGGAAGCAATGCGCAGGACACTTACCGCGACGGCCTTCGTTCTGGCGGCCGCTCTGCTGACGGGCTGCGGTGGTGACGCGGAGAAGCCGGCCGACGCGGGCAAGGGGAGCAGCCCCGCCGCTCAGGAATCGGCGAAGCAGGAGGAGGGCGGCGGAGGCGCCGTGGAGGAAGGCGCCTCGCACGAGGTGACGATCAAGGTCGAGGGGACGGGCAAGAGCAACGTCATGTACACCCTCGACGACTCGGACTTCGCGGAGGTGGACCTGCCGTGGACGAAGACGGCCACCATCGCTCCGCGGGGCGCGGAGCGCGAGGTCGGCCGGTTGGTCCTCGTCACGCCGGGCAACACGACCGCGGCCGACGGCATGCTCGTCGCGGCGGGGTGTTCGATCACCGTCGACGGTAAGACGGTCGTCGAGAACGAGGGTGGCGAGACGGGCAAGCCCTGCTCGTACACGCTCAAGTAGGCAGGGGCACGCGCTCAGTCAGGGGTGCGGGGTGCGCGGCGGCGGTCTCGCGACGTCCGTGCGATCTCGATGTCGGACCGAAGGGCGCTGAGGCGCACCGGACTTCGCGAATCGTCCAGCACGCCGCACGCAGCTGGTCGCCGATCCGTGGCGGCGGTACCTCCTCGGACCACCACGAGGGGTGCTTCGCCTGGTCGATGAAGCCCGGGACGGCCATCCCGGCCACCTCCACCGCGGAACCGGCCGGTGCCACCGCGGTCACGGTGACCTCGGCCTCCTGGTCGTTCACGAGCCGCGTGGAGACCGGCCGCCCGGCGGACCACGGGACCGCGGAGAGGACCGTCCCCTTGGTGAGTCCCGCGGCCGGTCCCCCGGAGAGCGTGACTCGGGCCGTGTGGGGAGGGTCCAGGAACGCGACCTCCCGCCCGTAGCACTCGATCCTGGTGACGGTGAGCGGGCCGGCGGGTGCGTGCCCGGCGGAAGCGGCGGGGGAGCGGAACGGCTGACCCGCCCGGGCCACTCCGCTGAGGCACCGGACGACGCAGACGACCCCGAGGTCGTCCCCGTACTCGACCTCGTGGATCCGCAGCGTGCAGCCGGGCTCGTGGACCGGCTCCGGTGCCACCGGCCGTTTCTCCGTGCTCACCGCGAGGACCGCCCTGAGGACGTGGCTGCTGATACACCCATGGCCGCAACGTAACGCACATGGGTGACGCGTCGACCGGGAGGGGGCGGTGCACCCGGACTCCGGGTGCACCGCCCCTTCCCCGTCCGTCAGGCCGGCCGCAGCCAGACCGTCGCCAGCGGCGGGAGCGTCAGCGTGATGCTGGTGTCCCTGCCGTGCGCCTGTACCGCCTCCGGCTTCAGCGGCTCCTCGTTGCGTACGTCGCTGCCGCCGTAGCGTGCCGCGTCCGTGTTCAGGACCTCGACCCAGGCCTCGGGACCGTCAGGTACGCCGATGCGGTAGTCGTTCCGCACCACCGGGGAGAAGTGGGAGACGGCGATCAGCGGTGATCCGTCCGCGTCGTAGCGGACGAACGCGAACGCGTTGTCCTCCGCGGCGCCCCCGTCGATCCAGCTGAATCCCTCCGGCGAGGTGTCCCGCTGCCAGAGCGCGGGCAGGGCGTTGTAGACCGCGTTGAGGTCCGTGACCAGCGAACGGACGCCCCGGTGGTCGCCGGAGGCCTCGTACGTCTCGTCGAGCAGCCACCAGTCCGGGCCGTGACCCTCGGACCACTCGGCACCTTGTGCGAACTCCTGTCCCATGAAGAGGAGTTGCTTGCCGGGGTGGGCCCACATGTAGCCGAGGTACGCGCGGTGGTTCGCCCGCCGCTGCCACCAGTCGCCGGGCATCTTGGTGACCAGGGCCTGCTTGCCGTGCACCACCTCGTCGTGCGAGATCGGCAGCACGTAGTTCTCGCTGTACGCGTACACCATCGAGAAGGTCATCTCGTTGTGGTGGTACTTGCGGTGGATGGGCTCCTTGGACATGTACACGAGGGAGTCGTGCATCCAGCCCATGTTCCACTTCAGGCCGAAGCCCAGACCGCCGTGGTCCGTGGCGCGGGTGACCCCGTCCCAGGCGGTCGACTCCTCCGCCATCGTGACGACGCCCGGGTTGCGCCGGTAGACCGTCGCGTTCATCTCCTGGAGGAAGGCGACCGCGTCCAGGTTCTCCCGGCCCCCGAACTCGTTCGGCGACCACTGGCCGTCCTCGCGGGAGTAGTCGAGGTAGAGCATCGAGGCGACCGCGTCGACCCGCAGCCCGTCGATGTGGAACTCCTCGCACCAGTAAGTGGCGTTGGAGACCAGGAAGTTACGGACCTCCTTGCGGCCGTAGTCGAACTCCAGGGTCCCCCAGTCCGGGTGCGCGGCCCGGTTCGGGTCGGAGTGCTCGTACAGCGGGCGGCCGTCGAATTCGGCGAGCGCCCAGTCGTCGCGCGGAAAGTGCGCCGGCACCCAGTCCATGAGGACGCCGATGCCCGCCGCGTGCAGCGCGTCGACCAGGAAGCGGAAGTCGTCCGGGGTGCCCATGCGGGACGTCGGCGCGTAGAAGCCGGTGACCTGGTATCCCCAGGAACCACCGAAGGGGTGTTCCGATACCGGCATCAACTCCACGTGCGTGAAGCCGAGTTCACGTACGTAGGCGGGGAGCTGGGAGGCCAGCTGGCGGTAGCTGAGCCCCGGCCGCCAGGAGGGGAGGTGGATCTCGTAGACGGAGAACGGGGACTCGTGGACCGGCCGGTCGCCCCGGTGGGCCATCCAGTCCGCGTCCTGCCACGCGTGGCGCGAGGCCGTGACCACCGAGGCGGTGGCGGGCGGGACCTCCGTGTGCCGGGCCATCGGGTCGGCGCGCTGGGTGTGAGACCCGTCGGGCCGGCAGATGTCGTACTTGTAGACGGCGCCCTCGCCGACACCCGGGAGGAAGACCTCCCAGACTCCGGTGGAGCCGAGCGAGCGCATGGGGAAGGCGGTGCCGTCCCAGTAGTTGAAGTCGCCCGTGACGCGGACCCCGCGCGCGTTCGGCGCCCAGACGGTGAACCGGGTGCCGGACACCCCCTGGTGCTCCATCGGCTGTGAGCCGAGCGCCTTCCAGAGCTCCTCGTGCCGGCCCTCGCCGATGAGGTGCAGATCGAGTTCGCCGATGGCGGGCAGGAAGCGGTACGGGTCGTCCACCTCGATCGTGTTGTCGTCGTACGCGACCTGGAGACGGTACCCGTCCGGCACGGCGGGCAGCGGCAGGATCCCCGAGAAGAAACCGTCGCCGTCGCTCTGCAGCTCGGCCCGCTTGCCCCCGGCCAGCACCGTCACCGAGCGGGCGTAGGGACGCAGCGCCCGGAACAGCACTCCGCCCGACGTCGGGTGCGCGCCCAGGAGCCCGTGCGGATCGTGGTGCTCACCGGCGAGCAGCCGGCCCCGGTCCGCGTCGTCCAGGGCGGTGGCGGGCAGCACGTTCTTGCTTCCTCCGCCGCGCCGGGGACGGGGCGGGGCGCCGGTGGCCGCGGCCGTCGTCTTCCTGGCCCGGGCGCGCTTCACCGGGGGCGGCGGGGGCGCGTCCGGGGGTGCGTCCACGGGCGCTTCGGCGGGGACGGGTGCCGCGGCGGGTGGAGCCGCGGGGGCGGTGACCTCGGTGGTCACCGGCTTGGCGGTGGGAGGGACCTCGATGGGATCGGAGGACTTGCGGGACGGCTTGCGGGCGGTCACAGAGACTGCCTCCTCGGAAGGCTCGGGGGGTGAGTGGTGGGAGCGGAGGTCACGCGGTCGTGCCGGCCAGGCGCTGGATGGCGGCCATCGGGACCGGCAGCCAGTCGGGGCGGTGGCGGGCCTCGTACAGCACCTCGTACACCGCCTTGTCGGTCTCGTGGGCGCGCAGCAGCTCCGGCTCGGCGCGTGGATCGGAACCCGCCGCGCGGGCGTAGCCCTCGCAGTACGCGGCACGGCAGCGGGCCGCCCATTCGGGGTTCCACGGGTGGTGCGAGCGGGCCGCGTAGTCGAAGGACCTGAGCATCCCCGCGACGTCACGCACCGTCGGCTGCGGGGCGCGCCGTTCGGGCAGCGGCCTGGCCGGCTCGCCCTCGAAGTCGATCAGCGACCAGAAGCCGTCCTCCGCCCGCAGCGTCTGGCCGAGGTGCAGGTCCCCGTGGATCCGCTGCGCCGCCCAGCCGCACTCCGTGTCCCCGAGCGCCGCGACCGCGTCGAAGGCGGTGCGCAGCCCCGGGACGTACGGGAGGAGGGCCGGGACCGCCTGGGCGGCGGCCTCCAGCCGCTCCACCATCCCGGCCACCAGGTCCCTGGTCCGGTCGTGGGCCAGGGGCGGCGTCGGCAGGGCGGCGGCGAGGGCGATGTGCACCTCGGCGGTGGCCCGGCCGAGCGCGTGCGCCTCCGGTACGAAGTCCTGACCGGCGGCCAGAGCGGCGAGCGCCAGCTGCCAGCCGTCCTGAGCACCGCGCAGGAACGGTTGCAGCACCCCGAGCGTGAGCGGCTCCGGGCTCGTCGTCGCCTCGAACCAGGCCACCGGGGCGGGAACCCGGCCGCAGCCCTCGCGGCCGAGCGCGAGCGGGAGTTCGAGATCGGGGTTGGTGCCGGGGAAGACCCTGCGGAAGATCTTCAGGATGAAGGCGTCCCCGAAGACGAGCGAGGAGTTGGACTGCTCGGCGTCCAGGACGCGCGGGGTGAGCCCCGGCGGGATGGGTTCCGCCCGGTCGAAGCGGAGAGGGCCGAGGGAACCCGGGTTACGGAATCGTTCCAGCAGGAGGTCGGCGACGCGCGGGTCGTGCAGCCCCTCGTACAGGGTGCGGCCGGCCAGCGGCCCGTCCGTGACCTGCCCGATGCGGGCTCCGGCCAGGCGCGGGGGCAGCGTCGTGCGCACGCCGAGCAGCAGCTGGTAGCAGTCGCCCTGGGCAGGCGCGGGGCGGCCGCCCGGCTGGTGCACCCGGACGAGCAGGTGCAGCAGTCCGGGGCCCGAGCCCGCCGCGTCCAGAGGCAGTATCTCGGTGGCGGCGACGAGGGAGAAGCCGGTGACGTCCTGTCCCTTGCCCGCGAACCAACGCTGCCGGGGCACCCACTCGTGGAGCAGCGGGGCGAGCGACGGCAGCAGGGCGGTTGTGCCCGTGGTGCTCGTCGAATGTCTTCTTGTCGTCTTTCTCGATGTTGTGCTCTTCGCCAGGGCGACTCGAGTGGATGCAGCCTCCGACATGGCATCGCGTCCTTTCCCCGGGCACACCACAGGATGCGAAGAGTGTCCCGGATTGCGGCAATGGCTGTCCGGCTGTGCGGGACGTGTCGGGTGAGGAAAAGTCCGTATGGACTCGATCAATGCTCGATCAATGGGCCACAAGTGCCCGGAAGAGCCAGGAACTGCTCGATATCGGGGAGAGTGCCCCGTGCGGGGCGGCGGAAACCGCCCCGCGGGTGGCGCCCCGGAGGTGAGGCGCCGTCAGTCGTCCGCCGTCTCCGGTCAGCCGACCGGAGCGTCCTTCCGCAGCCGGAACCAGTAGAAGCCGTGCCCCGCGAGAGTCAGCAGGTAGGGCCACTGACCCACGGCGGGGAAACGCACCCCGCCGATCAGCTCCACCGGATGACGCCCGTCGAAGGCCCGCAGATCGAGCTCGGTCGGCTGCGCGAACCGCGAGAAGTTGTGGACGCACAGCACGAGGTCGTCCTTGTACTCGCGGGTGAACGCGATCACCGCGGGGTTCGACGACGGCAGTTCGCTGTACGAACCGAGACCGAAGGCGGGGTTCTGCTTGCGGATCTCGATCATCCGCCGCGTCCAGTGCAGCAGCGACGACGGCGAGGCCATCGACGCCTCGACGTTGGTGACCTGGTAGCCGTAGACCGGGTCCATGATCGTGGGGAGGTAGAGCCGCCCCGGGTCGCTGGAGGAGAAGCCGGCGTTGCGGTCGGGCGTCCACTGCATCGGGGTGCGCACGGCGTCACGGTCGCCCAGCCAGATGTTGTCGCCCATCCCGATCTCGTCCCCGTAGTAGAGGATCGGGGAGCCGGGCAGGGACAGCAGCAGCGCCGTGAACAGCTCGATCTGGTTCCGGTCGTTGTCCAGGAGCGGCGCGAGGCGCCGGCGGATGCCGATGTTGGCCCGCATCCGCGGATCCTTGGCGTACTCCGCGTACATGTAGTCGCGCTCTTCGTCCGTGACCATCTCGAGCGTGAGCTCGTCGTGGTTGCGCAGGAAGATGCCCCACTGGCAGCCCGACGGGATCGCCGGGGTCTTCGCCAGGATTTCCGAGACCGGGTAGCGGCTCTCACGCCGTACGGCCATGAAGATGCGGGGCATCACCGGGAAGTGGAACGCCATGTGGCACTCGTCGCCGCCGGCCGTGTAGTCGCCGAAGTAGTCGACGACGTCCTCCGGCCACTGGTTGGCCTCGGCCAGCAGCACGGTGTCCGGGTAGTTGGCGTCGATCTCCTTGCGGACCCGCTTGAGGAAGCCGTGGGTCTCCGGGAGGTTCTCGCAGTTCGTCCCCTCGCGCTGGTAGAGGTAGGGCACGGCGTCGACGCGGAAGCCGTCGATGCCGAGGTCCAGCCAGAAGCGCAGGGCCGAGATGATCTCCTCCTGCACCGCCGGGTTCTCGTAGTTGAGATCGGGCTGGTGCGAGAAGAACCGGTGCCAGTAGTACTGCTTGCGGACCGGGTCGAAGGTCCAGTTGGACGTCTCCGTGTCGACGAAGATGATCCGCGCGTCCGGGAACTGCTTGTCGTCGTCGGCCCAGACGTAGTAGTCGCCGTACGGCCCGTCCGGGTCGGTGCGGGACTGCTGGAACCAGTCGTGCTGGTCGCTCGTGTGGTTCATGACGAAGTCGATGATCACGCGCATGCCGCGCTGGTGCGCGGCGTCGACGAACTCCACGAAGTCGGCGAGGTCGCCGAACTCGGGCAGCACGGCCGTGTAGTCGGATACGTCGTAACCACCGTCGCGCAGCGGCGACTTGAAGAACGGCGGCAGCCAGAGGCAGTCGACGCCCAGCCACTGCAGGTAGTCGAGCTTGGCGGTGAGGCCCTTGAGGTCACCGACGCCGTCCCCGTTCGAGTCCTGGAAGGACCGTACGAGTACCTCGTAGAAGACGGCGCGCTTGAACCAGTCGGGATCGCGGTCCTTGGCGGGAGTGTCCTCGAACAGGTCGTGGACAGGCTCATTGACGATCATGGTGTGGGTGACCCTCCGGTCGGCGGGGACGGTCGCAGGACCGCGATGTGCGCGGGTGTGACACCCGGCTCCAGACGCACATAGAAGGCCCTGCCCCAGTGATAGGTGTCGCCGGTGAGCTCGTCGCGCACCGGCACGCTCTCGTGCCGGTCGAGGCCGAGATGCGGCATGTCCAACGAGACCGTGGCCTCCTGGGTGTGGTGAGGGTCGAGGTTGACGACCACCAGAACGATGTCCGAACCCGAGCGCTTGCTGTACGCGATCAGCGCCTCGTTGTCGACCGAGTGGAAGTGGACGTCGCGCAGTTGCTGGAGCGCCGGATGGCGACGCCGGATCCTGTTGAGGGAGGTGATCAGGGGAGCGAGCGAGCGGCCCTCACGTTCCGCCGACTCCCAGTCCCTGGGCCTGAGTTGGTACTTCTCGGAGTCCTGGTACTCCTCGCTCCCGGGACACACCGGGGTGTTCTCGTACAGCTCGAAGCCCGCGTACACGCCCCAGGAGGGGGACAGGGTCGCGGCCAGCACGGCCCGGGCACCGAAGGCGGGACGGCCGCCGTCCTGGAGGTAACCGGGAAGAATGTCGGGCGTGTTCACGAAGAAGTTGGGCCGCATGTACGAGGAACTCTCGCCCGAAAGCTCCGTGACGTACTCGGTGAGTTCCTGCTTCGTGTTACGCCAGGTGAAGTACGTGTAGGACTGCTGGAAGCCGACCGAGGCCAGTGTGCGCATCATCGCGGGGCGGGTGAAGGCCTCGGCCAGGAAGATCACGTCCGGGTCGGTGCGGTTGATGTCGGCGATCACCTTCTCCCAGAAGACCACCGGCTTGGTGTGCGGATTGTCGACGCGGAAGATCCGTACGCCGTGCTCCATCCAGTACCGCAGGATGCGCACGCTCTCCGCGACGATCCCGGGCAGGTCCTTGTCGAACGCGATCGGATAGATGTCCTGGTACTTCTTGGGCGGGTTCTCGGCGTAGGCGATGGACCCGTCGGCGCGGTGGTGGAACCACTCCGGATGCTCCGTCACCCACGGGTGGTCCGGGGAGCACTGGAGGGCGAAGTCCAGCGCGATCTCCATCCGCAGCGTGCGGGCCGTCGCGACGAAGTGGTCGAAGTCCTCGATCGTGCCGAGATCCGGATGGACGGCGTCGTGCCCGCCGTCCGCCGAACCGATCGCCCAGGGCACTCCCGGGTCGTCCGCTCCGGGGGTGAGGCTGTTGTTGGGGCCCTTGCGATGGGTGGTGCCGATGGGGTGGATCGGCGGGAGATAGACGACGTCGAACCCCATCGCGGCGACGGCCGGAAGCCGCTCGGCGGCGGTCCGGAACGTGCCGCTGAGCATCCGGGGAGCCGGCGGCGGGAGCTGCTCCGTGACAGCCGCCGGAACCTTCCTGCGGGTGGCGGCCGTCTTCGCGGTCTTCGTGGCCCGGGGCTTCCGGGCGGGCTTCGGGGGCTCCACCGGCTCCGGCCGGGCGCCCTCGGAGCGCGGGAACATCTCGTACCAGGAGCCGTACAGGGCGCGTCGGCGCTCGACGGTCAGCGGCAGCGGCCGGGACGCGGTGACCAGTTCGCGCAGGGGGTGGCGGCCGAGCGCCTCGTCCACCTCGGCGGTCAGCGCGGCGGCGAGCCGGGAGGCCGCCGGGCGCTTCGTGTCGCGCAGCGCGTCGACGGCGGCCAGCACCGCCTCGCGGCCGTCCTTCTTGGGCACGCCCTCGGCGGCGCGGGCGTACAGCTCGGCCCCCTCCTCCAGGACCAGCGCGGTGTCGATGCCCGCCGGGATCTTGATCCGCGCGTGCGAGCGCCAGGTGGTGACCGGGTCGCTCCACGCCTCGACGGTGTACGTCCAGTGCCCCTCCGACCCCGGGGTGACGTCGGCGCCCCACCGGTCCGTGCCCGGTGCCAGCTCGCGCATCGGCGTCCAGGGTCCGGGCCGTCCGCTCGGGTCGCACAGGACGACATTGGCGGCCACGGCGTCGTGGCCCTCGCGGAACACCGTGGCGCTGACCTCGAAGGTCTCACCCGCGACGGCTTTGGCGGGCCGTCTGCCGCAGTCGACGAGCGGACGGACGTCCAGGACGGGAATGCGACCGATCATGGAATCACCTGGGGGTCGGAGCTCGGCATGCACGGCGCGCGACGTGGGCGTGAAGGGCTGACCGCGCGCGCCGCGATGGTGGGGTTGCGTCCTTTGTAGCTGCTCGGTTGTCGGCTGGCGGGCTGTGGGCATGGCCGCTCCTGTCCGCGTTCACTCGAATGGCACTCGAATGGCAGGCGCGCGGCGGATTCGTGCTCCGACCGGGGCACCTGGGATGTGCAGCGCGGGGGTCTCACCTGGTGCGCGATGGAGAGCGGGCTCCCGACGCTCGCTGATCCGCTCTCCATCGCGCACCAGGTCGTTCCCGAGGGAGCCTTCCCACCGTTTTCGAGTGGCCAACCCGGCGGTGTGTTAACTCCTGGGTGCAACCGGAGCACGCGCTGTGGGCCGCGCGCCGGTCCCCCGGCCGACGAGCGGGCACCCCCGAAGCCTTCCCTGAGGTGTGGGGTGCCACAAGTCCGCGTGAGGTGAGGAAATCAGCCATATCGCCCGTGACAGAAGGGTACGTAACTGGCGCATCTGGCCCATGGGGCGAGAGGGGCCCGAGAGACCGGCGGGACCCCGGCGACAGGAGGTGTCCAGGGGCCGGCTGAGGGAGGGCGCGCGCGGTGCAGCGCGGGGGACGGGAGCGGGCGGACCGCACCGCGCCGTACGCACTGAGCCGGTCGCGCGCCGTGGTCGCGTACGGCGGCACACCGCTACCGTCGAGGGTGACGGAGAGGGCGCCCACCGTCGTGCGTCCCCTCGGATCCGTACGTCCCCTGTAAAGGTGGGATACGTGAAGGCCATTCGTCGATTCACCGTGCGTCCCGTCCTCCCCGAACCCCTGCGACCGCTCAGCGACCTCGCCCGCAACCTGCGCTGGTCCTGGCACACCGAGACCCAACAGCTCTTCCAGGCGGCCGACCCGGAGGGCTGGCGGCCCGCGGACGCCGACCCCGTGCGTCTGCTCGGCGCCGTCTCCGCCGCACGTCTCGCCGAGCTGGCCGGGGACCAGCACTTCGTGCGCCGGCTCACCGAGGTGTCCGAGGGCCTCCGGGACTACCTCGGCGGCCCGAGGTGGTATCAGAACCAGCTCTCCCAGGGCGCGGAGCTCCCCGCGGCCATCGCCTACTTCTCACCCGAATTCGGCGTCACCGCCGCCCTGCCCCAGTACTCGGGCGGGCTCGGCATCCTGGCCGGCGACCATCTCAAGGCCGCCAGCGACCTCGGCGTACCGCTCATCGGGGTGGGCCTGCTCTACCGGCACGGCTACTTCCGCCAGAGCCTGTCCCGGGACGGCTGGCAGCAGGAGCACTACCCCGTCCTGGACCCCAACGAGCTGCCGCTCACCCTCCTGCGGGAGACCGACGGCACCCCCAGCAGGGTGGTCCTCGCCCTGCCCGGCGGCCGGTCCCTGTACGCCTCGGTCTGGCAGGCCCAGGTCGGGCGCGTCCCCCTGCTGCTCCTCGACTCCGACGTCGAGGAGAACGCACCGGGCGAGCGTGACGTCACCGACCGGCTCTACGGCGGCGGCAGCGACCACCGGCTGCTGCAGGAGATGCTGCTCGGCATCGGCGGGGTGCGCGCCGTGCGCACCTACTGCCGGCTGACCGGGCACCCGGCCCCCGAGGTGTTCCACACCAACGAGGGGCACGCCGGATTCCTCGGCCTGGAGCGGATCCGGGAACTCTCCGAGACCGGTCTGGACTTCGACGCCGCCCTGGAGGTCGTACGGGCCGGCACCGTCTTCACCACGCACACCCCGGTACCCGCCGGGATAGACCGCTTCGAACGGCAGCTCGTGGCCCGTCACTTCGGTGACGACGGCGAGCTGCCCGGGGTCGGCGTGGAGCGGATCCTGCGCCTCGGGATGGAGACCTACGCCGGAGGTGAGCCCGACCTCTTCAACATGGCGGTGATGGGGCTGCGGCTCGCCCAGCGCGCCAACGGGGTCTCCACCCTGCACGGAGCCGTCAGCCGGGAGATGTTCTCCGGGCTGTGGCCGGGATTCGACCCTTCCGAGGTGCCGATCACCTCGGTGACCAACGGGGTGCACGCCCCGACCTGGGTCGCGCCCGAGGTCCTCCGGCTCGGCGCCGGCACGTTCGGCTCCGAGCGCGCGGAGAACGCCCTCGCCGGAGCCGAGGTCGGCATCGCGTCCGGCGCCGACGGCGGGACGGCGGGCGCGGGGGGCACCCCCAGACGCTGGGACGCCGTGACCGCGGTCGGCGACCGGGAGATCTGGGACCTCCGCAGAGGGCTGCGCGAGCAGCTCGTCACCGAGGTGCGCAAGCGCCTCTACGCCTCCTGGCGCCGTCGCGGCGCCGGCACCGCCGAACTGGGCTGGATCGACGGGGTGCTCGACCCGGACGTGCTGACCATCGGCTTCGCCCGCCGGGTGCCCTCGTACAAGCGGCTGACGCTGATGCTGCACGACCGGGACCGCCTCCGCGAGCTGCTGCTCCACCCGACGCACCCGATCCAGATCGTCGTCGCCGGCAAGGCCCACCCGGCCGACGACGGCGGCAAGCGGCTCGTCCAGGAGCTGGTGCGGTTCTCGGACGACCCGAGGGTGCGCCACCGCATCGTCTTCCTGCCCGACTACGGCATGGGGATGGCCCAGAAGCTCTACCCGGGCTGCGACGTCTGGCTCAACAACCCGCTGCGCCCCCTGGAGGCCTGCGGCACCAGCGGGATGAAGGCGGCGCTCAACGGCTGCCTCAACCTCTCCGTGCGCGACGGCTGGTGGGACGAGTGGTTCGAGCCCGACTTCGGCTGGGCGATCCCCACCGCCGACGGCTCCGCCACCGACGAGGAGCGGCGCGACGAGCTGGAGGCCAACGCCCTCTACGCGCTGATCGAGGACCGGGTCGCCCCCCGCTTCTACGACCGCGACGCCGACGACCTGCCCCAGCGGTGGATCGAGATGGTCCGCCGCACCCTGGTCACCCTGGGCCCCAAGGTCCTCGCGGGCCGCATGGTGCGCGAGTACGTCGAGAGGCTCTACGCCCCCGCGGCGCAGTCGCGCCGGGCGCTGGAGCCGGCGGCCGCCCGCGAGCTCGCCGCCTGGAAGGCCAAGGTCCGCGCGGCCTGGCCGCAGGTGGCGGTCGACCACGTGGAGGCCTCCGCCGACACGGTCGTCGGCGGCTCCGCCGAGCTGGGGTCCACCCTGGCGCTCCGGGTCCGGATCGCTCTGGGCGGCCTCGACCCGGAGGACGTGGAGGTGCAGGTGGTCGCGGGCCGGGTCGACTCCGGGGACGCGATCGCGGAGGCCCAGACGTACCCGCTGAAGCCGGCGGGCGGTCACGACCTGGAGGACCGCTGGCTGTACGAGGGTCCGCTCGCCCTCGACCGTACGGGCCCCTACGGCTACACCGTGCGCGTCCTGCCCTCGCACCGGCTGCTCGCCTCCGGCGCGGAGCTGGGCCTGGTCGCGGTGCCGAACGCGTCCACGGGCGACGGCGGCGGGGTGCTCCTGCGCTGACTCCCCCCGCTCACGGTGGGCCCGGCGTGTCCGTGCGCCGGGCCCACCCGCGTGTCCTGCGGTCCGCCTGGTACCGGCAGGGGTGCATCGGGCGTGATCTCGCTAACATGACAGCCCTGCCGGTGTGGCCCTGAAGCCACCGACACGACAGCGAGGCGTCCCACCGGGCGCGAGTGGAGGTCAGCACGGTGAACGGCGGAGGCCGAGCGAGACGCCTGACCCGTCGGCTGGCCGCGCAGAACGGCACCTCACGGCAGTTGCACATCCGCCGGCCGGAACCCGCGGGACCGCCGAGGGGCGACCGCTTCACCACCGCGGCCCGGATGCGCTGGCTCAACGAGGCGAGCACCCGGATCGGCACGACGCTCGACCTGGAGCGGACGGCCAGCGAGCTGGCCGCGTTCAGCGTGCCGCGACTGGCCGACGCCGCCGCCGTCGATCTGCTGGAATCCGTGCTGCGCGGGGAGGAGGGCGAGCGCGTCACCGGCGCGGCGGTGCCCGTCACCCGCGCGATGGCCGTGCGCGCCATCCAGGCGCTGGACGAGCTCGAACCCGCCCCGGTGGGCGAGGTCGTCGACCGCCGGGAACGCCGCGAGACGCTGCTGACCACCGAGTGCCTGCGCAACGGCCGGCCCGTGCTGGTCGGCCGGATGACCCCGGAGGACTACGAGCGCGTGGCGCCGACGCCCAGCGCGGCGGAGGCGATGCGCCGGCAGGGGGTCCACAGCTACATGGCCGTGCCGCTGACCGCCCGCGGGGTCCTGCTGGGCTCCGCCGACTTCGTACGCGCAGGTGACAGCCCGCCCTTCAACCGGGCCGACCTGGAACTCGCGCACCAACTGGCCTCCATGGCCGCGGTTTTCATAGACAACGCCCGGCTCTACGGACGCGAGCGCGAGCATGTCGTCTCGCTCCAGCGCTCCCTGCTCCCGCGCGCCACACCGCACACCCCCGGCCTGCGGGTGCACGCCCACTACGCGCCGGCCGTCGACGCGCACGGGGTGGGCGGTGACTGGTACGACGTGGTCGCGCTCCCCAGCGGGCGCACGGCGCTGGTCGTCGGCGACGTCACCGGGCACGGCCTGCCCGCCGCCGCCACGATGGGCAGGCTGCGGACCGTCGCCCGTACGCTCATGATGCTGGACATCGCCCCCGACCGGCTCCTCGCCCGGCTGGACCTGGCCACCCGCGACCTGGAGGACGACCAGGTCGCCACGTGTCTGTGCGCGGTCTACGACCCGGCGGACTCCAGCTACACGATCGCGAGCGCCGGCCATCCGCCGCCGCTGCTCGTCGAAGCGGACGGGACCGCCCGCTATCCCGACGTGCCGGTCGGAGCACCGCTGGGTGCCGGGGTCATCCCGTACGACCCGCTGAGACTGCGCGGACCGGCCGGCGGACGGCTCGTGTTCTACACCGACGGGCTGATCAAGACGCGCACCGACGACGTGGACGTACAACTGGAGGGGCTGCGCGCCTCCGTGGCGGCGATGGCGCCCGAGAAGCTCGACGCCGGAGGCCCGCTCACCTCGCCGCGGCAGGACGACGGCCGGTTCGACGAGGCGGTGCTGCTGGTCGCGGGGGGCCACGAGCTCGCCCCCGACGTCCGGTTGCGGGAGTGGGACCTGCCCACGGAGGGCAACCCCGCGTCCACCGCCCGCAAGCTGGTCACCGAGCAGCTCGCCCGGTGGGGCCTGGACGAACTCGCCGATGTGACGGAGCTGGTGGTCAGCGAACTGGTCGGCAACGCCCTGCGCTACGGCGGCGGGCCCGGCCGGCTCAGGCTGCTCTGCGACGAGCGGCTCCAGGTGGAGCTGGCCGACACCGGGCCCGACCTGCCGCAGATCCAGCACGCCGACCTCAGCGACGAGGGTGGCAGGGGGCTCCAGCTCATCAACCTGCTGTGCCGCAGCTGGGGTTCGTGCCGGACGGCGACCGGCAAGATCGTCTGGGCCGAGCAGAACCTCCCCGGCCGGGACGCGAACTCCTCGCACTGACACGCGGAACAGCCCCGGGGAGGGTGCTCCCCGGAGCTGTTCCACTGCTGCCGCGCGCTCCGTGGCGACGCCCTGATCAGCGCCCCCGTACGGTGCTCAGAAGGTGAGCTTGACGCTGTTGAAGGTGCCGGTGTCGCCCGAGTAGACGTCCTGGACCTTGAGGTTCCACGTGCCGTTCGCCGTCTCGGCCGAGGCGTTGACCGTGTAGGTCGCCACCACGTTGTCCGCGGAGTCGCTCGACGAGGAGTTCTTCAGGCGGTACGCCGTCCCGTCCGGGGCGACCAGGTCCAGGACGAGGTCACCGCGGTAGGTGTGGCTGATGTTCACCGCCACCGACAGGTCGCTGGGCGCCTTGCCGGTGATGCCGCTGACGACGACCGGGAAGCTGGTGGTGCTCCGGTCGGCGATGGCCTTGACGGTCGTGTTCTGGAAGACCGTGCCGCCCGGGTCGGGGTCGGTGCCGCCGCCGGGACGGGAGCCGACGGCTATGCCGGCCCAGGCGTTGGCGACCGCGGTGTACTCGGCGCTCGTGGTGCCGTACAGCTCACCGGCCACGGCGAGGGTGCCGGTGCGGGCCGCGGCGTAGTTCGTGGTGGAGGTGAACTTCGTGGTGAGCGCCTTGAACCAGATCTGCAGCGCCTTGTCCCGGCCGATGCCGGTCACCGGGAGCCCGTCGGACGTCGGGGAGTCGTAGGAGACCCCGTTGACCGTCTTGGCGCCGCTGCCCTCGGAGAGCAGGTAGAAGAAGTGGTTCGCCGGTCCCGAGGAGTAGTGGACGTCGACCGAGCCGAGGCCCGAGTACCAGGAGTCCTTGGACGCGCCGTCCTTGCTGGGCTTGTCCATGTAACGCAGCGGCGTGCCGTCGCCGTTGATGTCGATCTTCTCGCCGACGAGGTAGTCGCCCGGGTCCGTGGTGGTGTTGGAGTAGAACTCCACGCCGGCCGCGAAGATGTCCGAGGTGGCCTCGTTGAGACCGCCCGACTCACCGCTGTAGTTCAGACCGGCGGTGTTGGAGGTGACGCCGTGCGTCATCTCGTGCGCCGCCACGTCGAGCGAGGTCAGCGGCGCGGCGTTGCCGCTGCCGTCGCCGTACGTCATGCAGAAGCAGCTGTCGGACCAGAAGGCGTTGACGTAGCTGTTGCCGTAGTGGACACGGGAGTACGCCCCGACGCCGTCACCCTTGATGCCGGTGCGGCCCATGACGTTCTTGTAGAAGTCCCAGGTCTCCGCGGCGCCGTAGTGCGCGTCGGCGGCTGCCGTCTCCGTGTTCGACGCGCTGCCGTTGCCCCAGATGTCGTCGGGGCCGGAGAACAGGGTCCCGGTGCCGGACGTACCGCGGTTCAGGTTGTACGTCTTGTGGTTGCCGCGCGCGGAGTCGGTCAGGTTGTACGAGCTTCCGGAGCCCGAGGTGCCCAGGGTCACCTGGCCGCTGTACTGCGTGTTGCCCGTGCCGGTCTCGATGGCCTGCCACTCGAAGAGCTTGGCGCCCGAGGTGGCGTCCGTGATGACGTGCAGCTCGTTCGGGGTGCCGTCGTGCTGGAGGCCGCCGACCACGGTCTCGTACGCCAGCTGCGGGGTCCCGCTCGCCGCCCAGACGACCTTGCGCGGGGCCTTGCTCGCCTCGGTGCTCTTCGAGCCGTCGGCCCGCGCCGCGGTGAGCGCCTGCTTCTCGGCGGTGGCCGGTGCGACGTCCGCGGTGGTGCCGACCGCCTTCAGCTGCGCGCCGGTCGCCCTGGACGCCTTGGTGACGCCCTCGGTCGTGCCGGACTTCGACTCGGCCACGACCAGGTCGCCGCCGAGGACGGGGAGACCGTCGAGCGTGCGCTCGTAGCGGGTGTGCGTGGTGCCGTCCACGTCCTTGACGACATCGCGGACGACGAGCTTCTCCGTGGCGCCGAGACCGAGTTCGTCGGCGGTGGCCGCCTTGGTGGCGTCGGCCTCGCGGAGCAGTTCGGCGCGCTGGGCGGGGGAGAGCTTCGCGGGGAGCGCGCCGGGGTCGGCGCCCTTCACCGCGGCCGCGGGGGCGGCGCTCGCGGCTTCGGGGGCGGCCGTCGCGGCACCGCCCTGCATTCCGACGGCGAGGAGGGCGGCTGCGGCAATCAGAGCGCCGGTCGCGGTGGCGCGACGGCTGGGCGTGGGTCTCACGCGGACTCCTTCTGCGAGGGGGAGCCGGCCGACTGGGTGAGCCGGCCGGGCAGAGCAGGCGGTGCGTGGAACGGGGGAAGAGTGTCAGCCGGAACAGGTGCGTGTCAGGACCGCGTCAACACATTGGCCGGAAGTCGTCCGTTGCCGGAATGGTCATGTTCGTTAAGCGGACGTTTCGCCGTGTGTCATGCGTGTGGCGTGGGAGGTTGATGGGGCTTTCATCTTCCGTGCACCGCAGGGCAGAGAGGGGTTTCCGTCGGTAGCCACCGTGCCCGGGGTGCGCTTGGGGAAGCGGACGGGGACCACGGGCTGAGACGGCGCGCGGGTATGGCCGGATACGGGCCGGGGCCGGGGCGGACTGCCGCTCACCGCGTGTTCGGCAGCGGGGCGGGGCGTCTCACCTCGCGGGCGCGGAGAGAACGCAGAGCTTGCCGTTGTCGGGGTCGCCGATGTAGATCCAGAGCTTCAGCGTGCTGCCGTCCCTCAGGGCCTGGTAGGAGGTGAAGGAGTCGCTGTTGTCGAACGACGCGTAGACGGTGGTCTGCCCCTTGAAGTCGGAGGCGACCCAGGTGCCTGCTCCCGACCTGACCACGTTCCTCCCGGCATCGTCGTCGGGGCTGCCGCAGACGTTGTCGGCGGCTATCGCCCCGTTCGGCTTCAGCTCCAGTGTGCCGCCGTGGGTGTCGGTCCATGTGGTCGCCGTACGCGCCGGACTCAGAACGGCCGGGTCACCGCCGGGGACCGGCGGGACGGGCAGCCAGCTGCACGCGGTCAGGCTGACGGCGAGCACGACGGGAAACAGGGTCTGGACCGACCGGGAGGAACGCGACACGGGCCACCTCATCACTCTGTGCGGGACACGGGCGAGGAGGTCGACCGGTGCGAGCAGGAGCGTAAACCAGGAGGTCGCGGCCTGGCCGGCCGGGTGGCGGAGGCCGCGGGCCCCCGGGCCGACGGCGTGGAGCGGCCCGGGGGAGCGGACGCCGCCGCCTTAGAAGGCCCTCAGGCCAGGCTCTCCCGCCACGCCCGGTGCAGGCCCGCGAACCGGCCCGTACCGCCGATGAGTTCGGCCGGTGAGCCGTCCTCCACGATCCGCCCGTGCTCCATCACCAGGACCCGGTCCGCGATCTCCACGGTCGACAGGCGGTGCGCGATCACCACCGCCGTGCGGCCGTGCAGCACCGTGTCCATCGCCCGCTGCACCGCCCGCTCACCCGGGATGTCCAGCGAACTCGTGGCCTCGTCGAGGATCAGCACCGCCGGGTCCGCCAGCAGCGCCCGCGCGAAGGCCACCAGCTGGCGCTGGCCCGCGGAGATCCGGCCGCCCCGCTTACGGACGTCCGTGTCGTACCCGTCGGGCAGGGAGCTGATGAAGTCGTGCGCCCCGATGGCCTTGGCCGCGTGCTCGATCTCCTCGGGCGTCGCCTCCGGACGGCCGATCGCGATGTTCTCCGCGATCGTCCCGGAGAACAGGAACGCCTCCTGGGTCACCATCACCACGCCCCGCCGCAGCTCGGCCGTCGCCAGGTCGCGCAGATCGGCGCCGTCCAGGAGGACCCGGCCCTCCGTCGGGTCGTAGAAGCGTGCCAGCAGCTTGGCCAGCGTCGACTTGCCCGCGCCCGTCGAGCCGACCACGGCCACGGTCTGGCCCGCGGGCAGGGTCAGATCGAAGCGCGGCAGGACCTCGCCGCCCGTGCGGTAGGCGAACCGCACCCCGTCGAACACGACCTCCCGGCCCGGGAGATCACCGGCGAGGGCCGGCAGCACCTTCGGGGCTACGGGCTCGGGCACCGAGGGCGTCTGCGCCAGCAGGCCGGCGATCTTCTCCAGCGAAGCGGCCGCCGACTGGTAGGAGTTGAGGAACATCGCGAGCCGGTCGATCGGGTCGTACAGCCGCCGCAGATAGAGCACCGCCGCGGCCAGGACGCCGAGCGCCAGCGTGTCCGACGCCACCCGGTAGGCGCCCCAGAGCACCATCGCCGCCACCGCCGTGTTGGCGACGAGCCGGGAGCCCACGACGTAGCGGGCCATCTCCAGCAGCGCGTCGCCGTTCCTCCGCTCGTGACGGCGGTTGAACACCGCGAAGTCCTCGTCGTTGGCGCGCTCCCTGCGGAACGCCTGCACCGGGCGGATTCCGTTCATCGTCTCGGCGAACTTCACGATGACCGCGGCGATCGCCGACGAACGCGCCGAGTACGCCTTCGCCGCCCGGCGCCGGTAGGCCCGCACCAGCAGATACAGCGGAGCGAAGGACGCCACGGCGATGGCGCCGATGCCGAGGTCGAGCCAGAGCAGCATCAGGGAGATCGAGACGAACGACAGGACCACCCCGATGAGTTCCTGCAACCCCTCGCTCAGCAGCTCCCGCAGGGACTCCACGTCGGTGGTCGAGCGGGAGATCAGCCGGCCCGAGGTGTAGCGCTCGTGGAAGTCCACACTCAGCGCCTGAGCGTGCCGGAAGATCCGCCCGCGCAGATCGAGCAGCACGTCCTGGTTGATCCGGGCCGCGGCCCGGATGAAGGCGTACTGGAGCAGCCCCGCACCGACCGAGCACACCGCGTACCCGATGCCCACGGCGGCCAGCGGGCCGTAGTCGTGGTCCCGGAACGCGGGCACACCGCTGTCGATGGCGTACGCGACGAGCAGCGGGCCCGCCTGCACGGCGGCCTGCTGGACGAGCAGCAGGAGGGAGGCCACGACCACCCTGGCCCGCAGCGGTGCGAGCAGGGAGGTCAGCAGTGCCCGGGTGGCACCCGGGGGAGCGGGCAGGGCGTCGGCGTCGAACGCGTCCCCGTCGCCCCCGGCCGGACCGGGCTCCCTCCCGGGGAGGTCCTCGTCGGCGAGGGCGGGTCCGTCGGCAGTCGTACTGGTCATCGGGTGCTGCCCTCCTCGGGGACGAGAACGCCGGTGCCCCGGTCGCCGGACATCAGCCAGGCGTACTCGGCGTTGGTGCGCAGGAGTTCCTGATGGGTGCCCACGGCGCTGATCCGGCCCTCGGAGAGCAGGGCCACCCGGTCCGCGAGCATCACCGTGGACGGCCGGTGGGCGACGACCACGGCCGTCGTCTCCTCCAGGACCCGTCGCAGCGCCGCTTCCACCAGCGTCTCCGTGTGCACGTCCAGGGCGGAGAGCGGGTCGTCGAGCACCAGGAAGCGCGGCCGGCCGACCACGGCGCGGGCCAGCGCGAGCCGCTGCCGCTGGCCGCCGGAGAGGCTCAGCCCCTGCTCGCCGACCTGGGTGTCGATGCCCTGCGGCAGCTCGTGCACGAAGTCGGCCTGCGCGACCGACAGGGCCCGGCGCAGCTCCTGTTCGCCCGCGCCCTCCGCGCCCATGAGCACGTTCTCCCCGACGGTCGCCGAGAAGAGGGTGGGTTCCTCGAAGGCCACCGAGACCAGCTCGCGCAGCCGGGACCGCTCGATGGTGGCGACGTCCTCGCCGTCCAGCAGGATCCGGCCGCCGGTGACCTCGTGCAACCGGGGGACGAGCGCCGTCAGCGTCGTCTTCCCGGACCCCGTGGCGCCCACCAGCGCCATGGTCTCGCCGGGCCGGATCCGGAGGTCCACACGGGCCAGGACCGGCGGCGAGCCGGGCTCGGCGTCGGGGTAGCGGAACTCCACCCCCTCGAAGACCATGCCCTGCCCGGCGGTCCCGGCCGCCTCTCCCGGGGCCCCGGACTCCGGCTCCTCCGCGACGTCCATGACCTCGAAGTAGCGGTCGGCGGCCGTCGCCGACTCCTGGCTCATCGCCAGCAGGAAGCCGATCGACTCGACCGGCCAGCGCAGCGCCAGAGCCGTCGAGAGGAACGCGACGAGCGTGCCCGCGGAGAGACCGCCGTCCGCGACCTCGATCGTGCCGAGCACCAGCGCCGCACCGATCGCCAGCTCCGGGATGGCCGTGATGAGCGCCCAGATCCCCGCGAGCAGCCGGGCCTTGCCCAGCTCCGTCGTGCGCAGCCGCCGCGCGAGCGCGCGGAAGGCCAGCGCCTGGCTGCGGTTGCGGCCGAAGCCCTTGACGATACGGATGCCCAGCACGCTCTCCTCGACGACCGTCGTCAGATCGCCGACCTGGTCCTGGGCCTTCCGCGCCACCAGGGCGTACTTCGTCTCGAAGAGCGAGCACAGGACCATCAGGGGGACGGCGGGCGCGAGCAGCACCAGCCCCAGCGACCACTCCTGGGCGAACAGGATGACGAAACCGACCAGAATCGTCGTGGCGTTGACCAGCAGGAACGTCAGCGGGAAGGCCAGGAACATCCGCAGCAGCATCAGGTCCGTCGTCCCGCGTGAGAGCAGCTGCCCCGAGGGCCAGCGGTCGTGGAACGCCACGGGAAGCCTCTGGAGATGACGGTAGAGATCGGCGCGCATCGACGCCTCGACACCGGCCAGCGGCCGGGCCACGAGCCACCGGCGGAGCCCGAACAGCCCGGCCTCGACGATCCCCAGAAGCAGCAGCCAGAGTGCCCCCAGCCATACCCCGCCCGGATCGCGGTCCGCGACGGGACCGTCCACCATCCACTTCAGGACCAGGGGGATCACCAGCGCGAGACAGGAGGCGAGAACCGCCACGAGCGCCGCGCTGATCCAGCGCACACGCACCGGTCTGACATAGGGCCACAGGCGCAGGAGGGAGCGCACGGCGGACCGGTCCGTGGGCTCTGCAGGTTTCTCGGGCATCAGGACCGAGCCTATGGTTCACCACTGACATCGCTCACGTGGTTTTCCGGTCACACGCCGCTGGTCGGAGGGACCGGTCAACCGATCGGCTGATGCGGGGACGGGCGTGACGGCGGATACGGTCGACGGCCGCCCGCCGGCCGGATTCCGGCATCCTCGGCTGAGACCGGCCCGCCCGGCCCCCCTCACTCCGCCACCCGCAGCAGCAGCACCGACCTGCCCTCCACCGTGAGCTCCGTGCCGCCCCGGTGGAGCGTGCCGGGGGCCGTGGACTGGTCCTCGCGCGAGGTGTCCAGCACCAGTTCGTAGGCCTGGGCCCACGGCGGGCCCGGGAGCCGGAAGTCGCAGGGCCGGTGGTCCGCGTGCAGGACCGCCAGGAAGCTGTCGTCGGTGATCTGCTCGCCCCGGGCGTCCCGGCCCGGGATGTCACGCCCGGAGAGGTAGAGCCCGAGCGTCGCGGCCGGCGCGTACCAGTCGCCCTCCGTCATCTCCGCGCCCTGCGCGGTGAACCAGGCCAGGTCCCGCAGGCCGTCCGGGGCCTGCGGCGTACCCGCGAAGAAGGCGCGGCGGCGCAGCACCGGATGGCGGTGGCGCAGGGCCAGGACCCGGGCGGTCAGCTCGGTCAGGCCCCGCCAGCGGGGCTCCTCCAGGAGCGACCAGTCCAGCCAGCTGACCTCGTTGTCCTGGCAGTAGGCGTTGTTGTTGCCGCCCTGCGTACGTCCCATCTCGTCGCCCGCCACCAGCATCGGCACCCCGGTCGACAGGAGGAGCGTGGTCAGGAGGTTGCGCAGCTGCCGCAGGCGCAGGGCGTTGACGTCCGGATCGTCGGTCTCGCCCTCGGCGCCGCCGTTCCAGGCGCGGTTGTCGTCCGTGCCGTCCCGGTTGCCCTCGCCGTTGGCCTCGTTGTGCTTGTTCTGGTAGCTGACCAGGTCGCGCAGGGTGAAACCGTCGTGCGCGGTGACGAAGTTGACCGAGGCGTACGGCCGCCTGCCGCCCCAGGCGTACAGGTCGCTCGACCCGGTGAGCCGGTAACCGATGTCGCGTACGTCGGGCAGGGCGCCGCGCCAGAAGTCGCGTACGGCGTCGCGGTAGCGGTCGTTCCACTCCGTCCACAGCGGTGGGAACGCGCCCACCTGGTAGCCGCCGTTGCCGACGTCCCACGGTTCGGCGATCAGCTTCACCCGGCGCAGCACCGGGTCCTGGGCGATCACCGCCAGGAACGGGGAGAGCATGTCCACGTCGTGCATCGAGCGGGCGAGCGCCGCCGCCAGGTCGAAGCGGAAGCCGTCGACGCCCATCTCCGTCACCCAGTAGCGGAGCGAGTCCGTGATCAGCCGGAGGACCTGCGGCTGCACCACGTGCAGGGTGTTCCCGCAGCCGGTGTAGTCCGCGTAGCGGCGGGCGTCCTGCTGGAGGCGGTAGTAGCCCCGGTTGTCGATGCCGCGCAGGGACAGCATCGGACCGAGCTCGCCGGCCTCCGCCGTGTGGTTGTAGACCACGTCGAGGATCACCTCGATCCCGGCGTCGTGCAGGGCGCGCACCATCTGCTTGAACTCGCCGACCTGCTGTCCCGTCGTGCCGCTCGCCGCGTAGTCCGCGTGCGGGGCGAAGTAGCCGATCGAGTTGTAGCCCCAGTAGTTGTGCAGTCCGCGTCGCAGCAGATGGTCTTCGTGGGCGAACTGGTGGACCGGGAGCAGTTCGACGGCGGTCACACCGAGGCGGCGGAGATGACCGATCGCGGCGGGGTGCGCGAGTCCGGCGTAGGTGCCGCGCAGCTCGGGCGGGATGTCCGGGTGGAGCTCGGTGAAGCCGCGTACGTGCAGTTCGTAGATGACCGTGTCCGCCCACGGGGTCTTGGGCCGACGGTCCTCCGCCCAGTCGTCGTCGTCATGCACGACGACGGCCTTGGGGACGTACGGCGCGGAGTCCCGGTCGTCGCGCACGGTGTCGGCGACGTGCTGCTCGGGCCAGTCCCTCACATGGCCGTACACCTCGGGCGGCAGGGTGAACGAGCCGTCCACCGCACGGGCGTACGGGTCGAGGAGCAGCTTCGCCGCGTTCCATCGGGCGCCGGTCCAGGGGTCCCAGCGGCCGTGCACCCGGTAGCCGTAGCGCTGTCCCGCGCCGATACCGGGAACGAAGCCGTGCCAGATCTCATGGGTCAGCTCGGTCAGCGGGAGACGGGTCTCGGTGCCCCGCTCGTCGAAGAGGCAGAGCTCGACGGCTTCGGCCCCACCCGCCCAGAGGGCGAAGTTGGTGCCCGCCACACCGTCCGGCCCGACCCGGAAGCGTGCCCCCAGCGGCATCGGGGCACCCGGCCATACGGGTGGTTCGTCTCCTTCGTTCTTCACGGTCGACCGGGCCGTCACCGCTCTCCCCGTCGTACGCGGCGTTTCCTCCTGCTCGGCTGTGCTCGACACCTCTAGCCTCCTGCGGCTCGTAGGAGCGGCCACCCGCCGTAGGAGTGCGCGGCGTCCCGGCCGCGGCCTTCCGAGCGGTGTCCTCCCCTCTGTTCTGCCCATCGGCGGGCCCGCACTCACGTTTCCCCGGGGCCGCCACGTCGTTGGGGGGAGCGTGAACCACGTAGCGAAGAGAGCACGGGCGGGTTCGGTCGCCGTGCTGACATGGGCAGGACTGTTCACCGTGCCGGCCGTACTGACGGGCTGCACCGAGGCGACGTCGCTCTTCGGGGACAACCGGTCACCCGGCGACGCCATCCGGATCTTCCCCGAGGACGGCGCCGAGAACGTCGGCGCCGACAGCCGGCTCGGAGTGACCGTCCCCGACGGACGGATCGAGCGGGTGAAGGTGACCCGGATGGAGGACGCGGAACACCAGGAGGTGCCGGGCCGGATCGCTGAGGACGGCCGTTCGTGGGCCCCCCGGGACGACACGTACCGGCTCGGGCTGGCCGGGAAGTACAGCGTGGAGGCCGTCGCCGTCGACGAGGACGGCCATCGCTCGGCCCGCAGCACCACGTTCACCACGCTGGTCCCCAAGGACCGGTTCATCGGCTACTTCAAGCCGGAGAACCGGTCCACCGTGGGCACCGGCATGATCGTCTCCTTCGACTTCAACCGGCCCGTCAAGAACCGGGCCGCGGTGGAGAAGGCCATCAGGATCACCACGGAACCCCGGGTCGAGGTGGTCGGCCACTGGTTCGGCAAGGACCGGCTGGACTTCCGCCCGGCCCGCTACTGGGAGCCGGGCACCGAGGTGACCGTGGACGTCGGCCTGCGCGACGTGGAGGGCGCGCCGGGGGTGTACGGCAGCCAGCGGAAGAAGGTGGCCTTCCAGGTGGGCCGCTCCCAGACGTCCGTGGTGGACGCCCGGGCGCACACCATGGAGGTACGCCGCGACGGCGAGGTCGTCAGCACGGTGCCGATCACCGCGGGCGCCGCGAAGACGACCACGTACAACGGGAAGATGGTGGTCTCCGAGCTGCACGACGTGACCCGCATGGACGGCAGCACCGTCGGCTTCGGCGGTGAGTACGACATCAAGGACGTGCCCCACGCCATCCGGCTGACGAAGTCGGGGACCTTCCTGCACGGCAACTACTGGGAGTCCCCGGACATCTTCGGCTCCGAGAACACCAGCCACGGCTGCATCGGGCTGCGCGACGTGAAGGGCGGCGGCTCGGACACCCCGGCCGGCTGGTTCTTCGAGCGCACCCTCGTGGGCGATGTGGTCGAGGTGGTCAACTCCACCGACAGGACCGTCGCCCCGGACAACGGCCTCGGCGGCTGGAACATCGGCTGGCCGCAGTGGAAGGCGGGCTCCGCGCTGCGCTGACCCCCGCCCGACCTGGGAAGGTCCCGGAGGTGAGCCCTCCGGGACCACCCTGCGGCGGTGCGACGCGACTTGGGACCGAACAGTGACATTCCGGGGAACTCTTCCTTACGCGCGGTGTGATTATCTTGCGCCGAGCGTGCACGTACGGCGCGCGGGGGTGCGGGCCATGGCGGGGCCAGGCCGTGCGAGGGGAGACGACCACATTGAACGGGCAGCCGATATCGGGGGCATGGGCCGACGCGGGCGGGGAACGGCGCGGGCGCGGAGCCCGGGGCCTCCTCGCGCTGGTACTGGGCGCGCTGCTGTTGCTGGTGACCGCTTGCGGGGGCAGCGGTAACGCCGCCGACAAGGACGGCAAGGGCCCGGCCGGGAAGGCCGAGGACACCAGTGCCTCGCAGGCGGTGGTGACGATCGCGCCCAAGGACGGCGCCGACGACGTGGCGACCAGCGGGGCGCTGAAGGTCTCGGCGGCCAAGGGCAAGCTGAGCACGGTGAAGGTCGCGGACCCCAAGGGCAAGGCGGTCGAGGGCAAGATCGCCGCGGACGGCCTCAGCTGGGTGCCGGACCGTCACCTGGCCGCCGCCACCAAGTACACCGTGCACGCGGTCGCCAAGGACGACGAGGGCCGGCAGTCGGCGAAGGACACCAGCTTCACGACGCTGGTCCCGCAGAACACCTTCATCGGCCAGTACACCCCCGAGGACGGCTCGACCGTCGGCGTGGGCATGCCGGTGTCGATCCACTTCACCCGGGGGATCACCGACCCGGCGGCCGTGGAGAAGGCGATCAGCGTGACGGCGGAGCCCGCCGTGCAGGTCGAGCCGCACTGGTTCGGCAACGACCGCCTCGACTTCCGCCCCGAGAAGTACTGGGCGGCGGGCACGAAAGTGACCGTGCGGCTCGACCTCGACGGCGTCGAGGGGCGGCCGGGGGTCTACGGCAAGCAGGCCAAGACCGTGAAGTTCACCATCGGCCGCAGCCAGGTCTCCACGGTCGACGCGAGCTCCCACCGGATGAAGGTGGTCCGTGACGGCAAGCAGATCAAGGACATCCCGATCTCCGCGGGCGCCCCTGCCACGACCACGTACAACGGACAGATGGTCATCAGCGAGAAGCTCAAGGTGACCCGGATGAACGGCGACACCGTCGGATTCGGCGGCGAGTACGACATCAAGGACGTGCCGCACGCGATGCGCCTGTCGACCTCGGGCACCTTCATCCACGGCAACTACTGGGGCGCTTCCAGCATCTTCGGCTCGACCAACACCAGCCACGGCTGTGTCGGTCTGCGGGACGTGCGCGGCGCCTGGGACAGCAAGACGCCCGCCGCGTGGCTCTTCGACAACTCCCTGATCGGGGACGTCGTCATCGTGAAGAACTCCCACGACAAGGTGATCCAGCCGGACAACGGCCTCAACGGCTGGAACATGGACTGGTCGGAGTGGATCAAGTAGATCCGTTCCGGAGGGCGGGCCCGGTGCTGTGACCAACGGCACCGGGCCCGCCCGCGTTAGTCATGGTTAACCTGCCTCCCATGACCGTAACCCTCGAAGTACAGGACAACGTCGGCACGATCCGGCTGGACCGGCCGCCGATGAACGCACTGGACGTCGCCGTCCAGGACCGGCTGCGCGAGCTCGCCGAGGAGGCGGGCCGGCGGGACGACGTGCGGGCGGTGATCCTCTACGGCGGCGAGAAGGTGTTCGCGGCGGGCGCGGACATCAAGGAGATGCAGGCGATGGACCATACGGCGATGGTCGTACGCTCCAGGGCCCTGCAGGAGTCCTTCACCGCCGTGGCGCGTATCCCCAAGCCCGTGGTCGCGGCCGTCACCGGCTACGCCCTGGGCGGGGGCTGCGAGCTCGCGCTCTGCGCCGACTTCAGGATCGCCGCGGAGAACGCGAAGCTCGGCCAGCCGGAGATCCTGCTGGGGCTGATCCCGGGCGCCGGCGGCACCCAGCGCCTGGCCCGGCTGGTGGGGCCGTCCAAGGCCAAGGACCTGATCTTCACGGGCCGTCAGGTGAAGGCCGAGGAGGCCCTGGCGATCGGACTCGTGGACCGCGTGGTCCCCGCCGCCGAGGTGTACGAGCAGGCGCGCGCTTGGGCGGCGCGGCTGGCCAAGGGGCCCGCGCTGGCGCTGCGGGCCGCCAAGGAGTCCGTGGACGCGGGGCTGGAGACGGACATCGACACCGGGCTCACGATCGAACGGACCTGGTTCGCGGGGCTGTTCGCCACCGAGGACCGCGAGCGAGGCATGCGCAGCTTCGTGGAGGAGGGCCCGGGCAAGGCCGAATTCCTCTGACCCAGCGTGAGTTGCGTACAGGGGCGCGCACGTTCATCCGTGCGGGCGGATTAGCTGGACCTTAAGAGAACCTTAAGGCGCGGCGGCCCCTCCGCTCGTGCAATTACTCGGCCCCCCGCACCCGCCGCAGGTGGGCATGGCTGAACAGGGCTCCGTTCTGCCCCTGGCATATGCCGGAGAACCGGCGCGGAATGACTGGTTCCGGCAGAGGGATTCTGCCGGAACGGTCACGGAGAGCGTTCTGTGCGTCCATGATGGGTGGCATGGCGGGCCTGGAGGGTGTGGAGCAGCCGCGACAGCGCGACAGCGCGACAGCGGCGCGATGGACGACTGCCGTCGAAGACGAACAGGCGTTCAAGGCGCTGGAGTTGTTCGGAAATCCGACGGAGGACGAAGTCCGTCTGCCCTCCCGTCCGGAGTCCGCCGCCACTGCCCGGCGCATCACTTCCTGCGTGATGCTGCGTCAGTGGCAGCTGCCTCCGCAGACGGCCGAATACGGTGTGCTACTGGTCTCCGAGCTCGTGGGCAACGCGGTGCGGCATACCGGGGCGCGGGTTTTCGGGCTGCGGATGCTGCGCCGCCGCGGCTGGGTGCGGATCGAGGTGCGCGACCCCTCGCGTGGGCTGCCGTGTCTTATGCCCGTCCGTGAGATGGATGTCAGCGGGCGAGGCCTCTTCCTGGTGGACAAGCTCTCCGACCGGTGGGGTGTGGATCTCTTACCGCGTGGGAAGACCACATGGTTCGAGATGCGCACTGCCGACCGCTGACACGCAGAAGCCCCCGGTCCGCCTGGGTGGTGGCGTGTCGGGGGCTTCTGAGGGGGCCGTGGAATGGGGGGGTGTGTCCACGGCCGCACAGGGGACCTGGCTCGGGTCGGAGGAGGTCGCGTCCCCGACTATGGCAGACGGGCGACCTCGGAGCCAAAGCCGCAAAGCGGACAAGTGGTGATGTAACTGGCGATTTGGCTTATGAATCGCAGGTGTGATGAGTCACTCGCCTGGCATTCTCTCCGTATCGATCGGTTTCTCTCGGTGATTCATCGATCACCTCATGGAGAGGGCCACACGCGGCCACCCCGGAATCTCCACGTGTTCCGCCTTACTGTGTCTCGGGTCTCGGGGAAATCGCACCCGAACCTATCCGCGAGGTGGACGTCCATGAGCGTTCGCAGGACCCCGGTGCCCCGACGCGGCGCCCTGCGCGCGGCGGCCGGAGCGCTCCTGGCAGGCACCTCAGCGGTCGGCTGCGCGGCGCAGGGCGGGGCGGCGCGGTCTCCGGCCCCGGCGGCCGCACGGAACGGCGAGACCGGCCGGAGCGCGCCACGTCCGGCCGCCACTCCGCGGCGCTTCCCCGGGCAGCCGGTGCAGATCGAGCACGGCCCCCGGGGCCGCCCCCAGGTCGCCCTCACCTTCCACGGCCAGGGCGACCCCGCCCTGGCGCGCACCGTCCTCGCCGAGGCAGAACGGGCCGGCGCCCGGCTCACCGTCCTGGCCGTCGGCAGCTGGCTCGACCGGAACCCCGGTATGGCGCGCCGGATCCTCGACGGGGGCCATGACCTCGGCAACCACACCCAGAGCCACCTCGACATCAACGCGATGGACGAGACGCGGGCGTACGAGGAGATCACCGGGTGCGCCCAGCGCCTGCGCCGGCTCACCGGTTCGATCGGCACCTGGTTCAGGCCCTCGCGCGCCCGGTACGCCACCCCGCTCGTCCAGGACCTCGCGCGCCGGGCCGGCTACCCCCACGTCCTCTCCTACGACGTGGAGTCCCTCGACTTCACCTCACCGGGGGTCGCGGCGGTCACCCGCAAGGTCGCCGGCGAACTCCGCAACGGCTCCGTGGTGAGTCTGCACTTCGGCTACCGGGACACCGTCGCCGCACTGCCCCTGCTCCTCACCGAGATCGACCGTCGCCGACTGCGCGCGGTGACCGCCACGGAGCTGCTGACCTGAGTCCTCGCGTCCGCCGGCGGGTCCCGGGCCGGGGCCGCGGGCGAGGTCGCCCGCCGGATCCGCCGCCCGGAGCGCCGGATAATCTGACCTCCGTCAACGACGCTTAACGAAGGGGCGGAACAGTGGCGGACATCGAGTCGGCACGAGCGGCATTCGAGCGCTTCGACCAGAACAGCGACGGCCGCATAACGGCCGCCGAGTACAAGAGCGCCATGGCGCAGCTCGGTGACCCCTATGTCACCGAGACGGTCGCGCAGGCCGTCATCAACGCCCACGACGGCAACGGCGACGGCGAGCTCACGTTCGACGAGTTCTGGGCCTCGCAGAACAAGGGCTGACCCGGTCCGGCAGGTGGCGGTCCGGCCCTTCGCGTCGGCGAAGGGCCTCGGATCCCGCACCTTCGGGCTCGGCATGAACCCCCGCACAGCGGCGGCGGACTCGGCATCGCGTCGGCCGCGCGACAGGCCCCCACCCCGGCGGGCCGGGGCGGAGGCCTGTGCGACGCGTGTGCGCGGAGCCGGGCGGAAGGCTCTCAGGCCTTGCGCTGCATGTCCCGGCGCGCGGGGTTGCCCTGCTCCTGGGCCTTGGGGTCCTTCTCGCCGGCCTTCGCGCGCACACCCTGCTCGATGCGCTTGCCGATGGTGCCGTCGATGTTCGACCAGTAGGTGAAGGCCCGCTGAAGCACGGGCTCGGTCACGCCGTTGAGCAGGTGGCCCACGACGTTGTCCACCAGCCGGTCCCGCGCCGCGTCGTCGAGGACCTCCCGCACCATGGTGCCCGGCTGCCCCCAGTCGTCGTCCTCGGCGTGGTCGACATAGGCCGCCCGGGTGATGTCGCCGTCGGCGTACCAGCTCGGCGGGGATCCGTAACGCTCGGTGTCGGCCGCCGGACCGCCCTTGGAGTTCGGCGCGTAGACCGGGTCGGTGGTCTTCCGGTACGCCATCGCTCCGTCCTTGGAGTACGTGTGCACCGGGACGACGGGGGCGTTCACGGGCAGCTGCTGGTAGTTGCCCCCGATGCGGTAGCGGTGCGCGTCCGCGTAGGAGAACAGCCGCGCCAGGAGCATCCGGTCCGGGCTCGGACCGATACCCGGTACGAAGTTGTTCGGCTGGAAGGCCGCCTGCTCGATCTCGGCATGGTTGTCGGTGGGATTGCGATCGAGCGTCATCCGCCCGACCTCGATCAGCGGGTAGTCGCCGTGCGGCCACACCTTGGTCAGGTCGAAGGGATTGAAACGGTAGTCCTTGGCGTCCTCGTACGGCATGATCTGGACCTTCAGCGTCCAGCTCGGGTAATCCCCGTCGCGGATGTGCTCGAAGAGATCACGCGTGTGATAGTCCGTGTCCGCGGAGGCCATCTGGTCGGCCTCGTGCTGGGTGAACGTCTCGACGCCCTGGTCCGTCTTGAAGTGGTACTTCACCCAGAACCGCTGGCCCTGCGCGTTGATCCACATGTACGTGTGGGAGGTGTAGCCGTTCATGTGGCGCCAGGTGCGCGGGATGCCGCGGTCGCCCATCAGCCAGGTGACCTGGTGCGCCGACTCGGGCGAGAGGGTCCAGAAGTCCCACTGCATGTCGTGGTCACGCAGGTTGTTGTCCGCCCGGCGTTTCTGGGACCGGATGAAGTGCTGGAACTTCATCGGGTCCTTCACGAAGAACACGGGGGTGTTGTTGCCCACCATGTCGTAGTTGCCTTCGCTGGTGTAGAACTTCACCGCGAAACCGCGGGGGTCCCGCCACGTGTCCGGGCTGCCCCGCTCCCCGGCGACGGTGGAGAACCTGATGACCAGGTCGGTCGTGGCGCCGGGCTGGAAGAGCGCGGCCTTCGTGTACGCGGAGACGTCCGCGGTCACCTCGAACCGCCCGAAGGCGCCGCTGCCCTTGGCGTGCGGCTGGCGTTCGGGGATTCGTTCACGGTTGAACTGGGCCATCTGCTCGATCAGGTAGGAGTCCTGGAGCAGGATCGGCCCACCCGGGCCGACGGTGAGCGAATGCTCATCGCTCTCCACCGGGGCGCCCGAGTCGGAGGTGGTCGGCTTGTGAGAGGTATCGGTCATTGCGTCGTTCCCCTTCGTCTTTGCCGCGGAGATGCCGGTGGCGGCTCCGCACCGGGCGCCTCCGGACCGAGCGCTCCGGCGAGGAGCGTCGAGGCGTGGGCGGAGCCGGTCAGGAAAAGCGCTCCGCGCCACCCGGGCGGGGCCGTGCTCGTCCCCTGCGCATGCACTGGTAACCCTCTACCAATGTAGGCAAACATGGACAACCGGCCAGTCAAGGACCGGTCGGCGCCCGTGGGGAGCCCGGCACCATCCGCCTGTCCACGCAGAGGGGATTCACACGTGGACGCGGTCTAACACTCGATGATGTTCACCGCGAGCCCGCCCCGCGCGGTCTCCTTGTACTTCACGGACATGTCCGCGCCCGTCTCCTTCATGGTCTTGATGACCTTGTCCAGGGAGACCTTGTGGCTGCCGTCGCCGCGCAGCGCCATCTTGGCCGCCGTGACCGCCTTGACCGCCGCCATGCCGTTGCGCTCGATGCAGGGGATCTGGACGAGACCGCCGACCGGGTCGCAGGTCAGGCCCAGGTTGTGCTCCATGCCGATCTCGGCGGCGTTCTCCACCTGCTCGGGGGAGCCGCCCAGGACCTCGGCGAGGGCTCCGGCGGCCATGGAGCAGGCGGAGCCGACCTCGCCCTGGCAGCCGACCTCGGCGCCGGAGATGGAGGCGTTCTCCTTGAAGAGCATGCCGATCGCTCCCGCGGCCAGGAGGAAGCGGACGACGCTGTCGTCCTTCTCGGCCTCGGTGCAGCCGCCCGCCGCGAAGTTCATCCAGTAGTGCAGGACGGCGGGGATGATGCCGGCCGCGCCGTTGGTCGGGGCGGTCACCACGCGGCCCCCGGCGGCGTTCTCCTCGTTGACGGCCATCGCGTAGAGGGTGATCCACTCCATCGCGTGGGTCTGGGGGTCGCCCTCGGCCCGCAGCTGCCTGGCCGAGTTCGCGGCGCGGCGGCGGACCTTCAGGCCGCCGGGGAGGATGCCCTCCCGGGACATGCCGCGGGCGATGCAGGCCTGCATGACGCGCCAGATCTCCAGCAGCCCGGCCCGTATCTCGTCCTCGGTCCGCCAGGCCTTCTCGTTCTCCAGCATCAGGGAGGAGATGGACAGCCCGGTCTCCCGGGCGAGCCTCAGCAGCTCGTCGCCGGTGCGGAAGGGGTGCTTCAGGACGGTGTCGTCCGGGACTATCGGGTTCTCGCCGGCCACCGCGTCCTCGTCGACGACGAAGCCGCCGCCCACCGAGTAGTACGTCTTCTCCAGGAGCGGGGCGCCGTCACGGTCGTACGCGCGGACCGTCATCCCGTTGGCGTGGTACGGAAGAGCCTTCCGCCGGTGCAGGACCAGCTGCTCGTCGGCGTCGAAGGGGATGTCGTGCATGCCGAGCAGGTTGATGCGCCCCGAGGCGCGGATCTCCTCGACGCGGGCGTCGGCGCCCTCGACGTCGACCGTGCGGGGCGACTCGCCCTCCAGCCCCAGCAGCACGGCCTTCGGGGTGCCGTGCCCGTGGCCGGTCGCGCCGAGCGAGCCGTACAGCTCGGCCCGTATCGAGGCGGTGTGGGCCAGCAGGCCCTCGTTCTTGAGGCGGCGGGCGAACATGCGGGCCGCGCGCATCGGGCCGACCGTGTGGGAGCTGGACGGGCCGATGCCGACCGAGAAGAGGTCGAAGACCGAGAGGGCCACGGGAGTACTCCTAAGGCGTTGGTGGACGTCGTTGTCCGCCGGGTGATGCGGGGACGGGCCGGGTGGGTCCGGGAGCGCGGGGCAAAGGGGTGGGGGCACCGGGCTCACTGTGTTCAGTGTGCGCGGTGCCCCCACCCTGCGTGCAAATCGCGGGTGACTACTTGATGCCGGGGTACAGCGGGAACTTCTCGGCCAGCGCGATCACGCGGGCCTTGAGGTCGTCGGCGTCGTACGTGGGCTTGAGCGCGGCCGCGATGATCTCGGCGACCTCGGTGAAGTCCTCGGCCTGGAAGCCACGGGTGGCCAGCGCCGGCGTGCCGATCCGCAGACCCGAGGTGACCATCGGAGGCCGGGGGTCGTTCGGGATGGCGTTCCGGTTGACCGTGATGCCCAGCTCGTGGAGCCGGTCCTCGGCCTGCTGGCCGTCCAGCTCGGAGTTGCGCAGGTCGACCAGGACCAGGTGGACGTCCGTACCGCCGGAGAGGACGGAGACACCCACCTCGGTGACGTCCGGCTGCACCAGGCGCTCGGCGAGGATGCGGGCACCGTCCAGGGTGCGCTGCTGGCGCTCCTTGAACTCCTCGGTCGCCGCGACCTTGAAGGAGACCGCCTTGGCCGCGATCACGTGCTCCAGCGGGCCGCCCTGCTGACCCGGGAAGACCGCCGAGTTGATCTTCTTGGCGAGCTCCTGCGTCGACAGGATGACTCCACCGCGCGGACCGCCGAGGGTCTTGTGCGTGGTGGTCGTGACGACGTGGGCGTGCGGCACCGGGTTGGGGTGCAGACCCGCGGCGACCAGGCCCGCGAAGTGCGCCATGTCGACCATCAGGTACGCGCCGACCTCGTCCGCGATGCGGCGGAAGGCGGCGAAGTCCAGCTGGCGCGGGTAGGCGGACCAGCCGGCCACGATGAGCTTCGGCTTCGACTCCTTGGCGAGGCGCTCGACCTCGGCCATGTCCACGACACCGGTGTCGTCGACGTGGTACGGGACCACGGTGTAGAGCTTGCCGGAGAAGTTGATCTTCATGCCGTGGGTCAGGTGACCGCCGTGGGCCAGGTTCAGACCCATGATCGTGTCGCCCGGCTTCAGCAGCGCGAACATCGCGGCGGCGTTGGCCTGCGCACCGGAGTGCGGCTGGACGTTCGCCGCCTCGGCGCCGAAGAGCGCCTTGATGCGGTCGATCGCGATCTGCTCGACCACGTCGACGTGCTCGCAGCCACCGTAGTAGCGGCGGCCGGGGTAGCCCTCGGCGTACTTGTTGGTGAGGACGGAGCCCTGCGCCTCCATGACCGCGACCGGAGCGAAGTTCTCCGAGGCGATCATCTCGAGGGTGGACTGCTGACGGTGGAGCTCGGCGTCGACGGCGGCGGCGACGTCCGGGTCCAGCTCGTGGAGGGAGGAGTTGAGAAGCGACATCAGTGGGTCCCTAAGGTCTCAGTTGCCGGAGAACGCGGTGTACTCGTCGGCGGAGAGAAGGCCCTTCGGCTCCTCCGCGACGCGCACCTTGAACAGCCAGCCGCCCTCGAAGGGGGCGGAGTTCACCAGCGACGGGTCGTCCACGACGTCCTGGTTGGCCGCGGTCACCTCGCCGGTCACCGGCGAGTACAGGTCGCTGACCGACTTGGTCGACTCCAGCTCACCGCAGGTCTCGCCCGCGGTCACCGTGTCACCGACCTCCGGGAGCTGGGCGTAGACGACGTCACCGAGCGCGTTGGCCGCGAACTCGGTGATACCGACCGTGGCGACGCCGTCCTCGAGGGCCGACAGCCACTCGTGCTCCTTGCTGTACCGCAGCTGCTGGGGGTTGCTCATGACCTGAATTCTCCTGTACGCGGGGGAGTGCTGATGAACGGTGGTCTTACGGTGTGAGACACGACTGCGTCACGTGCGGGGGCAGGTGTCACTTACGGCGCTTGTAGAACGGCAGCGCCACGACCTCGTACGGCTCGTGCTTGCCCCGGATGTCGACCCCGACACCCTCGGTGCCGGGCGCGGCGTGCGCCGCGTCCACGTAGGCCATGGCGATCGGCTTGCCCAGGGTGGGCGACGGCGCACCGGAGGTGACCTCGCCGACGACCTTCCCGCCGGCCACGACGGGGTAACCGGCGCGCGGCACCCGGCGGCCCTCGGCGACCAGGCCGACGAGCTTGCGGGGCGGGGCGGTCTCCGCACGGGCCGCCGCGGCGCTCAGCGCCTCGCGGCCGACGAAGTCGCCCTCCTTCTCGAACTTCACGACCCTGCCCAGGCCCGCGTCGAAGGGCGTCAGCGCGGTGGTCAGCTCGTGCCCGTACAGCGGCATGCCCGCCTCCAGGCGGAGCGTGTCGCGGCAGGAGAGCCCGCAGGGGATCAGACCGTACGGCGCACCGGCCTCGGTCAGGGCCTTCCAGAGCTGCTCGGCGTGGGCGGGTGCCACGAAGAGCTCGAAGCCGTCCTCGCCGGTGTAGCCGGTACGGGCGATGAGCGCGGGGACGCCGGCGACCGTTCCGGGGAGTCCGGCGTAGTACTTCAGTCCGTCCAGGTCGGCGTCCGTGACCGACTTCAGTACGGCGGGGGAGTCGGGTCCCTGGACGGCGATCAGCGCGTACGCGTCGCGGTCGTCCCGCACCTCGGTGTCGAAGTCCCCGGCGCGCTCGGTGAGGGTGTCCAGGACGAGCTGGGCGTTGCCCGCGTTGGCGACGACCAGGTACTCGGTCTCGCCCAGGCGGTAGACGATCAGGTCGTCCAGGATCCCGCCGTCCTCCGCGACGATCATCGTGTAGCGGGCCCGGCCCACGCCCACGGTGGCGATGTTGCCGACCAGCGCGTAGCTCAGGAAGGCCGCCGCCTGCGGACCGGTGACGGTGATCTCGCCCATGTGCGACAGGTCGAACAGGCCGGCCCGCTCGCGTACGGCGTTGTGCTCGTCACGCTCGCTGGCGTACCGCAGGGGCATGTCCCAGCCGGCGAAGTCGGTCATGGTCGCGCCCAGGGACCGATGCAGGGCATCGAGGGCGGTGAGACGGGGGGCGGCGCTCGGGGCAGTGCTCATGGACATGGCTCCAGGGCATGACGACAGGGGGTGGTTCCCTCCCCATCTGTCATCGGAACCTGAGAGGTTCGCCGAAAGCCCCTGAAAGGGTCCCGACGGGGTCGCCCCCGTCAGCGTCGGCTTGCACCTTGGGTGGAGCCGCAGAGCGGCCCGCTTTTCAGATCTGCCTCATCCACGCGGTACGGGGCCTGAGAGATTCAAGGGAGGAACTTGCTCCTTCGGCGCCCGGCGCACACGGTGACCGGGACTCTCCCGCGCGGATTCAAACGGCCTGTATGCAGTTGGCGGGGTCATCATCGCACGCATTGCGGGAGAGTGGGGCGTCCAGGCCCGGACGGGTGCCGACACCGACACGTACAAGCGGAAGCGGTTGTGCCGCATTACCTTTTCTTTACACTTCTTGGGCAGGTCAGTGGGTGACTCGGCAGGGGGAAGGCGATGACGTTGCAGCGCTACGCGACAACCGCGGGGGCGGCACGCGGTGCGATGCCCCAGCAGCCGGGCGCGCCCGCCCGGGAGCTGACGGGCGGGCGCGCTCCGGCGGTGCGTGATCTGCGGGGCGGGGGCGGCCGGGGGCCGAGCGGCCTGGACTTCGCGGCGGGTGACGTGGTCGTGGTCTCGGGGCTGCCCGGCAGCGGGAAGTCGACGCTGATCCGGCGGGCGGCGGAGGAGCACGCGGTCGACTCCCAGGACACCAGGGACCGCTGGGCGGCGGCTCTGCCCGGTTTACTCCCGTACGCCCTCTACCGGCCCCTGGTGCGTGCCGCGCACTACGCCGGGCTGTGGCGGCGCCTGCGGTCGGGCGGACCCGTCGTCGTGCACGACTGCGGCACCCAGACGTGGGTGCGGCGCTGGCTGGCGCGTGAGGCCCGGCGCCGGGGCAGCGGCCTCCATCTCGTCCTGCTCGACGTCACCCCCCGGGTGGCCCGGCAGGGGCAGCGGGAGCGCGGGCGCGGGGTCTCCGGATACGCGTTCGCCCGGCACCGGCGCGCGGTGGGCCGGCTGCTGCGCGACACGGAGACCGGCCTGCTGCCTCCGGGATGCGCCTCGGCGGTGCTGCTCGACCGTGAGGCCGCGGCGGGCATCGACCGGATCTCGTTCCCGGAGGCGCGGCTCCCGCGGGAGTAGACCGCCCGGGGCGTCACCGTTCGCATACGCACAGTTCGCGGAGCCCCGGCACGCTGTCCGGAATCTGGACGGTGCGGTGGACAGGGGTGTCCCCTCCGCCTGCGGCTCTGCCCTCCCGCCACGACCCGGTCTAGAGTTTCAGCCGCACCGCACGGCGAGAAAGGGACAAGACACCGTGGACATTCCGGCTCAGGCCCAGGCCCCGTCGCATCCGTCGCAGGGATGGCCGGCCAACGAACTGGAAGAAGTGCTCAGCGCCTCCCTCGGCGTGGCCGGCGCCGGCGGACGGCTGGTCGAGGTGCTCGGCCGCAGCCAGGTCTGGGTCCCCCTGCCGAACGGCGGCGGGCCCGACAGCATCGGCCTCGATCTGCCGACGGTCGACATCGACGGCGGCGCCTACGTCCCCGTGTTCAGCTCCGAGGCGCAGTTCCTCCAGTGCGTCGGCACCCATCTCTCCTTCACCGTGGCGCCCGCGCGCGAGTTTGCCCGTGGACTGCCTCCGCAGCTCGGTATAGCCGTCAACCCCGGCGGTGCCGTCGGGGTGCCCCTGCCGCCCGCCGCCGTCGCCGTGCTCTGCCGGGCCGGGCGCACGCCGCTGGACGGCCCCGCGAGCGGCGGCCGGGTGCGGCTGTACGAGCCGGACTGGAAGGAGGACCCCGTCGACTTCCTCGCCGCGGTGTCCGCCGAGTTCCAGCAGACCGCCGGGGTGAACACCGCGCGCCGGGCGCTGGCCAGCATCGAGGGCGACAGCCCCGTCCTCTTCGTCGGCGTCGAGTCCTCCGTGTGGGACGCCGCCGGTCAGAGCGCCCCGCTGGACGCCCTGGGCCGCGCGCTCGGCCGGGTCCAGGTGCCCTGGCCGGTCAATCTCCTGCTGCTCGACGTGGCGCAGGACCCGGTCGGCGACTGGATGCTGGAGAAGGTACGGCCGTTCTACCGGCGCGACGCGTACTGAGGGACGGAGCCCCCGTTGCCACGTGGCGTCAAGCCGGTGTCAGGGGCGGCGCATAAGCTGGTTGGATGACGAGGCCGCCCCGTGTGCCCGGGAGTGGCGCCACAGCACCGTGCGGCATGCGGGAACAGCGGAACGAAGAGGGGCGGGACCCAGGGTGAGTGCGTCAGGCACCGCGGCGGCCGGTCAGGTCGAGCACATGCTTCGCCAAGTGACCCCGGGGCGCCTCGACGCGTACGAGTCGCTGCTGCGCTCCCTCGCGGACGGCCAGGTCTGGATGCTCCTCTGGCACGGCACGGCGGGCTCCCCCGACGCCCAGTACGGCAACATGGAGGTCGAAGGGCAGGGTTACGCCCCCTGCGTGACCTCCGCCCAGGAGCTCTCGGCCAGCGGCTGGAACAGGGCGCACGAGGTGATCACGGGCCGCGACATCGCCCGCTCCCTCTTCCCCGACCGCTGGGGCATCTGGCTCAACCCGCACGCCCCCGGCGGCGGCGTCGGCATCCCCTGGCTGGACCTGCGCCGCATCGCCACCGGCCTCGACCGGATGCCCGCGGGGCCGCTGCGGCTCTCCGAACCCACCATCGCGCTCCCGCAGTTCTACGCCCTGCTGTCGCAGAACGCCCACCGCACCTCCGCCGTCCGCGCGCTGCGCCGCGCCTGGGTGCAGCCCGCGCTCGGCGCCCCGTACCTCGCGATCGGGCTCGACCTCTACGACACCGGCCGGCCGTCCGTCGACGCGGTCCGCGCGATGATGCAGCAGTCCATCGGCGTGGTCCCCGACGGGCTGCCCGTCTCCACGGTCTCGCTGTCCGACGAGTACGACCCCGTCGCGATGTGGCTGAACGCCAACTCACGCCCGTTCTACGACCGCGAGGCACACGCCCCGGCACCCCCGGTCCCGGGTTACGGCTACCCGCCCGCCACCGGCCCGGCACCGCACGCGTACTGAGAGGGCGTCGGGCGCGTCGCCCCGACGCGCGGTCAAATAGTCACCTGAACAACGCGGTTGGGTGGCATGTCCCTTAGTGGTGGATTGGTTCCCCGAGGGCCCGCTCAGCAAGCACAGCTGTCCGCATAACGGAAGCCTCTTGGCAGCATCACGTTTGAGCAAACATTCCCCGTCAGGTCTGGCGGGTGATCGCAAAGTGGCTGAAGACTCCACACAGCAGGTGCTCCATGCCCGACGAACCCCTCTTTCAAACAGGGTCAGTTCGGCATGTGTGATCGCATCTGTCATGTTTTGTTAGAGCCGCTACAGCGGCGGTCACAGGCCGGCCACCGTCGGCCGAGAGGGGTCTCCAGCGCAATGACGGCACCGATCGAGACCACCGGGGCGGATGCGCGGCCCGAAACGGTGCTGGAAGGCGCCGGGCGCAAGGAGATCGAGGGCCGCTCGCTCGGCCGCATCGCCTGGACGCGCTTCAAGCGGGACAAGGGCGCCATGGCCGGTGGCATCGTTGTCGTGCTGCTGATCCTCACCGCGGTCCTGTCCAAGCCGCTCCAGTCGCTCCTCGGGCTCGACCCCAACGCCTTCAACCAGAGCCTGGTCGACCCCGTCCTGCTGGCGCCCAAGGGCTCCCTGGGCGGAATCAGCTGGGACCACCCCCTCGGAGTCGAACCGCAGACGGGACGCGACATCCTGGCGCGCATCCTCGAAGGCTCCTGGGTCTCCCTCGTGGTCGCCGTGGGCTCCACGCTGCTCTCGGTCGTCATCGGCGTCGTCATGGGCGTCGTGGCCGGTTTCTACGGCGGCTGGGTGGACAGCTTCATCAGCCGCCTGATGGACACCTTCCTCGCCTTCCCGCTGCTCCTCTTCGCGATCTCCATCTCCGCCTCCCTGCAGGGCAACGCCTTCGGGATGGAAGGGCTCACGCTGCGGATCGCGGTCCTGATCTTCGTGATCGGGTTCTTCAGCTGGCCCTACATCGGCCGCATCGTCCGTGCGCAGACGCTCTCGCTGCGCGAGCGGGAGTTCGTCGAGGCCGCCAGGTCGCTGGGCGCCCGCGGCCCGTTCATCCTCTTCCGCGAGCTGCTGCCGAACCTCATCGCGCCGATCCTCGTGTACGCGACGCTGCTGATCCCCACGAACATCCTCTTCGAGGCCTCGCTGTCCTTCCTCGGCGTGGGCATCGCGCCGCCGCAGGCGTCCTGGGGCGGCATGCTCACGCAGGCGGTCGACCTCTACGAGGTGGACCCGATGTTCATGGTCATCCCCGGTATGGCGATCTTCATCACCGTGCTGGCCTTCAATCTGCTGGGGGACGGGCTGCGTGACGCACTCGACCCTCGTGGCAAGTAAACGCGGCAGTGCCGCACCGGACTAGCGAGGGGGCTTTCCTCAGCATGCAGAACAGAAAGACAGCAGCGGCCATAGCCATGGCCGTAGCGGTGTCGCTCGGCGCATCGGCCTGCAGTGGCAGTGATTCGGGCGGTGACAGCAACGGCGGTGGGGGCAACGCCAAGGCCGACGCCGGTCTGACGAGCATCGTCAACCCGACGGACAAGAAGGGGGGGACGGTCACGTACGAGCACTCCAGTGGCCCGGACTCCCTGGACCCGGGCAACACGTACTACGGCTGGGTGCAGAACTTCTCCCGCCTGTACGCCCGTTCCCTGGTGACCTTCAAGCCGGCCGCCGGCAAGGAGAGCCTGAAGGTCGTTCCCGACCTGGCCACCAGCCTCGGCAAGGCCAGCGCGGACGCCAAGACCTGGACGTACACGATCCGCAAGGGCGTGAAGTTCGAGGACGGCACCGAGATCACCTCGAAGGACGTCAAGTACGCCGTCGAGCGCTCCAACTTCGCGCCGGAGGCCCTGTCCAACGGCCCGACGTACTTCAAGGCGTACCTCGACGGCGGCGACAAGTACAAGGGCCCGTACAAGGACAAGTCGGCCGAGGGCCTCAAGTCCATCGAGACCCCGGACGACTACACGATCGTCTTCAAGCTGAGCAAGCCCTTCGCGGACATGGACTACCTCGCCGCCTTCTCGCAGACCGCTCCGGTCCCGCAGAAGGCCGACACGGGTGCCAGCTACGTCCAGAAGATGGTCTCCTCGGGTCCGTACAAGTTCTCGGCGTACGACGAGAGCAAGGGCGCGACGCTGGTCCGCAACCCGGAGTGGGACCCGAAGACGGACCCGATCCGCAAGGCGTTGCCGGACAAGATCCAGCTGAAGCTCAACGTCAACCCCACCACGGTCGACGACCACCTCCTCAACGACGTGACCACCGCGGACGTCGCGGGCACGGGTCTGCAGTCCAAGACCCAGCCCAAGGTCCTGGTCAAGTCCTCCGAGAAGGCGAAGACGGACAACCCGTACGCCGGCGTCCTTCAGTACATGGCGCTGAACGTGAACGTGAAGCCGTTCGACAACGTGGAGTGCCGCAAGGCCGTCCAGTACGCCGTCGACAAGCAGAGCCTGATCGACTCGATCGGTGGCTCGGTCAAGGGCGACCCGGCGACCACGGTCATTCCGCCGACCGTCGCGGGCTACAAGAAGTTCGACCTGTACCCGACCGAGGGCAACAAGGGCGACATCGCCAAGGCCAAGCAGCACCTGGCCAAGTGCGGTCAGGCCAAGGGCTTCAAGACCACGCTGACGGCGCGTTCGGACCGTCCTGACGAGATCACCGCCGCCACGCAGCTCCAGGGCAGCCTGAAGGCGATCGGCATCACCGCCGAGATCAAGCAGTTCCCGTCGGACAAGTACTTCACCGACTTCGCGGGTGTCCCCGAGTGGGTCCACAAGAACAACGCGGGCATGATGATGATGCAGTGGGGCGCCGACTGGCCGACCGGCTTCGGTTTCCTGGACCAGATCGTGAACGGATCGGCCATCAAGCCGTCCGGCGGCACGAACCTGATGGAGCTCGACGACAAGGGTGTCAACGAGGCCCTCGTCAAGGGCATCGGCACCGTCGACACCACGGAGCGTAACGCCGCCTGGGGCGAGGTCGACCAGAAGGTCATGGAGAACGCCTCGGTCGTTCCCCTCGTCTACCGCAAGAACCTGCTCTACCGCCCGGACTCCGCGGCGAACGTCACGGTCACCGACGCGTACCTCGGCATGTACGACTACGTGCTGATGACCTCGACCAAGTAACACCTGTTCATCAACAGCATCCCTTGAAAGGCAGGTGAAGGCGCCGGGCCGGCGGGCGTCACCCGTCCGCCCGCCCGGCGCCGCACGGCTGTGGCTGCGTACATCATCCGACGCGTATTCGCCGCGGTGTTGCTGCTGCTGGTGGTCAGCGCAGTCACGTTCGCGATCTTCTTCCTGGTGCCCCGCCTCGGCGGGCAGACCCTCGACTCGATGGCCGCCCAGTACGTCGGGAAGAGCCCCGACCCGGACGTCATCGCCGCGGTCAAGAAGAACCTGGGGCTCGACCAGCCCCTCTACATCCAGTACTGGGAGTTCATCAAGGGCATCGTCGTCGGTGCCGACTACCAGTTCGGTCCCGACCCGGTCACCTGCAACGCCCCGTGCTTCGGGTACTCCTTCAAGACCCACACCGAGATCTGGCCGCAGCTCGTCGACCGCATCCCGGTCACCCTGTCGCTGGCCGTCGGTGCCGCGGTCATCTGGGTCGTCTCCGGTGTCGCGATCGGCGTCCTCTCCGCGCTCAAGCGGGGATCGTTCTTCGACCGCGTCTCCATGGGCGTCGCGCTCGCCGGCGTCTCGCTGCCGATGTTCTTCACCGGCCTCGTCGTGCTGGCGCTGTTCGGCAACGGGGAGTACGTACCGTTCGCCGACAATCCCGTCGCATGGGCGGGCAGCCTCGTCCTGCCCTGGTGCACGCTCGCCCTGCTCTACTCCGCGCTCTACGCCCGGCTCACCCGGGCCGGGATGCTGGAGACGATGGGTGAGGACTACATCAGGACCGCGCGGGCCAAGGGCCTCAAGGAACGCAAGGTCGTCGTCAAGCACGGGCTGCGCTCGGCGCTCACCCCGCTCGTCACGATCTTCGGCATGGACTTCGCGCTGCTCCTCGGCGGCGCGGTCATCACCGAACGGGTCTTCTCCTTCCAGGGACTGGGTGCCTTCGCCATCCAGGGCGTGACCACCGCCGACCTGCCCAAGGTGATGGGCGTGACCCTGGTCGCCGCCTTCTTCATCGTCATCTGCAACCTGCTGGTGGACCTCGTGTACGCCGCGATCGACCCCCGGGTGAGGCTCTCATGAGCGACGCAATCAAGAAGGACTCCCCGGCGGCGGACACCGTTCCCGCCCCGCGGTCCGGCGACGACAAGGAATTCCTCTCCGTACGCGACCTCAGCGTCCACTTCGACACCGACGACGGCCTGGTCAAGTCCGTCGACGGCGTCAGCTTCGACCTGAAGGCCGGCCAGACCCTCGGCATCGTGGGCGAGTCCGGCTCCGGCAAGTCCGTGACCTCACTGGGGATCATGGGCCTGCACACCTCGGAGCGCGCCCGGATCGGCGGTGAGATCTGGCTCGACGGCGAGGAGCTGATCGGCGCCGGCCCCGAGCGCGTACGCAAGCTGCGCGGCCAGAAGATGGCCATGATCTTCCAGGACCCGCTGTCCGCCCTGCACCCGTACTACAGCATCGGCGCGCAGATCGTGGAGGCCCACCGGGTCCACAACAAGGTCGACAAGAAGACCGCGAAGAAGCGCGCGATCGAGATGCTCGACCGCGTCGGGATCCCCGAGCCGCACCGCCGCTACGACGACTACCCGCACCAGTTCTCCGGCGGCATGCGCCAGCGCGCGATGATCGCGATGGCTCTGGTCAACAATCCGCAGCTGCTCATCGCCGACGAGCCGACGACCGCCCTCGACGTCACCGTCCAGGCGCAGATCCTCGACCTCATCCGCGATCTGCAGAAGGAGTTCGGCTCCGCGGTCGTCATGATCACGCACGACCTCGGTGTCGTCGCCGAGATCGCGGACCACCTGCTCGTGATGTACGCGGGACGCTGCATCGAGCGCGGCACGGCGGAGAAGGTGTTCTACGAGCCCCAGCACCCCTACACCTGGGGTCTGCTCGGCTCGATGCCGCGCATCGACCGGGAGCAGACCGAGCGGCTCATCCCGGTCAAGGGCTCGCCGCCCAGCCTCATCAACGTCCCGTCGGGCTGCGCCTTCCACCCGCGTTGCCCGTACGCCGACGTCCCGCCGGACAACATCACCCGCACCGAGCGTCCGGAGCTGCAGCAGGTCAGCGACGGGCACTACTCCGCGTGCCACATGTCGCGTGAGCAGCGCGACCGGATCTGGACCGAAGAGATTGCGCCGAAGCTGTGACTGATCTGAACAAGAAGACTCCCGCGTCCGCCGCGGCCGGGTCGGACGGGTCCGGGTCCGAGCCGCTCCTCAAGGTCGACGGCCTGGTCAAGCACTTCCCGATCACCAAGGGCGTGCTGAAGCGCAAGGTCGGCGCGGTCCAGGCCGTGGACGGACTCACCTTCGACGTGCGTCCCGGGGAGACCCTGGGCGTGGTCGGTGAGTCGGGCTGCGGGAAGTCGACCATGGGCCGGCTCGTGACCCGTCTGCTGGAACCGACCGGCGGCAAGGTCGAGTTCCAGGGCCGGGACATCACCCACATGTCCGCGGGGCGGCTCCGGCCGATGCGCCGCGACATCCAGATGATCTTCCAGGACCCCTACGGCTCGCTGAACCCGCGCCACACGGTCGGCGGGATCGTCGGCACCCCCTTCCGGCTCCAGGGCGTCAACCCCGAGGGCGGCGTGAAGGCGGAGGTCCAGCGGCTGCTGGAGCTGGTGGGGCTCAACCCCGAGCACTACAACCGCTACCCGCACGAGTTCTCCGGCGGTCAGCGCCAGCGCATCGGCATCGCGCGGGCGCTCGCGCTGAAGCCGAAGCTGGTCGTCGCCGACGAGCCGGTCTCGGCGCTGGACGTGTCGATCCAGGCGCAGGTGGTGAACCTGCTGGACGACCTCCAGGAGGAGCTCGGGCTCACGTACATGATCATCGCGCACGACCTGTCGGTCATCCGCCATGTCTCGGACCGGATCGCGGTCATGTACCTCGGCAAGATCGTCGAGCTCGCGGACCGCACCTCGCTGTACGAGGCGCCGATGCACCCGTACACGAAGGCGCTGATGTCCGCGGTGCCGGTGCCGGACCCGCGCAGGCGCGGCGCCAAGAGCGATCGCATCCTGCTCAAGGGTGACGTGCCGTCGCCGATCTCGCCGCCGACCGGCTGCCGCTTCCACACCCGGTGCTGGAAGGCGACGCAGGTCTGCAAGACGACGGAGCCGCCGCTGCTCCAGCTGAAGACCGGGCACCAGGTGGCGTGTCACCACCCGGAGAACGGCGAGGACCAGGTCCCGGGGGACGCGCCGCTCGTCGCGGACGTCATCACGGTGAAGTCGGCGGGAGCCGCGGAGCCGGCCGCCGTGGCGGAGGAGGCGGCCGCCCCCGAGGCGACCGCTCCCGAGGCGACTGTTCCCGAGGCGTCGGACGAGCCGGAGGAAGCTCCCGAGGTGTCGGACGAGCCGGAGGAAGCGTCCGGGTCCGCAGCCCCGGAAGGGCCGGAGAAGCCCGCCGAGCCCGCCCCGGGCGGTGACGGCAAGGGCTCCTCCGCGCCGGTCGCTAGTGCGGAGGACAAGACGAAGGAGTAGTACCGGCACAATTGCCCGGTGCTCAACGAACTCTTCACCCCCTCCGTCCAGCATTCGCTCGACATCGTCGGAATCTTCGTCTTCGCGATCTCGGGTGCCCTGCTCGCCGTACGCAAGAACTTCGATGTCTTCGGCATCGCGGTCCTCGCCGAGGTGACAGCGCTGGGCGGAGGGATCTTCCGTGATGTGATGATCGGCGCGCTCCCTCCGGCGGCCTTCACGGATCTCGGCTACTTCGTGACCCCGCTGGTCGCGGCCGCCCTGGTCTTCTTCCTGCACCCGCACGTGGAGCGGATCCAGGTCGGCGTCAACGTCTTCGACGCCGCCGGACTGGGGCTCTTCTGCGTGGCCGGCACGGTCAAGGCGTACGAGTACGGCCTCGGCCTCACCTCGTCCGCCGCCCTCGGGCTGGCCACCGCCGTCGGCGGCGGGGTGCTGCGCGACGTCCTGGCCAACGAGGTGCCGTCGCTGCTGCGCTGGGACCGGGACCTGTACGCCGTGCCCGCGATCGTGGGCGCCGTCATGGTGGTCCTCTGCATCCGGTTCGACGCCCTCAACGGCTACACCAGCGGCGCCGCCGCGATCACCGCGTTCCTCCTGCGGCTCCTGGCCATGCGCTTCCACTGGCGGGCTCCGCGCGCCTACAACCGGCGGTCGGCCACGGCGGAGGAGAAGCCGGCCGTCATGTGACGGCAAACAAAAAGCTACCGCTCAGTAATACGATCGGTGTACCGTGCATGCCATGGCACAGGCAGCAGCGCAGGAGTCACGCGCGGTACAGGCGACCATCGGTGACAGCGAGTTCGACCGCGACACCACCGTCACGCTCCGGGAGGAAGGCGTCTACGACGCGGAGCTCTCCGCGGGGTGGACGATCATCCACGCGGTCAACGGCGGCTACCTGCTCGCCATGCTCGGCCGCGCGCTCGGTGACGCGCTCCCGCACTCCGACCCCTTCTCGGTCTCCGCGCACTACCTCACGGCCTCCGTCCCCGGACCCGCCGTGATCCGCACCCAGGTCGTCCGCACCGGCCGCACGCTCTCCACCGGTGAGGCCTCGCTCTTCCAGTTCGCGGAGGACGGCACGGAGATCGAGCGCATCCGGGTGCTGGCCACCTACGGCGACCTGGACGCCCTCACCGACGAGGTCCGTACGTCGGCCGAGCCGCCGGCCATCGCGCCCCTCGACCAGTGCTTCGGCACGAGCGACGGGACGGCGCCGATCCCCGGCAGCTCCGCCATCACCGAACGGCTGGACATCAAGCTCGACCCGGCGACCGTCGGCTGGGCCGTCGGCGCGCCGTCGGGCAAGGGCGAGATGCGGGGCTGGTTCGCGCTCGCCGACGGCCGCGACGCGGACCCGCTCTCGCTGCTGCTCACCGTGGACGCGCTGCCGCCGACCTCGTTCGAGCTGGGGCTGAAGGGCTGGACGCCCACCATCGAGCTCACCACCCACATCCGCTGCCGCCCGGCCCCCGGGCCGCTGCGCGTCTCCATCACCACCCGCAACCTCGCGGGCGGTTTCCTGGAGGAGGACGCGGAGGTCTGGGACAGCGCCGGCCGTCTCGTCGCCCAGTCCCGCCAGCTCGCCCGCGCGCCCCGCGGCTGAGGCCCGCCAGAATGGTGCGGTGAAGTCCGACCGGCTCCTCTCCATCCTGCTGCTCCTCCAGACCCGCGGTCAGGTCCCCGCCGGTGAGCTCGCCGAGCGCCTCGAAGTCTCCGTACGCACCATCTACCGGGACGTCGAGGCGCTCTCGGCCTCCGGCGTGCCCGTGTACGCGGAGCGGGGGCGCAACGGGGGGATCGCGCTGCTGCCCGGCTTCCGGACCGATGTCACCGGGCTCACCGCCGACGAGGCACGCGCCCTGTTCGTCCTCGCCGCGCAGGGCGCCCACAGTGCGCTCGGGCTCGACGCCGCGCTCGGCTCCGCGCTGCGCAAGGTGATGGCCGCGCTCCCGGCCCCGCACCGCCCCGCCGCCGAGCAGACCAGCCGCCGCATCCTGGTGGACCCGGTCCGCTGGATGAGCGGCCCGCAGGCCGCCGTCGACGTGGGTGAGCTGCACGACGCGGTCTTCGCCGACCGGAGGCTGCTGCTCCACTACCGGCACAGCGGCACGGACACGCTCCGCGTCTACACCGTCGACCCGTACGGCCTCGTGGTGAAGGCGGGCGTCTGGTATCTGACGGCCGATCTGGACGGCGCGCCCCGGCTCTTCCGCGCGGACCGGGTGGGACGGGCGGTCCTCTCCGAGGAGCCCGTGGTGCGCAGGGAGGGCGTAGAGCCCGCCGACGTCTGGGAGGAGCTGCGTCGGCAGGTCGAGGAGCGGCCCGGGGACGTACGGCTCCGGGTGCGCGTGCACCGCTCCCGGCTGGACCTCTTCGTACGCCTGTGCGCGGGGGTGCTGACCGGCCGGCCGGAGCCGGAGCAGGCGTCGGCGGGGGAGTGGCTGCTGGCCGAGCTCGCGGTGCCCGAACTCGGGTGGGCGCGCTCCCTGCTCTCCTTCGGTCCGAACCTGGAGGTGCTGTCGCCTCTTCAGGTGCGGACCTTGCTCGCCGATGCCGCGGCCGCGGTCACGGAGCTGTACGCAGAAAACGGGTGAGGGCCGCGGTGAGCTCGGCGGGCGCGTCCTCCTGGACCAGATGTCCGGCCCCCTCGATCAGCCGCAGCTCGGCACTCGGGATCATCCCGGCCAGCTCATGGCCGCGGGCCACCGGGATCCAGGTGTCCTCCGTGCCCCAGCACACCAGCACCGGCAGCTCCAGCTCGCCGTAACGGTGCTGGATCTCGTCGGTGAACCGCTGGTCGTTCTGGGCGATCTGCCGGTAGAACGCGGGCTGTCCGGCCTCCGTGCACCAGGGGGCGACGAGGCTCTCCAGCGCCGCCGGATGCAGGCCCCGGTGGCTGGCCGATCCGACGTACTCCGTCACCAGGGCCCGGTGCAGTCCGGGCGGCAGCTCGCCGAAGACCTCGGACCGCGCCCCGAGCAGCCGGTAGGCGGGCGATCCCCACGGGGCCAGGGCCACCGGGTCCACTAGGGCCAGACGCCGGTAGCGGGCGCCGTGCAGGAGGCGGGCCCGCAGGGCGACGCAGCCCCCGAAGTCATGGGCGGCGACGGCCGGTTCGTCGAGCCCCCAGTGCTCGATGAGTTCGGCGAGCACCCAGGCCTGGGAGCGGAGCGACACGTCCTGGCCGTCGTACTGCGCGGAGGCGCCGTAACCCGGCAGGTCCCACACGTACACACGGTGGTCCTGCGCCAGCCCCCGGGCGATGTCACGCCAGACGTACGAGGAGAAGGGCGTGCCGTGCACCAGGACCACGGGCGGAGCCTGCTCGGGCCCCAGTGAGGCCCAGCGGACCTCGCCCGCGGAGCTGACGAAGGTCCGGTCCAGCGTCCACTCGTTCATGAAACCGACCCTACGGCTTGTCCAGCCAGTGGGCCCGGCCCAGCGTGACCAGGCGCAGCCGGCGCCGGGCCACCCGGACGACCTCCTCCTCGCCCTCCGGACCGGCGTCCAGCAGCGCTGACGCGGTCAGCACCATGTGGTCGACGTACAGCCCGCCGAGCATCAGGAGGTCCTCCCGGTCCCAGCCCGCCGACTCCGGTTCCTCGCCGAGGACCTGGGCGACCTCCTCGGCGAAGCCGCGCAGCTGGGCGGCGATGGCCCCGCGGACCTCCCCGACACCGCCGTGCTGCTCGCGGGCGATGAAGCGGAAGTGGGCGGGCTGCGCGGCGACATGACCTGTTATCAGCCCGACGCTGCGGTCGAGCCGCTCCTCGCTGTCCCCCGTGTCGGCCAGGATCGCGCCGATCATGCCGTGCAGGCTGCCCAGCGTCTCCTCGACGAGGGCGACGCCGAGCGCGGCCGTGCCGTCGAAGTGGCGGTAGAAGGCGGTCGGGGTCACGCCCACGGCCCTCGTCACCTCACGCAGCCCCAGGCTGCTCAGGCTCTGGTGCTCCAGCAGTCCGAGTGCCGCGTCGAGCAGCGCCTGGCGGGTCTTCAGCTTCTGGGCCTGGCGGATGCCGACGGTGTGACTCATGACATTCAGTAAACAACCGTTCTCCGAGTTTAGGAAGTGATGCAGGGTCTAGACTCATAAGTCAGTGCACAGTCGTACTCTCAAAGCTCGCAGAAAGGCCCGGACATGTTCGTCCTCGTCGCCGCCCTGCTCCTGCTGGGGGTTGTCCTCGGAGCGGTCGCGCACCTCCCGCTCTCCGTGGCCCTGGCCGCCGCTGCCGTGATCGGTCTCTGGCTGGCGGTCTTCGGCGTCCGTGAACGCCTCGCCCGCCGCACCCGCTGACGAAGGAGCCGCACCATGACACTCATCACCGCACATACCGCTCCGCGTGACTCCCGCCGCGACTCCCGCTCCGACGAGGCGCGTTCCGGCGAGTCCCCTTCGGCCGGGGCGCGTTCCGGCACCCGGGAGGGCGACGGGCTCGCCGTCGCCTCGTTCGTGCTCGGGCTGCTCGGCCTCCTCGTGATGAACATCCTGCTCGGGCCCGTCGCCATCGTCATGGCGATCGTCGCTCTCGCCCGCTCCACCGCCCGCCGGGGCCGCGCGCTGCTCGGGCTGGCCCTCGGCATCGCCGACCTGGTCGTCCTGGCCGTCCTGGTCACGGCCAACGGCACCGTCTCCTGGAGCCTCGCGGCCTGAGGTTCGTGAGGGGGACGCTCCGCGTGAATTTCTGGAGTGAGTCTCTTGAATCCGCTTCCGCTTCCGGTGCCCGCTGGCCAGACTTTTCCCGGTACGGAAATGGTGTGTCACGGGGGGACAGTGTGGGCGTGTTGGACCTGACGGGCAGCGGTGCCAAACCGCTGGAAGCGGGCGATCCGGTACAGATCGGTGGGATTCCGCTCGCGGGCCGGCTCGGCTCCGGCGGGATGGGGCGCGTCTATCTCGGAGTCCACGAGGGGCGGTACGTCGCCGTCAAGCAGGTGCTGCCCTCGATCGCCGGCGAGGACCAGGACTTCGTCCGCCGCTTCGGGCACGAGCTGGACAACCTCGCCGAGCTGCCCGCGGAGGCCACCGCGCCCCTGATCGCCAGCGACCGCGACGCCCGGCCCCCGTGGCTGGCGACCGCGTACGTCCCCGGCCTCACCCTGAGCGACGCCGTCAGGCTGCACAAGGGCCCGCTGCCCGCCCGCACCCTGTGGCTCCTGCTGCGCGAGGCGGCCGCCGGGCTGGTCCCCGTGCACGAGCTGGGCATGGTGCACCGCGACCTCAAGCCGTCCAACGTCATGCTGACGGTCGAGGGCGCCACGGTCATCGACTTCGGCGTGGCCCGGGCCACCGAGCAGAGCCAGCTCACCAGAAGCGGCATGGTCGTCGGCACCCCGGCGTACATGGCTCCCGAACAGGCCACGACGAAGCGGGACCTGACCGGCGCCGCCGATGTGTTCGCGCTGGGCTCGGTCATCGCGTACGCGGCCAGTGGCAGCCCGCCCTTCGGCGAGGAGTCCGGCCCCGCCGTGCTGTACCGCATCGTGCACGAGGAGCCCGACCTGGAGGCGGTGCGGAAGCTGGACCCCGCTCTTGCCGACATCGTCGCGGCCTGCCTGGCCAAGGATCCCGAGGCCAGGCCCTCGGCCTCCGAGCTGGTGCGCAGTGCCGCGGAGCACGGGCCGTTCACGGCTCCTCTGTGGCCGGAGTCCATCAGCGGGAACCTCGACGAGAAGGCCGCCTTCGCGGCGAACGTCCAGAAGATCGAACTGCCGCCGCCCGTGTCCATGGAGACGCGGAACCTCGGGCGGAAGCCACGTACGAAGTTCCGGGACCGCCCGCGGCGCACCCGCGTCGCCTTCGCCGTCTTCCCCGTCGTCCTGACGGTGGGCGGGGCGACACTCGCCGTCCAGCTCCTGCCCCACATCTCGGAACCCGAGGACCGCGCGGCCGCCGGGCCGTCCGTCTCCGCCACGGCCCCGGCGGTGCCCGGCGCCGCCTCCTCGGGCGCGAGCCCGTCCGGCTCGGCGTCACCGGGGAAGTCGCCGAAGGACAAGCAGAACGAGAAGGAGAAGGGCGAGGGAGGCAAGGGAGGGGACAAGACCGCCGACGGGGGATCCTCCACCGCCCCGGGGGCCGGAGACACCGACGGCGGCGGTTCCCAGGACGTCTCCGGCGGGTCGGATGCGTCCGGCGGCTCCGGCGGCTCCGGCGGGTCCAGTGCCTCCGGTGGTTCCGACGCCTCCGGCGGCTCCGGTTCCGGGGGCACCGCACCCTCCGGGACCCACCGCTACCGCAACGGCGAGAACAGCAAGTGTCTCGTCGCCCCGTTCAACGGCTATCCGACCGCCGGCAACTGCGACGGGTCGGGTTCCTCCTGGACCCTCAAGCCCATGTCCGACGGGTCCTTCGAGATGGTCCACGAGTCGGGCAGGACCTGCCTGAGCGCCGGGGCCGGAGGGGTCCTGCTGCTCTCGTGCAACGAGGACGAGACGCGTCGCTGGCGCGTGGGGGCGGGAAGCACTCTCGTGAGTGTCTCCACCGGGCGCTGTCTCGGCTCGGGGAACGGGGGAGTGGTGGCGAGCAGCTGCTTGGGAAATGCGTCCCAGCGCTGGACGGCCGTCTGACCGCCCGCCCGGAGGCGGGCAGGACCCCTCGGGCCCTCCCGGGGGGCCCGCAGCGTCATCCCGGGCGTCCGCCGGCCGGGGCCCTCGGCCTCGCTCCCGGGCGCCCGCGGCCCATGGCGCGATGCCGCCCGGCACGCGCCGTGGCCCGGGCTCGTAGAATCGTCAGCACCATGGCTTACCTCGACCACGCCGCGACCACGCCGATGCTTCCGGAGGCGATCGCGGCGATGTCCGCGCAGCTCGCCGTCACCGGCAACGCGTCCTCCTTGCACGCTGCCGGGCGCCGGGCCCGCCGTACCGTCGAGGAGTCCAGAGAAACCCTCGCCGACGCCCTCGGGGCACGCCCCAGCGAGGTCGTCCTGACCTCCGGCGGCACCGAGGCGGACAACCTCGCGGTGAAGGGCCTCTACTGGGCCCGCCGCGACGCCGACCCCCGGCGCACCCGGGTCCTCGCCAGCCCCGTGGAGCACCACGCCGTCCTCGACGCGGTGGACTGGCTCGCCGAGCACGAGGGCGCCACCGTCGAATACCTCCCGGTCGACGCGTACGGACGGGTGCACCCGGACGCGCTGCGCGAGGCGCTCGTACGCGACCCCGACGACGTCGCCCTGGTCACCGTGATGTGGGCCAACAACGAGATCGGCACGATCATGCCGATACGTGAACTCGCCGAGGTGGCCGGAGAGTTCGGCGTCCCCGTGCACTCCGACGCGGTGCAGGCGTTCGGACAGCTGGAGGTCGACTTCGCCGCCTCCGGGCTGGCCGCCATGACGGTCAGCGCGCACAAGATCGGCGGCCCCTTCGGCATCGGGGCGCTGCTGCTCGGCCGCGACCAGGCCCCGGTGCCCGTCCTGCACGGCGGCGGCCAGGAGCGGCATGTGCGCTCCGGCACCCTCGACGTCCCCGCCGTGGCCGCGTTCGCCGTGGCCGGGCGGCACGCCGCCGACGGACGCGATGGCTTCGCCCGTGAGATCGGCGCACTCCGCGACGAGCTGGCCGCCGCCGTGCTGAAGGCCGTCCCCGACGCACTCCTCGGCGGCGACCCGGCCCCCGGCGGGCGGCTGCCCGCCAACGCCCACTTCACCTTCCCCGGCTGCGAGGGCGACTCCCTGCTGCTGCTGCTCGACGCCCAGGGCATCGAATGCTCCACGGGCTCGGCGTGCACCGCGGGCATCGCCCAGCCGAGCCATGTGCTGCTGGCCACCGGCACCGACCCCGCGCTGGCCCGCGGCACGCTGCGCTTCTCGCTCGGCCACACCACGACCGGGCAGGACGTGGAGGAACTCGCGCGGGCGATCGGTCCCGCCGTCGAGCGGGCCAGGACGGCGGGTCTCAGCTAGCCGTGGCCTTCTTGGTTCCCCCCGTGGACGCCGCGCGCACCAGCTTCATGTAGCGGGTCCAGTCCCAGTGCGGTCCGGGGTCGGTGTGGTCCGTGCCGGGCACCTCGACGTGCCCGATGATGTGCTCCCGGTCCACCGGGATCCCGTACCGCTTGCATATCGCGGCCGTCAGCCGCGCGGAGGACTCGTACATCTTGGTGGTGAAGTCCTGCGGGCGGTCGACGAAGCCCTCGTGCTCGATGCCGATACTGCGTTCGTTGAACGATCGGTTGCCCGCGTGGTACGCCACGTCGAGCTCCCGGATCATCTGGGTCACGCGGCCGTTCTGCCCGACGATGTAATGCGTGGCCGCCTGGTGTGCCGGGTCCTGGAAGACCTTGACCGCGCTCTCGTAGCTGCCCTGGGTGACATGGATGATCACCCGGTCCACGCCGTAGTCGTCGGGGCGGTCGGCCCGCCGCCAGTTCCCCTCGGACGCCGCGACCCAGGTCGCCGGTGCGTAGTCCAGCTCGCCGGTCTCGCGAGGCTTCTCCACGCCGGGCACCCGCCACCAGACGCGCCGGACCTCGTCCACGGCCACGGCGGCCGTGGCCGCCGCCGCGGCACCGCCACCGATCAGCAGCGAGCGCCTGCTGATGCCGTGACCAGGACCCTTTCCCGGCGACCCGGCACTCCCGTTGTTCCCCATGTGCTCCTCAACGCATATCCGCGAGCATTCGGTTCCCGGAGCCCCGTACTCTGGAGGAGCTATGACTCAGACCTCCCAGCGCCCCCTCCGTGTGCTCGCCGCCATGTCGGGCGGAGTCGACTCCGCCGTGGCGGCGGCCCGAGCCGCCGAGGCCGGCCACGACGTGACCGGTGTGCACCTCGCCCTCTCCGCGAACCCGCAGTCCTTCCGTACGGGCGCGCGCGGCTGTTGCACCATCGAGGACTCCCGGGACGCCCGCCGCGCGGCGGACGTCATCGGCATCCCGTTCTACGTCTGGGACCTGGCGGAACGCTTCCGTGAGGACGTCGTGGACGACTTCGTCGCGGAGTACGAGGCCGGGCGCACACCCAACCCCTGCCTGCGCTGCAACGAGAAGATCAAGTTCGCCGCGCTCCTCGACAAGGCGCTGGCCCTCGGCTTCGACGCCGTGTGCACCGGCCACTACGCCACGGTCGTGCTGAAGGAGGACGGCACCCGGGAGATGCACCGCGCCTCGGACATGGCCAAGGACCAGAGCTACGTCCTCGGTGTCCTGGACGAGAAGCAGCTCGCCCACGCGATGTTCCCGCTGGGTGACACCCTGACCACCAAGGACGAGATCCGCGCCGAGGCCGAGCGCCGGGGCCTGGCGGTCGCCAAGAAGCCCGACAGCCACGACATCTGCTTCATCGCCGACGGCGACACCCAGGGCTTCCTGGCGGGCCGCCTCGGCGGCCCCGCGGAGGGTGACATCCTCGACGAGTCCGGCACGAAGGTCGGCACCCACGAGGGGGCCTTCGGCTTCACCATCGGCCAGCGCAAGGGGCTGCGCATCGGCCACCCCGCCCCCGACGGCAAGCCGCGCTACGTCCTGGACATCTCCCCGGTGAACAACACGGTGACGGTCGGCCCGGTGGAAGCCCTCGACGTCACCGCGCTCACGGCCATCAGGCCCCGCTGGTGCGGCACCGCCCCCACGGGCCCTGGGACGTACACCGCCCAGCTCCGCGCCCACGGCGGCGAGACCGAGGTGACCGCGGAACTGCTCGACGGGACGCTCCACGTCTCCTTCACCGAGCCGGTCCGGGGCGTGGCGCCGGGCCAGGCGGTGGTGCTGTACGACGGGACGCGGGTCGTCGGGTCCGCCACCATCGCGACGACGGTGCGCAAGGAGAAGGCGGCGGCTTCCCGCTGACCGAGGGGGCCGGAGCGTCTCCGGCAGGAGCCGCGACGGCTTGCCTCGGCCGAGGCTCTGACGGCCGGTCGCACTCCGCCCGGGTCGCGCTACCGGCATCCGGCGGGCCAGGCGTCCTGGTGGTTCATGGGCTCATCGCGGAGGGCTGGGCGGCCGGGGGCTCGAAGCCGGCCAGCATCTCCTCCAGGCCGCGCTGGTCCGGGCCGATGAAGGGATCGGCCCCCGGTGCGTGGGCGAGCATGTCGAGGAACTCCGGCCCGCGCCCCTCGGAGGGCGGCAGGTGCGTGCTGAGGATGCGCTCGGGCTCCATCGCGCGCAGCGGTCCGGCCGAGCCGAGGAGCGCCACAGGGTCGACCAGGTGCACCCAGGGGCTGTCGACCGTCGCCCACAGGAGCTGACCGGCCCGGAGGTCGTCGGCCGGGACGGACGCGACATCGTCACAGCCGGCGAGGTCGACGCTGGGCATGGGCGCCCCGAAGCAGTCGGAGCTGAAGCAGGTGTGCGTGGCCGTGTCGAAGAATCCCACGGTCGCCGGGTTGTCGAACAGCGGCGGCCGGAAACCGACCAGCGTCCGGTCGCCCACGTCGAGGCTCTGCCCGGGATTGAGCAGGTAGACCCGGTCCGTCGGCAACGGGCGCTCGGTCGACATGATCCCCGCGCCCAGGAAGGTGGTCACCACCCGGGCCTCGGGAGCGGCGGCGAGAAGCTCGAACAGAGCCCCGGTGTGGTCGCGGTCCGGATGGGTCAGCCAGATCCAGCGCACGTCGGCGACGTCGACGACGGAACCGAGCGCGTCCACGAAGCCCCGGTCGGGCAGGCTGAGCCCGGTGTCCACGACGACGGGCTCAGCGGCGTGGAGCACGAAGGCGTTCACCGTCAGGAAACCGATTCCGGGTATGGGCAGGCAGTCGTTGAGGACGGTGACGTCACGTCCCAGCCGGTGGGTCAGCATCCGAGGCCTCCTCGCCCCCGACGACATCAACGGTCCGGTGTCCGCTCCGCGCCTTCACCCCCTCATCCGAGTCTTCTCCCGGTCGGTGCGCATAACAAGCCCTGACGGAAGTCCCGCGTCCCTCGAATGGCGTGGCCTGGGTGCGGCCCGGTCACACCGCTCCAACACTGAAGCGGCTTGCCGTCGAGAGAAAGAGGCACCCATGAGAACGATGCTGGTGATCCACATGGACACACAGAAGTCCAGCCAGATGATCGAGAACAACGAGATGGCGCAGTTCATGCGGTCCACGCTGGAGCGGCTGCGGCCGGAGGCCGCCTACTTCGGGCCGCACAACGGAGTGCGTACCGCTTTCGTCGTCATCGACCTGGAGGACCCTTCTCAGCTCCCGAGCATCACCGAGCCGTTCTTCGCGCAGCTCGGTGCCAGGGTCGAGGTCTTCCCGGTGATGACCGCCGAGGACGTACGGACGGGTCTGGAGCGATACGCGTCATCCTGAACGTGACCCCGCGCGGTCACGTCCGACCCCTGTGCGGGCGTGACGGCGCGGGGCGGTTTCAGGACGTCTGGCGTGCGAACACGTGCCTGCTGAAGAAGTCGGCCAGGACCGGCGCGATCGCGTGCGGGGCCAGCTCTCGGGTCTGGCCGGTCAGGGTGCGGTGCCTGGCCCGGGGGATCGCGGCCGCGAGGGCCAGCGTCGACCTGTGTGCCTGTTCCGTGCTGAAACCGCCGGTCACCACCAGGGTGCGCGCCGTGACCGAGGCCAGCCGGTCGGCGGGGACCGAGCCGTCACCCAGCAGGGCGTCGTCGTACGCGAGGGTGTGGGCCACCGCTTCGAGGCCGGACCAGAGCGGGGCCCGGCGCATGCGGGCGATCGTCTCCTCCGGGACTCCCGTCCGCGACAGATACAGCTCGACGGCGCCGCCCCGGTCACCCGCCGCCAGCAGCCGGTGCAGCAGTGCCGTGCAGCGGGACTTGTACAGGAGGCCGGCGGGGCCCGGGGTGTACGGCGGCTCGTAGACCGCCAGGAGGTCCACGGGCAGCCCCGCGGCCTGCGCCTCCAGGGCCAGCGCCCCTCCCGACAGCATGCCGAACACGCAGACGCGCCTGCCCGCCGTCGCCGCGACCGCGGCCAGGTCCTCGATCTCGCGGCGCGGCGCGTACGGCCCGCCGTCGCCGCTCGCCCCGCGGCCCCGGCGGTCGTACGTGACGACCGTGAAGCGCGGGGCCAGCAGAGCGGCCAGCGGGGCCTCGTCGGCCGCGGTGCTCAGGGCACCGCCGACCAGGATCACCGGCGGCCCGTCACCGTGGCGGCGATACGCGATCGGCGTCCCGTCACGGGAGAGAGTCTTGTCCATGTGAGGGTGGACTGCCGGGCCCCGCGGAACTCATCGGCGCGGCGGAGAAATATTCCTGACGGTCAGTCGGCGACCACGTCCGTGGCGTAGAAGCAGAAGTGCCCCTTGATCGCCGCGACTTGTTCCCTGGGCTCCGGGTAGGCCCAGACGAGGTCCGCCGCATCCGGCAGCGACCAGTACGACGCGTCGCCCTTGAACGGGCAGTGCGTACGGGTGTCCGAGGGCGTCAGCAGGTCGGTCCGCACATCCTCGGGCGGCAGGTAGTAGCGGTCGGGACAGCCCGTCTCGCGCAGCACCAGGGGGCGGCGGCTCTCGGCGAGCACCTGGCCGTCGTGCACCGCACGCACGTGCACGGCTTCGGGTCCGACGGTGATGGTGTGTCCTGTGGTGGAGGTCATACCTGGTTCAGCCGAGGGGGAGCCCGGTTTCTTCCCGGACCCGGGGCCGGTCGTACGGTATCCGCATGAACATCTGTGTCTTCCTCTCGGCCGCCGACCTCGACGAGCGCTACACCGGGCCCGCCCGTGAATTCGCCGAACTGCTGGGCCGGGGCGGGCACACCCTGGTCTGGGGCGGCTCGGAGAGCGGGCTGATGAAGGTCGTCGCCGACGGCGTCCAGGAGTCCGGCGGACGGCTCGTCGGGGTGTCCGTGGACTTCCTGGCGGCCAAGGCGCGGACGAACGCCGACGAGATGGTGACAGCCAAGGACCTGGCCGAGCGCAAGGCGCTGCTCCTGGAGAAGTCCGACGCGATCGTGATCATGGTCGGTGGGACGGGGACGCTCGACGAGGCGACGGAGATCCTGGAGCTGAAGAAGCACGGCAAGCACACCAAGCCCGTCGTCCTGCTGAACACCGCCGGGTTCTACGACGGCCTGCACCAGCAGTTCCGGCGCATGGAGGACGAGGGCTTCCTGCCGGTCCCGCTGACCGAGCTCGTCTTCTTCGCCGAGGACGGCGTCGGTGCGCTGGCCCACCTGGAGGAGTCGGCCGGCCTGCAGTGATGCGAGCATGAGTCCATGCCTACTCATCTCATCACCGGCGCCGGCTCCGGCATCGGAGCGGCCGTCGCCCGCCGTCTCCTGGAGCGCGGCGACGAACTCGTGCTGCTGGCCCGCGACGCGGGACGCGCCAAAGAACTGGCCGCGCTCCACCCCGGGGCCCGCACACTCGTCGGCGACCTCGGCAACCCCGACCGGCTCTCCTGGGCGTTCGGGCAGCAGCCGATGCCCGAACGCCTCGACTCGCTGCTGCACATCGCGGGCGTCGTCGAGCTCGGCACGGTCGGCGACCTCACCCCCAAGGCCTGGCACTTCCAGCTCAACGCCAACCTGGTCTCCCCGGCCGAGCTGACACGGCTGCTGCTGCCGCAGCTGCGCGTCACCCAGGGGCACGTCGTCTTCGTGAACTCCGGCGCCGGGCTCGCCGCGCACGCCGAATGGGGTGCGTACGCCGCGAGCAAGCACGGGCTCAAGGCCCTCGCCGACTCGCTGCGCCACGAGGAGCACGGCAACGGGGTCAGGGTCACCTCCGTCTACCCCGGCCGCACCGCCAGCCCCATGCAGGCCAAGGTCCACCAGCAGGAGGGCAAGGAGTACGACGCCTCACGCTGGATCGACCCGGAATCGGTGGCCACCACGATCCTGCTCGCGCTCGATCTGCCGAGGGACGCCGAGATCAACGACCTGACGGTCCGCCCCGGCCGCTGAGGACCCGCGGCCCGGGGCCCGTAGGCTTTCCGCGTGAGCGAGAAGAGCGGGTTCAGCGCGAGTGCAGCCACCGGGATCGGTTCCATGCCGGGGGGAGACGCCCGGGAGGCGGCCAAGACCGTCACCGGGTCCTTCGCCGACGGCCAGGGCATGCCGTATCTGGCGGAGCTGCCCGCGCGGGGCCCCGGCGCGGACATGACCGGACGCACCATCGGTCTGCTCGTCGAGATGTACGGCCATGTCGAACCCAGCGGCTGGCGCATCAGCGACCGCCCCGGCCGCGACACCCGCCGCGCCCGCTCCTGGCTCGGCGAGGACCTCGACGCGCTGGAGGAGTTCACCCAGGGCTACGAGGGGCTGCTCAAGGTCCAGGCCGTCGGACCCTGGACCCTGGCGGCGTCGCTGGAACTGCGGGGCGGCGAGGCCATGCTGGGCGACCCGGGCGCCTGCCGTGACCTGGCGGGCTCGCTGGCCGAGGGGCTGCGCTCCCACCTCGCCGAGGTGCGGCGCAGGATCCCCGGCGCCGAGGTCGTGCTCCAGCTCGACGAACCCTCGCTGACCGCCGTACTGCAGGGGCGGGTCAGGTCGGCGAGCGGCTACCGCACCTACCGTGCCGTGGACCGCCAGGCCGTCGAGGGAACACTGCGCGAACTGCTCGCGGTGAACGGCGACGGCCCCACGGTCGTCCACTCGTGTGCCCCGGAGGTGCCGTTCGCGCTGCTGCGCCGCGCCGGCGTCGGCGGGGTCTCCTTCGACTTCTCCCTGCTCACCGAGCGTGAGGAGGAGGCGATCGGGGAAGCCGTCGAAGGCGGCACCCAGCTCTTCCTCGGCGTGGTTCCCGGTGTCGACGCCGCCTCGACCGCATTGTCGGACCCGGGCGGTAGCGTCAGTGAGGTCAGGACGTTGTGGAGCAGGCTGGGGCTGAATCCGGGGACTCTCAGCGAGTCCGTCGTGGTCACCCCGTCCTGCGGGCTGGCGGGAGCGTCGCCCGCGTACGCGCGCGCCGCGCTCGCCCACTGCGCCCGGGCCGCGAGGTCGCTCGCGGACAACCCTGAGTAACGGGTCGTCGTAGAGGTCTTAATGGGGCAACGGAGGAACAGTCGATGGCCGGCGAAGAGCAGGCGCAGCAGCTGACCGGTGTGCCGGCGGAGGTGCAGGAACAGCACGCACTCCTCGCCGAGCAGATCGAGGAGCACCGCTTCCGGTATTACGTGAAGGACCAGCCCGTCATCGACGACGCCGAGTTCGACCGGCAGATGCGCGCGCTGGAGGCCATCGAGGACGAGCACCCCGAGCTGCGCACACCGGACTCGCCGACCCAGAAGGTCGCCGGCCCCTACACGACGGAATTCACCTCCGTCGAGCACCGTGAGCGCCTGCTCTCCCTCGACAACGCGTTCGACGACGCGGAGCTCGCGGCCTGGGCCGATCGCGTGGCCAAGGACGTGGGCAGGGGCGGGTACCACTTCCTGTGCGAGCTCAAGGTGGACGGCCTCGCCGTCAACCTCACGTACGAGCACGGCAGGCTGACCCGCGCGGCGACCCGGGGCGACGGGCGCACGGGGGAGGACATCACCCCCAACGTCCGCACGATCGCCGAGATCCCGCTCCGCCTCAAGGGCGACCACGTCCCCGAGCTCGTCGAGATCCGGGGCGAGGTCTTCTTCCCCATGGAGGCCTTCGAGGGGCTCAACGCCCGGCTGGTCGAGGCAGGCGACAAGCCCTTCTCCAACCCGCGCAACGCGGCGGCCGGTTCGCTGCGGCAGAAGGACCCGAAGGTCACCGCCACCCGCCCGCTCCACATGGTGGTGCACGGCATCGGAGCCCGTGAGGGCTTCGACATCGACCGGCTCTCCCAGGCCTACGACCTGCTGAGGGAATGGGGCCTGCCCACCGCCCAGCACAACAAGGTCGTCGAATCCCTCGACGAGGTCCGGGAGTTCATCGCCTGGTTCGGCGAGAACCGGCAGTCCGTCGAGCACGAGATCGACGGCGTCGTCGTCAAGCTCGACGAGATCCCGCTCCAGGGCAGGCTGGGCTCCACCTCGCGCGCGCCCCGCTGGGCGATCGCCTGGAAGTACGCCCCCCAGGAGGTCAACACCAAGCTGGTCAACATCCGGGTCGGCGTCGGACGCACCGGCCGCGTCACGCCGTACGCCCAGGTCGAGCCGGTGGAGGTGGCGGGGTCGGAGGTCGAGTTCGCCACCCTGCACAACCAGAACGTGGTGAAGGCCAAGGGCGTCCTCATCGGCGACACGGTGGTGCTCCGCAAGGCGGGCGACGTCATCCCGGAGATCCTCGGCCCGGTCGTCGATCTGCGGGACGGCAGCGAGCGGGAGTTCGTCATGCCGTCCGAGTGCCCCGAGTGCGGGACGGCGCTGCGGCCCATGAAGGAGGCCGACATCGACCTCCGCTGCCCCAACGCCCGCTCCTGCCCCGCCCAGTTGCGGGAGCGGCTGGCCTATCTCGCGGGCCGCAAGTGCCTGGACATCGACCACTTCGGCTATGTCGCGGCCGCGGCCCTGACCAAGCCCCTGGAGCCCGCCGAGCCGCCCCTGCTCGACGAGGGGGATCTCTTCGGGCTGACGGTGGAGCAGCTGCTGCCCATCCGGGCGTACGTCCTGGACGCCGACAGCGGGCTGCCCAAGCGTGACCCGAAGACGGGCGAGGAGAAGATCGCCACGGTCTTCGCCAACCAGCAGGGCGAGCCGAAGAAGAACGCCCTCGGCATGCTGGAAGGCATCGCGGCGGCCAGACAGGCCCCGCTCGCCCGGATCCTCACCGGCCTCTCGATCCGGCACGTGGGCCCGGTGGCAGCCGTCGAGCTGGCCCGGCAGTTCCGGTCCGTCGACCGGATCGACGCGGCGTCCGAGGAGGAGCTGGCCGCGGCGGACGGGGTGGGCCCGATCATCGCCGCCTCGGTCAAGCAGTGGTTCGCCGAGGACTGGCACCGCGAGATCCTGCGCAAATGGCGGGAGGCCGGGGTCCGGATGGAGGACGAGGGCGCCGGCGAGGACGAGGGGCCACGCCCGCTGGAGGGGCTCACCGTCGTGGTCACCGGCACCCTGACCGCCCACACCAGGGACGGAGCCAAGGAGGCGCTCCAGAGCCTCGGGGCGAAGGTCACCGGCTCCGTCTCGAAGAAGACCTCCTTCGTGGTGGTGGGCGACAACCCGGGGTCCAAGTACGACAAGGCGATGCAGCTGAAGGTGCCCGTCCTCGACGAGGACGGCTTCGCCGTGCTCCTGGAGCAAGGGCCGGACGCCGCCCGGGAAGCCGCCGTTCCCGCCGAGGAGACCTGATCGAGGCGCGATCGGGCGTGGAGACCTGATCGAGGCGCGATCGAGATGCCGGGGACGCGTGGCCGTGAGCGACGGGGGAAGTAAGGCAACGAGGTGACGCGGACGGACGGCCGGCCCGCCTCGCATCACCCGTTCGGCGCTTATCAGAAGGTGAACGGTGCAGGACCGCATTCGGGCAAGAGCTGCAGAGCGCTGCCCGTGGGGCCCCTCGTCGGCCTACTGTTGAACGAGCACCTGCCGTGCCCGGCCGCGTGGTGGGATTTGGGTCGTGGTGGCATGGGAGCGGGGGCCACCATGGGACATCGGCACCGCCGGCTGTGAGAGGGACGGAATGAAACCGACCGAGAGCGCCGCACCGGTGTCGCGTCTGCAAGGTTTCGTGGGCCTCACGTCCAAGGTGGGCGCCGTCGTCGTGGCGGTCGCCGCCGTGCAGCTGGCGACCGGGTTCTACCGCACGGTCCACGACGGACACGCGCTCTTTCCCGCCGGCACCGCCGGCTGGTCGCTCGCCCTGCTCACCGGAATCATCGTGGGCCATCTGGTCGCCCTCGGGCGCGACCGCTGGTGGGGCGGCACCGGTTCCGGCGCCGCCCTCACCCTCGCCGTCCTGCTGCTCTACGGCTGGGTGGCCGCGGGCCTGGTCAGCCTCGTCGTCGTGGTGCTCGTCGGTACGGCCAGGCGGCACCGGTGGTGGCAGGGGCTGCTGCACGGGGCGGTGGACATACTCGGCATAGGCGCGGCCGCGCTGGTCCTGTCCGCCTTCGGCGAGGTCCCGAGCGTCGAAACGCCCTGGCGGCCACTCCACTGGGGTATCGACGCCGTACCGGAAGTGCTGCTCGCCGCCGGCATGTATCTCCTCGTCACCCGCTTCCTGCTCTGGTACGCCAGGGCGTCCCAGGGCGGCGGGCTGCCGACGATCGCCCGCACCGCCCTGCTGCGCCAGGGGCTCGTCGCGGTCGCCCTGCTGGGCATCGCCCCGCTGATCTGTGTGGTGGCCTCGGCCAAGCCGGTGCTGCTGCCGCTCTTCGCCGTCCCGCTGATCGCCCTGGACTCCACGCTGTGGATCGCCCGCGCACGGGCCGAGGAGCAGCTGAGGGACCCGCTCACCGGTCTGCCCAACCGTCAGTGGCTCCTGGAGAGAACGTGGACGGCGCTGGAGGAGGCCGGCGGCACCGGCACCAGAACCGCCCTGGTCCTCATCGACCTCGACCGCTTCCGGGCCGTCAACGACACCCTCGGGCATCTCGCCGGGGACCGGCTGCTGCTCCAGATAGCGGAGCGGCTGCGGCTCGCCCTGCCGCGCGGCGCGGAGGCCGCACGGCTCGGCGGCGACGAGTTCGCCGTGCTGCTCCCGACCGCGGACTCGGCCACCAGCGCCCAGCGCATCGCCCGCCATCTCGTCGCCGAGCTCTCCTCGCCCCTCGACCTCGACGGGCTCACGCTCGTGCTGGAGGCGAGCGCGGGGGTCGCCGTCCACCCCGACCACGCGCTGGACGCCGAAGGGCTCCTCAGGCGGGCGGACGTGGCCATGTACCAGGCCAAGCGGGACCGCACGGGCGTGGAGGTCTACGAGTCCAAGCGCGACAGCAACACCCCGGACCGGCTCGGCCTGCTGGGCGATCTGCGCCGGGCCCTGGACGCCCACGAGGTGGAGCTCCACTACCAGCCCAAGGTCCGTTTCGACGGCCAGGTGGCGGGCCTCGAAGCGCTCGTGCGCTGGGTGCACCCGGAGCGCGGGCGGGTCCCCCCGGACGAGTTCATCGCGATCGCGGAATCCTCCGGCCTGATGCCCCACCTCACCGAGTACGTCCTGGAGACCGCGCTGGCCCAGGTGGCCCGGTGGCGGGCCCAGGGGCTGTTCGTCCCCGTCGCGGTCAACGTCTCGCCGCGCGACGTCCACACCCCCGGCTTCGCGGGCAGCGTCGCCGCCCGGCTCGCCCGGCACGGGGTCCCGGCCGGTGCGCTGCAGCTCGAGATAACCGAGCACGTCCTGCTGGAGGACCCTCAGCGGGCCGCGGACACCCTGGCCGGGCTGACCGGGCACGGCGTGAAGATGTCCCTCGACGACTTCGGCACCGGTTACTCCTCCCTCGTCCACCTGCGGAAGCTGCCGGTCAGCGAGCTCAAGATCGACCGGTCGTTCGTCGCACGGCTGGCCGTGGACAACGAGGACGCCGAGATCGTCCGCTGCACCATCGACCTGGCCCATTCGCTCGGCCTGATCGTCGTCGCCGAGGGCGTCGAGGACGACGAGACCTGGGAGCGGCTGCGGGACCTGCGCTGCGACGCGGTGCAGGGCTGGCTCGTCGCCGCGGCGATGCCGCCGCAGGAGACGACGGCCTGGCTGCGGGCCCGCGGCGAGCACGGGTGGCGGCGGCCCGCCGACCAGAAGGCCGCGGCGGCGGCGTTGCAGCCCGAGGTGGAGCAGCAGCGCCCGGCCGGACGGGCGGTCTCCGGCCCGGCGACGGCCTGAGGACCACACGGCCCCGCGCGACGGCCTGAGGACCGTACGGCCCCGCCCGGTGGCCGTTTTGTCCTCAATCGCCGGACGGGCCCGCCGTGGCCGGACCGGGATTGTGAGGCGGCGGGCGGTCATGCAGTCGGGGCAGTGTCCGGCGACCCCATAGGATTGGGCCAAAACCACACACCAAACCCTGAGGATCGCTGCATGCCTGGCATCACGCGCGAGGAGGTCGCCCACCTCGCCCGGCTGGCGCGTCTGGAGCTGAAGGGCGAAGAGCTCGAACACTTCGCCGGTCAGCTCGACGACATCATCGGCGCGGTCGCCCGCGTCTCCGAGGTCGCCGACCAAGACGTACCGCCGACCTCCCACCCGCTGCCGCTGACCAACGTCATGCGGGCGGACGAGGTCCGTCCGTCGCTCACCCCCGAGCAGGCGCTCTCCGGCGCCCCGGCCCAGGAGCAGCAGCGTTTCAAGGTGCCGCAGATCCTGGGGGAGGACTAACAGCCATGACGGACATCAGCACCATCATCAAGCTCACCGCGGCGCAGATCGCCGCGAAGATCGCCTCCGGCGAGCTGACGGCCGTCGAGGTCGCCGAGGCCCACCTGGCCCGGATCGACGCCATCGACGAGAAGGTCCACGCCTTCCTGCACATCGACCGCGAGGGCGCGCTCGCGCAGGCCCGCGCCGTCGACGCCAAGCGTGCGGCGGGCGAGAAGCTCGGCCCGCTGGCCGGCGTCCCGCTCGCGCTCAAGGACATCTTCACCACCCAGGACATGCCGACCACCGTCGGCTCGAAGATTCTCGAGGGCTGGGTCCCGCCGTACGACGCGACCCTCACGAAGAAGCTGAAGGCCGCCGACGTCGTCATCCTCGGCAAGACCAACATGGACGAGTTCGCCATGGGGTCCTCCACCGAGAACAGCGCCTACGGCCCGACCGGCAACCCCTGGGACCTCACCCGTATCCCGGGCGGTTCCGGCGGTGGCTCGTCCGCCGCGCTGGCCTCCTTCGAGGCGCCGCTCGCCATCGGCACGGACACCGGCGGCTCCATCCGCCAGCCCGCGGCCGTCACCGGCACCGTCGGCGTCAAGCCCACCTACGGCGGCGTCTCCCGCTACGGCATGGTCGCCTTCTCGTCCTCCCTCGACCAGGGCGGCCCCTGCGCCCGTACGGTCCTGGACGCGGCGCTGCTCCACGAGGTCATCGGCGGCCACGACCCGCTCGACTCGACGTCCATCGACGCCCCGGTCCCGCCGGTCGTCGAGGCCGCGCGCAACGGCTCCGTACAGGGCATGCGCGTCGGCGTCGTCAAGCAGTTCTCCGGCGAGGGCTACCAGGCCGGCGTCGTCCAGCGCTTCAACGAGTCCGTCGAGCTGCTGAAGTCGCTCGGCGCCACGATCGTCGAGCTGGACTGCCCGTCCTTCGACCTCGCTCTTTCGGCGTACTACCTGATCGCGCCGTCCGAGTGCTCCTCGAACCTGGCGCGCTTCGACGCCATGCGCTACGGCCTGCGGGTCGGCGACGACGGCACGCGCTCCGCCGAGGACGTCACCGCCCTCACCCGCGAGGCCGGCTTCGGCGACGAGGTCAAGCGCCGCATCATCCTCGGTACGTACGCGCTCAGCTCCGGCTACTACGACGCGTACTACGGCTCGGCCCAGAAGGTCCGCACCCTCATCACCCAGGACTTCGAGAAGGCGTTCGAGCAGGTGGACGTCATCGTCTCGCCGACGACGCCCACCACCGCCTTCCCGATCGGCGAGCGCGCCGACGACCCGATGGCGATGTACCTCGCGGACCTGTGCACCATTCCGACCAACCTCGCCGGCAACTCCGCCATGTCGCTGCCCTGCGGTCTGGCACCGGAGGACGGCCTGCCGGTCGGACTGCAGATCATCGCCCCCGCCATGAAGGACGACCGGCTGTACAAGGTCGGAGCAGCCGTCGAGGCCGCTTTCGTGGAAAAGTGGGGGCACCCGCTGCTTGAGGAGGCTCCGTCACTATGAGCGCAATGGCTAAGAAGGCCAAGAACTTCAAGAAGTCCAAGTCCGGTGTGTACGTGTCCCTGGGCACCACCGCCTTCGGCGCCCTGAGCGTCGTCAAGCAGGCGAGGATGGCCCGCCAGGACAACGACACGCTGCGGCTGGTCGACGCCGCCGTATCCGCCGCCGCGATCGTGACCGGACTCGCGATCCTCTACCGCGAGCTCAAGCGTCTCGGCGACGACGACGTCCTGCTGGGCTGAGAGGGAAAGTTTCATCGTGACTGTCATCGACCTGGAGTCGTACGAGGATGCCCTCGCGACGTACGACCCCGTCATGGGCCTCGAGGTCCATGTGGAGCTCGGCACCAAGACCAAGATGTTCTGCGGGTGCTCCACCGAGCTCAAGCAGGACGCGAACTCGCAGACCTGCCCGGTCTGCCTCGGACTGCCGGGCGCGCTGCCCGTCGTCAACGAGATCGGCGTCGAGTCCGCCGTCAAGATCGGTCTCGCGCTGAACTGCGAGATCGCCGAGTGGTGCCGCTTCGCCCGGAAGAACTACTTCTATCCGGACATGCCGAAGAACTTCCAGACCTCCCAGTACGACGAGCCGATCGCCTTCGACGGCTATCTGGACGTCCAGCTGGAGGACGGCGAGATCTTCCGCGTACAGATCGAGCGCGCGCACATGGAGGAGGACACCGGCAAGTCGACGCACGTCGGCGGTGCCACCGGCCGCATCCACGGCGCCTCCCACTCGCTGCTCGACTACAACCGTGCGGGCATCCCCCTCATCGAGATCGTCACCAAGCCGATCGAGGGAGCGGGCGCACGCGCCCCCGAGGTCGCCAAGGCGTACGTCGCCGAGCTCCGCGAGCTCATCAAGGCGCTCGGCGTCTCGGAGGCCCGGATGGAGATGGGCCAGATGCGCTGCGACGTCAACCTGTCGCTGCGCCCCAACGGCACCGAGAAGTTCGGCACGCGCTCCGAGACGAAGAACGTCAACTCGCTGCGCTCCGTCGAGCGTGCCGCCCGCTTCGAGATCCAGCGTCACGCCGCGGTGCTGAACTCCGGCGGGACGATCGTGCAGGAGACCCGGCACTTCCACGAGGAGGACGGCTCCACCACGGCCGGCCGCATCAAGGACAACGCCGAGGACTACCGCTACTTCCCCGAGCCGGACCTGGTGCCGGTCGCCCCCGCCCGCGACTGGGTCGAGGAGCTCCGCAAGGGACTCCCCGAGCTGCCCCGGCTGCGCCGCAAGCGGCTGAAGGAGGAGTGGGGTGTCAACGAGCACGACATGCAGTCCATCCTCAACGCCGGCGCGGTCGACCTGATCGTCGCCACGACGGAGGCGGGCGCCCCGTCGGACCAGGCACGCAAGTGGTGGATGGGCGAGCTCGCCCGTAACGCCAACGAGACCGGCCGCAGCCTGGACGAGCTGCCGGTCACCCCGGCGCAGGTCGCCCGGGTGGCGGAGCTCGTCGCCTCCGGCGACCTCAACGACAAGCTGGCGCGCCAGGTCCTCGAGGGTGTCCTCGCGGGCGAGGGCGACCCCGACACCGTCGTCGAGAAGCGCGGCCTGAAGGTCGTCTCCGACGAGGGTGCGCTGTCCACCGCCGTCGACGAGGCCATCGCGGGCAACGCCGCCATCGCGGACAAGATCCGCGGGGGCAAGGTGGCCGCCGCCGGCGCTCTGGTGGGCGCGGTCATGAAGGCCACCCGCGGCCAGGCCGACGCGGCACGCGTGCGTGAGCTGATCCTGGAGAAGCTCGGCGTCGAGGGCTGATCCCGGCACGCCCCTGGGGGCGGTGCACCCGTTCACCGGGTGTGCCGCCCCCTTCGCGTGGCCCGGGCCGGCCCGCAGGACGTTCACCACCAGGCCGTACGGCGGTCTTCCCGTAGCCATTCGGCGTGACTAGCTTCCAGAGCCGTAGATACGGAATCGGGAGGCTCACTTGACCACGGACATGTCACGGCGGCGGCTCTTCGCGCTCGGGGGCGGTGCGCTCGGCGCCGCCGCGGCGGGATCGTTCCTGCCCCCGTCGCTCCAGGCGGCGATCGCCGCGCAGCCCGCGGCCGGACGGTCCGGTGGTGCGGGGCTGGACGCCATCGAGCACGTGGTGATCCTGATGCAGGAGAACCGTTCCTTCGATCACTACTTCGGGACGCTGCGCGGAGTGCGCGGCTTCGGCGACCGCAACGCGATCGAACTCCCCTCCGGCCGGCCCGTCTTCGAACAGCCGGGGCCGGCGGGCACGACCGTACTGCCGTTCCCCGTGCGGGAGGCCGCGGAGGCGCAGAAGAAGGATTTGCAGTACATCGGCGCCCTCGACCACTCGTGGAGCGGTGGCTCCAAGGCGTGGGCCGACGGCTGGATGAACGGCTGGGTCACCGCGAAGACCGCCGCGACCATGGCGTACTACGACCGCGGGGACATCCCGCTGCACTACGAGCTCGCCGACACCTTCACGGTCTGCGACGCCTACCACTCGTCGATCCACACCTCCACCAGCCCGAACCGCAACCACCTGTGGAGCGGGAAGACCGGTAACGAGCCGAACGGCAGGCGGGCCGTCGGCAACGACGCGTACGACGAGGGCACCCACCCCGGATACGACTGGGGCACCTACGCCGAGCGGCTGGAGAAGGCCGGGCGGAGCTGGAAGACGTACACCGAGTGGGAGAACTTCACCGACAACCAGATCGAGTTCTTCGCCACCTTCAAGGCCATCGCGCGCAAGGCGCTGGCGAAGACCGACGGCCATACCTACATGGAGTCCTTCTACGCCACCGTGCGCGAGGCGGACGGGCCCGCCGAGCGGGAGCGGCTGCTGGCCCTGCTCGACGAGGGCGTCGCCGCCCTGACGGCGGCCGAGCGCAGTCTGTTCGAGCGGGGGCTGCGCCGGGTCGAGACGGGCACGCTCGCCCAGGAGTTCGCCGACGACGTGGCGGCGGGGACGCTGCCGGAGGTCTCCTACCTGGTCCCGTCGGCGGTCGATTCCGAGCACCCGAGCGTCTCCTCGCCGGTGCACAGCGCGACCGTCGTCTACAAGATCCTGGACGCACTCGGCAAGCACCCCGATGTGTGGCGGCGCACCGTCGTCCTCATCAACTACGACGAGAACGACGGATTCTTCGACCACGTGCCCCCGCCGGTCGCCCCCGCGGAGGTGCCGGAGGAGCACTGGGAGGGCAAGCCCACCGGGCTCGGCGTGCGGGTGCCGCTGCTGGTCGTCTCCCCCTGGTCGGTCGGCGGGTACGTCTGCTCCGAGGTCTTCGACCACACCTCCGTGATCCGCCTCCTGGAGCGCTGGACGGGGGTCGAGGAACCCAACATCGGCGCCTGGCGGCGCAAGGTCACCGGAGACCTCACCTCGGCCTTCGACTTCACCCGTGCGCGGCGGCAGCCCGGGACGGAGCCCCCCGCCGCGATCCCGCCGTTCGGCGGCCGCTGGCAGCCGAAGCCGCCCGCCGTCCAGCACATGCCCGCCCAGGAGGCCGGCGTCCGGCCGGCCCGGCCCCTGCCCTACCAGCCCGACGCGCAGGCCAGGCGCGTGGCCGGCGGGCTGCGGCTCGACCTCGGCAACACCGGCAGGTCCTCCGCGCACTTCACGCTCTACCCGTACGCGGGGGAGTTCCCCGCCCCCCAGCACCGGGACGTCAGGGGCACGGCACGGTGGGCGGTGCCGCTGACCGGTGAGGCGTACCGCTTCACGGTCACCGGTCCGAACGGCTTCCGGCGGGAGTTCGAGGGCGCGTCCGGCGGGGGCGCGGAACTCGCCTCCCGCATCGACGCCCACGAGCGGGACCTGCACCTCACGCTGCGCAACAACGGCAGGCGGACACTGACCTACACCGTGCGGCCCCTCGGATACGTCGACGAGGACGACCTGCGGAACTGGACCCGGACGGTCGCGGTCAAGCCCGGGCGCAGCCGTACGGTCGTGCACTCGGCGGCCGACGCCCACGGCTGGTACGACATTGAGGTGACGGCCGACGAGGCGGGCTCCTTCCGGCGCCGGCTGATGGGCCACATCGAGAACGGCCGGGCGAGCGTCACCGGCTGACGGCAGGAGGCGGGCGGTGGTGGCGGCCGTACGACGAAAGGGGCGAAGCCGACCCATGTGACCATGGCCACCAAAGCGGCACATGGTCAGGAATGGCTGACAGAGTGAGGCTCTCAGGTCATGCGACTTCGTGGGATGTTCCCGTCATATCCCCCTACGGTCCACGAACCCCAGGAGAACCTCCGTTGGCCGCCCTCGCACGCTGGTGTCTCAGGCACCGCCTCGCCACCGTCCTGATCTGGCTGATCGCCCTCGGAGGCGTGTCGGCCGCGGCCGGGTTCGCGGGGTCCGCGTACTCCGACGACTACGAGGTGCCGGGCACCGAGTCCGGCCGCGCCGGCGAGCTCCTGCGGACGGGTTTCGACGACCTCGGCGGCGAGACCGGCACCGTCGTCTGGCACACCTCCGGCTCCACCGTCCGCGACGCCCGCGTCGAGCGGACGATGACCAGGACGCTGCACGAGATCGGCGCACTGCCCGGCGTCGGAGACGTCAGCGGCCCCTACGGGGCGACGGATCAGGGGCGGATCAGCGCGGACGGGCACACCGCCTACGCGACGGTCACCTTCGGCCACCGGGCCGGGGAGATCCCGCCGGAACAGGCCCAGGCCGTCGTCGACACCGCGCAGCGGGCCGCCGGTGAAGGACTCCAGGTCGAACTCGGCGGGGCCGCCGTGGCGCTGACCGAGGCACCGGCGCTCCATCTGAGCGAGGCCGTGGGGGTGGCCGTCGCCGCGGTCGTCCTCTTCCTCGCCTTCGGCTCGCTCGCCGCGAGCCTGCTGCCCATCGCCACCGCACTCGTCTCCGTCGGCACCGCGTACGCGGGCATCGTGCTGCTCGGCCACGTCATGACCGTCGCCGACTTCGCGCCGATGCTGGGGATGCTCATCGGGCTCGGTGTGGGCATCGACTACGCCCTGTTCATCGTCACCCGGCACCGGAGAGGCCTGCGACGCGGCCTCTCCGTGCCCGAAGCCGCGCGGAACGCCGTCGCGACGACGGGGCGCGCCGTGGTCTTCGCCGGAGCCACCGTCTGCGTCGCCCTGCTCGGCATGCTGGTCCTGCGGCTCGGCTTCCTCAACGGGGTGGCGATCGCCGCCTCCCTCACCGTGGTGCTGACCGTCGCCGCCTCCGTGACCCTGCTGCCCGCGCTGCTCTCCTTCATCGGCATGCGGGCCCTGAGCCGGCGTGAGCGCGGCCGGCTCGCCGAGCACGGGTCGCAGGCCGAACGCGCCACCGGCTTCACCGCCCGCTGGTCGGCCTTCGTCGAGCGGCGCCCCCGGCTGCTGGGAGCGGCCGCGGCCGCTGTCATGGCGGTGCTCGCACTGCCGACCCTCTCCCTGCACCTGGGCACCTCCGACCAGGGAAACAACCCCGCCACGGCCACCACCCGCCAGGCGTACGACCTGCTGGCCGACGGGTTCGGCCCCGGCGTCAACGGGCCGCTGACCATAGCCGCCCACCTCGACGGAGCCGACGACCGGCTCGCCCTGGACGGCCTGCCCGCCGTGCTGCGGGACACCGAAGGCGTCGCCTCGGTGAGCCCGGTGACGTACAACGGCAGCGGCGACACCGCGTTCCTCACCGTCGTCCCCGACTCCGCTCCGCAGTCGCAGCGGACCAGCGAACTCGTCGACCGGCTCCGCCACGACGTCCTGCCGCCGGCGGGGGCCACCACCTCGCTCCGGACGCATGTGGGCGGGGTGACGGCCGGATACGACGACTTCGCCGAGATCATCGTCGGCAAGCTGCCGCTCTTCGTCGGGGTGGTCGTCGGGCTCGGCTGCCTGCTCCTGCTGCTGGCGTTCCGCTCCCTCGCCGTCCCCCTCAAGGCCGCCGTGATGAACGTGGCCGCCGTGGCCGCCTCCTTCGGCGTCGTCGTCGCGGTCTTCCAGTGGGGATGGGGGAGCGAGCTGCTGGGACTCGGCAGCGCGGGCCCCATCGAGCCCTTCCTCCCGGTGATCATGGTCTCGGTGCTCTTCGGGCTGTCCATGGACTACCAGGTCTTCCTCGTCGGCCGGATGTACGAGGAGTGGCTGGAGACCGGCGACAACCGGCGGTCCGTGCGCGTCGGCCTGGCGGAGACCGGCCGGGTGATCAACTCGGCCGCGGTGATCATGATCTCCGTCTTCCTCGCCTTCGTCCTCAGCGGCGACCGCGTCATCGCGATGTTCGGCATCGCGCTCGCCGCCGCCGTCGCACTCGACGCCTTCGTCCTGCGCACCCTGCTCGTGCCCGCGCTGATGCACATGCTCGGGGGTGCGAACTGGTGGCTCCCCGCCCGGCTGGACCGGCTGCTCCCGCATATCAGCATCGAGCCGCCGGACCGCACGGCACCACGTGCGAGGATCCCGGGGGAGCGCGCGGGGGAGGAAGTCCCGGCGGCCCCGCAGCGCGTTCACTGAGACAGCACGAAGACCGAGGAGATTCACTGTGTTCACGGTGTCACTGGGGGACGACGGAGCGGAGCTCCGGCCGGTCGAGCCCTGGCAGGCCGAGGAGTTCCTGGCCCACATGGACCGGGCGCGCGCCCTGGTCGACCCCTGGATCCCGTTCGCCGCGGCGGCCAAGGACCTCACGTCCGCACGCGCCCTGCTCCAGCGTTACGCGGACAAGCAGGCGGCCGACACCGGCCGGCTCTACGGCATCTGGCTGGACGGCACGCTGGTCGGCGGCGTCCTGTTCCGGATATTCGAGGCGGAGACCGGCAACTGCGAGATCGGCTGCTGGCTGGAGGCGGCCGCCGAGGGCCGCGGCCTGGTCACCCGGGCTTCGCGGAAGCTGATCGACTGGGCCTTCGGCGTACGGGGCATGCACCGCGTGGAGTGGGTCGCGTCCTCGGCCAACCGGCGCAGTGTCGCCGTCGCCGAACGGCTCGGCATGACCCGCGAGGGTGTACTCCGCGAGGCCTATCCGTACCGCGGCAAGCGTCACGACCAGGAGATCTGGGCCCTTCTGGCGTCCGAATGGCGGCAGAGGAAGGGCTGAGGCGGCCGGTGTCAGGCCGGTCTTAAGGAGGTTCTCATACGGGACCCCTAGCGTGCGGCGCATGAACACCTCCCCCTCCACTCCGACCACTGACGACACCGAGGAGAAGAAGGCGGCCGACGGAACCGCCACCACGCCGAGCGTGACGAAGCAGGCCGGGCCGGCGGAAGACGCCGTACCGGACGGAGTCGCACCGGGTGTGACCGCTTCGGACGTGACCGCCATGGACGTGGCGGCGACGGACGCGGCCGCGGAGGACGGCCTCGAGACCGACCTGGAGCCCGACCCCTACGCCGAGGCCGAAGCGGCCGCGGCGTCCGGGGCCGGAACCGGAGCCGCCGCCGTGGTGGCGGCCGGGCTGGGCGTCATCTCGCTCTCGGGTGCCTGGACCGGCCGTGTCGCCGCCGAGCGCGAGACCCTGGTCGGCCAGATCAAGACCTCCGGCGGCACAGGCAGCGCCGCCCAGCAGATCTCCGAGATCTACGGCGACGCGTGGCACAGCACGGCCCTCGTCAACGGGGTCTTCGCGCTGCTCGCGCTGCTCGTCGGCGTCTTCGTCCTGGTCCGGCCCTCCTTCGGCACCCCGTCCCTCGTCCCGCAGGCGGGCTGGGTCCGCTCCGTCGCCATGGCGGGCATCGCGCTCGGCGTCCTCGGCCTGCTGATCTCCGTGGGCATGTACCTCGACCTCTTCGTCGCGCTGCCCTCCGCGGCCGGCTGAGGACCTGGCCGACGCCTCGGCCCCCCGGTGACGGCCGGTCTAAGGCATCCGCCACCCGGGCCTAAGGCCCCCCGCCCGCAGAGATGCGGCACTCGCCCGATGTGGCGGCAACCCCTGGCGGACGAGAGTGGGGGCACGGCAGAAGCCGTGCCCCCACTTTCCGCTCCACCAGGGAGAACACCATGTACGAGTACGAGATCCACCAGCTCGCCGTCGCCGAGCTGATCCGCAGGGCCGAGGAGCAGCGGACCGTCCGCCAGGCGGTGCTCGCCCGCCGCGCCGCCCGTCGTTCCGGACAGGACGACACCGAAGGGCGGGTGGGGAAGAACCGGAGCTGGTTCGTCCGCGCCGCGTAGCGATGGACCACCGAAAATCGGTCGCCGGGGTGTCGTACGCGTATGCGATGCTCGGCGACGTGGAGACCAACACCGTCAGCCCCGTCTTCGTCGGCCGAGCCGGTGAACTCGCCGCGCTCACCGAGACGCTCGTCCGCGCCGCCGCCGGGGAACCGCAGGCACTGCTCGTCGGCGGCGAGGCGGGCGTCGGCAAGACCCGGCTGGTCGAGGAGTTCATCCGGGCGGCCTGCCGCCGGGACGCCGTCGTGGCCGTCGGCGGGTGCGTGGAGATCGGGGCCGACGGCCTGCCCTACGCCCCGTTCGCGACGGCGCTCCGCGCCCTGCGCCGGGCGCTCCCGGAGGAACTGACGGAGGCTCTGGCCGGCCAGGAGGGCGAGCTCGCCCGGCTGCTGCCCGAGCTGGGCGAGGCCGACCGGGCGCCGGACGACGAGCACGGCACCGCCCGGCTCTTCGAGCTCGCCGCCCGGCTGCTGGAGCGCGTCTCCGCCACCCGCACGGTCGTCCTCGTCCTGGAGGACCTCCACTGGGCCGACGCCTCCACGCGCCATCTGCTCGCCTATCTCTTCCGCACCCTGCGCAGCGGCCGCCTCGTCGTGATCGGGACGTACCGCGCCGACGACGTCCACCGCCGCCACCCCCTGCGCCCGCTCCTCGCCGAGCTCGACCGGCTCCGCACGGTCCGCCGCATCGAACTCGACCGCTTCAGCCGCGCGGAGGTCGGCCGGCAGCTCACCGGGATCCTCGCGATGGTCCCCGACGCCGCGCTGGTCGACGACATCTTCGAACGCTCCGACGGCAACGCCTTCTTCGTCGAGGAGCTCGCCCGCAGCGTGGAGTGCTGCGGCGACGGCTCCGGACTCTCCGACTCCCTCCGCGACCTCCTCCTGGTCCGCGTCGAGGCGCTGCCCGAGGACGCGCAGCGGATCGCCCGGATCATCGCCGAGGGCGGCTCCACGGTCGAGCACCCGCTCCTCGCCGCCGTCGCCGGCCTCGCCGAGGACGACCTCGACGAGGCGTTGCGGGCGGCGGTCGGCGCCAACCTGCTGCTGCCCGCCCCCGACACCGACGGCTACCGCTTCCGCCACTCCCTGGTCCGCGAGGCCGTCAGCGACGACCTGCTGCCCGGCGAACGCACCCGCCTCAACCGCCGCTACGCCGAGGCGCTGGAGGCCGACCCCTCCCTCGTACGCGCCGACGAGCGCGCCGCACGCCTCGCCAGCTACTGGTACGCCGCGCACGACGCGGCCAGGGCGCTGCCCGCCGTGCTCCAGGCAGCGGTGGCGGCCCGGCGCCGTTACGCGTACAGCGAGCAACTCCGGCTGCTGGAGAGGGCCATGGAGCTCTGGGACGACGTACCCGACGAGGTGCGCGCCACCCTGCGGCCGCTCGACCACGCCGAGGCCTACCCGGGGTGCGGCTGCGATCCGGCGGACCCGCTGGGCTACCTCGACCTGATGGCCGAGGCCACGGTGTCCGCCCGCTTCGGCGGCGACCGCGAACGGGCCCTGGCCCTCGCGAAGAAGGCGCTGCGCATCCTGGACCGGGCCCGGGACCCGCTGCGCGCGGCATGGTTCTGGGTGCAGCGTTCCCTCCTGATGCAGAGCCTCTCCCGGGGGGACGGCCGTCAGGAACTGGCCACCGCCGAGGACCTGGTGCGGGGTCTGCAGCCGTCCGCCGTGCACGCCGACGTCCTCGCCTCGGTCGCCGGCTGGGGCGCCCTGCACCGGCCCGGACCCGAGGCGCTGGTCGCGGCCGACCGGGCCGTGGAGTACGCCCGGCTCGTCGGCGAGGAGTCCATCGAGCTGCACGCCAGGCTCACCCGCGGCTGGCTCGCGATCGACGCGGGCGACGTCGAGGAGGGCATCGCCGAGATGTACGCCGTCCGCGACCGGGCCGAGGAGCTGCACCTGGTGGGCGTCATGAGCCGTGCCGCCACCAACCTGCCCTCCTCGCTCGAATCCTGCGGCCGCTCCCTGGAGGCGGTGGCCGCCGCCGACCACGGCATCCGGATCTGCCACAGCCACGGGGTCCCCGAGTCCGAGGCCTGGACACGGGCCAACCAGGCGCAGTCCTACTACTCGCTGGGGCACTGGAAGGAGAGCCGGGCAGCCGCGGAGGCCGCGGCCCCGCTGGCCCGGTCCCGCAAGTCGAACGCCCTGGTGGCCGCCCGCCGCACCGACCTGGCCCTGGCCACCGGGGACTTCGAGGAGGCCGAGGAGCAACTGACCCTGAACCGCCGCCATCTCGGCCACGAGACGCAGCCGCAGCACCTGATCTCTCCGGTACGGCACGCCATGGTCATCGCCGCCCGGAAGGGCATGCTCCCCGAGGCGCGGGCCGCGTTCGAGGCGCAGTCCGACATCGGACTGCCACCGGGAACCCAGCGGTACTCCCTGCCGCTGCTCGCCGCCGCCGCCGCGATCGAGGCCGACGCCCGCGGGCTGCCCGCCACGGACCCCGGGCGGCCGGCGATCCTGGAGCGGATCCGGGGCCACCTCAAGCGGCTGCCGATGCTGGTGCCCGTCTGGGCGGCGTACGGCGTGCTGATCGAGGCCGAACTGGCCCGTGCGGAAGGGGAGGACACCCCGGACCACTGGTGCCGGGCCGCCACCGCCTTCGCCCCGCTCCAGCGCCCCTTCGAGCTGGCCCAGATCCGCCATCACTGGGCGGAGGCGATCCTCACCGCCTCCGGCGACCGGACACCGGCGGCAGGACTCCTGCGCGAGGCCCACGCGGTCGCCGTACGCCTCGGGGCGCGGCCGCTCGCCGAGAGTGTCGAGCAGCTGGCCGGGCGGGCCCGAATCGCGCTCACCGGGCCGGACGACGTGGCCGGGGGCGAGGCCCGGCCCGCCGGGCCCGCCCCGGCGGTGGACGCCATCGAGTCGTTCGGGCTGACCTCACGGGAGCAGGAGGTGCACCGGCTGGTCGCGGCGGGCTACACCAACCGCCGGATCGCGGAGGAGCTGTACATCTCGCCGAAGACCGCCAGCGTGCACGTGTCCAACATCCTGGCCAAGCTCAGCGTCTCCAGCCGGGGCGAAGCGGCCGCCCTGGCGCACCGCTTCCGGCTGTACGCGGCGGGGTGAGAGCGGGCGGCCCCGCGGCTCTCAGCGGCGGGGCCGCCCGTGGTCGCGCCGCCCGTCGTCGCGCCGGTCCTGGGAGCGCCGGTCCTGGGACGGCCGGTCGTCCTGCTGCCGGTCGTCCTGCTGCCGGCCGTCCTCGGGAGGCGGCCCGGGTGCCGGGCGGCGGAGCGTCACCTTGCCGGAAGTGAGGTCTATCGGGCCCCGCGCCGGGTCGCCGACGCCCAGGTCGACCCGGCTCAGCTCCAGCCGCTTCTGCTCCTCGGCCATGTGCTTACGGCCCGGCGCGAAGAGCTCCTCGAAGAAGTTGAACACCCGCTGTGCTCCCTCCGGCCTGGTGCCCGTCCGGCGCGATACGGCCCGCCGGGTCCTGACGGGCCCGGGACGCCGCTACCGCACCTTCAGGAGCAGGATCCTGTCGTCGCCCGACTTCGCGGAGCCACGGCCGTCCGTGTTGCTCGTGACCAGCCACAGCTTGTCGCCGCCGGCGGCGAGCACCGTGCGCAGACGGCCGTACTTCCCCTCCAGGAACGCCTGGGGGGCGGCCAGGGGTTCCCCGTCCGCCTTGCCCGACAGCGGGATCCGCCAGAGCCGCTCGCCCCGCAGGCCGGCCATCCAGACCGATCCCCCGGCGTACGCGATACCGCTCGGCGAGGCCTCGGAGGTCTTCCACTGGGCCACCGGGTCGACGAAGCCCTCCTCGCCCTTCCTGCCCTCGACGTCGGGCCAGCCGTAGTTCCGGCCCGGCTCGATCAGGTTCAGCTCGTCCCAGGTGTCCTGGCCGAATTCCGATGCCCAGAGCCGCTTCCCGCTGTCCCAGGCCAGGCCCTGCACATTGCGGTGCCCGTACGAATAGACCAGCGAGTCGGCCTCGGGATTGCCGTGCACGGGCTCGCCGTCGGGCGTCATCCGCAGGATCTTGCCCGAGGGGGACGCCTTGTCCTGGGCGAGGCCGGTGTCGCCCGTCTCGCCGGTGCCCACGTACAGCATGCGGTCGGGGCCGAACGCGATCCGGCCACCGTTGTGGACGGCGCCCTTCGGGATCCCCCGCAGGATGGTGTCCGGTGCCCCCAACTGCTGTCCCGGGGGCTTCTTCTCGTCGTACTGGAGGCGGGCGACGCGGTTGTCCGACTCGGTGGTGAAGTACGCGTAGATCAGGTGGTCCGCGCCGTAGGTCGGTGCGACGGCGAGCCCCAGCAGGCCCCCCTCACCCGCGGGCGCGACCCCCGGCACCGAGCCCAGCAGGGTCTTCTCGCCGCTCTCCCCGTCGACCCGGGTGATCGTCGCCTCGTCACGCGAGGAGACCAGCAGGTCGCCCCCGGGCAGCGCCGCCAGGCCCCAGGGTGAGGCGAGGCCGTCCGTGAGCGTCTTCACCACCTCGACCGAGCCCTTGGCCGGCGGCAGGTCCGCCGACGGGCTCGCCGAGGCCGGGGGAGCGGACGTGGCGCTCGCCGGGGGCGAGGAGGCGCCCTCGCCGGCCGCAGGGCCGTCGCCGGACGAACAGGCGGTCAGCAGGAGGGAGGCCGAGGCGAGCAGGGCCACCGCCCCCTTGCGCAGCACGGGACTTTGCACAGCACCGATCCTTTCGAGGGTCGCACGACCATGTTCTTACACCGCCGCCCGAACCGGGTTCCCGATCTCCGCCAATTCTTCCGCCCCGGAGCCCGGCCGTCCCGCCGCGCCGGCCGTCTCAGTCCCACGACCCGCGGGCACGCGGCAGCCCGGCTATCTCGGCCAGATCCCGGTCCGTGAGCACGAGTCCCGCCGCACCCGCGTTCTCCACGGCCCAGAGCTCCCGCTTGGTGCCCGGCACGGGCACCACATGGCGGCCCTGCCGCAGGACCCAGGCCAGGGCCACCTGCGCCGGAGTGGCGCCGTGCCGCTCCGCGATCCTGCGCAGCCCCGACACCACCGGCTGGTTGGCCGCCATCATCTCGCCCGTGAAGCGGGGATGCCTGGCCCGCGGGTCGTCCGGCTCGAAACCCTGGCCGGGCTTGAGCGTGCCCGTGAGATAGCCGCTGCCGAGCGGCATCGCCGCGAGCACCCCCACACCCCGGGCCGAGCACCACGGCAGCAGATCCTCCAGCGCCTGGGGCGACCACACGGAGAGCTCCGCCTGGACCGCGCTGACGGGAAAGACCTGCTGCATCCGCTCCAGCTGCCGGATGGTCCCGTCGTGCATCCGGGCCCCCGGCCCGCGCCCGGCCCGGGCCCCCACCGCGCACAGTCCGAGCGCCCGCACCTTGCCCGCCGTCACCAGGTCCGCCATCGCGCCCCAGGTCTCCTCGACCGGCACCTCGGGGTCCGCCCGGTGCAGCTGGTAGAGATCGATCACATCGGTCTGGAGCCGTCGCAGCGAGGCGTCACAGGCGCGGCGCACATAGCCCGGGCGCCCGTTGGCCACGATGTGCTGATCGCCCACCAGCAGACCGCACTTGGTGGAGAGGAAGGCCTCGGAGCGGCGGCCCTTGAGCGCCCTGCCCACGAGCAGCTCGTTGGTGAAGGGCCCGTACATGTCGGCGGTGTCGAGCAGCTGGACGCCCGCGTCCAGCGCGGCGTGCACGGTCCGCACCGAGCGGTCACCGCGCTGCTGCGACGTGCTGTACGCCCAGCTCATCGGCATACAACCCAGCCCGACCGCACCCACGGCGAGTGCCGCCGCACCGATAGTCCTGCGCTCCAACTCCCCGAACCCTCCCTCGGCCCATGATCACGGGGCCACCAGCACCCCAAAGTAACCTCTACGGCCCGGCGCCCTTCGCATAGCCTCCTGACCATGACTTCTCCCTCTGCCACCGACGTATGGCTGCCGTTTCCCGCCGATGAGATCGACGGCCTTCCCGAGGGCCTCGACTACCGTTTCTGGGACGGCGGCCGGGACTACCCGGCGGACCCCTCCGACTGCGCTTTCTACGTCGTTCCCTACATGAAGGGTTCGGAGGTCGCGGTCCGCCCGCTCAAGGGGATGAAGGCCGTGCAGGTCGTCCAGACCCTCTCCGCGGGCATCGACCACGTGGAGCCCGGGCTCGGCCTGCTGCCCGCCGGAGTGCGGCTGTGCAACGCCAAGGGTGTGCACGAGGCCTCGACGGCCGAGCTGGCACTCGCCCTGATACTCGCCTCCCTCCGGGGGTTCCCCGGCTTCGTGCACGGCCAGGACGCGGAGGAGTGGCGGTCCGGTTTCTATCCGGCGCTCGCCGACAAGTCCGTCCTCGTGGTGGGGTACGGATCGATCGGCGCGGCCATCGAGGACCGGCTCGAACCCTTCGAGTGCGCGCGGGTGGTGCGCGTCGCACGCTCCGCACGGACAACCGCGCGCGGCCCCGTACACGCGCTCGACGATCTGCCCGCTCTCCTCCCCGAGGCGGACATCGTCATCCTGTCCACCCCGCTGAACCCTTCCACACAAGGGCTGGTGGGCCCCGGATTCCTCGCCGCGATGCGTGACGGCGCACTGCTCGTGAACGTCGCGCGGGGCGCCGTCGTCGACACCGCGGCCCTGCTGCCCGAACTCGAGTCCGGGCGCCTGCGTGCCGCGCTCGACGTGACCGACCCCGAACCGCTGCCCGCCGGCCATCCTCTCTGGCATGCTCCCCACACACTGATCACCCCCCATGTAGGCGGCAGCACCTCCGCGTTCCTGCCCCGGGCCAAGCGCCTGCTGGCCGGACAGCTCACCCGGTTCGCCGCGGGAGAGCCGGTCGCCAACCTCGTACTCACCACCGGCTGACCACGCTCCGGAGCGGTCCCGGCGCTCTCCGTTCCGACAACACCGCAGGTGGTAACGGAGAGTAGAGAAGCTATGTCCCTGAGTGACGGCTCTGGTGTATCGTCCACAAGAGGGCTGCGCCGTGGAAGGACGGCGCCGGGGGGAAGCGGAACGCGAGGGGGCGACGGGCATGTTCGGCCAGCGGAGAGACGATCCGACGCGGCGTGGCGGGCAGGCGAGGCAGGCGGCGAGGGCCCCAGGGCCTGCCCTTGGAGCTTTCCGGTGAGCGCCCTCGCGGCCCTGCTCTCCAGGCGGCCGGCCCCGGGACGGGCCGCGGGGCTGCGCTCCCAGCTCGTCCTCGGTGCCGTCTGCGCCGGATACGCGGTGGGAGCCGCCCTCGGCTGGGGATCGCCCGGAGTCGCCCTGTTCATGGGTGACTTCGGCCTCTGCGCCGCCGCCCTGATCGCCGCGGTGTCCTGCTTCCTCTACGCCCGCTCCGGCGGAAGCCGGTTCAGGCCCGCCTGGCTCCTCTTCTCGCTCTCCTCGGCCATGGCCGCCGGGGGCAACGCGGTCTGGGGGTGGTACGAGGTGGTGCTGAGGCGCCCCGTGCCCACCCCCTCCGTGGCGGACCTGTTCTTCCTCTGCTTCGCGCCGCCCGCCATCGTCGGACTGCTCGTCCTGGCCAAGCGGCCCGTCACTCGGGCCGGCTGGGTCTGCCTGGTGCTGGACGCCTGGCTGATCGGCGGGTCCCTGCTGACGCTCTCCTGGAGCCTCGCGCTGGCGCACACCGCCCATGTCGCCAACGCCGCCGGCGAGAGCGTGGCCAGGGCGGCGCTCTCGCTGGCCTACCCGCTGCTCGACATCGTGCTGGTCTCCATGGTCCTCGCGCTGCACTTCCGGCGGGTCAACATGAACCGCTCCGCGGTGAACACCGCCATCGCCGGCCTCGCCCTGACCGTGCTGTGCGACGCCCTGTTCACGGCCCCGCTGCTGCGCTCCGCCTACCAGTCGGGCCAACTGCTGGACGCGGGCTGGTTCTCCGGCTCCCTGCTCCTCGCGTACGCCCCCTGGGGCGTCGGCCGGGGCCGGGACAACGCTGTCGAGGCCCCCTCCCTGGAGCCGCGAGCCGCGAGCCGCCCGATCGCGGGGTCCCTCGCCGCGCTCACGCCCTATCTGGCCGCGGCGGTCTGCACCCTCGGCATCCTGTACAACGTGGTGGAGGGCCGCAGGGTCGACCGGGTCGTGGTCCTCACCGGGTGCACGGTCGTGCTCGCGCTGGTCATCCGGCAGGCCATCATGCTCCTCGACAACATCGCGCTCACCCAGGAACTCGCCCAGAAGGAGAACCACTTCCGCTCCCTGGTGCAGGGTTCCAGCGACGTCATCATGATCGCCGAACCCAGCGGCAGGCTCCGCTACGTCAGCCCCGCGGCGGCCGGGGTCTACCTGCGCGACGCCGAGGACCTCGTCGGCGCGGAACTGTCGTCGATCATCCACCCCGACGACCTCGGGGGAGTGGTCCACGAGCTGCGGCGCTTCCTCGCCGTGCCGTCCCGGGAGGAGCCCACCACCCGGATCGAGTGCCGCTTCAGATCGGGCACGGGGGACTGGCTCCACGTCGAGTCCACCGTCAACCGCCACGAGGGCGGCCTGCTGCTCAACAGCCGCGACGTGACCGAGCGGGTCAGACTGCAGGCGCAGTTGCAGCACAACGCCGAACACGACCCGCTCACCGACCTGCCCAACCGCGCCCTCTTCACCACCCGCGTCGGCCAGGCGCTCGGAGGGCGCCGGGCCGGGGACCCGGGCACCGCCGTGCTCTTCATCGACCTCGACGGCTTCAAGGCGGTCAACGACTCCATCGGCCACCAGGCGGGCGACGAGCTCCTCGTCCAGGCCGCACGCCGACTCCAGGAGTCCGTCCGCACCTCGGACACCGCCGCTCGCCTCGGGGGCGACGAGTTCGCCGCGCTCATCGTCGGGGACGGCACCCGCGACCAGGCCGACAGGGAGTGCCAGGTCCACGAGATCGCCGACCGGCTGCGCCTCAGGCTCTCCCAGCCGTACAGGATCGGTACCGGCGAGGTCCGGGTGGCCGCCTCCATCGGAGTCGCCTTCGCCGAGCCCTCCATCACGCCCAAGGACCTCATGCGCAACGCCGACCTCGCCATGTACCGGGCGAAGGCGAGCGGCAAGGACCGGGTCGAGCTGTACGCCCCCCAGATGCAGGCGGACGTCGTCCGCCGCTCGGAGCTCGCGTCACGGCTCCGCACGGCCCTGCGCGACGGCGAGTTCGCCCTGCTCCACCAGCCCGTCGTCCACCTGGCCAGCGGCACGGTCGCGGCCGTCGCCGCCCAGGCCCGCTGGCGCTCCGCCCAGGGCATCCTGTTCACCCCCGCCGAATTCCTCCGGGTCTCCGAGGGCAGTGACCGTGCCGCCGAACTCGGCACATGGCTGCTGGAGGAGGCCGTCGAGCAGGCCGCGGACCGGTTTCGGGCCGGGCATCCGGTCTCCGTGTCGGTGCGCGTGTCGGCAGCCCGGCTCCTGGACCGAGCCCTGCCCCCGGGGTCCGTCGAGGCGCTCCTGACGCGGTACGGGCTGCCCTCCGGCGCCCTGATGATCGAAGTGGCCGACAGCGACCCGCGGATCTCCATCGACGAGCTGGAGCGGCGGCTGGTCGCGCTGCGCCGTCTCGGCGTCCGGATCGCGCTCGACGGCTTCGGCAGCGGGTACGCCGCGGTCAACGCCCTGCGCAGGCTCCCCGTCGACGTCCTGAAGCTGGACCGCTGCCTGGTGGAGGGCGTCGTCGAGTCGGCGAGGCTGCACAAGATCACCAGCGGGCTGCTGCGCATCGCCGGCGATCTCGGGATGCAGTCCGTGGCCGACGGTGTGGACGTGCCCGAGCAGGTGCGCGCCCTGCGGGCGATGGGATGCACGCACGGCCAGGGGATGGCCTTCGCCGGGCCGCTGGACGAGTACCGGCTGCGACGCACGCTGATCCGGGGGAAGTACCCCGTCCCGGGCATCGGCCCGGCCGCTCAGCCGGTGCTGGCGGGCGGTGCGCTCCCGCTCCAGGGCCGCTCACATGATGAGACTCCCGTCCCACCCACTTGACACCGTGTGTGTGCCGGAGAGAGGGTCAATGCCATGCGCACCCGAATTCTCGTACTTGGAAAGCGCGTCGGCTGAAGCAGGGTCACTCATGGACACCCTGCAGACCGCACCGGCGCGCTCCCCTCGCTTGCCTCACGGCACGAGGGGTTTTTTGTTGCACCGGGACCTTTCAAAACCCCGTAAAAACACCGCATAAACCCTCAGCTTCGAGAAGAGAATGCCGATGACCGAGCAGGCCACCGGGGCCCAGCACCCGCAGCCGCGGGCCCGTAACGGCGGACCGTCCTCCGCCACCGTTGAGCACCTCACGGGCGCGCAGTCCCTCATCCGCTCTCTCGAGGAAGTCGGCGCCGACACCGTATTCGGCCTCCCCGGCGGCTGCATCCTTCCGGCGTACGACCCGCTGATGGACTCCACCCGGGTCCGCCACATCCTGGTCCGCCACGAGCAGGGTGCCGGTCACGCGGCCACCGGTTACGCGCAGGCCACCGGCAAGGTCGGTGTCTGCATGGTCACCTCGGGTCCCGGTGCGACGAACCTGGTCACCCCGATCGCCGACGCGGCCATGGACTCGGTTCCCATGGTCGCCATCACCGGGCAGGTGGCCTCCGCGGCCATCGGCACGGACGCCTTCCAGGAAGCCGACATCTGCGGCATCACGATGCCGATCACGAAGCACAACTTCCTGGTCACCCGCGCCGAGGACATCGCCCACACGATCGCCGAGGCCTTCCACATCGCCTCCACCGGCCGTCCGGGCCCGGTCCTCGTCGACATCGCCAAGGACGCGCTGCAGTCGAAGACCACCTTCAGCTGGCCGCCGACGATGGACCTGCCGGGCTACCGCCCGGTCACCAAGCCGCACGCCAAGCAGATCCGCGAGGCCGCCAAGCTCATCACCCAGGCCAAGCGCCCGGTGCTCTACGTCGGCGGCGGCGTCATGAAGGCCGGCGCCACCGCGGAGCTGAAGGTCCTGGCAGAGCTCACCGGAGCGCCCGTCACCACCACCCTGATGGCGCTCGGCTCCTTCCCCGACAGCCACCCGCTGCACGTGGGAATGCCCGGCATGCACGGTTCGGTCACCGCCGTCACCGCGCTGCAGAAGGCCGACCTGATCGTCGCGCTCGGGGCCAGGTTCGACGACCGCGTCACCGGCAAGCTGGACAGCTTCGCCCCGTACGCCAAGATCGTCCACGCGGACATCGACCCGGCCGAGATCGGCAAGAACCGCGCCGCCGACGTCCCGATCGTCGGTGACGCCCGCGAGGTCATCGCCGACCTCGTCCAGGCGGTCCAGGCCGAGCACACCGAGGGCAACACCGGCGACTACGCCGCCTGGTGGAAGGACCTCAACCGCTGGCGCGAGACCTACCCCGTCGGCTACGACCTGCCGGAGGACGGCAGCCTCTCGCCGCAGCAGGTCATCGAGCGCATCGGCGAACTCGCCCCCGAGGGCACGATCTTCGCGGCGGGCGTCGGCCAGCACCAGATGTGGGCCTCGCACTTCATCCGGTACGAGCAGCCCGCGACCTGGCTCAACTCCGGCGGCGCCGGAACCATGGGCTACGCCGTCCCGGCCGCCATGGGAGCCAAGGCGGGCATGCCCGAGCGCGCGGTCTGGGCGATCGACGGCGACGGCTGCTTCCAGATGACCAACCAGGAACTCACCACCTGCGCGCTCAACAACATCCCGATCAAGGTCGCCATCATCAACAACGGCGCGCTCGGGATGGTCCGCCAGTGGCAGACCCTGTTCTACAACCAGCGGTACTCCAACACCGTGCTGCACTCGGGCCCGGACGCGGACGGCAACGCCGCCAAGGGCACCCGCGTCCCGGACTTCGTCAAGCTGTCCGAGGCCATGGGCTGCTACGCCATCCGCTGCGAGGACCCGGCCGACCTCGACAAGGTCATCGCCGAGGCCAACGCGATCAACGACCGCCCGGTCGTCATCGACTTCATCGTCCACGAGGACGCCATGGTGTGGCCGATGGTCGCCGCCGGCACGTCCAACGACGAGGTCATGGCAGCGCGCGGCGTCCGCCCCGACTTCGGCGACAACGAAGACGACTGAGAGACAGAGAGAGACCGACTCCATGTCCACCAAGCACACGCTCTCCGTCCTGGTCGAGAACAAGCCGGGTGTCCTCGCCCGGATCACGGCCCTGTTCTCCCGGCGCGGCTTCAACATCGACTCGCTCGCGGTCGGTACCACCGAACATCCCGACATCTCACGCATCACCATTGTCGTGAATGTCGAGGGCCTGCCCCTGGAGCAGGTGACCAAGCAGCTCAACAAGCTGGTCAACGTCCTGAAGATCGTCGAACTCGAGCCCTCCGCAGCGATCCAGCGGGAGCTCGTCCTGGTGAAGGTCCGCGCCGACAACGAGACCCGCTCCCAGATCGTCGAGATCGTCCAGCTGTTCCGCGCCAAGACCGTGGACGTCTCCCCGGAGGCCGTCACGATCGAGGCGACAGGGGGCGCCGACAAGCTGGAGGCCATGCTCAAGATGCTGGAGCAGTTCGGCATCAAGGAGCTCGTCCAGTCCGGCACCATCGCCATAGGGCGCGGCGCGCGCTCGATCACCGACCGTTCCCTGCGCGCACTCGACCGCACGGCGTGACCCCCGCACGGGTCGCTCCGCCGCTCGCATGGCGAGACCCGGCAACGTATCCGACGCACCCCGCCGTACGGTGGGACGCAACACCTGCACACCAAGGAGAAGACCCAGTGGCCGAGCTGTTCTACGACGACGATGCCGACCTGTCCATCATCCAGGGCCGTAAGGTCGCGGTCCTCGGTTACGGCAGCCAGGGGCACGCCCACGCGCTGTCGCTGCGTGACTCGGGTGTCGACGTCCGTGTCGGTCTGCACGAGGGTTCGAAGTCCAAGGCCAAGGCCGAGGAGCAGGGTCTGCGCGTGGTGACCCCGTCCGAGGCCGCCGCCGAGGCCGACGTCATCATGATCCTCGTCCCGGACCCGATCCAGGCCCAGGTCTACGAGGAGTCCGTCAAGGACAACCTCAAGGACGGCGACGCGCTGTTCTTCGGCCACGGCCTGAACATCCGCTTCGACTTCATCAAGCCGCCGGCCAACGTCGACGTCTGCATGGTCGCCCCGAAGGGCCCGGGCCACCTCGTCCGCCGCCAGTACGAGGAAGGCCGCGGCGTCCCGTGCATCGTGGCCGTCGAGCAGAACCCCACGGGCAAGGGCCTGGAGCTCGCCCTCTCCTACGCGAAGGGGATCGGCGGCACCCGTGCCGGCGTCATCAAGACGACCTTCACCGAGGAGACCGAGACCGACCTGTTCGGTGAGCAGGCCGTCCTCTGCGGTGGCACCGCCGCCCTGGTCAAGGCCGGCTTCGAGACGCTGACCGAGGCCGGTTACCAGCCGGAGATCGCGTACTTCGAGTGCCTCCACGAGCTGAAGCTCATCGTCGACCTCATGTACGAGGGCGGCCTGGAGAAGATGCGCTGGTCCATCTCGGAGACCGCCGAGTGGGGCGACTACGTCACTGGCCCGCGCATCATCACGGACGCCACCAAGGCCGAGATGAAGAAGGTCCTGGCCGAGATCCAGGACGGCACCTTCGCCAAGGCGTGGATGGCCGAGTACCACAACGGTCTGCCCAAGTACAACGAGTACAAGAAGGCCGACAGCGAGTCCCTGCTGGAGACCACCGGCAAGGAGCTCCGCAAGCTCATGAGCTGGGTCGACAACGAGGACGCCTGAGTTCTCGCCGGAGGGCAGGTCCACAAAGGACCTGCCCTCCGGCGCACGGCCGGCCTCACACCCCGTGTCACTGCGGGGAGAGGTGGGTGGCAGGAGACGGCACCGTACGTCTGTACAGACCGTCCACCCCGTGCGGGTGATCCTTCCACCGGGGCGCAGTGTGTGCCCGGCCGCATGACTACACTCTCAACAACACATACACGCGTCAGGGCCCACAGTGTCGTGCGTCTTCCACGCGGCTAGCCCCTCCACCGCCTGCGGCCGTCGGGACGGCCGTCCGCACTGGACTTGTGAGGACACACGTGAGCTCGAAACCTGTCGTACTCATCGCCGAAGAGCTGTCGCCCGCCACGGTCGACGCTCTGGGTCCGGATTTCGAGATCCGGCACTGCAACGGCGCGGACCGCGCCGAACTCCTCCCCGCGATCGCCGACGTCGACGCGATCCTGGTGCGCTCCGCCACCAAGGTCGACGCCGAGGCCATCGCCGCCGCGAAGCAGCTGAAGGTCGTCGCCCGCGCGGGTGTCGGTCTGGACAACGTGGACGTCTCCTCGGCCACCAAGGCCGGCGTGATGGTCGTCAACGCGCCGACGTCCAACATCGTCACCGCCGCCGAGCTCGCCTGCGGTCTGCTCGTCGCCACCGCGCGCAACATCCCGCAGGCCAACACCGCCCTGAAGAACGGCGAGTGGAAGCGGTCCAAGTACACGGGCGTCGAGCTCAGCGAGAAGACCCTCGGCGTCGTCGGCCTCGGCCGCATCGGCGTCCTGGTCGCGCAGCGCATGTCGGCCTTCGGCATGAAGATCGTCGCGTACGACCCCTACGTGCAGCCCGCGCGCGCCGCGCAGATGGGCGTCAAGCTCCTCACGCTGGACGAGCTGCTGGAGGTCTCCGACTTCATCACGGTGCACCTCCCCAAGACCCCCGAGACGCTCGGCCTGATCGGCGACGACGCGCTGCACAAGGTCAAGCCCTCGGTGCGCATCGTCAACGCCGCGCGCGGCGGCATCGTCGACGAGGAGGCGCTCGCCTCCGCCCTCAAGGAGGGCCGGGTCGCCGGCGCCGGTCTGGACGTGTACACCAAGGAGCCCTGCACGGACTCCCCGCTCTTCCAGTTCGACCAGGTCGTCTGCACCCCGCACCTCGGCGCCTCCACCGACGAGGCCCAGGAGAAGGCCGGCATCGCGGTCGCCAAGTCCGTCCGCCTGGCGCTCGCCGGTGAGCTCGTGCCCGACGCGGTCAACGTCCAGGGCGGCGTCATCGCCGAGGACGTGCGTCCCGGCCTGCCGCTCGCCGAGAAGCTCGGCCGGATCTTCACCGCGCTCGCGGGCGAGGTCGCGGCCCGCCTCGACGTCGAGGTGTACGGCGAGATCACCCAGCACGACGTGAAGGTGCTGGAACTCTCCGCGCTCAAGGGCGTCTTCGAGGACGTCGTCGACGAGACCGTCAGCTACGTCAACGCCCCGCTCTTCGCGCAGGAGCGCGGTGTGGAGGTCCGCCTCACCACCAGCTCCGAGTCGCCGGACCACCGCAACGTGGTGACGGTCCGCGGCACCCTGTCGAACGGCGAGGAGGTCGCGGTCTCCGGCACGCTGGCCGGCCCCAAGCACCTCCAGAAGATCGTCGCCATCGGCGAGCACGACGTCGACCTGGCGCTCGCCGACCACATGGTCGTCCTGCGCTACGAGGACCGTCCCGGCGTCGTCGGCGCGGTCGGCAAGATCCTCGGTGAGGCCGGGCTGAACATCGCCGGCATGCAGGTCTCCCGGCAGGACGCGGGCGGCGAGGCGCTGGTCGTCCTCACGGTCGACGACACCATCCCGCAGTCGGTCCTCAACGAGATCGCCGAGGAGATCGGCGCGACCTCGGCCCGCTCGGTGAACCTCACCGACTGACCGGTTCTCCGCACGTACGACCGCGCCCGGCGGACAGACTTCGCTCTGTCCGCCGGGCGCGGTCGTTCTCACGGCCGGGACTCAGAGCCGGGCCCGCTTCAGCGCCATGTGCAGCAGCAGCCGGTCCTCGCCGTCGTTCAGGTCGAGGCCGGTCAGCTGCTGGACCCGGGCGAGCCGGTAGTAGAGCGTCTGGCGGTGGATCCCCAGCTCCGTGGCCGTCCGGCTCGCCTGGCCCGCCAGGTCGAGGAACACCTCGGCGGTGCGCGCCAGCTCCGCGTGGGGCGGGGTCAGCAGGGGGCGGACGGCCCGGTCCGGCGCGGTGTCCGGGGTGGGGGGCAGGGCGGTCAGGAGCCGGTAGGGGCCGATGGACGACCAGTCGGCGACCGGGCCGAAGCGGGATTCCGCCGCGGCGGCGCGGGCTGCGGACAGGGCCTCGTGCCAGGAGTCCGCCAGCTCCGTCAGACCCCGGCGGGCGGCGGCGAGGCCCGCGGTCGCGGCGGGCCCGGCGGTGGTGCGCAGCCGCTCCGCGGCCGTCGTCGCCGGGTCGAGCGCCTCGGGGGAGCGCAGCCGGACCAGGGCGGCCAGGGCATGGCCGCCGGCCCAGGGCGCCGGGGCGAGGGCCGCCGCCGACGGCACCGTACGCACGGACGGGGTCTCGCCGGGCCACGGGATCACGCAGACCACCGTGTGCAGCCCGTCCGCGTCGGCTCCCAGGGCTTCGTGCAGGGCGGCCACCGCCATGTCGCGCTGCCAGCCGCGCCCCGCGACCAGCACCGCGCCGAACTCCCGCGACAGATCCGCGCCCGCCCGCTCCTCGTCGGCGAGCAGGGCCCCGATCCGGGACGCCACGTCCATCGCGGCGGCCAGCTGCCCGTCCGTCGGCCCCGGGTCGGCGTCCAGCAGCCACACGTAGCCCAGGACGACACCCCTGTGGCGTACCGGAAGGCAGATGCGGTCCCGGAACACCCCGGCCTCCGGGGCGGCCGGGATGCGGACCGGGCCCGTCGCACGGGTGATGCCGAAGCCCTCGAACCAGGCGCGGACCGCGGGGGTGGAGCGCCGGGTGAGGATCGAGCGCGTACGGACAGGGTCCATGGCCGTGTCGTCGTCGCTGTCGTGGGCACCGAAGGCGACCAGGCCGAAATCGCGGTTCTCCAGCGTCGCGGGGGCGCTGAGCAGCGCGGAGATCTCGTCGACCAGCTCCTGGTAATCGCCCTTCACCCCGCCATTCTCGCACCCCTTCAGACATATGTCTGAGATCCAGTACACGGATGCGTGACAGCTGTCGATGGCAGGCGGGTGCACGGGTCCCTAGATTTCACAGTGGTTCTCCGTGCCGTCCCGGTCTGTTCACATGCGTACCGGTCCGGCCTCGTTCGTACTCCGTGGAGGTGCCCCGTGCTGGGTCCCGTGATTCTCGCCGCGTCACGCAGCGACAAGATGCGTCGTTTCATCTCGGCCGCGCCGGGCACCAAGCAGGTCGTCGACCGCTTCATCGCCGGTGAGGGCGTCGACCAGGTCGTCCCCGTCATCGAGGACGCGGCCTCCAAGGGCCTCGAGGTCACCCTGGACGTCGTGGGTGAGGACATCACCACCCCCGAGCAGGCGGCCGCCGCGCGCGACGCCTACCTGGAGCTCATCGGCCGCCTGAAGGAGCTCGGCCTCGGCACCCGGGCCGAGATGTCCGTCAAGCTCTCGATGTTCGGCCAGGCGCTGGAGGGTGGTCACGAGCTGGCCCTCGCCAACGTCCGCCCCGTCGTCGAGGCCGCCGCCGCGATCGGCACCACGGTCACGCTGGACGCCGAGGACCACACCACCCTCGACTCGATGTTCGCCATCCACGAGGAGCTGCGGAAGGACTTCCCGCAGACCGGCTGCGTGATCCAGTCCTACCTGTTCCGCACCGAGGCCGACGCCCGCCGCCTCGCCGCCGCGGGCAGCCGGGTCCGCCTGGTGAAGGGCGCCTACAAGGAGCCCGCCTCCGTCGCGTACCAGAGCAAGCCGGAGATCGACAAGGCGTACGTCCGCATCCTGAAGACGCTGATGCTGGGCGAGGGCTACCCGATGATCGGCTCGCACGATCCCCGTCTCATCGCCATCGGCCAGGAGCTCGCACGCCAGGCCGGGCGCAAACTGGACGAGTACGAGTTCCAGATGCTGTACGGCATCCGCAGCGACGAGCACATCCGGCTCGCGGCCGAGGGCCACCGCATGCGCGTCTACACGGCGTACGGCACCGACTGGTACGGATACTTCATGCGCCGCCTCGCGGAGAAGCCGGCCAACCTGCTCTTCTTCGCCCGCTCCGTCGTCACCAAGGGCTGACCTGCCCGGCCGACCACCCACCTCAACCAAGGAGACAAGGCACTCATGGACGCTGTCACCCAGGTCCCCGCGCCGGTCAACGAGCCGGTCCACTCCTACGCCCCCGGCACCGCCGAGCGAGCCCGCCTGGAGGCGAAGCTCAAGGAGCTCGCCGAGAACCCCATCGACCTGCCGATGACCATCGGCGGCGAGAAGCGCATGGGCGGCGGCGAGCGCTTCGACGTCGTGCAGCCGCACAACCACAAGGCCGTCATCGGTACCGCCGCCCAGGCGACCGAGACAGACGCCCAGGACGCCGTCGACGCGGCCCTCGCCGCCGCTCCGGCCTGGCGCGCCATGTCCTTCGACGACCGCGCGGCCATCATCCTGCGCGCCGCCGAGCTGCTGTCCGGCCCCTGGCGCGAGACGCTGGCCGCCTCCACGATGCTCGGCCAGGGCAAGACCGCGCAGCAGGCCGAGATCGACTGCCCCTGCGAGCTCGTCGACTTCTGGCGCTTCAACGTGCACTACGCGCGCCAGATCCTCGCCGAGCAGCCGCCGGCGAACTCCCCCGGCGTGTGGAACCGCATGGACCACCGCCCGCTCGAGGGCTTCGTCTACGCGATCACGCCGTTCAACTTCTCGGCCATCGCGGCCAACCTGCCCACCGCGCCCGCCCTCATGGGCAACGTCGTGGTGTGGAAGCCGTCCCCGACGCAGACCCACGCCGCCGTGCTGCTGATGCAGCTCCTGGAGGAGGCCGGGCTGCCCAAGGGCGTCATCAACCTGGTCACCGGCGACGGCATCGCCGTCTCCGAGGTGGCGCTGAACCACCGCGACCTGGCCGGTGTCCACTTCACCGGCTCGACCCCCACCTTCCAGCACCTGTGGAAGACGGTCGGCAACAACATCGCCAACTACCGCACCTACCCGCGGCTCGTCGGCGAGACCGGCGGCAAGGACTTCGTCGTCGCGCACCCGAGCGCCGACCGCGCCGTCCTGAAGACCGCGCTGACCCGCGGCTCCTTCGAGTACCAGGGCCAGAAGTGCTCCGCCTCCTCGCGCGCCTACGTCCCGGCCTCCATCTGGAACTCCGGTTTCAAGGAGGAGTTCGCGGCCGAGGTCGACTCCATCACCATGGGTGACGTCACCGACCTGTCGCACTTCATGGGTGCCGTCATCGACGCGCGGTCTTTCGCGAAGAACAAGGCCGCCATCGACCGCGCCGCGGCCGACCCGACGTGCACGATCGTCGCCGGCGGCACGTACGACGACTCCGTCGGCTACTTCGTCCGCCCGACGGTCATCGTCTGCGACGACCCGGCCAACGAGGTCTTCACCACCGAGTACTTCGGCCCGATCCTCGCCGTGCACGTCTACGAGGACGAGAAGTACGACGCCATGCTGGAGCAGATGGAGTCGGTCTCCGACTACGCGCTGACCGGTGCGGTCATCTCCAACGACCGCGCGGCCGCCGCGTACACGATGGACAAGCTCCGCTACGCCGCGGGCAACTTCTACATCAACGACAAGTCGACCGGTGCCGTCGTCGGCCAGCAGCCCTTCGGCGGCGGCCGTGGCTCGGGCACCAACGACAAGGCGGGCGCCCCGCAGAACCTGCAGCGCTGGACGCTGACCCGCGCCATCAAGGAGACGCTGGTTCCGCCGACCGACTACACCTACCCCCACCAGGGCTGACGGCCCTGCGGGGCGCCCCCTTCCGGCGCCCCGCCCCGTACTCCGCCTCCCGACCGGCTCCCCCCGCCGGCCGGGAGGCGGTTTCCATGTCCGCCCGGGCCCTCGGAGGGCGGACTCAGCCCTTCACGGTGAAGCCGGCCCGCAGGAGGGCGTCGTCGGACGAGGACGGACCGACGAGCAGCTCGAAGGCGCCGGGCTCGACGACGCGCCGGCCGGCGGCGTCCACGAGGGTGCACTCGGCGACAGGCACCTCCAGCAGCACCTCGCGCTCCTCGCCCGGGGCCAGCGTCACCTGCCGGTAGGCCTTGAGCTCCTTCTCGGCCCAGGTCACGGACGTCACCGTGTCGCTGACGTACGCCTGCACGGTCTCCAGGGCAGGACGCGCACCCGTGTTGCGCAGGGTGACGCGGGCCCGCAGCGTGTCGCTCTCCCCGACGCTCGCCGTGAGCACCTCCAGACCGGAGTACGCGACGGTCGTGTAGCTCAGGCCCTCGCCGAACACGAAGGCCGGACGCTGGGTGAGATCGGCGTACCGGGAGCCGTGCTGCCCGCGGATCTGGTTGTAGTACGTCGGCTGCTGCCCCGCGTGCCGGGCGAAGGAGACGGGCAGCCGGCCCGACGGCTCGACGAGGCCCAGCAGGACCTCCGCCACCGCACGGCCGCCCTGCATGCCCGGGTTGAAGGCGTGCAGGATCGCCGCCGCGCCCAGCGCGGACGGCGGCAGCACCAGGGGCTTCGAGCTGATGACCACGACGACCAACGGCTTGCCGGTCGCGGCGAGCGCGTCGAGCAGCGCCACCTGGTCGCCGACGAGTTCCAGGGTCGCGGTCGAGCGCCCCTCGCCGACCAGCTCGATGCGGTCGCCCACCACGGCGACGACGTGGTCGGCGGCCTCGGCGGCGGCGACGGCCTCGGCGATCAGGGTCTCGGAGGGCTCCGCGGGCACGACGACGTCCGGGCGGGGCTGCCCGTCCGGGAAGAACGCGCCCTCCGGGTCGGGGCCCACGGAGAGGATCTCGGCGCCTCGCGCGTACGTGACGTGCCAGCTGTCCGGGACGTGCTCGCGGAAGCCGTCGAGCACCGTACGGATCATGGCGCGCGGGTGGCCGTCCGGCATCCAGTCCGTCTGCCCGGAGGAGCCCGCCCAGTCGCCCAACTGGGTCTGCGCGTCGTCCGCGTTGGGGCCGATGACGGCGACCGTACGCGGCGCGGAGCCCGCTCCGGCGACGGCGCGTCCGTCCTTGCCCGCCGTGAGTCCGCCGGCCAGCGGGAGGGTGCCGTCGTTGGTGAGCAGGACCAGCGACCGGCGGGCGGACTCCAGGTTCAGCACGGTGTGCCCGGCGCCTCCGATGACGGCGGCCTGCCGGGCGGCGTCGGGGTGGCGGGGGTTCTCGAAGAGGCCGAGCTCGAACTTCAGGGTCAGGACACGCCGTACCGCCGCGTCGATCTCCGCCTCGTCCAGGGTGCCCAGGGCGACCGCGGTCTGCGCGCCCTCGAAGAACTGAGGGGTGGCCATCACCATGTCGTTGCCCGCCCGGACCGCCGCCGCGGCGGCCTGGGCGTGTTCGGCGTAGATCTTCTGCTCCCACACCATGCGGCCGACGTTGTCCCAGTCGGTGACCAGCGTGCCGGTGTAGCCCCACTCGCCGCGCAGCACCTCGTTGAGCAGCCAGTCGTTGACGGTGATCGGCACCCCGTCCATGGACTGGTAGCCGAGCATGAACGTACGGCACCCCTCGCGGGCGACCCGCTCGAACGGCGGCAGGAACCAGGAGCGGAGCTTGCGCCGGGAGATGTCGGCCTCGCTCGCGTCACGGCCGCCCTGGGTCTCGGAGTAGCCCGCGAAGTGCTTGGCGCAGGCCAGCACCGCTGTCGGGTCGTCCAGGCCCTCGCCCTGGTAGCCGCGGACCATGGCCGAGGCCAGCTCGCCGATGAGGAAGGGGTCCTCGCCGAAGGTCTCGCTGACCCGGCCCCAGCGCAGGTCCCTCGTGATGCAGAGCACCGGGGAGAACGTCCAGTGGACGCCCGTCGCCGAGACCTCGACGGCGGTGGCCCTCGCGACGCGCTCCACGAGCTCCGGGTCCCAGGTCGCGGCCAGACCGAGCTGCGTGGGGTAGATCGTGGCCCCCTCCCAGAAGGAGTGGCCGTGGATGCAGTCCTCCGCGACGAGCAGCGGGATGCGCAGCCGGGTCCGCCCGGTCAGCTCTGCCGCTTCGAGGACATGTGCGGGCGAGGCGTGGACGAGTGAGCCCGCGTGCAGGTCCTCGATGAGGTGGCGTACCCCGTTCTTGGCGTTCAGCTGGAGCATCTGACCGGTCTTCTCGGCCAGGGTCATGCGGCCGAGGAGGTCGCCGACCCGCTCGGCGACGGGGAGAGCGGGGTCGAGATAGGGCAGGGAGGAGGCCACCGGGGGGTCCTTTCGCGACATGGTTCGCCTTCACCATAGAGTCAATACCGACCACCTGGTAAGTATCTCCGGGGCCCAATCTCCGGGGGCCGGACCTCCGGGCGGTTGAATGGGTGTCCGATGGACCGAAGTGCCGGCCTGACCGAGGGCCGGCGGACCGGGAGAGTGGCGAGTGTCGGCCGAAGCACCGCGCGGCTACGCGAAGGGCCGCGCCAAGCGGCGCGAGATCCTCGATCAGGCCATGTCCCTGTTCGGTGAGGCCGGTTACCGGGGTGCGTCGCTGCGGGTGATCGCGACCCGCTGCGGCATCTCGCACACCGGCCTGCTGCATCACTTCCCGACCAAGGAGGCGCTGCTGCTCGCCGTGCTGGAACACCGCGACGACGTGGACGACGCATGGCTCTCGCTCGGCGGCACCACCGGCGTCGAAAGGCTGCGGCGCTTCGCCGAGCTGGCCGCGCTGAACTCCGAGCGGCGCGGGATCGTCGAACTCTTCTCTGTGGTCTCCACCGAGGCGACGGCCGCCGACCACCCCGCCCACCGTTATTTCGTGCGCCGCTACGAGAACTCGGTCGCGGGCGCACAGCTCACCTACGGACAGGTTCGCCAGGAAGGCGCGTTGCGGGCCGGTATCGCCCCGGACGCGGCGGGCCGGCAGCTGATCGCGCTGATGGACGGGCTCCAGGTGCAGTGGCTGCTCAGCGACTGCACCACGGACATGGCGGGCGTCCTGCGCGCGCACATCGAGGCGCAGCTCACCGTGGCTCTCTGAGGACGTGTCAGCCGGGGCTGGAGCGGCCGTGCGGGACTCCCCTGCGGCCCCGGTGCAGGAGCGGCCGGACGGCGCAGTCGCCGCCTTGACCGCGGCGAGTGGTCCAGGGCGAGCCGGGGGACAGGGCCCGGACACGCAGGCGTACATCCGGCGCTCGGGAGCGCCGATGTCGTCCCGGTGCTCGGGTGCGCCGCCCAGGGCGGTGACCTCGCAGCTGCCGCAGACGCCTTCGCGGCACCCGGACGGGAGGGGTGTCCGGCATGGGCGAGGGCGTCCGGCAGGGACTCGTCGGCCGGCACGGCGACGGTGTCCCCGCACCGGACGCAGACCGCGGCGACGTCCGGGGCTGACGTCCGGGGGCTGACGCCCGGTCCACCCGTACGTGGTGCCGCGCCCGCTGGTCACGACGAATTCCCTGTCCGGACGGTGGGGATCCACCGCCGCCGTCTCAGATAGTAGGAAGTCCGAGTATCTGTAGAGACAGATGGCCCGAGCTGTCCTAGCTTTGTAGGAGCCGAACGAATCGCTGATCCAGCGACCGGCGTGTGTGAGCGTGCCCCGAGCAGGCAACCCCTGCGGCAGCTCCCCGCCCTGCCGGCGCCTCGAAATCCCGATCTCGATATCCGTCGTGCGAAGTCCCGATCTCGAAATCCACGCGATCTCAAGGAGTCGATCCCTCATGGCCGAGACCACTGTCCGCCGCGTCCGCCACAGCTCCCGCTCCGCCGAGTCGGAGCGCAAGAACGCCGCCGCCGCCCTGCAGCGCGCCCTCGACCGCCGGGACAACGGCGGGTCGACCGGCCACTGAGGTCCCGGTCCCGCCCCATGGCGCCCGTCCCCCCGCCGGGGACACGCGGTGTCCGCATCGTGGACGTCGAATGTCATGGGGTGGGACGGAAGCTAGGGTGCCTGTATGTCTCGCAGCATCGATCTCGCAGTGATCCCCGGCGACGGTATCGGCCAGGAGGTCGTCACCCAGGGCCTCAAGGTTCTCAACGCTGTTCTCCCGCAGGATGTGAAGCTGGAGACCAAGGAGTACGACCTCGGCGCCCAGCGATGGCACCGCACCGGTGAGACCCTTCCCGACGCGGAGCTCGAAGCCCTCAAGGGCCACGACGCCATCCTGCTCGGCGCCATCGGTGACCCGTCCGTGCCGTCCGGCGTGCTGGAACGCGGTCTGCTGCTGAAGCTGCGCTTCGCCTTCGACCACTTCATCAACCTGCGGCCGTCGAAGCTCTTCCCGAACACGGCCACCCCGCTGGCCGGCCGCCCCGAGATCGACTTCGTCGTCGTCCGCGAGGGGACCGAGGGCCCGTACACGGGCAACGGCGGTTCCCTGCGCACGGGCACGGAGCACGAGGTCGCCACCGAGGTCAGCGTCAACACCGCCTACGGCGTCGAGCGCGTCGTGCGGGACGCCTTCGCGCGTGCCGCGGCCCGCCCGCGCAAGAAGCTGACGCTGGTCCACAAGAACAACGTCCTCGTGCACGCCGGCCACCTGTGGAAGAACACCTTCGACAAGGTCGCGGCCGAGTTCCCCGAGGTCACCACCGACTACCTGCACGTCGACGCCGCGACGATCTTCTTCGTCACCCAGCCGGAGCGCTTCGACGTCATCGTCACCGACAACCTCTTCGGTGACATCCTCACCGACCTGGCCGCAGCCGTGACCGGCGGCATCGGCCTGGCCGCGTCCGGCAACATCAACCCGACGGGTGCCTTCCCGTCCATGTTCGAGCCGGTGCACGGCACCGCGCCCGACATCGCGGGCCAGGGCAAGGCCGACCCGACGGCCACGATCCTCTCCGTCGCCCTCCTGCTGCGCCACCTCGGCTACGAGGCCGAGGCCGTGCGCATCGAGGAGGCCGTCTCCGCCGACCTCGCGGAGCGTGACGGGAAGAGCGCACGTACCACCGACGAGATCGGCGACGCGCTCGCGGTACGCGTAGCGAGCTGACCCGACGCCTCCACTTCGAAGCCGCCGGGTCGCAATCGCACCCGGCGGCTTCTTCTCGCGGTCTCCGGGTGCCACCATCGACCCCTGGACCGCGTTTTCGCGTCGCGTGAGCGTCGCCGTGAACGTCACCGCAATCACATCATTTCGTGCACAGCCGCCCCCGGGAGATAATCGAACGCGGGACCGCGGCACGCGGTAGAGCTCGGACGTCCTACAACCTGCCCGGCTGCTGCCGGGCGGGAGCGGGCGTGAGCGCGGTCCATCACACACAAGACCGGTGAAGGACACGCACTCATGACGACGCCCACGATCGAGCTCAAGCCCTCCTCGCACCCGCTGTCCGACGCGGAGCGCGAGGCGGCCATGGCCAACCCCGGGTTCGGCCGGTACTTCACCGACCACATGGTGACGATCAGCTGGACCGAGGGCCGCGGCTGGCACGACGCGCAGCTCGTGCCGTACGGCCCGCTGTCGCTCGACCCGGCCAACATGACCCTGCACTACGGGCAGGAGATCTTCGAGGGCCTCAAGGCCTACCGGCAGCCCGACGGCTCGGTCGCCACCTTCCGGCCCGAGGCCAACGCCGCCCGCTTCCAGCGGTCCGCCGCCCGCATGGCGATGCCGGAACTGCCCGTCGAGACCTTCATCGAGGCCTGTGACGTCCTGGTCCAGCAGGACCAGGCCTGGGTCCCGCCGCACGGCGGCGAGGAGTCCCTCTACCTGCGCCCGTTCATGATCGCCGCCGAGGTGGGCCTCGGGGTCCGCCCGGCCAACGAGTACCTCTTCGTCGTCATCGCCTCTCCCGCCGGCGCCTACTTCCCCGGCGGCGTGCAGCCGGTCTCGATCTGGCTCTCCCAGGACCGGGTGCGTGCCGTCCCCGGCGGCGTCGGCGACGCCAAGACCGGCGGCAACTACGCCGCCTCCCTCCTCGCCCAGGCCGAGGCGGCGGAGCAGGGATGCGACCAGGTCGCCTACCTCGACGCGGTCGAGCACAAGTGGGTCGAGGAGCTCGGCGGCATGAACCTCTACTTCGTGTACGGGCAGGAGGACGGCGGCAAGCGGATCGTCACCCCCTCGCTCACCGGCTCGCTGCTCGCCGGGATCACCCGCGACTCCCTCCTCACCGTGGCCCGCGACCTCGGCTACACCTCCGAGGAGGGCCGCGTCTCCATCGACCAGTGGCGCACCGACACCGAGAACGGCACCCTCACCGAGGTCTTCGCCTGCGGCACCGCCGCCGTCATCACGCCCGTCGGCACCGTGAAGTCCGCGGGCGGCGAGTGGACCCAGGGCGACGGCACCCCCGGCGAGGTCACCATGAAGCTGCGGGAGCGTCTGCTGGACATCCAGCGCGGCACCGCCGAGGACACCCACGGCTGGATGCACGAGCTCGGCTAGGCGTCCGCCGTACGCACCAAGGCCGCGTTCCCTGGAATCCGCCGACCAGGGGCGCGGCCTTTCTCGTCCCCCGAGTTTTGAACGCCGCTCAAAACCTGGTTAGAGTGCTGCTCCAACCAGGAGGTGCCGTGACGTGCGACTGACCCCGACCGAACGCGACCGGCTGCTGCTCTTCGGCGCGGCCGAGCTGGCCAGGGCCCGGCGAGCCCGTGGCCTGCGGCTCAACGTGCCCGAAGCGACCGCCCTGATCGCGGACACCGTCTGCGAGGCGGCCAGGGACGGACGCAGACTGGCCGAGGCGATCGAGGCCGCCCGCGCCGTGCTCGGGCCGGACGACGTGCTGCCGGGCGTGGCCGACGTCGTCACCGAGGTGCAGGTGGAAGCCGTGTTCGACGACGGGTCCCGGCTCGCCGTGGTCAGCGGCCCCCTCGACGGGGGGACGCTCGGCGACGACGCCCCCGGAGCGCTCCTCCCCGCCCCCGCGACGCCCGAACCGGAGCCCGCCGTGCGGCTCACCGTCCGTAACACCGCGACCGTCCCGGTCAGCGTGACGTCCCACTTCCACTTCTTCGAGTCCAACCCCCGGCTCCACTTCGACCGCGCGGCGGCGTACGGGATGCGGCTGGGCGTGCCGGCCGGCTCCTCCGTCCGCTTCGGCCCGGGGGAGACCGCCGAGGCCGCACTCGTCCCCATCGGCGGCGACCGGATCGCGATCGGCTTCGCCGGGCTCGTCGACGGACCGCTCGACGCGCCGGGCGCCAAGGAGGAGGCGCTGCGCAGAGCGGCGGCCTGCGGCTACCTCGGAGCGGGGGAGGGGGAGTGATGGACCCGTACGAATACGCCTCCGTGCACGGGCCGCGCGCCGGGGACCGGATCAGGCTCGGCGACTCCGGACTGACCGTGCGCGTGGAGTCCGACGCCCAGAAGCAGGGCGACGAGTTCCTCGCCGGCTTCGGCAAGACGGCCCGCGACGGCCTGCACCTCAAGGCCGCCGCCGTCCGGGAGACCTGCGACGTCGTCATCAGCAACGTCCTGGTCATCGACGCCGTGCTCGGCATCCGGAAGGTCTCGATCGGCATCCGCGAGGGCCGCATCGCCGCGATCGGACGGGCCGGCAACCCGGACACCCTCGACGGGGTCGACGTCGTGGTCGGCACGGGGACCACCATCGTCTCCGGCGAGGGCCTGATCGCCACGGCGGGCGCCGTGGACCCCCATGTCCATCTGCTCTCCCCGCGCATCATGGAGGCGTCCCTGGCCTCCGGCGTCACCACGATCATCGGCCAGGAGTTCGGCCCGGTCTGGGGCGTCGGCGTCAACTCCCCGTGGGCCCTGCGCCACGCCTTCAACGCCTTCGACGCCTGGCCCGTCAACATCGGCTTCCTGGGCCGGGGTTCGTCCTCCCACGAGGCGCCGCTGGTCGAGGCGCTCGCCGAGGGGGGCGCCTGCGGCTTCAAGGTCCACGAGGACATGGGCGCCCACACCCGCGCCCTGGACACCGCCCTGCGGGTCGCCGAGGAGTACGACGTCCAGGTCGCCCTCCACAGCGACGGGCTGAACGAGTGCCTGTCCGTCGAGGACACCCTGAGCGTGCTCGAAGGCCGTACGATCCACGCCTTCCACATCGAGGGCTGCGGCGGCGGCCACGTGCCCAACGTGCTGAAGATGGCCGGCGTACCGAACGTCATCGGCTCCTCCACCAACCCCACGCTGCCCTTCGGCCGGGACGCGGTCGCCGAGCACTACGGGATGATCGTCTCCGTCCACGACCTCAAGACCGACCTCCCCGGTGACGCCGCGATGGCCCGCGACCGGATCAGGGCGGGCACGATGGGCGCCGAGGACGTGCTGCACGACCTGGGGGCCATCGGGATCACCTCCTCCGACGCGCAGGGCATGGGCCGGGCCGGCGAGACCGTACGCCGCACCTTCGCCATGGCCGCGAAGATGAAGGCCGAGCTCGGCCCGATGGAGGGTGACGGTCCGGACGACGACAACGCGCGTGTGCTGCGCTACATCGCCAAGCTCACCGTCAACCCGGCCATCGCCCACGGTCTGTCGCACGAGGTCGGCTCCATCGGGACGGGCAAGCTCGCCGACATCGTCCTCTGGCGCCCCGAGTTCTTCGGCGCGAAGCCCCAGCTGGTCCTGAAGTCCGGCTTCCCCGCCTACGGAGTCACGGGCGACCCCAACGCCGCCACCGACACCTGCGAACCCCTCGTCCTGGGGCCGCAGTTCGGCGCGTACGGGGCCACCGCCGCCGACCTCTCCGTCGCCTTCGTCGCCGAGGCCGCCACCCAGCTGGGCGCCGACCTCATGCCCACCCGCCGCCGCAGGGTCGCCGTCCGGGGCACGCGTGGCATCGGCCCCGCCGACCTGCGCCTCAACTCCCGTACCGGACAGGTCGCCGTGGACGGCGACACCGGCCTGGTCACCCTCGACGGCGACCCCCTGCGCTCACCGGCCGCCGAATCCGTCTCCCTCAACCGCCTCTACTTTCTCTAGGACCCGCCATGACCTTCCGCATGCCGCCCGAGTGGGCCCCCCACGAGCGCACCTGGATGGCCTGGCCGGGCCCCAACCCCACCTTCGCCACCGGCGCCGAGCTCGACGAGGCCCGCCGGGCCTGGGCCGGCGTCGCCCGCGCCGTACGCCGCTTCGAACCCGTCACCGTGATCACCGGGCCGGGACAGGAGGACAGCGCCCGGGAGCTCCTCGGCCCGGACATCGAGACCGCCGTACGTCCCCTCGACGACGCCTGGATGCGCGACATCGGCCCCACGTTCGTCACCGACGGCCGGCGACTCGCCGCTGTGGACTGGACGTTCAACGGCTGGGGCGCCCAGGGGTGGGCCCGCTGGGAGCACGACCGGCACATCGCGCGGGCCGTCGCCGACCTCGCCGGCGTCCCCGTGCACAGCTCGCCCCTGGTCAACGAGGGCGGCGCGATCCACGTGGACGGCGAAGGCACCGTGCTGCTCACCGAAACCGTCCAGCTGGGCAAGGAGCGCAACCCCGGCTGGACCCGGCAGGCCGTCGAGGACGAGATCCACGCCCGCCTCGGCACCGAGGAGGCGATCTGGCTGCCCCGGGGCCTGGCCGGGGACTACGGAACGTACGGCACCCTCGGCCATGTCGACATCGTCGCCGCCTTCGCCCGCCCGGGTGTCGTCGTCGCCCACGTCCAGCCGGACCCCTCCCACCCGGACCACGAGATCACCCGCGAGACCGTCCGGATCCTGCGGGCCGCCACCGACGCCCGGGGCCGCCCGCTGGAGGTCGTGGAGGTCCTCGCGCCCACCGCACTCACCGACGCCGACGGCGCGTGGGCGGACTACTCCTACATCAACCACTACCTCTGCAACGGCGGGGTGGTCCTCTGCGCCTTCGACGACCCGAGGGACGAGGAGGCGGCGGCCGTCTTCGGCGACCTCTTCCCCGACCGTACGGTGGCACCCGTCGACGCCCGTACGATCTTTGCCGGTGGTGGAGGCATCCACTGCATCACGCAGCAACAGCCCAGGATCTGAACCGTGCCCAGTACCCCGCGCCGTCGCAACATCGCCCCGCCCAGGGAGGACGTGCTCGCCGCCGTCATGGCCACCGTCGCCGAGCGGGGGCTCGACGGGCTCACCATGGCGGGGCTCGGCCGGGAGGTGCGGATGAGCAGCGGCCACCTCCTCTACTACTTCCGCACCAAGGACGAACTGCTGCTGCAGACCCTGGAGTGGAGCGAGGCACGGCTCGGCACCGAACGCCGGGCCCTGCTCACGGGCCCCGGCACCGCGCGCGAGCGGCTCGACGCCTACATCGCGCTGTACGTCCCCGACGGCCACCGCGACCCGCACTGGACGCTCTGGCTGGAGGTCTGGAACCGCTCGCAGGGCGCCGACGACGACGCCCGCGCCCGGCAGGCCGCCATCGAGGACGCCTGGCACCGCGACCTCGCCGAGCTGCTGGCCGACGGCATCGCGCGCGGCGAGTTCCGCGCCGTCGAGACCGACCGGGCCGCCACCCGCCTGCGGGCCCTGCTGGACGGCTTCAGCGTCCATGTCACCGTCGGCATCCCCGGCACCGGACGGGAACAGGTCCTGGACCAGATGCGCAGGTATGCGGACGAGACGCTCACACCTCCCGGGCCGGCCGCCCCTGCGACGGACATCACGCCCGCATCCTGAGACGGGCCGGGACCCGGGGGCGCCGCTGTGCCAGACTGCGGGCGTGTCCTCGTTCGCCATGATTATCGGCAGCAGGCGCGCCGGTCCGCAGTGACCGTCCCGTACCACCATGTACGGAACGGACATCGTGCCCCAGACCCGCGCGCAGACCTCTCGCACCCGCGAGGGGTTTTTTCGTTTTCCGGCCCACACCACGGCCGGGGCGAGGCACGCGAGATGATGGGGGCAAGTGGAGCCGATTCGTCCGGATCCGCTCACCCGACAGGAGTCAGATCAGCATGACCACCAAGGCCACGGCCCCCGACGACACGTTCCATGTCTTCGACACCACCCTGCGCGACGGTGCGCAGCGTGAAGGCATCAACCTGACGGTCGCGGACAAGCTGACCATTGCCCGGCATCTGGACGACTTCGGCGTGGGCTTCATCGAGGGCGGCTGGCCCGGCGCCAACCCCCGCGACACCGAGTTCTTCGCCCGCGCCCAGCAGGAGATCGACTTCGAGCACGCCCAGCTCGTCGCCTTCGGCGCCACCCGCAGGGCGGGCGGCAAGGCCGCCGAGGACCCGCAGGTACAGGCGCTCCTGGACTCCGGTGCCCCGGTCGTCACGCTGGTCGCCAAGTCCCACGACCGCCATGTGGAACTGGCCCTGCGCACCACCCTGGACGAGAACCTGGAGATGGTCCGCGACACCGTCAGCCACCTCCGGGAGCAGGGCCGCCGGGTCTTCGTCGACTGCGAGCACTTCTTCGACGGCTACCGCGCCAACCCCGAGTACGCGAAGGCGGTCGTGCGCACCGCCCATGAGGCCGGCGCCGACGTCGTCATCCTCTGCGACACCAACGGCGGGATGCTCCCCGCCCAGGTGCAGGCCGTCGTCTCCACCGTCCTCGCCGACACCGGCGCCCGGCTCGGCATCCACGCCCAGGACGACACGGGCTGCGCGGTCGCCAACACCCTGGCCGCCGTCGACGCGGGCGCCACCCATGTGCAGTGCACCGCCAACGGCTACGGCGAGCGGGTCGGCAACGCCAACCTCTTCCCCGTGGTCGCCGCGCTGGAACTCAAGTACGGCAAGACCGTCCTGCACGAGGGCGCGCTGGCCGAGATGACGCGTATCTCCCACGCCATCGCCGAGGTCGTCAACCTCACGCCCTCCACCCACCAGCCGTACGTGGGTGTCTCCGCCTTCGCGCACAAGGCCGGGCTGCACGCCTCCGCGATCAAGGTCGATCCCGACCTCTACCAGCACATCGACCCGGAGCGCGTCGGCAACACCATGCGGATGCTGGTCTCCGACATGGCCGGCCGTGCCTCCATCGAGCTCAAGGGCAAGGAGCTCGGCATCGATCTGGGAGGCGACCGCGCACTCGTCCAGCGGGTCGTCGAGCGGGTCAAGGAGCGCGAGCTCCAGGGCTACACCTACGAGGCCGCCGACGCCTCCTTCGAACTGCTGCTGCGTTCGGAGGTCGACGGCAGGCCCCGCCGCTACTTCCGCATCGAGTCCTGGCGGGCCATCGTCGAGGACCGCCCCGACGGCACCCACGCCAACGAGGCGACCGTGAAGCTCTGGGCCAAGGGCGAGCGCATCGTCGCCACCGCCGAGGGCAACGGCCCGGTCAACGCCCTGGACCGGGCGCTGCGGGTCGGCCTGGAACGCATCTATCCGCAGCTCGCCAAGCTGGAGCTGATCGACTACAAGGTCCGCATCCTGGAAGGCCGCACCGGCACCGAATCCACCACCCGGGTGCTGATCACCACGGGCGACGGATCCGGTGACTGGGCGACGGTCGGCGTGGCCGAGAACGTCATCGCCGCGTCCTGGCAGGCCCTTGAGGACGCCTACACGTACGGCCTGCTGCGCGCGGGCGTCGAGCCCACCGACTGACGGCGGGGCCTACTGGAGCCGCCACTTCTGGTTGGCGGCTCCGGTGCAGGTCCAGATCTGTACGCGGGCGCCGTTCGCCGAGGACTGGTCCGTCACGTCGAGGCACTTGTCCGCCGCCGTGTTGACCACGTCCCCCGTCGACGCGTCGTACGTCCAGCGTTGCGCACCGGAGCCGTTGCAGGTGTACAGCTGGACCTTTGCTCCGTCGGCCGTGGAGCCCGAGGTGACGTCCAGGCAGGCGCCGAGCACCTTGATGCTTCCGTCGCCGCCGACCGTCCAGCGCTGGTTGGCCGCGCCGGTGCAGTCCCAGATCTGGACGGGGGTGCCGTCGGCGCCGGTGTTGCCCGTGGCGTCCAGGCACTTGCCGCCGGTGCCCGCGAGGGCGCCGCTGCTGCCGGAGGAGCCCGACTGGGTGCCCGACCAGGTGAACGTGGCCGAGGTGCGGCCGGGCAGCGAGTAGGTGAACTTCTGCCCGCCCCAGTTGACGGTGACCTGCTGGGCGGACGCCGATCCGTTGTACGCGATCAGGGCCTTCGAGCCGTCCGGGTTGCGCCACGCCACGTTGGGGACGGCCGAGCTGCCCGTGGAGGCTATGCGGGCGGCGCCGGGCCGGACGTACTTCGTCAGGTGGCCCATCGTGTAGTACTCGATCGTGTAGTCGACCTGGCCGTGCCTGCTGTCCCCGTTGTGCACGGTGACCAGCCCGTCGCAGGTGCCGCAGCCGCCGTTGTGCGGGCCCCGGTTCTGGTCGACGGCCAACGACCACTTGGTCACCGACTTCGCCCAGTTGCGCGTGTAGTCGATGATGTTGAGCATGTCCTCGCGCTGCTGGTCGGCGATCCACGTGCCGCCCGAGTGCTCGGTCTGGAAGGCGTCCAGCTCCGGGTACCGGTCGTGCACGGCGGTCTGCTTCGCGATGTCGCCGCCGTACCCGTGCCAGGCGATCCCGCCGAAGTTCGGGTGGCTGCGCACCGCCGCGTCGTCGACCGTCGCGGCGGCGTACGCGTCGTAGGTGTCCCAGTTCCAGTCGTGCGCCAGCACCTTGGTGGCCAGGCCCGCCGCCTGGAGCTTCGGCAGCAGCTCGCTCTTGGTGAAGTAGGCCAGCCCGGAGCCGTTCCAGCTCATCGACGGATAGCCGGAGCAGCAGGTCGGCTCGTTCTGCGCGGTGACGTAGTCGACCGGGACGCCCTGGTCCCTCCAGGCCTGGAGGTACTTCACGAAGTAGTTCGCGTAGGTGCCGTAGTTCTCGGCCTTCAGCCAGCCGCCGTTGAGCTGTCCGCTGTCCTTCATCCAGGCCGGCGCGGTCCACGGGGAGGCGACCGTGGTCAGTGCGGGATTGAGCTGCTTCGCCTGCCGGGTGAGCGGCAGCACGTCCTGCAGATCGTGTGCGATCGAGAACGTGGCGAGGCTCGGGTCCGTCTGGCCGGCCGGCATGTCGTCGTAGGTGTAGCCGAACCGCGCCAGGTCGGAACCGCCCATGGGATTGCGTACGAACGAGAGCCCGATGCCCTCCGTGGGGGAGAAGAGCTTCTTCATCGTCTCGTCGCGGGTGGCCTGGCTCAGCGCCCCGCTGCCCTTCATCAGCCAGGCCGCCGTGTCCGTGAACGAGGCGCCGCCGCCGGTGAAAGTCTGGTAGCGCGTGTTCTCGTCGACGGTGATGTTCGTGCCGGAGCCGCCGTTGCCGGAGCCGAAGGCGACCGGTGTCTGCTGCTGGAGCCCCCGGGTGACATGGCGTCCGCCGGAGTCGTCCGTGGTGGTCAGCGCGATGTTCACGGTCTCACCGGCGGCCTGCGCGGTGCCGGAGGAGAGCCCGGCCAGTCCCGCGGTCGCGAGCGCCGTCGCGACGAGGACTCTCACCGCTCTGCTTGTCCGAATCATGGGCTGCTGCCTTTCTCGGCAGGGGCGTGGGGGAAGTGCCGTCGAACGAGCCGTGAGTGAACTGCTCTTACGTGTTCGCGTCAAGACCTTCGTCCGTTCAAGAAGTGAACGGAAGCTTCGCCGGACCTGCTTCGATCATGGGTACGGACCAATGTCGGCGTGAAGTATTGACGCCCCTGTTCCGGCGCGGTTAACTCCAGCCGCAACGCCGGTACCGGTTCCGGGACCGGTTACGGAACCGGTACCGAAGCCCGCGCCACCCCCTGTCCTGCCTTGCCCCTGGAGGCCCCGTTGCGTGTCACCATCGCCGATGTCGCCCGTGAGGCCGGCGTCAGCAAGACGACCGTGTCACGGGTCATCAATCTCAAGGGCGAAGTGGACGGTTCGACCGCCGCCCGCGTTCGTGAAGTGATCGCGGACCTCGGCTACGTACCCAGCTCCGGCGCCGTCGGGCTGGCACGCGGCCGCAGCCGTACGGTCGGGCTGCTGGTGCCCTCGTTCACCTGGCCGTGGATGGGTGAGGTGCTCCAGGGGATCGTCGACACGGTCGAGGCCGCCGACTACGGGCTCCTGCTCTTCACGTGCACCCGGGGCGCGCAGTCCGTCGAGCGCTTCACCACCCAGGTGTCGGCGCGCGCCTTCGACGGGCTCGTCGTCGTCGAACCGGAGAACACGCTCGAACAGCTCACCGCACTGCACCGCTCCGGGCTGCCGATCGTCCTGATCGACGACCGGGGCCACCACCCGGAGTTCCCCTCCGTCGTGACCACCAACCACGAGGGGGGCGCGTCCGCCGCCCGTCATCTGCGGGACGGGGGGCGCACCAGGCCCCTGGTCGTCACCGGCCCGCGGCACTTCGGCTGCGTCCGCGACCGGCTCGCGGGCTTCCGTTCGGTCCTGCCCACCGACCTGGTCGTGGACGGGGACTTCACCGAGCACCGTGGCCGTCTCGCCGTGGAGGAACTCCTCGCGGCAGGCACGGAGTTCGACTCCGTCTTCGCCCACAACGACATCACCGCGACCGGCGTCCTGCGGGCCCTGAGGGCCGCCGGCCGCCGTGTACCCGACGACATCGCGGTGGTCGGCTTCGACGACATCCCGATGGCCGAACACACCGAACCTCCGCTGACCACCGTGCATCAGCCCACGCGGCAGATGGGCGAGGCGGCGGCGAGTCTGCTGCTCTCCCACCTCGGCGGCACCGCCGTACCGGACGGACCGGTCGTGCTGCCCACCGAACTGGTCGTGCGCCACTCGGCGCCGTAACGGGCCCGGCTCCGCCGGTCACCCGTCCGCATCCCCGAACAGCCGCACCCGCACACGCCACACCCGCCCCCGCGCGTCCAGCGCTGCCACCACCGCCGGATCTCCCAGACCCGCAGTCCTCCTGGAGTCGCCATGTCCGTACGCCGTCGTCACACTCTGAGAGCGCTCTCAGCCGCCACCGCCGTGGTCGCGCTCGCCGCCGGCTGCTCGTCCGCCAACTCGGGTGCCAACAAGGGAGGCGGAGCCGGTGCGTCCGGTGTGCTGACCATCGGCAAGCCCGACGGACCGCAGACGAACAACAGCAACCCGTTCCTCGCGACCTCGGCGAGCGCCACCCTCGGCTACCGGTTCATGATCTACGAGCCGCTGGCGATGACGAACCAGATCCGCCCCACCGACAAGGCGGACCCGTGGCTGGCGACCGCGTGGGACTGGGAGGCCAACTTCACCAAGGTCACCTTCACCCTGGACGACCGGGCCAAGTGGGCCGACGGCAAGCCGCTGACCGCCGAGGACGTCGCGTTCACCTTCGAGCTGCTCAAGAAGCACCCGGCGCTCAACGGCAACGGCATCCCGTACGACGGCGTCACCGTCGAGGGCAAGAAGGTCGTCCTGACCTTCAAGGACTCCCAGTTCGTCAACCAGAACAAGATCATCACGACGTACGTAGTGCCCAAGCACATCTGGGAGAAGGTCGAGAACCCCGAGACCTGGCCCAACCGCACCCCGGTCGGCTCCGGCCCGTACAAGCTGAAGACCTTCACCCCGCAGACCACCACCCTGACCGCCACGCCCACCTACTGGAAGGGCGAGACCAAGGTCAAGGAGCTGCGCTACAGCACGTACAACGACAACAGCGCCGCGACCACGGCCCTGGCGAACGGCAAGCTGGAGTGGTCGTTCGTCTTCATGCCGAACTACAAGCAGCTGTACGTCGCCAAGGACCCGAAGAACCACAAGCTCTGGTTCCCCTCCGGGCTCGGCATCCACGGGCTGTGGTTCAACACCGCCCGCAAGCCGTTCGACAACCCGGCCCTGCGCAAGGCGATGGCCATGGTCGTCGACCGCAAGGCGATCCACGTGCAGGCCCAGGCGACCCTCTACCCGGAGATCAGCAACCCGACCGGCATCCCGCTGCCCGCCGGTGACCCGTTCCTCGCGCCGGAGTACAAGAGCGCCACCACCGAGCCCGACGTGGACGGCGCCAAGGCGCTCCTCAAGGACGCCGGGTTCCAGCTCAGCGGCGGTGTCCTCAAGGACCCGAGCGGGAAGCCGGTGGAGCTGACCTTCACCGACCCGGCCGGCTGGAACGACTACATCACCGGGCTCTCGATCATCAAGGACAACATCAAGCAGCTCGGCATCGAGGCCAAGGTCAAGACACAGACCGCCGAGGCGTGGACCAACGACGTCGCCGCCGGCAACTTCGACGCCACCCTGCACTGGACCAACAGCGGCGCCACTCCGTACGACATGTACCAGAACATCATGGACGGGGCGATCCTCCAGCCCGTCGGCAAGCCCTCCCAGCTCGGCAACTTCGGCCGCTTCAAGAGCCCCGAGGCCACCGCCGCGCTGAAGGAGTACGCCAACGCCACGGACGACCCCACGCGCACCAAGGCCATGAACGCCCTCCAGAAGATCATGGTCGAGCAGGCCCCGCTCATCCCGACGGCAGCGGCCCCCATCGGCGCCGAGTACTCCACGAAGAACTGGGTGGGCTGGCCCACCGAGGAAGACCCGTACGCAGCCCCGCAGCACACCCAGCCCGACGCGCTGGAAGTCGTGCTGAACCTCAAGCCCGCCAAGTAAGTACGGGGAAGAACCGGCCATGACCGAACCACAGTCCGCAGACGTGCGCACCGCGACCGACGTGGTGCTCGAAGCACGTGGAGTCACCAAGCACTTCCCCGTACGGCGCACCGCCGGCGACCTCGTCGCCCGCAGACGCCGCACCGTCCACGCCGTCGACGACGTCTCGCTGAAGCTCCGGCGCGGCACCGTCACGGCCCTGGTGGGGGAGTCGGGCTCCGGAAAGTCCACCGTCGCACGGCTGCTCGCCCAGCTGTACCCGCTCACCGCGGGTGAGATCCAGCTGGGCGGCACGGCGGTGAAGGCCGGGCGTGGCCGGTCCTTCCGCAGATACGTCAAGCAGGTCCAGCTGATCTTCCAGGACCCGTTCGCCTCGCTCAACCCGGTGCACACCGTGCGCTACCACCTGACCCGGGCACTCAAGATCCATGACAGGGCGGGGAACGGGGAAGCGGACCTGGAGAAGAACCTGGCCGCTCTGCTCGAACGCGTCCAGCTGACTCCTCCTCATCAGTTCCTGGACAAGTTCCCGCACGAGCTGTCCGGAGGGCAGCGCCAGCGCGTCGCGATAGCGCGCGCGCTCGGCGCCGACCCTCAGGTGCTGCTCGCCGACGAACCGGTCTCGATGCTCGACGTGTCGATCCGGCTCGGCGTCCTCAACCTGCTGCGCGACCTCAAGGAGCGCCTGCACCTCGCGATCCTCTACATCACCCACGACATCGCGTCCGCCCGCTACTTCGCCGACACCACCCTGGTGATGTACGCCGGCCGCATCGTCGAGGGCGGCGACAGCGAGCAGGTCACCCAGCACCCCGCGCACCCCTACACCCAGCTGCTGATCGCCTCCGCGCCCGACCCCGACCGGGTGGCGGACGAGGAGGCGCAGGAGGAGACCGGGAGCGGCGAGCCGCCCTCCCTGATCGCCCCGCCGGACGGCTGCCGCTTCCACCCCCGCTGCCCGAAGGCCATGGAGCGCTGCCGCACCGAACTGCCGCCCCGCTTCGACCTCGCCGACGGCCAGTGGGCCGCCTGCTGGCTGTACGACGGCACGACCGCCGAGGGAGCAGCGAAGTGAAGTACATCCTCCAGCGGATCGCCTTCTACGCGGTCACCGCGTGGGCCGCCATCACCATCAACTTCCTGATCCCGCGCATGATGCCGGGCGACCCCGTCGACGCCCTGATGAGCCGCTACCAGGGGCAGCTCGACACCACGGCCATCGCCTCCCTGAAGGCGCTGTTCGGGCTCGACGAGAACCAGTCCATCTGGTCGCAGTACACCGACTACTGGTCCCACCTGATCGACGGCGACCTCGGACTCTCCTTCACCTTCTTCCCGACCCCGGTCGGCGAGGTGATCTCCCAGTCGCTGCCCTGGACGCTCGCCCTGGTCGGCATCACCACCCTGATCAGCTTCCTGCTCGGCACCGGCATCGGCGTCTACAGCGGCTGGCGGCGCGGCTCCTGGCTGGACGGGCTGCTGCCCGTGACCACCTTCATCTCCGCCATCCCGTACTTCTGGCTCGGCCTCATCGCCATCGCGGTGTTCGCGGTGAAGTGGCAGATCTTCCCGGCCGCCGGAGGGTACGACAACTCCCTGGTCCCGGCCTTCGACTGGCCGTTCGTCTCCAGCGCGCTCTACCACGGCGTGCTGCCCGGCGTGACGATCGTGCTCAGCGCCATCGCCGGCTGGATCCTCGGCATGCGCAACATGATGGTGACCGTCTCCTCCGAGGACTACGTCATGGTGGCGCAGGCCAAGGGGCTGTCCGAGCGGCGCGTGATGTTCTCCTACGCCGCCCGCAACGCGGTCCTGCCCAACATCTCCGGCTTCGCGCTCTCGCTCGGCTTCATCGTCGGCGGCACCCTGCTGGTCGAGATGGTCTTCTCCTACCCGGGCATCGGCTACCAGCTGTTCCAGGCCGTCGGAGCCAAGGACTACCCGCTGATGCAGGGCGTCTTCCTGATCATCACGCTCTCCGTCCTCGCCGCGAACCTGCTGGCCGACATGGCCTACGCCCTCCTCGACCCCCGCACTCGTAAGGAGGCATGACGACTGTGTCCGTCACCGCCACCGACGTCGCCGTACTGGACGACCCTCCCACCCCCGCCGCCGCGGGCCGGGCCAGATTCCGCTTCCTGCGCGGCGGGAAGACCCGCACCGGGCTGCTGATCCTCGCCTTCTTCGTGATCCTCGCCGTGGCGGGCCCCTGGCTCGCCCCGTACGACCCGGACGCGATGAGCGACCAGCTCCTCCAACCGCCGTCCGCCGACCACTGGTTCGGCACGACGCAGACCGGGCAGGACGTCCTCTCGCAGATCCTGGTCGGCACCCGAGGCGTGCTGCTCGTCGGATTCCTCGCCGGCATCCTGGCGACCGCGCTGTCCGTGCTCATCGGGGTCAGCGCGGGATTCCTCGGCGGAGCCGCCGACGAGATCCTCTCGATGCTCTCCAACATCTTCCTCGTCATCCCGGGCCTGCCGCTGATCATCATCATCGCGAGCTTCGTCGAGGACACCGGGGACATGCTGATCGCCGCCGTCATCGCCCTCACCTCCTGGGCCTGGGGCGCGCGCGTCCTGCGCGCCCAGACCCTGTCGCTCCGGCGCCGCGACTACGTGGAGGCGGCGCGGGCCACCGGCGAGTCCACCTGGCGGATCATCCTCTTCGAGGTCATGCCGAACCTCACGGCCGTCATCGCGTCCGGGTTCGTCGGCACCGTCATCTTCGCCGTCCTCTCGGAGATCACGCTCGCCTTCATCGGCGTCGCCGACATCTCCCACTGGAACTGGGGGACGGTGCTCTTCTGGGCGCAGTCCAACCAGGCCCTGGCCCAGGGCGCCTGGTGGTGGTTCGTCCCGGCCGGCCTGTGCATCGCCCTGCTGGGCACCGCGCTCTCCCTCATCAACTTCGGCATCGACGAGTTCGTCAACCCGCGCCTGCGCACCGCGACGGGCTCCTCCCGGAAGGTCCGGATGCGGGTCGGCTTCACCCCGGTGGCCCGCGCCACCGCGCCCGAGAAGACCGTGCCCGGCTTCACCCCGGTGGCCCGCGCCACCGAATCCGCCGCTCCCGGGCCGGCCGAGGAGCCCGAGTCGCCCGGAACGCCCAGCAAGGAGCACAGCGCATGACCGCCGAGCCGATCCTCACCATCAGCGGCCTGAACGTCGACTACGGCACCGGCGCGAACGGCGTCCGCGCCCTGCGGGACATCGACCTCACCCTGCACCGCGGCGAAGTCCTCGGCCTGGCGGGGGAGTCCGGGTCGGGCAAGTCCACCCTCGCCTACGCCGTCACCCGGCTGCTCTCCCCGCCCGGGGTGATCACCGGCGGCGACGTCCACTACCACCGGCCGGGCGGCGGCGAGCCCGTCGACATCCTCTCGCTCACCCCGGACGAGCTGCGTGCCTTCCGCTGGCAGGAGCTGTCGATCGTGTTCCAGGGGGCGATGAACTCGCTGAACCCCGTGCACACCGTCCACAGCCAGCTCACCGACGTACTCACCGCGCACCGCCCCGGCATGCGGGCCGCCGAGCGCACCGCCCGCGCCGAGGAGCTGCTCACCCTCGTCGGGATCTCCGCCGACCGGCTGGCCGCCTACCCGCACCAGCTCTCCGGCGGCATGCGCCAGCGCGTGATGATCGCGATGGCGCTCGCACTGGAACCCGAGATCGTCATCATGGACGAGCCCACCACCGCGCTCGACGTGGTGATGCAGCGGCAGATCCTGCGCAAGCTGGTGGAGCTGCGGGAGCGCCTCTCCTTCTCCGTCGTGTTCATCACCCACGACATCTCGCTGCTGATCGAGTTCTCCGACCGCATCGCGATCATGTACGGCGGCCGGATCGTGGAGCAGGCCGGCGCGGCCGAGATCTACCGCGACCCCCGCCACCCCTACAGCGACGGCCTGCTGCACTCCTTCCCCGCGCTGCACGGCCCCCGCCGCGAGCTCACCGGCATCCCCGGATCGCCCCCGCACCTCTCCGCGATGCCCACCGGCTGCGCCTTCCACCCCCGCTGCGGCAAGGCCTTCGAGCCGTGTGCCGAGCGGGTCCCGGCGCTCGCCCCGCCGGACGCCGGCCAGGACCGCGAGGTCGCCTGCTGGCTGCACCACTGACCGACCGCACCGCCGCCCACCACCCCACAGCAGAACCGGAGTCCGGAGACCCATGAATCTCGTCACGCCTCGCAGCAGCCTGCAGCCCGCCGCCGTCCAGGGACTCCCTGCCGACTTCCGCTGGGGCGTGGCCACCTCCTCGTACCAGATCGAGGGTGCGGCCTCGGAGGACGGCCGCACCCCGTCGATCTGGGACACCTTCTGCCGTGTGCCGGGCGCCGTGCACAACGCGGAGCACGGCGACGTGGCCTGCGACCACTACCACCGGATGCCCGAGGACGTGGAGCTGATCGCGGGGCTCGGGGTCGACACGTACCGCTTCTCGCTGGCCTGGCCGCGCATCCAGCCGGGAGGCCGCGGCCCCGCCAACGCCAAGGGCCTCGACTTCTACAAGCGGCTGGTCGACGAGCTCCAGGGCCGGGACATCACCCCCTGGATCACCCTCTACCACTGGGACCTGCCGCAGGAGCTGGAGGACGCCGGCGGCTGGCCGGCCCGCGACACCGCCCTGCGCTTCGCGGAGTACGCCATGCTCGCCTACGAGGCGCTCGGGGACCGGGTCGAGCACTGGACGACCCTGAACGAGCCGTGGTGCTCGGCGATGCTCGGATACGCCTACGGAGCCCACGCCCCCGGCCGTACCGACATGGGCGACGCCATGAGCGCCGTCCACCACCTACTGCTGGGGCACGGCCTCGCCGCCCGGCAGATGCGCGAGGCGGCGGGCAGCAGCCCGCTCGAACTCGGCATCACCCTCAACCTCGGCACCGCCACCCCGGAGACCGACAGCGAGGCCGACCGCGAGGCATGCCGCCGCGCCGACGGCATGGGCACGCGCCTGTACCTCGACCCGATCGTGCACGGCCGCTACCCGCAGGACGTCGTCGAGGACCTCGCGGCCCAGGGCATCGAACTGCCCGTCCAGGACGGCGACCTGGCCGCCATCGCGACGCCCCTCGACATCCTCGGCGTCAACTTCTACCGCGGCGCCCTGTTCTCCGGGGTGACCGAGGACGGTTCGCCGACCGACGCCGACGGCCTCCCCGTCGTCCGCGGGGTGGAGCGGGACCTGCCGCGCACCGCCATGGACTGGGAGATCACCCCTACCGAGCTCACCGACCTGCTGCTGCGGCTCCAGCGCGACTACGCGCTGCCGACCGTCATCACGGAGAACGGGGCCGCCTTCGACGACACCGTCGCCGCCGACGGCTCCGTGCCCGACACCGACCGCACCGCCTATCTCGCCGACCACATCGCCGCCGTGTCCGAGGCCCGTCGCCAGGGCGCCGACGTCCGGGGCTACTTCGCCTGGTCGCTGATGGACAACTTCGAGTGGGCCTACGGCTACGACAAGCGGTTCGGCATCGTCCGCGTCGACTACGACACGCAGCTGCGGACGCTCAAGGACAGCGCCAAGTGGTACCGCGACACGATCCACCTCACCCGGAACGCCCCCACCGACTGATCCTCCCGTGCCGAACAACCACCGGACCAGAGAAGAGCCGCACATGCCCCGTCCACCGCACGCCCGCACCCGCCGCCGGGCGAGACCGGCCACGGCCGCGCTCGCCGCGGCCACCGTCCTCGCGTCACTGCTCGCCGGGGCCGTCCCCAGCGCGGCGGCCGACGCGGAGGATCCCGCACCCGTCCTCGTCGACCGCTTCGAGGGCGAGGTCCCGCTCGGCAGTCCGCCCGCCGACTCCCTCTTCACCTGGGGCGGCGACACCGACGACCATCCCGCGCTGGAGCTGAAGGAGCGCGCCGACGCCCCCGAGGGGGCCAAGGTCCTCCAGGGCACCTACGACATCAGCGCCTACGGCGGGCTCAGCCACGAGTTCGCCGTCGACCAGCCCCCGAAGGACTGGACCGCCCACAAGGGCATCCGCTTCTGGTGGTACGGCCAGAACACCGCGCCGCTGCCGCCCGGTTCGGGCAAGCGGATCAACTTCGAGATCAAGGACGGCGGAGCCAACGGCGGCGCCTCCGAGCTGTGGACCACCTCCTTCACCGACGACTGGGAGGGCTGGCACCAGGTCGAGATCCCCTTCGCGGACTTCGTCTACCGGGCCGACTACCAGCCCGTCGGCGGCATCGACCAGGTCCTCGGCCTGAACGAGATGTGGGGCTACGCCCTCACCCTCCCGACCGGCGCCCCCGGCTCCTTCGCCATGGACGCCGTCGAGTTGTACGGCAAGGCCGACCCGGCCCTGAAGGCGAGCGTCGTCGTCGACTCCGCCGTGCACCCGGTCAAGGAGGGCGGCACGGCGGACATCAGGATCTCCGTCGCCACGACCGGCTCCGTCCCCACCGAGGAGCCCGTCACCGTCGCCTACACGACCAAGGGCGGCAGCGCCGGGTCCGGCAAGGACTACACCCCGGTCACCGGTACGCACACCTTCCCGGCCGGCACCGCCTCAGGCACCACCCACACCGTCTCCGTGGCCACCGCCAAGGACAAGGACGCCGAGTCCGCGGAGACGATCCCGCTCGAACTCACCGTCACCGGGGCCAAGGCGCCCAAGGAGAACCCCCAGGTCGTCATCGACGCCCACGGGCTGCCGTACCAGAACGCGAAGCTCCCGGTGAAGAAGCGCGTCGCCGACCTGCTGTCGCGGATGTCCCCGGCCGAGAAGGCCGGCCAGATGACTCAGGCCGAGCGCAACGCGCTGAGGTCGCAGGGCGACATCGCCACGTACGACCTCGGCTCGCTGCTCTCCGGCGGCGGCTCCGTACCCACGCCGAACACGCCCGAGGCCTGGGCGAAGATGACCGACGCCTACCAGCTGCGCGCGCAGGCAACCCGCTTCCAGATCCCGCTGATCTACGGGGTGGACGCGGTGCACGGCCACAACAACGTGATCGGCTCGACGATCATGCCGCACAACATCGGCATCGGGGCGGGCCGCGACCCGAAGCTCGCGGAGAGGACCGGCGCCGTCACGGCGAACGAGGTCCGCGCCACCGGCATCCCGTGGGACTTCGCCCCCTGCGTCTGCGTCACCCGCGACGAGCGCTGGGGCCGTTCCTACGAGGCGTACGGCGAGGACCCGGCGCTGGTTGAGGCCATGGAGACGGTCATCACCGGCATGCAGGGCAGCCCGTCGGGGAAGGACCTCGACCGCAACGACAAGGTGCTGGCCAGCGCCAAGCACTTCGTCGGCGACGGCGGCACGGAGTTCGGCTCCTCCACCACCGGGTCGTACACCATCGACCAGGGCGTCACGAAGGTCACCCGCCAGGAGCTCGAAGCCGTCCACCTCGCGCCGTTCGCCGAGTCCGTGAAGCGGGGCGTCGGCACGGTCATGCCGTCGTACTCCTCGCTCGACGTCCTCGGTGACGACGCGGGCCCCGTGAAGATGCACGCCAACGCCGAGATGATCAACGGCGTGCTCAAGGACCGGATGGGCTTCGAGGGCTTCGTCATCAGCGACTGGCAGGCCATCGACCAGATCCCGGGCGACTACGCGAGCGACGTGCGCACCTCGGTCAACGCCGGCCTGGACATGATCATGGTCCCGACCGCGTACCAGGACTTCACGAAGACCCTCCAGGACGAGGTCACCGCCGGCCGGATCACCCAGGCCCGGATCGACGACGCCGTCTCCCGGATCCTGACCCAGAAGTTCCGCCTGGGCCTCTTCGAGAAGCCGTACGCCGACACGTCGAACCTGGACGAGGTCGGCTCGGCCGGGCACCGCGCGGTCGCCCGCGAGGCGGCCGCCAAGTCCCAGGTCCTGCTGAAGAACGACGGCGCCGTGCTGCCGCTCAAGGCGTCCCAGAAGGTCTACGTCGCCGGGTCCAACGCCGACGACCTCGGCAACCAGGCCGGTGGCTGGACCATCAGCTGGCAGGGCGCCTCCGGTGCCACCACCCCGGGCACGACGATCCTGAAGGGCATCGAGAAGAACACCTCCTCGGCCACCTTCTCGCAGGACGCCTCCGCCCCGACCGAGGGATACGACGTCGGAGTCGTGGTGGTCGGTGAGAAGCCGTACGCCGAAGGCATCGGGGACGTCGGCAACGGCCACGACCTGGAGCTCACCGACGCCGACAAGAAGGCCGTCGACACGGTCTGCGCCGCCATGAAGTGCGCGGTCCTCGTCGTCTCGGGCCGCCCCCAGCTCATCGGCGACCGGCTCGGCTCCGTCGACGCCCTGGTCGCCTCCTGGCTGCCGGGCACCGAGGGCGACGGGGTCGCCGACGTCCTCTACGGCAAGCGGGCCTTCACCGGGCAGCTCCCGGTGACCTGGCCGAAGTCCGAGTCGCAGCTGCCGGTCAACGTCGGCGACACGGCGTACGACCCGCAGTTCCCGTACGGCTGGGGACTGACCACCCTGCGGAAGGCCCCCCAGGGCGGAGAGGCCACCCTCACCGGCCTCGCCGTCGCCGCAGGGCTCGCCGAGCGGGCGGGCCTCGGGAAGACGGCGGCGGGCAAGGAGATCGTGGACCGGGCGAGACTCCTGGTCCAGCAGAAGACCGGCGGGAAGCTGACCGCGGCGGTGTCCAAGCCGTTCGCCGAGGCCGACCACCTGCTGCTCACCGGAGACCTCACCGGGGCGGTGGCGAAGCTGCGCGCGGCGTACCGCGCCGTGTAACAGCATGGAAGGGACCCGGGCGGGCGACGCATTATTCGCCCGTTCGGGTTACTTTCGGAGTATGCGGAAAAGGCTGTTCGCTCCTCTGTGGGCCTGCCTGCTGCTGATCGTTTCGGCGGCCGTGCTGGCGATGATCCCCGCTGCCCAGGCCGCCGCCCCCTCGACGATCGACGATGTGGCCACCGCCCTGCGCGAGGACCCCGTCTACGTCGACCCGGCGGCGTCCGGCCAGCTCTCGGCGACCCAGGAGGCCGCCCTGGAGAAGAAGATCGAGGACGCCGACAAGCCGGTCTTCGTGGCCGTGCTGCCCGCGACGTCCGAGTACCCGCCCGAGAACCTCCTGCAGAACCTGCGCACCGACACCGGAGTCACCGGCGTCTACGCGGTCCGTCTCGGCGACGGCTTCGACGCGGGCGCCGACCCGCAGGTGATGCCGACCCGGGCCGTCGAGAACCTCACCACCGCCGTGAAGGCACCCGGCACGGGCACCGACGCCGCGACCCAGCTCAACGCCTTCGTCGACCGTGCCGTCGACGAGGCCAAGGGCAGCGCCCCGGCCTCCTGGTCCGGCGGCGGTGCCGGTGACGGTGCTCGGAACGGGGCCCCGGTGGCCGGTCTGATCGTCCTCGGCGGCGTGGTCCTGGTCGGCGGAGGCACCGCGTTCGCGGTCGTCCGCCGCAACAGGAAGCGCAAGGAGGAGGAAGAGCGGGCCGCCCTGGAGAAGCTCCGGATCGTCGTGGACGAGGACATCACGGCGTACGGCGAGACCCTTGACCGGCTGGACTTCCATCCCGCCGAGAAGGGCGCGAACGACGCGATGCGCATCGACTACGAGCGCGCGCTCGACTCCTACGAGGACGCCAAGTCCCGCATGGGCGACGCACAGCACCCCTCCGACGTACGAGGGGTGACCCAGGCCCTGGAGGACGGCCGTTTCTCGCTCGCCGTCCTGGAGGCCCGGCGCAAGGGCCGGGCCCTCCCGGCCCGCCGCCCGCCCTGCTTCTTCGACCCGCGCCACGGGCCCTCCGTCGCGGACGCCCTGTGGACGCCGTCCGGCGGAGCGGCCCGCGAGGTCCCGGTCTGCGGCGCCGACGAGGTGCGGCTGCGCGACGGAGAGGACCCCATGAGCCGCACGGTGGACGTGGGCGACGGCCGACGGCGCCCCTACTGGGAGGCGGGTCCTGCCTACGGCCCCTGGGCCGGCGGCTACTTCGGCGGCGGCCTGCTCCCGGGCCTGCTGGTCGGCACCATGCTCGGCTCGATGCTCTCCACCCCGGCGTACGCGGCCGAGTACGGCGGCGGTGACTTCGGCGGAGGCGGCGGGGGCGGTGACTGGGGCGGTGGCGACGTCTCCGGCTCCGACTTCGACTCGTCCGGCTTCGGCGGCGGCGGCTTCGGCGACGGCGGCGGTTTCGGAGGCGGCGGTGGCGGGTTCGACGGCGGCGGGTTCTAGATTCCAGGCGCTTCAGGCCTTCCCAGCCGCGCCCTCCCAGCTCTCCGGCGCCCACATGCCCGAGCGCTTGAGCGACGCCGCGCAGTGCAGATAGATCTCGTCGATCTCCACGACCAGGGCCAGGTCGGGGCGCCGGCCCTTCACCGTCATCCCGTCGAAGAAGGGCGCGTCCGTGAGGATGCGGGCGCGACCGTTGATCCGCAGGACGGTCATCGCGCCGGGTATCAGGTAGAGCAGGCCGACGTGCGGGTTGGACAGGATGTTGTGGAAGCTGTCGCCACGGCGGTTGCCCGGCAGGTCGGGCAGGGCCAGCGTCCGCGCGTCCAGGACCCGGGTGAAGCCCGGTGCGCCGCCGCGCGGGGAGGTGTCGCAGTTGCCTTCGGCGTCCGACGTCGAGACGGCGCAGAACGGCGCGCGGGCCAGGAGGTCCAGGTCGGCCTCGGTGAGCTCATCGTGGACCTTGTCGATGACCAGCGGCCACGGCGTGCCGAGGATTTCCCGCAGCTGCTCCGCCGACCTCAGGGGCACCGCCCCGGCCAGCGGGTCACCGCCGGGGGAGGGGGCGTCGGTGGTGGCGGCCACGGGCGCGGGCGCGGCGTTCGACAAGGGATTCTCCGTACCTCGCGGGGGCACAGCAGCGGATCGCTGACCTGGCACTGTGAGGAAAACCCTACTGACGCGCGCGGCCGCGCCCGTGCCGGGGCCGCACCGCCCGGGCCCCGCGCCACGTGCCATCTGGTGGCGCGGGGCCCGAACGGGTGACAGGCTTGATCAGGTGGACCGTGACCGTGTGGAGAAGCAGCTGCTGGACGGCTTGACCGTCGACACCAGCAGGCCCGAGCAGCCGATCCTGCTCGACGAGGCAGGCCGGCCGATCAGGACCTGGCGCGAGAACTACCCGTACGACCGCAAGATCCGCCGCAAGGAGTACGAGCGGATCAAGCGCATCCTGCAGATCGAGATGCTCAAGCTCCAGCGGTGGACCAAGGACACCGGCGCACGGGTCGTCGTGGTCTGCGAGGGGCGGGACGCGGCCGGCAAGGGCGGCACCATCCAGCGGTTCACCGAGCGCCTCAACCCGCGTGGCGCGCGCATCGTCGCCCTGGACAAGCCCACGGACCGCGAGCGCGGGCAGTGGTACTTCCAGCGTTACGCGGCCCACCTGCCGGCGCCCGGCGAGATCGTCTTCTTCGACCGGTCCTGGTACAACCGGGCCGGAGTCGAACGCGTCATGGGCTTCTGCACCCCGCCCGAGTACGAGCTCTTCCTCAGGCAGTGCCCGGACTTCGAGAAGATGCTCGTCGACGACGGCATCATCGTGGTCAAGCTCTGGTTCTCCGTCTCCCGGGCCGAGCAGCGCACGCGCTTCGCCATCCGCCAGGTCGACCCCGTCCGGCAGTGGAAGCTCTCGCCCACGGACATCGACTCCCTCGACCGCTGGGACGACTACACCACGGCCAAGGTCGACATGTTCCGCGCCACCGACACCGAGCACGCGCCCTGGACCGTCGTGAAGAGCAACGACAAGCGCCGGGCCCGTCTCGAAGCGATGCGCAGCCTGCTCGCCCGTGTCGACTACACGGCGAAGAGCGACGAGGCCGTCGGCAAGCCGGACCCCCTCGTCGTGGGCCCGGCCGCGACCCTGCTGGAACCGGGCGAGGAGGACACCGCCCTCTCGCCCACCCGCCTCGCCCCGCACGCCGAGGGCCCTGGCGAACACCCCTGACGGCTCTCAGCCGCGCGTGGCGGTGACGTCGCCGTTGACGGTGGCCAGGGTCATGTCGTGCCCGTGCCCCTCCGTGGCGGAGGGGAAGGCCACGGAGGCCCGGCCGTTCCGCGTCGTCGCGTCGACCGCGTACGCGGGCGCGTCGTGGGGCAGTGCCACCCGTACCGAGCCGTTGGTCGTGGCGGCCTCGAGACGGGACGGTGCAGTGGTGCTGCCGAGCGTCACGTCCCCGTTGACGGTCTCGGCGTGCAGGCGCGCCGAACTCAGGGTCCCGGCACGCACGGAGCCGTTGCGGGTGGCCAGCCGGACGGTGGCGTCACCGAGGCCGGACCGGGCGACCGTCACGTCCCCGTTGACGGTGGTCAGGTCCAGTGCCGTCGCGACGCCGGCCACGTCGATGCCCGCGTTCCTGGCGGTGACCGTGACCGGTACGCCGGCGGGGATGCCGACCGCCGGCATGCGGGGGCACGCCCTGTCCTCCTCGTGCCCGGGGCAGGACAGATCGAGGACCCAGGTGTCGTCGCGGTGGGACCAACGGCTGTCGATCCGGGCCTCGGTGACCGCCCGGTCGTCATCGGCCGGCCGCAGACGGACCCCGTTGTCGGTCGTGATCACCAGCCGCGATTCCCGGCCCAGGGAGGGGGGAGCTCCGTCGAGCCGTGCGCCGGGGTCCCCGCCGCACGCCGCCAGGAGGGGGACGGCCGCCAGCAGTGCGGCCCATCGCGATCGATGCGGGAAAGCCGTGATGTCCATGCCTGCTCGTGTGCCCTGCGCGAGGCCGTCCCATGGCAGGGGGCGGTCACACGACCGTGGCTCAGCGGGACAGCAGCTCGATCAGCTGGTACGGGACCAGGAAGAACCCGAGGACCAGCAGTGACGTGCCGCCGAAGGCGACGCCGATCGTCCTGAGCACCCAGGTCCGCAGGGGGAGGACGGCCTTGACCCGTTCGACATGCCGAGGGTCGTACAGGACGGTGACCTGCCGGGGCGCGCCGCGGACGGGTTCCGCGGCGGTGTCGGGCTCGCAGAACCGTTTCACGCCCTCCGCGTCGACGAAGCCGTAGATCTGCTTCTTGCCCTGGTCATGGTCGAAGGTCGCCAGCACGGAGATGCCGCGACGGCGCAGAAGCCACCGGTCGTACAGGTTCTTGGCCGAGAGGCCGTAGAGCAGCAGGCCGAAGGCGAGAGGCTTGAGACCGAGGAGCCAGAAGACCACGCCGAAGATGTCCCCGTGCGCGATCAGGACGACCAGGCCCGCCACGTAGAGGGCCACGGGCGACAGCGCGGCGGCGATCAGGAGCCGGTCGCGGGCCGTTCTCCTGTCCTTGCCCGCGAGCGGGGGGAGCACGACGACCTGCGCCGCGCCGTCCTCGCGCGGTGCGTCGGCGTCCCGGACGGGCAGCGCCCGGTTCGCCGCGTCCACGAAGGCCGTGGCCGACGCCCGGTTACGGCAGCCCACCCGGAAGACCGTGCCGGACGCCCCCGCGGGAGCCGTCAGGACGACCCGCACGCCGGACCCGCGCCGGCTTTCGAGGCAGACCTCCTCAACGGCCTCCAGCGGTATGCGTCTTCGGACGCCGCCCTGTTCCAGGAGGATCGATCGCCTCTCCAGCGAGAAGGAGCCGGCACGGCTGCGCACGGTCAGGGAAGGCAGTGCGGGGGAAGCGGGTGTAGTGGCCATGGAGGGACTTTAGCCACCATGACGACGAAGCGGCCGCCGATTCCCATATGACCGTACGAGTTCGTCTGCCAGACTTCTTGAGTGATCGTCAGACGTGCGCGGGAAGAGGACCTGGCCGGCTTCATCGCCCTTGCGGCCCAGGTCGAGGACTGGTTCGGGCCGATGGTGGAGGAGCCCGGCTTCCACCGTGCGGTGGAGGACCACATCCGCCGGTCCGCGGCGCTCGTCGCCGTCTCGTCGGACGGGGAGACCGTCGGAGGCCTGCTGTTCGGGGCGGGGGCTCCGGTTCATCATGTGCACTGGCTCGTCGTGACCGAGAAGGCGCGCGGGACAGGTGCCGGGCGGGCGCTGATGGCGGACGCCTTGCGCAGGTACGTGCGGGGCCCGGGCACCGTCGAGGTGGTCACCTTCGGGGCCGACCACCCGGGCGCCGTGGACAGCGGGGCGCGCGTCTTCTACGAACGTCTCGGTTTCTCACCGGCCGAGGCGGCCGAACCCGGCCCGGAAGGCGGTTCACGGCAGGTCTATCGCCGCACCGTCGCCTGAACGCCCGCCCAGGGCGTCGCCGCGTCGGGGCGGGAGAGGAGATGGGAGTGGGGATGGGCTTGGTTCAGCGGCTCTGGGCGGGCGGAGAGTTTCCGTTCCACGACGGGCTGTACCGGGCGGACGACACCGCCCTGGAGCTGTTCGTGGACGGGCCCGGGGCCTACCACCCGGAAGCCGGGCAGCCCGTCCCCTTCCGGCTCGGAGGTCCGCTCGGCGTGGCCGAGGCCATCGGGGAGAACGGCACCACCGAGGCGGACCCGTGCTTCGAGAGCCCGCTGCCCGACGGGTCGGGCTGGATGACCGGGGGCGGCAGCGGGATGGGCAACATCGGCTACCTCGCCCGCCTGGACGCCGACCGCTCCTTGCGTTGGGTCGCCGCGATGTGGGCGTCCAACCCGTTCGTGAGCGTGCGCTACGAAGGGCCGACCGCCGTCTTCACCAACGACTGGCGGAACCATCTGACCCTGGACCTCACCGACCGGGCCCTCTCCTGACCGCGCGACTGCATCGCCGTCCGGCGGGCGGGGTGCCACCCGATACCGCTGCGTGGCGATTGCGACGTAAGACAGATCGTCTTACGCTCGGATCGTGGCTGACACCGTGACGATTCGCACCGACCCGGAGACCGAACGCGCCCTTGACGTCCTCACATCCGACGGCGATTCCCGGTCGGCGGTCATAAGGCAGGCGGTGCTGGAAGCGGCCCGGCGCAAGGAGCGCGCAGCCGCGATGCGGCGAGCCGCGCTGCGTATGCCGCTCGGGGAACCCGACGGCATCGACGTGGGGGCCGAGATCTCTCGTGATCGCGAAGGCGAGAACCGGTGATCTACCTGGACTCGGCAGCCGTCGTGAAGCTCGTCCACGCCGAAACGGAGTCGCACGCACTGCGGGCATGGCTCGATGAGCGGGTGGACACCGGGTGGACGAGCTCTGTCCTGACCGAGATCGAAACGGCCCGCGCGCTGGCTCGCCACGCACCCGCGGCCGTTGCCCGGCTGCATACGGTTCTCGACCTGATCGACATGATGGACATCGACGCCGGTGTGAGGATTCTGGCGCAGACGGTGAAGCCGGCTACGGTACGCAGCCTTGACGCCATCCACCTGGCGACGGCCCTTCGCGCGCGGTCCCGGCTCACGGAGTTCCTCACGTACGACAAGAGGCTCGCCGACGCCGCACGCGAGGCCGGACTGCCGGTGGAGGCGCCTGCTTGAGCGGCACGCGCCGGAGCACCGGGGCAGGCGCTTCCCCCGGCGCTCCGGCGGACCGTCAGCAGGCGACGGGCTTGGAGTCGACGGCCACGTCGTCGAACCACAGAGTGTCGTCACCCGTCCCGTAGCTCTCCCAGCCCAGCCGCAGGGCCGTGGGCCGGGGAGGGGTGGTGCGGGAGAGCCACTGCTGGTCGATGTCCTGGGTGGGGACACCGTCGGCGTGCAGGCCCGGCACGAGTTCGTCACCGAGCCAGGTGTCGAGACCCGGAGCCGTCGTGTCGATCGCGAAGCGCAGGCACTGCCAACTGTCCGTCGACAGTGGCCTGCTCAGCGCCACTCCGACCGGGCTCTGTGCCGGCAGGGTGGCGTCGTCGCTCTCCCGGTTCCACTGAAGGGCGCCGTTCTGGCCCCCGACGCGCAGGCTCCGTCCGGCCTGGGAGGCGTCGGGCATGGAGACGAACGTGACGTGGGCGGAGGGGAGCGCCGTGGTGTGCCTCATCCACATACGTACGTACATCACCGGGCCGGCCGAGGACAGGTCCGCGGTGGAGGCGACGAAAGCGTGGTTGCAGTAACCGGCCCGGCCGTCGATCCGCAGCGATCTGCTGCCGCTGTGCGCGACGGCGGTGTCGACGACGGCCGTGCCGGTGCCCTGGCAGTCCGGTGCGGTGAACTGCCAGGCGCCGGACGGCGTGGGACCGCTCTGGTCCTCGAAGTCCGAGCAGATCACCGCGCTGCCGCAGTCGGCGGCGGACGGCGGGGGCGTGGTGGACTCCGCGCCGCTCGCGGACGTCGCGGTGAAGCCGGACGCCAGCAGGGCGACGGCCATGAGGACCGCCGTCCGTGGCCGGCGCGGTAATCGTGGGGGGACGATGCGCACGTGTGCCTCCGAGGCAGGGGGTGAGGTGGTGCGGAAAGGGGCGGCGGGGGTGGCCCCCCGCCGCCGCAGGTCAGCTGGTGGGGAAGCTGTCGGGGGTGCTGATCCGGTTCTTCAGCAGCGCCCCGGAATCGTTCAGCACGCCGTTGCTGCTGTAGTCACCGCCGCCGCAGGTGCCGGGCCGGAACGCCGCGCTGCTCTCGGGGGCGTCGGAATAGGTCCAGTTCGCGTAGCTGATCTTCAGCTGATCGAGCAGGTCCAGCCAGGCCGTGGTGCTCGCCTGGTCCATGGCTCCGCCGCCGGTGGCGCTCACGGTGCCGAACTCGGTGACGAACAGCGGGAGCCGGGAGGCCGCCCGGCTCAGCGCGGAGCGGTAGGAGTCCTTGTGACTCGCGGCGTAGAAGTGGAACGCGTACATGATGTTGGCCGCGTTGACGGGGTTGTTGACGACCTCGCTCTCGTTGGAGCCGTCCGAGACCCCGAGCGAGGACCAGCCGCGGGTGCCCACGATGACGACCGCGTCCGGGTCGGCGGCACGGACCACCGGGATGACCTGCTCCGCGTAGCTCTTGATGCCCGACCAGCTCACACCGTTGGGCTCGTTGGTGATCTCGTAGATCACGTTCTTCTTGCCGGCGTTGCGGGCGGCGACGGACGCGAAGAACGTCTTCGCGCGGTCGAGGTTGTAGTTCGGGTCACCCGGCGTGAGGGTGTGGAAATCGATCAAGGCGTACATGCCGCGGGCCTCGGCCATGTCGACGAGCTCGTTCACCCGTGCCGTGAACCCCGCCGGGTCGGTCTCGTAACCGTCCTCCTGTACGTACATCGAGATGCGCAGCAGGTCCGACTTCCAGTCGTTCGCGAGCGCGTCCAGCGACGCGGCGTTGTAGCAGGCGTCGAACCACTGGATGCCGTGCGTGCTCATGCCCCGCAGCTGGACGGGGCGGTCGTACTGGTTGCACAGGTTCACGCCGCAGACGTGGAGCTGACCGTTGACGTCCACGGGAGTGCCGTCGACGTCCGGGTCCGGTCCGGGCGGGGGCTCTTCGAGGGAGCCCGTGCAGGCGACACGGTTGAGCGTGAACGCGGTGGGCTTCGGGTTGGCGCCCGTGAAGGTGCCCGAGAATCCCAGGTCGGCCGTCGCGCCGGTGGCCAGCGTGCGGTTCCAGTCGACACCGACGGCGGTGACCGCGGAGCCGGACTGCGACCAGGTGGCGTTCCAGCCCTGGGCGACCTTCTGGCCGGAGTCCGGCATCGCGAAGGCGAGCGTCCATCCGTTGGTGGGGGCGCCCAGGTTGGTGACCTTCACTCCGGCCTGGAAGCCGCCCTGCCACTGGCTGGCGACGGTGTACTCGACCTTGCAGCCGGTGGCGGCAGCCGCCTCCTGGGGGGCGAGTGCTGCTGTGAGGCCCAGGACTGTCGCGCAGGTCGCCAGTAAGGCGAGTAGGCGTTTCATAGCGTTCCTCCTCGTGCGAAGCGGAAACAGTGGGGGGTGGGAGCGCTCCCAAGGTCCATCGGGCCGAGACCGTACACGCTGTGCCGATGCGCGTACAGACATCCGGCAGGCTTCGGTGAGGAGTGGTGTGGAGGCAACGGCTCCGTCATGGCGACGAGCTGGGAAGACGGGGCGATCAGGCCCAGGACGATGTGCCGTGCACGGTGTCGGCCGACTGCACGGGGCACCCATGAGCTCCACGGCCGCCGGCATGGCACGGCGGGCCGGTCACCTGCGCGCTGTCAGGCGGCGGAGGTGACGAACGCGGCCCAGGCGGCCGGGGGCACGGTCAGGACCGGGCCGTCGGTGACCTTGGAGTCGCGGATGTGCACGGCGGAGGGGTGCGCGGCGACCTCTACGCAGGCGCCGCCCTGGTCGCTGCTGTAGCTGGACTTGAACCACGAGAGATCCATGCCGTGTGCTGCGCGAGTCATGACTCTCCAAGCAGGTCGTCCAGTAGGCGCGCGCTGTCAGGCGGCGGAGGTGACGAACACGGCCCAGGCGGCCGGGGGCACGGTCAGGACCGGGCCGTCGGTGACCTTGGAGTCGCGGATGTGCACGGCGGCGGGGTGGGCGGCGACCTCTACGCAGTTGCCGCTGGCGCTGTAGCTCGACTTGCGCCAGTCGTAGGCGACTTCGAGGCACTCGCCGCCCTGGTCGCTGCTGTAGCTGGACTTGAACCACGAGAGATCCGTGCTGTGCGCTGCGCGAGTCATGACTCTCCAACCAGGTCGTCCAGTAGGCGCATGCTTTCTTCGGGGGAAAACGCCTGCGAACGCAGCATCCCATATTTCTGCTGGAGGACGCTGACGTCATCCGGGTCATCATGGAGCACGTTGGTCAGCTGGGCCTCCACGTAGGCCAGATGGTCTTGATCGGGGGTTTCCAGCAGCACCATCGGCCCGTCGAGTGCGGCGTGCGTCTGCCGGTCGGTGGGCATGATCTGGAGCCCCAGGAAGGGCAGTTCGGCGCAGCGTCGCAGATGCAGGATCTGCCCGCGCAGGACGGAGCGACCACCGAGGGGCCGCCGCAGAATGGACTCCTCGATCAGGAAGTTGGCCACCGGCCGGGGCTTGCGGTCAAACACACGCTGCCGGTCGAGACGCGCCGCGATGCGTTCCTCCAGCCCACTGTCCTCCAGGGGAGGGTAGAGGCTGGCGAAGACCGCGCGGGCGTAGTCCTCGGTCTGGAGAAGCCCTGGCACAACCTGGTTCTCGTACGACAGCAGCGTCACCGCCTCCTGTTCGTACTCCACGAAGTCCTGCACGAACGCCGGAAACCGCTCCTTCTGCGGCACCTTCGCCACCGCGACCGCCAACGCCCCCTTCGTGTCGAGCAGTTCGTCCTGCTGCGCCGCGAAGTCCGCCTGGAGCGGCCGGCGGCCCTGCTCGATCGAGGCGATCGTGTCCTCGCCCACACAGCACCGGTCGGCCAGTGACGCCTGTGTGTATCCGGCCGCGCGCCGGAACGCGGCGAGCTGGGCGCCGATGACGTGCCAGGACGTGACGCGCTTGTTCCTCTTCACCGAGTGCATGACGTGCCTTTCCCCGTACGCGAGCACCGCCGGATCCGTCAGCGCTCGTACGAACGCGGTGTACGACCTGACGCGGTGACCCACAGTAGTGACGTTCTGTGACAGTCGTCCCGTGAACGAGACAACGCAACTCGCCTCCTTCCGTGAGGCGTTCTACCGCCGTGAGCGCAGGTCGGTGCCGCTCGTGCGCCAGTTCGTCCGGGAGGCTCTGGTCGACTGGGCGTGCGAGGTGGACCTCGACGACGTACTCCTCTGCGTGAGCGAACTGGCGACCAACGCGCTGGTCCACGGCGTCCCGCCCGGGAGGGGCTTCCGGGTGCAGCTCACCTGGGGGAGCGTGCTCCGGATCGAGGTGCACGACAGCGGCGGGGGTCGGGTGGAAGAGCCGGTGGGCGCCGGGCTCCTCGCCGAGTACGGACGCGGCCTCACGCTCGTCGGGGTGCTCGCCGATGCGTGGGGGGTCGGGGAGCGGGACCCTGGGAAGACCGTCTGGTGCGAGTTTGCCGGTTCGGCAAGCAGGTTTGTCGAATCGCCGCCGCGCGCGCACCATCTTCCGTAACAGGAGGTGTTCCGCATGAGCGAGACGAACCAGCGGTACGACGTAGTGGTGATCGGCGGTGGGGCCGCCGGGCTGAGCGGGGCCCTCGCCCTGTCCAGGGCGCGGCGTTCCGTGCTTGTGATCGACGCGGGTAGCCCGCGCAACGCCCCCGCCTCCCACGCGCACAACTACCTGGGCCGGGAGGGCGTCCCGCCCCTGGAGCTGCTGGCCATCGGCCGGGCCGAGGCGGCGGACTACGGGGCGGAGATCGTCCAGGGCAGCGTCGTCTCGGCGGAGAGGCTGTCCGACGGCTTCCGCGTCCTGCGGGAGGACGGCAGCGCCGTCCATGCCCGTCGCCTGCTCGTGACCACCGGGATAGTCGACGAGCTGCCGGCCGTGGAGGGCCTGGCCGAGCGCTGGGGCAGCGAGGTGCTGCACTGCCCGTACTGCCATGGGTGGGAGGTGCGGGACAGGCCGGTCGGCATTCTGGCGAGCAGCCCCATGGCCGTGCACCACGCGCTGCTCTGGCGGCAGTGGACCGACGACGTGACGCTGTTCCGGAACGACCAGCCCGACTTCAGCGACGAGGAGTACGAGCAGTTCGCCGCACGGGGCATCTCGGTGGTGGACGGCGAGGTGGCCGCCGTGGAGGTGGCCGACGGCCGGCTCACCGGTGTGCGGCTGGCCGGAGGCACGCTGATCCCGCGCGAGGCGCTCGTCGTACAGCCCCGCTTCACCGCCCGCTCGGAAGTCCTGGAAAGCCTGGGTCTGCGGCCCACCGAGATGGAGATGGGCGGCCAGGTCATCGGCACGTACATCGCGGCCGACCCGGCCGGGGCGACCGATGTGCCCGGGGTCTGGGTGGCCGGGAACGTCGCCAACCTCATGGAGCAGGTCGTCGGAGCCGCCGCCGCCGGGCTGAAGGCGGCTTCGGCCATCAACATGGACCTCGTCACCGAGGACACCCGCCGCGCGGTCGACGCCCGACGCGCGCCCTTCTCGGCCGAGGCCGAGCGCCAGGTCACCGAGCGTGTGCTCGGGGACCGCCGTCACGGACTTCAGGAGACATCACGATGACCACCGACAGCACCCGCACCGACGCCGAGATGTGGGACGACCGGTACCGCGAAAGTGACCGGATCTGGAGCGGGAACCCCAACGTCGCCCTCGTCCGTGAGGTGGAGGAGCTGAAGCCCGGCCGCGCCCTCGACCTGGGGTGCGGCGAGGGCGCGGACGCGGTCTGGCTCGCCCGGTGGGGCTGGCGGGTCACCGCCACGGACATCTCGCGGGTGGCCCTGGAGCGGGCGGCGGTCCACGCGGCCGAGGCCGATGTCGCCGACCGGATCGACTGGCAGTGGCACGACCTGGGGGCCTCGTTCCCCGAGGGGGAGTACGACCTGGTCTCCGCCCAGTTCCTGCACTCGATGGGCGACCTGCCCCGCGAGGAGATCCTGCGCAGGGCGGCGAGGGCGGTCGCGCCGGGAGGCGTGCTCCTGATCGTCGGGCACGCCGGCTTCCCCTCGTGGGAGCACGACCACCCGGACATGGAGCTGCCCACGACGGACGAGGTGCTCGCCTCGCTCGAACTGCCGGACGGGGAGTGGGAGGTGCTGCTCAGCGAGGAGCACGAGCGGATCCAGAACGACCCCGAGGGCAACCCGACCACCCGCACGGACAACGCGCTGAAGGTCCGCCGTATCGCGGGCCGCTGACGCCGGGCGCCCGCCGCCCTCCCCGGGAAGGGGAGGGCGGCGGGCGCGCTCGGGTCGGGAGGGTCAGGCCTGCGGGGCGGCCTTGATGGCGGAGATGTCGAAGTTCAGCTTGACCTTGTCGCCGACCAGCACCCCGCCGGTCTCCAGCGCCGCGTTGTAGGTCAGGCCCCAGTCGGAGCGCAGAATCTCGGCGCTGCCCTCGAAGCCCACGCGCTGGTTGCCGAAGGGGTCGGTGGCGGAGCCGTTGAACTCCAGGTCGATGGAGAGCGGGCGGGTGACGTCCTTGATCGTGAGGTCGCCGGTGACGCGGTAGGTGTCCCCGCCGAGCTGCTCGGCCCCGGTGGAGCGGAACGTCATCAGGGGGAAGGTCTCGGCGTCGAAGAAGTCGCCGCTGACCAGGTGGCCGTCGCGGTCTGCGATGCCGGTGTCGACGCTGGAGATCTTGACGTCGATGGAGGCGGAGGACCTGGAGGGGTCGGTGCCGTCCAGCTCCAGGGTGCCCTCGTGCTCACCGAAGGAGCCGCGCACGTTGGTGACCATGGCGTGGCGCACGGTGAAGCCGATGCTGCTATGGGCCGGGTCGATCGTGTAGGTGCCGGTCAGCGCGGCCAGCGCGGGGTCCACCGCGAGGGTGGCGGTGGCGGTCGGGGCGTCGTTGTTCTTGCGGTTGAACAGAGCCATGGCTCCTCCTCGGGGGGACGGATTCAGACGAGTGACCGTCGAAGAGTTGATTTAACCTTCAACGAGTTTGACTGTAGACCCATCTTGTTCAAAGTTCAACATCAAGGGTCCAGGCCGGTCCGGAAGTCGCGGAAGGTCTGGCGGTGACCCCTGTCGCCCCCTGGCGGACGCGCGTAGAGCTGGGGCACTATCTCCCTGCCCCCGTAATTGTCATGAGCAGGAGGAATCTCCCATGCTGACCCGTCCCCGACTCCGCTCGGCCCTCACCGCTCTCGCCCTCGTCCTCGGTGCGCTCTTCGCGCCCGGCGTCGGTGTCCTCGGCGGCGGTGCCACCGAGGCGCACGCCGTCACCAAGCTGACCCACTCCCAGGCGACCTCCCGCTTCAGCTCGTCCGGGATCACCTGGTCGTCCTCGGGCGGCTGTTCCAACCGGAACGTCTCCACCTGCACGTCCTTCGACCAGCTCAACCTGACCAGCGCCCAGGGCGCCCAGACCCTGAAGAGCGCCACGGGCTGTGCCCTGAACATCACCGGGGGCACCGAGACGGGGCACGCCAGTGGCACGTACTCGCACTGGAACGGCTACAAGCTCGACTTCAGCAAGACCACCTGCCTGACCAACTACGTGAAGGGCGTGTTCAGTTACATCGGCCTGCGCGGCGACGGCGCCCCGCAGTACAAGTCCGGCTCCGGCAACGTCTACGCCGACGAGGGCAACCACTGGGACGTGACGTACTACAACTGCGGCGGCTGCTGACCTCGTGTGCACAGGCCCGGCCCCGTACGCGGAGGTGCCCCCGTCCGGCCGGACGGGGGCACCTCCGCGTACGGGCGGCCCGGATCAGGTCTGCGGCTCCAGCGCCGGCCCGAGCGAGGCGAACTTCTCCTTGCTGACGATCCGGCGCGGCGGCCAGGTGATGTTCTCCGGCGGCCAGCTCTGGCCGGTCTTCTTCAGGAACCAGGCGGGCGGCTCGTACATCGGCGGCTCGTAGCCCTCCGGCAGCGCGGTCTTCCAGGTCAGGCCCTCGGTCCGCTTCTCGAACTCCTCCTTGACGCCCCGCAGCAGCTCCGGCTTCACCAGGAGGTCGACAGCCGTGGCCGCCAGATAGGCCGCGGCGGCCTTGATCGCCGCGTGGGCGGGCGCCGATCCCGCGCAGGAGGCGGTCGACCAGGTGTGCATCTTCGACCCGATGGGGGCCACCGCCGCGCCCATGGAGACGGTCGGCACCTGCCAGCTGATATCGGCCACATCGGTGGAACCGCCGCCCAGGAAGACGGGGTTGGGCGGCGCCAGCTCACCGATCTTGTCGTGCAGGCCACTCTCGGGCAGCCCCAGGGAGGACTGGAGCTCCTTGGCGAGCCGCTGGGCGTCCTGGGAGAAGACCGGGGGGCCGATCTGCCGCATGTTGTCGTACATCAGCTCGGCGAACGCCTTGGAGGGGAGCTGGTTCCAGCACGCCGAGGTGATCCGGTGCCGCACCGACGTGCGGCTGGCGGTCGCGGCCGCCTCCGAGACGGCGATGACCTTGTCCAGCAGCGAGGTGACCCGCTCGACGCTGCCCTCACGGACGTAATAGGAGATCTCCGCGATCTCCGGTGTCACATTGGGGATGTCGCCGCCGTTGTTGATCACCCAGTGCAGCCGCGCCGAGGGGGCCATGCTCTCCTCGCGGAGGAACTCCGACATGGTCGCCATCATCACGGCCGCGTCCAGCGCGCTCTTGTTGCCGAGCGGGGTGCCGCCGTGGCCGGCGACACCGAGGAAGGTGAAGGTGACGGCCGTCATCGCGTTCGAGGTGCCCCAGCCGGTGGCGTTGCCGGTGGAGGGGTGCCAGTCCAGGAAGGCGTCGAGCCCGTCGTAGACGCCCTGGCTGACGGCGTACGTCTTGCCGATCAGCTGCTCCTCGGCGGTGGAGCCGAAGAACTTCACCGTGACATCGAGCTTGTGGCGCCGGGACGCCTCCGCGACGGCCGCGGCGGCGGCGGCCGCAGCGGTCCCGAGCGCGCAGTGGCCGCAGCCGTGCCCGGCCCCGTAACCCGGGGCGAACGGGTCGTGGACGTACTCCTTCGGATCGTGCTCGCCCACCCCCTTGTTCTGGGACAGGCCCGGAAGGGCGTCGTACTCGCCGCTGAAACCGATGACGGGGCCGCCCTTGCCCCGGGTGTACGTGGCGGTGAAGGCGGTCGGGAAGCCGGCCGTGCCGAACTCGACGTCGAAGCCCGCCTTGCGCAGGAAGTCGGCCTCGGCGAGGGAGGAGTTCCACTCCCGCAGGCTCAGCTCCGCGTGCTCCCAGATCTCGTCGTTCAGCCCGTTGATCCGGGACGCGTTCCGCTCGATCCAGCCGAGCGCCGTCCGCTTGGCGGCCGAGTCCTGGGCGAGCCCCTCGGGCGGGGTGTAGGAGGCGGCGTCCACCGCTTCGCCGGCGGCCTCGTCCGAGGCCGCCGCCATCGCCGGATCGGCGGTCGCGCCCATTGCCGTGGTGGCTATTCCGGCGGCCCCGAGCATCTGCATGATCCGGCGGCGGCTCAGCCCGTCGCCCGTGTGTACCGCATGGTCGTGGTCGCTGGGGTCGTGCAGGTCGCACACGGGCGCCTCCGGGTCCGATGGCATGTACAAGTACAGTGCCCGGCACTCTCCATTCCGGTTGTTGCGAAGTCAATAGGCCGGGATGTCGCCGGAGTTACGCGTTCCGGTGCCGGCCCCGGCGTGAACCGGACGCGCGGCCTCGGACCGGCGTGCGGAGCCGGGGAGGAGCCGGGGCGGCAGGCACATGGTGATCATTCCGGCGAGGATCAGCGCACCGCCGGCCCATGCCACCGGAGAGAGGTGCTCGTGGAGCAGGAGCACGCCGATCAGCGCGGCGGCCAGGGGCTCGGCGAGGCTGAGCGTTCCGGCCGTCGTCGCGCGCACCTTGGTGAGGCCTGTGGTGAACAGCCAGTAGGCGAGGGCGGTGGTCGCCACGCCCAGCCAGGCGATCAGGGTGAAGGTGGAGCCCGGCTGGGCGGGAGCGGCGCCGCTGACCATCCAGGGCGTCAGGGGGAGGGCTCCCGCGAGGAGGGAGAGCGCGGCGAGCCCGGGCAGCTGGGCAGCCGGAGCGACGGCGGCCAGCTTCTTGGCGAAGACGGTGTACAGGCCGTAACAGACACCGGCGGCCACGGCCAGGAACAGGCCCAGCGCGTCCACCCCCTCGCTCCCCGGCGTCAGCAACAGGGCGCAGCCGACGACGGCCGCGGCGGTACCGGCCGTCCAGACGGCCGTCATCCGTTCCCCGGTGACCCACCGGGAACACAGGCAGATCGCCGCGGGGGCGACGCCCAGGGCGACCACCGTGGCCAGGGCCGCCCCGGTCCGCGTCACCGAGGACATGAGGGCCGCCTGGAAGACGCCCGTGGACACGGCGCAGATCAGCAGGGGGCGCACCACCGTGCCCGTGGCCAGGGCCCGCAGGGTGTGCCGGCGGACGGTGAACACCGCCAGGACCAGACCGCCCACGAGCAGCCGCCAGCCCCCCAAGGCCGCCGGCGCCATGGTGCTGGACGCCAGCACCTGGGCGGGGCCGACCGTGCTCCACAGCACGGCCGCGCCGAGCACGAGCCCCGCTCCGAGGGTCGGTCCGTTCGTTCGTGTCTCCATAGCCGCCGACACTAGGCAGAGTCCCAGGTGATGCGGGCGATGGCCGCACTTCGTGCACCGTAGGGTCGATTCCATGGAACTTGATGCGCTGGACCTGGCCCTCCTGCGGGAGCTGCAGAACGATGCACGGCAGACCAACCGCGAGCTCGCCGCCAAGACAGGGGTCTCCCCCTCCACCTCGCTCGAGCGGGTACGGCTGCTGCGCGAGCGAGGCGTGATCACCGGCTACCACGCCGCCCTGGACCTCGACGCGGCGAACCGGCCGGTCCAGGCGCTCATCTCGGTGCGCATCCGGCCCCCGGCCCGCCCCGTCATCGAGGGGTTCCGGGAATGGGCCGCGCGGCTGCCGGAGGTGATCGGCCTGTTCGTCACCTCCGGCACGCACGACTTCCTCCTGCACATCGCCGTCCCCGACGTCGACGGCGTGTACGCCTTCGTCATCGACCGCCTCACCGAACGCAGGGAGGTCGCCGACGTGCAGACCACCATGGCCTATGAGCACGTCCAGTCCCGCTGCATCGAGCCGGCCGCAACCGAGCGGCCCCGCTTCTCACGCAGGGGCCGCTGACCGGCCGGCTCCGAGGATGCCCGCGGGGCCGACGGGCGACGACGCCGCGCCCCGCCGGCCGCGACGGCGGACGACGGGGCGGATCGTGGGGGGTGGGTCGTGGGAGGCGGGCCGTGGGAGGTGGGTCAGGAACCCACGCTCACCGTGAAGCGGCGGGGGTTGCCGTCGTGCGCCGCCCCCGACACGTCCGGCTCGCCGTCCGGGCGTACGTCGTCGTAGGGGAAGGCATAGCCGATGGGGGAGTTCGCGTGGACGACGCGCGACCAGTGGTTCGTCACCGCGCCCTTGTAGTAGTCCGCGACCGACGTGCCGTTCGGCTGGCTGGGGTGGCTGAGCATGATCGACCGGTTGAAGCCCGCCGCGATCCTGGCCAGCAGGGCCTTCTTGTCGTCGGAGTCCCCGGGGTTGTTGGTGAAGGGACCGTGGTTGCAGGTGAAGATGTCCTTCGAGGTCGGCTTGACGAACGTGTGGCCGCCCTCGAACGTCAGGGTGTCGCCGCTGACCCGGCCGGCGAGCGTGCCCCGGCCCCCCTGCAGATCGATCCGCAGGTCGGTGGAGCGGTACTTCTCCCAGACCTCGTCGATCTGCGCCGTGAACAGATCGCGGAACGGCATCTCGGCGGGGCGGTCGAAGAACGGCGCCATCAGGTTCTGCGGCGAGACGACCCGCAGGACCTGTCCGTCCGGGCCGCGGGTGACCAGCTTGTCCCAGGGCTGCCCGTCGGAGGCCGCCTGGGACGTGAGGTCGTCGGCGATCCGCTGGACCGCGCCGTCGGGGAGCGGGGCCACCGTGTGCGTGGCGTCGCCTTCGAGGGTCAGCCCGATCGGCAGCGCCGTCACCAGGTCGACGTAGCTGATGTTCGCGTACAGCTGCTGCGGGTTGAAGGTGAACTCGCAGAACGACCAGGTCCTGCTGTAGTTCGGGTCGGTGGGCGTCGCGAAGGCCGGCTCGACCAGGGACGGGCCCGGGTTGAGGTAGAAGTCCAGCTTGTCGTCGCGCACGAAGTAGACCCGCGCCCCGTACATCTGGGGCAGGGTCAGGACGACCGGGCCGGCGCCCGCGGCCTTCAGCGGGATGGCGCAGTCGACCGGCAGCGGGGTCTGCGGGGCGCCGGGGGAGTCGGGGCGGTAGACGCTGCCGTCCGGGCGCAGGAGCACCCAGCGGTCCGTGCCCTGTTCGTGGCCGGTGACATAGGCGTGCACGGTGCCCGGCAACGACTTGTTCTCCAGGGCCAGTTCACACGTCGCGGGGGCGGCCGACGTACGCGGGCTCAGGGCGCTGCCCCAGAGGGGGTAGGTGAGCGCGGTCGCGGAGGCGGCGGCGCCCGTCAGGAACATTCTGCGCGAAATCACGGAAACTCCCGAGGTGTGGGGGGACGCAGACAGGGGTCAGGGGTGGTGCGGGGAGGTGGAGCGGTGGGGCCGTCTGCGGTGCGCACCACTCTCGCGAGGGCTCCGGTGAGCGTCAAGAGTTAGGACTGAGAGCGCTCTCAAGAAGTCGCCGTTCTTCACAACTCGACGCAGTGGAACGGCTTTTGGCCACGCCTGGTCCCTGGCCGTGCGCGTGGAGTGAACAGGTACTGAACGCGGCAGCCGCCGGAGCCCCGGGGCCGGGGGTGCCCCAAGGGGGGTGCTGCCTCACCCGCCCCTGGAGGGGCGTGAAACTGTGGCACCGGAGCCTGCCTCGGTGACCGGAATCCGGCGTCGGCCCCCCTGCCATTCCGGTGGGTCCGGTCGTCCGCCCCGGTGGATCCGGGCGTGGCGCGCGGAGTGGCGTGTGGCCGGGGCCACACTCCGCGCTTTGTCGAAGCTCTACAACCCAGAAGCCCTGTGAGCTGGCAGATGGGATGCATGGTGCACCGCTTCTGTCAGGTGCCACCAGGAAACCGGGCAGGAGACTGTTCGGTGTGGACGGCAGGAATTACGCGGTCGGGTTCGTAGGGTCGACGTATGACCGTTGTGGACGAAATCCCGGGCGAGCCGAGTGACACGCGTGGCCGGGTGGCCGAACTGCTGGCACTGCGTGAGCAGGCCCGGCGTGGACCGAGCGACCGGGCGACCGAGGCGCAGCACGCCAAGGGCAAGCTGACGGCGCGCGAGCGCATCGAGCTGCTGCTGGACGAGGGATCGTTCAAGGAGGTCGAGCAGCTGCGCCGGCACCGGGCGACCGGCTTCGGCCTGGAGGCCAAGAAGCCGTACACCGACGGTGTCATCACCGGCTGGGGCACGGTCGACGGCCGGACAATCTTCGTCTACGCGCACGACTTCCGGATCTTCGGCGGGGCGCTGGGCGAGGCCCACGCCACGAAGATCCACAAGATCATGGACATGGCCATCTCGGCCGGTGCCCCGCTGGTCTCGCTGAACGACGGCGCCGGAGCCCGTATCCAGGAGGGCGTCAGCGCGCTCGCCGGCTACGGCGGGATCTTCCAGCGCAACACCCGGGCCTCCGGTGTCATCCCGCAGATCAGCGTGATGCTCGGCCCGTGCGCGGGCGGCGCGGCCTACAGCCCGGCGCTGACCGACTTCGTCTTCATGGTCCGCGAGACCTCGCAGATGTTCATCACCGGACCGGACGTCGTCAAGGCGGTCACCGGCGAGGAGATCACCCAGAACGGCCTCGGCGGCGCCGACGTGCACGCCGAGACCTCGGGCGTCGCGCACTTCGCGTACGACGACGAGGAGACCTGCATCGCCGAGGTCCGCTACCTCATCGGGATGCTGCCCTCCAACAACCGGGAGAACCCGCCGGTCGTCCCGAGCGACGACCCGGCCGACCGGCGCGGCGACGTCCTCCTGGACCTGGTCCCGGCCGACGGCAACCGCCCGTACGACATGCACAAGGTCATCGAGGAGCTCGTCGACGACGGCGACTTCCTGGAGGTCCACGAGCGCTGGGCCCGCAACATCGTCTGCGCCCTGGCCCGGCTCGACGGCCAGGTCGTCGGCATCGTGGCCAACCAGCCGCAGGCGCTGGCCGGTGTCCTGGACATCGAGGCGTCCGAGAAGGCCGCGCGATTCGTCCAGATGTGTGATGCGTTCAACATCCCCATCGTCACTCTGCTGGACGTACCCGGCTTCCTGCCCGGCGTCGATCAGGAGCACGGTGGAATCATTCGGCACGGCGCGAAGCTGCTCTACGCGTACTGCAACGCCACCGTGCCGAGGATCTCGCTGATCCTGCGCAAGGCCTACGGAGGCGCGTACATCGTCATGGACAGCCAGTCCATCGGCGCCGACCTCACCTACGCGTGGCCGACCAACGAGATCGCGGTGATGGGCGCCGAGGGCGCCGCCAACGTCATCTTCCGCCGGCAGATCGCCGACGCCGAGGACCCCGAAGCCATGCGGGCCCGCATGGTCAAGGAGTACAAGGCCGAGCTGATGCACCCCTACTACGCGGCCGAGCGCGGCCTGGTCGACGACGTCATCGACCCCGCCGAGACGCGCGAGGTACTGATCGCCTCGCTCGCGATGCTCCGCAACAAGCACGCAGACCTGCCGTCCCGCAAGCACGGCAACCCTCCGCAGTAGTCGCCGGCCGCAGCGGCGACCCCGCCCACCTTCCGCGACCACTGCATAGAAGACGGAGACATCCATGAGCGTCACCCCCGCCGATTCGGTCCTTCGCGTCGAGAAGGGCCAGGCCGGCCCCGAGGAGCTCGCCGCCATCACCGCGGTCCTGCTCGCCCGCGCGGCCGCCCAGCCCGACGCGCCCGCCCACCGCGGCCGCAGCACGGCCGGGTGGCGCCGCCTGGAGCGCACCCCCGGCTTCCGCGCCCCGCACAGCTGGCAGGGCTGAGAACCGGCCGCCGAGGCCGCTCCAGGGCCCACCGGGCCCCCTTCACGCCGAAGGCCCCGTACTCCTTCCGAGGAGTACGGGGCCTTCGCCGTGTGCGGCGGCGGGGTCAGCGCAGGCGGGCCATGAGGGCGTGCTCGACCAGGGTGATCAGCGCGCTCTTGGCGTCCGCGCGGTGCCGGGCGTCCGTGGTGAGGATCGGGGTGTCCGGGCCGATCTGGAGGGCTTCGCGTACTTCGTCGGGGGTGTAGGGCTGGTGTCCGTCGAAGCCGTTGAGGGCGATGACGAAGGGGAGGCCGCTGTTCTCGAAGTAGTCGACGGCTGGGAAGCAGTCGGCGAGGCGGCGGGTGTCGACGAGGACGACGGCGCCGATGGCGCCGCGGACCAGGTCGTCCCACATGAACCAGAAGCGGTCCTGTCCGGGGGTGCCGAACAGGTAGAGGATCAGGTCCTGGTCCAGGGTGATGCGTCCGAAGTCCATGGCCACGGTCGTCGTGGTCTTGTCCCCGGTGTGGGTCAGGTCGTCGATGCCCGCGGACGCGGACGTCATCACGGCTTCGGTGCGCAGCGGATTGATCTCCGAGACGGCACCGACAAACGTGGTCTTACCCACGCCGAAGCCCCCTGCCACCACGATCTTCGCCGAGGTAGTGGAGCGGGCCGCTCCGCCGCTAGAGCTTGCGAAGTCCACTGAGCACCCTTTCGAGCAGTGTCACATCTGGTTGGCCGCCGGCGGCCTCGTCGCCGCCGGGCTGATGGATAGCGACGAGTCCGGCCTCGGCCAGGTCGGCGACGAGGATCCGGGCAACGCCGAGGGGGATCGAGAGAAGGGCCGAGACCTCGGCCACCGACTTGATCTCGATGCAGAGCCGGCAGATCCGCTGGTGCTCGGGCAGCTGCCCTTGCAGCCGGGCAGGATCCGCCGTGGTGCTGACCAGCGCCTCGATGGCGAGCTGGTACCGCGGCCGGGTCCGGCCGCCGGTCATGGCGTACGGACGGACCAGCGGGTTGTGCGCGGCGGGCTTCGCCGGCTGGGGGGCCTGCCGCTGGACCGGCTGGATGCGCGACGGCGGAGCCTCGTACCGCTGGGGAGGCTGCTGCTCGTGCTGCGGCTGCTGGTAGTGCTGCGGGTGGTGCGGCTGCTGCTGCGGCCACCCGGAGCCCGGCTGCTGAGGCTGCTGCTGCCAGCTGCCCTGCTGGGGCTGCTGGTAGGGCTGATACGGCTGATAAGGGTCTTGCGAACCCTGTCTGCCGGGCATGGAGGGGTTGTCGAAACGATCGTCACCCTGCTCACCCGGAACCCGCTGACCGCCCTCGTACGGGTGTCCGCCTGTGGGTGCTGCCACGTTTCCTCCTCCGACTGCCGTTCGCCATCCCAGTGGTGCCGCGCCACCGCACCTTATGGCGCGGTGACGAGAAACGCACTGTCTGTCTGTTAGTTAAGAAGACTTCCCTGGAGTTCGGCGCGGAGATCCGGGGTAAGAACACTTCCTGCACGGTCCACGAGAAGTGCCATTTCGTACCCAACCAGGCCGATATCGGCGTCCGGGTGGGCGAGGACGGCGAGTGAGGATCCGTCAGAGATGGACATGATGAAGAGGAATCCTCGCTCCATCTCCACAACGGTCTGATTCACGGCACCGCCTTCGAAGATCCGTGAAGCACCCGCGGTGAGCGACGTCAGACCGGAGGCGACAGCCGCCAGCTGATCGGCGCGGTCCCGTGGGAAACCTTCGGACATCGCCAGCAGGAGTCCGTCGGCGGAGACCACCACCGTGTGCGACACCCCAGGGGTGTTGTCCACGAAGTTGGTGATCAACCAGTTCAGATTCTGCGCCGCCTGGCTCATCGGGCTCACACTAACGCTCCTGGTTGTAGGTATTACTTGCGTCCGACCCCGCGGTCCGTCCCCGCAGGACACCACGCCGCAGGTTGCTCAACCTGCCGCGTACGTCCTCAGGGGCGCGGGATATCTGAGGGCCGCCCTGCTGGGTCTGCTCCGCCGTGCCCTCGACCAGATTGGCCTTGGGCACGCGCCGGGGGAGTCCGGAAGGGGTGATCCCGCCCGCCTTCGGATCCCGGAGCTTCTCGGCCCGCTCCCAGCGCTCGTCGTTCGACGAACGCCAGTCGTCGGGCCGCTCCCCGTCGGCCTGCTCCGTCTGCTGCGGCTGCTCCTGCTGCGGCCGCTGCTCGGGTGCGGCAGGCTGATCGTTTCCGCGGCCGGTGGGCTGCCAGTGCTGCTGGCCGGCACCCCGGCGCGGGAGGCCCGCCTCGGTCAGGTCGTGACCGGGGTTCGGGGTGGGCCCCGGGCGGTCGAAGCCTACGTGGTCCTGCGTCTCCGCGGGAGCGCTGGGGACCGCTTCCGCCTGGGGCTCGAACGCCCCCTGGTAAGAACCCTGGTCCGCCCAGTCGCCCTGGTGGGGGAGACCCTCCTGCGGGGCGAACGGGTCGGCGTACTGCTCCTGCCGGCCGTCCGGAGCGGCGTACGCGGCTTCCGCGTAGGTGTTCTGCTGCGGATCCTGGTAGCCGTTCCCGGCGGCGTACGGGTCGTAGCCGCCCTCGTAACCGGGCTGCGCGTACTCCTGCTGCTGCTCGGGGGCGTATTGCTCCTGCGTGTACTGCTCCGGGGAGTACTCCTGCCGCTGACCGGAGCCGTCGCCCTGGAAGGACGGACGCTCGCCGCCGGCCTGCGCCTCCAGAGCCGCCCGCCGTTCCTCACGCATGAGTGAACGATTCACCGGGTCCAGCTGCGGGGAGTCGGCCGCCGAGGTGTCGTAGCGCGAGTCGTCGAAGCCGAGCTCCGCCGCCGTACGCATCGGAGCCTGCTGCGGCATCGGGTCGAACGTCTGCTGCTGCTCGGACATGATCGAGGAGACCGTGAAGTCGCCCTGCGGGAGCCCCTCGCCACCGCCACCGTGGGTGATGGCGTCCGGCAGCATGACCAGCGAGGTGGTCCCCGCCTGCTCGCCCGAGGGCCGCAGCTGGACGCGGATGCCGTGCCGGTCGGCCAGCCGGCCGACCACGAACAGACCCATCCGCTGGGAGACCGCGGCGTCCACGGTCGGCGGGTTGGCCAGCTTGTGGTTGATGTCCGCGAAGTCCTCGGCGGTGAGACCGATTCCCTTGTCGTGGATCTCGACCATGACGCGGCCGTCGGGGAGACGGGTCGCGGTGACCCGGACCTTGGTCTGCGGCGAGGAGAACGTGGTGGCGTTCTCCAGTAGCTCGGCCAGCAGGTGCACGAGGTCGGTCACGGCCTGGCCGTGGATCTCGCTCTCCGGGACACCGGTCAGCTCGATGCGCTCGTAGGACTCCACCTCGGACGAGGCGGCCCGCAGCACGTCGACGAGCGGCACCGGCTGGTTCCAGCGGCGGCCGGGCTCCTCGCCCGCGAGGACGAGGAGGTTCTCGCCGTTACGGCGCATACGGGTGGCCAGGTGGTCCAGCTTGAAGAGGCTCTCCAGCTGGTCCGGGTCGGCCTCGTTGTTCTCCAGGTCGGTGATGAGGGTCAGCTGGCCCTCGATGAGCGACTGGTTGCGGCGCGACAGGTTGGTGAAGATCGCGTTGACGTTGCCCCGGAGCATGGCCTGCTCGGCGGCGAGCCGTACGGCCTCGCGGTGCACCTGGTCGAAGGCGCGGGCGACCTCGCCGATCTCGTCCTGGCTGTTGATCGGGATCGGCTGCACCCGGGTGTCCACCCGGCCGGGCTCGGTCCGCGACAGCTGGTCGACCAGCATCGGCAGCCGCTGCTCGGCGATGCCGAAGGCGGCCGTACGCAGCTGGCGCATCGAGCGGCTCATCTGGCGGGCCATGAGACCGGCGATGATGAAGGCGGCCAGCAGCGAGATGATCACGATCGCCGCGTTGACGATGGCGTCGTTCCTGGCGTCGGTCGAGATCTCCGCCGCCTCGGTCACGGCCTTGTCGACGAGCTCGTTCTCGACCGTCGTGTAGCCGTCGAACTTCGCCGTGGCCGCGGCCATCCAGGTCTCGGGCGTGATGCCCTTGGCCTTCAGCTGCTCGGGGGACTTGCCCTGGCCGATCTGCTGGGCCATGCCGTCGAAGACCGAACCGTCGATGCTCGGAGGCGCCACGAAGGGCTTGCCGGCGGCCTTGGCCTGCGCCTGGGCGGCCTTCAGCTGCTTGGCCCCCTCGGCGGCCTTGCCGGCCATGACCTCCTTGAGCCGGGCGGCGTCGGCCTCCGTACCACCGGAGACGAACTCGCCGAGGGCGATCTGCTCCAGGTAGTTGTACGAGCTGAACGCCGTGACCTGGCCGTTGAAGTTGCGCTCCTCCTGGCTCGGACGCACCAGCAGGTGCATGCCGATGGAGCGCTGAAGCGATTCGGCGGCCTTGGAGAGCTCGATCGCGTACACGGTGCGGCCGTAGCTGGTGATGTTGCCCGTACCCAGGCCGAGCTCGTTGGAGAACTCCATCAACGAGTGCTGGACCTTGGTGTAGCCCTCTTCCGTCTTCACCGGGTCCATCGCCTCGGCGTAGGCGGCCTTGCGCAGCTCGGGAAGGAGCGGCTCCTCCACCTTGAACAGCTTCAGACGGCGGTGGAGGCCCTCCTTGTCCGGCATGTTCTGCACGGCGGCGTCGAACTTCGACGCGGCAGCGTCCGTGGTGGCGCGTACCTGCTCCACCTCGGCGGCGGTGCGCTTGTTGGACAGCAGCGGTTCGGCGGTGAGGTCGCGCTCGTTCAGCAGCGCCTGCCCGTACGCCGCCGCGGCGCGGACGACCAGCGCCGTCTTCTCGGCGTCCTGGGCCTCGTTCCAGGTGTCTATGGACCCCTTCACCTGGAAGCCGCCCATGACCAGGCCGACGAGCGCCGGGATCAGGAGAATCGCGTTCAGCCGGGTCGGCACCCGCCAGTTCCGCGGTGACAGCCGGCTGGTGCTGCCGCCTGCCGGTTCCGCCTCGGACGACGTGTCCGCGGGCGGGGACAGCGCGGCACGCGGCGGCGGCGTGAAGTTGCCCCGCTCCGGCTGCGCCGCGGAGCCCTCGTTGCTTCGCCTCACTCGACCAACAACCTCTCGGCGTCGGCACCTACGTTGTGCCGGATTATCGTTCAGGAGCCGTACTACTGGGTAGTTCGAGGCATTGCAGCACGCGGACCGGTCGCGTTCCAAACAGTCGGAATGAGTGATTCCGACTGTGACCCGCCGTCGATAAAACGGGCATAAAGAGCGAGCCCCGTCAAAAGGCGAGGCTCGTATGAGCGCAGTGGTACCGGTCGTGCGCGTCGGGTGTTGATGGGGCTCCAATTCTCTGTCGAAATGTTATGAACACGGGGGCGGATCGTGTCAAAGGACACAGGCCGCCCCCGTGTGACTACAGCAAGTTCCGTAGATCGCTACCGACTTACGGCTACTTCAGCCGGGCCATCAACGCGTGCTCGACCAGGGTGATCAGACCGCTCTTGGCATCCGCACGGTGCCGGGCGTCCGTCGTGATGATCGGGGCGTCGGGGCCGATCTGGAGGGCTTCGCGTACTTCGTCGGGGGTGTAGGGCTGGTGTCCGTCGAAGCCGTTGAGGGCGATGACGAAGGGGAGGCCGCTGTTCTCGAAGTAGTCGACGGCTGGGAAGCAGTCGGCGAGGCGGCGGGTGTCGACGAGGACGACGGCGCCGATGGCGCCGCGGACCAGGTCGTCCCACATGAACCAGAAGCGGTCCTGTCCGGGGGTGCCGAACAGGTAGAGGATCAGGTCCTGGTCCAGGGTGATGCGTCCGAAGTCCATGGCCACCGTGGTGGTGGTCTTGTCCCCGGTGTGGGTCAGGTCGTCGATGCCCGCGGACGCGGACGTCATCACGGCTTCGGTGCGCAGCGGATTGATCTCCGAGACGGCACCGACAAACGTGGTCTTACCCACGCCGAAGCCCCCTGCCACCACGATCTTCGCCGAGGTGGTAGCGCGGGCCGTACCGCCGCTAGAGCTTGCGAAGTCCACTGAGCACCCTTTCGAGCAGTGTCACATCCGGCGCGCCGCCGGCCTCTCCGTTGCCCGGCTGGTGGATGGCCACCATGCCGGCTTCCGCCAGGTCCGCGACGAGGATCCGCGCCACACCGAGGGGCATGGACAGCAGGGCCGAGACCTCGGCCACCGACTTCACCTCGCGGCACAGGTGGCAGATCCGCTGGTGCTCGGGGAGCAGTGTCCCGAGGTGGGCGGGGTCCGCTGTGGTGCTCACCAGTGCCTCTATCGCGAGCTGATAGCGAGGCCGGGTCCGGCCGCCGGTCATGGCGTACGGACGGACCAGCGGCTGGTCACCTTCACCGTCGTACGACGCGTGGTGCAGTGCGCCGTACGGATCAGGTGAGGCGGGTGGCGGGGTCATAAATCCTCCGGGCGTGACAGCAGGGTGTCGGCTTGCCGTCTGAAGGTGGCCGGTGAGGGGCTGTGTCGGCCGGACGGGTGAGGGTTTTGAGTAGTACCTGGGGGGATCACGTCAAGTGGCTGCCGCATGGCCGTCTAGTGGAGCAGACTTCCTTGTAGTTCGGCACGGAGATCAGGCGTGAGGACGGTCCCCGCACGGTCTACGAGGAGTGCCATCTCGTACCCCACCAGACCGATGTCCGCGTCGGGGTGGGCGAGGACGGCGAGTGAAGAGCCGTCGGAGACGGACATGAGGAAGAGGAAACCTCTCTCCATCTCCACGACCGTCTGGCTCACGGCGCCGCCTTCGAAGATCCGTGAAGCACCCGCGGTCAGCGACGTCAGACCGGAGGCGACAGCCGCCAGCTGGTCGGCGCGGTCGCGCGGGAAACCTTCGGACATCGCCAGCAGCAGGCCATCCGCGGAGACCACCACCGTGTGGGACACCCCTGGGGTGTTGTCCACGAAATTGGTGATCAGCCAGTTCAGATTCTGCGCGGCCTGACTCATGGGGCTCAACTAACGCTCCTGCTGGTGAGTGGGGCCGAGTTGGAAACTGCCGGTAGACGAGCCGGTGTTGGCCTGTCGTCCCTGCTGGATGCCCCGGCGGAGATTGGTCAGACGGCCGCGTACGTCATCCGGCGCACGCGAAACCTGAGGTCCGGACTGATGATTCTGCTGTTGAGCAGTGCCCGGCACCAAATTGGCACGTGGGACACGGCGCGGCAGTCCGGAAGTGGTGATCCCGCCGGCGGCGGGCTTCTTGACCCGCTCCGCCTGCCGCACGAGGTCGTCGTTGGGCGAAGCACGCCATGAACTGGTGGCTCCGGTGTCGGCCGCACCACGCCGCGGCATGGGCGGAGGCGGGGTGCCGGCGGGCTGGGGAGCGGCGGGTGCCTGCGGCTCCGCGGCGGGCGGCTGCTGGCCACCCTGCTGCGGTCCGTGGAACCAGTTCGTCTCCAGCGTGTCGTACAGCGGCGTACGCCCGTCACCGGGACCGGCCGGCGGCAGCTCCCCGGGCTGCTGCGGCAGGGCCGGGCGCTGCGGCAGTTCACCCGCGGAGGGGGCCGGCGGACGCGGGGCGCCGAAGTCGGCGTTGTCGCGGCGGCGCGGTGCCGGGGCCTGCGGGCCCTGGGCACCGAAGCCCTGGTCCTGCGGGGGGCGGTTGCCGAAGCCCTGGTCCTGCGGCATCGGGGCGTTGAAGTCCGGGCGGGCGAACTGCGCGGTGCTCGCCGGGTCCTGCCCCTGCGGGACATGGGGGGCCTGCGGTGCCTGCGGTGCCGAGAAGTCCGGGCGGGCGAACTCCGCCGTGGCACCCGGGCCCTGACGGTCGTTCATCGGCGGACGCTGGTTCGGGGGGCTGAACGGCTGGTTCGGGGCGGAGGTGCCCGGACGGGTGAACCGGCCGGCCTCGTGCTCCTCGTGACCACGCGGCGAGTCCGGCTGCGTGCGCCGGGGAGCACCCTGCTCCTCGACACCCCAGCTCGTGCTCTGCGGGCGCTGCGGCTGCGGGTTGCCGCCGGGCAGCTCGGCGCGGGGGCCGCCGGAGGGCGGCAGCTGGCGGCCGGGGCCGCCGGGCTGCTGCGGACCGCCCTGGCCGGGCTGGTCGCCCTGGCCGAGCTGGGCCTGCTGCGGCTGCGGAGCCTGGCGTCCGGGCTGGCCGCCCTGCTGGCCGGAGTGGCCGAAGAGGTTGGGCCGGCCCGCGTCCGCACCGGCCGAGGGGTCCTGCGGGGGGCGTGCGCCGGGCCGGGCGCCGCTGGCGAAGGCACCGGCGAGGCCGCCGCCCTGGCGCGGAGCGTCGGAGCGTCCCTGGCCGGGCAGGCCGGGTCCCTGCTGGCCCGGGTTCTGCGGGCCGGGTCCCTGCTGCGGCGGACGCGGTCCGCTGTCCCGCGTGGGCAGGCCGTTGTCACGCGTGGGCAGTGCGCCGTCGCGCGTGGGCAGCGCGGCCCGGGGCGCCGAGCCCGCGCCGACCTGGCCGCGCGGGGCGGCCGAGCCCAGACCCTTGGCCGGAGCCGCGGGAGGACCGGAGAGCCCGGGACGCTGGCCGCCCGCGGCGGGAGCGCCACCACCGGCGAGGAGCCCGCCCGGAGCGCCGCTCTGCGGGCCCTTGCCCTGCTGGCCCGGCTTCGACGGCTGCTTGCCGCCGTGCGCGACCTCCATGGGCAGCATGACCAGTGCGGTCGTACCTCCGGAGTCGGAGGGCCGCAGCTGGATACGGATGCCGTGACGCAGGGACAGCCGGCCGACCACGAAGAGACCCATGCGGCGGGAGACCGAGACGTCCACGGTGGGCGGCGAGGCGAGCCGCTCGTTGATCGCGGCCAGGTCCTCGGGGGAGAGGCCGATGCCGGTGTCGTGGATCTCGACGAGCACACGGCCGTCGGGCAGCGCGTGACCGGTGACCCGGACCTTCGTCTGCGGCGAGGAGAACGACGTGGCGTTCTCCAGCAGCTCGGCGAGGAGGTGCACGAGGTCGTTGACGACGCGGCCGGCGACCTCGGTGGCGGGCACCGCGGCCAGTTCGATGCGCTCGTACTGCTCCACCTCGGAGGCGGCGGCACGGAGCACGTCGACCAGCGGCACGGGCCGGGTCCAGCGGCGGCCGGGCTCCTCGCCCGCGAGGACGAGGAGGTTCTCGCCGTTACGGCGCATACGGGTCGCGAGGTGGTCGAGCTTGAAGAGCGAGGACAGCTGGTCCGGGTCGGCCTCGCGGGACTCCAGTTCGGAGATGAGCGAGAGCTGACGCTGGATGAGGCCCTGGCTGCGGCGCGAGAGGTTGGTGAACATCGCGTTGACGTTGCCTCGCAGCAGCGCCTGCTCGGCGGCCAGTCGGACCGCCTCGCGGTGCACGTCGTCGAAGGCCGCGGCCACCTGGCCGATCTCGTCCCGGGAGTGCACACCGACCGACTCGACGGAGGTGTCGACGTCCTGCGGGTCCGTCTCGGAGAGCTGGCGGACGAGCTCGGGCAGCCGGTCCTGGGCGACCCGGGTCGCGGTGTCCTGCAGCCGTCGCAGGGAGCGGATCATGGACCGCGCCACGACGAAGGCGCCGACCAGCGACACGCCGAGGACGATCAGGATGATCGCACCGTTGAGGATCGCGTCGCGCTGCGACTCCTCCTTCAGCTCGCGGGCCTTGCTCTCCATCTCACCGAGGAGCGTCTCCTCGATGGTCTTCATGGCCTGGATCTTGTTGGAGCTCTGGTCGTACCAGTCCATGTACGTGCGCGTCTTGCCGCTGCCCTCCATGCCCAGGGGGCTGTCGAGCACCTTCTTCGCGTACATGTCGGCGGCGGTTATCTCGGGATTCCCGTTGTCCAGCGGCGCCAGCAGCTCGGCGGAGCTCTTGCCGGTGGACTCGTAGGTCGTCTCGAAGGTCTTGAGGGTCGTGCCCGCCTTGCCGAGGGCGTTGCGGCCGAACGCCTGGTCGTTGTCGTTCAGGTGCGTCTTGGTGCTGTCGCCGCCCGGCAGCGCCGCGGCGATGATGGCGCGCTCGACGGAGGCGTACTCCTTCGAGGAGGAGAAGGCGGCCAGCGCACGCGTCCGCTTGATCATCTCGGGGCTGCTGGTGGCCTGCGCCATGTCCTGCGAAAGGCTCAGCAGCGACGTGATCAGCTGGCTGTACTGGTCGATCGTGTTGAGACTCGGGCTGTTCCCGGCGTACGCGTCCTTGCGGATGCTGGTGATGTTGCCCAGCTGCGTACCGATCTGGCTGACGCTCGCGTGGATGCTGTCCAGGGCCGCGTCACCGGGGGTGTTGCCGATGTCGTCGGTCGCCTCGAAGAAGGCGGCCTTGGCACGGTCGGTGCGCTCCCGGGGCTGGGTGACCTTGTAGTCGGTCGCCTTCACGCCGTTCGACAGCGGGCCGGCCGACTTGTCGCGCTCCTCCTGGAGCGCGTTGGCGAGCGCGGTCGCCTTCTTGGTCATCTGGGTCAGCAGCTGCATGTGCTCCAGCTGGTCCATGTCGTTCATGGACTCGTTGATCCGCAGTCCGCCCAGGGTGGTCGCCGCGACCACGGGGAGGGCGAGCAGGGAGACCAGACGGGTGCTGATGCGCCAGTTGCGCAGCGCCAGGCGTGAACCGGCGGAGGTGGGACCGGCCGGCTTCAGAGGTGGCGGCGTGGCCTCCGCGCTGCCGACGCCCGTCGTGCCGGAGCGCTGCGCGCGGTCGCCGCCGTCACCGGACGCACCGGGATTCTGGGCGTGCTGGGGCGAGGAACCGCGGTCGTTCCCGCCGCGCGGTTCCTGATCCGCCGGGGTTTCCCCTCGGCCCTGGCGGGGCTGGGGCGACCCCATGCCATCCCTCTTGAAACGTCCCTGCACTAGCGTCGCAACCTCTGGACCAGGCGTCCCTCCGCGCATACGCGGCGGGACGGTGTCGGCGTCGTGGGGCGCTGAACGCGCCCCATGGTGGTCGTGAGTGACCGGCGTACTTCCCCCTCCCGCCGCCACTCGGCGCTGCGTTGCGCCCCTGCGCGTTGGGCCTGAAACCCGCGGCGGTGCGTGGAATTCCAGCACAGTGGAGGATCTCCAACAAGGCCCGCGTACCGGGCTGTGACCTGGATGACACGGTGTGATGACGGGGTAACAAGGTGTGGAGTGTGTTCAGGGTCAAACCGGTCGATTAAGGGTGATGGCCTATGGGGTGACCGGTGTCCCAGACGCCATGATCGGGAGCGGAATAGGAGATTCAGAGCCGTATTGTCTGGTTTGCATCCCGTGATCAACTGCCTGCAATGAGCGTTTTGTCACCAAGTTCGTGAGCAAACTCACATGATGATCGCCGTCTCATCCCGGCCAGGGCTGGGAATCGGATGTTTAGCCTGACGCTTTACAGGGATAGCGAATCCGACAACCGGCGCACCTCCGGGCGGCGCCCCAGCGGCAAGGACCCATACGGCAGATGAAGACGACGATGATTTTCCGCAACATCGCCAACCCCCGGCGCACCACGCTGGCGCACCTCGAGGACGCCGAGGCGCTGCGGACGCCGGAGCAGCGGGAGCACGCCGTCGAGCTGCCCACCCAGACGGCCAACCCGCGCCGCACCATCCTCATGGAAGCCCCGGTCGCGGCGGCGAAGTAGCGGCCGCCCCCACTGTGTGACGCGCGAGGCCGGGCCCTTCACGCGCGCGGGCGAGGCGCTAGCCTGGAGCGTCAGTCTTCAGCCAGCCAGCAAGTGAGGGGCGACAGCATCCCGTGCGCATCGCCAGGTTCTCCATCGACGGCAATGTCGCCTTCGGCGCGGTCGAGGGCGACAGCCCCGACAGCCTCGTCCTCGACATCATCAAGGGCATCCCGTACGCCGACTTCGAGCTCTCCGGGACCAAGGTCCCGCTGAAGAAGGTCCGGCTGCTGCCGCCCGTGCTTCCCAACAAGGTCGTGGCCATCGGCCGCAACTACGCGGAACACGCCGCCGAACTGGGCAACGAGGTCCCGGATGTGCCCGTCGCCTTCTTCAAGCCCACCACCTCGGTGATCGGCTCCGGCGACTCCATCGAATACCCCTCCTTCTCCGAGGAGCTGCACCACGAGGCCGAGCTGGCCGTGGTGATCGGCCGTATGTGCCGCGAGGTCCCACGCGCGCGCGTCAAGGACGTCATCTTCGGCTACACCTGCGCCAACGACGTCACCGCGCGTGACGTCCAGCGACGCGAGAGCCAGTGGGCCCGGGCGAAGGGCTTCGACACCTCCTGCCCGCTCGGCCCCTGGGTGGAGACCGACGTCGACCCCGGCGACCTGGCCATCCAGGCCACGGTCAACGGCGAACAGCGCCAGCTCGGCCGGACGAGCGACATGGTCCGTTCCGTCGAGGACCTGGTCGTCCACATCTCGGAAGCCATGACGCTGCTCCCGGGCGACGTGATCCTCACGGGAACCCCCGCAGGGGTGGGCGCCCTGCACGTCGGCGACGAGGTCGCCGTCACCATCGAAGGCATCGGCACTCTCACCAACAAGGTGATCAAGCGTGGTTAACGCACCTGTCCGCGTACGTTTCTGTCCCTCCCCGACCGGTAACCCCCACGTCGGCCTGGTCCGGACGGCTCTCTTCAACTGGGCCTTCGCCCGGCACCACCAGGGCACCCTGGTCTTCCGTATCGAGGACACGGACGCGGCCCGCGACTCCGAGGAGTCCTACGAGCAGCTGCTCGACTCGATGCGCTGGCTCGGCCTCGACTGGGACGAGGGCCCCGAGACCGGCGGCCCGCACGCCCCGTACCGCCAGTCGCAGCGGATGGACCTCTACAAGGACGTCGCCGGGAAGCTCCTGGCCGCCGGGTACGCGTACCCCTGCTACTGCACCACCGAGGAGCTCGACACCCGCCGCGACGCCGCCCGCGCGGCCGGCAGGCCGTCGGGTTACGACGGGCACTGCCGCAACCTGAGCGACGAGCAGAAGGCGGCGTACGAGGCCGAGGGCCGCACCTCGATCGTCCGCTTCCGGATGCCCGACGAGGCGATCACCTTCACCGACCTGGTCCGCGGCGAGATCACGGTCCAGCCGGAGAACGTCCCGGACTACGGCATCGTCCGTGCAAACGGCGCTCCCCTCTACACGCTCGTCAACCCCGTCGACGACGCGCTGATGGAGATCACCCACGTCCTGCGCGGCGAGGACCTGCTCTCCTCCACCCCGCGCCAGATCGCCCTCTACCGGGCGCTCATCGAGCTGGGCGTCGCCAAGGACACCCCGGCCTTCGGCCACCTGCCGTACGTCATGGGGGAGGGCAACAAGAAGCTCTCCAAGCGTGACCCCCAGGCCTCGCTCAACCTCTACCGCGAGCGTGGCTTCCTGCCCGAGGGGCTGCTCAACTACCTCTCGCTGCTCGGCTGGTCGATCGCCGAGGACCGCGACATCTTCGGCCGCGACGAGCTGGTCGCCGCGTTCGACATCGCCGACGTCAACGCCAACCCGGCGCGCTTCGACCTGAAGAAGGCCGAGCACGTCAACGCCGAGCACCTGCGCATGCTCGACGTGAAGACCTTCACCGAGGCCTGCGGCCCCTGGCTGAAGGCACCCTTCGCCCCCTGGGCGCCCGAGGCCTTCGACGCGGAGCAGTTCGCCGAGATCGCCCCGCACGCCCAGACCCGTGTGACGGTTCTCTCGGACATCACGGCCAACGTCGACTTCCTCTTCCTGGACGAGCCCGTCGAGGACGAGGCGTCCTGGACGAAGGCGATGAAGGAGGGCTCCGACGCGCTTCTCGTCACCGCCCGCGCCGAACTGCTCGCCGCCGAGTGGAACGCCGAGGCGCTCAAGACGGCCGTCCTCACCGCCGGTGAGAAGCACGGTCTGAAGCTCGGTAAGGCGCAGGCCCCGGTCCGCGTCGCCGTCACCGGCCGCACGGTCGGGCTCCCGCTCTTCGAGTCCCTGGAGATCCTGGGCCGCGAGAAGACGATCGCCCGCATCGACGCCGCGCTGGCGAAGCTCGCCGCGTAGCTCCAGGTTCACACGACGGGGTGGCCGCCCGAGCCGGGGCGGCCACCCCGTCGGCATGTGGCGGACGTGCCGGTAATCTGGCCGGCATGCCGATCCGAGCGGTTCTCTGGGACATCGACGACACGATTTTCGACTACTCGGGAGCCGACCGGACCGGCATGCGCAAGCACCTGGAGCACGAGGGCTTTCCCGAGGGGTACACCACCCTTGAGCAGGCGCTCGACGCCTGGAAGGCCATCACGGACGTCCAGTGGGCGCGTTTCGCCGCGGGGGAGCTCGACTTCCAGGGGCAGCGGCGCGAGCGCGTGCGGGCGTTCCTGGGGCGGCCGCTGAGCGAGGCCGAGGCCGACGAGTGGTTCGGCCGGCACGCCACCCACTACGAGGCCGCCTGGGCGCTCTTCCCGGACGCCGTGCCCGCCCTGGACCGGCTCGCGGGCGACTACCGGCACGCCGTCCTGTCGAATTCGAGCATCCACAACCAGGACCGCAAGCTGCGCGCCCTCGGGGTGCGGGACCGCTTCGAGGCCGTGGTGTGCGCCGTCGAGATCGGGGTCGCCAAACCGGAAGCGGCGGCCTTCCACACCGCCTGCGAGGCGCTCTCCCTGGACCCGCACGAGGTGGCGTACGTCGGGAACGAGCCCGACATCGACGCGGGCGGTGCGGTGGCCGCCGGGCTGACGGGGATCTGGCTGGACCGTGAGGGGCTGGGCGGGCGCCCCGAGCTCGTACGGATCGCTGGGCTGGAGGAGCTTCCCGGGCTGCTGGCGGGCAATACCCGTTTTGGAGCGCCGGACACCTTCAGGTAATGTTCTTCCTGCGCCGCCCGAGCGGGCCGAAAGATCCGGCCGGGAAGCGCAGACAGAAACAGAACCCCCAGGGGTTGCGTTTCAGTGGGCTATGGTGTAATTGGCAACACTACGGTTTCTGGTACCGTCATTCTAGGTTCGAGTCCTGGTAGCCCAGCGCAAGACCGAAGTAACAAGCCCCCGTTGTGTAGCGGCCTAGCACGCTGCCCTCTCACGGCAGTAGCGCCGGTTCGAATCCGGTCGGGGGTACAGATCCTTCCCGCGAGAACATCTGGGTCGCACCCACGTACTCGATGCAGGATCGCTAGGGCCCCCGTTGTGTAGCGGCCTAGCACGCTGCCCTCTCACGGCAGTAGCGCCGGTTCGAATCCGGTCGGGGGTACTTCACCATGGGCTATGGTGTAATTGGCAACACTACGGTTTCTGGTACCGTCATTCTAGGTTCGAGTCCTGGTAGCCCAGCGCAAGTCAGCAGTAACCACGCCCCCGTTGTGTAGCGGCCTAGCACGCTGCCCTCTCACGGCAGTAGCGCCGGTTCGAATCCGGTCGGGGGTACAACACAGCAGTAGCGAAAGGCCCTTCACTCCGGTGAAGGGCCTTTCGCGTGTGCGCCCCTCAGAGCCCGTACCGCTCCGCGGACTCCTCCGCCTGGGCCAGCCGGCGCAGCGACGCCAGCAGCGGCTCGTACAGGACGGCCGACGCCACGGCGGCTTCCACCTGCTCGGCCTCCGTGGGGAATTGCTCCAGCGCGTCCAGGTCCCGCACCGCCACCTCCCGCATGAGGCGCGCCTGTTGGGCGAGGTACGCCACATCGCAGGGATAGCCGAGGCGGATGAGCGTGGCCAGTGAGGCCACCAGCGAGCGGTGTACGGGGGAGAGTTCGCCGAGCTCCAGTGCCGTGGTCCAGCCCAGTTCCGTGAGCAGCCGGGCGACTTCGGCGCGCGCGGTGGCGGTCTCCGGTGCTTCCTCGTCGGGCTCGGGGCCGTGGGGCAGCGCCCACAGGGCGGCGCCCAGCCGGACCGTCCGGCCCAGCGACTCGTCGTCCACGTGCGCCAGCACCTCGCGGGCCGTGGCCACCGGGAGGCCCCCGACCTGGAGCAGGGCCCGCACCAGGCGCAGCCGGCGCAGATGGCTCTCGTCGTAGTCGGCCTGTGTGGCACTGATCCGGGCGCCGGCGGGGAGCAGCCGCTCGCGCAGGTAGTACTTGATCGTCGCGGTGGAGACACCGCTCCGCTCACTCAGTTCCGACAGCCGCATCCTCTGTGCCTTCCCTCGTGCCGCCCGCTGGGTGGTGCCACCGTCCCACCCTTGGACAGTGGGGCTCTCCAATGATGCGACGAGGATCACCCACGAAGGGAGGAAGCCCCGGCAGCATGTGGGGCCGGGGCACGAGACCTGTCTCGTGCCCGAGGGGTCGTACGAAGCGATCTGCGCCGATACGCGGGCCTGCGGCGGGTGACCGGGGTGCTGCCGCTGGAGAGAGAGGGGCCGCCGACCGGCCGCCTCGCATCCGGGGAGCGGACACCGGGGGGTTCCGGGAGCAGCGGACACGGGGGGTTTCCGGGGAGCTGACACCGGAAGAAGGGGGCCGCCACGGCGCTGGGGCGGCCTCGGTGAGGGAGGAACAGGAGCGGCGACGACTCGCGGCGCGGGCTTCAGCCCGTGCGGCGCAGGGCCTCGCTCAGTCGCGCGGCCGAGTCGATGATGGCCTGCGCGTGCATACGGCCCGGGTGGCGGGTGAGGCGCTCGATCGGCCCGGAGACGGACACCGCGGCGACCACCCGGTTCGACGGTCCACGGACCGGGGCCGAGACCGAGGCCACGCCCGGCTCGCGCTCGCCGATCGACTGGGCCCAGCCCCGCCGCCGGACACCCGAGAGGGCCGTCGCGGTGAAACGGGCCCCTTGCAGGCCCCGGTGCAGGCGCTCCGGCTCCTCCCAGGCCATCAGGATCTGGGCGGAGGAACCCGCCTTCATCGTGAGCGTGGAGCCGACCGGCACGGTGTCCCGCAGGCCGGACAGCCGCTCCGCCGCCGCGACGCAGATCCGCATGTCTCCCTGCCGGCGGTAGAGCTGGGCGCTCTCGCCTGTGATGTCGCGCAGATGTGTGAGTACGGGTCCGGCCGTCGCCAGGAGGCGGTCCTCGCCGGCCGCGGCCGCGAGCTCCGCGAGCCGGGGGCCGAGAATGAAACGGCCCTGCATGTCCCTCGCCACCATGCGGTGGTGTTCGAGTGCCACGGCCAGACGGTGTGCCGTGGGCCGTGCGAGCCCTGTCGCCGCGACCAGCCCGGCGAGGGTGGCCGGACCGGACTCCAGGGCGCTCAATACCAGAGCTGCCTTGTCGAGAACGCCGACGCCGCTAGAGTTGTCCATACGACGATACTCGCGTCTCACTCTGTGAAACGCAAGTTCAATTTTCCCCGGAAGTTGCGAACCTGTACGTGCGGCCTTACAACGGCCCGCGGCCACCGCCCCGCTCGGGGGTCCGGACGGCGGCACCCGAATCTCTAGTTGGGCCGGCGAAGACGCCGGCCGGAGGGAAAGCGATGGGTAGGACACTCGCGGAGAAGGTCTGGGACGACCACGTCGTCCGGCGCGCCGATGGCGAGCCCGACCTTCTCTTCATCGATCTGCACCTGCTGCACGAGGTGACCAGCCCGCAGGCCTTCGACGGCCTGCGCCAGGCCGGCCGGCCGGTGCGGCGTCTCGACCTCACCATCGCCACCGAGGACCACAACACCCCGACCCTCGACATCGACAAGCCGATCGCCGACCCGGTCTCCCGCGCCCAGCTGGAGACCCTGCGCAAGAACTGCGCGGAGTTCGGCGTCCGGCTGCACCCGCTGGGAGATGTCGAGCAGGGCGTCGTGCACGTGGTCGGCCCCCAGCTGGGCCTGACCCAGCCCGGCACCACGGTCGTCTGCGGCGACTCGCACACCTCCACCCACGGCGCGTTCGGGGCGCTGGCCTTCGGTATCGGCACCAGCCAGGTCGAGCACGTCCTGGCCACCCAGACGCTGCCGCTGGCCCGCCCCAGGACCATGGCGATCACGGTCGAGGGCGAACTCCCCGACAGCGTCACCGCCAAGGATCTCATCCTGGCCATCATCGCCCGGATCGGCACCGGCGGCGGCCAGGGCTACATCCTCGAATACCGCGGCTCCGCCATCGAGAAGCTCTCGATGGAAGCCCGGATGACCATCTGCAACATGTCGATCGAGGCCGGCGCCCGCGCGGGCATGATCGCCCCCGACGAGACCACCTTCGACTACCTGCGGGGACGCGACCACGCCCCCCAGGGCGAGGAGTGGGACGCGGCGGTGGAGTACTGGAAGACACTCCGCACCGACGACGACGCCGTCTTCGACGCCGAGGTGTTCATCGACGGCACCGAGCTGGCGCCGTTCGTCACCTGGGGCACCAACCCCGGCCAGGGCGCGCCCCTGTCGGCCAACGTCCCCGACCCCGCTTCGTACGAGGACGCCTCGGAGCGCCACGCCGCCGAAAAGGCCCTGGAGTACATGGGGTTGACCGCCGGCCAGCCGCTGCGCGAGATCAACGTGGACACGGTGTTCGTAGGTTCCTGCACCAACGGCCGCATCGAGGACCTGCGCAACGCGGCCTCGATCCTGGACGGCCGCAAAGTCGCCGACGGCGTACGGATGCTGGTCGTCCCGGGCTCCGTCCGGGTCGCCCTGCAGGCGGTCGAGGAGGGCCTGGACAAGGTCTTCACCGCCGCCGGAGCCGAATGGCGGCACGCGGGCTGCTCGATGTGCCTCGGCATGAACCCCGACCAGCTGGCCCCCGGTGAGCGCTCCGCCTCCACCTCGAACCGGAACTTCGAGGGCAGGCAGGGCAAGGGCGGCCGCACCCACCTGGTCTCCCCGCAGGTCGCCGCCGCCACCGCCGTGCTGGGCCATCTGGCCTCGCCCGCCGATCTGTCCGACGTCCGTACGCCCGCCGGAGTCTGAGAGTCATGGAAGCATTCACCACACACACCGGCCGGGCCGTCCCGCTGCGCCGCAGCAACGTCGACACCGACCAGATCATCCCCGCGCACTGGCTGAAGAAGGTCACCCGCGACGGCTTCGAGGACGGGCTCTTCGAGGCCTGGCGCAAGGACGAGAACTTCGTCCTCAACCGCCCCGAGCGCAAGGGTGCCTCCGTCCTGGTGGCCGGTCCCGACTTCGGCACGGGCTCCTCGCGTGAGCACGCGGTCTGGGCCCTGCAGAACTTCGGCTTCAAGGCGGTCATCTCCTCCCGCTTCGCCGACATCTTCCGTGGCAACTCCCTGAAGAACGGTCTGTTGACCGTCGTCCTCGACCAGAAGGTCGTCGACAGCCTCTGGGAGCTGACCGAGGCCGACCCGACGGCCGAGGTGACCGTCGATCTGGAGAAGCGGCAAATCCTCGGCGGCGGAATCACGGCCGACTTCGAGCTCGACGAGAACGCCCGCTGGCGACTGCTGAACGGCCTCGACGACATCAGCCTCACTCTTCAGAACGAAGCGGACATTGCGACTTACGAGGCGGCCAGGCCGTCCCACAAGCCGCGTACAATTGACGCCTGAGCAGCGCTTTTCCCGAACTGCGCCCCCTGCCGGAAGGCAGGGGGCGCAGTCGCTTGTTGAGACCCCCTCGGGCGACAACTCGCCCCAGATGGCACAATCGGTGCATGGAACGCGACAGCCAACTCGAGCTCTATGGCCAAGTCGCCGACCGATTGAAAGAAGCACACGCAAAGGTGCGCGAACTGCAAGTCCCGGAGGGCGTACGGATGGCGCTGTCCCGGAAGCTGCTGGTCGTCACGGCCGCGGCTAAGCACGATCTCCCAGGCGCGGCAAGGCGTCTGGACCGGTTGATGAAGGACCTCGACGAGGGCCGATTCCCCGAAGGTGACTGACTCTGCGGACAGCGCAGCGGTCGACTTCGTTGCGGCACTAGGGTGATTAGCCCGTTTCGTGTTTGATTTGCGGTATATATCTGCCTAACGTGCGAAAAAGCCTGAACAGTTTCGTTCCGGCAATGTCTCCGAAGGGGAAGACGTGAACAAGGCGCAGCTCGTAGAAGCGATTGCCGACAAGGTCGGCGGCCGTCAGCAGGCCGCAGACGCAGTCGACGTGGTACTCGACGCGATCGTCCGTGCGGTCGTCGCGGGGGACCGGGTCTCGGTCACCGGCTTCGGCTCGTTCGAGAAGGTCGACCGTCCCGCCCGGTACGCCCGCAACCCGCAGACGGGCGAGCGCGTACGGGTCAAGAAGACCTCCGTGCCCCGTTTCCGTGCGGGACAGGGCTTCAAGGACCTGGTGAGCGGCTCCAAGAAGCTCCCCAAGAACGACGTGGCCGTGAAGAAGGCCCCCAAGGGCAGCCTCTCGGGCGGTTCTTCCACCCGTACGACCGCGAAGGCGGCCGCGAAGAAGGCCACCGCCAAGAAGGCCACGGCGCGCAAGACCACGGCGGCCGCGAAGACGGCGACCCCGGCGAAGAAGACCACCGCGAAGAAGACCACCGGGGCGGCCAAGAAGACAACGGCGACGGCGAAGAAGACGGCCCCGGCGAAGAAGACGACGGCCACCAAGAAGACCGTCGCCGCCAAGACGGCGCCCGCCAAGAAGACCACGGCGAAGAAGGCGCCCGCGAAGAAGACCACGGCACGCAAGACCACAGCCAAGAAGGTCACCGCACGCAAGAAGTGAGACCGGGCACCGCTCGTTCCTCATACGCGCCGGGCCGGGCTCCCCTCGGGGAGCCCGGCCCGCGGGCTGTTCAGGGGCGCCCTCGGAATTCAGAGCGTCTGCAGCGTCACCAGGGTGATCCGCAGCGAGGCGCCCTCGCCCTCGGTCTCGATCCGCACCCGCTGCCCCGGGCGCAGCAGCCGCAGCCCTCCCGCGTCGAACGCGGGTGCGTCGAAGTCCACCGGGGTGCCGTCGTCGAGAAGCACACTGCCGGTGCGGGTCTCGGAGTCGTACGTGAACGAGGTCGCCTGCATGAGCGGCAGCCTATCGGTCCGCGGCAGGCGCCACAGGGGCCGCCAGCGCGGCGGTGAACCGCCCCACCCCCAGCGCCAGCGCGGCCTCCAGGTCGTCGCCCGTGTCCACGTCCCTGCGTATCGAATCGATGCCCGGCAGCGAGATCTCCACCGCCCCCGACACCAGGTGCCGCGCCCTCGACGCCCCGCCGAAAGCCGGCCGCAATTCCACCCCGGGCGCCGCGGAAAGAAATGTGGTGCCGATTCCCTGTGCGTCACCGACAAATGCGCGGGGAAATGCGGCGGAGAATTCGAGCACCCGCGCCAGATCATCCGGGCGCAATGCGGGCAGATCCGCGTTGAGCACGGCCACCGCCGCACCCCCGCGCCGGCCGCGCGCCGACCGGGCCCCGTGCTCCATCGCCGCGTCGAGCCCGGCCGCCGGGGTGTCGGCCACCGTCCGCGCGCCGAGCGCCGCCAGCGCCGCTCCGGCCACCGGGTCGTCCGTGACGACCACCACATCCCGTACCGCCGGGCAGGACAGCGCGGCCGACACGGTGTCCTGCGCGAACGCCAGGGCCAGGCGCGGACGCAGATCCCCGCCCACCGCCCCGCCGAGCCTGCTCTTGGCCCGTGCGAGCGGTTTCAGCGGGACGACCAGGGACCAGGGGCCGGTCGGGTCGGTGTTCGTGGCGATCTCCCCCTCCGTACGCATCAGCCCTTATTCTCGCCTGCCGGTAGGACAACCCGGAGGTCCGCCCCCACGGGTGAGGCGTACGGTGTTCTCCACACAGCAGGGGCCCAGGGGCGAGGCAGCACCGCCCGAGCCCCGCGCAGCTGAGGTCCTAGAGGAAGGCGTCCGAGTGTCCCGCCGCAGAATCGGCTTCTGGTACCGCCTGGCGGCGGTCATCGCAAAACCGCCCCTGGTGGTTCTGTTCAAGCGCGACTGGCGGGGAATGGAACACATTCCGGCCGAGGGCGGATTCATCACCGCGGTCAACCACAACTCCTATCTCGACCCGCTGTCGTACGGGCATTTCCAGTACAACACCGGACGCGTGCCGCGGCTCCTCGCGAAGGCCGGACTCTTCAGGACGCCTTTCGTCGGAATGATCCTGCGCGGCACCGGCCAGATCCCGGTCTACCGGGAGACCACCAACGCACTCGACGCCTTCCGCGCCGCCGTGGACGCCATCGAGCGGGGCGAGTGCGTCGCCTTCTATCCGGAAGGCACGCTCACCCGCGACCCCGACATGTGGCCGATGGCCGGCAAGACCGGCGCCGCCCGGGTCGCGCTGATGACCAAGGCCCCGGTCATCCCCGTCGCCCAGTGGGGCGCCAACCTGGCGATGCCGCCCTACGCCAAGGAGAACAAGCTCCGGCTGTTCCCCCGCAAGACCCTGCGGGTGCAGGCCGGTCCGCCGGTCGACCTCTCCCGTTACTACGGCCTCGAACCGACGCCCGACGTCCTGCGCCAGGCCACCGAGACCATCATGGCCGCGATCACCGTCCAGCTCGAGGACGTACGGGGCGAGAAGGCCCCCGCCGAGCTCTACGATCACCGCAAGGCCCGCGCCGAACAGCGGCGCAAGGCAGAGGGAAAGGGAACGACGTGACGCACCCCGCGAAGGCGGCCGTCTTCGGAACCGGCTCATGGGGTACGGCCTTCGCCATGGTCCTCGCCGACGCCGGCTGCGAGGTCACCCTCTGGGGACGCCGCGCCGAGGTCGCCGAGGCCGTCAACACCACCCGCACCAACCCGGGCTACCTGCCGGGCGTGGAACTGCCCGCCTCGGTCCGGGCCACGACCGACGCCGCCGAGGCCCTGCGGGGCGCCGACTTCGCCGTCCTCGTCGTGCCCTCGCAGACCCTGCGCGCCAACCTCGCCGACTGGTCGCGTCATCTGGAGCCCGGCACGGTGCTCGTCTCCCTGATGAAGGGCGTCGAACTCGGCACCGCCAAGCGGATGAGCGAGGTCATCGAGGACGTCACCGAGGTCACCCCGGACCGGATCGCCGTCATCACCGGCCCCAATCTCGCCAAGGAGATCGCCGAACGCCGCCCCGCGGCCGCCGTCGTCGCCTGCTCGGACGAGAACGTCGCCCAGCGCCTCCAGGCCGCCTGCCACACCCCCTACTTCCGGCCGTACACCAACACCGACGTGGTCGGCTGCGAGCTCGGCGGCGCCGTGAAGAACGTCATCGGGCTCGCCGTGGGCATCGCCGACGGCATGGGCCTCGGTGACAACGCCAAGGGCTCCCTCATCACCCGCGGCCTCGCCGAGACCACCCGGCTGGGACTCGCCATGGGGGCGGACCCGCTCACCTTCTCCGGCCTGGCCGGACTCGGCGACCTGGTCGCGACGTGCTCCTCACCGCTCTCCCGCAACCACACCTTCGGCACGAACCTCGGGCGGGGGATGACCCTCCAGGAGACCGTCGCCGTCACTAGCCAGACCGCCGAGGGCGTCAAGTCCTGCGAATCCGTGCTCGATCTGGCACGCAGGCACGGCGTCGACATGCCGATCACCGAGACGGTCGTCGGCATCGTCCACGAGGGCAAGCCGCCGGTGGTCGCCCTCAAGGAGCTGATGTCGCGCAGCGCCAAGCCCGAGCGACGCTGACTCGAGCCCTACCAGCAGGTACGCTCATCGCGATATGAGCAGCCAGAACCTCCCCCAGAGCACCGAGAGCCCGCTGAGCTCCGAGCAGAGCTCCGAGCCGGGCCGCAAGCCGCGCGTGGCCGTCGTGTTCGGCGGCCGCAGCTCCGAACACGGCATCTCGGTCGTCACGGCCGGTGCCGTCATGAGCGCCATCGACCGGACGAAGTACGACGTCCTGCCGATCGGCATCACGAGGGACGGACGTTGGGTCCTCACGTCCGACGACCCGGCCCGCATGGCCATCACGGACCGGCAGGTGCCCGACGTGGATCAGCTGGCCGACTCCACGCAGGGCGCGGTGACGCTCTCCGTCGACCCCGGCAACCGTGACGTCGTCGTCAGCGAACCCGGCGCGGTGCCCACGGCCCTGGGCGAGGTCGACGTCGTCTTCCCCATGCTGCACGGCCCCTACGGCGAGGACGGCACGCTCCAGGGGCTCCTGGAGCTCTCCGGCGTCCCCTACGTCGGCGCCGGCGTCCTGTCCTCGGCCGTCGGCCAGGACAAGGAGTACATGAAGCGGGTGTTCACCTCCTTCGGGCTGCCGGTCGGCCCGTACGAGGTCATCCGGCCCCGGGAGTGGGAGTCGGACCGCCCCGCGGCCCGCAAGCGCATCATGGAGTTCGCGGCCGAACACGGCTGGCCGCTCTTCGTCAAGCCCGCCCGCGGCGGCTCCTCCATGGGCATCACCAAGGTCGACGACGCCGCCGGGCTCGACGAGGCGATCGAGGAGGCCCGCCGGCACGACCCCAAGTTCCTCGTGGAATCCCTGCTGCGCGGCCGGGAGATCGAGTGCGGCGTGCTGGAGTTCGAGGACGGACCGCGCGCCAGCGTGCCCGCCGAGATCCCGCCCGTCACGGCCCACGACTTCTACGACTTCGAGGCCAAGTACATCGACTCGGCGGCCGGCCTGGTTCCCGCTCCGCTCACAGAGGAGCAGACGGCCGAGGTGCGGCGCCTCGCCGTCGAGGCGTTCGAGGCGGCCTCCTGCGAGGGCCTCGTACGCGCCGACTTCTTCCTCACCGAGGACGGCACGTTCGTCATCAACGAGATCAACACCATGCCGGGCTTCACCCCGATCTCCATGTTCCCCCGCATGTGGCAGGCGAGCGGCGTGGAGTACCCGGAGCTGGTCGACCGGCTGATCACCTCCGCGCTGAACCGCTCCACCGGCCTGCGCTGAGCCGTCGAGGGCTGTCCCGGCGGGACAGCCCTCAGAGACTGTCGGGCACCGTCTTCTTCACGGGCACGGCGAACGCGGACAACGGGGTGATGTCATGGGCGTACTCCGTCCCGAGCGTCACCTCGACATACGCCTTGCGGTAGGTGGTCGTGAACCGCGGGCCGGCGTCAGCGTCATCGGGTTGCTCCAGCAGCCAGTTGACGCCGTCCGCCTCGACGGCCTTCGACTGGGAATCATCCATCCTCGCGGGCCGGGGGACACCGCAGCGCAGTACGATCGCCCCGTCCCCCCAGCCGGCGGTCAGGTCCGAATCCGGTGAGGGATCACTCCGTTCCAGATCGTCGACGGTCTCCGGCAGCTCCTCGTGCAGTTCCTCGCAGTACCCGGCGGCCTCCGACGACGGCGTGGGAACCGCCACCGAGGGCTGGTCACCACCGCCGGAACAGCCCGCCACGGCGAGCACGCACAGGGCGGCGGACGGGGCGAGAACACGGGAACGGGGGGACCGGCGGCGGGTGTGAGTCACCGGACCAGCGTAGACAGGGGTCAGAGGTGGACGACCGGGCAGGTCAGGGTGCGTGTGATGCCGTCCACCTGCTGGACCTTGGCGACCACCATGCGGCCGAGGGCGTCGACCGTGTCGGCCTGCGCGCGCACGATCACGTCGTAGGGGCCTGTGACGTCCTCTGCCTGGATCACTCCCGGGAGCTTTGCGATGGTCTCGGCGACGATCGACGCCTTGCCCACCTCGGTCTGGATGAGGATGTACGCCTGTACCACGGAACCTCCAGGGCGGCCACGAGGATCATGTGGGGGAAAGGGACGCCACGTTATCGCGTTGCCCCGGGCCGCGGGGAGACCTGCGGGCCGGTTGACGCCCACAGCGTGGCGCACGCACCACAGAAGTTGACGTATCTCTTGACGGTACCGACAGCAGTTGGGGCTCGCGACCGCAAGCCCACCGGTGCGGAAGGGCGACAGCGACGCCCGTACGCCCCGGGGCCACCGGCTCCCGTGGGCCGTCCGCCCACGGTCCGGACCTCCGGCCGCTGAAGCAGCCCGGACAGGTGTCCGGTGCGATAGATGAGAGGTGAGACTCGGTGAAGGGAACCGTGGGCGAGTTGGGGGAGTTCGGGCTCATCAGAGAGCTCACGTCCCGGCTCACCACCACTCCGGCGGTACGGCTGGGACCCGGCGACGACGCCGCGGTCGTGGCCGCTCCCGACCGCAGGGTCGTGGCCAGTACGGACATCCTGCTGGAAGGGCGGCACTTCCGCCGCGACTGGTCGACGGCGTACGACGTCGGCCGGAAGGCCGCCGCCCAGAACCTCGCCGACATCGCCGCCATGGGCGCCGTGCCCACGGCGCTGCTGCTCGGTCTCGTCGTACCGGCCGACCTGCCGGTCACCTGGGCCGCCGAGCTGATGGACGGACTGCGTGACGAGTGCCAGGTCGCCGGAGCGGCCGTCGTCGGCGGCGACGTCGTCGGCGGCGACACCATCACCGTCGCGATCACCGCGCTCGGCGACCTGCGCAACCACGAACCCGTCACCCGGGCCGGCGCCCGGCCCGGCGACGTCGTGGCCGTCACCGGGTGGCTCGGCTGGTCCGCTGCCGGATTCGCCGTGCTCTCCCGGGGGTTCCGCTCGCCGCGCGCCTTCGTCGAGGCGCACCGGCGCCCCGAACCGCCGTACCACGCGGGCCCCGCGGCCGCCGGGCTCGGCGCCACGGCCATGACCGACGTCAGCGACGGGCTCGTCGCCGACCTCGGGCACATCGCCGAGGCCAGCAAGGTCCGTATAGACCTGCGCTCCGGGCTCATCGACATCCCCTCGCAGATGTCCGACATCGGCCAGGCCGTCGGGGTCGACCCCTTGCAGTGGGTGCTGACCGGGGGGGAGGACCACGCGATCGTGGCGACGTTCCCCGCCGACGTGAAGCTCCCCGCGCGCTGGAAGGTCATCGGAGAGGTCCTCAACCCGTCGGCGCTTCCCCAGGTCACCGTCGACGGAGCGCCCTGGACCAGCAAGGGCGGCTGGGACCATTTCGGATCCATCGAGGACGCCCAGTAGATTCCGGGGCATGACCGCACCTGCCCCGATACCGCCCCGTGTCCTCACCGTCGCCGGATCCGACTCCGGCGGCGGTGCGGGCATCCAGGCCGACCTCAAGACGATGCTGGCACTCGGCACCCACGGAATGAGCGTGCTGACGGCGGTGACCGCCCAGAACTCGCTGGGCGTGCAGGGCGCCTGGGAGCTGCCGGCGGACGCCGTACGCGCCCAGTACCGCAGCGTCGTCGACGACATCGGCGTCCAGGCGGTGAAGACCGGCATGCTGTCCTCGGCCGCCCTCGTCGACACCGTCGCGGAACTCCTCGCGGGGACCGGCGCACCCGTCGTCGTCGACCCCGTCGGGGTCTCCAAGCACGGGGACGCGCTGCTGGCCGCCGAAGCCCTCGACTCCGTACGCACCAAGCTGCTGCCCGTCGCCACGGTCGCCACCCCGAACCTCGACGAGGTGGCCCAGCTCACCGGCGTCACCGTCACCGACGAACCGGGGATGCGCCGAGCAGCCGCCGAGATCCTCGGCTACGGACCGCGCTGGGTGGTGATCAAGGGGGGCCACCTGCCCGGCGAGGCCGTGGACCTGCTGACGGACGGCAGCCAGGAGCACTGGCTGCGCGCCCCGAGGCTCGACAACCGGCACACCCACGGCACGGGCTGCACCCTCGCCTCCGCCATCGCCTGCGGACTCGCCAGCGGCCAGGACGTCCCGACCGCCGTGCGGGGCGCGAAGGAGTACGTCACCGGGGCGATCCGGGCCGGCTTCGCGCTGGGCGGCGGGATCGGCCCCGTCGATCACGGCTGGCTCACGCGCCCCACGGGCTGAGCACAGCAAAAAGCCGGTCCACCGAGGTGGACCGGCTTTTCGGGCAACCGGAAGGCTGCGCTACGACGAGACGTCAGCGCGCGACCTTGCCGGCCTTGATGCACGAGGTGCAGACGTTGAGCCGCTTCGGCGTCCGACCGACCACTGCACGCACGCGCTGGATGTTGGGATTCCAGCGACGGGACGTACGGCGGTGCGAGTGCGAAATGCTGTTGCCGAAGCTCGGCCCCTTGCCGCAAACGTCGCAGTTGGCAGCCACGGGTCACTCCAAAGACTTCAGATGCACTTACAGTGAAATCCGGCGCGCCGGATTCATTTTACTGAAGTGGCGGTACCGGAGGAATGGCCCGACTTTCGTCGGGCAACCGAAGCAGCATACAACGGCTGCGTCGGAGATACGAAACTACCACGGCTCCACGGGCTCTCCGTCCCGCACCTGCACCCGCCGGGCCCGCGCACGACGGCTACCCTGCGGTGCAGCCAGCCCCCCCACGGCCGCCCCAAGGAGGACCAACGGTGCCGCAGTCGCCCGACGATCTCGACGCCGTCGCGGTGCGCACCTGGTGCTCACTGGCCCTGGAGGCCCTGGGCCGGGAGCGGGCGGCCATCGACGCCATCAACGTCTATCCCGTCGCCGACGGGGACACCGGCACCAACCTCTATCTCACCGTCGAGTCGGCGGCCGCGGCCGTCGAGGCGGTCTTCGCCGCCCATGAGACCGGCTCCACCGTGCCCGGCCCCGCCGACGCGGTGCGGGCCATGGCGCACGGCGCGCTGATCGGGGCCCGCGGCAACTCCGGGACCATCCTGGCCCAGCTGCTGCGCGGCATGGCCTCCGTCCTGTCCGAGTCGGGTGACGCCCGTCACCTGCGGTCCGCGCTGACGGAGGCCGCCGCGGCGGCGCGGCTGGCCGTGGCCCATCCCGTCGAGGGCACGGTGCTCACGGTCGCCACCGCCGCCGCCGAGGCGGCCGGGGCCACCGCCGGGAGCGCCCGGCTCACCGAGGTGGCCGAGGCGGCGTACGAAGGGGCGCGCACCGCCCTGGCAGCCACCCCCGGGCAGCTCGCCGTCCTCGGCCGTGCGGGCGTCGTCGACGCCGGCGGGCAGGGCCTGGTGACCGTGCTCGGCGCACTGCTGGAAGCGGTCGGCGGACGGGTGCGGGAGCGCGCCGTCACACCCGCCCCCGACGTCCTTCCGCTGACCGGCGACTGCGCGGACGCGGGCCCGGACAGCGGACCGGCCTTCGAGGTCATCTACCTGCTGGAGGCCCCCGACGACGCGGTCGCCCGGTTGCGGAGCCGCCTGGACGCCCTGGGGGACTCACTCGTCGTGGTCGGCGGCGACGGCCTGTGGAACGTCCACGTCCACGTCGACGACGCGGGGGCGGCCGTCGAGGCCGGGGTCGAGGCCGGCCGGCCCTACCGGATCCGGATCACCCACTTCGCCGCCGACCGGGGCTCGGCCCACCGTGAACCCGCCCAGCGCGCGGTCGTCGTGGTCGTACCCGGCGACGGGCTCTCCGGCCTGTGCGCCGAGGCCGGGGCGACCACCGTGCTGGCACGTCCCGGTGAGCCGCCCGCCAGCGGCGAACTGGTCGACGCCATCCGCCGGGCGCACGCCCGGGAGGTGGTCCTGCTGCCGAACGACGCACAGCTGCGTCACACCGCCGCCGCCGCCGCCGAACAGGCCAGGGGCGAAGGCATCCGCGTCGCCCTGGTCCCCACCCGCGCCGCGGTCCAGGGCATCGCCGCGCTGGCCGTCCATGAACCCGGACGCAGCTTCGACGAGGACGTCGTCGCGATGACGTCGGCGGCCGGCGCCACCAGGTACGCCGAACTGGCCGTCGCCGAACGGCAGTCGTGGACCATGGCGGGCATCTGCCAGGCCGGCGACATCCTCGGCCTGATCGACGGGGACGTCGCCGTCATCGGTGAGGACGTCCCCGGCACCGCCCGCACGGTCCTGGACCGGATGCTGTCGGCGGGCGGCGAACTCGTGACGCTGATCCTGGGCGAGGACGTGCCCGACGACCTCGCCGACGAGCTGAGCGAACACGTCCGCGAGGGCTACCTCGCCGTCGACACGGTCGTCTACCGGGGCGGCCACCAGGCGGCGCCCCTGCTCATCGGTGTCGAGTGACACGTCCGGCGGGGCGGCGCACGGAGACATCTGTCAGTGGCGTGGTGTGCAATGGACCGCGTGTCCGCTTTCGATGAACCCCTGAAGAAGCTGCTCGGCGGAGCCACCGCGAAGGTGATGGCCGAACACCTCGACCTGCACACGGTCGGTGATCTGCTGCACCACTACCCGCGGCGGTACGAGGAGCGGGGCCGTCTCACGGCGCTCACCGAGCTCCCGCTCGACGAGCATGTGACGGTCGTCGCCCAGGTCGCCGACGCGCGGATCATGATGTTCAACAACGGCCGCGGCAAACGGCTGGAGGTCACCCTCACCGACGGGAGCGGCCGGCTCCAGCTGGTCTTCTTCGGACACGGCGTCCACAAGCCCCACAAGGAGCTCCTGCCCGGCCGTCGGGCCATGTTCGCGGGCAAGGTCTCCGTCTTCAACAGGAAGATGCAGCTGGCCCACCCCACGTACCAGCTCCTGGACGCGAAGGACAGCGACGAGACGGCCGACGTGACCGAGGCCGTCGACGCCTTCGCCGGGCAGCTGCTGCCGATCTACCCGGCCTGCAAGCAGCTCGACTCCTGGCGGATCGCCAAGGCCGTCGACACGGTCCTGCCCAGCGCGCAGGAGGCGGTCGACCCGCTGCCGCCGGCACTGCGCGAAGGACGCGGCTTCGTCCCCCTGCCCGAGGCGCTCCTCAGGATCCACCGCCCGCACACCAAGGCGGACATCGCGGCCGCGCGGGACCGGCTGCGCTGGGACGAGGCCTTCGTCCTCCAGGTCGCGCTCGCCCGCCGCCGCTACGCCGACACCCAGCTCCCCGCGGTGGCCCGGAGGTCCGTGTCCGGCGGCCTGCTCGACGCCTTCGACGCCAAGCTGCCCTTCACGCTCACCGAAGGCCAGCAGAAGGTCACCGGGGAGATCTTCGGCGACCTGGCGACCGAACACCCGATGCACCGGCTGCTGCAGGGCGAGGTGGGCTCGGGGAAAGCGCAGCCGCTCGACGCGCTGGTTCTGACCCCCGAGGGCTACAAGCCCATGGGGGCCGTCGTGCAGGGCGACGAGGTAGTGGTTCCCACGGGGGAAGTCGCCGCAGTCGACGGGGTCTTCCCCCAGGGAGAGCGGGATGTCTGGCGGCTTGTCCTGTCCGACGACACCGTGGTCGAAGCCGATGACGAGCATCTGTGGATCGTCGGGACCAGCTGTGCCTGGGCCCGCGGGGAAACGCCCAAGGTGATGACGACCCGCGAGATCAGGATGGACACGTGCGAGGCCAACGGGTCGTCCAAGTGGTATCTCCCGTCCGCCACACCGGCGGATCTCACATCGGGGTCGGAGCCGCCCCTCGACCCCTATGTCTTCGGACTGCTGCTCGGGGACGGCTCGTTCCGTCACAACCTGCTTCTGTCCACGGCCGACGACGAGATCCTGATGGCAGCGCGATCCGTACTGGGACCGGACTGCGAGCTGGTACCCGTGCCAGGTTCGACATGTGACTACACCATCCGGATGACGGGGGTCAGGAGCGGATCGCGACGGAACCCGGTCATCAGCGTGCTGCGTGCGCTGCATCTGTGGGGGGCTACGTCGCACCACAAATTCATCCCACCGGTATTCATGAACACGACGGTCAAGCATCGGCTTGCTGTCCTGCAAGGGCTCATGGACACGGGCGGGACCGTGGACGCTCAAGGGATGTGTGTTTCGTTCTGCTCGGCCTCGCGGCAGTTGGCCGACGACGTGGCCTGGCTTGTCCGTTCACTCGGTGGGCGCGCCCGGGTGCATCCGAAACAGGCGGCCTTCAACGTGTCGATCGCCATGCCTGCCGAGTACGTGCCGTTCCGGCTCACTCGCAAGGCCTCACGCATGCGGACCCGACCGAAGTACAACACGTTCCGGCGTGGAATTCGCTCGGTCGAGTACGTCGGGCGAAAGCCGGTGCAGTGCATCAGTGTCGCCCACCCGAGTCACGCGTACATCACCGATCACTTCACGGTCACCCACAACACGATGGTCGCCCTGCGCGCGATGCTCACCGTCGTCGACGCGGGCGGCCAGGCGGCGATGCTCGCGCCCACCGAGGTGCTCGCCCAGCAGCACCACCGGTCGGTTACCGAGATGATGGGCGAGCTGGCCGAAGGCGGCATGCTCGGAGGATCCGACCTGGGCACGAAGGTCGTCCTGCTCACCGGCTCCATGGGCACGGCGGCCCGCCGCCAGGCGCTGCTCGACCTCGTCACGGGCGAGGCCGGGATCGTCATCGGCACCCACGCGCTGATCGAGGACAAGGTCCAGTTCCACGACCTCGGCCTGGTCGTCGTCGACGAACAGCACCGCTTCGGCGTGGAACAGCGCGACGCGCTGCGTTCCAAGGGCAAGCAGCCGCCCCACCTGCTCGTCATGACGGCCACCCCCATTCCCCGTACGGTCGCGATGACCGTCTTCGGCGACCTGGAGACCTCCGTCCTGGACCAGCTCCCCGCCGGCCGTTCGCCGATCGCCAGCCATGTCGTCCCCGCCAAGGACAAGCCGCACTTCCTCAGCCGCGCCTGGGAACGCGTCCGCGAGGAGGTGGAGAACGGCCACCAGGCGTACGTGGTCTGCCCCCGCATCGGGGACGACGCCGACGAGGCCGGGAAGAAGGGGAAGAAGAAGGCCGCCCGCGAGGACGACGCGGAGAAGCGGCCGCCGCTCGCCGTACTGGACATCGCCGAGCAGCTCGCCAAGGGCCCGCTGGCCGGTCTGCGCGTCGAGATCCTCCACGGCAGGATGCCGCCCGACGACAAGGACGACGTCATGCGCCGGTTCGCCGCCGGCCAGGCCGATGTCCTGGTCGCCACCACCGTCATCGAGGTCGGGGTGAACGTCCCCAACGCCACCGCGATGGTGATCATGGACGCGGACCGCTTCGGGGTGTCCCAGCTGCACCAGCTCAGGGGCCGCGTCGGACGCGGCAGCGCCCCCGGCCTCTGTCTGCTGGTCAGCGAGGCCCATGAGGCGAGCCCCGCCCGGGCCAGGCTCTCCGCGGTCGCCGCCACCCTCGACGGCTTCGAGCTCTCCCGCATCGACCTCGAACAGCGGCGCGAGGGCGACGTCCTCGGCCAGGCCCAGTCCGGTGTCCGCTCCTCCCTGCGGGTGCTCAGCGTCATCGACGACGAGGAGGTCATCGCGGCCGCCCGCGAGGAGGCCGTCCGCGTCGTCGCGGACGACCCCGGGCTCGAACGCCTGCCGGAGCTGCGCACCGCGCTGGACGCCCTGCTCGACAAGGACCGGGAGGAGTATCTCGACAAGGGGTGACCGGGCGGATCCCCGGCGACGCCATATCGTGGGGAACACGGCACGCGTCCCGTCCTGTGTGCCCCCGCGACCCGAGGAACAGACACCCATGACCCGCGTGATCGCCGGCTCGGCCGGCGGACGCCGCCTGGCCGTCCCGCCCGGCACCGGCACCCGCCCCACCTCCGACCGTGCGCGCGAGGCCCTGTTCTCCACCTGGGAAGCGCTCCTGGGCACCCTCGACGGCGTCCGTGTCGCCGATCTCTACGCGGGCTCCGGCGCGGTGGGCCTGGAGGCGCTCTCGCGCGGAGCGGCCCACGCGCTGCTCGTGGAGGCCGACGCCAAGGCCGCGCGCACCGTCCGCGACAACATCCGCTCCCTCGGCCTGCCCGGCGCCGAATTCCGTGCGGGCAGAGCCGAACAGATCGTGGCAGGACCGGCACCCTCGGACCCGTACGACGTGGTTTTCCTGGATCCGCCGTACGCCGTCACCGACGACGATCTTGGGGAGATCCTGCTCACACTCCGTGCTCAGGGGTGGCTCACCGGCGACGCCCTCGTCACGGTGGAACGGAGCACCAGAGGCGGAGAATTCAACTGGCCCGAAGGATTCGAGCCACAGCGGGCCCGTCGATACGGCGAAGCCACGTTTTGGTACGGTCGCGCCGCCTCTACGTGCGAAGACGCACGATGACCGCACCGGAGAGCGAGGGAACCACGTTGCGCCGCGCCGTCTGTCCGGGGTCGTTCGACCCCATCACCAACGGACATCTCGACATCATCGGACGAGCCTCGAAGCTGTACGACGTCGTGCACGTCGCCGTGATGATCAACCAGTCCAAGAAGGGCCTGTTCACCGTCGACGAGCGGATCGAGCTGATCCGCGAGGTCACGGCGGACTTCGGCAACGTCGAGGTCGAGTCCTTCCACGGCCTGCTGGTCGACTTCTGCAAGCAGCGCGACATCCCGGCGATCGTGAAGGGCCTGCGGGCCGTGAGCGACTTCGACTACGAGCTGCAGATGGCCCAGATGAACAACGGCCTCTCGGGGGTCGAGACGCTCTTCGTGCCGACGAACCCCACCTACAGCTTCCTGTCGTCCTCCCTGGTCAAGGAGGTCGCCACCTGGGGTGGCGACGTGGCCCACCTGCTGCCGCCGACGGTCCACGAGGCCCTGGTGAAGCGTCTGGGCGAGAAGTGATGCGCTGACCGGCCGTCACCAGGTGTCGGACGGGAGGCGACTGGCCTTACAGTCGTCCCGTCCGTCTCCAACAGCAGCAGAGAGTGGCGAGCACACGGTGGACGTGCAGAAGAAGCTCGACGAGATCGTCGAAACGGTCGGGAACGCCCGCTCCATGCCCATGTCGGCCTCCTGCGTGGTCAACCGGGCCGAACTGCTCGCGATGCTCGAGGAGGTCCGCGAGGCCCTGCCCGGTTCGCTGGCCCACGCCGAAGAGCTCATCGGCGGCCGTGAGCAGCTCGTGGAGCAGGCCCGGCAGGAGGCCGAGCGGATCATCGAGTCGGCCCGCGCGGAGCGCGGCTCGCTGATCTCCGGCACCGAGATCGCCCAGCGCTCCCAGGCCGAGGCGGACCGCATCCTGTCCGAGGCCCGCAGGGAGGCCGACGAGGTCCGCGGCGAGGCCGACGAGTACGTCGACAGCAAGCTCGCCAACTTCGAGGTCGTCCTCACCAAGACCATCGGCTCCGTCGACCGGGGCCGCGAGAAGCTCCTGGGCCGGAGCGAGGGCCTCGACGAGCAGGGCTACGAGGACCCCGACTTCGCGGAGGCCCCGGAGCGCAGCGCCGACCCCGAGACGCTCCGCCGCCGCGCCGACGACTACGTGGACACCAAGCTCGGCGCCTTCGAGGCCGTGCTCGCGAAGACCCTGGAGGCCGTCGGCCGGGGCCGCCAGAAGCTGCACGGCCGGGTCGCCACCGACGAGCTCGGCGCGCACATGGCCGCCCAGGACGCGGCGGGTGGCCACCTGCAGACCAGCGACGAGGACCACTGGGCGGGTCTGGCCGCGCTCTCCACCCCCGAGCCGCAGCAGAGCCTCCGGCAGCCGTCCTACGCCGAGCCCGCACAGCCGGACTACACGCCGGCCGCCGACTACCAGGACCCCGCGCAGACCGGCTTCCCGGCCCAGGGGCAGTCCGAGCCGCAGTACGCGCAGACGTACGGCTACCAGGACCAGCAGCTCCAGGACGGCTACGGCTACCAGCAGCAGGACCCGTACGGCGCCTACCAGCAGCAGCCGTACGACCCGAACCAGCAGCAGGAGTACTGGCCGCAGCAGGGCCAGGTGCCCGCGCAGCAGGGCGAGAGCGCGCTCGACGAGACCAGCCTCTTCGACACCAGCATGATCGACCTGGAACAGCTGCGCCGCTACGAACAGGGCCGCTGACCGGAGCGGGGCGTACCGGATTGGGAGCTGGGCGGTACGTCCAGTATCCTGGCTCTTCGGTCGCGTGTATGTCCGCGATCCCGGCTGCCCTCTTTCCGTCAGGACAGGGGTGGCCCTCCCGAAGCCGCACCACGCACATGATCTCGAAAGCAGGAAAAGCCCTGAACGGCCACCTCGACCACCGCAGCCCTCTCGTGTTCGATACGCGCGAGCTGGGCCGGCGTCCTGGTGCCATGAAGCGGCTGACCCGCACGGTGGAAGCTCCGAAGGACCTCGGTATCGACGGGGTCATCGGTGTGCAGGAGAACGCGCCCGTGGCGCTGGACCTCCGCCTCGAATCGGTCATGGAAGGGGTGCTCGTCACAGGCACCGCCCGTGCGACGGCCGAGGGGGAGTGCGTAAGGTGTCTGGAGCCGCTGGCCCTCGAGGTCGAAGCGGACTTCCAGGAGATGTTCTCGTACCCTGACGCCGATGACCGGAACCGCAGCAGGACCGCGGACCCGGTCGACGACGCCGAGGACGACGAGGACAGGTTCTTTCTCGAGGACGACTCGTTCGACCTCGAGCCTGTGCTGCGTGACGCGGTGGTGCTCGCACTGCCGCTGCAGCCGGTGTGCAAGGAGACCTGTGCCGGTCTGTGTTCCGAGTGCGGAATCAGGCTGGACGAGAATCCGGACCACCACCACGATGCCGTCGACATCCGTTGGGCGGCACTGCAAGGACTCGCCGAGACCGTTCAGGACGGCGAGAAGGACAACATGGGCGGCGCCGAACCGGGCGTCGACGAGAAGCAGGAGAAGTAGCCGTGGCTGTTCCGAAGCGGAAGATGTCGCGCAGCAACACGCGCCACCGCCGGTCGCAGTGGAAGGCTGCGGTCCCCACCCTGGTTTCGTGCGAGCGTTGCCAGGAGCCGAAGCTCCAGCACATTGCGTGCCCGAGCTGCGGCACCTACAACAAGCGCCAGGTCCTCGAGGTCTGAGCGGCTGGTGAGAGGCCCGATGTCTGAGTTGTCCAGCTCCAAGAAGACAGACAACATCAACACAGCCTCGTCCCACACGCTTCTGGAAGGGCGGCTCGGGTATCACCTCGAGTCCGCCCTTCTGGTGCGTGCGCTGACCCATCGCTCGTACGCGTACGAGAACGGCGGTCTGCCCACCAACGAGCGGCTGGAGTTCCTCGGGGACTCCGTGCTCGGCCTGGTGGTCACGGACACGCTGTACCGCACCCACCCCGACCTGCCCGAAGGCCAGCTGGCCAAGTTGCGGGCCGCGGTGGTCAACTCGCGTGCGCTTGCGGAAGTGGGCCGCGGCCTCGAACTCGGCTCCTTCATCCGGCTCGGCCGTGGTGAAGAGGGCACGGGTGGCCGGGACAAGGCTTCCATCCTCGCCGACACCCTTGAAGCGGTGATCGGCGCCGTCTATCTCGACCAGGGCCTCAGCGCGGCCTCGGAGCTGGTCCACCGGCTCTTCGACCCGCTGATCGACAGGTCCTCCAACCTCGGAGCCGGCCTGGACTGGAAGACCAGTCTCCAGGAGCTCACCGCGAGCGAGAGCCTCGGAGTCCCCGAGTACCTCGTCACGGAGACCGGCCCCGATCACGAGAAGACCTTTACTGCTGCCGCTCGCGTCGGTGGTGTCTCGTACGGCACCGGCACCGGCCGTAGCAAGAAGGAAGCGGAGCAGCAGGCTGCCGAGTCCGCATGGCGCGAGATCAGCGCCGCCGCGGAGGCACGGGAGGCCGCGGCCAAGGCCGCTGCCGACGGAGGGATCGCTGACATCCCTGCCGACGACCCGTCGCCGCACTCGGACGCGGCTCCGGCCTGAACCGTCCGAGAGCCCCCCGGTGCCTTGTGCGCCGGGGGGTTCTCGTTGTCTTCCCCCTGTGCCGAAGGAGTCACCGTGCCCGAACTGCCCGAGGTCGAAGTCGTGCGCCGGGGTCTGGAGCGCTGGACCGCCGGGCGCACCGTCGAGGACGTCGAGGTGCTGCACCCGCGTGCGGTGCGCCGGCACCTCGCGGGCGGCCCGGACTTCGCGGCGCGGCTCCGTGGTCTGCGCTTCGGTACGGCGATGCGCCGCGGCAAGTACCTCTGGGTCCCCCTCGACGAGGTGGAGTCCTCGCTCCTGGGACACCTGGGCATGAGCGGTCAGCTGCTCGTCCAGCCCGAGGACGCCCCCGACGAGAAGCACCTGCGGATCAGGATCCGCTTCGACGACGCGCTCGGCACCGAGCTGCGCTTCGTCGACCAGCGGACCTTCGGCGGGCTCTCGCTGCACGCCAACACCCCCGACGGCCTGCCCGACGTGATCGCGCACATCGCGCGCGACCCCCTCGACCCGGCCTTCGACGACACCGCCTTCCACCTGGCGCTGCGCCTGCGCCGTACGACGGTCAAGCGCGCCCTGCTCGACCAGTCCCTGATCAGCGGCGTGGGCAACATCTACGCCGACGAGGCGCTCTGGCGCAGCCGGCTGCACTACGAGCGGCCGACCGCGACACTGACCCGCCCGAGGACGGCGGAGCTGCTCGGCCATGTCCGGGACGTGATGCGGGAGGCCCTCGACCAGGGCGGCACCAGTTTCGACAGCCTGTACGTCAACGTGAACGGCGAGTCCGGTTACTTCGACCGGTCGCTGGACGCCTACGGACGCGAGGACGAACCCTGCCGCCGCTGCGGTACGCCGATGCGCCGACGGCCGTGGATGAACCGCTCCAGCTACTTCTGCCCGCGCTGCCAGCGTCCGCCGCGGATCTCCTGACGCGACCGGCCGTCCCCCGCACCGTCGCGGCCACCGCGGCTCACCGCGACGGTGCGGACGGCTCGGAACGCGGACGGTGCGGATGGCTCAGAAGCCGAAGTCCTGCGTCCACCAGGGGCCGCCGGAGCCGAGGTGGACCCCCACGCCGAGCGTCTTGTAATCGCAGTTGAGAATGTTTGCGCGGTGGCCGTCGCTGTTCATCCAGGCGTCCATCACGGCCTGTGCGTCGGCCTGGCCCCGGGCGATGTTCTCGCCGCCCAGACCCTGCACACCCGCTGCGGCGGCACGGTCCCAGGGGGTCGCTCCGTCGGGGTCGGTGTGGCCGAAGAAGTCGCGGGCGGCCATGTCCTCGCTGAAGTCCTGGGCGAGCGCGGTCAGCGAGGCGCTCGTGGTGACCGGGCTGCAGCCGACCTTCGCCCGCTCCTGGTTGACCAGGGTGAGCACGGCGGCCTGAGCGGTGGTGGCGGACGGGCTCGCCGGGGCGGGGGCCTTGCGGCTCGGCGCGGCGGACGAGGTCTTCGGAGCGGCCGGCTTCCTGGCCGCGGGGCTGGACGACGTGGTCTTCTTCGGCTCCGGCGCGGGAGCCTTCGTGCGCTCCGGAGTCTTCGTCGCCGGTCTCGTCGCGGTGGCGGACGGCTTCTTGGCCGGCTTCTCGCTAGGGGTGGCCGAAGGGGACTTCGAGGGTGCGGCGGAACGGCCGGAACCCCGGTCGGCCTCGGCGGACGCGGAGGCGGAGGTGCGTCCGGTCGGCTCGGCGGAGGACTCGCCCTGGGTCAGCAGATCGGGAGCACCGCCGGCGTGGACCTGGTCGGCGGCCCCGCCCCCGCTCACGCTGTAGCTGTCACCGCCGGGCAGCAGGCCCGAGGCCACGGCGACCGCTCCGACGGCCACGGCCGCGGACACGCCGAGGAGCCCGGCGCGTACGGGTATACCGGCTCGCTTCTTCCGGCGCGCGCCCCGGGGCCCGTCCTCCGCGTGCGCCGCGTGCTGCTCAGCGGCGGGGGCCGCGCCTGCGCGTCGATGCCGTCCCATGCGCTGTGCCTTCCTCGTGCTCCGGGGCGTCATGACGACGTCACCGTGTAAAAAGATCAAACTCACCCGTTCGGGTGAGGCTATTGCGAGGGGACCTTACGCCATGGCGGTTTGGGGCGGCGTGCTCCTTGAGCAATTGGACGGTTAGCGTTCGGGCATGAACGAAGATGCACGACTCGTCGTATGGGTACGCGGCCGAGTACAGCAAGTAGGGTTCCGCTGGTTCACCAGGGCAAATGCTTTGGAGATCGGAAACCTCACCGGTTTCGCCCTCAATCTCGACGACGGCCGGGTACAGGTGGTGGCCGAAGGGCCGCGTGAGAATTGCCACCGTCTGCTCGACTGGCTCGGCTCCGACGACACACCCGGGCGCGTGGACGGAGTCACTGAGATCTGGGACACGCCGCGCGGCGGATACGAGGGGTTCGCGATCCGCTGATCCCGCTCAGGAAACGCGGGCCGGAGGCGCTGTGCGCACGGGCGACGACGAGCGGTGAACAGGGGGCGGGTGAAGACCTCGCACCCGAAATGACCTGCGGAGGAAGCCGGCGCCTGGAGATGGTTGCCAAGACCGGCGCGCCGTGCCAGGCTGCGGCATTGACGAAGATCTCCACACCCTTCGGGAACCCGCAGGAGAGTCGCGCCGCATGATCGTCGGGCCGCGCACCCCCGGGACACCCGGTCCGCAGGCGTGTGATCGTGTTGACCGTCAAACTTTTTGGTGAGACGCTGAAAACCCCGCGCACCTTAGCTGTTCGGCAGAGCTGGTGACAGCAGAACAGCAGTGAATTCACAGCACTGCCGAGCACCGCGGGTGCGATTCCCTCACGACCCACACCGCATCGGTCGGTCACTCAGTGTGGAGGACCTTTCATCATGGCAAAGGCGCTTCTCGGTTACGTCGGCGGTTCCGATCCGCGACTCCTCGCCGAGATGCGACGGCTCCAGAAGCGCGTCCAGGACCTGGAATCCGAGCTCGTACGGATCCAGGACGAGAACGACGCGCTCAACGCCGCCGCCCAGCACCAGGAGTCGCTGCTCGACAGCATCGACATCGACGTACCCCAGGCGGAGCCCGCGCTGACCTGACCCCACGGCCCTGCCGGGGCCGGTCGGGCCACACGCCAGCCGCTCGGGATCAACCATCGAAGTCTTCGTCACGGATCGTCGTCCCGGAACACCGAGGACTGCTCGTGATCCGGTCCGCCAGCGATCCGTTACGCAAGACTGTGCTCGGATGACTGCACAGCAACACCGTGCAGGATTTACAAGGGACGCTCCGGCGTCCCTTCTTTCTTTCCCCCCGGGCCGTCGTCGGCCTATCGCTCTTCGCTTACCGTCTGATGTGCCCTGCACCTTCATCAGCGAAACCGAGAGTGAAAGGTAGAGTCCGGCGGCGTGCACCTCAAGGCCCTGACCCTCCGTGGTTTCAAATCGTTCGCCTCCGCCACGACCCTGCGGTTCGAACCGGGGATCACCTGTGTCGTCGGCCCCAACGGGTCGGGTAAATCCAATGTGGTGGACGCCCTCTCCTGGGTCATGGGGGAGCAGGGGGCCAAATCCCTGCGCGGCGGCAAGATGGAAGACGTGATCTTCGCCGGCACCACGGGAAGGCCGCCTCTGGGCCGCGCGGAAGTGTCGCTGACCATCGACAATTCCGATGGTGCTCTGCCCATCGAGTACGCCGAGGTGACGATCACCCGGATCATGTTCCGCAACGGTGGCAGCGAATACCAGATCAATGGCGACACCTGCCGGCTGCTCGACATCCAGGAACTCCTCTCGGACTCCGGTATCGGCCGTGAGATGCACGTCATCGTCGGCCAGGGCCGGCTGGACTCGGTCCTGCACGCCGATCCGACGGGGCGCCGCGCCTTCATCGAAGAGGCGGCGGGTGTGCTCAAGCACCGTAAGCGCAAGGAGAAGGCGCTGCGGAAGCTGGAGGCGATGGGCGCCAACCTCGCCCGCGTCCAGGACCTCACCGACGAACTCCGGCGCCAGCTCAAACCGCTGGGCCGGCAGGCAGCCGTGGCCCGCCGGGCCGCCGTCATCCAAGCCGACCTCCGCGACGCACGGCTGCGCCTGCTCGCCGACGACCTGGTGAGGCTGCGGGAGGCGCTGCGCGGCGAGATCGCCGACGAGGCCGCCCTCAAACAGCGCAGGGAAGCGGCGGAGGCCGAGCTCAAGGCGGCGCTCGCCCGCGAGGCGGACCTGGAGGACGAGGTACGCAGGCTCGCCCCGCGGCTGCAGCGGGCCCAGCAGACCTGGTACGAACTCTCGCAGCTGGCCGAACGCGTGCGGGGCACGATCTCGCTCGCCGACGCCAGGGTGAAGAGCGCCACCGCCGCGCCGGAGGAGGAGCGGCGCGGGCGGGACCCGGAGGACATGGAGCGTGAGGCAGCCCGGATCCGCGAGCAGGAGGCGGAACTGGAGGCGGCGCTCGAAGCGGCCGAGCACGCCCTGGAGGACACGACCGCGCACCGGGCCGAGCTGGAGCGGGAGTTGGCCGCCGAGGAGCGCAGGCTCCGGGACGCGGCCCGGGCCATCGCCGACCGGCGCGAAGGGCTCGCCCGGCTCACCGGGCAGGTCAACGCCGCGCGCAGCCGCGCGGGTTCGGCGCAGGCCGAGATCGACCGGCTGGCCGCGTCGCGGGACGAGGCGCAGGAGCGGGCGGTCGCCGCCCAGGAGGAGTACGAGCAGCTCAAGGCCGAGGTCGAGGGGTTGGACGCGGGCGACGCGGAGCTGGCGGAGCAGCACGATGCCGCCAAACGGGAACTCGCCGGGTCGGAGGCGGCACTGAGCGCGGCGCGCGAGGCGGTCACCGCGGCCGAACGCAGCCGCGCGGCGGTCTCCGCCCGGCACGAGGCGCTGTCGCTGGGCCTTCGCCGCAAGGACGGCACCGGGGCGCTGCTCGGTGCGGGGGACCGGCTCACCGGGCTGCTCGGACCGGTCGCGGAGCTGCTCACGGTGGCCCCCGGGCACGAGATCGCGGTGGCCGCCGCACTGGGCGCGGCCGCCGACGCCGTCGCGGTGACGGGTCCGGCCACAGCGGCGGAGGCGATCCGTCTGCTGCGTAAGCAGGACGCGGGGCGCGCGGCGCTGGTGACAGGCGGAGCGGCGGGCAGGCAGGTACCCGCGCAGGGTACGGAGCAGCCGCGGGAGCCCGTCGACGGCCCGGCCGGACAGGTGCCCGGGCAGGCCTCCGGCCCCACGGCCGCCATCGAGCACGGTTCCGCGGCCGCCACGGTTTCCGGGGCGGAGCACGGTCCGGCAACCATCACGGTCTCCGGCGCGGCATCGGCCGGCCCGGCCGTCGCCACCGGGGGATCCGCCGCGCCCGCCGTCGCGAGCCTGGTGCGGGGGCCCGCCGACCTGATGGCGGCCGTGCGGCGGCTGGTGCGCGACATGGTCGTCGTCGGCACCCTGGAGGACGCGGAGGAGCTGGTCGCCACCCACCCCGGACTGACCGCCGTCACCGCCGAGGGCGATGTGCTGGGCGCCCACTTCGCCCACGGCGGGTCCGCCGGGGCGCCCAGCCTGCTGGAGGTCCAGGCATCCGTCGACGAGGCCGCCGCCGAGCTCGCCGAGCTCGCCGTGCGCTGCGAGGAACTCGCCTCGGCCCAGCGGGCCGAGGCCGCACGGCGCGGCGAGTGCGCCGCCCGCGTGGAGGAGCTCGGGGAGCGGCGCCGGGCCGCCGAGCGGGAGAAGTCGGGAGTGGCGCAGCAGCTCGGACGGCTCGCCGGGCAGGCGCGTGGCGCCGCGGGGGAGGCCGAGCGGATGACCGCCTCCGCCGCCCGGGCGCAGGAGGCGCTGGAGCGGGCCACCGAGGAGGCCGAGGAGCTGGCGGAACGGCTGCTGGTCGCGGAGGAGACCCCGGTCGAGGAAGAGCCCGACAGCTCCGTACGGGACCGGCTCGCCGCCGACGGGGCCAACGCACGCCAGACCGAGATGGAGGCCCGCCTCCAGGCCCGTACGCACGAGGAGCGGGTCAAGGCGCTCGCCGGACGGGCCGACGCCCTCGACCGCGGGGCCCGGGCCGAGCGCGAGGCGCGCACCCGCGCCGAGCAGCGCCGTGCCCGGCTGCGCCACGAGGCGGCCGTGGCCGCAGCCGTGGCGTCGGGCGCCCGACAGCTGCTCGCCCACGTGGAGGTCTCGGTCGTCCGGGCGGACGAGGAGCGGACCCGGGCCGAGGCGGCGAAGGCCGAGCGCGAGCGGGACCTGGCGGCCGAACGCGGACGCGGCCGTGATCTCAAGAGCGAGCTCGACCGGCTCACCGACTCGGTGCACCGGGGCGAGGTGCTCGGGGCCGAGAAGAGGCTGCGCATAGAGCAGGTGGAGGCCAAGGCGCTGGAGGAGTTCGGCGTCGAGCCGGCCGGCCTGGCCGCCGAGTACGGCCCCGATCAGCTGGTGCCGCCGTCCCCCGCGGCGGAGGGCGAGGAGCTCCCGGCGGATCCGGAGGACCCGCGCAACCAGCCGAAGCCGTTCGTCAGGGCCGAGCAGGAGAAGCGCCTGAAGGCGGCCGAACGGGCGTATCAGCAACTCGGGAAGGTGAATCCTCTCGCCCTGGAGGAGTTCTCGGCGCTGGAGGAACGGCACAAGTTCCTCTCCGAGCAGCTCGAAGACCTGAAGAAGACCCGGGCCGATCTGATGCAGGTGATCAAGGAGGTCGACGAGCGGGTCGAGCAGGTGTTCACGGAGGCGTTCCGGGATACCGCACGCGAGTTCGAGGGCGTCTTCTCCCGGCTCTTCCCGGGCGGCGAGGGCCGTCTCATCCTCACCGACCCGGACAACATGCTGACGACCGGTCTCGACGTCGAGGCCAGGCCTCCGGGCAAGAAGGTCAAGCGGCTCTCCCTGCTCTCCGGCGGCGAGCGGTCCCTTACGGCCGTTGCCCTGCTGGTCTCCATCTTCAAGGCCAGGCCGAGCCCGTTCTACGTCATGGACGAGGTGGAGGCGGCGCTCGACGACACCAATCTGCAGCGTCTGATCCGGATCATGGTGGAGCTCCAGGAGAGTTCCCAGCTCATCGTCATCACGCACCAGAAGCGGACGATGGAGGTCGCCGACGCGCTGTACGGGGTCTCGATGCAGGGCGACGGAGTCTCCAAGGTGATCAGCCAGCGGCTTCGCTGAGCCATCGGTTCATCGACTGACGTGCAGTCACATCTCCTTTACCTAATCTTCAACACTTCAACGCACCTTTTGGGCGTTCCTGGGTACTTGTGAGGGACCACTTCGCCCGGACCCAGGTCTTGACTTCGAAACTTGAACGCATAACCTCAGCAATGTTGTTTTTACCTTCAAGTGGTGGTCGGCTGGAAGTTGTGCGCCACTAGGAGGGCTCACCCCCCACACCTGACGTTGCGGCCAGGTACCAGGAGTTCATGTGACCAGCACAGCGCGCGGACCGGAGTCCGGAGCCCGGGAGGCCCACCCGGACCATCTCGGCCATGTCATCTTCATCACCGCAGCCGCAGCGATGGGCGGCTTCCTCTTCGGCTACGACAGCTCCGTGATCAACGGGGCCGTCGAGGCCATCCGCGACCGCTACGACATCGGGTCGGGGACGCTCGCCCAGGTGATCGCGATCGCGCTGATCGGCTGCGCCATCGGCGCGGCGACGGCGGGACGCATCGCCGACCGGATCGGCCGTATCCGCTGTATGCAGATCGCCTCGGTGCTCTTCACCATCAGCGCCGTCGGATCCGCGCTGCCGTTCGCCCTCTGGGACCTCGCCATGTGGCGGATCATCGGCGGCTTCGCGATCGGCATGGCCTCCGTCATCGGCCCGGCCTACATCGCCGAGGTCTCGCCGCCCGCCTACCGAGGGCGCCTCGGCTCCTTCCAGCAGGCCGCCATCGTCGTCGGTATCGCCATCTCGCAGCTGGTCAACTACGGCATCCTGCAGATCGCCGACGGCGACCAGCGCGGCAAGATCGCGGGCTTCGAGGCCTGGCAGTGGATGCTCGGCGTGATGGTCGTGCCCGCCATCCTGTACGGGCTGCTGTCCTTCGCGATCCCCGAGTCGCCGCGCTTCCTGATCTCCGTCGGCAAGAAGGACCGTGCCCGGAAGATCCTCGAAGAGGTCGAGGGCAAGAACGTCGACCTCGACGCGCGTGTGAACGAGATCGAGACGGCCATGCGCCGGGAGCACAAGAGCAAGTTCAGCGACCTGCTCGGGAGCCGCTTCGGCTTCCTGCCGATCGTCTGGGTCGGTATCGGCCTCTCGGTCTTCCAGCAGCTCGTCGGCATCAACGTCGCGTTCTACTACTCGGCGACGCTGTGGCAGTCCGTCGGCATCGACCCGACCGACTCGTTCTTCTACTCGTTCACCACGTCGATCATCAACATCATCGGCACCGTGATCGCCATGGTGCTGGTGGACCGGGTCGGCCGCAGGCCGCTCGCCCTCATCGGGTCCATGGGTATGGCCGTCGCCCTGGCGTTCGAGGCATGGGCCTTCTCCGCGGACCTCATCGACGGCAAACTGCCCACGGCCCAGGGCACCGTCGCCCTGATCGCGGCCCACGTCTTCGTGCTCTTCTTCGCCCTGTCGTGGGGTGTCGTGGTCTGGGTCTTCCTCGGCGAGATGTTCCCGAACCGGATCCGCGCCGCCGCACTCGGTGTCGCCGCCTCCGCGCAGTGGATCGCCAACTGGGCCATCACCGCGAGCTTCCCGAGCCTGGCCGACTGGAACCTGTCGGGCACCTACATCATCTACACCTGCTTCGCCGTGCTCTCCATCCCCTTCGTGCTCAAGTTCGTGAAGGAGACCAAGGGCAAGGCGCTGGAGGAGATGGGCTAATCCCCGCTGCCCCTCTCCTCGACCCCGCTGCCCCGGTCCGGCCCATGCCGGCCCGGGGCAGCGTTCTGCCGTGCCGGGGTCAGAACCGGGCCGGTGCACCGCCCGTCCCGTCCGCCGGGCGCGGCAGCGCCGCGTACACCCCCGCCGCGACGAGGATCGTGGCCGCCCAGCCCAGGCCGTGGCGCCCGATCCAGAAGCCGGCGAGCGGGCCGGTGAACCACTCGACATCGGTGAACAGCAGCCCGGTCGCCAGTGCGGCCCCCCAGGCGCCCATGGCCTGCCGGCTGAACCCCCCGGCGTACCAGTAGCCGCTGCGGGGACCCGTGTCCATGAGGGCCTCGGCGTCGTACGTACGGCCACGCAGCAGGTCGACGCCGAAGACCCCGATCCACGCGGAGAACGTCACACCGAGCAGGGTCAGGAACGAGAGGAAGGTGCCGAGGAAGCTCGTCGCCACCATCATCAGGGTCCCGCCCAGCAGCAGGCTGATCGTCGCGTTCACGCCCACGGCCCAGGCGCGGGGCATGGCGAAGCCGAGCGTCTGCGCGGTGAAGCCGGCGGAGTACATCGACATCGCGTTGATCAGCACCATGCCGGCCACCGCGGTGAGGAGATAGGGCACCGAGATCCACATCGGCAGCAGCTCGCCGATGAACGCCACGGGGTCCTTCGTGACGGCCAGGTGCGGTGAGCTCACCGCCATGACCGCGCCCATCATCACCATCGGCGCCACCGTGACCAGCGCCCCGCCCACGGTCGCGCCGACCATGGCCCGGCCGGACGCGGAGCGCGGCAGGTAGCGGGCGAAGTCCGGGGCGGAGGGGACCCAGCTGATGCCCCCGGCGGCCAGTGTCCCGATCCCCGCGATCATCATCGCCGCCGGGCCGGGCGGCCGGTCCAGGACGGTCCGCCACGAGGTCGAGCCGATCAGATGGACCAGGACCAGGAGGCTCGCCGCCCCGAAGAGCCGGACGGAGACCCAGGAGGACACACGGAGTGCCCTGATCCCGAGCCCGGACACGAGGAAGCCCGCGGCGACGAAGGCCGTCAGGACGACCAGGACCAGTGCGTGGGTACGCCGGACGTCGAACAGCAGGTCGAGTACGGTGAGGAGGGCGTAGGAGCCGGTGACCGCGTTCACGGTCTCCCACCCCCACCGGGCGACCCACAGCAGGGCTCCGGGGAAGAGGTTGCCGCGCTGTCCGAAAACCGCCCTGGACAGTGCCATGCCCGGCGCCCCGCCGCGCTTGCCCGCGATCGAGACCAGGCCGACCAGTCCGTACGAGACCACGGGGGCCGTCACCGCCACGGCCAGCACCTGCCAGAGATTCAGTCCGTTGAACACGGTGAGCCCGGCCCCCACGGTCAGCAGCAGCACCGTCATGTTGGCCGTGACCCAGGTGGGGAAGAGGGTGCGGACCCGGCCGGTGCGCTCGTCGTCGGGGACGGGATCCAGGCCGCGGTTCTCCACGGCAGCAGCGTACCTTTACGCCCAAACGTGGCATACCGACCATGCGGCCGACACCCGCCGCTCTCCAGGGGCCGCGCCGGACCACGGCTGTGGCCGATACTGGACGCGTTATGGAAATCGTCATCCTTGCTGTAGTCATCGCCCTGGTCGCGGTCGGCCTGATCAGCGGGCTCGTGGTCAGCAGCCGCAAGAAGAAGCAGCTGCCGCCCTCGGCACCGTCGAGCACGCCGACCCTCACTCCTCCCGCCGAGCCCCGTGTCGGCGAGGAGGCCGAGACGCCGCGCGACGAAGCGCGGCGCACCATCGAGGAGGTCGGTCTCCCCGGCGCCGGGACTCCCGTCGAGGAAACCCCCGTCGTCATCGAGCCGGAGATCCCCGAGCTCGAAGTCCCCGAGCCCACCGCCGGCCGCCTGGTGCGGCTCCGCGCCCGGCTCGCCCGTTCGCAGAACTCCCTGGGCAAGGGGCTGCTCACGCTCCTGTCCCGCGACAACCTCGACGAGGACACCTGGGAGGAGATCGAGGACACCCTCCTCACCGCCGACGTCGGCGTCGCCCCCACCCAGGAGCTGGTGGAGCGGCTCCGTGAGCGTGTCCGTGTCCTCGGCACCCGTACGCCCGACGAGCTGCGCACCCTGCTGCGCGAAGAGCTCGTCACCCTGCTCGGCCCCGGCTTCGACCGTGCGGTGAAGACCGAGGGCGGCGAGGCGACCCCCGGCGTCGTGATGGTCGTCGGGGTCAACGGCACCGGCAAGACGACCACGACGGGCAAGCTCGCCCGGGTGCTCGTCGCCGACGGCCGCAGCGTCGTGCTCGGTGCCGCGGACACCTTCCGCGCCGCCGCCGCCGACCAGCTCCAGACCTGGGGCGAACGCGTCGGCGCCCGTACGGTGCGCGGCCCCGAGGGCGGCGACCCCGCGTCGATCGCCTTCGACGCGGTGAAGGAGGGCATCGCCGAGGGTGCCGACGTGGTGCTCATCGACACCGCGGGCCGGCTGCACACCAAGACCGGCCTGATGGACGAGCTCGGCAAGGTCAAGCGGGTCGTCGAGAAGCACGGGCCGCTCGACGAGATCCTGCTCGTCCTCGACGCCACGACCGGGCAGAACGGCCTCGTCCAGGCGCGGGTCTTCGCCGAGGTGGTCGACATCACCGGCATCGTGCTCACCAAGCTGGACGGCACCGCCAAGGGCGGCATCGTGATCGCCGTCCAGCGCGAGCTGGGCGTCCCCGTGAAGCTCATCGGTCTCGGCGAGGGTCCGGACGACCTCGCCCCGTTCGAGCCGGGCGCCTTCGTGGACGCGCTGATCGGCGACTGACCGGCGGTACCCCGCGTACGTGCGAAGGGCGGTGGACCCCGGGAGGGGGTCACCGCCCTTCGGCGTTCACCACCGGTGGCATATGTAGGCGAGCGTGCCCAGCAGCAGTCGCGCCTGCGGGGGAGCGGCGGCCGTGTCCGGCGCCGGCGGGCGCAGCCAGCGGACCGGGCCGAGGCCTCCGAGGTCCGACGGGGGAGCGGTGACGTACGCCCCGCGGCCCAGTGCGCGCAGGTCCAGGTCCGCGTCGTCCCAGCCCATCCGGTAGAGCAGCCCGGGGAGCCCCGCCGCCGCCCCCGGGGCGACGAAGAACTGTGTACGGCCGGTCGGCGTCACCGACACCGGCCCCAGGGGCAGACCCATCCGCTCCATCCGCACCAGCGCGCGCCGGCCCGCGGCCTCGGGGACATCGAGGACGTCGAAGGTGCGCCCGGCGGGGAGCAGCATCGAGGCGCCCGGCACCTCGGCCCAGGCGTCCGAGGCCATGTCGAGGGTGGCGCCCGGCGGCACCTCGCCGGCGAAGCCCAGCGGATGCGCGCCGGGGGCGGCGCACGCGGTGTCGCCGCACGAGCAGACACCCGCCGCGGCACGCGCGCCCGGAGCCACCGCCCAGCCCCAGAGTCCCGTGTACTCGGCCACCGCGGTCGCCCCGGCCGCACGGCCGCGCCGTCGCGTGCCGGAACGCATCTCCCGGATGCCGCCGATCGTGAAGCCCATGCCCCCTCCAACGGGTCCGACTCACCGGTGGTTACGACCCGGAGCACCGGACGTCCTCCGTCGCCGCCGATCCACCGGAGCGCGGGGGTCGCGCCGCAGAGGTGCGTGAGGTGCACCGCGCGCCCCTGAATGCTTCACTCCGCTCGCTGCTGATCGCGGCCTGTCAAGTGAATCGCGGACCGCGCCGAACGGGTTCATCCGAAGGGGTGGCGAATGGTGGCGTTTCTGCAACGGCCCTCGCCCAGGCGGTGATCGTAGGATTACCGTGGGTACTCGAAGCTGCAATTGCATCTGCAGTTGAGTATGCCGATGGCAATTCGCCGATCTGTTCGATGGGGCGCAACGGGCGTACGGGCAGCACCGAGGCGCGGCATTCTGATAGAGGTTCGCGCGACAGGTTTCAGCGGGATGGGGGCGTTCCAGTGAGTGGCAGCGGCGCAGGCGAGACGAATGCCGGAAAGCGCCCCAACGGGCAATTGGGATCGTGGTTCGTGCGGAGCGGCTGGTCGAAGGGCGAGCTCGCCCGCCAGGTGAACCGGCGCGCCCGCCAGCTCGGTGCCCACCACATCAGCACCGACACCTCCCGGGTGCGCCGCTGGCTCGACGGCGAGCAGCCCCGCGAGCCCATCCCGCGCATCCTCTCCGAGCTCTTCTCCGAGCGCTTCGGCACCGTCGTCTCCATCGAGGACCTCGGACTCCGCGCCGCCCACCAGGCGCCCTCGGTGGCGGGGGTCGACCTGCCCTGGGCCGGACCGCAGACCGTCGCGCTGCTCAGCGAGTTCTCCCGCAGTGACCTCATGCTCGCCCGGCGAGGCTTCCTCGGCAGCTCCCTCGCCCTGGCCGCCGGACCCACCCTCATCGAGCCCATGCAGCGCTGGCTGGTGCCCGTCACCCGGCAGGGGCAGGCGGAACCCGAGCTGCCGACCGCGGAGAGCCGCCCCTCGCGCCTCTCCGGCCCCGAGCTGGACCTGCTGGAGTCCACCACGGCGATGTTCCGGCAGTGGGACGCCCAGTGCGGCGGCGGGCTGCGCCGCAAGGCCGTCGTCGGCCAGCTCCACGAGGTCACCGACCTGCTGCAGGAGCCGCAGCCGCAGGCCACCGCCAGGCGCCTGTTCCGCTGCGCGGCCGAGCTGGCCGAGCTCGCGGGCTGGATGAGCTACGACGTGGGCCTCCAGCCCACCGCCCAGAAGTACTTCGTCCTCGCCCTGCACGCCTCCAAGGAGGCCGGCGACAAGCCGCTGGGTTCGTACATCCTCTCCAGCATGAGCCGCCAGATGATCCACCTCGGCCGGCCCGACGACGCACTCGAACTCATCCACCTCGCCCAGTACGGCAGCCGTGACTGCGCCACCGCCCGGACCCAGGCCATGCTGTATGCGATGGAGGCGCGCGCCTACGCCAACATGGGGCAGCCGAGCAAGTGCAAGCGGGCGGTCCGGATGGCCGAGGACACCTTCGCCGACGCCGTTCTCGACGACGAGCCCGAGCCCGACTGGATCCGCTTCTTCTCCGACGCCGAACTCCACGGGGAGAACGCCCACTCCTACCGTGACCTCGCCTATGTTGCCGGACGCAGCCCCACGTACGCCTCGCTCGCCGAGCCCGTGATGGCCCGCGCCGTCGAGCTCTTCGGCGAGGACGACGAGCACCAGCGGTCCTACGCGCTCAACCTGATCGGCATGGCCACCGTGCATCTCCTCAAGCGCGAGCCGGAGGAGTCGACGGTCCTGGCCACCAGGGCCCTGAAGATCGCCAAGAGCGTCAGGTCGGAGCGCGTCAACACCAGGCTCCGCAAGACCGTCGACACCGCTGCCAGGGACTTCGGTGACATTCCCGAGGTCGCCCGGCTCACCGACCTGCTCACCGAGCAGCTCCCGGAGACCGCCGAGGCGGTCTGACCGGCACTCGCGCCACCGGCCACGACGGCCGCCCCGTACCACCCGACCGGCTCCCCCATTGCCAGGTCAACGGGTCTCCGTCGTGGCCGGTTCACGTTCCCGGCCGCTCCGGCCGCGCCGTATGCGGCGCAGGCAGCATGGTAGGCAGCACACCGGGTCCGACACCCCCGGTTCATCGGTACGTAACACGCGGAGCCCAGCCGTCACTGCGGTGAAACATCGTGCGGCATCCGTGGAAACCGCGCTGCGCGAATCTCATGGCGCATAACCGGCCCGCACCTTTTCACCGTGGTCCCGCACCCCCGCACGTGGCCGCACCGACGACGAGGAGACGCCGATGCCCCCAGGCATCACGACGCTTGCCGCAGACGCCCCGCAGCTGTCTGCCGCCAACACAGGGTTCATGCTCATCTGCTCCGCGCTGGTGATGCTCATGACCCCGGGTCTGGCCTTCTTCTACGGAGGCATGGTCCGCGTCAAGAGCACCCTGAACATGCTGATGATGAGCTTCATCAGCCTCGGGATCGTCACGATCCTCTGGGTGCTCTACGGATTCAGCCTCGCCTTCGGCACCGACGTCGGCTCCGTCATCGGCTGGAGCTCGGACTTCGTCGGCCTCAGCGGCATCGGTGTGACCGAGCTCTGGGACGGCTACACCATCCCGACCTACGTCTTCGCGGTCTTCCAGCTGATGTTCGCCGTGCTCACCCCGGCCCTCATCAGCGGCGCCCTCGCCGACCGGGTCAAGTTCACCTCCTGGGCCCTCTTCATCACGCTCTGGGTCACCGTCGTCTACTTCCCCGTCGCCCACTGGGTGTGGGGCGCGGGCGGCTGGCTCTTCGAGCTGGGTGTCATCGACTTCGCCGGCGGTACGGCCGTCCACATCAACGCGGGTGCGGCGGCCCTCGGCGTCATCCTCGTCATCGGCAAGCGGGTCGGCTTCAAGAAGGACCCGATGCGGCCGCACAGCCTGCCGCTCGTCATGCTCGGCGCCGCCCTCCTGTGGTTCGGCTGGTTCGGCTTCAACGCCGGTTCGTGGCTCGGCAACGACGACGGTGTCGGCGCCGTCATGTTCGTCAACACGCAGGTCGCCACGGGTGCGGCGGTCCTCGGCTGGCTCGCCTACGAGAAGATCCGCCACGGCTCCTTCACCACCCTGGGTGCCGCGTCCGGCGCGGTCGCGGGCCTCGTCGCCATCACCCCCGCGGGCGGTGCGGTCAGTCCGCTCGGCGCCATCGCCGTCGGTGTGATCGCCGGTGTCCTGTGCGCCATGGCCGTGGGCCTCAAGTACAAGTTCGGCTACGACGACTCCCTGGACGTCGTCGGCGTCCACCTCGTCGGCGGCGTCATCGGCTCGCTCCTCGTCGGCTTCTTCGCCACCGGCGGGGTGCAGTCCGACGCCAAGGGCCTCTTCTACGGCGGCGGGCTCGACCAGCTCGGCAAGCAGGCCGTCGGAGTGTTCGCGGTCCTCGCGTACTCCCTGGTGGTCTCCGCGGTCCTCGCCTTCATCCTGGACAGGACGATCGGGATGCGCGTCTCCGAGGACGACGAGGTCTCGGGCATCGACCAGGTCGAGCACGCCGAGACCGCATACGACTTCAGCGGCGCCGGCGGCGGCGCGGCCCCGCGCACCTCGGCTCCGGCCCCCGGCGCCCCGACGAACAAGAAGGTGGACGCATGAAGCTCATCACCGCAGTCGTGAAGCCGCACAGGCTGGACGAGATCAAGGAGGCCCTCCAGGCCTTCGGCGTCCAGGGCCTCACGGTCACGGAGGCCAGCGGCTACGGGCGTCAGCGCGGACACACCGAGGTCTACCGTGGTGCCGAGTACACCGTCGACCTCGTCCCGAAGATCCGTATCGAGGTCCTCGTCGAGGACGAGGACGCCGAACAGCTCATCGACGTGGTCGTCAAGGCCGCCCGGACGGGCAAGATCGGTGACGGCAAGGTCTGGAGCGTCCCGGTCGAGACCGCGATCCGCGTACGGACCGGGGAACGCGGCCCGGACGCACTCTGACCGACGGTTCCAGTGAACGGAAAGGCAGCTGGGTGACGAGCACCGAAGTGACCACCGAATCCGAGGACTCGGGACCCAGCGGCTACGCGGCGGCCCGGCTGCGTCTTCTCCAGGAGAAGACGCGGTCCGGGCCGCCGCGCCGTGCCGCTCTGGCCCGGCTCACCGACGACTGGCTCACCGGGCTGTTCACCGCCGCGGCCGGGCGGGCGGGTGTACGGGGCGCCGCCCTCGTCGCCGTCGGCGGATACGGGCGCGGCGAGCTCTCCCCGCGCAGCGACCTCGACCTCCTGCTCCTGCACGACGGCACCGCCGACGCCGCAGCCGTCGCCGCGCTCGCCGACGGGATCTGGTACCCCGTGTGGGACCTCGGCCTCGCTCTCGACCACTCCGTACGCACCCCCGGCGAAGCACGCAAGACCGCGGGGGAGGACCTCAAGGTCCAGCTCGGACTGCTCGACGCGCGCCCCGTCGCCGGAGACCTCGGCCTCGTCGCCGGACTGCGGACCGCGATCCTCGCCGACTGGCGCAACCAGGCCCCCAAGCGCCTCCCCGCCCTCGACGAACTCTGCCGCGAGCGGGCCGAACGCATGGGTGAGCTCCAGTTCCTCCTGGAACCCGACCTCAAGGAGGCCCGAGGCGGCCTGCGGGACGCCACCGCCCTGCGTGCCGTGGCAGCCTCCTGGGTCGCGGACGCGCCCCGCGAAGGGCTCGCCGAGGCCCGGCGCACACTCCTCGACGCGCGCGACGCGCTCCACCTCACCACCGGCCGGGCCACCGACCGCCTCGCCCTGCAGGAACAGGACCAGGTCGCCGGGGCGCTCGGCCTCCTCGACTCCGACGCCCTGCTGCGCCAGGTGTACGAGGCCGCCAGGACCGTCTCGTACGCCACCGACGTCACCTGGCGCGAGGTCAACCGCGTCCTGCGGGCCCGCTCCGTCCGGCCACGGCTGCGGACGATGCTCGGCGGCGCCAAGGCCGCACCGGAACGCACCCCGCTCGCCGAGGGCGTCGTCGAGGCCGACGGCGAGGTGGTCCTCGCGCGCACCGCCCGCCCCGAGCGCGACCCCGTGCTCACCCTCAGGGCCGCCGCCGCGGCGGCGGAGGCCGGACTGCCGCTCTCCCGTCACCTCGTACGCCACCTGGGAACCGCGGCGCAGCCGCTGCCCGTGCCGTGGCCCGCCCAGGCCCGCGAGGAGCTCATCACCCTGCTCGGTGCCGGCGAAGCCACCGTCGGCGTCTGGGAGGCCCTGGAGGCGGAAGGCATCATCACCCGCCTGCTGCCCGACTGGGAGCGCGTGCACTGCCGGCCGCAGCGCAACCCCGTCCACACCTGGACCGTCGACCGGCACCTCGTCGAGACGGCCGTCCGCGCCTCCCACCTCACCCGCCGCGTCGGCCGCCCCGACCTCCTCCTGATCGCCGCCCTGCTCCACGACATCGGCAAGGGCTGGCCCGGGGACCACTCCGTCGCGGGCGAGGTCATCGCCCGCGACATGGCCGCCCGCATCGGCTTCGACCAGCAGGACGTGGGCGTCGTCGCCACGCTCGTACGCCACCATCTCCTGCTCGTCGAGACCGCCACCCGACGCGACCTCGACGACCCCGCGACCGTCCGCTCCGTCGCCACAGCCGTGGGCAGCGCCTCCACCCTCGAACTCCTGCACGCGCTCACCGAGGCCGACGCCCTGGCCACCGGCCCCGCCGCCTGGAGCTCGTGGCGGGCGTCCCTCGTCGCCGACCTGGTCCGACGCGTCGCCGCGCTCCTGGCCGGCGAGGAGCCCCCGGCTCCGGAGCCCCTCGCGCCCAGCGCCGAGCAGGAACGCCTGGCCGTCGAGGCCCTGCGCACCCGCGAGCCCGTCCTCTCCCTGCACACCCGGCCCGAACCGCCCGCCGAGGACGGCGGACCCGAACCCGTCGGTGTAGAACTCCTCATCGCCCTGCCCGACCGCCCCGGCGTCCTGCCCGCAGCGGCCGGAGTGCTCGCCCTCCACCGCCTCACCGTGCGCGCCGCCGACCTGCGCGCCGTCGAACTGCCCACCGAGATGGGCGAGTCGGCCGGCCTGCTGGTGCTCAGCTGGCGGGTCGCGGCGGAGTACGGCTCGCTCCCGCAGGCCGCCCGGCTGCGGGCCGATCTCGTACGCGCCCTGGACGGCTCCCTGGACATCCGGGCCAGGCTCGCCGAGCGCGAGGCGGCCTATCCACGGCGGCGCGGGGTGAAGGCCCCGCCCCCCAGGGTGACCGTCGCGGCGGCCGGCTCACGCCTGGCCACCGTGATCGAGGTCCGCGCCCAGGACGCCCCCGGGCTGCTGCACCGGATCGGCCGGGCGCTGGAACAGAGCGCGGTACGCGTGCGCAGCGCCCACGTCTCCACGCTCGGAGCGAACGCGGTGGACGCGTTCTACGTCACGGACGGCGACGGTGAGCCGCTGGCTCCGGAGCGTGCCGCGGAGGTGGCCAGGGAGGTCGAGAAGGAGCTGGGCTGAGCCCCCGCCCCGGGCCCGTTCGTCACGAGAAACGGGCGAGGGCTTCGCGTTCTCCGGGGTCCGGATACCCTGGAGAGCGACTGACCTGCCACGCCCCCGACCCTGAGGACCGACGAGCGCCGTGTTCGATACTCTCTCCGACCGCCTTAGCGCGACTTTCAAAAACCTCAGGGGCAAGGGCCGCTTGTCCGAGGCGGACATCGACGCCACGGCTCGCGAGATCCGTATCGCCCTGCTCGAGGCCGATGTCGCCCTCCCCGTCGTCCGCGCGTTCATCGCCAACATCAAGGAGCGGGCGCGGGGCGCCGAGGTCTCCCAGGCGCTGAACCCGGCCCAGCAGGTCGTCAAGATCGTCAACGAGGAGCTCGTCTCCATCCTCGGCGGCGAGACCCGGCGGCTCAGGTTCGCCAAGAACCCGCCCACCGTGATCATGCTCGCGGGTCTCCAGGGTGCCGGTAAGACCACCCTCGCCGGAAAGCTCGGTCTCTGGCTCAAGAGCCAGGGCCACTCCCCGCTGCTCGTCGCCTGTGACCTCCAGCGCCCCAACGCCGTCAACCAGCTCAGCGTCGTCGCCGACCGCGCGGGCGTCGCGGTGTACGCGCCGGAGCCGGGGAACGGCGTGGGCGACCCGGTCAAGGTCGCCAAGGACTCCATCGAGTTCGCCAAGGCCAAGGTCCACGACATCGTGATCGTCGACACCGCCGGCCGCCTCGGCATCGACGAGGAGCTGATGAGGCAGGCCGCGGACATCCGCGACGCCGTCAGCCCCGACGAGATCCTCTTCGTCGTCGACGCGATGATCGGCCAGGACGCGGTCAACACCGCCGAGGCCTTCCGTGACGGCGTCGGCTTCGACGGCGTGGTGCTCTCCAAGCTCGACGGCGACGCCCGCGGTGGTGCCGCCCTGTCGATCGCCCACGTCACGGGCAAGCAGATCATGTTCGCGTCGAACGGTGAGAAGCTCGAGGACTTCGACGCCTTCCACCCCGACCGCATGGCGTCCCGCATCCTCGACATGGGTGACCTGCTCACCCTGATCGAGCAGGCGGAGAAGACCTTCAGCCAGGAAGAGGCCGCCAAAATGGCCTCCAAGCTGGCGTCGAGCAAGGGCAAGGACTTCACGCTCGACGACTTCCTGGCGCAGATGGAGCAGGTCAGGAAGATGGGCTCCATCTCCAAGCTGCTCGGGATGCTGCCCGGCATGGGGCAGATCAAGGAACAGATCAACAACATCGACGAGCGCGACGTCGACCGCATGGCCGCGATCATCAAGTCGATGACCCCGAAGGAACGCGCCGAGCCGACGATCATCAACGGCTCGCGCCGCGCCCGCATCGCCAAGGGCTCCGGTTCCGAGGTCTCGGCCGTCAAGGGCCTCGTGGAGCGGTTCTTCGAGGCACGCAAGATGATGTCGAAGATGGCCCAGGGCGGCGGCATGCCCGGGATGCCGGGGATGCCCGGCATGGGCGGCGGCCCCGGCCGTCAGAAGAAGCAGGTCAAGCAGGCCAAGGGCAAGCGCAAGAGCGGCAACCCGATGAAGCGCAAGGCCGAGGAGCAGGCCGCGGCCGCCCGCCGCGAGCAGGCGGCGCAGGGCGGCGCGCTGGGTCTGCCCGCCCAGGAGGACAAGAACTTCGAACTCCCGGACGAGTTCAAGAAGTTCATGGGCTGACCGGCTGGGAACACGGACGAAGGGGCGCCCCGCCCGGCGGGGCGCCCCTTCGCTGTCCCGTGCCGACCGTTACGACACGCACACCAGGTAGCGGAAGACGTTCGGCATCCACACCGTGCCGTCGGGCCGCAGATGCGGATGCAGGGCCTCCGCGACCTCCTTCTCCACCTGGGTACGGTCCGTCGCCCGTATCGCCGTGTCGAACAGCCCGGTCGACAGCAGCCCGCGCACCGCGCTGTCCACGTCCGCGTAGCCGAACGGGCAGGACACCCGGCCCGAGCCGTCCGGCTTGAGCCCGGCCCGCGCCGCCACCTCTTCCAGGTCGTCCCGGAGCGCGGGCCGCCAGCCGCTCCCTGAGCGCGGGGCGCGCGCCGACTCCGTGAGCCGGGCCGCCACCCTCAGCACCGGAGCCGTGGCACACCGCTCCGGCGGCCCCCAGCCGGCCAGCACCACCGTGGCTCCCCGCACGGCCAGCGGCACGGCGGAGGCGAGAGCGGGCGCGAGCCCCTCCGAGTCCCCGGCCGCGCAGCCGATCGGCTGGAAGGCGGTCAGCAGGTTGTACGGCGCCCCGCCGTCGGGGGCGGCAGCCGGAATGCTGTCGACGAGCCTCGCCCGCGGCTCAGTACGGCCGGGGCCGGCGTCCTGCCCCTGGCCGGAGGCGAGGCGCTCACGGGCCAGGGCGAGCCGTTCGCGGTCGGTGTCGACGCCGGTGACGCGCGCCCCGCGTGAGGCCGCGATCAGCAGCGCGAGCCCGGAACCGCAGCCGAGGGAGAGCATCCGCGTACCGCCCCCGACTTCGAGGCGCTCGTACACCGCCTCGTAGAGCGGTGCCAGCATGCGCTCCTGGATCTCGGCCCAGTCACGGGCGCGGGTACCGGCGTCCACCGGGGCGGAGGAATCCGCGTACCTGTGGTGCCGGACGAGCGTAGGTGTCATGGAATGCGCCCCAATCCGCCGTGAGGTCGGTCGTGCCCGAGTGAGGTCCCCCATGTCTATGTGCTGTGTGTGTGCGCCCACAGCCCCCGTATGTCAGAGAACTCCGCATCGGCGGTCCCGTCCAGAGGTGGGACGGGGTGGGATGGCATTGCTTGCGTGCTCCGGCCGTGCGCCCCCGGGCGCACCTTTGCGGACGCGGGCGCCGGGAACAGCACGCCTGCTGCTCGCTTCCTCACAGTCTTACCCGACACGCGGGGCGCAGCACGTCGAGCGCCCCGGCCGCCGGTCACGACCGGTGTGCGGCCGTCGCTCCGTGCCGGGTACTGTCACTCGCGGGGCGCCCGTCCACGCCGGTGCGTACGCGTTGCTACGTACCACCTTGGTGCGAGCTGTGAGGCTTCTCCGCTGATCTGCGCACCCGCCCTCGTCCGGACGCATCAAGGGCAACTGACTGGTACGTGCAAATTATTTGAGATGCCCCGGAATAGGAACACCGGGGCACTCAGGCTCGTTGTCACGACGTGAGCACGACACCACCTGTACTTGCCGCAGAGCTGGCACAGGCGTGGGCCGACATTCAGCGGTACCACCCCGAGCTGCCCGATCTTGCCGCGCCAGAGTCCCTGATCGGAGAGTCCTCGTCCGCCTGTGGCGCCGAGCTCTCCTTCGAACGGCTGCTCCATGAGGCAGTCCACGGCATCGCCGCCGCGAGAGGTGTCCGGGACACCTCCCGGGCCGGCCGCTACCACAACCGACGCTTCCTCGCGATCGCCGAGGAGCTGGGCCTCGATCATGCCGAGGAACCCCACCCCAGCAGCGGATTCTCGCTGGTGACGCTGAATCCCGAGGCCAAACGCAGATACCGCCCGACGACCGAACGGCTGCAGCGGGCGCTCAAGGCGCACACCGTGGCCACCGCGGCGGACACCAAGCGCTCGTTCCGCGGTCCCGCCGCACGGCACGGCTCGTCCGGGGGAGGGGTGCGGGTCAAGGCCGTCTGCGACTGCGGGCGCAACGTCCGCGTCGTCCCCTCCGTCCTCGCGCAGGCCCCGATCGTCTGCGGTGGCTGCGGCAAGCCCTTCCGCATCCCGGAAGCGGCGGTCGCGGTGGGGTGACCCGATGTGGTGTGGCACAATGGTCAGCTGTACTCGACAGTCGCACAGGACCCCTCTCTCCTCCGGCTGACGCGTCCATCGGGCACCCGAGTACCGCAACCCCACGTGGCATCTTTTGTGCCCAACCACGTCAGAGACCAGGAGACACCACTTCCGTGGCAGTCAAGATCAAGCTGAAGCGTCTGGGCAAGATCCGTTCGCCTCACTACCGCATCATCGTCGCCGACTCCCGTACCCGCCGTGACGGCCGGGCCATCGAGGAGATCGGCCTGTACCACCCGGTACAGAACCCTTCCCGCATCGAGGTCAACGCGGAGCGCGCCCAGTACTGGCTGTCCGTCGGCGCCCAGCCGACCGAGCCGGTCCTCGCGATCCTGAAGCTCACCGGTGACTGGCAGGCCCACAAGGGCCTCCCGGCCCCCGCGCCGCTCCTGCAGCCGGAGCCCAAGGCTGACAAGCGCGCCCTGTTCGAGGCCCTGGCCACGGACGGCGACGAGGCCAAGGGTGAGGCCATCACCCAGAAGGCCAAGAAGTCGGACAAGAAGGCGGACGAGGCGGCTGACACTGCCGCGTCCACCGAGTCGACCGAGGCCTGAGCATGCTCGAGGAGGCTCTTGAGCACCTCGTGAAGGGCATCGTCGACAACCCCGACGATGTGCAGGTCGCCTCGCGTGACCTGCGCCGTGGACGCGTTCTCGAGGTCCGGGTTCACCCCGACGACCTCGGCAAGGTGATCGGCCGCAACGGCCGCACCGCACGCGCCCTGCGTACCGTCGTGGGTGCCATCGGCGGCCGTGGAATCCGTGTCGACCTCGTCGACGTGGACCAGGTTCGCTGAAAGAGTTGAACACCGGCCGGGGCCGGGGAGGGCTTTCGAGCCGTCCCCGGCCTTTGTCGTCCGTACATGACCGCCTCCTCAAGTAAGAGATCACCGGGAGAAGTAGCGTGCAGTTGGTAGTTGCGCGGATCGGTCGCGCCCACGGGATCAAGGGCGAGGTCACCGTCGAGGTGCGCACCGACGAGCCCGAGCTCCGGCTCGGGCCCGGTGCCGTGCTGGCCACGGAGCCCGCCCATGCCGGGCCGCTGACGATCGAGACCGGCCGGGTGCACAGCGGCAGGCTGCTGCTGCGGTTCGAGGGCGTGCGCGACCGTACGGGGGCCGAGGCGCTGCGCAACATCCTGCTGATCGCCGAGGTCGACCCGGCGGAACTGCCCGAGGATCCCGAGGAGTTCTACGACCACCAGCTGATGGACCTCGACGTCGTCCTCACCGACGGCACGGAGATCGGCCGGATCACCGAGATCACGCACCTGCCGTCGCAGGACCTGTTCATCGTGGAACGGCCGGACGGCAGCGAGGTGATGATCCCGTTCGTCGAGGAGATCGTCACCGAGATCGACCTGGAGGAGCAGCGGGCCGTCATCACCCCGCCGCCGGGCCTGATCGACGAGAGCGAGGCGGTGATCGCCTCCACGCGTGACGAGGACGGCTCCTCCACGCGTGACGAGGACACCTCCTCCACGCGTGACGAGGACGGCTCCGGGAGCGGCGCGGCGGCCGACGCCGGGAAGGGCGACGCGTGATGCGGCTCGACGTCGTCACGATCTTCCCCGAGTACCTGGAACCCCTGAACGTCTCACTGGTCGGCAAGGCGCGCGCCCGGGGGCGTCTCGACGTACACGTCCACGACCTGCGCGACTGGACGTACGACCGGCACAACACGGTGGACGACACCCCCTACGGCGGCGGCCCCGGCATGGTCATGAAGACCGAGCCCTGGGGTGACGCCCTGGACGACGCGCTGGCCGGCGGATACGAGTCAGGGGCGCACTCCCCGGTGCTCGTGGTGCCCACGCCGAGCGGCAGGCCCTTCACGCAGGAACTGGCCGTCGAGCTCTCGGAACGGCCGTGGCTGATCTTCACCCCCGCCCGCTACGAGGGCATCGACCGCCGGGTGATGGACGAGTACGCGACCCGGATGCCGGTCATCGAGGTGTCCATCGGGGACTACGTGCTCGCGGGCGGGGAAGCGGCCGTCCTGGTCATCACCGAGGCCGTGGCCCGGCTGCTGCCCGGAGTGCTCGGCAACGCCGAGTCGCACCGTGACGACTCCTTCGCGCCCGGGGCCATGGCCGACCTGCTCGAGGGGCCGGTCTACACGAAGCCCCCCGAGTGGCGCGGACGCGGCATTCCCGAGGTGCTGCTGAGCGGCCACCACGGCCGGATCGCGCGCTGGCGACGGGACGAGGCCTTCCGCCGTACCGCTCTCAACAGGCCCGACCTCATCGAGCGTTGCGAGGCCTCGGGCTTCGACAAGAAGGACCGCGAGATGCTCTCCATCCTCGGCTGGTCCCCGGGGCCCGACGGACGATTTTGGCGCAGACCCGAGGCCGTGGAAGAATAGGCCCGCTGTACGTCCGGCGTGCGCCCCTGCCACAGGGGGAAAGACGCCCGCCCGATGTGATCAGCATCCGAACTTCACTCTCTCCCGTCGATGACCTGTGGCATCGGCGAAGAAAGCAGACAACATGACTTCCCTGCTCGATGGCGTCAACGCCGCCTCGCTCCGTACCGACCTCCCGGCGTTCCGCCCGGGTGACACGGTCAACGTCCACGTGCGCGTGATCGAGGGCAACCGCTCCCGTATCCAGCAGTTCAAGGGCATTGTCATCCGTCGCCAGGGCTCGGGCATCAGCGAGACCTTCACGGTCCGCAAGGTCTCCTTCAGCGTCGGCGTCGAGCGCACCTTCCCGGTGCACAGCCCGATCTTCGAGAAGATCGAGCTCGTCACCCGCGGTGACGTCCGTCGCGCCAAGCTGTACTTCCTCCGTGAGCTGCGCGGCAAGGCCGCGAAGATCAAGGAGAAGCGCGACCGCTGATTCACCTCCGGCGTCCACAGCGCGGCCGGATAGGATTCGGCCCCGATGGACACGGAATCACAGCACATGGAGCGCGATCGTTCCGCCGTCCCCGCAGAAGGGGCGGAGGAGGGGTCGCGCTCCACGCATGTCCGGGACCGGCCGGCCGGGTCGATCACCTGGGGGCGAGCCGTCTTCCTGGGCATGCTCTGCACGGTCGCCCTGCTGCTCTTCAGCGCCTTCGTGCTGCAGCCCTTCCTCATTCCCAGCGGCTCGATGCAGCCCACGTTGCGCGTCGGGGACCGGGTCCTCGTCAACAAACTGGCGTACCGTTTCGGCTCGGAGCCCGAGCGCGGCGACGTGGTGGTCTTCGACGGCACCGGATCCTTCGTGCAGGAGACGGCGTCCGACGGGAACGCCGTCGGCGCGCTGCTGCACGGGGCGGCCGCGTCCCTGGGACTGGCCGAACCCGCCGGGTCCGACTTCGTGAAGCGGGTGGTGGGCGTGGGGGGCGACCGTGTGGTCTGCTGCGACAAGCGGGGGCTGATCGAGGTGAACGGCGCTCCGGTGGACGAGGAGTATCTGCACCCGGGTGATCGCCCGTCCGAGGTCTCCTTCGACATCGCGGTGCCCGACGGCACGCTGTGGGTGATGGGCGACCACCGCAGCAACTCGCGGGACTCCAGGGACCACCTGGGGCAGCCGGGGGGCGGCATGGTGCCCGTGGAGCGGGTGATCGGACGGGTCGACTGGCTCGGCTGGCCGCTCGGCAGGCTCGGCTCCCTGGAGGGCACCGACGCCTTCACCGCCATACGGCCGGCGGACGCGGACCATGGGTAACCGGGGGCGTAAGCGGGGAGGGCCGGACACCGGGCAGCCGCTGCCCACCGGGTCGAGGCCGGCCACGGGCCGCTCACTGCCCACGCGGGCGGAGCGCCGCAAGCTGGCCCGCAAGGTGAAACGCCGCCGGCGCCGGTCCGCGATCAAGGAGATACCCCTCCTCGTCCTGGTCGCGCTGCTGATCGCGCTCGTACTCAAGACCTTCCTCGTCCAGGCCTTCGTGATTCCCTCCGGGTCGATGGAGCAGACCATCCGGATCGGCGACCGGGTCCTGGTGGACAAGCTGACGCCCTGGTTCGGCTCCGAACCGCAGCGCGGCGACGTGGTCGTCTTCAAGGACCCGGGTGGCTGGCTGCAGCAGGAGACCGCGGCCACCGAGGACCCGCCCGCCGGGGTCAAACAGGTCAAGGAACTGCTGACCTTCATCGGACTGCTGCCCTCCGAGGACGAGCAGGACCTGATCAAGCGCGTGGTGGCCGTCGGAGGCGACACCGTGAAGTGCTGCGGCGCCGACGGCAGGATCACGGTCAACGGCGTGGCGCTCGACGAGCCGTACCTGAATCCCGGCGATGTGCCCTCCACTCTCAAATTCGAGGTAAAGGTTCCCGAGGGCCGTATCTTCGTCATGGGCGACCACAGGTCGAATTCCGCCGACTCGCGATTCCACCTCGACAAGCCGGGGAAGGGCACGGTTTCGGAGGACGAGGTCGTGGGGCGGGCCGTGGTGATCGCCTGGCCCTTCGGGCATTGGCGCAGGCTGGAGGAGCCCGGAACGTATGCCTCCGTTCCCGAGGGAGGAGTCGGAGCGACCGCTGCGAAGGCCCCGTCGAATAGTGTGTCCTCCCAGGATCGCAACGGAATGGTCCTGCTCCCGACCCCTGCGGAACTCCCGCTCGTTATGGGAGTGGTGGGCCTGCGCCGAATCGGGCGCGGGCGGTGGCACGGAGTGAGGAGTGGATGTGGGGGATTTGGCGGTCGGCGCACGATCCGGACACGACGAACCCGAGGACCGGCCTTCGAGCGACGGGGTCCCGGTGGAGGCGGAGAGTGACGGCGGGTCCCCGGGCGGTGGCAGTACGGCGGTGAAGAAGCCGCGTTCGTTCTGGAAGGAGCTGCCGCTCCTCATCGGCATCGCGCTGATTCTCGCGCTGCTGATCAAGACGTTCCTGGTACAGGCGTTCTCGATCCCCTCGGACTCCATGCAGAACACCCTGCAGCGGGGTGACCGGGTGCTGGTCGACAAGCTGACTCCGTGGTTCGGTTCGGAGCCCGAGCGCGGAGAGGTCGTGGTCTTCCACGACCCGGGCGGCTGGCTGGAGGACACCGCGACGCCCGAGCCCAACGCGGTGCAGAAGTTCCTGAGCTTCATCGGACTGATGCCGTCCGCCGAGGAGAAGGACCTGATCAAGAGGGTCATCGCCGTCGGCGGCGACACCGTCCAGTGCAAGAAGAACGGGCCGGTGACGGTCAACGGCAAGGCGCTGGACGACAAGTCGTTCATCTTCGAGGGCAACAGCGCCTGCGACGACGAGCCGTTCGGGCCGATCCATGTGCCCGAGGGCCGGATCTGGGTGATGGGCGACCACCGGCAGAATTCGCTGGACTCCCGTTACCACCAGGAGCTTCCCGGTCAGGGCACGGTCTCCACGGACGAGGTGGTCGGCCGGGCCGTGGTCGTGGCCTGGCCCATCAACCGCTGGGCGACCCTCCCGGTGCCGGAGACGTTCGACCAGCCCGGGCTGAACGCGGCTGCCTCGGCGGCCGTTCCCGGAGCACTCGGTGTAGCCGGAGCGCTGCCCCTCGTGTTCTGGCGTCGCCGCAGGCTGACCCGCGGGCGTACCGCCGGGTAGGGTGCCGCTCGGATCAGCGATTGTCGATCTCCGATGGGGGAGCGCTGGGATGAGTGGATCAGAACGTGACGACGGCCGCGGCCGGCTCGGCAACGTGTTGTCGAACCTGGCCGTGGCCGTCGGCTGTGTGCTCTTCCTCGGCGGTTTCGCCTGGGGAGCGGTGGTGTACAAGCCGTACACCGTGCCGACCGACTCGATGACGCCGACGGTGAACGCCGGTGACCGGGTCCTCGCGGAGCGGATAGACGGCGGCGACGTGCGGCGCGGAGACGTGGTCGTCTTCACCGACTCGACGTGGGGCGACGTGCCCATGGTGAAGCGGGTCGTGGGCGTGGGCGGCGACAAGATCGCCTGCTGCGACAAGGAGGGCCGGCTCACCGTCAACGGCAAGCCCGTCGAAGAACCGTATCTGCGCGGGGAGGGCGCCTCGTCCCTCCTCCCGGCCGACGGGAACGCCCCGGCCTCGCCCCAGAACTTCACGGCCGACGTACCCGAGGGCCAGCTCTTCCTCCTCGGGGACGAGCGCAGCACCTCCCTGGACTCCCGCGTCCACCTGGAGGACCCGGGCCAGGGCTCGGTGCCGCGTGGCGCCGTCCAGGCGCGGGTGGACGCCATCGCATGGCCCATGAACGGCATGATCGGCCGGCCCGACTCCTTCGCGTCGCTGCCCGGCGGCGTGTCGTCCGAGGGGCCGCTGCCGCTGCAGGTGGGCGCCCTCGTGGCGGGTGTGGTGCTCATCCTGGGCGGAGCGTCCTACGGTCCGCTCGCGGCGCGCTCCGCACGGGGGAGCAGGAGGCCGAAGGTGTCCGCCGGTGCTCACTGAGGCACGCAAGGTCGCTCGCGTGGTGCTCCTGGACCCGGACGACCGGATCCTGCTGCTGCACGGCTTCGAGCCGGCGAGCCCGGCGGACAGCTGGTGGTTCACCCCGGGCGGCGGCCTGGAGGGCGACGAGACCCGTGAGGAGGCCGCCCTGCGTGAGCTCGCCGAGGAAACCGGGATCACGGATGTCTCCCTCGGTCCGCTGCTGTGGACGAGGACCTGCTCCTTCCCGTTCGACGGGCGGCGCTGGGACCAGGACGAGTGGTACTTCCTGGCCCGTACGTCGCAGACCGCGACCGACCAGAAGGGGCTCACCGAGCTGGAGCTGCGCAGTGTCGCCGGTCTGAGGTGGTGGACTTCCGCCGAACTTCTCGCCACGCGTGAGACGGTGTACCCGACCAGGCTCGCCGGGCTGCTGCGCACGCTGCTCGACGAGGGTCCCCCGAGTGTTCCGCTGGTTCTCGCCCCCGAAATCGTCTAATCGGCCAGGGGTGCGTGGGGCTGACGCACAATAGGGGGACGCACGGCTGAAGGGGAACATGCCATGAGTGCCGAGGACCTCGAGAAGTACGAGACCGAGATGGAGCTGAAGCTCTACCGGGAGTACCGCGATGTCGTCGGTCTGTTCAAATATGTGATCGAGACCGAACGGCGCTTCTACCTCACCAACGATTACGAGATGCAGGTGCACTCGGTCCAGGGTGAGGTCTTTTTCGAGGTTTCCATGGCGGACGCGTGGGTCTGGGACATGTACAGGCCCGCCCGGTTCGTCAAGCAGGTCCGGGTTCTGACGTTCAAGGACGTGAACATCGAGGAGCTCAACAAGAGCGATCTCGAACTCCCGGGCGGCTGACCCCGGCGTGCTCCTCCGATGTCCCGGTTCACTCGTCCGAGTGGCCGGGATATTCACATCCGCCTGGTTGTCCACCAAGATCCAAAAGATCGGGCGGGGCGCGTCACAGTCGGTGCCGGAGGTGGTGCCGATATGAACGCACGGGGGGCACTCGGGCGGTACGGCGAGGATCTGGCGGCACGGCTGCTGGCCGACGCCGGCATGACTGTGCTGGAGCGCAACTGGCGGTGTCGGGCGGGAGAGATCGACATCGTCGCCAGGGACGGCGACGCGGTGGTCGTCTGCGAGGTGAAGGCCCGCAGGGCGGGCTCCTTCGAGCATCCCATGGAGGCCGTCACACCGGCCAAGGCGGAGCGGCTGCGCAGGCTCGCCGAGATCTGGCTCGACCGGCACGGCGGGCCGCCGCCCGGCGGGGTCCGGATCGATCTGATCGGCGTGATCCTGCCCAGGCGTGGCGCCCCGGTCACCGAGCATGTGCGGGGCGTGGCCTGATGGGGTTCGCGCGGGCGTGCTCGGTGGCGCTGGTCGGCGTCGAAGGTGTGGTGGTGGAGGTCCAGGCCGATCTGGAACCGGGCGTGGCGGCGTTCACGCTCGTGGGTCTGCCGGACAAGAGCCTGGTGGAGAGCCGGGACCGGGTCAGGGCCGCGGTCGTCAACTCCGGGGCGGAGTGGCCGCAGAAGAAGCTCACGGTGGGGCTGTCCCCCGCCTCCGTGCCCAAGGGCGGTTCGGGTTTCGATCTCGCGGTGGCGTGCGCGGTGCTCGGTGCGGCGGAGCGGATCGACCCCGCGGCCATCGCCGACGTGGTGATGATCGGGGAGCTGGGCCTCGACGGCAGGGTGCGCCCGGTGCGCGGGGTGCTCCCCGCGGTCCTCGCGGCAGCCGAGGCGGGGTACCGGCACGTTGTCGTCCCGGAACAGACCGCGGGGGAGGCCGCGCTCGTGCCGGGACTCTCCGTCCTCGGTGTACGGAGCCTGCGCCAGCTGATCGCCGTCCTCGGCGACGAACCCGTGCCCGATGAGCCGGCCGCCGACCGGGGGCGCCCCGACACCATGCTCGCCGGGCTGATGGTGCCCGGAGCGGGCCTCGGCACGGGCCTGGCCCCGATGTCGGCCGACGGCTCGGCGCACCGGCCAGATCTGGCCGACGTCGCGGGCCAGGGGCGGGCGCGCAAGGCCCTGGAGGTGGCGGCGGCAGGAGGACACCACCTGCTGCTCTCCGGACCGCCCGGGGCGGGCAAGACCATGCTGGCCGAGCGGCTCACGGCGATCCTGCCGCCCCTGTCCCGGCAGGAATCCCTCGAAGTGACGGCGGTGCACTCGGTCGCGGGCATCCTCCCGCCGGGTGAACCCCTGATCAGCAGAGCGCCGTACTGTGCCCCGCACCACTCGGCGACGATGCAGTCACTCGTGGGCGGGGGGAACGGCCTGCCGCGGCCGGGAGCGGTGTCCCTGGCGCACCGGGGCGTCCTCTTCCTGGACGAGGCCCCGGAGTTCTCCGGCCGGGCCCTCGACGCCCTGCGCCAGCCCCTGGAGTCCGGACACGTGGTGGTCGCACGCGCGGCCGGGGTCGTCCGGCTGCCCGCGCGCTTCCTGATGATCCTGGCCGCGAACCCCTGCCCGTGCGGCAGGCACACCCTGGCCGGGGCCGGCTGCGAGTGCCCGCCCTCCGCTGTCCGCCGGTATCAGGCGCGGCTGTCGGGCCCGTTGCTCGACCGGGTGGACCTGCGCGTCGAGGTCGAGCCCGTCGGACGGGAGGACCTGATGGGGAGCGGCGGCCGCGGGGAGTCCTCCGCGGAGGTGGCCGCCCGGGTGCGGGCAGCCAGGGAGCGCGCCGCCGAGCGGCTCGCGGGCACCCCCTGGACCACCAACAGCGAGGTACCCGGACATGAGCTGCGGACCAGGCTGGTCGCGGCCCCGGGCGCCCTGATGGGGGCCGAGCGGGACATGGAGCGTGGCGTCCTCACCGCCCGCGGCCTCGACCGGGTCCTGCGCGTGGCGTGGACCGTCGCGGACCTGAGGGCCGCCGACCGCCCGGACGCCTCGGACGTCGCGGTGGCGCTGGAGCTGCGGACGGGCATCCAGCGCGGTGTCCCGATGCAGGCGGGCTCCCGGTGAACGCCCCGGCCGCCCACGGCGAGCTCGAGCGGCTGGCACGTGCCGCCCTGACCCGGGTCTTCGAGCCCGGGGACGAGCGCGCCGGCCGCTGGATCCGTGAGATCGGGCCCGTCGAGCTGATACGGCGTCTCACGGCCGCGGACGGACCCGCGCAGGCGATGGAGGGGATGACGGCGACCCGGCTCGCCGCGTACCGCCTGCGTGCGTCGAGCGCCGCGCCCAGGAGGGACCTGGCGGAGATCGCCGCGATCGGCGGGCGGTTCGTCTGCCCCGGTGACAGCGAGTGGCCGAGCCAACTCGACGACCTGGGGGACGCACGGCCGATCGGCCTCTGGGTGCGCGGCCGGTCCGACCTGCGCCTCTGGGCGCTGCGCTCCGTCGCTCTGGTAGGCGCCCGGGCCTGCACGCCCTACGGGGCGCACATGGCGGCGACCCTCGCCGCGGGGCTGGCGGAGCGCGGGTGGGTCGTGGTCTCCGGCGCGGCGTTCGGGGTGGACGGCGCCGCCCATCGCGGGGCGCTGGCCGCGGGCGGCGCGACCATGGCGGTGCTGGCCTGCGGAGTGGACGTGGCCTACCCCCGGGGACACGCCGAGCTGATCGGACGCATCGTGGAGCAGGGCGTGGTCATGGGAGAGCTGCCGCCCTCGGACCATCCGACGCGCAGCAGATTCATCCTGCGTAACAGGGTGATCGCGGCACTCACGCGAGGCACCGTGGTGGTGGAGGCCGAATACCGCAGCGGCTCGCTGGTCACCGCGAGAAGCGCGCAACGGCTGGGACGGTTCACGATGGGGGTGCCGGGCCCCGCCACGAGCGGTCTCTCAGCCGGGGTCCATGAACTCCTGCGCGGTGAGGGCGTCCTGGTCACCGACGCCGCCGAGATCTGTGAACTCGTGGGGGACATCGGCGAGCTGGCCCCGGCCAGACGCGGCCCCGTCCTGCCCAGGGACCTCCTCGACGCCGCCTCCGTACAGGTGCTGGACGCGCTGCCGGGGACGGGCGTGATGGAGGGGTGCGACGTGGCCAGGAGCGCCGGAGCGTCCACGGATGAAGCCCTCGCGCGGTTGTACGAACTCCACTCACTGGGGTTCGTCGAACGCGAGGGCGACGGATGGCGGTTGACGCGGGGACGGACACGCAATGGGGACGCGCGGCGAGGCGGTACTTGACCCGGAGCATTCGGGTGAAAAGGTGATGCAGATGACCTCGGAGGCACCCGGTCAGGCCTCCGGGAGCGGTGTGAGCGGTGACGGTCCTCGCCATCACCCCCGTCAGGTGGAGGGAGAAGGGCAAGGGATTTGGCACGCAATCGCACCGCACGGTTCCCTTGTCCTGCGCGCACCGCAACGCTGAGGTCACGCTACGCTCACAAGGATTCCGCCCCAGAGACACGTCCCAGCACTTCACGGCAGAACGGCTCAAGGCACCACATGCCCCAGCACACCTCCGGGTCTGACCGCGCGGCAGTACCACCGGCTGCGCGTGGCACTGTGCGTCCTCCCGCCCCCTCCTCGCTCGACGAGTTGTGGCGTTCGTACAAGACCACCGGCGACGAGAGGCTGCGGGAGCAGCTGATCCTGCACTACTCACCGCTGGTGAAGTACGTCGCCGGCCGGGTCAGCGTGGGGCTGCCGTCCAACGTGGAGCAGGCGGACTTCGTCTCGTCCGGTGTCTTCGGACTGATCGACGCCATCGAGAAGTTCGACATCGAGCGGGCCATCAAGTTCGAGACCTACGCGATCACGCGGATCCGTGGCGCGATGATCGACGAACTCCGGGCGCTGGACTGGATTCCGCGGTCCGTGCGGCAGAAGGCGCGCAACGTCGAGCGGGCCTACGCCACGCTGGAGGCGCAGCTGCGGCGCACCCCCTCGGAGGCCGAGGTGGCCGCGGAGATGGGCGTCGCCCTGGAGGAACTGCACGCGGTTTTCAGCCAGTTGTCGCTCGCCAACGTGGTGGCGCTGGAGGAGCTGCTGCATGTCGGCGGCGAGGGCGGCGACCGGCTGAGCCTGATGGACACCCTGGAGGACACCGCGGCCGACAATCCGGTCGAGGTGGCCGAGGACCGCGAGCTCAGACGGCTGCTCGCCCGCGCCATCAACACGCTCCCCGAGCGGGAGAAGACCGTGGTCACGCTCTACTACTACGAAGGCCTCACCCTCGCCGAGATCGGCAACGTCCTCGGGGTCACCGAGAGCAGGGTCAGCCAGATCCACACCAAGTCGGTGCTGCAGCTCCGGGCGAAGCTGGCCGACGCCGGACGCTGAACCCGAGCGGCTTCGGCCGGCCTTCCGCGGACGCGCACCCCCCTTCGAACCGGCTCCGCCGTAGAGTGGAGGGGTGCCCAGGATTCGAGCGGCCTCCGTGGCCGAGCACCGGACCATGCAGCGCGGCGCCCTCCTGGACGCCGCACGCTCCTTGCTGTCCGAGGGCGGTACGGAGGCGCTGACCTTCCCCGCCCTCGCCGAGCGCACCGGCCTCGCCAGGTCCTCCGTCTACGAGTACTTCCGCTCCCGAGCGGCCGTGGTCGAGGAGCTCTGCGCCGTCGACTTCCCGGTCTGGGCCGCCGAGGTCGAGAACGCGATGGAGCGGGCAGGCACGCCCGAGGCCAAGATCGAGGCCTACGTGCGCCGGCAGCTCGACCTCGTCGGGGACCGGCGGCACCGCGCGGTCGTGGCGATCTCCGCGAGCGAGCTGGACGCCGGCGCCCGGGAGAAGATCCGTGCCGCGCACGGCGGGCTGATCACCATGATCGTCGAGGCGCTCGCCGACCTGGGCCACACCGAACCCAGGCTCGCGGCCATGCTCCTGCAGGGCTCCGTGGACGCCGCGGTGCGCAGGATCGAGCTGGGCGCGGCCGAGGAGCCGGGCATCGTGGCGGACATTGCCGTGGCCATGGTCCTGCGCGGCGTCCGGGGCTGAGCGCGCCTCCTGTCCGTCTCCGGGAGCGGTACGCCGAACACCGGCAGCAGCCTGGAGGGCCCCCGTCGCAGCAGTGACGGAGGAAGCAGCGACAACGGATCCAGGTAGACCTCTCCGCGCCGCAGCCCCCAGTGCAGACAGCCGGTTGCGCAGTGGGACGGCTCCGGCCCGACGACCCCCACCACCTGCCCCGCGACCACCTCGTCGCCCTCGGAGACCCGCGCCCGCACCGGTTCGTACGTGAAGCGCAGCGGTGGGTTTCCGCTCCCGGCCACGTCGACGGAGACCACCCCGCGCCCCGCGACCGGTCCCGCGAAGGCGACCCGGCCGGGGGCCGCCGCCAGAACCGGGGTGCCCGGCGGGGCTGCGAGATCGACCCCGCGGTGGCCCGGCGCGTAAGGACCGGCGGGCGGTTCCCAGCCCCGTACGACCAGGGGCCGGCCCGCGAGCGGCCAGACGCGGTCACCCCCCGGCGGCGCCGCCCAGGCTCTCGCGGAGGCCGGTCCCAGCAGGACGGCGAGCAGCGTCGCGGGCAGCAGGGCGAGCAGGACGGCCACCCGTGCGATACGCGGCCGGCCGGTGGTCCTTCCAGGTGAGCGGCACATGACGCCACGATCTCCCGCAGGCCCGCCCCATGGGGATCATGGCCCGGATCTGTGGACGGCCGAGGGGTTGTGGACATCGCCGTCACCCTGGACCCGGCGGGTCCCGTACACTTCTTCTGGCGATCCGGGTCACCGGGTCGACTTCGCACGCCCCGCCACCTCCCTCTCTGCGGACGGTGGCCGCGCTCCTCGGTCCCTCGTGGCACGGCGCGTCGGGGCGTCAGGCGCGACAGCAATCCTGCGGTCGCGAAAACCGAGTACCTCAAGGAGTACGGCCATGGCCGTCGTCACGATGCGGGAGCTGCTGGAAAGCGGCGTCCACTTCGGTCACCAGACCCGTCGCTGGAACCCGAAGATGAAGCGCTTCATCTTCACCGAGCGCAACGGCATCTACATCATCGACCTGCTCCAGTCGCTGTCGTACATCGACCGCGCCTACGAGTTCGTCAAGGAGACCGTCGCCCACGGCGGCTCCATCATGTTCGTGGGTACGAAGAAGCAGGCCCAGGAGGCCATCGCCGAGCAGGCGACGCGCGTCGGCATGCCGTACGTCAACCAGCGCTGGCTCGGTGGCATGCTCACCAACTTCTCCACCGTCTACAAGCGCCTTCAGCGTCTGAAGGAGCTCGAGCTCATCGACTTCGAGGACGTGGCCGCCTCCGGCCTCACCAAGAAGGAGCTCCTGGTCCTCTCCCGCGAGAAGGCCAAGCTGGAGAAGACCCTCGGTGGTATCCGCGAGATGCAGAAGGTGCCGAGCGCCGTCTGGATCGTCGACACCAAGAAGGAGCACATCGCCGTCGGTGAGGCGCGCAAGCTCCACATCCCGGTCGTCGCGATCCTCGACACCAACTGCGACCCCGACGAGGTCGACTACAAGATTCCGGGCAACGACGACGCGATCCGCTCCGTCACCCTGCTCACCCGCGTGATCGCCGACGCCGTCGCCGAGGGCCTCATCGCCCGTTCCGGTGCCGCCACCGGTGACTCGAAGCCGGGCGAGAAGGCCGCCGGCGAGCCCCTCGCCGAGTGGGAGCGTGACCTTCTCGCGGGCGAGAAGAAGGACGACGCCGAGGTGCAGTCCTCCGCCGAGACCGAGAAGGCCGCCGACGCCGAGCCGGCCGCCGCCGCCGACGAGCAGGCTGCCGAGCAGGCCGAGGCTCCCGCCGCGGAGGCCCCGGCCGCCGAGGCCCCGGCCACGGACGAGCAGGCCTGACACCCGTCAGTCACGGCTGAATGACGGCGGGGGCCGGTGCATCGGCACCGCCCCCGCCGTTCACCCGTAGATCTTTCAGACTTCGAGAGAGAAACAGACTCATGGCGAACTACACCGCCGCTGACGTCAAGAAGCTCCGCGAGCTCACCGGCGCCGGCATGATGGACTGCAAGAAGGCGCTCGACGAGGCCGACGGCAACGTCGACGGTGCCGTCGAGGCGCTCCGCATCAAGGGCCAGAAGGGCGTCGCCAAGCGCGAAGGCCGTTCTGCCGAGAACGGTGCCGTCGTCTCCCTCGTCTCCGAGGACAAGACGTCCGGCGTCCTGCTCGAGCTGAAGTGCGAGACGGACTTCGTCGCCAAGGGTGACAAGTTCCAGGCCGTCGCCAACACGCTCGCCGCCCACGTCGCCGCGACCTCCCCGGCCGACATCGAGGCGCTCCTCGCCTCCGAGATCGAGCCCGGCAAGACCGTCCAGGCTTACGTGGACGAGGCCAACGCCAACCTCGGCGAGAAGATCGTCCTGGACCGCTTCGCGCAGTTCACCGGCGACTACGTCAGCGTCTACATGCACCGCACCATGCCCGACCTGCCGCCGCAGATCGGTGTCCTGGTCGAGCTGGACAAGGCCGACGCCGAGCTGGCCAAGGGCATCGCCCAGCACATCGCCGCCTTCGCCCCGAAGTACCTCTCCCGCGAGGACGTCCCGGCCGAGGTCGTCGAGGCCGAGCGCCGCGTCGCCGAGGAGACCACGCGCGCCGAGGGCAAGCCCGAGGCCGCCCTCCCGAAGATCGTCGAGGGTCGCGTCAACGGCTTCTTCAAGGAGGCCACCCTCCTCGGCCAGCCGTACGCGCTGGACAACAAGAAGTCCGTCCAGAAGGTCCTGGACGAGGCCGGTGTCACCCTGAAGCGCTTCACGCGCATCAAGGTCGGCATCTGAGTCCGTCCGCGAACAACGGTGGACCCCGATAGGGTCTGGTGCAGTCGACGGCCGCACTCAGCCGGACGACCGCAGATCTGACGAGGAGGCCATTGCCGCTGAGGGACAACAGACCCACCGGCAATGGCCTTCTTCGTATGTGCACGAGGAGAATCTCCATGAACAAGGGCGCGGACGCCACACAGGGTGACCACAAGCGCGACGACGCGATTTCCGGCCGCTTCATGCTGAAGCTGTCCGGCGAGGCCTTCGCCGGTGGCGGAGGACTCGGAGTCGACCCCGACGTCGTGCACGCCATCGCCCGCGAGATCGCCGCGGTCGTACGCGACGGAGCGGAGATCGCGGTCGTCATCGGCGGCGGCAACTTCTTCCGTGGCGCCGAGCTCCAGCAGCGCGGCATGGACCGGGCGCGGTCCGACTACATGGGCATGCTCGGCACCGTCATGAACTGCCTGGCGCTGCAGGACTTCCTGGAGAAGGAAGGCATCGACTCGCGCGTCCAGACCGCCATCACCATGGGCCAGGTCGCGGAGCCGTACATCCCGCTCCGTGCCGTGCGGCACATGGAGAAGGGCCGCGTCGTGATCTTCGGCGCAGGCATGGGCATGCCGTACTTCTCCACCGACACGACCGCCGCACAGCGCGCCCTGGAGATCGACGCCGAAGCGCTGCTGATGGGGAAGAACGGTGTGGACGGGGTCTACGACTCCGACCCGAAGGCCAACCCCGACGCGGTGAAGTTCGACGCCCTGGAGTACGGCGAGGTGATCGCCCGGGACCTCAAGGTCGCCGACGCCACCGCCATCACTCTCTGCCGTGACAACCAGCTCCCGATCCTCGTCTTCGAGCTGACCACGGAGGGCAATATCGCCCGCGCGGTGAAGGGTGAGAAGATCGGCACGCTGGTGAGCGACCGGAGCACCCGGGCCTGACGGCCCAGAAGATGGACAACGGCCTGCCGGTCGGACACCGTGCAGGTGAGGACGCGACGCAGGATCCGCAGGACCCGGCGATGCCGGTTCCGCTCAAGACACGCAGGAGCACGTGGTGATCGAAGAAATCCTCCTCGAGGCCGAGGAGAAGATGGAGAAGGCCGTCGTGGTCGCGAAAGAGGACTTCGCCGCGATCCGGACCGGCCGCGCGCACCCGGCGATGTTCAACAAGATCGTCGCCGACTACTACGGCGCGCTGACCCCGATCAACCAGCTCGCCTCGTTCTCGGTTCCCGAACCGCGGATGGCCGTGGTGACCCCGTTCGACAAGACCGCGCTGCGCAACATCGAGCAGGCGATCCGCGACTCCGACCTCGGCGTCAACCCGAGCAACGACGGCAACATCATCCGCGTGACGTTCCCCGAGCTCACGCAGGACCGCCGCAAGGAGTACATCAAGGTCGCCAAGACCAAGGCCGAGGACTCCAAGATCTCGATCCGCTCCATCCGCCGCAAGGCCAAGGAGTCGCTCGACAAGCTCGTCAAGGACAAGGAGTCCGGCGAGGACGAGGTCCGCCGCGCGGAGAAGGAGCTCGACGACACCACCGCGAAGTACGTCGCGCAGGTGGACGAGCTGCTCAAGCACAAGGAAGCCGAGCTGCTCGAAGTCTGATGAACGACTCTTCCTGGGGCGCCCCGCAGGGAGCCGGCTACCGGAGCGCGCCCGAGATGGGGGGCGCTCCGGCGGGTCCTGCATACGATGTGCACGGTGCCCAGCAGACTCGGCCCATGCCCATCGTGCCGGACGTTCCCGACGCAGGTAGAGACGCTGACGACCGCGACGACCGGAACGGGGACGCCGCGCGCGTCAGCGGCCCCCTGTTCCGTGACGAGAAGCCGCAGGAGCCCATGTCCACCCCGCTGCCGTCCCCGCCGCCGCCCAAGAAGCGGGCGGGGCGTGATCTGCGCGCCGCCATAGGTGTCGGTGTCGGTCTCGGTGCCCTCGTCATCGGCTCCCTGTTCATCGTCAAGGCGGTCTTCGTCGGCGTGGTCGTGCTGGCGGTGGTGGTCGGTCTCTGGGAGCTCACGTCCCGCCTCAAGGAGCGCAAGGGCATCAACGCCCCGCTCGTGCCGCTCGCCGTCGGCGGCGCCGCGATGGTGGTCGCCGGCTATGTGCGGGAGGCGGAGGGCGCCTGGGTCGCGATGGCGCTCACCGCCCTCGCGGTGCTCGTGTGGCGGATGACGGAGCCGCCTGAGGGGTACCTCAAGGACGTCACTGCGGGCGTCTTCGCGGTGTTCTACGTGCCGTTCCTGGCGACGTTCGTCGCGATGATGCTCACCGCGGACGACGGTGCCTGGCGTGTGCTGACCTTCCTCCTGCTGACCGTGGTCAGTGACACCGGCGCGTACGCCGTCGGCTGGCGCTTCGGCACGCACAAGCTGGCTCCCCGTATCAGCCCCGGGAAGACCCGCGAGGGCCTGTTCGGCGCGGTCGCCTTCGCGATGGTGGCCGGCGCCCTGTGCATGGAGTTCCTCATCGACGGCGGGAGCTGGTGGCAGGGACTGCTGATGGGCCTCGCCGTCGCCGCCAGCGCCACGCTGGGGGACCTCGGCGAGTCCATGATCAAGCGGGACCTGGGGATCAAGGACATGGGCACGCTGCTGCCCGGTCACGGCGGCATCATGGACCGGCTCGACTCGCTGCTGCCGAGCGCCCCGGTCGTATGGCTGCTGCTGGTGCTGTTCGTCGGCTCCGGCTGAGCGGAGCGCCGACTTCCTGAGTAGCTCTTCAGCGGGGCCCGCCGTCCACCGGACGACGGGCCCCGTCCGTGCGTTCTCAACGACGTCGGGGAAGCTTCCAGCCGGTCCTGCGGAGCCGGGGCGTCGTGTGCCCGCACTCCGTGCGGGACACCCGCGTGCACGGCGAGCGACACCCGTACCACCACCGCGGTGGTCAGGCTCCCGCAGCCGGGCCGCTGACGGGGCCCGGACCGAGGCGCGCGCACTCCCGCAGAGCGGATCCATGACCCGTGCGGGCCGGCCGCTCAGGTGGCGGCGGTGGACCGGGCCGGGCGGGGTACCCGAGGGATGACAGAGGGTGTCCCGTCGCCCCGGGGAGGACATGCCGTGCGTGCGTTGAAGCTCTGGCTCGACCGTAGTCTCGCCGCGCAAGCGGTGCTGATCTTCGTCCTCGGCGTGGGGGCGAACGCCCTGTTCCGCCGGGACGGGCACCTCGGCTGGTGGGTGATCCAGACAGCGGTCTTCACCGCCGTCGTCATCGGCATCATGGCTGCCCAGCGCCGCAGGAGCGGCCGTGCGGCCGGCGTCGACCCCCGCGGGATCGCCGAGCTCAACCGCCAGATCCGGCACCGCGAGGTGCCGAGCGACCCCGAGAAGCGGGCGACCATGCAGAAACTGGTCGCCGAGCAGCTGGGCAAGATGGAGCGGGGCGGCCGATGGCTTCCGTACTGGCTGGCCTGCATGGGCCTGATCGCGGCCGGCATGCTCGCGCTCGGAATCGTCACCGGCTCATTGGCCCTCCCGCTGATCTTCGTCGTCGGGGTGGCCGTGTTCTGCTCCTGGGTCTTCTGGATGCGCCGCCGTGCTCTGGAGCACCACCGTCACATGAGGTCCGCCCTGCAGGACCACGGCTGACGCGGGCCGTGCCGGCCCCCGGCGTACCGCACGTCCTCCGGCGGCCATGAGTACCTCGGCGTGTCTGCGACACTGGAAGAACCATGCCTAAGCCCGGAGAACTCACTTTCGTCGCGCCCCGTGGAGCCAAGCGGCCGCCGCGGCACCTCGCCGACCTCACCCCCGACGAGCGCAAGGAAGCAGTCGCCGCGACCGGCGAGAAGCCCTTCCGTGCCAAGCAGCTGTCGCAGCACTACTTCACGCGGTACGCGCACGACCCGGCGGAGTGGACCAACATCCCGGCCGCGTCGCGGGAGAAGCTCGCCGAGGCGATGTTCCCCGACCTGATGTCGGTGATGCGCCACATCAGCTGCGATGACGACACCACCCGCAAGACGCTCTGGAAGCTGCACGACGGCACGCTCGTCGAGTCCGTCCTCATGCGCTACCCGGACCGGGTGACCATGTGCATCTCGTCACAGGCCGGCTGCGGGATGAACTGCCCGTTCTGCGCCACCGGGCAGGCGGGGCTCGACCGCAATCTGTCGACCGCCGAGATCGTGCACCAGATCGTGGACGGCATGCGGGCCCTGCGCGACGGGGAGGTCCCGGGCGGGCCTGCGCGGCTGTCCAACATCGTCTTCATGGGCATGGGCGAGCCGCTGGCCAACTACAAGCGTGTGGTGGGCGCGATCCGCCGGCTGACCGACCCGGAGCCGGACGGCCTCGGGCTGTCGCAGCGCGGGATCACCGTGTCCACGGTGGGTCTGGTGCCGGCGATGCTCCGCTTCGCCGACGAGGGCTTCAAGTGCCGCCTCGCGGTCTCGCTGCACGCGCCGGACGACGAGCTGCGCGACACCCTCGTCCCCGTGAACACCCGCTGGAAGGTCGCTGAGGTCCTGGACGCCGCGTGGGAGTACGCGGAGAAGTCGGGACGCCGCATCTCCATCGAGTACGCGCTCATCCGCGACATCAACGACCAGGCCTGGCGGGGCGACCGGCTGGGCCGGCTGCTCAAGGGCAAGCGGGTGCACGTCAACCTCATCCCGCTCAACCCGACGCCGGGGTCCAAGTGGACCGCCTCGCGACCCGAGGACGAGAAGGCGTTCGTCGAGGCGATCGCCGCCCACGGGGTGCCGGTCACCGTCCGGGACACCCGCGGTCAGGAGATCGACGGCGCCTGCGGGCAGCTGGCGGCGTCCGAGCGCTGAGGCGGTCCCGCGCACGGGCGGGATCCGGCCGGTCCGGCGTGATCCGGCCGGTCCGGCGTGATCCGGCCGGTCCGGCGTGATCCGGCCGGTCCGGCGTGATCCGGCCGGTGTAGCCTGGCCGGGAAATCAACTTCATATTCCGACAGGGGAGCGCCACAGCGCTGAGAGTGCGGCACCGAGGACAGGTCGGCCGCAGACCCTCTGAACCTCGCCCGGGTCATTCCGGGTAGGAAGTTCGGACCTTACTCAAGCTGTTGCGCCCTGCCCGCTCGCCGAGCGGGCAGGGCCGCGTCTCTTCCTGGTCACCTCCAGGAGGACATCACCATGAACACCACGACGAAGTACGCGGCGACCGCGCTCGCCGCCGCGCTCGGCGTCACCGCGCTCGCGGGCTGCGGGGGCTCCGACGACAAGTCTTCCGGGGACACCGGAGCCGGTTCGAAGACCGTCACCCTCGTCAGCCACGACTCGTTCAACGCCTCGGACGCCGTCCTGAAGGCGTTCACCAAGGAGACCGGTTACAAGGTCAAGGTGCTGAAGAGCGGTGACGCCGGGGCAGCGCTCAACCAGGAGATCCTGACCAAGGGCTCCCCGCGCGGCGACGTGTTCTTCGGCGCCGACAACACCCTGCTCTCCCGTGCTCTGGACAACGGCCTGTTCACGCCGTACGAGGCGAAGGGCCTGGACCGTGTCGCGGCCGACACCCAGCTCGACGCGGACAAGCACCGGGTCACGCCCATCGACACCGGCGACATCTGCGTCAACTACGACAAGAAGTACTTCGCCGACAAGAAGCTCGACCCGCCGAACTCCTTCGACGACCTGCTGAAGCCCGCGTACAAGAACCTCCTCGTCACCGAGAACGCCGCGACCTCGTCCCCCGGCCTCGGCTTCCTCCTCGGTACCGTCGCCAGTCAGGGCGAGAGCGGCTACCAGGACTACTGGAAGAAGCTGAAGAGCAACGGCGTCAAGGTCGTCGACGGCTGGGAGCAGGCCTACAACGAGGAGTTCTCCGGCTCCGCGGGCGGCAAGAAGGCCAAGGCCGACCGGCCGCTCGTCGTCTCGTACGCCTCCAGCCCGCCCGTCGAGGTGCTGTACGCCGATCCGCGGCCCAGCGAGGCCCCGACCGGCGTCGCCGCCGGCACCTGCTTCCGGCAGATCGAGTTCGCCGGACTGCTGGACGGTGCGAAGAACGAGGCGGGTGGCAAGGCGCTCCTGGACTTCCTGATCAGCAAGCGGTTCCAGGAGGACATGCCGCTGAACATGTTCGTGAACCCGGTGGTGAAGGACGCGAAGCTGCCGGAGCTCTTCACGAAGTTCGGGGCCACCGTCGACAAGCCTGCGACCGTCGCCCCGGAGAAGATCGCCAAGAACCGTGAGCAGTGGGTCCAGTCGTGGTCCTCGCTCGTCGTGAAGTAGTCGCGCGGTCCCCGTGGAGGGGGAACGCGGTGCGGCTCGGTCTCATGGCCGTGCCCGTCGCGTTCTTCGCGCTGTTCTTCGCCTACCCGGTCGTCGCCATCGTCGGCCGGGGCCTGAAGACGGACGGAGACTGGCAGTTCGGCCGGATCGGCGCGGTACTGAGCCGGGCGGACATCCTCGACGTCCTCTGGTTCACGACCTGGCAGGCGCTCGCCTCGACCGCGCTCACCCTGCTGATCGCACTGCCCGGCGCCTACGTCTTCGCCCGCTTCGACTTCCCCGGGAAGCAGCTGCTGCGTGCCGTCGTGACCGTGCCGTTCGTCCTGCCGACCGTCGTCGTGGGCACGGCGTTCCTGGCGCTGCTGGGGCGCGGCGGGTTCCTCGACGAACTATGGGGGGTCCGCCTCGACACGACCGTGTGGGCGATCCTGCTCGCCCATGTGTTCTTCAACTACGCGGTCGTCGTACGGACCGTCGGCGGCCTGTGGTCCCAGCTCGACCCCCGTCAGGAGGAGGCCGCCCGGGTGCTCGGGGCCGGCCGCCTCGCCGCCTGGCGGCGTGTGACCCTGCCCGCGCTCGCCCCGGCCGTGGCCGCGGCGGCTCTGATGGTCTTCCTCTTCACCTTCACCTCCTTCGGCGTCGTCCAGATCCTCGGCGGTCCGGCCTACTCCACGCTGGAGGTGGAGATCTACCGGCAGACCGCCCAACTGCTCGACCTGCCGACGGCCGCCGTGCTGACCCTGGTGCAGTTCGCCGCGGTCGGCGGGATCCTCGCCGTCCACGCGTGGACCGTGCGGCGCCGGGAGACCGCGCTGAAGCTCGTCGATCCAACCCAGACCTCCCGCCGCCCGCACGGAGCAGGGCAGTGGGCGCTGCTCGGCGGGGTACTGCTGACCGTCCTGCTGCTGATCGTGGTGCCGCTCGGCGTACTGGTGGAACGCTCCCTGGACAGCTCGGGCGGCCACGGCCTCGGCTTCTACCGCGCGTTGCAGTCGGCCGACGCGAGCGGCTCCACCTTCCTGGTCCCGCCGCTCGACGCCATCGGGAACTCCCTGCGTTACGCACTGGTCGCGACCCTCATCGCCCTCGTCGTCGGCGGCCTCGCGGCCGCCGCCCTGACGCGGCGCGCCGGCCGGCTGGTGCGCGGCTTCGACGCCCTGCTGATGCTGCCGCTCGGAGTGTCCGCCGTCACCGTCGGGTTCGGCTTCCTGATCACGCTCGACAAGCCGCCGCTGGATCTGCGTACGTCCTGGATCCTCGTGCCGCTCGCCCAGGCGCTGGTGGGCGTCCCCTTCGTCGTACGGACCATGCTGCCCGTCCTGCGCGCGGTGGACGACCGGCTGCGGGAGGCCGCGGCGGTGCTCGGCGCGTCACCGCTGCGGGCCTGGCGGGAGGTCGACCTGCCGCTGGTGCGGCGGGCGGTGCTGGTGGCCGCAGGCTTCGCCTTCGCCGTGTCGCTCGGTGAGTTCGGTGCGACCGTGTTCATCGCGCGCCCCGACAACCCCACCCTGCCGGTCGCCGTCGCCAGACTGCTGGGGCGCTCGGGTGAGCTCAACTACGGCCAGGCGATGGCCCTCAGCACGATTCTGATGCTGGTCTGCGCGGTGTCGCTGCTCCTGCTCGAACGTATCCGTACCGACCGATCCGGGGAGTTCTAGAGATGCTGACAGTGGAGTCGGCCACCGTCCGGTTCGGGAAGAGGACCGCGCTGGACGCGGTGGACCTGGAGGTCGCGGACCACGAGATCGTCTGCGTGCTGGGCCCGAGCGGCAGCGGCAAGTCGACGCTGCTGCGGGCCGTGGCCGGGCTCCAGCCCCTCGACGGCGGGCGGGTGTTCCTGGACGGCGCGGACCAGGCACGGCTGCCGGTGCACCGCCGCGGGCTCGGCCTGATGTTCCAGGACCACCAGCTCTTCCCGCACCGGGACGTCGGCGCCAACGTCGCGTTCGGCCTGCGGATGCACGGTGTCACCCGCCCGGAGCGCGACCGCAGGACCGGTGAACTCCTGGACCTGGTCGGCCTGCCCGGAGCCGGGCGGCGGGCCGTCGCCGCCCTGTCCGGAGGCGAACAGCAGCGGGTGGCACTCGCCCGGGCCCTGGCGCCCCGCCCGAAGCTGCTGATGCTGGACGAACCGCTGGGCCAGCTGGACCGGAGCCTGCGCGAACGGCTCGTCGTCGAACTGCGCACCCTCTTCGGCCGGCTGGGCACGACGGTGCTCGCCGTCACCCACGACCAGGGCGAGGCCTTCGCGCTCGCCGACCGGGTCGTGGTCATGCGGGACGGCCGGATCGCCCAGGCGGGCACCCCGCTGGAGGTCTGGCAGCAGCCCGCGTCGGCGTTCGTCGCCCGCTTCCTCGGTTTCGACAACGTGGTGCACGCCACGGTCACGGGCACGGCCGCCGACACCGTCTGGGGCAAGGTCCCGGTGCCCGAGGACTCGCCGCAGGGCGAGTGCGAACTGCTCGTGCGGCCGGGCGGCGTCCGGATAGGCGACTCCAAGGAAGGCCTGCGCTGCACGGTGGGCGTACGCACCTTCCGCGGCCACCACGTCACCGTCATCCTGCGCCCCGACGACGGGCCGCCCCTGGAGGCGGAGTGCGCTCTACGGGACACCCCCGAGGAGGGGGCCACCGTGGGCGTGACCTTCGACCCGGCGGAGACGGTGGTCCTTCCCCCGGAGGACCCGGAGGACCCGGAGGACCCGGAGGCCCCGGAGGCGTAGGGCGCCCGGGCCCGGCGCTCACGCCCTCCGGCGCCGGTGGTTCTCCCGGCGTGCGACCACCGGACCCCGCTCGCACGTCAGGATCACCAGGACAGGAGCGCGCCCGCGGCTCGCCGCCGGTAAAGCCCCCCGGAGCGGGTCAGCCCGTCAGCCGGGCGAGCGCCCCGGCCGCCTCCTCCACCGTGTCGACGAGCGCGATACGCGACTCCATCGCACGGCCCGCCGCGAGCGCGCTCAGCAGCGGCCAGGCGGGCAGCTTCTCCGTCCAGTGCGCGCGGTCGACCAGGACCATCGGCGTGGGCGCGGAACGCGACTCGTAGTAGTTCGGCGTCGCGTTGTCGAAGATCTCCTGCACCGTCCCGGCGGCTCCCGGCAGGAAGATCACACCCGCGGTCGAGCGAGCCAGCAGCCCGTCCTCGCGCACCGCGTTCGCGAAGTACTTGGCGATGTGGTCCGCGAAGGCGTTCGGCGGTTCGTGGCCGTAGAACCACGTGGGGATCGCGACCGAGGACCCACCGTCGGGCCAGCGCTCCCGTACGGCGAAGGCCGCCCTGGCCCAGTCGGTGACCGAAGGGCTGAACGACGGTGCCGCGGCCAGGAGTTCGCAGGCCTTGACCAGCATGGCGTCGGAGTGCGGAGCCGCGTACGCCCCGAGGTTGGCCGCCTCCATGGCGCCCGGACCGCCGCCCGTCGCCACGGTCAGACCGCTGCGCGCCAGGTCCCTGCCGAGCCGGGCGGCGCCTCGGTACTCCTGCGAACCGCGGGCCATCGCGTGGCCGCCCATCACGCCCACCACCCGGGCTCCGACGAGGTGTTCGTCCAGCGCGTCGGAGACCGCGTCGTCGTGGAGCGCCCGCAGCATCGAGGCGAACACGTCGCCGTTCGCCTTGGTCAGCTGGAACCAGGCATACGCCCGCGCGTCGGGGGTCGCGGAGTAACCGCCCTCCGACAGGCCCTCGTACAGGGCGTCGGGGGTGTAGAGCAGCCCGCGGTACGGGTCGAAGGGGAGGCCGGGCACCGGCGGGAACACGAAGGCCCCGTCCGCGCGTACCTTCGCCTCGGCGCGCGGCTCCATGCGGCAGCCGAGGAAGACCGCGCCCCGGGTGCCGGTCGCGAGCAGTGCGCCGCTCCGGTCCGTCAGGTCGACGGACTGGACGCGGTGGCCGGCCAGGGTTCCGGCCGTGACCGCCAGGTCGAATGCGGTGAGCGTCTCTATCTCGACGCCGGGTGCGTACGTGTTCTCGTCCGGATTCTCCACGCCGCCATGCTACGTACCGCCCCGGCGGCTGCGGTCACTCCGTCAGAGGAAGTGCCGCAAGCTCCGCGATCGCCCAGGTCAGCGGGGCGAAGACGGCCAGCAGCACCAGCGCCCGCAGAGCGGCGGCCGTGCGGAGCGAGGAGGCCGGGGCGCCGAGCCGCAGCAAGGTCCTGGCCGTACGGGCACGGGCCTGCCTGGCCTCGAGCGCGGTCGTCAGCAGGGTCGCCATGGTGCAGCCGATGACGAGTACGGCGCCGAGCGCGGTGAGCGGGCCGAAGGGACGGGGTCCGTCGGTGTAGAGCACGGAGGCCGCGATCACCCCGGACAGCACCGCGCAGACGATTCCCAGCGGGCGGCCGATCCGGCACGCCTCGTCCATCAGGACCCGGCCCGCCAGCAGCCGTACGGCTCCCGGGCGCACCGCCTGGAGCATCCGCCCGCAGAGATGGGTGAGACCGGGCCCCGCCATGGCCAGCCCGATCGCGGTGAGGATCCAGCCCGCGAGCACGGCGGCCGGGGTGGAGTCGAGCCGGCCCGGCAGCGGGAACGGGCTGCCCGCCGAGCCCCGGCTCGCGTACGCCTCGACCGCGAGGCCGGCCGCGGTGAGCGCGACCCCCCACGGCAGCCCCTTCGGGACCGGGGCGGGCGCGAGGTCCTCCTCGGCCTCCTGGGCGTCGGACGGAGCGACCGGCCTGGAGCGCAGCGCGAGCCCGCCGGCCGCCGACGAGGCCAGCGGCACGAGGGCCAGCAGCGTGAGAGCCGCGGCGAGGGGCAGCGGGGTGCCCGCGCCCAGGAACTCCGCCGCGCCGCCGTCGAACGGCAGGCCGGTCAGATCGCCGCGCAGGTGCAGGAAGAAGAGCAGCGCCACCACCGAGCCCAGCGTGGTGGACACCGCCGTCGAGATCGCGGCCAGCAGGGCCAGCCGCGCCGGTCCGAGGCCCGCGGCGAAGAGCCCGGGCCGCGGGCGGGTGCTCGGATCCGTACGCGCGACCGCCACAGCGAACTGGACGGTCGCCGCGAGCGGAACGGCGCACCACAGCAGCCGCAGCACGGAGCTCGACGCGTTCGCCGGGTGCCCGGAGGCGTACCCCAGGGTGCACAGGAGCAGGAAGCCCACGCCCGCCGACGCGGCGGCGAGGAGCAGCCGCCGCATCAGGACCAGGGGGTGCGAGCCACGGGTCAGACGGAGAGCGAGCACGCCGAGCGGCCTTCCGTATCGGACGCGGCGGGCAGGGAGACGGTGGTGACGCGGCGGCCGTCCAGCAGGCCGACCACGCGGTCGGCGAGCCCGGCGACCTCCCCGTCGTGGGTGGCGAGCACGACGGTGATCCCGTGGGACCGCGCCGCCGTGGTGAGGGTGCGCAGGAGCTGGGTGCGCTCGGCGTGGTGCAGCGTCGCGGTCGGCTCGTCCGCGAAGATCACGGACGGCGACCCGGCCAGCGCACGGGCCACGGAGATCCGCTGACGCTGCGACTGGAGCAGGGTGTGCGGCCTCTTCTTGGCGAGCGGCCCGATGTCCAGGCGCTCCAGCCACTCCGTGGCGGCCTTCTTCGCCGCCCGGTGCGAGACGCCCCGCAGCAGCAGCGGCAGGGCGGCGTTCTCCCAGGTGCTGAGCTCGGGCACGAGCTGCGGCTCGGCCCCGATCCAGCCGAATCTCTCCCGGCGGAGCCGCTCGCGCAGCCGGGGGCCCATGGTGTGGACGGGCACGCTGTTGAACCAGACCTCGCCCTGCTCGGGCACCAGCTGTCCGGAGAGGCAGTGCAGCAGTGTCGACTTCCCGCACCCACGAGGTCCGGACACGGCGAGGACCTCACCGTCGCGGACACCGAGGGAGACACCACCGAGGCCCGGTGATCCGTTGTGGGAGTGGTGCAGGGAACGTGCCCAGATCACGTCGTTGTCGGGCGGGGCCACCATGGCGTACACCTCGGTTCGGATCAGATTTCCTGTCCCCGGGTACGGGGGGACGAATACAACGAGAAAAAAGCCGATCGGTCACTCGGCACGCTAGGCAGCCGGAGCGAGGTGTCGGGACAGTACGCGGCCCGGATGCTCCCTTCCCACTCGAACGGGTGCATCCGGGCCGTGTGGTCCGTATGGGACGGCTGCCGAAACCCTGGGCGGGGCAGCCGTTGTCAGTCGGTCAGAGCTTCGTCCAGGCCTCCGTCAGGACACCGCGCAGAATGCCCTCGATCTCGTCGAAGGTCGACTGGTCCGAGATCAGCGGAGGAGCGAGCTGGACGACCGGGTCGCCACGGTCGTCGGCCCGGCAGTAGAGGCCGTTCTCGTACAGCGCCTTGGAGAGGAAGCCGTACAGGACGCGCTCGGTCTCCTCGTCGGTGAACGTCTCCTTGGTGGCCTTGTCCTTCACCAGCTCGATGCCGTAGAAGAAGCCGTTGCCGCGGACGTCGCCGACGATCGGCAGGTCGTGCAGCTTCTGCAGCGTCGTCAGGAACGCGTTCTCGTTGTCCAGGACGTGCTGGTTGAGGCCCTCGCGCTCGAAGATGTCGAGGTTGGCGAGCCCGACCGCGGCGGAGACCGGGTGGCCGCCGAAGGTGTAGCCGTGCAGGAAGGTGTTGTCGCCCTCGTAGAACGGCTCGGCCAGCCGGTCGGAGATGATGCAGGCGCCGATGGGGGAGTAGCCCGAGGTCATGCCCTTGGCGCAGGTGATCATGTCCGGCACGTAGCCGAACTTGTCGCAGGCGAACATCGTGCCGAGGCGGCCGAAGGCGCAGATGACCTCGTCGGAGACGAGCAGCACGTCGTGCCGGTCGCAGATCTCACGGACGCGCTGGAAGTAGCCGGGCGGCGGCGGGAAGCAGCCGCCGGCGTTCTGGACGGGCTCCAGGAAGACCGCGGCGACGGTGTCCGGGCCCTCGAACAGGATCTCCTGCTCGATCTGGTCGGCGGCCCAGCGGCCGAAGGCCTCCGGGTCGTCACCGAAGAGCGGCGCGCGGTAGATGTTGGTGTTCGGCACCTTGTGCGCACCGGGGACCAGCGGCTCGAACGGTGCCTTGAGCGCGGGCAGTCCGGTGATGGAGAGGGCGCCCTGCGGGGTGCCGTGGTAGGCGACCGCACGCGAGATGACCTTGTACTTGGTCGGCTTGCCCTTGAGCTTGAAGTACTGCTTGGCCAGCTTCCAGGCCGTCTCCACGGCCTCGCCGCCGCCGGTGGTGAAGAAGACCTTGTTGAGGTCGCCCGGGGCGTAGTCCGCGAGCCGCTCGGCGAGCTCGACCGCCTTGGGGTGGGCGTACGACCACACCGGGAAGAAGGCCAGCTCCTGCGCCTGCTTGTACGCCGTCTCGGCGAGCTCGTGACGGCCGTGTCCGGCGTTGACGACGAACAGGCCGGAGAGACCGTCGAGGTAGCGCTTGCCCTTGTCGTCGTAGATGTAGGTGCCCTCGCCACGCACGATGGTGGGAACGGGCGCGTTCTCGTAGTCCGACATGCGGGTGAAGTGCATCCACAGGTGGTCGTACGCGGTTCGGCTGAGGTCCTTGCTCACGGCTATCGGGTTCCCCACATATAGGTCTGCTTCTTGAGCTTGAGGTAGACGAAGCTCTCGGTGGAGCGCACACCGGGAATGGCCCGGATGCGTTTGTTGATCGTCTCCAGCAGGTGGTCGTCGTCCTCGCAGACGATCTCCACCATGAGGTCGAAGGAGCCCGCGGTCATCACCACGTACTCGCACTCGGCCATGGCCGACAGGGCCTCGGCCACTGGGTCGAGGTCACCCTCGACGTTGATGCCGACCATCGCCTGACGCCGCAGACCCACGGTGAGCGGGTCCGTGACGGCGACGATCTGCATCACGCCCTGGTCCAGCAGCTTCTGGACGCGCTGGCGCACGGCGGCTTCGGAGAGGCCGACGGCCTTGCCGATGGCGGCGTACGGCCGGCGTCCGTCCTCCTGGAGCTGCTCGATGATTGCGAGGGAGACGGCATCGACCGCTGGTGCCGATCCGTTCCCGGTCCTGGAGTCTGCGCTGCGACTGGCCACACCCCCACTCTGCACCGGGCCTCGTCTGTCTGGCAAGCCCGAATCGATGAAATTCGTTGTCTGGGACTCTCAATCTCACTGAATCCGAAGTTCACGGCGGGTGGGTATGTCGAAAGCGTCACCCGACGGTCTAGGGTGGGAGTCTCACCCATCGGACAGCCGACAGGAGGGGTGGTTGTGACCACCGAGGTGCGCCGTCTGCGCAACTACATCGACGGAGAGTTCCGGGACGCCGCGGACGGGCGGACCATCGACGTGGTCAACCCGGTGACGGAAGAGGTCTACGCGACCTCGCCGCTCTCCGGGCAGGCCGACGTCGATGCCGCCATGGCCGCGGCGGCCGCCGCGTTCCCCGCCTGGCGCGATGTGACGCCCGCCGAGCGCCAGAAGGCACTGCTGAAGATCGCGGACGCCTTCGAGGAGCGGGCCGAGGACCTGATCGCCGCGGAGTCCGAAAACACCGGCAAGCCGCTGGGGCTCACCCGCACGGAGGAGATCCCGCCGGCGGTCGACCAGATCCGCTTCTTCGCGGGTGCCGCCCGGCTGCTCGAAGGCCGTTCGGCCGGCGAGTACATGGAGGGCCTCACCTCCATCGTCCGCCGCGAGCCCGTGGGCGTCTGCGCCCAGGTCGCACCGTGGAACTACCCGCTGATGATGGCCGTGTGGAAGTTCGCCCCGGCGCTCGCCGCGGGGAACACCGTCGTCATCAAGCCGTCCGACACCACCCCGGCGTCGACCCTGCTGATCGCCGAGATCATCGGGCAGATCCTGCCCAAGGGCGTTTTCAACGTCATCTGCGGTGACCGCGAGACCGGCCGGCTGATGGTGGAGCACCCGACCCCGGCGATGGCCTCCATCACCGGCTCGGTGCGGGCCGGCATGCAGGTCGCCGAGTCCGCGGCCAAGGACGTCAAGCGGGTCCACCTGGAGCTCGGCGGCAAGGCTCCCGTCGTCGTGTTCGAGGACACCGATCTCGCCAAGGCCGTCGCCGGCATCGCCGAGGCCGGATACTTCAACGCCGGCCAGGACTGCACGGCCGCGACCCGCGTCATGGTCCACGAGTCCATCCACGACGAGTTCGTCACCGCCCTCGCCAAGGCGGCGGCCGACACGAAGACCGGCCTGCCGGACGACGAGGACGTGCTGTACGGCCCGCTCAACAACGCCAACCAGCTGGCGCAGGTCAGCGGGTTCATCGAGCGGCTCCCCGCGCACGCCAAGGTGGAAGCGGGCGGTCACCGGGTCGGCGACAAGGGCTACTTCTACGCCCCGACCGTCGTCTCCGGTCTCCGGCAGGACGACGAGATCGTCCAGCACGAGGTCTTCGGCCCCGTCATCACCGTCCAGTCGTTCACGGACGAGGCCCAGGCCGTCGAGTACGCCAACGGTGTGGAATACGCCCTGGCCTCCTCGGTGTGGACCAAGGACCACTCCCGCGCGATGCGGATGTCCAAGAAGCTCGACTTCGGTTGCGTGTGGATCAACACCCACATCCCGCTCGTCGCCGAGATGCCGCACGGCGGATTCAAGAAGTCCGGCTACGGCAAGGACCTCTCCGCCTACGGCTTTGAGGACTACACCCGGATCAAGCACGTCATGACGTCGCTCGACGACTGACCCGCTTACGGCGGTGACCACGGCCCCGGGCTCCCCGCCCGGGGCCGTCCACGTGCCCGCGACCTCTTGCCCGGGGCCGTCCACGTGTCCGCGACCTCTTGCCCGGGGCCGTCCATGTCCATGACGGACGCCGCCCCGCCGTCGCCCGTCATGGACATGGTGTGCGGGCACGGCGGCCCGCGCTGGACGGTTGGTCCATTGTCCGCCGTGGCCGGCGAACGGCATCCTGCGCGGGTGCGCTCGATTCCGGACCACCTCATGTCCCGTCGTTCCCTGCTCCGCACCCTCGGCACGGGTGCGGCCGGCGCCGCTCTGACCGGCTGCGGAGTCCCCGCCGCCTATGTGGAGCCCGGTGACCGGTCGGGCCCCGACCGCTCGGACAGCGACCACTCGCTGCACTTCGCCAACTGGCCCCTCTACATCGACACCGACGACGAGGACGAGTCGAAGCGGCCCACGCTCGACGCGTTCTCGCGCCGGACCGGGATCTCCGTCACGTACACCGAGGAGATCAACGACAACGACGAGTTCTTCGGGAAGATCAGCCCGGCGCTGATGAACCACCGGCCCACGGGCCGGGACCTCGTGGTCATCAGCGACTGGATGGCCGCCCGGTTCGTACGGCTCGGGTGGGTGCAGAAGATGGACCGGGCGCGGCAGCCCCATGTCGCCAGGTACCTGGACCCGCAGCTGCGTTCGCCCGCCTTCGACGACGGCCGGCTGCACAGCGTCCCCTGGCAGTCCGGGATCACCGGCATCGCCTACAACCGCGCGAAGCTCGGCCGGGAGATCCGGCACACGAGCGAGCTCTGGGCGGACGACCTGCGCGGCAGGGTGACGCTGCTGTCCGGGCTCGACGAGGCGTTCGCGCTGCTGATGCAGGGCGACGGGGCAGACATCACCCGCTGGACCGCCGACGACTTCCACCGGATGTGCGAGCAGGTGGAGAAGCGTGTGAGGTCCCGCCACATCCGCCACTTCACCGGCAACGACTACATCAAGGACCTGGCCAACGGGGATGTGCTCGCCTGCCAGGCCTACTCCGGTGACGTCATCCAGCTCCAGGCCGACAACCCGGGCATCGAGTTCGTGGTGCCCGCCGAAGGCGCCGAGCTCTGGTCGGAGTCGCTCATGATCCCCAACCTCGCGGCCCACAAGCGCAATGCGGAGAAGCTCGTCGACCACTACTACGAGCCGGAGGTGGCCGCCGAACTGGCCACCTGGGTCAACTACGTCTGCCCGGTTCCGGCCGCCCGCGACATCCTCGCCTCCGCCAAGGACGAGGAGACTGCCGCGCTCGCCGAGGACCCCCTGATCTTCCCCGACGACGCCATGCGCGAACGTCTGGCCATCGCCCGTGACATCACCTCCGAGGAGCGCACCGGGTACGCGAAGAAGTGGAACTCCATCGTCGGCCTCTGAGCACCCGCGAAGCGCACCGGGCCCGACTTTTGAACGTGTTCATGATGGGCGTACGCTGCCGGCATGAGCGAGCGAGCCCTCTTGCGGCGCATACGCGTGTGGTTGGTCGTCTTCATCGTCTGTCTGGTGCTCAGCGGGCTGACCGCCTTCCCGCTGGTCACCGAACTCCACTGGGCCGAGGACCTGTTGGCGTCGTCCGCCTCTCCTGTCCCCGAGCACTTCCCGGCCCTGATGGAGTGGATCACCCGGGTCAGGACCGGTCTCGACGAGGCGGACGCGAACTATCCCTTCGTGCTGTACGGCACCGACTGGCTGGCCTTCGCCCACCTCGTCATCGCGGTCGCCTTCTACGGCCCTTACCGCGACCCGGTCCGCAACATCTGGGTCATCGAGTTCGGGATGATCGCCTGTGCCGGGATCATCCCGCTCGCCCTGATCTGCGGACCGATCCGGGACATCCCCTTCTGGTGGTCCGTCATCGACATGTCCTTCGGTGTCTTCGGAATCATCCCGCTGCTCGTCGTCCGCCGCATGATCAAGCGCCTGGAGGCGGTGGCCGTGACGGCGTGACGCTCACCCGGCCGGCGGGGCCCCGAAGGCCGCCACCACGATGTCCATCGCCGTGGCGTTCATGTCCTGGCCCTTCGCGTCGGTGGAGTTGACGCTGTACACCAGTGTTCTGGAGAGATCGCGGGTGGCCGCCATCACCGTGTTGTAGCCCCAGCGGCCGCCCGTCTTCCCCCACACCTCACGCCCGCCCAGGGTCAGCGCGCTCAGCCCCGCGCTGTACTGGGCGGGCGCACCCGTCAGGTACGTACGCACCGAGGAGGCGGGCAGCGTGAACATCTCCTCCAGCAGAGGGCCACGCACGACCCTCCCGGTGAACAGCGCACGGGTGAAGCGCTCCAGGTCGGCCGTGGTCGAGACGATGTCCCCGGCCGCCCAGGCGTCGGTCACACCCCACACCGTCACGTCCCGCAGCTCCGTGCCGCCGCCCGGGGTGCCGAAGAGCTGATACCCGTGGTTGTGCGGACCCCGGATCCCCGGGTCGGTGCCGGGGAACGACGTGGAGCGCAGGCCCAGGGGGCGCAGGATGCGCTCGCCCACCTGATGGGCGTACGAGTCGCCGGTCACCTTCTCTATGAGCAGCCCCAGCACCGTGTAGTTGATGTTGAGGTAGTGCTGGCTCCGGCCGGGTGCGAACTCCGGGGCCTGCGCCATGGCCGAGGAGACCATCCCGCGCGGTGTGTGCGGGTCGAAGCGGTGGGCGTACGCCTCCTCCAGGGTCTTGCCGGGCATCTGAGCGGCCGGTATCCCGCTGGTGTGATCGAGCAGCTGCCGGACGGTCACACGGCCGTAGGCCGCCGGGATCAGGTCCGGGAGGTAGTGCCTGGCCGTGCGGTCGAGGTCCAGCTTCCGCTCGCCGGCCAGCTGCAGCGCCGTGGCGGCGGTGAAGACCTTGGTCACCGACCCGGCCCGGAAGCGCCCCGCCGGGTCGGCCGGGCGGTTGGAGACGAGATCGTGTACGCCTGAGCTCCCACGCCAGCTGCCGTCGGTGCCGCCGACCCGCACGAGGGCGGCGGTGGCATCGTCGGCGGGCAGCCCGGCGATCGCCGCGCCCAGGGCTTCGGCGTCCGCCTCGGGGACGGTGCGCGTGCGGTCGTCGCCCGCGTGCGGCGCGGTGGCGGTGGTGTTCGCGAACGCGGCCGGAGCGGCGGGCCCCGCGGCGATACCGAGGACCAGGGCAGCGGCCAGGAGTGTGCGGGCACGGGAGTTCATGGGATGCCTCCGGGAGAGATGAAGTCCGTAACTGCTCGATGGCTCCATCCTGTTGATCCGGAGTCCCCGGCGGATCACCCGAGCGAGGGGTCCTGGGAGGGAGACCGCCTCCCCCGAGCGGGGGAGGCGGCAGAGGCCCCTCCCTCGGGCGAGGGAGCGACGAGCCCTGTTTCGTAGGCGCAGATGACGGCCTGGATGCGGTCTCTCAGGCCCAGCTTGGACAGCACGTTGCCCACGTGGGTCTTCACCGTGTGCTCGCTGACCACCAGCGCCGCGGCGATCTCGGCGTTGGAGAGCCCGCGCGCCAGGTGGAGAAGAGTCTCCCGCTCCCGGGCGGTGAGCACGTCCAGCCGGTCCGATCCCATGGGCGAGCGGCCGGGAGACGGCCGTGAGGTGTACTCGGCGATCAGCCGGCGGGCCACGGACGGCGCGACCAGCGACTCCCCGGCCGCGACCACCCTCACCGCGTGCACCAGATCGTCCCGCCGGACGTCCTTCAGCAGGAACCCGCTCGCGCCCGCGTGCAGCGCCTCGTAGACGTACTCGTCCGAGTCGAAGGTGGTCAGCATCACCGTGCGGCAGTCGCTCCGGGCGCTGATCGCCCGGCAGGCCTCGATGCCGTCCATGACGGGCATCCTGATGTCCAGCAGCGCGACGTCGGGCCGCAGTCCGCGCACCGCGTCGAGCGCCTGCGCGCCGTCCCCCGCCTCGGCGAGCACCTCTATGTCCGGCTGAGCGTCCAGGATCATGGCGAAACCGCTGCGCACCAGCTCCTGGTCGTCCGCCACCACCACGCGGATCGTCAACTCCCCACCCCCTCGGGCGAGGGTACAAGGGGCGGCGAGGGCTCGAGGGGCAGGACCACGAGCACCTGGAACCCTTGGCCGCCCGGCCCCGCCCCGGCCCGAGCCGTCCCCCCGTGAGCGGCGGCCCGCTCCCGGATGCCGACCAGGCCCAGGCCGGTGGTGGTGCCCGGGCCCCGCCCGTCGTCCGTCACGGTGACGGTCAGCCCGGCCGGGGAGTGGTCCAGTTCCACCGTCACACGGCTCGCACGGGCGTGTCTGACGACGTTCGTCAGTGCCTCCTGGACGATCCGGTAGACCGTGGCCTCGGTGTCCTGGGGCAGCGGCCGCGGCCGGCCCGTCACCGTGTACGTGACCTCCGGTCCGCCGGAGCGGACCCGGTCGAGCAGGTCCGGGAGCTCCGCCGGCGCGGGCTGCGGGGCTCGCGGCGCAGGCAGGTCTCCGGGGCCGTCCTCCCGCAGCACCCCGAGCATGCGGCGCAGCTGCACCATCGCGTCCCTGCCCGTCTCCGAGATGGCGTCGAACGCCGCCTCCGCGCGGTCGGGCGCCGTGCGCACGGCCACCGGACCGGCCTCCGCCTGCACGATCATCAGACTCACCGCGTGGGAGAGGATGTCGTGCATCTCCCGGGCGATCCTCGCCCGCTCCCGCGCGGCCGCCTGTTCGGCCTCGATCCGGTGGGTCACCTCCAGCTGCCGGGCCCGGTCCTCCATCGCCCGGATGTACGCCTTACGGGTGTGGGTGAACCGTCCGAAGGCGTACGCGGCGGCGAAGACGAACAGGGAGAACAGCAGCTCCCTGGCCTCGCCGGTGTTCCACGCCACCGACGGGAACACCGCCGTCATCACCAGTACGGCGACCGCCATCCGCCGCCGGGGCGGGGACAGCTCGGCCACCGTGTAGAACGCCACCAGCCCGGTGTACGGGAGGGGCTGGCCCGGGCCGTCCACGGTGAACCTGTACGCGGCGCCCGCCGCGAGCACCGCGACCAACGCGGCGACGGGCGCACGCCGGCGGGCCACCAGCGGCAGCACGGTCAGCGTCGTCAGCCCGTACGCCGCCCAGGTGGCCGGCGGCAGACCGGCCGAGCGGGGCACCACGAACGGCATGGTCACCGCGGCCTGCACCAGCAGCACGATGCCGATGTCGGTGGCCCAGGCCCCACGCGGAACCCATCGCGCGCCCGGTCTCCGTACGACGGGTCTCACCATCAGGGCTTCCGGCCCACCGCGCCGAACTGGGCGACCTCGGGGGTCCGGCCCGCGTGGCCCGCCCGCCAGCGGGAGCAGGACACGATGCCCGGCTCCAGGATGTCCAGGCCGTCGAGGAACGAGGCGAACTCGAAACGGCTGCGAGCCGTGATCGGCGGGGTGGCGTTCTCGTTCCAGAAGCGCATCGCGGCCTCGTTGCCCTCGCCGCCCAGCTCCAGCGTGGGATGGGTGAGCACCAGATGGCTGCCGGACGGCAGGGCGTCCATCAGCTTCGTCACGATGTCCCGCGCCTCGTCCGTGTCCAGGACGAAGTTGAGGATGCCCAGCATCATCACCGCGACCGGGCGCCGGAGGTCCAGGGTCTGTCCGGCCGCGCGCAGGATGTGCTCCGGATCCCGGGCGTCCGCGTCGATGTACTCGGTGGCACCCTCCGGCGAGCTGCTGAGCAACGAGCGCGCGTGCGTCAGGACGATCGGGTCGTTGTCGACGTAGACGACCCGTGCGTCCGGCGCGGTGTGCTGGGCGACCTCATGGGTGTTGTCCGCGGTCGGGAGCCCGGTGCCTATGTCCAGGAACTGGCCGATCCCCGCGTCACCTGCCAGATGGCGCACCGCCCGGCCCAGGAACGCCCGGTCCGCGCGGGCCACTTCGCCGATGCTCGGATACATGCCGGTGACCCGGTCGCCCACCGCGCGGTCGACGGGGTAGTTGTCGCCGCCGCCCAGCCAGTAGTTCCACACCCGGGCGTTGTGGGCGATGTCGGAACGTACACGGGAGGGTGCGGTGGGACGGCCGGGCTCGGTCACGTCTGCTCCTGGGATCACGGACGGTACGGACCCGCCCATGATGCCGGACCGATCAAGAAGCGCCAGAGGGAAGGGAGTTCGCCAACTGGGCCCGGAGCGAGTCGATCCGGTTGGTGGTGATGGAGTCGACCCCGAAGGAGAGCAGCCGGCGCATGGTGCGCCGGGTGTCCGCCGTCCAGGCGGAGACCAGCAGCCCGTCGGCGTGGACGCGGTCGGCCAGCTCGCGGCTCAGCAGCCCGAAACGGTAGTTCAGCCAGCGCGGCCGCACCGCTTCCAGCAGTACGGCACGCGGGGGCGCGAGCGTCGTCCAGGTCAGCGCGATCTCGGCGGACGGATCGGCCGCTCGCACCTTCAGCATCGCGTGCGTGTCCGCGCAGTAGTACACGCGCTCCTCCGCCCCGCACTCCCGCACCACACCGACGACCTCCTTCACGGAGGCGTCGGTCGCACCGGGCAGGTCGACCATGATCCGCCGGTCCCCGGCGGCGGACAGCGCCTCGCGCAGGGCGGGCACCCCGCCGCCGGTCCTCTCCTTCAACTCCCGGTGGTCCAGCCGGTCGAGGCGGACGTCATGGCCCCACAGCCGCTCCAGCGTGGAGTCGTGGAGCAGCACCGGCACCCGGTCCCGGGTGACGCGGACATCGATCTCGACCGCGTCCGCCCCCCGTTCCACGGCGGACCGGATCGAGGGAAGCGTGTTCTCGCGGGCACGATAGGGATCGCCGCGGTGTGCCACGGCGGTGACAGTGGTGGTCATGGGGCCATTGTGTCCGGCCGGGGTCACCGGCCGGGGGCCTCCAGCCAGTTCGTCGTGTACGTGTCGATCTCGGCGGCCAGCGTCCGCTTGCCGGCCGGGTCGAGGAAGGACGCCTCCACGGCGTTCTTCGCCAGATCGGCCACTCCGCGCTCGTCCAGGCCTAGCAGCCTGGCCGCCACCCCGTATTCGTTGTTGAGGTCGGTGCCGAACATGGGCGGGTCGTCGCTGTTCACCGTGACGAGGACGCCCGCCTCGACCATCTCCCTTATCGGGTGCCGCTCGATGTCGGCGACGGCCCGGGTGGCGATGTTCGACGTCGGGCAGACCTCCAGGGCGATGCGGTGCTCGGCGAGATGCGCCAGCAGCTCCGGGTCCTGGGTGGAGCTGGTGCCGTGGCCGATGCGCTCCGCGCGCAGCGCGGTGAGCGCGTCCCAGACGGTCCCCGGGCCCGTGGTCTCCCCGGCGTGCGGGACGGAGTGCAGTCCCTCGGCGATCGCGCGGTCGAAGTAGGGCTTGAACTGCGGGCGCTCCACACCGACCTCGGGTCCGCCCAGGCCGAAGGAGACCAGCCCCTCGGGCCGCAGGTCGACGGCGAGCCGGGTCGTCTCCTCCGCGGCCTCCAGGCCGGCCTCGCCCGGAATGTCGAAGCACCAGCGCAGCACGGTGCCGAGCTCGGCCTCGGCAGCCTTGCGGGCGTCCTCGATGGCCTCCATGAAGCCCTGCTCCGGGATCCCCCGGCGGGTCGAACTGAACGGGGTCACGGTCAGCTCCGCGTACCGGATGTTCTGCCGGGCCATGTCCCTGGCGACCTCGAAGGTCAGAAGCCGGACGTCCTCGGGGGTGCGGATCAGGTCCACCACCGAGAGGTAGACGTCGATGAAGTGCCCGAAGTCGGTGAAGGTGAAGAAGTCCGACAGCGCCTCCGGGTCCGTGGGGACCTTGGAGTCGGGGTGGTGGGCCGCCAGTTCGGCCACGATGCGCGGCGAGGCCGACCCCACGTGGTGGACGTGGAGCTCGGCCTTGGGCAGCCCCGCGATGAAGGGATGCAGGTCGTTCATCGGATACTCCCGGATCTCTGATGTGGGCCGGGTGTACCGGCTGCACCGATCATCGTAGGCGGGACCCTGTGGGCGGATGCCGGGCCGTAGCATGGCGGGACCACGATGGGGGAGGCCCATGTCAGACAACACACAGCAGCCCGGGGGCGAGGGCGCGCCGCGCGATCCGTGGGCTCCGCCGGACAGCAGGGTCGAGCTCGGCAAACAGCCCGCGGACGCCGTCCCGCCCGCCGTGCACAACCAGCCCACGGTCACGTCCATGCCGGGCGCCGACCCGGGCACCGGGCCCATACCCGGGCCGGCCGGAACCTTCGGCCCCCAGCAGCCCCCTGTCCCGGCCCCGCCGGTCGGGCCGAACGGGCCGGGGGAGCCCGGGCAGTACGGCTATCCGGCCGCCCCTGCCGCACCGTCGGCGGCGTACGGCTACCCCGCCGCACCCGCCGCGCCCTCGGCTTCGTACGGCTACCCGGGATACCCCGGCTACGCCGGCCAGCAGCCCTGGGGCCCCGCGCCCGCGAACGGGCTGGGGACCGCGGCGATGGTCCTCGGCATCATCGCGGTGGTCGGCTTCTGCATGTGGGGGCTGGGGATCATCCTGGGCATCCTCGCCCTGATCTTCGGGATCATCGGCCGGGGCCGCGCCAAGCGCGGTGAGGCGACCAACGGGGGCATGGCCCTCGCCGGGATCATTCTGGGATCGGTCTCGATCGCCATCAGCGCGGTCTTCCTCGGATTCCTGATCTGGGCCATCGCCAACGACGAGTCGGGCAGCGACTACGACTACGACGACCCCTACGCCACGTCACTGGTCGTCGGCACCTCCCGCTGACCGACGGCGCACGGCTGCCCGTGGCCGGGCCCGGGGACCAGGCAGGTGCCCCGGGGCCCGGCCACGCGCGCATCACCCCGCGCGCAGCCGCGTCCGCGCCTCCATCAGCGCGAAGCCCAGCAGATTCAGACCTCGCCAGGAAGCCGGGTCCGCGGTGCGCGGATCGGCCTTGGCGAGCCCGATGCCCCATATCCGGTCCATCGGACTGGCCTCGACGAGCACGCGCTCACCGGTGCCCAGCAAGTACGCCCGCAGTGCCGGGTCCTGACCGAACTTGTGGACGCTGCCCTCGACGACGAGGGCGAACCTCTCCCGTGCCCATATCCCGTCGTCGAAGCCCTTGACCAGCCGGCCCACCTTCTTCGCCGCCGCCGGGCTGCTCGCGGAGACGGCCAGGGCCTCGGCCTCGGCGTCCCCGAAGAGCCTGGCCTTGCCGGCCATCATCCAGTGCTCGGCCGTGGCATAGGTGACCGCGTCGACCGTGAACGGCGCGGGCCACCACTGACTGAGGCAGCTCTCCCCGAGCCTGCCGTCCGCGCGGGGCCGATGCCCCCAGAACGGCAGGTACTTCACGCTCTCCCCGCGGGCCGCGCGCGCCAGGAGGCCGGCCATGTGTTCCTGTCCCATGGCAGCCGAGTCTGGCATCCGCCACTGACAGCCCGTACAGGGATTTCCGTACGCACGAGACACATCGTCGACAGATTCCGTCGCGTAACCAAAAGGAAACAACGGAATCACTTGTTGGTAGAGGGCCCCTCTGTCAGGATCGGCACTCAATTCGACAAGAAGCTACGCCGCCCCTGGTCACGGGGCAGCGGAGGAGAACGTCATGGGCAACACTTTCCAGGTGCGGGACCGCTTCGCCGAGGGTGCGCAGTACATCGGCGGGCGGCTGCGTCCCGGAACGTCGGGACGCCATCAGGACGTGGTGGACCCCGCGACGGGCAGCACGGTCCTCCGCTACGAGCTCGCGGGCACCGACGACGTCGACGCCGCCGTGGCCGCCGCCCGGGACGCGTTCCCCGGCTGGTCCGGGCTGACCCCGGGCGAACGGTCGGAGGCACTGCACCGCTTCGCCGCCGTACTCGACGGGCAGGCGGACGACTTCGCCCACGCCGAATCCCTCCAGTGCGGGAAGCCGGTCAAGCTCTCCACCGAGTTCGACGTCCCCGGCACGGTCGACAACGCCTCCTTCTTCGCGGGGGCCGCCCGCCACCTCGAAGGGAAGTCGGCCGGGGAGTACAGCGGCGACCACACCTCCTACGTACGCCGTGAGGCCCTCGGCGTCATCGGCTCGATCGCGCCCTGGAACTACCCGCTCCAGATGGCCGCCTGGAAGATCCTCCCGGCCGTCGCGGCGGGCAACACCATCGTGCTGAAGCCCGCCGAGATCACTCCGCTGACCTCGCTGATGTTCGCGCAGGCCGCCACGGAGGCAGGCATTCCCGACGGCGTGATCAACATCGTCTCCGGCGCCGGCCGGGACGCGGGTGAGCACCTCGTGAGCCACCCCGACGTCGTGATGACGTCCTTCACCGGCTCCACCGCCGTCGGCAAGCGGGTCGCCGCGCTCGCCACCTCCACCGTCAAGCGCCTCCACCTGGAACTCGGCGGCAAGGCGCCCTTCCTCGTCTTCGACGACGCCGATCTCGAAGCCGCGGTGCACGGAGCGGTCGCCGGAGCCCTCATCAACACCGGCCAGGACTGCACGGCCGCCACCCGCGCCTACGTCCAGCGCCCCCTCCACGACGCGTTCGTGAGCGGGGTCGCCACCCTGATGGAGAGCGTGCGGCTCGGTGACCCCTTCGACCCGGCGACCGACCTCGGCCCGCTGATCAGCCATCAGCAGCGCGACCGGGTCGCCGGATTCGTCGACCGGGCCCGGGCGTACGCCACCGTCGTCACCGGCGGCGAGGCTCCCGGAGGCGCACTCGCCGACGGCGCCTACTACCGGCCGACCCTGATCACGGGCGCCGCCCAGGACAGCGAGATCGTCAGCTCGGAGATCTTCGGCCCCGTCCTGGTCGTGCTGCCCTTCGACACCGACGACGAGGGCATCCGCCTCGCCAACGACACCCCGTACGGACTGGCCGCCTCCGCCTGGAGCACCGGGCTGTACCGGGCAAACCGCGCCACCCGTGAGCTCAGGGCGGGCTGCGTGTGGATCAACGACCACATCCCGATCATCAGCGAGATGCCGCACGGCGGATATGGCGCCAGCGGCTTCGGCAAGGACATGTCGTCGTACTCCTTCGAGGAGTACACGCAGGTCAAGCACGTCATGTACGACAACACCGCGGTGGCCAGGAAGGACTGGCACCGCACCGTCTTCGGGGACCGATAGCAGCGGCCGCCGGCCGGCGGCCCCACCCACCCGGAAGGGCACACGCGTATGGAGCAGTACGAGCCCGAGCGCCTCTCCGCGCCCCAGCTGGCCGCCATGAGGCGCAGTCTCACGAACGGCAGGGGCGCCCTCACCCGCCGTTCCCTCCTCCGGGCGTCGGGCACGGCAGCCCTCACGCTCGGCGGCCTCGGGGCCCTGAGCGCGTGCGGCATCCCGCCCGCCGCGCGGGAAGGGGACGCCGCGGCCTCCGACGACCACTCGGCGGCGGAGAAGCAGATCAACTTCTCCAACTGGACCGAGTACATGGACGTCGGCGAGGACGAGAAGAGCCGTCCGACCCTGGACGCGTTCACGAAACGCACCGGCATCAAGGTCAAGTACACGGAGGACATCAACGACAACGTCGAGTTCTTCGGGAAGATCAAGCCGCAGCTCGCGGCGGGTCAGGACACCGGCCGCGACATCGTCATCGTGACGGACTGGCTGGCCGCACGCATCATCCGGCTCGGCTGGGCGCAGAAGCTCGACCACGCGAACCTCCCGCACGCCTTCGCCAACCTGTCCGCCCAGTTCCGCAGGCCCGACTGGGACCCGGGACGCGCCTACTCCTATCCATGGACCGGCATCCCGACCGTCATCGCCTACAACGAGAAGGCGACCGGCGGCCGGAAGGTCGACTCCGTCACCCAGCTGCTCGACGACCCCGAGCTCAAGGGCAAGGTCTCCTTCCTCTCCGAGATGCGCGACTCGGTCGGCATGACGCTCCTCGACATGGGCAAGGACCCGGGCACCTTCACCGACGCCGACTTCGACGCGGCGATCGGCCGGATGCAGAAGGGTGTCGACACGAAGCAGATACGCCGCTTCACCGGCAACGACTACACCGCGGACCTGAGCAAGGGGGACATCGCGGCCTGTGTCGCCTGGGCGGGCGACATCATCCAGCTCCAGGCGGACAACCCGGCGATCAAGTTCTCCATCCCGTCCGCCGGTTACATCACGTCGAGCGACAACATGCTGATCCCGGCCCATGCCCGGCACAAGACCAACGCCGAGAAGCTCATGGACTACTACTACGAGCTCCCCGTCGCGGCCCAGCTCGCCGCCTACATCAACTACGTCTGCCCGGTGGACGGGGTCGCCGGCGAACTGGCGAAGATCGACGAGTCGATGGCGTCCAACACGCTGATCCTCCCCGACAAGGCGATGGCCGCGAAGTCGCGGGCCTTCCGCTCCCTCAGCTCCGATGAAGAGACGGCGTACGAGGAGAAGTTCGCCAAGCTCATCGGCGCCTGACCGGCCCGTCCCCCTCCCGTTCTCCCCCGACACCACTGGGACCGCGACCCATGACACAGCAGCAGACAGAGGGCGGCGACGTCCGTCTCACCGGGATCAGCAAGACCTACGGCTCCTTCACCGCAGTGCACCCCCTCGACCTCACCGTCCCGCAGGGCTCCTTCTTCGCGCTGCTCGGCGCGTCCGGCTGCGGCAAGACCACCACCCTGCGCATGATCGCCGGCCTGGAGGAGGCGACCACCGGCACGGTCTCGCTCGGCGGCCGCGACATCACCGGCCTGCCGCCGTACAAGCGGCCCGTCAACACCGTCTTCCAGAGCTACGCGCTCTTCCCGCACCTCGACGTCAGCGAGAACGTCGCCTTCGGGCTGCGCCGCCGCGGCATCAAGTCCGTGAAGAAGCAGGTCGGCGAGATGCTGGACCTCGTCCAGCTCGGCGACTTCGCCCGGCGCAAGCCGCACCAGCTCTCCGGCGGACAGCAGCAGCGCGTCGCCGTGGCCCGCGCGCTCATCAACCACCCCCAGGTCCTCCTCCTCGACGAGCCCCTGGGCGCCCTCGACCTCAAGCTGCGCCGTCAGATGCAGCTCGAACTCAAGCGGATCCAGACCGAGGTCGGCATCACGTTCGTCCACGTCACCCACGACCAGGAGGAAGCCATGACCATGGCCGACACCGTCGCAGTGATGAACGGCGGCCGCGTCGAGCAGCTCGGCGCCCCCGCCGACCTCTACGAGAACCCCCGGACCACCTTCGTGGCGAACTTCCTCGGCACCTCCAACCTCATCGAGGGGGAGATCGTCTCCACGGGCACGGACGTCGTCGTCACGGCCGGCGGCGGGAAGCTCAGGCTGCCCGGCGGCCGGTGCGCGTCCACCGCCCGGAGCGGGGACAAGCTGCTCGTGGGCGTCCGCCCCGAAAAGATCTCCCTCGCCCGCACCGCCGACGCGGCCGCGATACCCGACGGCCGCAACCGGGTCACCGGCCGCATCACCGACTCCAGCTTCATCGGCGTCTCCACGCAGTACGTCGTCGAGAGCCCGGCCGGCACGGCCCTCCAGGTCTACGAGCAGAACATCGAGCGCGACAGCCGGCTCGTCCCCGGCGCCGACGTCGTCCTGCACTGGAACCCCGAGCACACCTTCGGACTCGACGCGGACCAGTCCATCGACGCCGGCACGGAAGGCCTGGAGGAGGTGGCGTGAGCGTCACGAAGGCGCCACCCGCGCCCCCCGCGGAGGCCGTGGTCCGCAAGCCGTCCACCCGCAGGCGGCTCGTCCCCTACTGGCTGCTGCTCCCCGGCATCCTGTGGCTCGTCGTGTTCTTCGCGCTGCCGATGGTCTACCAGGCGTCGACCTCCGTCCAGACGGGATCCCTGGAGAAGGGCTTCGAGGTCACCTGGCACTTCCGGACGTACTGGGACGCCCTGGCCGACTACTACCCGCAGTTCGTCCGATCCCTGCTCTACGCCGGCACCGCCACGCTCCTGTGCCTGCTGCTCGGCTACCCGCTCGCGTATCTGATCGCGTTCAAGGCGGGCCGCTGGCGCAACCTGGTGCTCGTGCTGGTCGTCGCGCCGTTCTTCACCAGCTTCCTGATCAGGACGCTGGCCTGGAAGACGATCCTCGCGGACGGGGGCGCGGTCGTCGACGTGCTCGACAGCCTGCACGTCCTGGACGTCACCGCCTGGCTCGGCTGGACCGAGAACAACCGGGTCCTGGCCACCCCCATGGCCGTCGTCTGCGGTCTGACGTACAACTTCCTCCCGTTCATGATCCTTCCGCTCTACACCTCGCTGGAACGGATCGACGGCCGCCTGCACGAGGCCGCGGGCGACCTGTACGCCACCCCCGCCACCACCTTCCGCAAGGTGACGCTGCCGCTGTCCATGCCCGGCGTCGTCTCCGGCACCCTGCTGACGTTCATCCCGGCCAGCGGCGACTACGTCAACGCGGAACTTCTCGGCTCCACCGACACCAAGATGGTCGGCAGCGTCATCCAGACCCAGTTCCTGCGGGTCCTGGACTACCCGACGGCGGCCGCGCTCTCGTTCATCCTCATGGCGGTCGTCCTGCTCGTGGTCACCGTCTACATCCGCCGCTCCGGGACGGAGGACCTGGTCTGATGCCCGTACTCCGCATGCTCCGCCGGAACCTGGTCGTGATCGCCGGCCTGCTGACCCTGGCCTACATGATCCTGCCGAACATCGTCGTGATGGTCTTCTCCTTCAACCGGCCGGTGGGGCGTTTCAACTACGCCTGGCAGGAGTTCTCCCTCGACGCGTGGAAGGATCCCTGCGGCGTCGCCGACCTCTGCGGTTCGCTCTCGCTCTCGCTGCGGATCGCGGTCTGGGCGACCGTCGGGGCCACCGTGCTCGGCACGATGATCGCGTTCGCGCTGGTCCGCTACCGCTTCAGGGCGCGCGGCGCGGTCAACTCCCTGATCTTCCTGCCGATGGCGATGCCCGAGGTCGTCATGGCGGCCTCGCTGCTCACGCTCTTCCTCAACATGGGCGCCGAACTCGGCTTCTGGACCGTCCTCATCGCGCACATCATGTTCTGTCTCAGCTTCGTGGTGACGGCGGTCAAGGCACGCGTGATGTCGATGGACCCGAGGCTGGAGGAGGCCGCCCGCGATCTGTACGCGGGACCCGTGCAGACATTCGTCCGGGTGACGCTCCCGATCGCCGCCCCCGGAATCGCCGCGGGAGCGCTGCTCGCCTTCGCGCTCTCCTTCGACGATTTCATCATCACCAATTTCAACGCGGGTTCCACGGTGACGTTCCCCATGTTCGTCTGGGGATCGGCGCAGCGTGGAACGCCTGTGCAGATCAACGTCATCGGCACGGCCATGTTCGTCATCGCCGTGGCAGTCGTTCTCGTCGGACAGCTCATTGCGAACCGGCGCAAGAGCAACGCGGGAAAGTGAAAACGAAGGAGTTGGAAACCATGGCGCCGGATGCCATGCGTACTGCCGCACACTCACTCTCCGAAGCGCGCCCCCTGTCCTACTGGCTCGACGACCCGGGAAAGCCGGAAGCCCGCCCCGCCCTCACCGGCGACGAGCGGTGCGATCTCCTGGTCGTCGGCGGTGGTTACAGCGGACTGTGGACCGCGCTGATCGCCAAGGAACGGGATCCCGGACGCGATGTCGTCCTCATCGAGGGCCATGAGGTGGGCTGGGCCGCTTCGGGCCGCAACGGCGGTTTCTGCGCCGCCTCGCTGACCCACGGTCTGGCCAACGGTCTGGAGCGCTGGCCGGACGAGATCGGGAAGCTGGAGGAGCTGGGCGCGCGGAACCTAGACGCCATCGAGGCGGCCGTCGCCCGCTACTCCCTCGACTGCGAGTTCGAGCGCACCGGTGAGATCGACGTGGCGACCCAGCCCCACCAGCTCGACGAGCTGCGGGAATGGCACCGCCGGGCCGAGGGCCTCGGTCTCGGGGGCCTCGAGTTCCTGGACCGCGACCAGGTGCGCGCGGAAGTCGACTCACCGACATTCCTGGGCGGACTGCTGGACCGGCGCGGCGTCGCCATGCTGCACCCGGCGAAGCTCGCCTGGGGCCTGAAGGAGGCGTGCACCGGCCTCGGCGTACGGATCTACGAGCGCACCCCGGGCCTCGGCATCGCCCGGTCGGGCGCGGGCACGGCGGTGCGCACCCCGTACGGCAGGGTGTTCGCCCGGGACGTCGCGCTGGGTACGAACGTCTTCCCGTCGCTGGTGCGGCGAGTGCGGCCGTACACGGTTCCGGTGTACGACTACGCGCTGATGACGGAGCCGCTGAGCGCGGACCAACTCGCCTCGGTCGGCTGGCGCAACCGTCAGGGGCTCGGCGACAGTGCCAACCAGTTCCACTATTTCCGGCTCTCCGCGGACAACCGGATCCTGTGGGGCGGATACGACGCCGTATATCCGTACGGCGGCCGGCTGAACGCGTCGCTGGACCAGCGGCCGGAGACCTTCCTGAAACTCGCCGGGCAGTTCTTCGAGTGCTTTCCGCAATTGTCCGGCGTGCGTTTCAGCCATGCCTGGGGCGGTGCGATCGACACGTGTTCCCGATTCTCCGCCTTCTTCGGTACGGCCCACCGCGGCCGGGTCGCGTACGCCGCCGGGTACACCGGACTGGGCGTCGGAGCCACGCGCTTCGGAGCCGAGGTCATGCTCGACCTCCTCTCGGGGCGGGAGACCGGCCGGACGGCGCTCGGCATGGTCCGCACCAAGCCGATGCCCTTCCCGCCGGAGCCGTTCGCCTGGACCGGGATCGAGCTCACCAAGAGGTCCCTGGCCCGGGCGGACAGCCATGGCGGGCACCGCAACCTGTGGCTGCGGGCCATGGACCGGCTAGGGCTCGGCTTCGACAGCTGAGCCCGGCCCGGGGCTGCCGGCGGGGCGGCCCTCCGGGACGCGGCAGCCCGCACCGACGTGACCGGGCTCACTCTCATCAGTGGGGCCGACCCGCGTCATGATCGGGCTCCGCCCCCCTCTCCCTCCCGTACGCACCGGCATCAGCCGCCGGTGCCCACGGGAAGGGAAGGTGGCCCATGACCCGCACGGGGGCGGAGGCCGCGGTCGTCTGGCTCGCATCGGTGGCGCCGGATCCGAGGGCCTGCCGGAGGGAGTGGGAGCGCAACCCCCAGGGGATGGCGCTGCTTCCCGCCGGAAGGCGCTGGGACGTGCTGCTCGTTCCGGGGGAGCTGGGCTATCCCACGCTCGACGTGCTGACCCGGCTCCTCGACAGGCCGGGGCCCGTCCTCGCGGACTTCGGCGAGGCCCGGATGGGTTTCTTCGTGCTCCCGGGGACGGCGGCCCGCTGGGTCGGGACGGGCATCCGCGGGGTCGGCGAGGGGACGTGGATCGTCGTCCCCCGGCCGGGCAGCACCGTGGGCGGGGTGCGATGGCTGATCCCGCCGGACGGCTCGGGCACGCTCACCGACGCGACCCTTCTGGAACTGGCCCTGCACGAGGCCGCGGCGGCCAGGGGCGCGCGCGACGGCGGAGGGTGAGGCACCGCCAGAGGTCTTGACAACCTGATTGGTCTGGACCATGTTGTGCACCACTCAATTCCCCCCTGTGTGGAGGCTGTTGTGGAACGCACCGGATCCAGACCACCCGTCCGTCTCTCCGGACCCATCGCGGTCTTCTCGGCCGCCCTGCTCGCCGCCGGCGCCCTGGTCGCCACGGCGCCGGCCGCCGGAGCGGCCGACGTGGATCTGGCGAGCAACGGCGGCTTCGAGGCGGGACTGGACGGCTGGAGCTGCACCGCCGGCAGCGGTGCGGCCGTCAGCACGCCCGTGCACAGCGGCACCTCGGCCCTCAAGGCGACACCGGCGGGCAGCGACAACGCCCGCTGTTCCCAGACGGTGACCGTGAAGCCCGACTCCACCTACACGCTGGGCGCGTGGGTGCAGGGCAGCTACGTCTATCTCGGGGCGTCCGGCACCGGGACCACCGACGTCTCCACCTGGACCCAGTCGGCCGGTGCGTACAAGCAGCTCACCACCAGCTTCCGGACCGGCCCCGCGACCACGTCGGTGACGGTCTACACCCACGGCTGGTACGGCACCCCCGCCTACTACGCCGACGACCTCACCCTGACCGGCCCGGGCGGTGACCCCGTCGCCGTGCCCGCCACCCCCACCGGACTGCGGGCCGGCACGGCCACCGCGTCCTCCGTCCCGCTGTCCTGGTCGGCGTCCGCCGGAGCCACCGGCTACCGCGTCTACCGCGGCGGTACGAAGATCCTGGACACCACCGGAACCTCGGCGACCGTCACCGGGCTGACCGCCTCGTCCGCGTACAGCTTCCAGGTCAGTGCGGTCAACGCCGCCGGTGAGTCGGCGAAGTCGGCGGCCGTGGGCGTCACCACCGCCACGGGCGGCGGGGGAGGGGGCGACGCCGGTCTCCCGGCCCACGCCCTCGTCGGCTATCTGCACTCCAGCTTCGCCAACGGCTCCGGATACACGCGGATGGCCGACGTCCCCGGCTCGTGGGACGTCATCAACCTCGCCTTCGGCGAGCCGACGTCCGTGACGTCCGGCGACATCCGCTTCTCGCTCTGCCCCGTGGCCGAGTGCCCGAACGTGGAGAGCGAGGCGGAGTTCAAGGCCGCCATCAAGGCCAAGCAGGCCGCGGGCAAGAAGGTCCTGATCTCCATCGGCGGCCAGAACGGCCAGGTCCAGCTCAGCTCGACCGCCGCCCGTGACGCCTTCGTCTCCTCGGTGTCCAAGATCATCGACACCTACGGTCTGGACGGCCTGGACATCGACTTCGAGGGCCACTCGCTCTCGCTGAACACCGGCGACACCGACTTCCGCAGCCCCACGACCCCGGTGATCGTGAACCTCATCTCCGCGGTGAAGTCCCTCAAGGCCAAGTACGGTGACGACTTCGTCCTCACCATGGCCCCCGAGACCTTCTTCGTGCAGCTCGGCTACCAGTACTACGGCTCCGGCCCCTGGGGCGGTCAGGACCCGCGCGCCGGCGCCTACCTGCCCGTCATCCACGCCCTGCGGGACGACCTCACCCTGCTGCACGTCCAGGACTACAACTCGGGTTCGATCATGGGCCTGGACAACCAGTACCACTCCATGGGCGGCGCCGACTTCCACATCGCCATGACCGACATGCTGCTCACCGGCTTCCCGGTCGCGGGTGACCAGGCCAAGGTCTTCCCGGCGCTCCGTCCCGAACAGGTCGCCTTCGGCCTTCCGGCCTCCACCCAGGCGGGCAACGGCCACACCTCACCGGCCGAGGTCACCAAGGCGCTGAACTGCCTGACGAAGAAGACCGACTGCGGCTCGTACCAGACCCACGGCACCTGGCCGGGGCTGCGAGGGCTCATGACGTGGTCCATCAACTGGGACCGCTTCAACAACTGGGAGTTCTCGAAGAACTTCGACGCCTACTTCGGCGGCTGACCGTTCCTCGTGCCCGCCCGCAGGGCGAGCAGCAGCACCCCGCCGACGCACCAGGCGGCCACCACGTCCAGCGGCCAGTGGTAGCCGCGCAACACCAGACCGACGCTCGTCGCCGCCGTGAGCAGGACGGCGGCGACGGGCGTCATCCATGACCGCTTCAGGTGCGGGGCCAGCAGCAGGGCCGCGGCCCCGTACGCCGCCATCGCCGTGGTCGTGTGACCCGAGGGGTAGTAGCCCGTCGCCTCGGTCAGCGGACCCTGGCGGTCCGTCCACAGCTTGAGCGGGACGACGAGCGCGGGGACGGCCGCCATGGTCACGACGGCGTACACCGCCGCACGCCTCGCGCGGCGGAACCAGGCGAGGAGGACCGCACACGCCAGCACGGGAAGGGCGACCTGCGTGTTGCCGAGATCGGCGAAGAGCTCCGCGAGCGGTGCCGGACCCCGCCCGGCCAGCTCCAGGCCGAGGCGCTCGTCGGGATCCAGCAGCGGGCCGTCGGCCAGCACCTGCCAGGTGATCACGAGGAAGAGCGCCAGCAGGGCAGCGGGAACGAGAAGAACCGGCCACCGGGGAACAGGGGGGATTGTTCCGAGGTGGCCGGTCGGATCGGTTTGCCGCGCGCCCCGGGGGGTGTGGGGCGAGCGGCCATCCGATCGGTGAGGAGTCCCGGAGCCCGAAGCTCCAGCGGTGTGCGCGATGGCACGGCCGGTACGGCGCTGGGGGAGCCCCGGCCCGGCATCACCCGCAGTCCCCTGCGGGCGGGGTGTTTCTCTCATCTGGGGAAACCGTACGTCAGAGGAAGGAGGCACCGGAAGTGACAACGGTATCCCGCCATCGCCCCCGCACACCTTCTTCACACGCCTCCACCCGGGCGCCGGTCGTCACCGCCCCGGCGCCCGGGTGCTTCGTACGGCTCAGAGGGTCCCGAACGCCTGCTCGATGATGTCCAGGCCCTCGTTCAGGAGGTCCTCGCCGATGACGAGCGGCGGCAGGAAGCGCAGCACGTTGCCGTAGGTGCCACAGGTCAGCACCAGCAGGCCCTCCGCGTGGCAGGCCTTGGCCAGAGCCCCCGCCGCGGCCGCGTCGGGGTCCTTCGTGCCGGACTTCACCAGCTCGATCGCGATCATGGCGCCCCGGCCGCGGATGTCCCCGATGATGTCGCCGTTCGGGAGCTTCGCCCGCATCTCGGAGAGGCGGCCCTTCATGACCTCCTCGATGCGCTTGGCCTTCCCGTTCAGGTCCAGCTCACGCATCGTCTCGATGGCGCCGAGCGCGCCCGCGCAGGCCACCGGATTTCCGCCGTACGTCCCGCCGAGGCCGCCCGAGTGGGCGGCGTCCATGATCTCGGCGCGGCCGGTCACCGCGGAGAGCGGGAGGCCGCCCGCGATGCCCTTGGCCGTGGTGATCAGGTCGGGCACGATGCCCTCGTCCTCGCAGGCGAACCACTGGCCGGTGCGGCAGAACCCGGACTGGATCTCGTCCGCGACGAAGACGATGCCGTTGTCCTTCGCGAACCGCGCGATCGCCGGGAGGAAGCCCTTGGCCGGCTCGATGAAGCCGCCCTCGCCGAGGACCGGCTCGATGATGATCGCGGCGACGTTCTCCGCGCCGATCTGCTTGGTGATCTCGTCGATGGCCTGCGCGGACGCCTCGGCGCCGGCGTTCTCGGCGCCGGTCGGCCAGCGGTAGCCGTACGCCACCGGCACGCGGTAGACCTCGGGCGCGAAGGGACCGAAGCCCTGCTTGTACGGCATGTTCTTCGCCGTCAGCGCCATCGTGAGGTTCGTCCGGCCGTGGTAGCCGTGGTCGAAGACGACGACCGCGGTGCGCTTGGTGTACGCACGGGCGATCTTCACGGCGTTCTCGACGGCCTCGGCGCCCGAGTTGAACAGCGCCGACTTCTTGGCGTGGTCGCCCGGCGTCAGCTCGGCGAGCTGCTCGCAGACCTCGACGTACCCCTCGTACGGCGTGACCATGAAACAGGTGTGGGTGAAGTCGGCGAGCTGCGCCGAGGCGCGGCGTACGACGGCCTCGGCGGAGGCGCCCACCGAGGTCACGGCGATACCCGAACCGAAGTCGATCAGCCGGTTGCCGTCCACGTCCTCGATGATTCCGCCGCCCGCCCGAGCGGTGAAGACCGGCAGCGTGGAACCCACACCTGCGGCGACCGCCGCGACACGGCGGGCCTGCAGCTCGGCCGACTTCGGGCCGGGGATGGCGGTGACGACGCGGCGCTCCTGCGGGAGGTCGGACATGCGGGGCTCCTGGGGGTGTTTCGGACGCTTCTGTTTCTGCAGGCTAGGGGCGGGTGCGGGCAGCGGTCATGCTCCGATCGGGAGTGGTGGGGGCGTGTCCTTGTCCGCGACGGACAGATGCCCCGGTGGCATCCCCGGTGACGCCCCCGCCGGGTCATCCGGCCGCATGGCTGAACTCCCCGTGCCCGGGCACTAGATTGGCCGTGCAGAAGGCGGACCTGGCTGGTCAGGGGGCAGCGGTTCATGGACACCGAAGGCACGTACGACGCACGCGGCACGGGCGCGGACCGGGTGCCCCGTCCGGCTGGGCCACCACCCGCGGCGCCACCGCCCCCCGCGTATGCCCCGCACCCCCGGCGCCCGCCCACGGCGGACGCCGGTGTCGAGGAGTGGCTGCGCACCCCGCGCCCCGTCCGGGAACCGGGCGTGTGGCGCTACGGGCACACCCCGCGCCCGCCCGAGAAGCCCGAGGGGGTGTCCGACCGCTCGCTGCTGGTCGGGGTGCTCATCTCCGTACTCAGCGGACTGCTCCTGTGGTCGCTCTGGCGCAACGGGTACATCCCCTACCGGCTCGTCCCGCTGAAGCTGTTCACCCCCGGCGACTGGTGGTACGCCGGTACGTTCGGCGGCCCCCGGACGATCGAGGGCGCCGACGCCCTCACGGTCTACGAGGCCGTCCTCTTCGGGCTCCTGGTCTACGGCTGCGCGCGACTGGGCAACTGGTCCGAGATCTTCCGGCGCCACGTCGCGGGCCGGGGGCAGCCCTTCCTGGGGCTGGCCACCGCCGCCGGAGGGGCCCTCGCCGAACTGCTCGTGTGGAAGGACGGCGTGCCGGTCGTCCGGCCGGTGCTGATCCTCGTCGCCTCGGTCGCGGGCGGTGAGATCTACCAGAGCCAGACCGTCGTCAACGTGATCTACACCCTGATCGCCCTCGGGGTGCTCTGGCCGTTCGCCCGCCTGGGCCACTGGCGCCGGCTCCTCGCCGACCGGTTCGGGAAGGGCGCCGCGACGACACCCCAGGCCCTCTCCGCGCCCCCGGACGCACCCACCCCCGAGCAGTGGCCCGAGCTCCGCGCGGCAGGCCGGACGGACGCCGCCGACGCCCTCACCGCCGAGGTGCGCACCGGCCGCATGAACGACGTCGACGTCGCACGCCTGCGCCACGCCTGGACCGTCGGCCGGGGGCACCCGGAGCGGCTCGCCGCGCTCACCGAGGCCGTCCTGCGCACCGGCGGCGCCGCCGCGCTCCACCCCTCGGGCGCCCGGGACCTGCCCCGCCGCACCGCCCGGCACGATCTGCTGACCGGCCAGGTCCGCCTCGGCAGCTGCGCCGACGACCCGCACAACCCGTACGCCCGGCGCGGCTCCGGACTCGCCCTGGAACCCGCGCTGCTCGCCACCTCGCTGCTCGCGGTCGGACCTCCGGGAGCGGGCAAGTCCGCCCGGCTGGTGCGGCCGGTCGTGGAATCGCTCGCCCTTCAGGCACTCGCCGGGAAGGCCGCGGTGCTCGCCGTGGGAGGCGCCGGGGCCGAGCTCGGCCCGGACGACGCGTTCGACGTCGTGGTGCGGATCGGTGACCCGGCCTCCGCGCACGACTTCGACCTGTACGGCGGCACGACCGACCCCGACGAGGCCGCGAGCGTGCTCGCGGAGGGGCTGGTCGGCGACGTGACCCACCTGGACAGCAGGCGCGCCGCCACCGTGCTCGCCCAGCTGCTCGGCCCCTACCGCACGGCCCACGGGCACTTCCCCGGCGTGCCGGCGCTCCGGGAACTGCTGGACGGCGACCTCGACGCGATAGACGCGCTCCGGGAGGCGCTCGGGGCGGGCGGTCACCAGGCCATGCTGCGCGAGCTGGAGGCCCGCACCCGGCAGAAGGGCGGAGCGGGAGACCCGGGCCCGGTGCTCGCCGACCGGATCGCGCTCCTCGACCGCCCCGCCTTCGCGCCGTTCTTCGCCACCGGGGCGGGGGCCCGGCCCTTCTCGCTGCGGTCCCTCGAACACCTGCCGCTCCGGGTCAGGATCGACCTTCCGGAGCGGGCACACGCCGAGGCGTCACGGCTGCTCACCCGGCTGCTCCTCGCCCAGTTCACCGCCGTCGCCGCCGCCCGCACCGACCGGTCGCTCTTCGTCTGCCTGGTGCTGGACGACGCCACGCACGCCGTCACCGCGGAGACCGTCCGGGGGATCCGGCGGCTGCGGTCGGTCAACGCCGGAGCGGTCCTGACCCTGCGCACCGTCGACGACGTCCCCGAGGGGCTGCACACCGCGCTGCTCGGCGCGGTCGGCTGCCGCATGGCCTTCAGCGGCGTCACCACCTGGGACGGCAAGCGCTTCTCCGAGGTCTGGGGCAAGGAGTGGGTGGAGACCCGCGAGGTCGCCCAGCACGCCGTCTTCGCGGACCAGCCGTTCACCCGCGCCCTGCACGGGCTGCGCAAGCTCGTCACCGGCAAGGCCGTGACCAGGGACGCCGTGACCGTGCGACGGGTCGAGCGGGAACGCTGGTCCGCCTCGGAGCTGGCGTACGAGCTGCCGGCGGGCCACGCGGTCCTGTCGCTGACGACGGTGGACGGCGAGCACGCGCCGCCACTCCTGGTGGAGCTGGGCGGCTGAGCCGGGGGCCACGAGGTTACGGGGACCCTGCCGCCCTGGCAGAATTGACCCCGCCCGTCTGTACGGGGCGGCGCATTCGAGCCGCTCGCGCAGAGCGGCGCCATCGAGCCGCCCGCCCGGGCGGTGCCATCGACTCCAGAGGTCCGGCGGTCCCATGCCCCCCACTCTCGCCTCCCTCGTCCAGCACTCCGCGCTCAAGCTCACCGTCCGGGCCGGCGCCGACCGGCTCGCCACCCCCGTGCGCTGGGCGCACGCGAGTGAGCTCGCCGACCCGGTCCCGTACATGGACGGCGGCGAGCTGCTCCTCGTCACGGCGACCAACCTCGACGCCCGGGACCCGGGGACGATGCGCCGGTACGTACAGCGGCTGGCGGGTGCGGGGATCGCGGGGATCGGCTTCGCCGTGGGGGTCACCTACGACGAGATTCCGCCGGCGCTCGTGGACGCCGCGGAGGAGGCCGGGCTGCCGCTCCTGGAGGTCCCCCGGCGCACACCGTTCCTCGCCATCAGCAAAGCGGTGTCCGCCGCGATCGCCGCCGACCAGTACCGGTCGGTCACCGCGGGCTTCGACGCCCAGCGGGAGCTGACCCGGGCCGCGGTCGCGGGGGACGGGCCGGCGGAGCTGCTCACCCGCCTCGCCGCGCACGTCGACGGGTGGGCCGCCCTGTACGACTCCTCGGGCGCCGTCGTCGCCGCCGCGCCCGACTGGGCGGCACGCCGCGCCGCCCGGCTCAGCCCCGAGGTGGAGCGGCTGAGGGACCGCCCCGCCCCGGCGAGCGTGGTCGTCGGCGACAGCGAGAGCGACGACCGGGTCGAACTCCAGTCCTTGGGCACCGGCCGCCGGAACCGTGGCGCCCTGGCCGTCGGCACGGGGGCGGCACTCGGCACGGCCGAGCGCTACGCGGTGCACTCCGCGGTCGCCCTGCTGACCCTGACCACGGCCCGCTCCCGCGCACTCCAGGGTGCGGAGCAGCGCCTCGGCGCCGCGATCCTGCGCATGCTGCTGGCGGGGGAGCCGGACCACGCCCGGGCCGTCGCCGGGGATCTGTACGGCGGGCTGCTCGACGCCCCCTTCCGGGTCCTGATCGCGGAGTCGCAGGCGCCCGCCGGGACGGAGCTGCTCGCCGAGGCGATGGAGGCCGCCGCCTCCCGGTCCGGCGAGACCCTCCTGATGGTGCCCGAGGGCGAACGTCTCGTGGTGCTGGCCGCGGACGGCGGCTCGGCCGCCGAAGCCGGCGCGGCCCACGCCAAAGCCGCAGGCGATCCGCCGGTCCGCGAACCGGGAGCCGACGACGCCGGCGTGGTCGTCGGCATGTCCGCGCCGTCCGGCCCGACCGCCGTCTCCGCCGCGTACAAACAGGCCGAACAGGCGCTCTCCGTCGCCCGACGCCGCGGCAGGACCATGGTCGAGCACGAGGAGCTCGCCGCGGGCTCCGTCCTGCCGCTCCTCGCCGACGACGCCGTACGGGCCTTCGCCGACGGGATGCTCCGGCCGCTGCAGGAACACGACGCGAAGGGCCGCGGTGACCTGGTCGCCTCCCTCCGCGCCTGGCTCTCCCGGCACGGCCAGTGGGACGCCGCCGCCGCCGACCTGGGCGTCCACCGCCACACCCTGCGCTACCGGATGCGCCGGGTGGAGGAGATCCTGGGCCGCTCGCTCGACGACCCGGACGTCCGGATGGAGCTCTGGCTGGCCCTCAAGGCGACGGCCGCCTCCTCGGGGACGCAGTAACTCCGTCCGGCTACGACAAACCGGCGTACCGGCCCACCGCTCCACTCCACGGCGGACAAGCCTCATCCGCCCCTGACCGTCCTACGGTGGGGCCGACGGGTGCCCTCGCGACACCCGGCGATCGTCGTTCACCACCCCGAAGGGCCGGTACCGCCATGACTTCCACCCACGCCTTCTGGCTGGCCGGCCGCCAGGCCACCGGCGAGGACAGCTTCGACGTCACCAACCCCTGGGACGGCCGGCTCGTCGGCACGGTCGCCGTGCCGACCGACGCCCAGGTCGAGGAGGCCGTCGCCGCCGCGTACGCCGTGCGCGAGGAGTTCGCCGCGACCCCGGCACACGTACGGGCCGCCGCCCTCGACCACGTCGTACGCCGCCTCACCGAGCGCACCGAGGAGATCGCCCAGCTGATCTCCGCCGAGAACGGCAAGCCGGTCAAGTGGGCCCGCGGCGAGGTCGGCCGCGCCGTCTCCGTCTTCCGGTTCGCCGCCGAGGAGGCGCGCCGCTTCAACGGCGGTGACGCCCAGCGGCTGGACACGGACGCCGGCGGGACCGGCCGTCTCGGACTGACCCGGCGCTTCCCGCGCGGCCCCGTCCTCGGCATCGCGCCCTTCAACTTCCCGCTCAACCTCAGCGCCCACAAGGTCGCCCCGGCCATCGCCGTCGGTGCGCCGATCATCCTCAAGCCGGCCCCGGCCACCCCGATCTCGTCCCTGATCCTGGGCGAGCTGCTGGCCGAGACGGACCTTCCCGCAGGGTCCTGGTCCGTGCTGACCGTGCCGAACGACAAGATGCCCGCCCTGGTCCAGGACGAGCGGCTGCCGGTGATCTCCTTCACCGGATCCGGCCCGGTCGGCTACGCGATCATGGAGTCGGTGCCGCGCAAGCACTGCACCCTGGAGCTGGGCGGCAACGGCGCGGCCGTCGTGCTCGGCGACTGGTCCTCCGAGGAGGACCTGGACCATGCCGCGAGCCGTATCGCGACCTTCTCCAACTACCAGGGCGGCCAGTCCTGCATCTCGGTGCAGCGCGTCATCGCCGACGCCACCGTGTACGACCGGCTCGTACCGAAGATCGTCGCGGCCGTCGAGGCCCTGGTGACCGGCGACCCCTCCGACGCGGCCACCGACGTCGGCCCGCTGGTCAACGAGGAAGCCGCCCTCCGCGTCGAGTCCTGGGTCGACGAGGCCGTCGCCGCCGGCGCCACGCTGCTGACCGGCGGCAAGCGCGACGGCGCCACCTACGCCCCGACGGTCCTCACCGACCTTCCGGACACCACGACGATCGCCGGCGAGGAGGTCTTCGGCCCGGTGCTGTACGTTCAGCGGACCGAGGGCGAGGCCGAGGCCTTCGCCGCCGTCAACGCCTCCAAGTACGGGCTGCAGGCGGGCGTCTTCACCCACGACCTGCAGACCGCCTTCCGCGCCCACCGCGCCCTGGAGGTGGGCGGCGTGGTCATCGGCGACGTGCCCTCCTACCGCGCCGACCAGATGCCGTACGGCGGCGCCAAGCAGTCCGGAGTGGGCCGCGAGGGAGTGCGCTACGCCATGGACGACTACACCTACGAGCGGGTGCTGGTGCTCACCGGCCTGGCCCTGTAGCCCGGACCCCCGCGACGAACGGCCGGAGCCCAACTGTGCGGGGGCTCCGGCCGTCTCCGTTCGTCCACTGCCGGTACGCGCGCCGACCCTCTGCCGATCCGCCGAGAGCACCGGGTCCGGCCGGGCGCGTCCGCGAATCGTTCCTGCGGTGAACGTCCACGCCCGTGCGGGTGAGAGGCGGCCGTCGGACGCCCGCCGCCGACGGGGCGGCCGGTAGAACGCGGGGGTGATCAAGAACTTCCGACGGGTCCCAGGGACGCTCGCGCTCGCCCTCGCCCCGCTTCTCGCCGCCGTCCCGGCACACGCCGCCGCCCCCGCCCCGCAGGGGCCGCGGCCCGCCGTGGTGACCACACTCGCCGATGCCGTGGGCCTGGTGAAGGCCGTCGACGAGAACCGCACCGGTTACACCCCCTCGGCCTTCAAGCACTGGACGTCGGGCGAGCTGCCCTCCGACGGCTGCGACACCCGCCACGAGGTGCTGCTCGCCGAGGCGCTCACCTCCCCTGCCGTCGGCGCCGGGTGCACGCTGACCGGCGGTACATGGGTGTCGTACTACGACGGCCAGGAGGTGAGCTCCCCCGACGCCGTGGACGTGGCGCACACGGTGCCGCCGGCGGAAGCCTGGGACTCCGGTGCCTCCGGCTGGACGGCGGCCCGGCGTGAGGCGTACGCGAACGACCAGGGCGCGGCGGCCTCGCTGACCCCGGTGACGGCCCGCACGAACCGGCAGAGGGCCGACCAGGATCCGGCGGACTGGCTCCCGCCGGTGCCGGAGGCGCACTGCCGGTACGCCGGTGAGTGGGTGGCGACGAAGCTGCGCTGGCAGCTCACCGCCGACAAGACGGAGACGGAGGCGCTGAAGGTCTTCGCCGAAGGGCCCTGCGAGGACACCGTCGTCCAGTACACGCCGGCTTCCTAGCCACCCCCCGCGCACCGCGTCACATCCGGGACGGCGCGTTCAGGTCGGGCAGAGGCGGCGATCGTGCCCCTGGCGGATGATCTTGCGTGACCTCGGGCCCGTCCGGCGGTTGATGTGATCAGCGGGTGGACACATCCGATGAGAAGAGGACGAGGTCACAACGTGAAGTCATACCGGACGCGGTCACGGCTCCGAGGTTCTGTCGGGGGCGGTGCCGCCCTGATCGCCATGGGGCTGTCCGCCGGGGCGGCGTACGCCGACGAGACGCACACCCATTCGCACAACGCGCCCCGCGTGGGTCTCATCCAGACCGGGCAGATCGACGACCCCCTGGAGGACGTGCTGGAACACGCGGCGGTCCTCGGCACCACCTACGTCTTCGACTAGGAGGATTCTCGGCGGGCGCCCGCAGTCCCCCGGCCCCGGAAGGCTTCCTCGGGTGCCGGGAAGGCGCCCGGCGGCCGGACCGTCGTCCGCCGGTGCGGCCGGGCACCGCGCCGACGGAACGGTCCTTCCGGGCGGTGATCCGGCTACGTCGAGGTCGCCCGACCGGACGAGCGGCTCCCGCCCGGCTCGGTGCCGCCGGTACGCACGCCCCGGGCCTCGGCGCGCGGAGCGCCACGCCCGGCCGGACCGAAGGGCGACCGGGCTCGACGGCACGGGCGCCAGGCTCCCCGCGGCAGGTACCGGCGGGTGTTCCCGCAGGACGCCGCGACGGGCGGAACGGCAGGCCGGCGTGGGGCGGAACGCCGTCGCGGGAGGGTCCCGGCCGCTCCCGTACGCCGCCGGGAGCCCGGCGCAGGGGTGGTGGGGCCGACGCAGATCGGGTAGATACGGACGAGTGGTACCGATCGGCACGCGTACGGCCCGACCCCTACCCCGACTCGCGGCGAGGTGAGCTCCTCATGTCCGCCCCATCCGACATCCCCCAGGCCCCCAAAGTCACCGAGCGCGAAGCGCGGCAGGTGGCCGAGGCCGCCCGTGAACAGGACTGGCGCAAGCCGAGCTTCGCCAAGGAACTCTTCCTCGGACGCTTCCGGCTGGACCTGATCCACCCCCACCCCCTGCCGGCCCCGGACGACGTGCGGCGCGGCGAGGCATTCCTCGCCCGGCTGCGCGAATTCTGCGAGGCCCACGTCGACGGCGCCCTGATCGAACGCGAGGCCAGGATCCCCGACGAGGTCATCAACGGCCTCAAGGAGCTCGGCGCTCTCGGCATGAAGATCGAGACCAAGTACGGCGGTCTCGGACTGACCCAGGTCTACTACAACAAGGCGCTCGCGCTGGCCGGTTCGGCGAGCCCCTCGATCGGCGCGCTGCTCTCCGCCCACCAGTCGATCGGCGTACCGCAGCCGCTGAAGATGTTCGGCACGCAGGAGCAGAAGGACGCCTTCCTGCCCCGCCTCGCACGGACGGACATCTCCGCCTTCCTCCTCACCGAACCCGACGTCGGCTCCGACCCGGCCCGGCTCGCCACCACGGCCGTGCCCGACGGGGACGACTACGTCCTGGACGGCGTGAAGCTCTGGACGACCAACGGCGTCGTCGCCGACCTGCTCGTCGTCATGGCCCGGGTCCCCGGGAGCGAGGACCACAAGGGCGGCATCACCGCCTTCGTCGTCGAGGCCGACTCCCCGGGCATCACCGTGGAGCACCGCAACGCCTTCATGGGACTGCGCGGCATCGAGAACGGCGTCACCCGCTTCCATCAGGTCCGGGTCCCCGCGGCGAACCGGATCGGCCCCGAGGGCGCCGGTCTCAAGATCGCGCTCACCACGCTGAACACCGGCCGCCTCTCGCTGCCCGCCATGTGCGTCGGCGTCGGCAAGTGGTCCCTGAAGATCGCCCGTGAGTGGTCGGCGGTCCGCGAGCAGTGGGGCAGGCCCGTCGCCCGGCACGAGGCGGTGGGCGCGAAGATCTCCTTCATCGCCGCCACCACCTTCGCCCTCGAAGCGGTCGTGGACCTCTCCTCGCAGATGGCCGACGAGAGCCGCAACGACATCCGCATCGAGGCCGCGCTCGCCAAGCTGTACGGCTCCGAGATGGGCTGGCTGATCTCCGACGAGCTCGTCCAGATCCGCGGCGGACGCGGCTTCGAGACCGCGGCCTCGCTCGCGGCCCGCGGCGAACGCGCCGTACCCGCCGAGCAGATGCTCCGCGACATGCGGATCAACCGGATCTTCGAGGGCTCCACGGAGATCATGCACCTGCTGATCGCCCGCGAGGCCGTCGACGCCCACCTCAAGGTCGCCGGCGACATCATCGATCCCGACAAGCCGCTCTCCGACAAGGCGAAGGCGGGCGCCAACGCCGCCGGGTTCTACGCACGCTGGCTCCCCAAGCTGGTCAGCGGGCCCGGTCAGCTGCCCAACGCCTACGGGGAGTTCCGCGTCCCCGGCCACCCCGACCTCTCCGCCCACCTGCGGTACGTCGAGCGCTCGTCCCGGAAGCTCGCCCGCTCCACCTTCTACGCGATGTCCCGCTGGCAGGGCCGCATGGAGACCAAGCAGGGCTTCCTCGGCCGGATCGTCGACATCGGCGCGGAACTCTTCGCGATGAGCGCCGCCTGTGTCCGCGCCGAGCACCTGCGGGCCGACGACGACCACGGCCGCGAGGCCTACCAGCTCGCCGACGTGTTCTGCCGGCAGGCCCGCCTCCGGGTGGAGGAGCTCTTCAACCGGCTGTGGTCCAACACCGACGACATCGACAGGCGCGTCGTCGACGGAGTCCTCTCCGGGACCTACACCTGGCTGGAGGAGGGGGTCATCGACCCCAGCGGAGACGGCCCCTGGATCGCCGACGCCACCCCCGGCCCGGCCACCGGGGAGAACGTCCACCGCCCCATCCGCTGAACCCGGCACACCCGCGGGGCGCGTCCACTGCCTGGACGCGCCCCGCGGGCACGCCCGCCGCACGGCAAAATGGACGCCCGTGACCGTCATCGACATCCCCGGCTCCAAGTCCGTCACCGCCCGCGCCCTGTTCCTGGCCGCCGCCGCGGACGGCACCACCACCCTCCTGCGCCCCCTGCACTCGGACGACACCGAGGGGTTCACCGAGGGACTGACCCGCCTCGGATACGGGGTCACCCGCGAGCCGGACCGATGGCACATCGAGGGGCGCCCCTCCGGACCCGCCGTCACGGACGCCGAGGTCCACTGCCGCGACGGGGCCACCACCGCGCGGTTCCTGCCGACGCTCGCCGCCGCCGCGGCCTCCGGGACCTACCGCTTCGACGCCTCCGCGCAGATGCGCCGGCGCCCCCTCGCGCCCCTCACCCGGGCCCTTCGCACCCTCGGCGTCGACCTGCGCCACGGAGGGGCCGAGGGCCACCACCCGCTCACCATCGAGGCGTCCGGCGTCAAGGGCGGCGAACTGACCCTCGACGCGGGGGAGTCGTCCCAGTACCTCACCGCCCTGCTCATGCTCGGCCCGCTCACCACCGAGGGCCTCCGGATCGACGTCACGGAGCTCGTCTCGGCGCCGTACATCGAGATCACCCTCGCGATGATGCGCAGCTTCGGTGTCGAGGTCGCCCGGGAGGGGAACACCTTCACCGTTCCTCCCGGGGGCTACCGCGCCACCACCTACGCCGTCGAGCCCGACGCGTCCACCGCCTCGTACTTCTTCGCCGCGGCGGCCCTCACCGGCCGTGAGGTCACCGTCCCCGGCCTCGGGACCGGCGCGCTCCAGGGCGACCTGCGCTTCACCGACGTGCTGCGCCGCATGGGAGCCGAGGTCACCACCACGGCCGAGGCCACGACCGTACGGTCCTCCGGGCGGCTCTCCGGCCTGACGGTCAACATGCGCGACATCTCGGACACCATGCCGACCCTCGCCGCGATCGCGCCCTTCGCCGGCTCGCCCGTACGGATCGAGGACGTCGCCAACACCCGGGTGAAGGAGTGCGACCGGCTGGAGGCGTGCGCCGAGAACCTGCGGAACATGGGCATCACCGTCCACGCCGGGCCCGACTGGATCGAGATCCACCCCGGCACCCCCCGCCCCACCGAGATCGTCACCCACGGCGACCACCGCATCGTGATGTCGTTCGCCGTCGCCGGACTGCGCACCCCCGGAATCAGCTACGACGACCCCGGTTGCGTACGGAAGACGTTCCCCCGGTTCCACGAGGAGTTCGCGGACTTCGTGGCGAGGACCGCGCGGCCGTAATCGCGGTGCGCCCCGGCGCGGGGCGCACTACGGTCACCCGCATGATGACCCGGAACGACGCCCTGGCCGTCCTCGCCCTGCTGCGCGAAGCGGGCACCGACGTGGTGATCGCCGGAGGCTGGGGCATCGACGCCCTGCTCGGCGAGGAGACCCGCGAGCACCGCGATCTCGACCTCCTGCACCGCCGTGACCAGGAGGCCGCCGTCGTGGCCGCCCTGGAGTCCGCCGGATACACCGAGACACTGGACTGGCGCCCCGTCCGTTTCGTGCTCAGCCATCCGTCCGGGCTCGAGATCGACCTGCACCCGCTGGAGTTCGCCGCCGACGGGTCCGCCGTCCAGTCCTCGCCCGACCCCGCCGAGCCCTTCCGCTACCCCGCCGCCTGCTTCGTCACGGGCACCATCGGCACGACCACCGTCCGCTGTATCTCGGCCGAACAGCAGGCGCTGTTCCACCAGGGCTACGAACCGGCCGGGCGCGATGTGGCGGACATGCGGCGGCTGCGGGAGAAGTTCGGCATCCATACGCACTTCTGACCTCACGATGCCGCACAATCGAGCCTCGGCCGCGATCGGACACGGGTCCCGGCGCGTCAACAGGAGACAGGGGCGGGGATGTTCGGGGTGTACGGGGCCGGCGGCCGGCGGGGAACCGTGGCGGCGGGATGCGCGGTGGTGGCCCTCCTGGGGCTCACCGGATGCGGTGGGGACGACGGCGACGGCAAGAGCGGCGCCGCGAGGAGCCCCGCCCCCTCGCGCCCGGCGGCGACGGCCGAAGGGCTCACCGAGGCGCAGCTCACCGCCGCCGCGTTCACCGACGGGGAGCGGGCCGGCGGCCTCACCGCGTCCGAGTACACCCTGGACGGGCCGCTCGGGGACGCCTACACCGCCGACCCCGCCGTCTGCCAGCCGCTCGTCAGCCTCGCCGGCGACGTCAGCGACTACGACCCCATCGCCCAGGTGCAGCGCAAGGCCGACAAGCCCGAGGAGATGCTCGGGATCACCGTCGACGTGACCCTGCGCTCGTACGACGACGGCGAGGCCGCGAAGGTCATGCAGTCACTGGACCGGGCCGGCCGGGAGTGCGCCGGGGGCCTCACCGAGGAACGGGCGGTCGCGCGCGCCGCCTACGAGAAGGTCGAACCCGCCGCGCTGCCCGCCTTCGCGGACGAGGCCGACGAGGCGAAGGCCTACCGCTTCACCGTCCTCGACGTGAAGGGGAAGCTGAAACTGTACGAGTACCTCACGGTCCTGCGCTCCGGCTCCACCACGCTCGCCTTCCGCGGCGAGATCCTGGGCACCCAGGACATCGGCGGGGTCCCGGAGGACGTCATGGCCGCCCAGTGGAAGAAATTCCGTGCCGCACGGGCCTGAGGCGCGCGCCGACGGGGGCGCGCTGTCACGACGCACAGCGGATGCGGCAACAATGGGGGCCATGAGCGACAGCCCCGCACCCCTGGCCGATCCGCATCTCGTCTTCGACGCGGCGGAAGGCCGCCGGGATCTGGTGATCCTCGGCTCCACCGGGTCCATCGGTACCCAGGCCATCGACCTGGTCCTGCGCAACCCCGCCCGGTTCCGCGTCACCGCGCTCTCCGCCGCGGGCGGCAGGGTCCGGCTCCTCGCCGAGCAGGCGCGGCAGCTTCGCGTACGTACGGTCGCGGTGGCCGACGGGGACAAGGTGCCGGCGCTCCGTGAGGCCCTGGGCGAGGTCTACGGGGCCGGGGAGCCGCTCCCGGAGATCCTGGCCGGCCCCGACGCCGCCACGGAACTCGCGGCGAGCGCATGCCACACGGTGCTGAACGGGATCACCGGCTCGATCGGTCTCGCCCCCACGCTCGCCGCGCTGAAGGCGGGCCGCACGCTCGCCCTGGCGAACAAGGAGTCCCTGATCGTCGGCGGCCCGCTGGTGAAGGCCCTGGCGGCCCCCGGCCAGATCATCCCGGTCGACTCCGAGCACGCCGCGCTCTTCCAGGCCCTCGCCGCGGGGAAGCGCGCCGACGTCCGCAAGCTCGTGGTGACCGCGTCCGGCGGCCCGTTCCGCGGGCGTACGCGCGCTGAGCTGGCCGACGTCACGCGGGAGCAGGCCCTCGCGCACCCCACCTGGGCCATGGGCCCGGTCATCACGGTCAACTCCGCGACCCTGGTCAACAAGGGCCTGGAGGTCATCGAGGCGCATCTCCTCTACGACATCCCGTTCGACCGGATCGAGGTCGTGGTCCACCCCCAGTCGTACGTTCACTCGATGGTGGAGTTCACAGACGGCTCCACCCTCGCGCAGGCGACCCCGCCCGACATGCGGGGCCCCATCGCCATCGGTCTCGGCTGGCCCGAGCGGGTCCCGGACGCGGCCCCCGCCTTCGACTGGACGAAGGCCTCCAGCTGGGAGTTCTTCCCGCTCGACACGGAGGCGTTCCCGTCCGTCGGGCTCGCCCGGCACGTGGGCACCCTGGGCGGCACGGCCCCCGCGGTTTTCAACGCGGCCAACGAGGAGTGCGTGGAGGCGTTCCTGGCGGGACGGCTCCCCTTCAACGGCATCATGGATACGGTCACAGCGGTGGTGGCCGAACACGGCACCCCCGTACGGGGAACTTCACTGACGGTCGCGGACGTCCTCGAAGCGGAGACCTGGGCCCGGTCCAGGGCCCGCGAACTCTCGGCGGAAGCGACAGCGGAGGCGCACGCATGAGCATGACGACGATCCTGATGACGATTCTCGGTATCGCCATCTTCGCCGTGGGTCTGCTGTTCTCGATCGCCTGGCACGAACTGGGCCACCTGTCGACGGCCAAGCTCTTCGGCATCAGGGTGCCGCAGTACATGGTCGGCTTCGGGCCGACCATCTGGTCGCGCAAGAAGGGCGACACCGAGTACGGCATCAAGGCCATCCCCGCGGGCGGCTACATCCGCATGATCGGCATGTTCCCCCCGGGGCCCGACGGCCGGATCGAAGCGCGCTCCACCTCGCCGTGGCGCGGCATGATCGAGGACGCCAGGTCCGCCGCCTTCGAGGAGCTCGAGCCGGGCGACGAGACGCGCCTCTTCTACACGCGCAAGCCGTGGAAGCGCGTGATCGTGATGTTCGCCGGACCCTTCATGAACCTGGTCCTGGCCGTCGCGATCTTCATGGGCGTGGCCATGACCTTCGGTTTCCAGACCCAGACCACCGAGGTCGCGGGCGTCCAGAAGTGCACGATCGCGCAGAGTGAGAAGCGTGACACGTGCGAGGCGTCCGACCCGGTCTCACCGGCCAAGGCCGCCGGTCTGCTGGAGGGCGACAAGATCGTCGCCTTCAACGGGAAGAAGATCGACGACTGGGCCACCCTCTCGGACGAGATCCGGAAGACCATCGGCCCCGCCACCGTCACCGTGCAGCGGGACGGCCGGGAACAGACCCTGAACGCCGTGCTGAAGAAGAACGCCGTCGCGCAGAAGGACGGTGACGGCGAGGTCGTACCCGGCAAGTTCGTCGACGCCGGCTACCTCGGCTTCGCCGCCAAGACCGAGATCCTGCCGCTCTCCTTCGGCGACTCGGTCGTCCGCATGGGCGACATGATCGAGAACGGCGTCGATTCGATCATCGCCCTGCCCTCCAAGATCCCCGACCTGTGGAACGCGGCGTTCAGCGACGGTGAGCGCGCCGACGACTCACCGGTCGGCGTGGTCGGCGCGGCCAGGATCGGCGGCGAGGTGATGAACCTCGACGTCCCGGCCCAGAACCAGATCGCGATGATGCTGTTCCTGCTGGCCGGCTTCAACCTCTCGCTCTTCCTCTTCAACATGCTGCCCCTGCTCCCGCTGGACGGCGGGCACATCGCGGGCGCCCTCTGGGAAGCCCTGCGCCGAAATGTGGCCAAGGTCTTCAAGCGGCCCGACCCCGGCCCGTTCGACGTGGCGAAGCTCATGCCGGTCGCCTACGTGGTCGCCGGGATCTTCATCTGCTTCACGCTGCTGGTGCTGGTCGCCGACATCGTGAACCCCGTGAAGATCACCTGACGTCCCACCTGTCACATGGGTGACGGCCGGCCACACAGGTGGTGTCCGGCCGTCACCCATCGGGCGGTTTGACGGCACGGGTGCGCCCCGTTCCCCTCCGGTGCCGTAACCTCGAAGCCTGGAGCCCGCCGTTCTCGGGACCTCGATCCACACTGATCCACACCTTGGGGATGCTCAGCGCATGACTGCGATTTCTCTCGGAATGCCGGACGTTCCGACCAAGCTCGCCGACCGGCGGGTCAGCCGCCAGATCCAGGTCGGGTCGGTGGCGGTCGGCGGGGACGCACCGGTGTCGGTGCAGTCGATGACGACGACGCGTACGTCGGACATCGGTGCGACGTTGCAGCAGATCGCGGAGCTGACGGCTTCGGGCTGTCAGATCGTGCGGGTGGCGTGTCCGACGCAGGATGACGCGGACGCGTTGGCGACGATCGCGAAGAAGTCGCAGATCCCGGTGATCGCGGACATCCACTTCCAGCCGAAGTACGTGTTCGCGGCGATCGACGCGGGCTGCGCGGCGGTCCGGGTGAATCCGGGCAACATCAAGCAGTTCGACGACAAGGTCAAGGAGATCGCGAAGGCGGCCGGTGACGCGGGTACTCCGATCCGTATCGGGGTGAACGCGGGTTCGCTGGACGCGCGGCTGCTGAAGAAGTACGGCAAGGCGACGCCGGAGGCCCTGGTGGAGTCGGCGCTGTGGGAGGCGTCGCTGTTCGAGGAGCACGGCTTCCGGGACATCAAGATCTCGGTGAAGCACAACGATCCGGTCGTGATGGTGAACGCCTACCGTCAGCTCGCGGCACAGAGCGACTATCCGCTGCACCTGGGTGTGACGGAGGCCGGTCCGGCGTTCCAGGGGACGATCAAGTCCGCGGTGGCGTTCGGTGCGCTGCTCTCGGAGGGCATCGGGGACACCATCCGGGTGTCGCTGTCGGCGCCTCCGGCGGAGGAGGTCAAGGTCGGGCTTCAGATCCTTGAGGCGCTGAATCTGAAGCAGCGGCGGCTGGAGATCGTGTCGTGTCCGTCGTGCGGGCGTGCGCAGGTGGACGTGTACAAGCTCGCGGACCAGGTCAGTGCGGGTCTGGAGGGCATGGAGGTCCCGCTGCGGGTCGCGGTGATGGGCTGTGTCGTGAACGGTCCGGGTGAGGCCCGTGAGGCCGATCTGGGTGTGGCGTCCGGCAACGGCAAGGGCCAGATCTTCGTGAAGGGCGAGGTCATCAAGACCGTCCCCGAGTCGAAGATCGTGGAGACCCTCATCGAGGAAGCCATGAAGATCGCGGAGCAGATGGAGAAGGACGGCATCGCCTCGGGCGAACCCCAGGTCTCCATCGCCGGCTGACCTCCCGCCCCTCGGTGCCCCGCAGGGCGTGCCCTGCGGGGCACAGCCATGTCCCGCACCCATCGGCCTTCCCCACCTGGGGCGCACCCCACAGCCTTGTTGGGTACAGTGCGGACATCAGTAGACCGTTTGGTGAGGCCCCAGTGTTGACGCAGACCACTACCCGGGTCCTCGACCCCGGCGAGCTCCCCGCCGCGCTCGCCATCCTCGAGAGCGAACCCGTGGACAACGCGTTCGTCACCTCCCGCGTCCAGGTCGCCGGGCTCGATCCATGGCGTCTCGGCGGCGAGATGTGGGGCTGGTACGCCGACGGCCGACTGCGCTCTCTCTGCTACTCCGGGGCCAACCTCGTGCCCATCTGCGCCACCCCCGAGGCCGTCAGGGCCTTCGCCGACCGTGCCCGGCGGGCCGGCCGCCGCTGCTCCTCGATCGTCGGCCCGGCCGGCCCCACGGCCCAGCTGTGGCGCCTCCTCGAACCGAGCTGGGGCCCCGCCCGTGAGGTCCGGCCCAACCAGCCCCTCATGGTGACCGACCGCCCCTCGGCCGAGGTGGCGCCCGACCCGCTCGTGCGCAGGGTCCGCAAGGAGGAGATGGACGTCCTCATGCCGGCCTGCGTGGCCATGTTCACCGAGGAGGTCGGCGTCTCCCCGCTGGCCGGCGACGGCGGGCTCCTCTACCAGGCCCGGGTCGCGGAACTGATCACCACCCGCCGGTCCTTCGCGCGCATAGAGGACGGCAAGGTCCTCTTCAAGGCGGAGATCGGCGCGGCCACCCCCCACGCCTGCCAGATCCAGGGCGTCTGGGTCGCCCCCGAGGCCCGCGGCCGGGGACTCTCCGAAACGGGCATGGCGGCCGTCCTGCGCTACGCGCTCAGCGATGTGGCCCCCGTCGTCAGCCTGTACGTGAACGACTACAACACCGCCGCGCGCAGGGCCTACAGCCGTGTGGGCTTCCGCGAGACGGGCGCCTTCATGAGCGTGCTGTTCTGACCGGACGGTACGGCCAGTAGGGTTCGCGCATGGCAGCAGCAACCCCCACGCCCCCCCGGGGCTCCGGGACCCCCGACATCGTGGTCGGACCGCTCGACCTCACCGACCGCGTCGACGAGGCCCTCGCCGTGCAGGCCCTCGCCTTCGGCCTCACCCAGGACGAGATCGACGTACGCCGCCATATCGTGCTGCGGCACCTCGACCATCCGCAGGCACGCGCCCTCGGCGCCACCGCCGCCGACGGACGGCTCGTCGGATTCGTCTACGGGCTGCCGAACAACCGGACGCACTGGTGGTCCACCGTCGTGGAACCGTATCTGCGCGCCACCGGATCCGAGAGCTGGCTCGACGACTCGTTCGTGATCACCGAGCTCCACGTCCACCCCGAGTTCCAGCAGCGCGGCATCGGCCGGAGCCTGATCACCACCATCACGGACGCCGTCGACCTGCCCCGTTCCATCCTCTCGGCGATCGACACCGAGAGCCCCGCCCGCGGCCTCTACCGAGCCCTGGGCTACCAGGACCTGGCCCGGCAGGTGCTCTTCCCCAGCGCGCCCAAGCCGTACGCGGTGATGGGCGCGCCCCTCCCGCTGCTTCGCGGCTAGGACCGACCGCCGTCCTCAGGCGTCCGCCGGTCCGAGGAATGGATTTCCGCCCGCGCGGGCCCCCCGGCTAACCTCGGGCTCACCACCCTTCCGAGCAGGAGTTCATCATGGCCCAGGTCCAGCGCATGTCCCGATTGATGATCAAGACACTGCGCGACGACCCGGCGGACGCCGAGACGCTCAACCACAAGCTCCTCGTCCGCGCCGGTTACGTGCGCCGCACCGCGGCCGGCATCTGGTCCTGGCTGCCGCTCGGCAAGAAGGTCCTGGAGAACATCACCCGCGTCGTCCGCGAGGAGATGGACGCCATCGGCGGCCAGGAGGTCCTGCTCCCCGCGCTGCTCCCCAAGGAGGCGTACGAGGCGAGCGGCCGGTACGACGAGTACGGCGACCTGCTGTTCCGGCTGAAGGACCGCAAGGGTGCCGACTACCTCCTCGGCCCGACCCACGAGGAGATCTTCACCCAGGTCGTCAAGGACATGTGCTCGTCCTACAAGGACCTGCCCGTGATCCTCTACCAGATCCAGACCAAGTACCGCGACGAGGCCCGCCCCCGCGCCGGTGTGCTGCGCGGCCGCGAGTTCCAGATGAAGGACTCGTACTCCTTCGACACCACCGACGAGGGCCTGGCCGAGGCGTACCAGCTGCACCGCGCCGCGTACATCCGGATCTTCGAGCGCCTCGGCCTCGACCACCGCATCGTGTCCGCCGTCTCCGGCGCCATGGGCGGCTCCGCCTCCGAGGAGTTCCTCGCGCCCGCGCCCGCCGGCGAGGACACCTTCGTCGACTGCCCGAACTGCGACTACGCCGCCAACACCGAGGCCGTGACCTTCAAGGCCACCGCCGCCGACGCCTCGGTGACCGGCCCGGCCGAGGAGCTGGACACCCCCGACACCCCGACCATCGAGACCCTCGCCGCCCACCTCGGCGTCGAGGCCTCCGCCACCCTGAAGAACCTCCTGGTCAAGGTCGACGGCGAGATCGTGGCCGTGGGTGTGCCCGGCGACCGCGAGGTCGACCTCGGCAAGCTCGGTGAGCACCTCGCCCCCGCCGTCGTCGAGCTCGTCACCGCCGAGGACTTCGTGGGCCGCCCCGACCTGGTGCGCGGTTACGTCGGCCCGCAGGGCCTGGAGAAGGTCCGCTACATCGCCGACCCCCGCGTCGCCGCCGGCACCGCCTGGATCACGGGTGCCAACAAGGAGGGCAAGCACGCGAGGAACGTCGTCGCGGGCCGCGACTTCGAGGTCGACGACTACCTCGACGTCGTCGTCGTCGAGGCGGGCGACCCCTGCCCCAAGTGCGGTACCGGCCTCCAGGTGGACCGCGCCATCGAGATCGGCCACATCTTCCAGCTCGGCCGCAAGTACGCCGACATCTTCTCCCTCGACGTCCTCGGCCAGCAGGGCAAGCCGGTCCGCGTCACGATGGGCTCGTACGGCATCGGCGTCTCCCGCGCCGTCGCCGCCCTCGCCGAGCAGACCGCCGACGACAAGGGGCTGTGCTGGCCCCGCGAGATCGCCCCGGCCGACGTGCACGTCGTCGCCGCAGGCAAGGCGCTCCAGACCGAGCTCGCCCTCGACGTCTCCGAGAAGCTCAACGCCGCGGGCCTGCGCGTCCTGGTCGACGACCGGCCCGGTGTATCGCCGGGCGTGAAGTTCACCGACTCCGAGCTCATCGGCGTCCCGAAGATCCTTGTCGCCGGCCGCCGTTCGGCCGAAGGCGTCCTGGAGCTGAAGGACCGTCGCACGGGTGGGCGCGAGGAGCTCACCGTCGACGAGGCGATCGCCCGCCTGACCGACCAGGGCTGACCCGGCCGGCAACGGAGAGGGCCCCGCGCACCGCGCGGGGCCCTCTCCTCGTGTGCGGCGGCTACAGCCAGGCCGCGAACTCCAGTGACATCTCGCCGTCCTGCGTGCGCCCCGCCGCCAGCGCGCGCGTGCCGGACTCGACGGCACGGAACAGCGTCCAGCCGCGCAGCCGCGCCTGGTCGACCTCCAGCGACTCGGCGAGCTTCTTGACCCTGCGGCGGGCGGTCACCGCACCGCCGGGCGAGGCGATCAGGTCCTCCACCCGGTCACGCACCAGCCGCGCCAGGTCGTACGCACGCTCCCCGGTCAGCGGCTCGGGGCCGACCGCCAGCCACGGGGCACGCTCGCCGGCCAGGACCTTGCTCTGCCGGAAGTTGCCGTGCAGCAGGAAGGCCTCCGGGGAGTCCTGGACCAGCTCCTCGCGGGCCGCGAGGGCCGCCGAGACCAGCGGTTCGAGCGCGGGGTCCTGCGCGGCGGCCGCCCGCACGGGTCCCACCTGCCGGGCGGTGCGCTCCTCGACGGTCTCGAAGGCGTGGCCGGCCGGCGGCTCGACCCACAGCCGGCGCACCGTGCCCGAGGCCTCCAGCAGCGCCTTCGCCTCGGGCAGGGAGCGCAGGGACACCTCGTGGTGCAGCCGCTCCAGCAGGAGGGCCCCCTCGGGCCCGGCCGCGTCCGGGGCGGTCAGGAGCTCGACGGCCCCCCAGCCCTTCCAGTGCGCGAGAGCGGCCCCCTCCTGCGCGGGAGCGGCCCCGGGAGGCGCGATCTTCAGCACGGCCTGCGTGCCGTCGCCCCGGTGCACCAGGACGACGAGAGCGCTCCGCCCGCCGGGGGCGCAGACCCGGTCGGGGGAGACCGAGTGCGCGGACAGCGCGTCGTCGGTGAGCGCGGGGAGCCGCCCGAGCCACTCGGCGGCGGCCGCGTCGCCGTACGTCTCGCCGAGCGCTCGCACCAGACGCTGCGGCGGTTCGAAACCCATACGTGCCTTGTTCCCTTTCAGAGCGTGCTCAGTGGCTCAGTGGCTCAGTGCGTGACACCCGTGGCCCCCGCCTCCGCCGTGTTTTCCGGCGGGGCGGCCTTCTCGGTGAGCCCAGGAAAGGCTACGCCGGTGCCGCGCCAGCGCACCGCACGCACCGCGGCCTCCCGGAGCGCGCCCGCCGCGTCCTGCCGCAGCGGCCCCCGGGCAGCCCGTACGAGATCGGAGTACACGCCCGCCACCCGGTCCTCCAGCACGGCGGCGAGCCGCATCGCGGTCGCGGGGTCCCGCACCGCGAAGGGCAGCGTGTACGCCGCGTGCGCCGCCACGGGCGTACCGCCCAGGTCGCGCACCGTGCGGGTGAGCGCGTCCCGCCGGGCCCGGTGGGCGTCGCAGGCCGCCGTGGCGTCGTTGCGGCGGCCGCCCTCCAGCCGGCCGCCCAGCGCCCCGTACCCGTACACGGCGGCGTGCTCGGCGGCGAGTGCGGCCTGTGCGGCACGCAGCGCGCCCTCGGTGTCGTCCGCTCCGGCGTCCTGTGCCATGCCGTTCATGCGGGGGACTCCTTGGCCAGTTCGGTCAGCAGATACGCGTGGGCGGCGCCGGCCGCGGCGATCGAGGCCAGCAGCCTGGCCAGTTCCGGTTCGGCGGTCACCAGGGCCGCGGCACGGACGTCGGCCAGCCTGCGCTCCTCGCCCGCCAGCTCCCTCAGGGCCGCACGCGCGTCGGTGGCGGCCGCCGGCGGGGCGGGGGCGGGGGAGCCGCTCGCGGCCTTCGGCGGCCCGCCCAGGGCCGCGAGGTGCTCCCGCACCGCCGCCCCCATCGGCGCGAGCCCGGGTTCCGTCACCGGGTGGGCGGCCGCGAGCTGTTCGTAACGGGAGAGCAGCGAGGCACTGTCACGGGCCGCCGACGCACGCAGTGCGGTGCCCGCCCGGAGCGAGGCGGCCCTGGCGTCCGCGCCCCCGGAAGCACTCGGCGTCTTCGTCCCGTCCCCGCAGCCTGTCAGCACCGCACCCAGGGCCAGGGCTCCCGTAGCGGTGAGCGCACTCCTGCGCGTCGTCCCCGTGCGGTGCACTTGTCTCCTTCAGCCTGGTTTTTGACAGTTTCTGACCTGAAGTGATCACCGGACGTGAGCGTACCCGCGGCCGGACGGGAGGGGGACGGCAACACCCCTGCGGACCGGATACCCTTTGACCTGACACGCGACGATCCCCACAACAGCACACGCGGCCGAGGAGTCACCCGGATGAGCACCACCCAGAGCGACAGGCTGCGCGAACTGCTGGAGCCGCTCGTCAGCGCCAAGGAGCTCGACCTCGAGGAGATCGAGGTGTCCCAGGCGGGCCGCCGCCGGGTGCTGCGGGTCATCGTGGATTCCGAGGACGGCGTGGAGCTCGACACCTGCGCGGAACTCAGCCGCGGCATCTCCCAGAAGCTGGACGAGACCGACGCCATGGGTGAGGGCGAGTACGTCCTCGAAGTGAGCTCTCCGGGCGCCGACCGCCCGTTGACCGAGCACCGCCACTACGTACGCGCCACCGGCCGGCTGGCCAGGCTCACCCTGGGTGAGGGCGGCGAGCTGGTGGCCCGCATCCTCGGGGTGGACGACGAGGGACTCGATCTGGAAGTACCGGGCGTCAAGGGCCGCAAGCCCACGTCGCGCCGTGTCACCTTCGACGAGATCGTCAAGGCGCGCGTGGAGATCGAATTCAACCGCAAGGACAAGAAGGAAGAGGAGGCGTAGCCGTGGACATCGATGTGAAGCTTCTGAAGGGCTTGGCGCAGGACAAGGAGATCCCCTTCGACGTGCTCGTCGGGGCGATCGAGTCGGCCCTCCTCATCGCGTACCACCGCACCGACGGCAGCCATCGCCGTGCGCGCGTCGAGCTGGACGCGGCCGGCCATGTCACGGTGTGGGCGAAGGACGACCCGGCCGAGCTCGAGGAGGGCCAGGAGCCCAAGGAGTTCGACGACACGCCGTCCGGTTTCGGCCGTATCGCCGCGACCACCGCCAAGCAGGTCATCCTGCAGCGGCTGCGCGACGCCGAGGACGACAGGACGTTCGGGGAGTACGCGGGCCACGAGGGTGACGTCGTCACGGGCCTGGTCCAGCAGGGCAAGGACCCGAAGAACGTCCTCGTCGACATCGGCAAGCTGGAAGCGATCCTGCCGGTCCAGGAGCAGGTCCCGGGCGAGGAGTACACCCACGGTCTGCGGCTGCGTACGTACGTCGTACGGGTGGCCAAGGGCGTGCGCGGCCCGTCCGTGACGCTCTCGCGCACCCACCCGAACCTGGTGAAGAAGCTCTTCGCGCTGGAGGTTCCGGAGATCGCGGACGGCTCGGTCGTCATCGAGGCCATCGCCCGCGAGGCGGGCCACCGCACCAAGATCGCCGTACGCTCCACCCGGGCCGGCCTCAACCCGAAGGGCGCCTGCATCGGCCCGATGGGCAGTCGTGTGCGCAATGTCATGGCCGAGCTGCACGGCGAGAAGATCGACATCGTGGACTGGTCGGACGACCCCGCCGAGATGGTCGCCAACGCGCTGTCACCCGCACGGGTGAGCAAGGTCGAGGTCGTGGACCTCGGGACGCGCTCCGCCCGGGTGACCGTGCCGGACTACCAGCTGTCGCTGGCGATCGGCAAGGAGGGGCAGAACGCCCGCCTGGCCGCCCGTCTCACCGGCTGGCGCATCGACATCCGCCCGGACACCGAGACCGACGAGGAGCGCGACGTCGCGGACCGTGAGCGCGCCGAGCGCGCCCGGGAGCGTTCCGAGCGCGGCTGACCCACGGACCCGTGCGGGGGCCTGCCCGGGCCCCGGACAGGCCCCCCGCACGGTCTCCGGACCGTCTCCGGGTGGTCTCGGGACCGTCTCCGGGCGGTCTCCGAAGGAATAGATCGAGGCGCCAGGCCGCTGAGATCACGACAACATCCGTTCGATTTTTGCCCCGAAGGGGTGAGGTCGGTGCGGGGAGGTAGACTTAAACGTGTCTGGCCGGACGCACGCCCGCGCTTGCCCCGAGCGAACCTGTGTGGGATGCCGGGAGCGAGCGGCCAAGAGCGAGCTGCTGCGCATCGTGGTGGACGAGGGAGAAGTCGTCCCTGATCCACGCGGTACGCTGCCCGGCCGGGGTGCGTATGTACACCCCGTCTCTGTCTGTCTCGACCTGGCGGTTCGCCGCCGGGCATTCCCCCGGGCCTTCAAGGCCAAGGGGCCGTTCGACTCCGCGGCACTGCAGCGGTTCGTCGAGCGGGTGACACCGTAAGAAAGTGAACGGCACGGGTCCCCGTGCGGTCAGGTACCTCGCGAGTTGGAAGTAGGTCGAGATTGCGATGAGCACTCGATGAGTACGCGATGAGTACGCCCATGAAGTAGCGACGGTCCGGCGGTAACCCGGACCTAAAAGGAGCGAAGTGGCTAAGGTCCGGGTATACGAACTCGCCAAGGAGTTCGGGGTTGAGAGCAAGGTCGTCATGGCCAAGCTCCAAGAACTCGGTGAATTCGTCCGTTCGGCGTCCTCGACGATCGAGGCGCCGGTCGTACGCAAGTTGACTGACGCACTGCAGGGTCCCGGTGGCAACGCCGGCAAGTCCGCTGCAAAGCCTGGCGCGCCCCGCAAGGCCGCCCCCTCGAAGCCCGCAGCGCCCTCCCCGGCCGCTGCGGCACGTCCCGCTGCCCCGAAGCCCGGCGCCCCGGCCCCCAAGCCGGCCGCCGCGGAGACTCCGGCGAGCAGCACCCCCGCGGCGCCCTCCGCGCCGTCCGCGGGCCCGCGTCCGGGCCCCAAGCCCGCGCCGAAGCCCGCCCCGGTCACCCCGGTGCCCGCCGCGGAGTTCTCGGCACCGGCTCCGGCCCAGCAGCCGGCCGCGCCGCAGCAGGCCCCGCGTCCCGCGGGTGCCACCCCCGGTCCCCGCCCCGCCCGTCCGGCTCCGGCCGGCGGTCAGCGCGACGGTGGCCGCGACGCTGGTCAGCGTGACGGCGGCCGTGGTGGCGAGCGTGGCGGCGACCGCCCCGCCCGCCCCGCAGGCCAGGGCGCACACCCCGGTCCCTCCGGGCGACCTGGCGGCTCTCGCCCGGCCGGTCCCCGTCCGGGCAACAACCCCTTCACCTCCGGCGGTTCCACCGGCATGGCGCGCCCCCAGGCGCCCCGTCCCGGCGGTGCCCCGCGCCCCGGCGGCGGTCAGGAGCGCCCCGGCGCCCCGCGCCCCCAGGGTGGTCCCGGCGGCGCCCCGCGCCCCCAGGGCCAGGGTGGCGCACGTCCCTCTCCGGGCGGCATGCCCCGTCCGCAGGCTCCCCGTCCGGGCGGTGCCCCCTCGGGTAACCGTCCGAACCCCGGCATGATGCCGCAGCGTCCCGCTGCCGGCCCGCGTCCCGGCGGTGGCCCCGGCGGTGGCCGTGGTCCCGGTGGCGGCGGCGGTCGCCCGGGTGGCGGCGGCGGTCGTCCCGGTGGCGGCGGCTTCGCAGGCCGTCCGGCCGGTCCCGGTGGCGGTGGCGGCGGCTTCGCCGGCCGTCCCGGCGGTCCCGGTGGTGGCGGTGCGGGCCGTCCCGGTGGTGGCGGCGGCTTCGGCGGTCGTCCCGGCTTCGGTGGACGTCCCGGCGGCCCGGGTGCCCGTGGTGGCACACAGGGTGCGTTCGGCCGTCCCGGTGGTCCCGCGCGTCGTGGTCGCAAGTCGAAGCGTCAGAGGCGCCAGGAGTACGAGGCCATGCAGGCCCCGTCGGTGGGCGGCGTCATGCTGCCTCGCGGCAACGGGCAGGCTGTCCGGCTGTCGCGCGGCGCGTCCCTGACCGACTTCGCGGAGAAGATCAACGCCAACCCGGCGTCGCTCGTCGCCGTGATGATGAACCTCGGCGAGATGGTCACCGCCACGCAGTCCGTCTCCGACGAGACGCTGAAGCTCCTCGCGGACGAGATGAACTACGTCCTCGAGATCGTCAGCCCGGAGGAGGAGGACCGCGAGCTGCTCGAGTCCTTCGACATCGAGTTCGGTGAGGACGAGGGCGGCGAAGAGGCCCTGGTCTCCCGTCCGCCGGTCGTGACCGTCATGGGTCACGTCGACCACGGTAAGACCCGGCTGCTGGACGCGATCCGCAAGACGAACGTCGTCGCGGGCGAGGCCGGCGGTATCACGCAGCACATCGGTGCGTACCAGGTCTCCTCCGAGGTCAACGGCGAGGACCGCCGTATCACCTTCATCGACACCCCGGGTCACGAGGCGTTCACCGCCATGCGTGCACGTGGTGCGAAGTCGACCGACATCGCGATCCTCGTGGTGGCGGCGAACGACGGTGTGATGCCCCAGACGATCGAGGCGCTGAACCACGCCAAGGCGGCCGAGGTGCCGATCGTGGTCGCGGTCAACAAGATCGACGTCGAGGGTGCCGACCCGACCAAGGTGCGCGGTCAGCTCACCGAGTTCGGTCTGGTGGCCGAGGAGTACGGCGGCGACACGATGTTCGTCGACATCTCCGCCAAGCAGAGCCTCAACATCGAGGCACTGCTGGAGGCCGTCGTCCTCACCGCCGACGCCTCGCTCGACCTGCGGGCCAACCCGGAGCAGGACGCGCAGGGTATTGCGATCGAGTCCCACCTCGACCGTGGCCGCGGTGCCGTCTCGACCGTCCTCGTCCAGCGCGGAACGCTGCGCATCGGCGACACGATGGTCGTCGGCGACGCGTACGGCCGCGTCCGGGCGATGCTCGACGACAACGGCAACAACGTCCAGGAAGCGGGTCCCTCGACCCCCGTCCTGGTCCTGGGTCTCACCAACGTCCCGGGTGCCGGCGACAACTTCCTGGTCGTCGACGAGGACCGCACGGCGCGTCAGATCGCCGAGAAGCGGGCCGCCCGCGAGCGCAACGCCAACTTCGCCCGCAAGGGTGTCCGGTTCTCCCTGGAGAACCTGGACGAGGCGCTCAAGGCCGGTCTGGTCCAGGAGCTCAACCTCATCATCAAGGGCGACGCGTCCGGTTCGGTGGAGGCTCTCGAGTCCTCGCTGCTCCAGCTCGACGTCGGTGAAGAGGTCGACATCCGGGTCCTGCACCGCGGTGTGGGTGCGGTCACCGAGTCGGACATCAACCTGGCGACCGGCTCCGACGCCATCGTGATCGGCTTCAACGTGCGCGCCGCAGGGCGTGCCGAGCAGATGGCCGAGCGCGAGGGCGTGGACGTCCGGTACTACTCGGTCATCTACCAGGCGATCGAAGAGATCGAAGCGGCCCTCAAGGGCATGCTCAAGCCGGAGTACGAAGAGGTCGAGCTCGGTACGGCGGAGATCCGCGAGATCTTCCGCTCGTCCAAGCTGGGCAACATCGCCGGTGTGCTGGTCCGCTCCGGCGAGGTCAAGCGCAACACCAAGGCGCGCCTGCTGCGCGATGGCAAGGTCATCGCGGAGAACCTCAACATCTCCGGTCTGCGCCGCTTCAAGGACGACGTCACCGAGATCCGCGAAGGCTTCGAGGGCGGTATCAACCTCGGAAACTTCAACGACATCAAGATCGACGACGTCATCGCGACGTACGAGATGCGCGAGAAGCCGCGAGGCTGATCCACGGGGAACCCCGGGGGAGACCCCGGGGCTCTCCTGCACGGTCGGGGCCGGTCGACGGGTCGTATTTCCGTCGATCGGCCCCGGCCGTTCCGTGTACGGTTCGGATGTCCCCGCCGGGTGAAGGCGGGGCGTGGCTGTGCCAGTCCGGGGGACGACCCCGGACCCCGAACCCGAACCGGCGGGACATCCGGACATACATGTATGTGGGGACACTGTCCTTCGATCTGCTCCTCGGCGACGTACGGTCGTTGAAGGAGAAACGCTCCATCGTCCGCCCGATCGTCGCCGAGATCCACCGCAAGTTCGCGGTGAGCGTCGCGGAGACGGGCGGCCAGGACCTCTACCGCAGGGCCCAGATCGGTCTTGCCGTGGTCTCCGGGGACACCGGGCACCTCACAGACGTACTCGACCGGTGCGAGCGCATGATCGCGGGCCGGCCGGAGGTGGAGCTGCTGTCCGTACGACGGCGGCTGCACAACGACGAAGAAGACTGAGCACGTATCAGAAGGAGAAGGACCAGTGGCCGACAACGCGCGGGCAAAGAAGCTGGCGGACCTCATCCAGGTGGTGGTCGCCGAGAAACTGCAGCGCGGTATCAAGGACCCGCGTCTGGGTACGCACGTGACCATCACGGACACCCGTGTCACCGGCGACCTGCGGGAGGCCACGGTCTTCTACACGGTCTACGGCGACGACGAGGAGCGGGCCAGCGCGGCCGCCGGCCTGGAGAGCGCCAAGGGCATCCTGCGCTCGGCGGTCGGTGCGGCGGCGGGGACGAAGTTCACCCCGACGCTGGCCTTCGTGGCCGACGCCCTGCCGGACAACGCCAAGGCGATCGAGGACCTGCTCGACCGGGCACGTGCCTCGGACGCCAAGGTGCGCGAGGCGTCCTCCGGTGCCGCGTACGCCGGAGACGCGGACCCGTACCGCAAGCCGGAGGACGAGGACGAGAACGGCGAGGGCTCACCTTCCGCATGACGCAGAACAAAACGCCGGACGGCCTTGTCATCGTCGACAAGCCGTCCGGCTTCACTTCGCACGACGTCGTGGCCAAGATGCGCGGCATCGCCCGCACCCGCCGGGTCGGCCACGCCGGCACGCTGGACCCGATGGCGACCGGCGTCCTCGTCCTGGGCGTCGAGAGAGCCACCAAGCTGCTCGGGCATCTCGCACTGACCGAGAAGGAGTACCTCGGGACGATCCGGCTCGGCCAGGACACCGTCACCGACGACGCGGAGGGCGAGATCACCTCGTCCACCGATGCCTCGGGAGTGACCCGCGAGGGCATCGACGCCGGGGTCGCCGCACTGACCGGCGCGATCATGCAGGTGCCGTCCAAGGTCAGCGCCATCAAGATCGACGGCAAGCGGTCCTATGCCCGGGTGCGCGGCGGCGAGGAGTTCGAGATCCCGGCCCGCCCGGTGACCATCTCGTCCTTCCGGGTCTACGACGTCCGTGAGGCCGTCGCGGAGGACGGCACCCCGGTCGTCGACCTGGTCGTCTCCGTCGTCTGCTCCTCGGGTACGTACATCCGCGCCCTCGCCCGCGACCTCGGCGCCGGGCTCGGCGTGGGCGGGCACCTGACCGCGCTGCGGCGCACCCGCGTCGGACCGTACGGCCTCGACGCGGCGCGCACCCTCGACCAGCACCAGCAGGAGCTGACCGTGATGCCGGTGGCCGAGGCCGCCGCGTCCGCCTTCCCGCGCTGGGATGTCGACGAGAAGCGCGCCAAGCTGCTGCTCAACGGCGTGCGGCTGGACATGCCGTCGTATCCGCCGGGGCCGGTCGGGGTCTTCGGGCCCGACGGGGCGTTCCTCGTGCTCGTCGAGGAGCAGAAGGGCAAGGCCAAGAGCCTCGCCGTCTTCGCCTGACGTCTCCGTCCGACGAAGGTCGCGCGGGCTCCCCATGGGTCCGGCCCGTCGTGGAGCGGGCAGCCCCCCCGGTGCGTGCCCGCTCCACGATCCCCCTCCCGCGACCATCCCTGTCCACAAGAACCCGCCGATTCACCCCAATGGACGGGCGCTCGGAGTGACCGGGGGGTGCGAGGGGGGCGCTTTCGCCCCGCGCGTTTCCTGTGGCGATCATCTGGGACCTACCGTCGGACCATGGGCAGCGGGGACCGGTCGAAACTTGTGAAGATCTGCGATCAGGCCGGCCGGCCGCGGGGGACCGGATTCGTCGCGGACGACCGGGGCACGGTCGTCACCAGCCATCAGGCCCTCGCACGCTCCGTTCCCCTCACGCTGCACTCCGCCGACGGCCTCAGCTGCCCCGTCGGCCCCGACGACATCACCGAGCTGCCCGCTCTCGGCCTCGCCCTGCTGCGCACCGGCGGCCCCGGGACCCTCGGGGTGGAGCCGCTCCCCATCGCCGTACGGGAGCAGATCGGGACGGGCACCTATGTCCGGATCGCCGCCCACGGCTGGCGCGAGGCACGGGTGCTCGGGACGACCCCCGCGACGTACTCCGAAGGCGGACGCGACCACCCCGTGACCGACGCGCTGGAGCTCGCCCTCGGTACGGACGGGCGTGACGCACTGAGGTCCGGCGGCGCCGCCGTCGGCGGGCCCGTGACGGACCCGCGCACCGGTGCCGTCCTCGGCGTGCTCTCGACGGCGCTGACCGCCGGGCGCGAGACCGCCGGGCTCGCGGTGCCGCTGGCTCCCCCGGACGCCCCGGCGCCGCTGGCCGAGGTGCTCCGCCGCAACGCGAACAGCGTTCCGGGGTACGGGCACGACCTCAACCTCGCGGGGGCGCTCCAGCTGACCGCCACCTCGCTCGGCCACGCGGACAGCCGGCCCTGCGGCACGGAGGCTGTCGAACGCCCCGGCATCAGCGCGGAGTTCACCGCTTTCGAGACCGGCACGGGACCTGTGCTCGGCATGGTCGGCGCCCCCGGGACCGGCCGCACCACGGAGCTCGCCGCCCTGGCCGGCCGCCGCGCCCGGGGGCCCGTGCCCGCACTGACGCTCTGGCTGCGCGGAGCCGACCTGCTGGCCGACGACACCTCGGTCACCGACGCCATGACCAGGGCGCTCCAGCGCTCCGGCAGGATCATCACCGCGGCCGGGGCCAGGGGCGACATGGAGGCGGCCACCCCCGAACGGGTGGCCCGCCTCGCCGCGGCCTCCGGGAACCCGCTCCTGGTCGTCGTGGACGGCCCGGAGGAGATGCCGCCCCTGCTGGCCCACCGGCTCGCCGGATGGGCCGTGGCGACGGCCGAGTGGCTGCGGGCCCACGAGGTGCGGATGGTCGTCGCCTGCCGCCCCGAGCACTGGGAGACCGCCGGCGCGCTGTACCCCCCGGGGACCCTGCACCGTCCGGAGCGGCCCGCCGGGGGTTTGCCGCCCGCAGTCCGGCTCGGCGACCTCACGGCGGAACAGGCCGAGCGGGCGGCGGAGCGGTACGGCATCCCGCCCGGCACGATCGCTCCCGGCCACGACCGGCACCCGCTCACGCTGCGCCTGCTCGCCGAGGTACGGGCGGCACTGCCCCCCGACGTGCCCGGCAGGCCCGGCACGGAGGAGGTCTTCGCCGCCCATCTGGACCTCGCCTGCGTCCGGATCGCCGTACGGATCGGGGCCCAGGCCGAACCCCGGCTCAGGGGCACGGCGATCCGCAGACTGGCGGCGAAGGTGGCCGGCCAGGTCCACGAGGCGGCCAGGCGCTGCCTCGGGCCGGGCCAGGGCGAGCTGGACCGGGCGGCGTTCGAGGAGATCTTCCCCTGGCGCACGGGCTGGGCCTCGGCCGTACTCACCGAAGGCCTGCTGGTCCCGGCGGGCGCGGGATACCGCTTCGCCCACGAGGAGCTGGGCGACTGGGTGCAGGGCGCGCACCTCGACCTGGACGCGGCGCTGCACTCGCTGGTCCACCGCTGGCACGCGGACGGGGCCTCCGCGGAGCCCGCGCCCGCCCCGCAGGACCCGGCCGAACCCCACAACCTTCCTGTGCCGCGCCACCGCATCGGCCCCGTCCTCCAGGCGATGCTCCTGCTGGAGCGGCGGCAGGGGCACGCGGCCCTGGCCCACCGCATGGCCGACCTGATCGAGGCGATGGACCGCCTGCCGTCCAGCCCGGGTGCGCAGGAGCGGCTCACCGACGCCGCCTGGTGGGCCGCGCACCTGCTCCGGGAGAGTTTGCTCAGGGTCCCCGACGCCCGGCCCTGCCTCGGGGTGCTGCGGGTGCTCGCCGGACGGATCACCCGGCGCTCCCTGTCCGGCGGTGGCCCCGCCGCGCTCGGGCCCTACGCGGAATTCGGGCCGTGGTTCTGGCGCCGGATCCGGCTGCCCGAGGCCGACCGGATCGATCTCCTGCGCCGTCTCCTGCCCGCCGACGGCGCCCCCCGCGCGGACGGCGGCGAACGGTATCTGGACGCCGTCTCCCGGCGCCTGGCCGCCCACCCCAGGACCGTGCAGGCACTGCTGTGCCGCTGGTTCACCGACGAGAGCCCCCTGCCGGCCGAGGAGCGCCTGCCGATGCGGCTCACCGTGGCCGCCGCCGCGCAGGCGCTCCTGTACGCCCGCCGGGACCTCGCCGTCGACGACCTGACCGAGGCGCTGGTCGACACCCACCACCCGCGCGCCGCGGAACTTCTCACCACTCTCGGCGAGGACGAGCCGGCCGCCCTCTGCCGGGCCGTCGACCGGTGGGCGCGCGACGAGGAACGGCCCGAGCGGCGCGCCGCCGCGGCGGTCCACGCCACGCTCACCGCCGCCCGCGCCCTGACCGCCTCCGACCGCGCCCTGCTGCGCGGGGCTGCGCTCACCCTGCTGGCCCGGCCGGACGACACACCCCTGCACGCCCAGGCGCTCACCGTCCTCGTGCGGGATCCGGGCACGGGGGGCCGGTACCTGCCGCAGGCCCTGAGGCTCTTCGCCGCCGGTGACCCACGGCTGCCGGTGAGCCTGCTCGCGGAGGTGTTCCCCGAGCACCCCGAGCCGGTGCTGGCCGCGCTGCGCGCCCGCCTGTCGCTGCCCGGGGAGGCCGCCGGTGGTGTCCTGCGGGAGCTGGCCGCCCTGGACACCCCGGCCCTGGCCCTGCACGCCCCCGGGCTCGTACGCCGTTACATCGACAGCCGTGGCGACGACGACTCCGGGGCGCAGGCCGCCGCCTATGTGGATCTCCGGCTGGAGCACAGTCCTGCCGCCCGGGCGCTCCTGCTGCCCCTGATGACCGGGCTGCTGCGGGACCGCCCCGCACCCCCGTCCGTGCGCGCCGCGCTGGCCCGGGTGCTCGCCGCCACGGGCAGCGCCGCGTCGAGGCCGCTGCGGGCGGAGCTGCTGGAGGTCCTGCTGGAGTTCGAACAGGAGAAGGGGAGGGACCCGGAGGTCCTCGACGCCCTGCTGAGGGCGGCCGCGGCCGGCTCCGGCCGCCGCCCCGAGGCCCGTACACGGGCTCTGGTGCACCGCACCGGGATGCTCCTCGTACGGACGCCCGAGGGTGCGGCGCGCTTCGACCGCGGACTGGTCGAACTCGCCCGGGACGTTCCCGGATTCGCCGCGCTCGTCGGCCGCTGGCTGGCGGACGCCCCGCAGGAGTGGGCCGCCGTCGTGGGCCCCGGCGCCCGGCGCACGTTGGAGGCACTGGAAGGTTCGCGGCCCGGGATCCCTATGCCGATGCAGGCCGTGGGACGTGAGCATGGCAGTCTTAGACCTGCGTAATGGACATACACACGTACACAGGTTCGGGCGAGGAGCGGTCAGAGTGCACTGCTGGCGTGGCTTGGAGGACATCCCTGAGGGCTGGGGGCGCAGCGTCGTCACCATCGGCTCCTACGACGGGGTGCACCGCGGACACCAGCTGATCATCGGCCGTGCCGTGGAGCGGGCGCGCGAGCTCGGTGTGCCCTCCGTCGTCGTCACCTTCGACCCGCATCCCAGCGAGGTCGTCCGCCCCGGCACGCACCCGCCGCTGCTCGCACCGCACCAGCGGCGTGCCGAGCTCATGGCGGGACTGGGGGTGGACGCCGTGCTGATCCTGCCGTTCACCTCCGAGTTCTCCAAGCTCTCGCCCGCGGACTTCGTCGTGAAGGTGCTCGTCGACAAGCTGCACGCGAAGCTGGTCATCGAGGGCCCCAACTTCCGCTTCGGACACCGGGCGGCGGGCAACGTCACCTTCCTCGCCGAGCTCGGTCCGACGTACGACTTCCAGGTCGAGGTCATCGACCTCTACGTGAGCGGTGACGCGGGCGGCGGCGAGCCGTTCTCCTCCACGCTCACCCGCCGTCTGATCGCCGAGGGCGACGTCGCGGGGGCCGCCGAGATCCTCGGCCGCCCGCACCGCGTCGAGGGCGTCGTGGTGCGCGGCGCCCAGCGCGGCCGCGAGCTCGGCTTCCCCACGGCGAACGTGGAGACCCTGCCGCACACCGCGATCCCCGCCGACGGCGTCTACGCCGGCTGGCTCACGGTGAACGGCGAGGCGATGCCCGCCGCGATCTCCGTGGGCACGAACCCGCAGTTCGACGGCACGGAGCGGACCGTCGAGGCGTACGCGATCGACCGCGTCGGCCTCGACCTGTACGGACTGCACGTCGCGGTGGACTTCCTGGCCTACGTACGCGGCATGCTGAAGTTCGAGTCGATCGACGACCTGCTCGTCGCGATGGCCGCCGACGTGAAGCGTTCCAGCGAGCTGACCGCGGCGTACGAGCGGGCCTGACGCCTTCCTGTGGTGCGGGCGCCGGCACCGGGGCATGGTCGGGGGCAGGAGCCCGTCGAGCCCGGGAGGACGCCCGCCCATGCGTGAACTGCTGTCGGAACTGCGCGACTGGCACACGGCCGGTACGCCCTTCGCCCTGGCCACGGTCGTCGGGGTGCGGGGCAGCGCGCCCCGGGCCCCCGGCGCCCTCATGGCGGTGTCCGCGACGGGCGCGGTGGCGGGCAGCGTCTCCGGCGGGTGCGTGGAGAGCGACGTGTACGAGGTCGCCACGGAAACGCTCACCACCGGCCGTACGGAGCTGCGGACCTACGGCATCAGCGACGACGAGGCCTTCGGCGTCGGGCTGACCTGCGGCGGCACGATCGACGTTCTGGTGCAGCCCTTCGTCTCGGCGGCCGACCGGGACGGACTGCGGGAACTCGTCGAGACCGTCGCCGCAGGAGAACCCGTCGCGCTCGCCACCGTGGTGTCCGGAGCGGCGCGGCCCGGCGCGCGCCGGGTGGTCCTGACCGGCGATGTCAGCGGTTCGCTCGGCGACGGAGGTCTCGACGCCGCCGTCACCGACGACGCGCGCGGGCTGCTCGCTCAGGGGGCCACGGGCAGCGTCCGGTACGGCGCGCACGGCGAGCGCCGGATGCAGGACGTCACCGTCTTCGTCCAGACGTACGCCCCCGCGCCCCGCATGCTCGTCTTCGGGGCCATCGACCACGCGGCGGCCACCGCGAGGATCGGGTCCTTCCTCGGCTACCGGGTGACGGTGTGCGACGCCCGCCCCGCCTTCGCCACCCGGGAGCGCTTCCCCACGGCGGACGAGGTCGTCTGCGCCTGGCCGCACACCTACCTGGAGTCGACCCCGGTGGACGCGCGCACCGTCGTCTGCGTCCTGACCCACGACCCGAAGTTCGACGTCCCCCTGCTCGTCGCCGCGCTGCGCACACCGGCCGCGTACATCGGTGTGATGGGCAGCCGCCGCACCCACGCCGACCGGATCGCCCGGCTGCGGGAGGCGGGGGTGGAGGAGGCGGAACTGACTCGCCTCGCCTCACCCGTCGGCCTCGACCTCGGCGCCCGTACGCCCGAGGAGACGGCCGTCTCCATCGCCGCCGAGATCATCCAGCACCGCTGGGGCGGCACCGGCCGCCCCCTGGGGGAGCTGGCCGGCGCGATCCACCACGGCCGCGGCGGCGTCCGGTAGACGCCCGTCCGCGCGGCGGCGCCTAGGAGGCGCCCGCCCCCGCGGCCGCCCAGTGGCAGGCCACCTGGGTGCGGCCGTCCCCCTCCAGCACCGGCAGGTCCTTCGTGCGGCACGCGTCCGCGACTCCGGCGCGCTCCGCCTCGCCCGAGGCCAGGATCTGGCACCGGGCGTGGAAGCGGCAGCCGGACGGGACCTTCGAGGGGTCCGGCGGCTCGCCCGTCAGAAGCACCGGCTCACCGTCCGCCTCCGGCAGCACCGACAGCAGCGCCTGGGTGTACGGGTGCCGGGGAGCCGTGAGGATCTGCTCGACCTCACCCGTCTCCACGATCCGGCCGAGATACATCACCGCCACCCGGTCCGCGATGTTCCACGCCAGTCCCAGATCATGCGTCACCACCAGTGCGGAGAGACCCAGTTCGTCCCGCAGCCGCAGCAGGAGCGCGAGGATCTCGCCGCGTACGGAGGCGTCCAGCGAGGCCACGGGCTCGTCCGCGACGATCAGCTCCGGCTCCAGGACCAGTGCGCCCGCGATCACGACGCGCTGGCGCTGACCGCCGGACAGCTCGTGCGGGTAGCGCAGGAAGAACCGCTCCGGAGGCCGCAGTCCCGCCCGCGACAGTGCCCCGGCCACGGCCTCCCGCTCGTCGCCCGGGTAGCCGTGGATGCGCAGGCCCTCCGCCACCGCGTCGTACACCGTGTGGCGGGGGTTGAGAGAACCGCTGGGGTCCTGGAGCACCAGCTGCACCCGCTTGCGGTACGCCTTCAGCGCCCGGCCCGCGTAGTCGAGGGGCTCGCCGCCGAAGGTGACCCGGCCCGCCGTGGGAGGCACCAGGCCGAGCAGCGACCGGGCCAGCGTCGTCTTCCCGCAGCCCGACTCGCCGACCAGGGCGACGATCTCACCGGGACGGATGTCGAGGTCCACCCCGTCGACCGCACGCGCGGTCGCCGCCCCGCGCCGCCCGGGGAACGCGACCTTCAGCGCCTGGGCGCTGAGCAGGGGAGCCGGGGGAGTGGTCGTCATGAGGTGCTCCTTGCTTCCTCGGTACCGCCGTGCGGCCCGGGCGTCACGGTGGCTTCCGGCTCCACCAGCACACAGGCCGCCCGCCGGGACGGGCCGGCCGGCCGCAGCTCCTGGTCCTCGGTGGCACAGGAGTCCAGCGCGGCTGCGCAGCGCGGATGGAACGTGCAGCCGGAGGGCAGCGCCGACGGGTCCGGGGGATCGCCCGGCAGGCCGCGTGGCGCGTGCCGCGACGAGAGGTCGCCGATCCGCGGGAAGGCGGCCGACAGGGCGCTGCTGTAGGGGTGACGGGCGTTCTCGTAGACCTTCTTGGCCGGCCCCTCCTCGACGACCCGGCCCGCGTACATCACGGACAGCCGGTCGCAGGTGTCGGAGAGCACCGCCAGGTCGTGGCTGATCATGATCAGACCGAGGCCCTCGTCGCTGACGAGCTGTTCGATCAGCCGCAGGATCTGCGCCTGGATCATCACGTCGAGGGCCGTGGTGGGCTCGTCGGCGATGATCAGCCGCGGATCGCAGGCCAGCGCCATCGCGATCATCACGCGCTGGCGCTGACCGCCGGACAGCTCGTGCGGATAGGCGTCCGCGCGTGCGGCCGGAAGCCCCACCTGTTCCAGCAGCTCACCGGCGCGCCTGCGGGCGGCCGCCGGGGTTCCCCTGCCGTGCAGCAGGATCGGTTCGGCGATCTGGTCCCCGATGCGGTGCACGGCGTTCAGCGAGTGCATCGCGCCCTGGAAGACGATCGACGCCCCCGCCCAGCGCACGGCGCGCAGCCGCCCCCACTTCATGGTGAGGACGTCCTCGCCGTCCAGCAGGATCTCGCCGCTCAGGGACGCGGTGGCGGGCAGCAGCCTCAGCAGCGCGAGTGCCAACGTCGACTTCCCGCACCCGGACTCCCCGGCGATGCCCAGTTTCTGGCCCGCCTCGACCCGCAGGTCGACTCCCCGTACGGCGGGGACGGCCGAGGCCCCGGAGCCGTAGGTGACATGCAGGTTCCGGACGTCGAGCAGCGGCTGCCCGGTCTCCGGTTTCGGTACGCTCTCGGTCTTCACGGCGGTCAACGGGACACCCCCAGCTTGGGGTTGAGCACGGACTCGATGGTGCGGCCGCACAGCGTGAACGCGAGGGCGACGACCGCGATGGCGAGTCCGGGCGGAGCGAGGTACCACCAGTTGCCGGAGCTGACCGCTCCGGCCTCACGGGCGTCCTGGAGCAGCCCGCCCCAGGAGACGATCGTGGGATCGCCGAGCCCGAGGAAGGCGAGGGTCGCCTCGGTGAGGATGGCGGTGGAGATCACCAGCGTGGTCTGTGCGAGCACCAGCGGCATCACATTGGGCAGCACATGGCGGGACATGATGTGGCCGTGCCCGCCCCCGAGCGCCTTGGAGCGCTCGATGTACGGACGGGACTCCACGGACAGCGTCTGCGCCCGCACGAGCCGCGCCGTCGTCGGCCAGGTCGTCACGCCGATGGCGAGGACCGTGGTCCAGAGGGACCGCGAAAGCACGGTGGCGAGCGCGATGGCCAGCACCAGCGTCGGCATCACGAGGAACCAGTCCGTGATCCGCATGACGACGTTGCCGTACCAGCCCTTGAAGTGACCGGCCGTGATGCCCACCAGCGTCCCGATGGCCACCGAGAGGAAGGCGGCGAGCAGGCCGACGGTCAGCGACACCCGCGTCCCCCACACCAGGAGGGCGAGCAGGCTGCGGCCGAACTGGTCGGTGCCGAGGGGGAACTCGGCGCTCGGCGACTCCAGGGCGCCGCCCGGCGCGTCGGTGACGCTCAGCGAGTCCGTGCCGACCAGCAGCGGGGCCGTCAGCGCGGTCAGGGCGATCAGCCCGAGCACGGCCAGGCCGGCCAGGCCCGCCCGGTGGCTCCGGTACTGCCGCCAGAAGCGGGCCGCGGCCTGTCGGCGGCGGGCCCAGGTCAGCGCGCGCGGCCCGAGGGCCGGCGCGGCGTCGGTCGTGGTCGTCATCGGCCCACCCGGGGATCGAGGAGCGGATAGATCACATCGGCGAGCGTGTTCATCAGGATCACCGCGGCGGCGAAGATGAAGAACAGCGCCTGCACCAGCGGCAGGTCGGGCACGCTCAGCGCCTGGTAGAAGAGTCCGCCCAGTCCGGGCCAGGAGAACACCGTCTCCACCAGGATGGCACCGGCCACCGTGTTGCCCAGGTTGACGAAGAGCAGCGTCACCGTCGGCAGCATCGCGTTCGGGACGGCGTGCCGGCGGCGTACGAGGTCGTCGCGGAGCCCCTTCGCACGGGCCGTCGTCAGATAGTCGCTGCCCATCTCGTCGAGCAGCGAGGAGCGCATCACCAGCAGGGTGCGCGCGTACTCGACGGCGACGAGGGTGATGACCGGCAGCACGAGGTGGTGGGCCACGTCGAGGACGTAGGCGAAGCCGCTCTCGCTGCCGGACTCCATGCCACCGGTCGGGAAGAGCCCGGGGATGGGCCCGATGCCGACCGACAGGGTGATGATCAGGAGCAGACCGAGCCAGAAGGAGGGCACCGAGTACAGCGTCAGCGCGAAGGCGGTGTGGAAGCGGTCACCCGCCGAGCCGTTGCGCCAGGCGGACCTGGCGCCCAGCCAGATGCCGATCACCGTGTAGATCACGAACGCGGTGCCGGTGAGCAGCAGCGTCGCGGGGAGCGCCTCGGCGATCTTGTCCATGACGGGGGCCCGGAACTGGTACGACGTACCGAAGTCCCCGGTCAGGGCCTTGCCGCAGTACTCGGTGAACTGCTGCCAGAGCGGCAGGTCCAGGCCGAATTCCCGGCGCATCGCGGCGATCTGCTCGTTCGACACCTGGCGGCCGCCGGTCATCTGCTTGACCGGGTCGCCGGGGATCAGACGGAACAGGAAGAAGCTGGTGACGAGCACGGCGAACAGCGAGACGGCCGCACCGGCCAGCTTGCCCGCCGCATAGCGGAGGTACGCGGTCGTGCTGCGCGTGCGCGGACTGCGGGCCGACGGCCCGGCCGGAGCCGGGCCGTCGGCCTGCACAGCGTCCACGCCCGCCGCGCCCTTCAGGAGCGCGGGAGTGCTTTCTGTGCTCATGGACTATTCACGGTCTTCCGCGGTGGAACGACGACGCATGGCGAACAGCAGCCCGCCACCGGCGAGGACGACTACAGCGATACCGACACCGACGAGGACTCCGGTGGAGCCGCCGCCGTCGCCGGACGAGTCGCCCGACGCACCGGCGGCCGGGACCGCCGACCACCAGCTCCAGTAACCGTCCTGACCGTAGATGTTGCCCGCGTCCGAGGGCATGGTCGTGATCGACTTGATCTGGTCGGTGCGGTAGGCCTCGACGGCATTCGGGTACGCCATGACATTCATGTACCCCGTGTCGTACAGCCGCGACTCCATCTGCTTCACCAGGTCGGCCCGTTTGGCGGGGTCGTATTCGGCCAGCTGCTTCGCGTACAGCTCGTCGTACTGCTTGTCGCAGATGAAGTTGTCGGTCGCCGCCGTCTGCTTCGCCTTCGCCGGGAGCGCGGCGCAGGTGTGGATCGACATGACGAAGTCGGGGTCCGGGTTGACGGACCAGCCGTCGAAGGCGAGGTCGTACTCACCGGCGTACCAGGGGTCGGAGACGTTGTCCCGGCAGTCGACCTTCAGACCGATGCCGAGCTCGCCCCACCACTCCTGGAGGTACTTGCCGATCGCCTTGTCGTTGGGGTCCGTGGCGTGGCACAGGATGCGGAAGTCGAGCGGCTTGCCGTCCTTGCCGGTCCGCTTGCCCGCGCCGTTCTTCCTGTAGCCCGCCTCGTCGAGGAGGGCGCCCGCCTTCGCGGGGTCGTAGGCGAGCTTCTGCTCGGCCGACGGCTTCCAGAAGTACGAGCCGAAGCGGGGCGGGATGTAGCCCTCGCCCTCCACGGCGTAGCCCTGGAAGACCTTGTCGATGATGGCCGTGCGGTCCACGGACATGAAGAGCGCCTGACGGACCTTCTGGTCCTGGAGCGCCGGGTGCCCGTCGCCGAACTTCTTGCCGTCCTTGGTCTGCGCGCCGGGGTTGGTGGCCAGGGCGTAGAAGCGCCGGCCGGGGGCGTCGTTCACCTTGATGTTGTCGGTGGACTTCAGCGCCGTCGCCTGCGCGGGGGTCAGGCTCGGGCTTCCGGCGACGAAGGAAACTTCACCCTTTCGGAGGGCGGCGACCGCTGCGTCCTGGTCCTTGTAGTACCGGAAGACGAGCTCGTCGAACTTGGGCGAACCCCGCCAGAAGTCCTTGTTGGCCTTGAGCTTCACATAGCTGTCGACCTTGTAGTCCGTCAGGATGAACGGCCCGTTGCCGACGATCGGGAACTTCGTGTCGTTGTTGAACTTCGAGAAGTCGCCGACCTTCTCCCAGACGTGCCTGGGAACGATGGGCACGTCCAGCGCCGTCATCGTGGCCTGAGGCTGCTTCAGCTCTATGACCAGCTTGTCCGGGCTGGGCGCGGTCACCTTCTTGAAGTTGGAGACGAAGCTGCCGTTCGACGTCGCGGCGCCCTCGTCGGTCATCATCTTGTTGAAGGTCCACGCCGCGTCCTCGGCGGTGGCCTTCTCGCCGTCCGACCACTTCGAGTCGTCCCGGATGGTGTACGTCCACGTCAGCTTGTCCGCCGACGTCTCCCACTCGGTGGCGAGCCCGGGGATCGTGTGGTTGTCCTTGGCGTCGTAGTTGGTCAGGAAGTCGTACATCAGCCGGCTGATGCTCGTGGAGACGAGCCGCTGCGCGAGGAACGGGCTCAGGGAGTCGACGCTCTGCGCGACCGCGACCGTGAGCGTCGACTTGCCGTCGGCGGCCTGTGCCTGCTGCGGGGCGGGGGCGAGCGGATTTCCGGGGACGACCGATCCGGCGGCCAGCGCCAGGGCGGCGGCTCCGGAGGCGAGGAGGATACGCAGTCGGCCGCGTGGGCGGGACGGGCGTGGAGGGAATCTTGTGACCATGGACGTGGACCTCGCGTCATGACTCGCACGGTGAAGGCGGGCAGATCTCTGGTTCGCCAGCTGGTGAAGCGAAGGTTTATCAGCGGCGGTCGAGTCGCGTCAACGGTCCGCCAAACCGTGTGTGGTCTGCGGGAATGCGATGAGGGCCCGCACCGTGTGAACGGTGTGGGCCCTCATTGGTTTAGACCTCTACTGCCTTACTGCTGAGGGGCCGGCGGCGGCTGCGGGGGGTGCTGCTGCCAGCCCGCGGGCGGAACGGGGCCTTGCAGTTCGGGCTGTCCGGACTGATGTGCCTGGCCATCGTGTTGCGCGGGCGGCGGGGGCGGTCCGGCCTGCCCCGCGCCGCGCTGCGCCTGCGGGGGCGGCGACTGCTGCCAGCCGTTGTTCTGCGCGCCCGGGCCGGCGTGCGGCGGGTACGGCTGCTGCGGTACGGCGGCCTGCTGGGGCGGAGGCTGCTGCCCTCCGTACGGCTGCTGTCCCCCGTACGGCTGCTGGGGCGGATACGGCTGCTGCGGCTGCCCCGGGTACGGCTGTCCGGGGTACGGCTGCTGCCCCGGGTACGGCTGACCGGGCTGGGGGGCGTACGGCTGCTGACCGGGCGCCTGCTGCCCGGGCATGGGCGGGGCGAACTGCGGCGGCGGAGCGCTGCCGTCGGCCGTCCACAGCCCCTGCTGCTGCTGCGCGCGCTGGAAGTCCTCGGCGACGAGCGCGGAGAGGTTGAAGTAGGCCTCCCGGGTCTTCGGCCGCATCATGTCGAGGTCCACTTCCGCCCCCGCCGACAGGTGTTCGTCGAACGGTACGACCACGACACCGCGGCAGCGCGTCTCGAAGTGCTGCACGATATCGTCGACCTTGATCATCTTTCCGGTCTCGCGGACCCCGGAGATGACCGTCAGGGAGCGCTGCACGAGTTCCGCGTAGCCGTGCGCCGACAGCCAGTCCAGCGTGGTGGACGCGCTCGAGGCGCCGTCGACTGACGGCGTCGAGATGATGATCAGCTGGTCGGCGAGGTCCAGCACGCCGCGCATCGCGCTGTAGAGCAGGCCGGTGCCCGAGTCGGTGAGGATGATCGGGTACTGCTTGCCCAGGACGTCGATCGCCCGGCGGTAGTCCTCGTCGTTGAAGGTCGTGGAGACCGCCGGGTCCACGTCGTTGGCGAGGATCTCCAGGCCGGAGGGGGCCTGCGAGGTGAAACGGCGGATGTCCATGTACGAGTTGAGGTACGGGATCGCCTGGACCAGGTCGCGGATCGTCGCCCCGGTCTCCCGGCGCACCCGTCGCCCGAGCGTGCCGGCGTCCGGGTTGGCGTCGATGGCGAGGATCTTGTCCTGCCGCTCGGTGGCCAGGGTCGAGCCGAGCGCGGTGGTCGTCGTGGTCTTGCCCACCCCGCCCTTGAGGCTGATGACCGCGATCCGGTAGCACGACAGCACCGGCGTGCGGATCAGCTCCAGCTTGCGCTGCCGCTCGATCTCCTCCTTCTTCCCGCCCAGCTTGAAGCGGGAGGCGGCGGACGGCGTGCGGCTGCTCTTGGCCTTCTGCTTGCCCCGGACCAGCCGGTCCGACGACAGCTCCACCGCGGCCGTGTAGCCGAGCGGGGCGCCCGGCACGGAGCGCTCGCGCTGGTCATGCGTGACCGGCGTCGGCCAGGCGGCGCCGGTGCGCGGGTCGACCGGCGGGGCCTGGGGCGTGGGCGGCTGGGGCTGATAGGCCTCGGGCTGCTGCTGCTGCTGTGCAGGCAGGTTCGGCGTGCCCTGCCCGGGCTGCTGAGGGGACTGCGGGGGGAGCGGAGCACCCTGCGCGGGGAACTGCGGGGGCTGCTGGCCGGCCTGCGGAGCCGGGAAGCCGTAGCCGCCCTGGGGCTGCGCGCCCGGGGGCAGTTGGGGCGCGCCCTGGGCGGGATACTGCTGCTGCGGTGCCTGGGGGAACCCGTAACCGCCCTGCTGCGGTGCCTGCGGGAAGCCGTAACCGCCCTGCGGCGCGGGCGCGTCGGGCTGAACCGGCTGCTGGGGAGCCGGCGGGGACGGCTGCGCGGGCGGTGGCGGCGTGGGGGCCTGCGGGAAGCCGTAGCCACCCGCCGCACGGGCGGGCGGAGCGGGCGGCTGCTGTGCGGGCCACTGCGGCGCGGGCTGAGGCGCGCTCGGCTGCGGTGCGGCCGGCTGGAAGGCGGGCGGCAGCGGCGGGAGGGCGCCCTGCGCGGGCGGCGCGGGCGTCCACGGGGCCGGCGCGTTCGGCGCGTTCGGCGCCACGGTGCCCTGAGGCGCATCGGTGGACGCGTCCGTGGACGGCGCGTCGGCGGGGGACACGCCCCCGGGCGCTGTGCCGTCCGACGGTGTACCGGCCGGCGGTGTGTCCTGGGGGCCGGCATCCGTCACGGAGTCCGCCGGCTCGTCGGCCCGCCCGCCGGCCCGCTCCTCGCCCGTCCCGGGCTCGCCGTCGGCTTCCCGTACGGAGGTCTGCGATGCCTGCGGCTCCGGGGCACCCGTCTCCGCGGCGTCTTCCTCGGATTCCCCGGATCCTGCGGATTCCTTCTCGCCCACCGGACCGGCCGGCTCCGCGCCTTCGGGCTCGGACGGGGCGGCAGGAGGCGCGGGCTCGGCGGAACCCGAGTCCGTGGACCCGGCCTTCGCCTCGGCCCTGGCCGCTTCGCGCTCGGCGATCTCCTGCTTCAGAGCGGCGGGCGAGAACCGCATGGTGGCGCCGCTCTCCACATCACCGCCACCGAAGGCGCCGTCCGTACCGCTCCCGGCGTCGGGCTCCTCGGAGCCCGCCGCCGGGGTGGCCGACGCCGGGGGAGCGGGCTCGTAGGAAGGTGACGGCGGCTCGGACGAGGCGGCCGACGACGCCTCGGACGGCGGGGCCGGAACCGGCGGCCAGCCGGGCTCGAAGCCGCCGGAAGCGGGCAGCCCCGGTACGGACAGCGGTGCCCCCTGCGGCGGCGGAGGCGGCGCCAGGTGCGACCCCGCCCCTCCCGAGGAGTCACCCGGCGCGTTCTGCGTGTACCAGGCGGGCGGGGTGTAGTCGATGGTGAACTCACCCGTCATCTCGGCGGGATCCGCGTCGGACGACTCGTCGACGGGCGTGTTCCATCCCCCGCTGATCTCGTCCCGATCGCCGTTCACTTTGCCTCCTGGTGTGGTCGAGCACCCTTGTGCCGTGGTGGGTGGGGGCGACCGTTCCCGTTATGTCCGGTCCGCCCGGCTCTCCCCCTTGCGACGCGCAGTGCCTGCCCGCAGGTTCCTCTGCCGCGCCCCCACCCACCCTAATCGCCATGGGGCGCACTACGGCAGGCCGTATCACTCGCGACCGCTGTCCCGTGGGTCACGTACGGCTCCCGTACGGAGCGAGCGTGACAGAACACGGAGGAACGGGCCATGTTCCGCGCACCGGTGCGGGGCCGGATACAGCGAAGTCGCGGGGCCGGACGCAGCGAAGTCGCGGGGCCGGACGAGGAGGGCGCGGGGCCGGACAGGGCCGGACGGGCGGGCCGGACACGGCGAGGGGGCGGCGGTCCCCGACCACCGCCCCCTCACCGTGCGGTCACCTACTTGAGGTCGAACTCGCCGTCCCGGGCGCCCAGCACGAACGCGCGCCACTCGGCCTCCGTATAGCGCAGTACGGTTCCCGGGTCCAGGGACGACCGCATCGCTACCGCGCCGCCCGGGAGGTGGGCGATCTCCACCCGTTCCTCGACGTTCTCGGTACCGGGTGCGCTCAGCCACTCCACATCCGAGATGTCGAGAGCGTAGAGCTCGTCCTTTTCCTGCTGGGTGCCCATGCCCACGTCCCTTCGGTCGAACTGTCTCGTTCCCCCATGATCCTGAAAAGCGACCGGTCCGGGGCGCGAACGGGACGGATTCAGTCCATCCTGCGAGCGGTGCCCAGCAATCCGGTCTCCACGTCCGTCGCGCTGGTCATCACCCAGTGGCGCTCACGGCCCGCCACCCAGAGGGTGACACCGTCCGCCAGGGTGGGCAGCGCCTCGCTCTCGGCCCGTGCGAGCCCCAGGATCCGGCCGATCTGCTGTGCCTCTTCCGGTGAGACCCGCTGCACACCCACGAGGGTCGCCGCCCGCATCAACCGGGGCGCCACGGGGCTCAGATAGGGCAGCAGCGTCAGCACCGACTGCCACGGCGAGGACACCACCCGGCCGCGGGGCGGACGCATTCCGCAGTCGCGCACCACCACCACAGGGCTGCCGACGGTCGCGCCGGTCGGCGGGACCCGCCCCACGTCATGGAGCGAGACGCACTCGAGACCGGCACCCGCGGCCTGCGCCAGCGTGGTCCACGCCTGGGTGCGGCCCGTCTCGACCGCCACCCGCGCACCCGTACCGGCCGCGCGCAGCGCCAGGACCTGCGCGGTCCACAGACCGCCGATCAGCAGGACGTCGTACGGCGCCGGCCGGTGGAACCCGATCATCTGCGGGCGCCCCTCGGCGTCGTCCCCGATGATCACGCCGTCGTCCCCCACCGGCAACGACAGCGCGCCCAGATGGTCCGCGGCCAGGGTGTGACCGGCATGGCGCGGCCCCAGGAGCCCCCGCCTCGGAGCGATGTGCTTCGTCACTGCGCGCCTCCCAGCGGGAGCGTGGCCAGGACACCCGGCAGCTGCTCGCGGTCCAGCCGTACGAGACCGACCTCCGCGTGCCGGGCGGCTTGCTCCAAAGTCCTTCGTACCCCGACCAGTTCGGTGTCGGAGCCACCGGTGATCCGTACGTGGCCGCGCACGGACATGTGCCCCTGGTGCGCCCCGCGGCGCACCGTCAGGCTGAACGTCGTCGCGTACGCGGGCACCGAGGTCAGCAGCGCCACGAGCCGTGGCAGCGGAGTCGCTCCCCGGCCGAGCTCGGGCCAGCGGTCCACGGCGTAGGTGGTGTGCCAGCGGTCGTCGCAGCGCCAGACCCGCGTGGTCTCCGTCGTCCGTCGCTGCGGCGCGGCATCCGGACGCCCGGCGCGCGCCGACAGGATGGGATTTGCACACGCGGACGTGGCCACGGCGGAGTTCAGCTCGTCCTGGTCCAGCACCGAGGCCCGGAACCCCGCGCCGGTGATCCGGCTCGCCACATGGTCCGCGACCCGCACCAGGCAGCGCTGAGCGCCTCCGAGCCCGCCACCGCGCGCCTCCACGGCCTCCCGGCACAGCTCCGGATCCAGCTTCACCGCCACCCAGGTCATCCGCAGCGCGGGCGCCCCGGTCCGGTCCTGGAGGGGCGCGTACGACAGCCTGGCCACCGACCGCTCCGGCAGATGCGGTGCCGGAGCGGGCCGTACCTGCTGCACCAGCTGCGCGGACTCCAGCACGATGTCGTCCACCTCGAGCGCGTCGCCCAGGAGGGAGAGCGGGAGCGCCCGGGCGCCCATGGCCTGACGGAGCGACTCACCGCTCGCCTCGACCCGTACGACGGCGGTCAGGAACGTCCCGTCCCCGACCATGCCCACCGTGCGGCGGGCGCCGTCCACATAGATGTAGGGAGCGAACCCCGGCACGTTCTCCGCCACCGGCGCCAGCTGCGGCTCCGTCTCGGCGGGGGACGCCGTGGCGGTCCGCCTGCGACGGCGGAGGGACGACACGGTCGACAGCCAGTCCTGCACGGCCCGGCCCCGGCGGCGTACCACCGCGAGCAGGATCAGCAGAGCGGCGATCACACCGGCCGGGATCATCCAGGCACCGCCGAGCGCGGCGCCCACCACGGCGACCGCCAGGGCGGCTTCGACGAGCACCAGCTGCCGCAGCGCGGGACCGACGCGGCCGGTCCTGGAGATCGAGTGGAGAGTGGTCGCAGCGGGGGTGTCCCCCGACCGACGGGGAGCCGATCCGTCCGGTCCGTTGCTGCGTTGCCGCCGGGAAGGGGCGGGCGTTCGCCGGCTGGACCGCCTCGTGCGCTCGCCCGTCGCTGCAGCCATCGCCGCGTTGCCCCCTCGTGTCCGTATTCACCGTTTTTTTCACGGGCGTTGATCGGGCGATCACCCTACCTGAGCGGTGAATGCCAAGTGCCAACAGGCATAGTAGGGGTCCCGGTCGGCGGCAGCGGTCCACGGCGGGTGTGGGAACCTGGTCGCCCACTGGGGAGAAGGGGCAGCGCGCACATGGCATCACGGCGGGACGAACTCAATGCCTACACCTTCGCGAAGCGGAGGTTGGTCGCACAGTTCCTGCAGCCCCACCCGTCGGGCTCGGAGGAGGGTGCGCCGCGCCCTCTCCGCGCGGTCGTGCCCGGGGCGATCGTCGGCGTGGTCGTCCTGGCGGTGTTCGGCGCCTGGGGGATGTTCAAGCCCGTGGCGCCCCAGAAGTGGGACACCCCGTACGAGAACGTCATCATCGCCAGCAAATCCACCACCCGCTACGTGGTGTTGAAGACCGACGGCAAGACGCAGCTCCACCCCGTCCTGAACATGTCCAGCGCGAAGCTCCTCCTCGCCCCGGACAAGGGCAAGGTCATCAACGTCGACGAATCGGTCCTCGACAACGGCAAGATCCCGCACGGGGCGACCCTCGGTATCCCCTACGCCCCGGACCGCCTGCCCGACCCGAAGGAAGCCGGCTCCACCAAGCGCTGGGCGGTCTGCGAGCGGCCCGGCGAGGGCGGCAGGGCCATACAGAAGGCGGCGTTCGTCTTCGCGGAGCGCGAGCAGAACAAGACCGAGGGCACGGGCAAGCTGCGGGGCGGCGAACTCATGTACGTCGAGGGCCCGGGGCCGGACAAGGCCCGCTACATCGTGGACGCCACCGGCACCGCGTACGCGGTGAACAACGACGAACTGCTGCTGCGTACCCTGGTCGGCCCCGACCGTGACCCCCAGCGGGTGTCAGCCGACTGGCTGGACACCCTGCACAAGGGAGACGCTGTCGCCATTCCGGCCATCGAGGGAACTCCCGGTACCGACGCGGGCGTTCCGGGGATCCTCCAGGCCGAGGACAACAAGGTGGGCATGATCCTCGCGGCGACCTCCGGCACCGGAACCCAGCAGTACGTGGTCCTGCCGGGCAGGGTCGCCCCGGTCTCCGACTTCGTCGCCAAGCTCCTGCTCAGCAGCCGCGCCCTGGTCGGCCTCGGCCAGGATGGCCAGGCGAAGAACGTCAGCGCCGGAGCGTTCGAGCCCGGTGAGGCGTTCGGGCAGGAGAAGAACTGGCCCACGAGCAAGCCGACGCCCGTCAACTCCGCGAGCACGGACAGCGGAAGCCGCAACACCGTGTGCAACGTCCTGCGCGGTGTCTCGGACAAGGACGGCACCAGCACGCTCAGCACCTGGGCGGGCACGGCCTTCCCCGCCACCCTCCCCACCGGCTCCAGCAGTGCCTACGCCACCCCCGGAACGGGGCAGCTCTTCCGGCAGTTCAAGGGGTCCAGCCCCGACTCCGGTCCTCTCTTCCTCGTGACCGACACCGGGCTGCGCTATGCCATGCAGTACAACGGCGACAGCGTGCAGGGCGACTCGGGCATCGGTGAGTCCGGCACCGAGGAGGAGAAGGAGAACAGCCAGCAGGAGGCGCAGCAGGCGCAGAACCATCTCGGGTACAAGGACGTCGAGCCCGCGCCCATTCCCGCCGCCTGGTCCACCTTCCTGCCGACCGGCCCCCGCCTGTCGACGGGCGCGGCCCGTCAGCCGCAGGGTTCGTGAGGAGCGACCACGTGACCACGGACTCTTCATACCGGCGGCGGCTGCTGACAACCGCGGCCGCCACGGCAGTCCTCCTCGTGTCGCTGCCGGTGCTGCCCGCAGCCGCGGACGACTCCACCCAGTGCACCTTCGGCCCGGAATCGAAGATGTACACGGGCCGGCCCTGGGCACTCCAACGCGTGCTGATGGACGAACTGTGGGAGCAGTCCACCGGCAAGGGCGTACGCGTGGCGGTCATCGACACCGGTGTCGACATCAAGAACCCGCAGCTCACGAAGGCGGTGGACGCCGGGAGCGGCCGCAACTACCTGCCTAAGAACCTCAAGGACGAGAGCGGCAACAAGATCGAGCGCGGCAAGGAGAACGGCACCACCGACGTGGTCGGGCACGGCACCAAGGTCGCCGGCATCATCGCCGCGCGAGAGGCGAAGGGCACCGGCTTCACCGGCCTCGCTCCCGACGCGACGATTATCCCGATCCAGCAGAACGACGCCGAGGGGCACGGCACGGCGGAGACGCTGGCGGACGCCATCAACTACGCGGTCGGGCAGGGCCGGGCGGACGTCATCAACATCTCCCAGGACACCGCTGACGCGGTGAAGCCCACGCCCCTTCTGGAGCAGGCGGTGAACGCCGCCCTGGCCAAGGAGATCGTGGTCGTCGCCTCGGCCGGCAACGACGGGCTGGGCGGCAACATCAAGAAGACCTACCCGGCCTCGTACGAGGGCGTCCTGTCCGTGGGTGCCTCGGACCGCAACAACGAACGCGCCGCCTTCTCGCAGTCCGGCGACGTGGGCGTCTCGGCACCCGGCGTGGACATCGTCTCGACGGTCCCCGGCGGGGGCCACTGCTCCGACAACGGCACCAGCTTCTCGGCCCCGTACGTCGCCGGGGTCGCGGCCCTCATCAAGGCCAAGCACAAGGACTGGACGCAGGAGCAAATCGTCGCCCAGATCGAGCAGACGGCGGAGCGCTCGATCGCGGGCAAGGACCACCTGGTCGGCTGGGGCGTCGTCGACCCGGTGCGCGCGCTGACCGAGGATGACAAGCCCATCGAGAAACCGGTGGCACACGAAGGTGTGAGCAAGGGCGAAGCCCCGTCCCCGGCCGTCGTCCACCTGGGCGAAAGCGCCGAGGAACGCAACTCCAGGCTGGCGACCTACGTCGTGGTGGGCGGGGGCGTACTGGTGGCCTCCATCGCCGGTGCAGCGGTGGCCGTACGCGACAGACAGCGACGGCCGGGGCGACCGGGCGGTGCATGAGGCCGGGAAGTTACGTGATGGACAAGACAGTTGGTCCTGTCAGTGCCATTGGCTAGAGTGATGTTATGGGGTCAGTGCTGTTCGCGCGGGTGCGATAGCAACGCGAAACGGACTGAGCAAACGGGGAAACGGGGAAGGGCAGCAACGTGAGCAAAGGAAAGGGAGATCTCCGGCGCGGGGTAGGCGCCCTGGAGAAGTTCCAGAAGAGAGTCAACGCGTTGCTGGCGGACCTCGAGAGCTCACCGGCCGGCAAGTCGAAGGTCGCGGCACAGACGGTGTCGCGTAACGCCTTGAGCGGCGGGAACACAAGCTTCGCGGAGGCGGACGGCCTCTACACCCAGTACAACCGCGTCCACGACGCACTCGTCACGCTCTCGAAGTCGCTGGGCGACCAGATCGAGTACCTGAGCCTCGGTGTGCACGCGGCGGCGGTGGGCTTCGACAACGTGGACGACGACACGCGGCGGCGGTTCTACGAGATCCAGATGCGTCTGGACGCGGAAAGCGAGAAGGCGCGGGCGGAGAAGCACGGCAAGCCTGAGCAGAACGCCGACAAGCAGAGTGACGGGGGATGGGCAGCCGAATGAGCGAACCGAAGAAGCCGGGACCGGGTTCCGAGACGGAGCTCACCCCCGCAGAGCAGCAGAAGCAGGACACGGAGCGCGTCCAAGGGCAGCTGATCGTCACGGACGTGACCCGTCAGATGCAGGGAGTGATGGAGGCATTCGGCTTCGGGAGCCCCGGCGCCTCGGGTCGGACGTCCTTCGAGGGCGTGGACCTCAACGTGATGATCGACCTGATCGAGAACTCCAACCCGGAGCACCTCGAGGAGGCCGGTGAGGCGTTGCTGAAGGCACGGACCGCGATCAGCGACGCGGCGAAAGAGCTGGGCGACTTCATTGCTGAGGTCGACTGGGAGGGCGAGTCCGGAGTCGCCTTCCGGGACTGGGGCAAGGGCTTGGTCGCCCATGCCGAGAAGCTGGGCGAATTCGCCCAGGCGGCCGGCACGCAGATCACGGTCGCGGGCACGGGCCTCGCCTCGGTGCGCAACTCCCTCCCTCCTCGCGACAGCCGTTTCATCCGCAAGTCCCCCGAGGACATCGAGTCCCCGGCACGGATCGAGTCCAACCCGGAGTACGCGGCGGCGCTGAAGGTCGAGAAGGACCGCCAGGAGGCCATCAACCAGGCCAACCGGCTGGCTTCGTACTACGCGGTGGCGGGGGAGACGCTGGCTTCGCAGGAGCCGCCGCGTTTTGACAAGAAACTTAATGTTGCTATGCCTCGGCCGCAGGGCGATGGGTTCCGACCAGGCGAGCCGGACTCCTCGTCGTCTGAAAGCCCCGCCTCGTCAGGCAGCGGAGGTTCCGGTGGAGTGACGGAACACATCGGGGCTGGCAGCCAGGGCTCTGCGGCAAGCGGTCGCGCCGTTGAGATGCCCGTCGCGGTGACGCCCGTCCCAGACACGGCCACATCGACAGAGATCAATAGCGTCGCAACTCCGTCGGCCCCAGTGACCGCGCAGGGCACGCCATCTCCGCAATCGACGACCGGCCCTGCCGTCACTGGGGGAGGCCAGACCCCTCCCATGGCGACGAGCTTCGTGAACCCCGTGACGGGTACCTCGCGAGCACCCCAGACAGCGACTGGCGCGCCCAGAGCGGTTAGCCAGGCAGGAGGCGGTACCCGCACGGGTGGCGGCCCGGAGGTAAATAGTCGCGCTTCTGGGCCCTCGGTGGGGCGCCCTGGGCCTATGAGCCAGGGCTCGGCCTCCGGGACCGCAGGACGTGGAGGACCGCAGACACCCACGGCCGGTCGGTCCGGTGTCACCGGCGGCAGGCCCGCGGCAACAGGCCGGACAGGTGTGCCTGGAGCCACCGCCCCGCGTGCAGGCCGAGGTGGCATCGTCGGTGGAACTCCTCAGCGCGCCGCTCCCGGAGCGGGGGCGTCCGGGGGCACTCGTGGCGTCCCGCGCGGCACGGTCATCGGAGCCGGAGGAGCGGCCAGGACAGGTGGCCCTGTCGGCGGCGTCGGCCAGCGGGGTGTCCTCGGAGCCAGCGGAACGGGCAATGCGTCGCGACCTGTTGGGCGAGGTACGCCCAGCACCAAGGGAGTTGTTGGCACGCCCCGTGGAGGCGCCGCAGGATCTGGTGCAGGCGCGAAAGGCTTTACTGCCGGGGGCGCGGGCCTTGTGCGTGGCCCTGCGGGTCGGAAGGGTTCCGGCGACGAGGACCAAGACGATGGCACCCCGCGCCCGGACTACCTGACCGAAGACAGAGAGACGTGGGAGGCGGGCAGGCGTGAATCCGCACCGCCGGTGATCGAGTAGGTACTGGGAAGGTTCGGAAGTCAGGATGACAGCAGGAATGAGCCAGACCCGGAAGCACGGCATGCCTCTCGGATGGAGAGGGCGCTTGCTCGGCACGTTGACTGTGGCTGCCGCCTGGAGTGTGGGGTTTGCGGGGGCCGCTCCCCCCGCCCTGGCCGTAGATGTGCAGTCGAAGCAGTGGTACCTCAGCGCGATGCAGGCTGAGGAGATGTGGAAGACGACCACGGGTGAAGGCATCAAGGTTGCTGTCATCGATACCGGTGTCAACTCGTCTACGGCATCCCTGAAAGGGCAGGTCCTCAAGGGGCTTGATGCCACGGGCGCCAAGGGCGATGAGACCGATGATTACGAGGGTCACGGCACGACCATGGCCGAGCTAATTGCTGGCACGGGCAAGGGCGGAGGCCTGAAAGGGCTGGCTCCAGGGGCAAAGATTATTCCAATGAGAGTTGCTGACGCTGACTGGGAGACAGAGGAGCGCGTAAATTCCCTCGACACCACGGACGCGATTCGGGCCGCGGCTGACAGTGATGCCAAGATCATCAGCATGTCGTTCGGTAACGAATTCAAACTGGATGAGGAGCTCGAAGCGGTAAAATATGCTCAGAGCAAAGGGAAGCTCTTCTTTGCTGCTGTGGGCAATGGGGCCAAGGAAGGTAACCCGGAGAGTTATCCCGCTGCATATCCCGAGGTCGTCGGAGTCTCTTCGGCTGATCGCGAAGGAAAGGTAGCAGAGTACTCCCAGAACGGGAGCACGGTGGATATTGCAGCTCCCGGTAACGACATTCCCTACTGGTGTGACGATACGTTCCAGGATTACTGTGACGGCGACGGCGGAACAAGCGCTGCGACCGCGATCGCATCCGCCTCCGCAGCCCTGGTCTGGTCCGCCCACCCTGACTGGACCGCGAACCAGGTCCTCAACGTACTTTTTGACACCGCCAGCCGGGACTGGAAAAAGGGCACACTCAGCAAGTACCTCGGCCACGGTCTGATTCGTCCCTCCATGAACATTCTGAAGGGCAAGGGAGCCCCCGGCGCCCCGGACATCAGCCCTCTCACCAAGGAAAAGACGTCCGGCTCCACGGCCTCGCCTGCCGCATCCGCATCAGGTTCGTCACAGCCCGAGAAGAAGGACGAGGCTGAGGACGCCGCCATGGCAGGCTCCAGCACGGAGAAGAACGACGACAGCCAACTGGGCCTGATCCTCGGCGGAGTGGCAGTAGTCCTCGTGCTCGGCGGCGGCGCTTTCGCGCTCGTTCGCAAGCGCCGCAGCGCCTGACCGACCGCAGTTCCTCACACGCACCCCGGCGGGAAGCCGGACCGAACAAGAGCACCAGGAAGGAAGCCAGAACTATGGCAGATCAGAAGCTTTCAGATGAGATGCTCCTCAAGCTCGAGGGTGAACTCAGCAGGCGATTCGACTCCGTGAGGGGCCAGCTGAAGACGCTGCAGGCGACGATCGACAGCCTGGAAGGTGCCTGGAAGGGCATCGGCGCCAACGCCTTCAACGTAAAGCAGGCTGACATCAACGTCAGGATGAGCGGCATCGCCACCCGGCTGGTCAATTTCCAGGAAGCCATCAAGGCGGCGCGCACCATTTCGGGCAACACCGAAGACGAGATCAGGCAGGCCCTCCAGGGCGTGGACGTTGTCGACGGCCACTCGACCGGCTCAGAGGCCAAGACCTCGGCCATCAACTCCCTCTGAAGCTTGCTGTACCCCCGTACCGAGTACGGGCCACCACATCGAACTAGATTGAACTGGAGGACCGTATGTCGACCAACGACGGCACGATGGTTGTCACTTACTCGAGCCTGGAGCAGGCTGCCGGGGACATCGACCGGCAGAGCAGGCAGCTTCAGGAAGACCTCGCGTCGATCAAGCGCATGATCGCCAACGTCTCCGAGCTCTGGGTCGGCGAGGCCAAGACGGCGTACGACGCGGCACAGGCCGGCTGGGACCGCGACGCCACGGGGATCCACACCGCCCTGTCTGAGATCTCTCGCAAGGTGCGCGACGCCGGTACTGCCTACCAGGCCGGCGACAAGCGGGCGCGAGCCAACTTCGAGTAGGACTCGGCAGAGAACAAACAGATCAGGGTGGGCACGCACGGGAGGTGCCCACCCTGACGTGTGTCGTGAGGCAGTTGCAGGGAAGGTTCGGAAGTCAGGACGACAGCCGTAGTGAGCCATACCCGGAGACGTCGTGTGTCGCTCGCGTCGAGAGGCCGCGTGCTCGGGCTGACGGCTGTGGCCGCTGCCTGGAGCATGGGGTACTTGGGTGATTCGGGCGTGCGGCGAGTGGGGGCACCCCCTGCTCGGAGAGCTTGGGACAACCGCAGCACCCCACGACCGGAGAAAACCCTGCTCCATACGGTGCGGCATCGAAACTACTCGTCCAGAGGTTCTGCTACGAGTGCTTCACCTCGGTTCAGGGCGGCTGCGCTCGTCGTTGTGGTCGAGGACGCACAGGATCGCGGCGGGACCACGTTCACCGGTCCGCGCAGTCTCCGTCTGGGCCGGGGGTCTCCTGTCCCAGACCTCGGCGGATCGCGATCTCCACGGGTGAGTACGCGCCGTCGGCCCGTTCCAGTTCGTACAGTGCGGTCGGCACCAGAGGCGGCTGAGCCATGAACCGTGGCCGTACCCCATGGTGTGGCTGCGCCGCGTGCACCAAGAACGGATGGCACAGGAAGACGTCGCCGGGTGACCCGGTGGCATGGGCCAGTGGCCGGTGGTCGGAGGCGGCCACCAGATCGGGGGCGAGGGTGAGCCCGCTCGCCCCTTCCTCCCCGTATTTCTCCAGCACCTTCGGCACGTCGAGGTGTGATCCGACCCGGATCCGGGTCGGGGCGTCTCGTTCACCGACCTCGCTGAACAGGAACAGCATCAGCAGCGCCCGGCCTCGGGAGCGCAGATTGGTGAAGTACCAGCTCTCGCCCTCTGGAAGATAGCTCCCCTCGATATGCCAGCCCGCGTCGTCCGGCTCCTCCTCGTGCGGGAAGCGCAGCGGAAACGTGCCCAGCGAGTAGCGGGGCTCCCAGCGACCCGCACCGACGAGCAAGTCGTACGCGCGGTGCAGCGAGGGGGAATTGGGTGCGGCTGCGAACGGTCCCTGTCCCATGCCGGGCACCCAGTGCACGGGCTGCGTCCACGTCGACGGGTCGTCCGGGTCACAGCCTGTCTCCCGCCACAGCAGCCGCGCGCAGTCCGCGGCCACGCGCGGTGCGACGGCGCCCTCCAACTTCACGAAGCCGTCGCGGAGGAAGCGGGATACCAAGGTCGTGTCATCCATGCCCACATCGTGCGCTGACTACAGTCCCGTTCACCCGACTTTCCCCGACCGTCTTTATCGGGTGGTCGTCGGGCGTCGTCAGCGCTCGCCGCCTGGTAGACCATGATGAATCGCCTGGAACATGACGAAGACCTCCGGTGTGGTGGGCGCTGTCTAGGAACTCACCGCACGGAGGTCTTCGTGTCCCACCGTAATGCCCGGCTGACCGTTTTCGGTAGGCAGATACTGGTCGAGCGGGTCTGCGCTGGCCGCCCGGTCGCTCACGTAGCCGCCGAGATGGGCATCTCCCGGGCTACGGCCCACAAATGGGTCCGCCGGTGGCGGACCGAGGGGGACGCGGGTCTGGCGCCGCACCGGACTGCGGCCGCGGTGGAAGACCGCGTCTGCGACCTGCGACGAAGCCGCAAGCTCGGCCCCGCCCGGACCGGTCCGATCGTGAGCCTGCCCGCCTCGACCGTGCACCGGATCCTGACCCGCCACCAGCTGCGCCCCGGCGAACTCATCCACGTCGACGTGAAGAAGCTCGGCCGAATCCCGGACGGCGGCGGCCACAGAGCCCTGGGCCGCCAGGCCGGCCGGGCCACCCGCAGCAACATGGGCCTCGACTACGTCACTCCGCCGTCGACGACCACTCCCGCCTCGCCTACAGCGAGACCACGACGACGAGAAAGTCGGGACCTGCGCAGGCTTACTCAAGCGCGCAGCCGCCTACTTCCGCAACCAGGGCATCGACCGCATCGAACGGGTCCTCACCGACAACGCCTGGGCCTACCGCAAGGGCCTGGCCTGGAAGAACGTCCTCGCTGACCTCGGCGCCACAGGCAAAATGACCCTCCCCTACCGGCCCCAGACCAATGGCAAGGTCGAACGCTTCAACCGCACTCTGGCCGACGAATGGGTCTATTAGTGGCCTTACACCTCAAACGACGAGCGAACCACGGCCCTGGCAGACTTCCTCCACACCTACAACCACCACCGCTGCCACACCGCACTCGGAGGCCAGCCCCCGATCAGCCGCGTCAACAACGCTGCGGGTCAATAGACCTAGTCCTTCAGGAGAGTCCACCACCAGGCGATGCTGGCGATCGGCAGCGGTTGGTCCGCTTCCCTCTCCTGGAAGGGGGAAGCGGCGCTGCCGGCCGGCAGGTCGGCCGGGTTCTCCGGGTTGACGTAGCGGTGGGTGGTGAGGGACCAGTCGTAGTCGGCACGGATCCAGGAGTCGCAGTCCGTGATCCATCGACGGAGCTCGGGACCGGCGTCACGCAGAATCTGGTCGCGGAGACGGAGGTAGAGGGCCATGGCACGGGTGTGCATCATGGCGGTCTCACTCACCGCTTCGTCGAGGGTGCACTTCCGCTCGTACGCGATCAGGTCGACGATGTTTCCGTATCCGTCCTGGCTGCGTTGGCGCTCCTTGTGGTACGAGACCAGGTCGTTGGACCAGCCGATGATCGAGGCGAAGACCTCGACGAACCCGCGGATGTCGGGGCGCTCGTAGTCGGCCGCCGGGAGGTCGTACCCGTGGATGATCTCGCTGAGGGTCGAGAAGATCTTGACCCCGGAGGAGTCGAGCCGGACCGCCAGGTGGTCGGAGAGCGTGGGGATCCGCCCTGCGGCGCTGTTGGCGGCCATCCAGATCTGGCCCTGGAGGTAGGCGCGAAAACTGGCAGCCCAGCGGGCTGTCTGCACCGGGGTGGTCAAGCTGTCGAGCCGCAGGCGCAATTCGCGTAACGCCGCGCTGTAGTTGTCGTCGGTGGGCGCCGTCCAGGGGACGTCGACGATGCGCTGAAGCTTGGTGATCATGAGCAGAGTGGCATCCGGGGAAGCCGCGACGGGTCCCTCGTCGCAGTACTCGTCGTCGAAGGCGAAGAGCCACATCAGGAAGTCCGAGGTCCACTGCAACGCAGCGACGCGGCCGGAAGGGGCGCCGCGGCTGGTTATCTCTCCCACGGAGATACGGGTCAGCCGTTCGCGCTGCGCCCGGTCGGAGTAGAGGCCGAACCGATCGAGCCAGGCGGCCGAGCGTTCGTCGATCTCACGCCAACTTGGATGGATCCCCGAGGGGAGCGGAACCCACAGCTGGGGGATCTTCGGCGCTGGTGCTGGGGAGGTCATGTACCGCCCTTTCGCATGTGCTTTTCAATGCCTCTGAGACCCGGAAGTTAGCAAGGTGTACGGGGAACGGGTACAGCCGTTTCAAGCCTGGTTGGCTCGTGGACGGCTGTCGTTTTCAGCCGGGGTCCAGGCCCCAGGCACCGTCTCCGGCGCCCACGCGAGGTGCGAAAGTGGTTGAACACGCATCGTTTGCAGTTGATCGGTCTCCGTGCACAGTTGGCCCGAAAGTGCCTCTTGCCAGTTCAGGATTCACCGATTCAGCGGCGGAGCAGCGGATTCCGCCACCGGGATCCTCCAGAAGGCTGAGCACGCCCGGCCCGCCGCAGTGGTTCGTGCCGGGCGGAGCGCTCCGCGGAGGGTTGCCTCGGCGGGGAGCGCCGCTACGAAGCGGAGGCCCTCAGCACTCACCCTCCCGACTCGTCACGGCAAAGTCGTAGTTCGGGACCGTCACCGAGCCGGCTCCGCCCGCTATGCCGGGAGGCTCGTAGTCCCCGTCCTTCGAGGGCGTGCGCACGACGTGCACGCAGAAGGCCACGTCCGCACCTGCGGCCTGGACCGTGTAGTCGGCGTCGGAGGGTTTGTTCGAGGCTGCACCGCTGGCCCCCACCCCATCCTGCGGGGCGCCACCGCCACCGTTCTCGACGATCTCCTCCTCGATCATCGTCGCGAACTCCTCGTCGAAGCCGCTGTCATCACCGAATATGTCACCGAAGCGCGAAGTGCCGTCCAGTTCCGCCGTGGCCTGGCTGACCGCGCTGGACAGCTCGTCATCGCTCCACTCCCCATCGGCGACCACGGCCATGAACTGGAACGCCGAAAAGATGCCGATTCCCGCCATCCCGAAGAGGACGACGCGAGCCACTACGAAGGCGGAATCGGGGAGTTCGGGCGCCGACGGGTTGAACGACTCACGCCACCTGCGGACCCTCTCCGCCTTGACGCAGCCCATGGCGATGAGCCCGGCAGCCAGCACAAAAACAACCACGTTCAAAGTACTCAACGTCTGCCTCATTCGAATATGCCTACAACCGTAGGCCCTGCGCCGGTACGTCGCTGTGCCCTGCCTTCGGTGCTACCTGGGTCTCTCGTTGACGGTGTAGCCCGAGTGTCTGGCCTCGATTTCGTGGCTGGAATTCAGTCAAACCTTGAAAGGGAGGGTGCAACCAGCGTCTTCGTGTGCGAATTCAGCTGTGCTGGTGGCAAGATCGATCAACTCTTGGCGATATCTGTCTGCAGTTCTCTCCGGCTCTGCCGAACTCCGCAGCAAAACAATGGTGGTCAGGCCCTGATGGCCGTGGCTGAAGCAAGGAGTGACTATGGCGGCCTTGCTCTTTGACACCACGCCCCACGTGTTCGCGTCGGTGTTGAAACGGTCGAAGTTCCTCGGGTTCTCCGTCTCTACCATCTTGCTGGCCGGCCCACTGCTCCAGGACTGGAAGGAGCTGTTTCCCAGCATGGTGACCTCGGTTCTGGTGACCAGAAACTCTGATTCTTCCGTCCTGCCGCTGCAGCTGGAAAAAAAGAAGTCCACGGACCCTTGGTTTCGCTGTTCCACGAACGAGTATTTTGGATCTGGTGGTGCAATTTCCTTGAGGGCAGGAACGACCTTGTTCGAGGGCCCGAGGTTTTCGCAAACTTTCCCGGCCTCGATCGTCCCGACGCCTTCGAACGGAGGGATCTGAAGCAGGTAGGCAGCGCCAGCCGCCAAAGCCGTGGCTGCGGCTAGGCTTGTTGCGAGAATTCCAACATTGCTCTTTTTCATGGCTTACTTCTTCTCCTCGAGTTTCGTTGGCATTCCCTCGCCGTCAATGTATGAATGGGTGTTGGCGCTGGCGCTGTTGAACCCCTTTTCTGCGGCGGATGCCACAGAGGCCACAATGTTCGGTGACGGGTTTCCGGACCGCTCGCCGGCTGTCTTGGCCGCCGTCTCGACAAGCTCGTAAGTCGACACCTTTGTGGCGCCCATTTCTTGACCGTTGCGGTAGATTACTTCTCCGGAGCTATCTTTCAGGGCGCCCTCTGTCAGTGCGCCGATGATTTCGTCTGCTGCAGTACCGGCCACTCCTCCTGCTACGGCTCCGCCGGGGCCGAGCATGGGAGCTGTTCCTATTCCGATGCCGATTCCAACGGTACTTCCGACCCAGGTGCTCGTCGTCTCGATTGCCTTGTTGTAGTCAGCGTCCTTGGCCCCTCCCTCGAGTTCCGCCTCATACGAGCGACCTGCTCCGATGGTTCCCTGGATCTCCCCTGCCACTTCTGCGGTCAAAGTAATTGTCTGCTTCAGATTATCATTCTGCGAAAAACCGGGATCGGTAATGAATGCGTCGGGGTTGCGGAAATGGTATTCCATCAGGTGGGTTGTGTAGCTATGTTGACCGACGCTCACTGCTGCGTAACCTTCAGGATTCTGTCCCAGCAAATACAGGAAACGCGCGGTGTCGGGTTCGTCTACTGCCACTGCGGATCCTGCGATGGGGAAGAGGTTCTCCTCGCCTTCTTGATTCGCATTCAATGACCGATGGATGTCCGGCATGTATTCAGCAGCAATCTGTCCGATGCTGTCGGACATGTAACTGTGGCCACTCAAGAGCGCGGGCTTCTCCGAGATTGCTTCGATCAGGCTCTTCGTCAGCGCTGCCTGTTGCGCGTTGTGAGCCGGAGTGTCTTCCGTGGGCATCTCGCCAGCCGGGTGCCCGGTTGTTGCTGCCTCGATAGCCAGGGCCATGTTGTTGCGCCCTGCGATGCTGTCGTCGCCCTTGTCGGTCTGGTCCTCCGGCCAATCCCGCTCACCGAAGAGGTAGTCGAAGTTGGTGAGTTCCCTCATCTCCCTCTTGTTGTTGCCGTCGGTGTCTTCCTTGAACTCGTGATCCTCGTCCTTCGTCAGGAAGGTGTCGCTGAAGAACTCGGTCGCAGCATCAGGGCTGCTCGACAGCGCCTTCATGAATCCGGTCATCGGGTCCATGCCGGAATCAGATCCGGTGCGGTTGAGCGTCGGGTCCATGGGGGCCGGGGTGTTCCAGGTGCCGTGCCTGCCGTTGTCGGTGCGTTCCTTCTCGGTTTTGATCAACTCGTTCCCGTACTCGTTGAGGAAACTGTTGTCGTAGTTCCCCCAACGCATGAGATTGCTCATCACTTGGAAGCCGACGGTGCCTGAATTCTTCGAGATGGGCTGGCTGCCGAGCTCTACCATCTCGTGCTTCCACTTCGTCATCCCGGACGAATCACTATGACTGGCAGTGGCGAGGGTGAGACTCAGGTTCTTCTGCAATTCGTCGAACTGGTCGCCCCGGGCCCTCTGCAGGTCGGTAGAACTCGGGGTGTTCAGCTCCGCCCAGAAGTCCAACGTCCCCTGCGCTTCCAGTTGCTCCGCGAAGCGGGCGCTGAACAGCTCGTCGCTCGACATCTTCTTGAGCCCGGTGTTCAGCTTGTCGAATTCCTTGGCGGTGAGGTCGTCCGGGTTCTTCTTCGCGATGGCCGCCAGCTCGTCGGCCTGCTTGATCGCCTTGTCCGCGGAGTCCCGGTCCTTGTACTCGGCACCGGTGAATCCGAGCTCGGCTTGGTCCGCAAGAGCGCGGAGGGCGACAGAGCCTGTGTGGTCGCTCTCGGTCGCCTTGTCGAGGATCTTCTGGAGCTCGCCGCGCAGTGCGTTGACATCATGCTGGCTCTCGCTGGAGCCGGGAGCGGTAGGGCCCATGGTCGGGGCGACATAGAGGGAGCCCGCGGTGACCACGAAGCCCCCTCCGCTGGTGGCGGCGACCCTGAGGTTCTTCGCCGTCCCGCGTTCCACGGCTTCGTTGAGCTGCCTCTGGTAGGCCTTCAACTCGTCGCGCGTGTCCTTGACGATGTTCCACAGGGACTTCGCCTGCTTGTGGGCGTCATCGAACTCCCGCACCGTCTTGTCGACGAACCCTTTGGTGACGTTCGCGTTGTCGCCCGACCAGTCGGCCTTGTCGGCCGCTGCCTTGAGACCGTCCCGGGCGTCGTCCTTCAGGACGGCGAGGTTGCTCACCATCGTCGACCAGTCGGTGACGGCTGCGTCCAGTTGCCCGAACTTGGCGAAGCGCAAGGATTCGAAATCCATCAGTTGTCCGCCTTGTTCTTCTCACCCTTGGGCGCGTTGTCGTCGTCGAAGGCCTCGTCGAGCGCGGTGATACTGCTGACCCTGCTCCGGACGTGCTGGTCGTCTCCGTCGTGAACGTACTTGGTGAAGTCCATGTGGTTCGCGATGTGACCACACGCATCCAGAAGGGACTTGAGCTGGACGTCCCACTTGCTCGCCACGTGCCGGAGCGCGCCACCGAGTTCGAAACCCTGCGTGGTGAGATCGCCCGCCGCTGATTCGCTGGTCGGGACTGCTACGCGGGCCTCTTTCCACAAGCGCGTATTCAGCTTGGAGGCCTCGTTACGGACGCCCGACAGGTCGGTCTGGTTGACGGCGAGGTCTCCCTTCCTGCCGCCACCGCCACCAGGCTCGGCCTTGTTGAGGCGCATCTCCGTGCCGCCCTTGTCGGCCGCGTCTTCCTTCAATTGCTCCCACTCGGCCCAGGCCATGCGGAACCCCCGTCAGTCGGTGCGTACTGGAACGCTGAACGATTCGAACATCTGGCGCGCCGGCGCCACCCCACACGCCGAGGCGGGCAGTGACAGCTGCGCGTATCCGCCTGCCGTCACCGCCCGCCCCGGTATCGCCGTACGTCCTACCGTTCCCCGTCCATGAGTCCCGACTGCACCAGCGGATTCCCGCGGCGCCGGGTGACGAACACCCCGCGCCCCGGGGGCATCGGGCGCGGTCGTACGTTGCCGAGGATGTCGCCCTCGATGGGGTCGCCCGAAAGCATGACGCCCTGCGCGCCCAGTTCCAGGATGCGCTGCAGGAACGGCTCGTACAGTGCGCGGCCCGCCCCCGCCGTGCTGCGGGCGATGATGAAGCGCACGCCGACGTCGCGGGAGAACGGCAGCATCTCCGTGAGCTTCGCCAGCGGGTTGCCGCTGGACGTCGAGACCAGGTCGTAGTCGTCGACGACCACGTACACGTCGGGGCCGCTCCACCAGCTGCGGTCACGCAGCTCCTGCGCCGTGACCTCGGGCGAGGGCGTACGGCGCTTCATCAGGTCGTACAGGGCGTCCGCGTGGTGCTCCATGTTGTTGGACATGGGGACGTACTCCGCCAGGTGCGTGGCCGGGGTGACGTCCAGGAGCGCTCGCCGGTTGTCGATGACGAAGAACTTGGCGGCGTTCCCCTCGTACCTCTCGGTCAGCTGCTTGATGAGCAGGCGCAGCAGGTTGGACTTGCCGGACTCGCTCTCGCCGAACACCAGGAAGAACGGGTCCCGCTCGAAGTCGAGGAAGACCGGCTCGAGGTTGTTCTCGTCGATGCCGAACGCGATGCCCCGCTCCGGCCGCGCGTAGCCCGCGGGCAGTTCGCGGACGGGGAGTTCGCGGGGCAGCAGCCGGACGGCCGGGGCGGGCGCCGCGGTCCAGTGCCGGGCGACCTCCTGGTTCATGGCGGCCGTGGCCTCGGACAGGTCGCTGTCGGAGTTGATGCCGTCGATCCGCGGTACCGCGGCCATGAAGTGCAGCTTCTCCGGGGTGAGGCCGCGACCGGGCACGCCGGCGGGCACGTTGACCGCGGCCTTGCGGTCCAGCTCGGAGTCCATGACGTCACCGAGCCGCAGTTCGAGCCGGTTCATCAGGTGGTCCTTGAGGTTGGCCCGGACCTCCATGGAGCGCGACGCCGTGACGATCAGGTGGATGCCGTAGCCGAGACCGCGCTGCGCGATGTCGATGGCCGCGGATTCCAGCCCCTCGTAGTCCGTCCGGAAGTTGCCCCAGCCGTCGATCAGCAGGAAGACGTCACCCCACGGCTGGTCCGTCGCCGAGATGTCGCCGCGCGCCCGCATCCTGCGGAAAGTGGCGATGGAGTCGATGCCCGCGCTGCGGAAGTACTCCTCGCGGCGGGCCATGATCCCGTACACCTCGGCGACCGTACGGCGCACCCGCTCGGGGTCGAGCCGGGACGCGACCCCGCCGACATGGGGGAGACCGGAGACCGAGGCCATGCCGCCGCCACCGAAGTCGAGTCCGTAGAACTGGACCTCCTGGGGCGTGTGGGTGAGGGCGAAGCCCGCGATGAGCGTGCGCAGCAGCGTGGACTTGCCGGACTGCGGGCCACCGGTGATCTGCATGTGGCCCGCCGCGCCGGAGAAGTCCCGGTAGAGCGTGTCGCGGCGCTGCTCGTACGGCTTGTCGACCACACCCAGCGGTACGACGAGCCGTCCCGAGCCCTCGAACCCGGGCTGGGTCAGCCCGCGCCCCTCCACCGCGGAGAGCCCCGGCAGGAGCTCGTCCAGCGACGGCGGGTTGTCCAGCGGAGGCAGCCACACCTGGTGCGCGGACGCCCCCCGGCCCTCCAGCCGGCGCACGATCACGTCGAGCACCGTGTCGGCCAGGGCGTCGTCCTCGGACGTGCGGGCGTCAGGTACGCCGGCCTGCGCCGTCGGCTGTACGTAACGCACCGGCACCGGAGCCGCGGTGAACACCACCGGCCTGCGGTCCACCGGCAGAGGACCGGAGGCCGCGGCCGGCTGGGCACCCGAGCGGTACACCCCAGAGACGTACGCGGCCTTGAAGCGCACCATCTCGTCCGTGCCGTACTTCAGATAGCCCGAACCAGGGACGTTGGGCAGGTGGTAGGCGTCGGGCACGCCCAGCGCGGCGCGGGACTCACCCGCGGAGAACGTACGCAGACCGATCCGGTACGACAGATAGGTCTCCAGGCCGCGCAGCCGCCCCTCCTCGAGGCGCTGCGAGGCCAGCAGCAGATGGACGCCCAGGGAACGGCCGATGCGCCCGATCTGCACGAACATCTCGATGAAGTCCGGCTTGGCCGTGAGCAGCTCGCTGAACTCGTCGATGACCAGGACGAGCGACGGGATGGGCTGCAGCGGCGCACCCGCGGCCCGCGCCTTCTCGTAGTCGTGGATGTTGGCGTAGTTGCCCGCGTCGCGCAGCATCTCCTGGCGGCGGTTGAGCTCACCGCTGATGGAGTCGCCCATGCGGTCCACCAGCGTCAGGTCGTCCGCGAGGTTGGTGATCACCGCTGCGACGTGGGGCATCTGCGCCATGCCGGCGAAGGTGGCGCCGCCCTTGAAGTCCGCGAGGACGAAGTTCAGCGTCTCCGAGGTGTGGGTGACGGCGAGCCCGAGGACGAGCGTACGGAGCAGCTCGGACTTTCCGGAACCGGTGGCGCCGACACACAGGCCGTGCGGGCCCATGCCCTCCTGCGCCGCCTCCTTGAGGTCCAGCATCACGGGGCCGCCGTCCTCGCCCACCCCGATCGGCACCCGGAGCCGCTCCGCCTGCGAGCGGGCCCGCCAGGTCCGGCTGACGTCGACCGAGGCGGCGTCTCCGAGATTCAGCAGATCGGTGAACTCCAGGTTGGCGAGCAGCGGTTCGTCGTCGTCCCCGCCCGACGCCACGTGGAGGGGGGCCAGCTGCCGCGCCAGCGCCTCCGCGGCCTCGTGGCTCAGCAGGTCGGGGAGGCCGTCGTACACCAGGCCGTGTCCCGACTCCAGCTGCAGTGAGTGGGGGCCGACCACGATGGAGAGGCCGCCGCGCGCTCCGGTGACCTGGCCCGTGACGATCTCGACGACCGTCACGCCCTGGAGGCCCTCCGTCGACGCGAGCGCCGACGTCGCCGGTACGGACTCGCCGTCGAGCACCACGACGACGTGCGGCTGGTCCAGGATCGGCTGGCCACCCGGCTGGAAGCGGGGCCGGCCGTCGAGACGGCCCGCGAGCATCTCCTCCAGCTCCGCGACGCTCGTGGTGATCAGGCGGCGGCTGCCGGCACCGTCGATGGAGCCCTGCACCTGGACGTGGGGGAGCCACTTCGTCCATTCCCAGCGCGGAGCGGCGTCGCGGCCGGTCGCGACGGCGATGATCAGGTCCTCGGGGGAGTGCAGCGAGGCGAGCGCCCCGACCATCGCGCGGGCCGTCGCGCGCGCGGACTCCGCCTCACCGCTGATCGTCAGGTGGTAGAAGGCGCGGAGCGAGACCGCCATCGGCAGCCCGTCCAGCGTGCTGTGGGTCGTCAGGAACTGCTGCATCGCCCCGGCGGTCAGCGGCTCCAGCTCATCGACCGGCGCGGTGTCCGGTGCGACGAGCGGGGTGGCGAGTTCCTGGCTGCCCAGGCCGATGCGCACGTGGGCGAAGTCCGCGTCCCCGACACGGCGCTCCCACACCCGGCTGCCCTCGGCGACGAGCGCCCACAGCTGCTCCGGGGACGGGTGGAGGTAGAACTGCGCGTCGCGCTGCTGCCGGGCGGTCCTCAGCACAGCGCGCCTGGTCTGCGTCAGGTACTTCAGATAGTCGCGCCGCATGTCCGCGAGCTGACCCTGGGTGCCGCGCCGGAAACGGATGATCATCGCAATGGCCATCGCGACCGTCGACGCGATCATGATCATGCCCATGATCCGCATGATCGGGTTCGGCGTCATGAAGAAGAACACGACGGAACCACCCATGCCGAGCATCGGCAGCAGCTGCATCATCACCCCCTCCTGCTGCCCACGGGGCAACTCGGGCGGAGGTTGCAACTGCACCTGCTCGCCCGGAACTTCGGAGGGGAGGGCCCGCGGTGGGCGCTTGACGACAATCTGGCTCACAGCTCACCAATTCCCTTGCCGGACGGAACTGTTCCTATCGGCGCCCCCGTGGCGACGGGTTCCGTCCGCGGGAGGATCCTACTGGCGTACCCGGCCACCCGAGGGCGGTAGGGTGTCGCGACGCGTGTACGCATCCGCTAACTACCGCAAAAAAATGGGTCATTCGGGACGCGGCTGGAGCCCATGGCCCAGGGGTGCGTTCCAGAGGGAACCCAGGAGAAGCATGAGGGGGAGCAGCAGGTGACTATGACGGCCCAAACGGCGGCTACCGGATCCGGTCGGCCGGGTCCCGGAGTTCCGGCCGGCAACGGAACCGGCTTCTGCCGGGTCACGGTCGTCGCGCCCGACAGTCGCGTCGACGTGGCGCTGCCCGAGGACATCCCCGTCGCCGACCTCTATCCGGAGATCCTCCGGCTGTCGGGGCAGAGCCCCGCCCAGGGCGCCCCGGTCGGCTATCACCTGGTGCGCCGTGACGGCACCGTGCTCGACAGCGGGCGCACGCTGGCCGGCCTGCGCGTCCTGGACGGCGAGCTGCTGTCCCTGCGCCCCTTCTCGGAGTCGCTGCCCCCCGCGGTCTTCGACGACGTCTCCGACGCCGTCGCCACAGCGGTCGCCCGGGACCGCACCCTCTGGGGTGACACCCTCATGCGCTCGGCCGGCCTCTTCGGCGGGTCCGTCCTGCTGGTCCTGCTCGGCTTCGTGCTGTGGACCTCCGACGTACGGCACGACATGCACGGCCTGCCGGGCATCCTGGCCGCCGTCACCGCCCTGCTCCTCCTCGCGCTGGCGTGCGTACGCGCGCGCGTCTACGCGGACCGTGGGTCGTCCATCGCGCTGGGGATCGGCGCGCTCACCAACGCCGCGGTCGCCGGCGCCGGGCTCCTCTCGCTCAGCCAGGGCCAGGGCATCGGCAGGCTCCAGTTCCTGCTCGCCTGTGCCGCCGTGCTGGTGGTGTCGGTGATCCTCATGATCGCCGCCCCCGAGGGCGACGGAACCTTCGTCGCGTTCGTGTTCGCCTCCGCCATCGGCGTACTGGTGACCTTCATCGCGATCATGACCGGCATGGCGCCGTCCGAGACCGCGGCCGTCTGCGCCCCCCTCTCCGTGGGGCTCCTCGGCTTCCTGCCCGGGCTCTCCACCCGCTTCGCCCGCCTCCCGATCGGCTTCGAGCCTCCCCGCACCACCGTCGGCGACTACGGGACGTCCGACCCGGCCCCGCAGGGCCCCGTCGACGCCGACCGCATCGCCGCCCAGGCCCGGCGCGGCCACGAACTGCTCCTCGGCCTGGTCGGCGGATGCGCGCTGGTCGCCGTGGGCGCAGCCGCGGTGCTCGGCTTCTCCGACAGCGTCTGGGGCCAGCTGCTGGCGCTCGCCACCGGGGTCGCGATGCTGATGCGCGCCCACCTCTTCCGCTACACGGCCCAGGTCGGCTGCGCCCTGGGGGCGGGTCTCTCCGCGCTCGTGCTCCTCGGCCTCGGGCTGTCGCTCAACCCGCCGGTCGAGCTGTTCCAGAACGCGCTCAAGGGCGACAGCGCGGGACTCGACATCCGTACGATCTGGCTCACCGCCGCGGTCGCGGGCGTGGCCGCGCTGATCACCGCCATAGGACTGATCGTGCCGCGCAAGGGCGTCACCCCGTTCTGGGGGCGCTTCCTGGAGGTCGCCGAAGCCTGCGTACTCCTCACGCTGCTGCCGCTGTGCCTCGCCGTTTTCGACGTCTACCACTCGATCCGGGCGCTCACCAGCTGACACCCGTCCGGGGTGTCCCGGAGGACTGGTACTCTGACCAGTGGCCGTTTGTGTACGCGTCCCCGGATCATCCTGGGGGCTGCGCTCATCGGACCTTCGCCTCCGAGTCATGGAAGCTCCCCTGAGATCAAGACCAGGGGCACTCGTGGGCGCATCGAACATCAAGAGGAGTACGCGTGCCGCTCGACGCCGCTACGAAGAAGCAGATCATGTCCGAGTTCGCCCAGAAGGAGGGTGACACCGGATCCCCCGAGGTCCAGGTCGCCATGCTCTCCCGCCGGATCTCGGACCTGACGGAGCACCTCAAGACGCACAAGCACGACCACCACTCCCGTCGTGGTCTGCTGATCCTGGTCGGCCAGCGTCGCCGCCTCCTGCAGTACCTTGCCAAGAAGGACATCCAGCGCTTCCGTGCGCTCGTCGACCGCCTCGGCATCCGCCGTGGCGCGGCCGGCGGCGCCAAGTAAAGACGCTGTTGAAGGGAGCGGTACCCACTTCCAGGGGACCGCTCCCTTTGCCGTACGTGCGGTACCGGGCCCCGGCTCAGTAACCTGGACGTACAACACCAGACGAGGAGAGGCGCCCCACGGCCGCCGCCGGTCCTCGGTAGTGGCCCCCGGGACAACGCCCGGGAGCTTCGATCGAAGACCGGCCCCGCACACACGGTGCGCTTCTCCGCACCGTCCTCCGCCACACGGGCGGCAGGACGAAAGACGACGAGTATGGAGAAATCACTAGTGGAGAACGAGACCCACTACGCCGAGGCCGTTATCGACAACGGAACCTTCGGCACCCGCACCATCCGCTTCGAGACGGGCCGCCTGGCCAAGCAGGCCGCAGGCTCCGCCGTCGCGTACCTGGACGACGACACCATGGTGCTGTCGGCCACCACCGCTTCCAAGCGGCCCAAGGACAACCTCGACTTCTTCCCCCTCACGGTGGACGTCGAGGAGCGGCAGTACGCGGCCGGCAAGATCCCCGGCTCCTTCTTCCGCCGCGAGGGCCGGCCCTCCGAGGACGCGATCCTCACCTGCCGCCTGATCGACCGCCCGCTGCGCCCCTCCTTCAAGAAGGGCCTGCGCAACGAGATCCAGATCGTCGAGACGATCATGGCGCTCAACCCCGACCACCTGTACGACGTGGTCGCGATCAACGCCGCCTCCGCGTCCACGATCCTGGCGGGCCTGCCCTTCTCCGGCCCGATCGGCGCCACCCGCGTCGCCCTGATCAAGGGCCAGTGGGTCGCCTTCCCGACGCACACCGAGCTCGAGGACGCCGTCTTCGACATGGTCGTCGCCGGTCGCGTCCTGGAGGACGGCGACGTCGCGATCATGATGGTCGAGGCCGAGGCCACCGAGAAGACCATCCAGCTCGTCAAGGACGGCGCCGAGGCCCCGACCGAAGAGGTCGTCGCCGCCGGTCTGGAAGCCTCGAAGCCCTTCATCAAGGCGCTCTGCAAGGCCCAGTCCGACCTCGCCGCCAAGGCCGCCAAGCCCACCGGCGAGTTCCCGGTCTTCCTCGACTACCAGGACGACGTCCTGGAGGCGCTCTCCAAGGCCGTCAGCACCGAGCTCGCCAAGGCGCTCACCATCGCCGGCAAGCAGGAGCGCGAGGCGGAGCTCGACCGCATCAAGGAGATCGCGGGCGAGAAGCTCCTCCCGGCCTTCGAGGGCCGCGAGAAGGAGATCTCCGGTGCCTACCGCGCGCTGACCAAGAAGCTGGTCCGCGAGCGCGTCATCAAGGACAAGGTCCGCATCGACGGCCGCGGCGTCACGGACATCCGTACGCTCGCCGCCGAGGTCGAGGCCATTCCGCGCGTGCATGGCTCGGCGCTGTTCGAGCGTGGCGAGACCCAGATCCTGGGCGTCACCACCCTCAACATGCTCCGCATGGAGCAGCAGCTGGACACCCTCTCCCCGGTGACCCGCAAGCGCTACATGCACAACTACAACTTCCCGCCGTACTCCGTCGGTGAGACCGGCCGCGTGGGCTCGCCCAAGCGCCGCGAGATCGGCCACGGCGCGCTCGCCGAGCGCGCCATCGTGCCGGTGCTGCCGTCGCGCGAGGAGTTCCCCTACGCGATCCGCCAGGTCTCCGAGGCGCTGGGCTCCAACGGCTCGACGTCCATGGGCTCGGTCTGCGCCTCCACCATGTCGCTGCTGAACGCCGGTGTGCCCCTCAAGGCCGCAGTCGCCGGTATCGCCATGGGCCTGATCTCGCAGGAGATCGACGGCAAGACCCACTACGTCGCCCTCACCGACATCCTCGGTGCGGAGGACGCCTTCGGCGACATGGACTTCAAGGTCGCCGGCACGAAGCAGTTCGTGACCGCGCTCCAGCTCGACACCAAGCTCGACGGCATCCCCGCCTCGGTCCTGGCCGCCGCGCTGAAGCAGGCCCGTGACGCGCGTCTGCACATCCTGGACGTCATGAACGAGGCCATCGACGTCCCGGACGAGATGTCCCCGAACGCCCCGCGGATCATCACCGTCAAGATCCCGGTGGACAAGATCGGTGAGGTCATCGGCCCCAAGGGCAAGATGATCAACCAGATCCAGGAGGACACCGGCGCCGACATCACGATCGAGGACGACGGCACCATCTACATCGGTGCCCAGCAGGGCTCCCAGGCCGAGGCCGCCCGCGCCACGATCAACGCCATCGCCAACCCGACCATGCCGGAGGTCGGCGAGCGCTACCTGGGTACGGTCGTCAAGACCACCACCTTCGGTGCCTTCGTCTCCCTGATGCCCGGCAAGGACGGTCTGCTGCACATCTCGCAGATCCGCAAGCTCGCCGGTGGCAAGCGCGTGGAGAACGTCGAGGACGTGCTCGGCGTCGGCGCCAAGGTCCAGGTCGAGATCGCGGAGATCGACTCCCGCGGCAAGCTCTCCCTCATCCCCGTGATCGAGGGCGAAGAGGACGAGAAGAAGGACGACACCGACAAGTGACGTCCCGTAGTTCCGTGACGACGGCCCGCCCCTCCTCGGAGGGGCGGGCCGTCGCCCGTACCCAAACGCTTCTCAAGGGCAGCAACGGCATCGGCACCGTCCGCCGCACGGTCCTCCCGGGCGGTCTCCGGGTCGTCACCGAGACGCTGCCCTCCGTACGCTCCGCCACCTTCGGGATCTGGGCCAACGTCGGTTCACGCGACGAGACGCCCACCCTGAACGGCGCGACGCACTACCTCGAACACCTCCTTTTCAAGGGCACGGCCAAGCGCAGTGCCCTCGACATCTCGTCCGCGATCGACGCGGTCGGCGGCGAGATGAACGCCTTCACGGCGAAGGAGTACACCTGCTACTACGCGCGGGTCCTGGACACGGATCTGCCGCTGGCCATCGATGTCGTCTGCGACATGCTGACCGGCTCCCTGATCGCCCCCGAGGACGTCGACGCCGAGCGCGGCGTCATCCTCGAGGAGATCGCGATGACGGAGGACGACCCGGGCGACTGCGTGCACGACCTGTTCGCGCACACGATGCTCGGCGACACCCCGCTGGGCCGCCCCGTACTCGGCACCGTGGACACGATCAACGCCCTGAACCGCGGCCAGATCGCCCGCTTCTACAAGAAGCACTACGACCCCACGCACCTCGTCGTCGCCGCCGCCGGCAACGTCGACCACGCCACGGTCGTACGACAGGTCCGCAAGGCGTTCGAGCGCGCCGGCGCCCTGGGCCGCACCGACGCCGTCCCCACGGCGCCCCGCGAAGGCTCCCGCACGCTGCGCGCCACCGGCCGCGTCGAACTGCTGAACCGCAAGACCGAGCAGGCCCACGTCGTCCTCGGCATGCCCGGCCTGGCCAGGACCGACGAGCGCCGCTGGGCGCTCGGCGTCCTGAACACCGCGCTCGGCGGCGGCATGAGCTCCCGCCTGTTCCAGGAGGTACGGGAGAAGCGCGGCCTGGCCTACAGCGTGTACTCGTACACCTCGGGCTTCGCCGACTGCGGGCTCTTCGGTGTGTACGCGGGCTGCCGCCCCAGCCAGGTGCACGACGTCCTCAAGATCTGCCGGGACGAGCTCGACCGCGCGGCCACGCACGGCCTCGGTGACGAGGAGATCAGCCGCGCCGTCGGACAGCTCGCCGGTTCCACCGTCCTCGGCCTGGAGGACACGGGCGCGCTCATGAACCGCATCGGCAAGAGCGAGCTCTGCTGGGGCGAACAGATGTCCGTGGATGACATGCTGGCGAAGATCGCGGCGGTCACCCCCGACGAGGTCCGGGCCGTCGCGGCCGACGTCCTCGGACAGCGGCCCTCGCTCTCGGTCATCGGCCCTCTGAAGGACAAGCAGGCGGACCGCCTCCAGGAAGCCGTCTCCTAATCCCCTTAAGGAAAAAGAGCACATGAGCAAGCTGCGCGTGGCCGTTCTCGGCGCCAAGGGACGCATCGGTTCCGAGGCTGTACGAGCCGTGGAGGCCGCCGACGACATGGAGCTGGTGGCCGCGCTCGGCCGCGGCGACTCGCTGGAGGCCCTCACGGACAGCGGCGCCCAGGCGGTCGTCGAGCTGACCACACCCGCGTCGGTGATGGACAACCTCGACTTCTGCGTCCGGCACGGGATCCACGCGGTCGTCGGCACCACGGGCTGGACCGACGAACGGCTCGCGCAGCTGAACACCTGGCTCTCCGCCTCCCCGGAGACCGGTGTGCTCATCGCGCCGAACTTCTCCATCGGCGCGGTCCTCACGATGAAGTTCGCGGAGCAGGCCGCCCGCTACTTCGAATCCGTCGAGGTCATCGAGCTGCACCACCCGAACAAGGCGGACGCGCCCTCCGGCACGGCCACCCGCACCGCCCAGCTCATCGCGGCGGCCCGCGAGAAGGCCGGGGCGGCGCTGCAGCCCGACGCCACCGCCACGGCGCTGGACGGAGCGCGCGGTGCGGACGTCGACGGGGTCCCGGTCCACTCGGTCCGGCTCCGCGGCCTCCTCGCCCACCAGGAGGTCCTGCTGGGCGGTGAGGGCGAGACCCTCACCCTGCGCCATGACTCGCTGCACCACAGCAGCTTCATGCCGGGCATCCTGCTCGGCACCCGCCGCGTGGTGACCACTCCCGGCCTCACCTTCGGCCTGGAACACTTCCTCGACCTGAACTGACTGGGCCCCACCCATGCGCGCAAAGCTCACCTACGCCGTCACCGCCGTCGTACTGGTCTTCTACTTCGTCCTGGCCGGCAGCCGCGGCGTCCTGCTCATCGAGCACGGCACGCTGCTCACTGTCACCTTCGGCGTGGCGGTGCTGATCCTGCCGGTGATCGGCATCTGGTTCCTCTGGAAGAACACCCAGTTCGTACGCAGGGCCAACGCCCTGGCCGCCGAACTGGACGCGGAGGGCGGCCTCCCCGTCGACGAGCTGGTGCGCACCCCCTCCGGGCGTATCGACCGCGACTCCGCCGACGCCGTCTTCGCGCGGCGCCGGGAGGAGACCGAGGACAGCCCGGACGACTGGCGCTGCTGGTTCCGGCTGGCGGTGGCCTACCAGGACGCGAGGGACACCCCACGCGCCCGCAAGGCGATGCAGCGCGCCATCGCCCTGCACATGAACAAGCCGGTACGCGCCTGACGGGCGCCGTACCGGCTTGTGTGAGGTGTCCTGGCGGCCCCGTGAGGGGCCTTCGGGTCAGGGAGTGCGGTATTCGTCGCCCCAGGCCTCGATGGAGTCCGTGGCACGCTCGAACGCCTCGGCGCGGGCCAGGAAGTCCGCGTTGTGGTCGGTGACCAGCGGCGCCAGCGGCTCGCCGCCCCTACGCACCACGATCAGGGCCTGCCCCTGGACGGTGCGCGGGAGACCGAGCCACTTGACCGGCTGCTGCACCGTGCGCACGGCCGCGGCGTCGGCCCACCGGACAGTGGTCGTGAGGAAGAAGCCCACCCGGCGTACGCCGTGCCGGCTCACCCAGGCACCGACCCGGAGCAGCCGCAGCGCACACGCGATCACCACGGCGGCGAGCACGAAACACACGCCGGCGCCGGAGAGCGATCCGGCGAACGTGATGATCATCGCGGCCAGCAGGACGAAGGACGCCAGCAGCAGCAGGGTGGCTGCCGCCGCGACCCGCCACGGGCCGGGGCGGTAGGGCCGCCGCCACCTGTCGTGGTCGTCGAACGGCAGCGCGATGTCCTCCGCTTCCGCGTCGAATACGCGGTCGGCCGTTAGGAAGGGCAGGGGCACGACTGATCCTCACTCACAAGCACGCTCGATTGCTGTGCCTGGTGAGGCTACCGAGCAGCCCCCCGGCCGACCACCCCAGGGGGCCCGTACGGGTCAGCGGTGCTGCGCGGCCTCGGACGTCTGGCTGTGCGACGGCGTCCGGTCGGTGTCGAGAGCGGGCAGGCCGAAGAGCAGCGAACCGGCGAAGCCGGCGATCAGGGTCAGCCCTACGAGGGAATGAGCGGCCAGCTGGGAGCGCGTGGCGCGCCGGCGGGGAGGAGGAGTGACATTACTGCGGAACCGGTCGGCCTCGGCAACGAACGAGAACGGGACGGATTCACGCCGGCGGAACATGAGGAAGCTCTCCTTGAACTCTGTGACGGGTGCTGCTAATGAGTCAGACGTACGAGAGGCCTCATCGGTGCCCCGAATCGCCGAACACATCCAAAATTTCCCGCTGACGGAGGCCGTCCCCGGGGCCCGTAGAGTGGACGCCGCCCGAGCGACGCCATTGGAAGGACCCCCGCCGGTGACCGACACCCCCGAGCCCACGAAGGCCCACTTCCGCAGCGATGTCACCGTTGACCTGGTGAAATCAGCTGCCGGCGACTCCGATGTGCTGTTCGCAGCCCGCGTGTCGACGGCAGGGGAGCAGTCCCTGGAAGAGGTCGCCAAGGACCCCGAGCGCTCCAAGGGGCTCATCAATTACCTGATGCGGGACCGGCACGGCAGCCCGTTCGAGCACAACTCGATGACCTTCTTCATCAGCGCCCCGATCTTCGTGTTCCGTGAGTTCATGCGGCACCGCGTCGGCTGGTCGTACAACGAGGAATCGGGCCGTTACAGGGAGCTCGAGCCGGTCTTCTACGTCCCGGGCGAGTCCCGCAAGCTCATCCAGCAGGGCCGCCCCGGCAAGTACGAATTCGTCGAGGGAACCCCGGAGCAGCACGAGCTCACCAGCCGCGCCATGGAGGCCTCGTACCGCCAGGCGTACGACGCCTACCAGGAGATGCTCGCCGCCGGGGTCGCCCGCGAGGTCGCCCGGGCGGTGCTCCCCGTCGGACTGTTCTCCACGATGTACGCCACCTGCAACGCCCGCTCGCTGATGCACTTCCTCGGCCTGCGCACACAGCACGAACTGGCGAAGGTGCCGTCCTTCCCGCAGCGCGAGATCGAAATGGTCGGCGAGCAGATGGAACAGCACTGGCAGAACCTGATGCCGCTCACTCATGCCGCCTTCAACAAAAACGGACGGGTAGCCCCGTAGGCGGTGTCCGTATTGCGGCGTTTCGTGAAGTTCATCTAGGCTGATCAAACGGACCCGGCACTGCTTGAACCCCCGAGCAGGCAGTGCCGGGCTCCTCTTCCTCGTCCCCCGAGGGAGCGCGGCGCTCCGAGCAACGAGTAGCGTGTTACCCATGGCTCCGATCTCCACTCCGCAGACCCCCTTCGGGAGGGTCCTCACCGCTATGGTCACGCCGTTCACGGCGGACGGCGCACTCGACCTCGACGGCGCCCAGCGGCTCGCCGCCCATCTGGTGGACGCAGGCAACGACGGCCTGGTCGTCAACGGCACCACGGGCGAGTCCCCGACCACCAGCGACGCGGAGAAAGACCAGCTCGTACGGGCTGTGCTGGAAGCTGTAGGAGACCGGGCCCACGTCGTCGCCGGCGTCGGCACCAACGACACGCGGCACAGCATCGAGCTGGCCCGCACCGCCGAGCGCAGCGGTGCCCACGGCCTCCTCGCGGTCACGCCGTACTACAACAAGCCGCCGCAGGAGGGCCTCCTCCGCCACTTCGGCGCCATCGCGGACTCCACCGAGCTCCCGGTCATGCTGTACGACATCCCGGGCCGCAGCGGTGTGCCGATCGACACAGAGACGCTCGTACGCCTCGCCGAACACCCCAGGATCGTCGCCAACAAGGACGCCAAGGGAGATCTGGGCCGTTCCAGCTGGGCCATCGCCCAGTCCGGCCTCGCCTGGTACTCCGGCGACGACATGCTCAACCTCCCGCTGCTCTCGGTCGGCGCGGTCGGCTTCGTCTCCGTCGTCGGCCATGTGGTCACCCCGGAGCTGCGCGCGCTCATCGAGGCCCACCTCGGCGGTGACGTGCAGAAGGCCACGGAGATCCACCAGAAGCTGCTCCCGGTCTTCACCGGGATGTTCCGCACCCAGGGCGTGATCACCACCAAGGCCGCGCTCACCCTGCAGGGCCTGCCCGCCGGCCCGCTGCGCCTCCCTCTGGTGGAACTCACCGCCCAGGAGACGGCCCAGCTCAAGATCGATCTGGCTGCCGGTGGGGTACAGCTCTAACCACGGACTTCACAACTGAATACGCGAGGACACTCGCGGCGGAAACACCACCTGACAACAGCAAGTGCACGAATGACATGCGCGCCACGTGCCCTCAGCGGTACGTGGCGCGCGTGGTAAGGAGAGTCTTTTGAGTCATCCGCATCCTGAACTCGGTACCCCGCCGAAGCTCCCCAAGGGCGGCCTCCGGGTCACCCCGCTGGGCGGCCTGGGCGAGATCGGCCGCAACATGACGGTCTTCGAGTACGGCGGCCGCCTGCTCATCGTCGACTGCGGTGTGCTCTTCCCGGAGGAGGAGCAGCCCGGCATCGACCTGATCCTTCCGGACTTCACCACCATCCGGGACCGCCTGGACGACGTCGAGGGCATCGTCCTCACGCACGGCCACGAGGACCACATCGGCGGTGTCCCCTACCTGCTCCGCCTGAAGCCGGACATCCCGCTCATCGGCTCCAAGCTGACCCTCGCGCTCATCGAGGCCAAGCTCCAGGAGCACCGGATCCGCCCCTACACCCTCGAGGTGACCGAGGGGCAGCGCGAGCGCATCGGCGTGTTCGACTGCGAGTTCATCGCGGTCAACCACTCCATCCCGGACGCTCTCGCCGTCGCCATCCGCACCCCCGCGGGCATGGCCGTCGCGACCGGTGACTTCAAGATGGACCAGCTGCCGCTGGACGGCCGTCTCACCGACCTGCACGCCTTCGCCAGGCTGAGCGAGGAAGGCATCGACCTTCTTCTCTCCGACTCGACGAACGCGGAGGTCCCCGGTTTCGTCCCGCCGGAGCGGGACATCTCCAACGTCCTGCGTACGGTCTTCGCCAACGCGCAGAAGCGCATCATCGTGGCCAGCTTCGCCAGCCACGTCCACCGCATCCAGCAGATCCTGGACGCCGCCCACGAGTACGGCCGCAGGGTCGCCTTCGTCGGACGCTCCATGGTCCGCAACATGGGGATCGCCCGCGATCTGGGCTATCTGAAGGTGCCCGCCGGTCTGGTCGTCGACGTCAAGACCCTCGACGACCTGCCCGACGACGAGGTCGTGCTGGTCTGCACGGGCTCCCAGGGCGAGCCGATGGCGGCCCTCTCCCGCATGGCCAACCGTGACCACCAGATCCGGATCGTTCCGGGCGACACGGTGATCCTGGCGTCGTCACTGATCCCGGGCAACGAGAACGCGGTCTACCGCGTGATCAACGGCCTGACCCGCTGGGGCGCGAACGTCGTCCACAAGGGCAACGCCAAGGTCCACGTCTCGGGCCACGCCTCGGCCGGCGAGCTGCTGTACTTCTACAACATCTGCAAGCCGAAGAACCTGATGCCGGTGCACGGCGAATGGCGCCACCTCAGGGCCAACGCCGAGCTGGGTGCGCTGACCGGCGTGCCGAAGGACCACATCGTCATCGCCGAGGACGGCGTCGTCGTCGACCTCGTCGACGGCAAGGCGAAGATCGTCGGCAAGGTCCAGGCCGGCTACGTGTACGTCGACGGCCTCTCGGTCGGCGATGTCACGGAGACCTCCCTCAAGGACCGCCGGATCCTCGGAGACGAGGGGATCATTTCGGTCTTCATCGTGGTCGACAGCTCGTCCGGCAAGATCGTCGGCGGCCCTCACATCCAGGCCCGCGGCTCCGGCATCGACGACAGCGCGTTCACCGCGGTGGTGCCCAAGGTCGAGGAAGCCCTCAACAAGTCGGCGCAGGACGGCGTGATGGAGCCCCACCAGCTCCAGCAGCTGGTCCGGCGCACGGTGGGCAAGTGGGTGTCGGACACCTACCGTCGGCGTCCGATGATCCTTCCGGTCGTCGTCGAGGTCTGACCCGGACGGCCGCCGGCGGTCGCAGGCAGACCGCCGGCAGGCCGCCAACCAGGAGCGGGGCGCCCCGATTTGCATCGGGGCGCCCCGCTCCAGTACGTTTGCCATTCCGCCTGAACGGGAAGCCCCTCGAGCACATGTGCGCCGGGAGCCCTTCGAGGAGGCGGGAAATCCGACTCAGAATCTCTGATAAAGTCGGATGCGCCGAAAGGCAAAGGCCACTCCACAGGCCACCGGAATCAAATTCGGACCGGAAACGGAACGGAAAAGAGTCTGGTAAAGTTGGAACCGCCGGAAAGGGAAACGCGAAAGCGAAGAACTGGAAAGCGATTGAGCAGGAACCCGCTTCGGCCGGGAATCGGACACGAAAGAGTCTGATAGAGTCGGAA